>NZ_BLWI01000009.1 GCF_013282155.1 Sulfitobacter sp. HGT1
TGAGCTTCAGCGAATGGGCAATGGTCTTTGGTGACGCCAAAATGACCACTGCTTTGCTCGACCGCCTTACCCATCGCTGCCACATCCTCGAGACCGGTAATGACAGCTACCGCTTCAAAGCCAGCTCCGAAACGGCGAAACAGAAACGAAAGGAGACACCACCATTGACCACATCATGACGAACAAAGCATAACGACTGAGCGGGTCAAATCTCGGTGACAACACCGGGTCAGTTTTAAGTGACATCCAACAGCAAAGGTTAGGATGGCGGACGGCAATCGTTTGGGAATGCGCCATCGGGAAGAAGCGAGATGCCGACGTGATTGAGGAGATCGCGGCATTCATTCGCGACAAATCCGTTCGCCATCAAGAATTCGGCTGATCGATTTCTGGAAATAAGAGGTCAACCCCGACCTTGTCTGCAACCTGTTCGCTTCACTGGAGCCGGACATTGCACACGTAGGTCAGTTGCGTAGTTTCGGACCAGGTCAAATCTCGGTGACAATACCGGGCCAGTTCTTAATTGACCTTGCCGATGAGGTATGGGGGCTGCTGAAGATCTTCGGGATCCGCCTGCCCAAGAGGGTGAAATATGGCAGCTTCGAGGCCATCGTCCGATCCAAGATCGAAATGGACGAAGCTCTGGCGCATGCGCTGGTGCCGCTCCTCAATGCGCTGCTCGTCTGCATGTAAGAATGAGCGATAGCGCGCCTGAGATCTGCCGCGTTAGTCAGGTCTTTTCTGAGTTTGAAGGTCTCGATTGGAGTGGGACACCTATTTCCCAACACGTTAGTTTCTATTCTACCGCATAGGCCAAGTCATGGGACAACTTGATCCCAGATTTAATGAGGTTTCGGAAGCTTGTGGAAGTCCCCAACGGGCGACCACTCAAATTTGCGTTGTCGGCAACTGCAAAGTTCATGCTGCCTCGCTCATGATGCGCGTAAGCTCGTCGTCCAAGTTTGCCTGAGCAGCAATCTGTCGCTCGAGTTCAAGTATGATCGGGATGAACTTAGCCCTATCCTCTCTCGCCTTCACGATGCGCACCATCACTCGTCGCGCGGCCTTGAACTTCTCCACTTTCTCGTCCATCTGCTCCGTCCTCCAATTTAGGGTCGGAGAGAATATCGGTCCGATGTCTTCAGCACATAAATCGCCGAGAGTGAGCCAGCTTTGGTCGTCCTGCAGCGGGTTCTGCGACGGGTCCCGAGGGTTCTGTGGGGCAGCTTGTGGGGCAAGTTTGGGAAGGAAACCCTGCATAAACGCAAAAAACCCAGCATTGCTGGGTTTTTTTGCTTGATATTGGTGCCCAGAAGAGGACTCGAACCTCCACACCGTTGCCAGTACTAGCACCTGAAGCTAGCGCGTCTACCATTCCGCCACCTGGGCACAGGGGGGTTGTGAGGGCTGCTCTAATCATGCGGGGCGGGGGTGTCAATTGGATTCGCTGACATTCTTGCATCTTGTTTGCTTCATTGACCCTTGCGGGTGATGTGCCGCGAAGGGTTGGGGCAAACTGGGCTGATTTGCGGCTTGTTCCCAAACGGTCAAAACGGTATCTATCGCTCAGTTTTTCTGAACAGGAGCATCATCATGTCAAAGCTGGTGACGATCTATGGCGGCTCGGGGTTTGTCGGGCGTTATATTGTGCGCCGCATGGCCAAAGCAGGATGGCGGGTTCGCGTGGCAGTACGCCGCCCGAACGAGGCGATTTTTGTGCGCCCCTATGGTGCTGTTGGTCAGGTTGAGCCTGTTTTCTGCAATATCCGCGATGACGCATCGGTGCGTGCGGCGATGCAAGGGGCAGATGCTGTTGTGAACTGCGTCGGCATTCTGGCGGAAACCGGCAAGAGTACGTTCGAGGAAATTCAGGCTGGCGGGGCGGAGCGGATTGCACGGATCGCCGCAGACGAAGGCATCAGCCGGATGGTTCAAATCTCGGCTATCGGGGCGGATATTGATTCTGCCAGCGAATATGCACAGACCAAGGCAATGGGCGAGGCGGCTGTTCTCAAGCATATGCCGGATGCCGTTATCCTGCGTCCGTCGATTGTGTTCGGCCCGGAGGATGAATTCTTTAACCGCTTTGCAGGCATGACACGTCTCAGCCCGGTGGTGCCTGTTGTTGGCGCAGATACCTTGTTCCAGCCGGTGTATGTGGATGACGTGGCAAAGGCGGCTGAAATGGCCGTTCTCGGTGATGCGCCAGCCGGCATCTACGAGCTGGGCGGCCCTGACGTGGAAAGCTTCCGCGCATTGATGCAGCGGATGCTGGCAGTAGTGCATCGTCGTCGTTTGGTGATTGGCTTGCCTATGTTCGTGGCCAAGATCCTGGCGGGTGCCTTTGATCTTTTGCAGGCGGTTACGCTTGGGCTGGTCAGGAATTTTATGGTCACCCGTGATCAGGTCAAGAACCTTGGCACTGACAATGTGGTTGCACCGGATGCAAAGGGTTTTGACGCGTTGGGGATTTCGCCTGTGTCGATGTCATCGGTCTTGCCGGATTATCTGTGGCGGTTCCGCCCGTCCGGGCAGTACGACGACATTATGGCGTCTGCCAAAGACTTGCGCAGCTGATCACCTGATAGACTTTTACAAAGGCCCTGCCATACCGGCGGGGCCTTTTGCGTTTATGAATAAGCGTAAGCCAGCAGCGCGATGCCCAATATCACCCGGTAGATTACGTAAGGCGTAAAGCTGACACTGCGCAGCAGGCGCATCATCAAGACAAGCGCCAGCATCGCCGCGACAAAGGCAAAGGCCGCAGCGATGGAGGCGTCTTTCGCCAATTGCCAGTCGGCCTCTCCGATCACATCCAGCGATAGCAACGCACCCGAGGCAAGGATTGTGGGGATCGACATCAGCATCGACAGGGTCGCAGCCCCGGTGCGATCATAGCCCAGCTTGCGGGCCGCAGTGATGGTGATGCCTGACCGCGAGGTGCCGGGGATCAGCGCGACTGCCTGTGCCAGACCCATCCACACCGCGTCTTTCATGCGCCAGTCGCCGGCGGACATCTCGTTCCCGCCAGTTTTATCTGCCCAATACAGCACAAGCCCGAATATCAGCATGGTCCAGCCAATCACGGCGACGGACCGCAGCATTTCGTCGATGCCCATTGCTTTAAACAGCAGTCCTGCGACCAAGACGGGGATCGTCGCGATGATGAGCAAAAGCGCAGTGCGCGCGCCACGAGTGTCGACCTTGCCCTGTGCCAGGCGGCCTAATCCGATCGTCGCCTCGATAACCTGCGACCGGAAATACAAGATCACGGCAAGCAATGTGCCGACATGAACAGCAACGTCTATCGCCAGCCCTTGATCGGGGCCGCCAGTGACGAATGGCAGTAGTATTAGATGTCCAGAGGATGACACAGGCAGGAATTCGGTAAGGCCCTGAATGATGGCCACGAGTAATAGTTGAAACAGTGTCATGGTCTGATTGCCTGCGATGCTTATGCTGAGGCCGACGTATAAACCCGCTCAAAAGAAAGCAAAGAACTATATTAAGTCCGCATCGGAACTAAAATACGCAGAAAATCGCCTCACTCTCAAAACTGGGCGAAAAAAATTTACATATAGGTCAGCACTGCTGCCTTTATTATCATTTCGCATTTGTGTAAGGGAGGCTAACAAAGTTTTTCAGGCGGAGTTTTCGATTATGGCAAAGCAGCCAATGCTTAAGTTTACAACGGTTTCACGGGATATGCCCGAAAAGCGGATGCCGAATCTGCGCCGCGAAGACTTTCACGAGATTTACGCGGAATACGCGGATGAGAAAGCCAAAGAGCAGGCCAGCCGGTGCAGCCAATGTGGTGTGCCGTATTGTCAGACCCATTGCCCGTTGCACAACAACATCCCCGACTGGCTGCGTCTGACAGCCGAAGGCCGTCTGAAAGAAGCGTATGAAGTGTCGCAAGCCACCAATACCTTCCCCGAGATTTGTGGCCGTATCTGCCCGCAGGATCGCCTGTGCGAAGGTAACTGCGTGATTGAACAGTCCGGCCACGGCACTGTGACCATCGGGTCGGTCGAAAAATACATCACTGACACCGCGTGGGAAAACGGCTGGGTGCAGGCGATCAAGCCGCACACCGAGCGTACTGAATCCGTTGGCATCATCGGTGCTGGCCCCGGCGGTCTGGCCGCCGCCGACGTGCTGCGCCGCCAGGGTGTGCAAGTCACCATCTATGACCGCTATGATCGCGCAGGCGGTTTGCTGACCTACGGCATCCCCGGCTTCAAACTGGAAAAAGATGTGGTGATGCGCCGCAATGACCAGCTTGCCGAAGGTGGCGTAAAGTTTGAACTGAACTGTAATGTCGGCGTCGACATCAGCTTTGCCGATATTCGTGCCAAGCATGACGCAGTGATCATCGCGACCGGCGTTTACAAAACCCGCGAAATTCAGGCCCCCGGTGTAGGGGGTGTCGGCCTTGAGCGCGCGATTGATTTCCTGACCGTCAGCAACCGCAAAAGCTTTGGCGACACTGTCGAGGAATTTGAATCCGGTCGTTTGAACGCCCACGGCAAAAAGGTCGTTGTCATCGGTGGTGGCGATACCGCGATGGACTGCGTTCGTACCTCGATCCGTCAGGGTGCGACATCTGTGAAATGTCTGTACCGCCGTGACCGTGCCAACATGCCCGGCAGCCAGCGCGAAGTGCAAAACGCCGAGGAAGAAGGCGTTGTGTTCGAATGGTTGTCTGCCCCCAAGGGGTTTGTCGGTGATCCGGTGACAGGTGTCATGGTGCAAAAGATGCGTCTTGGCGCGCCCGATGCCACAGGTCGTCAGGCCCCCGAAGTGATCGAAGGCGCTGATTACGTCGAAGAAGCCGATCTGGTGATTATGGCCTTGGGCTTTGAGCCAGAAGACCTGCCAACATTGTGGCGCACACCTGAACTGCCCGTGAACCGCTGGGGCACGATCAAGGCCGATTACGTCACGGGTGCCACCGATCTTGATGACGTCTATGCCGTGGGTGACATCGTGCGCGGTGCGTCACTGGTGGTTTGGGCAATCAAGGACGGCCGCGATTGTGCGCAAGCCATCCTTGAGAAGCTGGGCACGAAAACGGCCATCGCAGCCGAATAACCGGCCCCACGCCTGTAACAAATGTATTTTCGCGCCCAAGGCGCGCCCGAATTAGGAGATAGCAAATGACCAAGTATGATGAAGCCTGGGTAGCCCGCGAAGAAGCAAAGCGCGCGCATATGGCGGCAAACGGTCTGTATTCCGAGGAAGAAGAGCATTCTTCCTGTGGTGTTGGCCTTGTTGTGAACATCGACGGCTCGTGCAGCCGCGATGTGGTTTTGTCGGGCATCAAAGCGCTGAAAGCGATCTGGCACCGCGGTGCTGTTGATGCGGATGGCAAGACCGGCGATGGCGCGGGTATCCACGTGCAGATTCCGGTCAACTTCTTTTACGATCAGGTCCGCCGCACCGGCCACAGCCCGCGCGAAGGTGAATTGATTGCCGTTGGTCAGGTGTTCTTGCCGCGCACCAACTTTGCCGCGCAAGAAACCTGCCGGACCATCGTCGAAACCGAAGTGCTGCGCATGGGGTATTACATTTACGGCTGGCGCCACGTGCCGGTCGATATCTCTGTGCTGGGTGAAAAGGCCAACGCGACCCGCCCCGAGATCGAACAAATCCTGATCTCCAATGCCAAAGGCGTGGACGAAGAAACATTCGAGCGCGAACTTTATGTGATCCGCCGCCGCATCGAGAAAGCCGCGCTCGCCGCGCAGGTACCGACCCTTTATATCGCGTCGATGTCCTGCCGGTCGATCATCTACAAAGGCATGATGCTGGCCCAGGATGTGGCCAACTTCTATCCCGATCTGCTGGATGACCGCTTTGAATCCGCCTTTGCGATCTATCACCAGCGTTATTCCACCAACACCTTCCCGCAGTGGTGGCTGGCGCAGCCCTTCCGCATGTTGGCCCACAACGGCGAGATCAACACCCTCAAGGGCAACCTGAACTGGATGAAGTCGCACGAAATCCGCATGGCGTCGGGCACATTCGGTGACATGGCCGAAGACATCAAACCAATCGTCGCGGCGGGGTCGTCTGACTCTGCTGCGCTGGATGCGGTGTTCGAGGTTCTGGTACGCGCAGGTCGCAACGCCCCGATGGCGAAAACCATGCTGGTGCCTGAATCATGGTCCAAGCAGGCGGTTGAACTGCCCGAAGCGTGGCGCGACATGTATTCCTATTGCAACTCTGTGATGGAACCCTGGGATGGCCCTGCCGCCCTTGCCATGACCGATGGCCGCTGGGTTTGCGCAGGCCTTGACCGTAACGGTCTGCGCCCGATGCGCTATGTCGTCACCGCTGACGGTATGCTGATCGCCGGTTCCGAGGCGGGCATGGTCCCCCAGGACGAAGCAAACGTAATCCACAAAGGCGCGCTTGGCCCCGGTCAGTTGCTGGCTGTGGACATCGAAGAAGGCAAGATGTTCGGCGATACCGAGATCAAAGACAAACTGGCGGCATCCCGTCCGTTTGGCGAATGGGTCGGCAAGATCAACGAACTGGACGAAGCCCTGAGCGGCATCGAGGAAAAGCCGTTGTTTGCCGGTGACGAACTGCGCCGCCGTCAGGTGGCTGCCGGTTATACCATTGAAGACCTTGAGCAGATCCTCGCCCCGATGGCCGAGGACGGTAAAGAACCGTTGGCGTCGATGGGCGACGATACACCATCGGCAGTTCTGTCGAACCAGTACCGCCCGCTCAGCCACTTCTTCCGCCAGAACTTTAGCCAGGTGACAAACCCGCCGATCGACAGCTTGCGCGAATTCCGCGTGATGAGCCTGAAAACACGCTTTGGTAATCTGAAAAACGTGTTGGACGAATCCAGTGCCCAGACCGAAATTCTGGTGCTCGACAGCCCGTTCCTGGCCAACGCGCAGTTCGATCAGCTGATGGGTGAATTCAACGCGGATTCCGTGACCATCGATTGTACCTTTGAACCCGGTGGCAGCAACCTGAACGATGGTCTGCGCCGCATCCGCGAAGAGGCCGAAGACGCCGTGCGTTCCGGCGCGGGGCACATCGTGCTGACCGACCAGTTCAGCGGCGAGGGCCGTGTTGCGATGCCGATGATCCTGGCGACTTCTGCCGTGCACAGCCAACTGACCCGCAAAGGTCTGCGGACATTCACATCGCTGAACGTCCGTTCCGCTGAATGTGTTGATCCGCATTACTTTGCCGTGTTGATCGGTTGCGGTGCGACCGTGGTAAACGCCTATCTTGCCGAAGACTCGCTGGCCGACCGTATTGATCGCGGCCTGCTGGACGTGAACCTGACCCAGGCGATGTCGCGCTACCGCGAGGCAATCGACCAGGGTTTGCTGAAAATCATGGCCAAGATGGGCATCAGCGTCATCTCGTCCTATCGCGGGGGCCTGAACTTTGAAGCGGTGGGCCTGTCACGCGCCATGTGTGCCGAATACTTCCCCGGTATGACCAGCCGCATCAGTGGCATCGGTACCAACGGTATCCAGCGCAAGGCCGAAGCCGTACATGATCGTGGTTGGAAGGGCGACGCTGTCGTCATGCCGATCGGTGGTTTCTACAAGGCGCGCACCTCGGGCGAGACCCACGCATGGGAAGCATCGTCGATGCACATGTTGCAGATGGCGTGTAACAAAGCCTCCTATCAGATGTGGAAGCAGTACAGTGCCAAGATGCAAAGCAATCCGCCGATCCATCTACGCGATCTGCTGGATATCAAGCCGCTTGGCGCTCCGATCCCGATTGAAGAAGTCGAAAGCATCACCGCGATCCGCAAGCGTTTCGTGACCCCCGGCATGTCGCTTGGTGCGCTGTCACCAGAGGCTCACAAGACCCTGAACGTCGCGATGAACCGCATCGGTGCCAAGTCGGATTCCGGCGAGGGCGGCGAAGATCCGGCACATTTTGTGCCCGAATCCAACGGCGACAACCCGTCTGCCAAGATCAAGCAGGTTGCGTCGGGCCGTTTTGGTGTGACCGCCGAATACCTGAACCAGTGCGAAGAACTGGAAATCAAAGTCGCCCAAGGTGCCAAGCCCGGCGAGGGTGGCCAGCTGCCCGGTATGAAGGTCACCGACCTGATTGCCCGTCTGCGCCATTCCACCAAGGGTGTGACGCTGATTTCCCCGCCACCGCACCACGACATCTATTCGATCGAAGACCTTGCGCAGCTGATCTATGACCTCAAGCAGATCAACCCGCGCTGCAAGGTGACCGTGAAACTGGTGGCATCGTCCGGCGTTGGGACGATTGCGGCGGGTGTGGCCAAGGCCAAGGCGGATATCATCCTGATCTCGGGTCACAACGGTGGCACCGGCGCGTCGCCTGCGACATCGATCAAATATGCGGGTCTGCCATGGGAAATGGGTCTGACCGAGGCACATCAAGTGTTGTCGATGAACAACCTGCGTGACCGCGTGACCCTGCGCACCGATGGTGGTTTGCGCACAGGTCGTGACATTGTCATGGCCGCGATGATGGGTGCCGAAGAATACGGCATCGGCACCGCTGCGCTGATCGCGATGGGCTGTATTATGGTGCGTCAGTGCCAGTCGAACACCTGCCCCGTGGGCGTGTGTACCCAAGACGAAGCACTGCGCGGCAAGTTCACCGGCAATGCCGACAAGGTCGTCAACCTGATCACCTTCTACGCTACCGAAGTACGTGAATTGCTTGCGTCCATCGGTGCGCGCAGTCTGGATGATGTGATTGGCCGTGCCGATCTGCTGGCGCAGGTCAGCCGTGGTTCTGCCCACTTGGATGATCTGGACCTTAACCCGCTATTGATCACGGTCGATGGCGCGTCCGAGATCGTTTATGACCGCAGCAAGCCACGCAATGCCGTGCTGGATACGCTGGACGCTGAAATCGTGCGCGATGCCGCGCGGTTCCTTGAGGATGGCGAGAAGATGCAGCTGAGCTATGCGGTGCAGAACACGCACCGTACGGTTGGCACACGCACCTCCAGCCATATCATCAGCCGCTTTGGCATGAACAACCAGTTGCAGCCCGACCACCTCACGGTCAAGCTGACAGGGTCCGCCGGTCAAAGCCTTGGTGCATTTGCCGCACCGGGTTTGAAACTGGAAGTGTCCGGCGATGCCAACGATTATGTCGGCAAGGGTCTGTCGGGGGGCACGATCGTGGTGCGCCCATCCATGGCCAGCACGATCATTGCAGCCGAGAACACCATTATCGGCAACACCGTTCTGTATGGTGCGACCAAAGGCTTCCTGTTTGCAGCAGGCCGCGCAGGCGAACGGTTTGCCGTGCGTAACTCTGGCGCGCATGTTGTGATCGAAGGCTGCGGCAGCAACGGTTGTGAATATATGACCGGCGGTGTGGCGGTGATTTTGGGCAGCATCGGTGCCAACTTTGGTGCGGGTATGACGGGAGGCATGGCCTATCTCTATGACCCCGAAGGCCGCGCTGATTCCGTGCTGAACATGGAAACGCTTGTGACCTGCCCGGTCACGGTCGATCACTGGGAAAACCAGCTGAAAGGTCTGATCGAACGGCATCTGGCCGAGACAGGCAGCCGCAAGGCCGCTGACATCTTGCAACATTGGGAAACTGAAAAGACCAACTTCCTTCAGATTTGCCCAAAAGAGATGCTGATCCACATTCCGGCACCGCTGAGCCACGAAAAGAAAGCGATGCCTGCTGAGTAGCAGAGTAGCTTTTGACCCAATGCCGGGCGTTATCATTGATCACGCCCGGCACGTAATTGCCCCAATTGACCCTCAAATGTCCTTAAATAGGACACGATCGACCTGCATTCTCGGTTCAACCAAATACCGAGGTGATCCCATGTCCGAGTTCTTTCATGATACATTTCTAGACGCTGAACCCGTTGCTTTTGCTTCAGGTTTGACTCGTGGAACACTGATTGAAACGGTCAGGGGCCCGCGCGCGATCGAAACGCTCAAATTGGGTGATCTGATCGAGACCGCGGATGGCGATCTGCAACCCTTGCGCAGCCTAAGCCGTCAAAAGATGCGCGGCACGGGTGCCGATGCACCGATCCGTATTTCGGTTGGCGGCATCGGAAATTCAGAACCCTTGTTGCTGGCCCCCTTGCACCGTGTGCTGCTGAACGGCTGGCAGGCTGAACTGTATTTCGGTCAGGACGAGGTATTGATCGAAGCACGGTCGTTGGTGAACGGGACAACCGTCACACGTCAGGAATGCGATCAAATAGAATATCTGAGCCTTGGCTTTGACGCACATCAGGTCATTCTTGCCCAAGAGGCGCTGGTCGAAAGCGATATGCCCCATGAAAATGGTGACTATATTGATGCCATGCGACCACGCAGCAATGCCGCACCAAGCGGTAAATTGGCCCGCCCGACCGTAGATTGGGCCGAAGCCCGCGTTGTCGCGGTTTAAGCGACTTTACCAAGGCGCGCCGCGTCCTATGTTGTACGGATGACCAGTTTCATCACATCGCGCGCGCGGATCGTTCTTGTTCTGCTTTTTGGATTAGCCGTTGCGGCTTGTACGGATACGGCCCCGAAAGGTGGCGGTGATATTCTTGTTATTGGCGATTCCGTCATGGCCTGGAACGGCCGGAGCGATCAGGCCATCCCCGATGTTATCGCCAAGACCCTGGGCCGGCAGGTGACGAACAAGGCCATCCCCGGCGCAAAATTTGACAACGGGTCTGCCCTGTTTTCTGCAATCGGTTTCGACATCCAGCGGCAATATCCCGGCGGCAGTTGGAACTGGGTCGTTGTGGATGGCGGGGCAAATGACCTGGGGTTTGACGATTGCAAATGCGCAGCCTGCCGCCCGGTTGTGGATGAACTGATCGGCCCGGACACGACATCAGGCACCATTCCCGCATTTCTCGCCGGGCTGCGCGACAGTGGCGCGCAGGTTATCTGGATGGGGTATTACAAGGGAAACGGCAAAGGATCGTTCGAAGGATGCCGCGACGATCTGGTTTTGCTTGAACGGCGCATTGCACGGTTTGCCGCACGCACGCCGGGGGTGACTTTTCTGGATTCAGAGATGGTGATCGACCCCGCTGACCCGACCCAGTTTGCCAGCGACAACACGCATCCGTCTCCCAAGGGGTCGGCCTTGATCGGCAGCTATCTGGCAAAAGCGATTTCCGAACGCGACCCCCG
Organism: Sulfitobacter sp. HGT1; assembly: GCF_013282155.1. Lineage (GTDB taxonomy): Bacteria > Pseudomonadota > Alphaproteobacteria > Rhodobacterales > Rhodobacteraceae > Sulfitobacter. Next base: position 11,154 of record NZ_BLWI01000009.1, read on the forward strand.
TTCACAATGAGCCGCAGGGGCAGTATAGCTGTTCTCCATGGCGAAACGAGCATCATCCAAAAAGACCAAAACAGCCCCGAAGCCCCGCAAGGGACTTAAGTCGCGGATCATCCGGGCGGCCCTGAAGGTGGCACTGGTCGGCACCGGCATCGTTTTCGCGCTGGTATTGCTGTTTGCCGTGTTTAACCCCCCTACAACCCCGTACATGTTCAGCGAAAGCCGCAGGCTGGGTGGTGTCGACCACCAATGGGTTCCGCTCGAGGATATCGCCCCCGTTATGGCGCGGTCCGTGGTGGCTGCGGAGGATGCGAATTTCTGCAACCACTGGGGCTTTGATCTGGCCGCGATCAAGAAGGCGATTGCCGAAGGGTCAAACCGGGGCGCATCGACGCTAAGCCAGCAGACGGTAAAGAACGTATATCTGTGGCATGGCCGCACATGGATCCGCAAAGTCCTGGAGGCCGCCATCACCCCGGTCGTCGAAGCCGTCTGGACCAAGCGCCGGATCGTCGAGGTCTATCTGAACGTGGCCGAGTTTGGCGAAGGCGTGTTCGGCGTTGACGCGGCGGCCCAACATTACTTCGGGGTCATCCCTGCAAAACTGTCGGCGACCCAGGCCGCGCGGCTTGCTGCGATCTTGCCCTCGCCCAAGACGCGTTCGGCTTCAAAGCCCAGCGATTATGTCAGAAAACGCAGCGCGCAAATCCGCGACGGAGCGGCGACAATCAGCAACGATGGGCGTGCCGCCTGTTTCGAGAGTTGAATATACAACTCAACACAGGCATGAGTGGAAGAAGCTTATCCTTAGTTTTGGAACCTTACCATGGCCCGCCTTTTTCACGTACCGCTATCCCCTTTCTGCCGAAAGGTCCGGCTGAGCCTTGCTGAAAAGAAGATCGAGGTCGAGCGGGTAGACGAGCGGTATTGGGAACAAGACCCCGATTTCATGCGCAAGAACCCCGCCGGCAAAGTACCGGTTTTGCAACTGGATGGCATTATCATGTCGGAAAGTGCCGCGATTTGCGAGTATATCGAGGAAACCCGCCCGGAGCCGTCGCTGATGCCAAGCGACCCCGTCCAGCGTCTTGAAGTACGCCGTCTGGTCAGTTGGTTCGATGACAAATTCCACTCCGAAGTTACATCAAAGCTGCTGTACGAACGGGTGAACAAAAAGGTCATGGGCCAAGGGTTTCCCGACAGCCGCAACGTCAAGGACGGTGCCAAGGCGATCAAATACCACATTGATTACATGGCGTGGTTGTTGGACCATCGGCGCTGGCTGGCGGGTGATGTGATGACACTGGCCGATTTTGCGGCTGCTGCGCATCTGTCGTCGCTTGATTATATCTCGGATGTGGATTGGAACCGGTCGGATGTGGTCAAAGACTGGTACGCCAAGATCAAATCCCGCCCTGCGTTCAGGTCTTTGTTGGCCGATCAGGTACCGGGGTTTCCGCCGCCAAAGCATTACAATGACCTTGATTTCTAGTCTGAAAGCGTTGGGGGCTGTCTGCCCCCAAACCCCCGAGGATATTTCTGAGCCAGAGAAGACATGGACGGTTTAAAGGATCGTTTGGTTGCCCGGGCCTTGGAAGAGGGGTTTGTGGCGTGCCGGGTGTGCCGGCCTTCGGATGTTCGGCAGGTGCCGGCGCGTCTGGCTGCTTTTGTAGAGGCGGGGTATCACGGTCAGATGTCCTGGATGGCGGAGCGCATGGCGTGGCGCGGCGATCCGGCGGCTTTGTGGCCCGAGGCGCGGTCGGTGATCATGCTGGCAGAAAGCTATGCCCCCGAACATGATCCGACAGCGATATTGGGGCAGCCGCAGAAAGCTGCGGTGTCCGTCTATGCCCACGGGCGCGATTATCATGACATCGTCAAAAAGCGGCTCAAGCGGTTGGCGCGGTGGTTGATCGAGCAGGAGCCCTGCGAGGTAAAGGTGTTCGTGGATACCGCCCCGGTGCCGGAAAAGGCGTTGGGCCAAGCGGCCGGGTTGGGATGGCAGGGCAAGCACACCAATCTGGTCAGCCGTGACTGGGGGAACTGGGCCTTTCTGGGCGCGGTTTTCACGACGCTTGAGTTGCCCGTCGACGGGGCCGAGGGTGATCATTGCGGGTCGTGCCGGTCTTGTTTGGAGGCCTGCCCGACTGATGCTTTTCCGGCACCTTACCGGTTGGACGCGCGGCGGTGCATTTCCTATCTGACGATCGAGCATAAAGGCCCTGTTGATCTGGAACTGCGCAGCAAGCTGGGCAACCGGATCTACGGTTGTGATGATTGCCTTGCGGCGTGCCCGTGGAACAAATTTGCCGTCGCGGCCAGCGACATGCGCTATCACGGTGGGGTCGGAGCACCTGATCTGGCAGAGCTGGCAACGCTGGATGATGCCGCATTCAGGCTGAGGTTTTCAGGATCTCCGGTCAAGCGGATCGGGCGTGACCGGTTCATTCGCAATGTTCTGTATGCCATCGGCAATTCGGGCATGGCCGCGCTTGCACCCGCGGCACAAGCCCATGTGGATGACCCTGATGCCACAGTAGCCGATGCCGCGCGTTGGGCTGTTGCCCGCTTGGCTGCGAAATGACGCAAACAGGCTGGACGCGCATGGCGTTATGTCTAAACCCGTCCCAGTAGTTCAAGGAGAAGACGATGGCGTTGCTTTTGGGTGTTGATACCGGCGGAACCTATACCGATGCGGTATTGATCCGTGACGAAAAGGACGTGATCGCGTCGGCCAAGGCGCTGACGACCCGCAATGACCTTGCGATCGGTGTTGGCAACGCGGTGCGCGCGGTGCTGGAAAAGGCGCATGTAAAGGCGGCTGATGTGTCGCTTGCATCCTTGTCCACGACATTGGCGACCAATGCGTTAGTCGAAGGGCAGGGTGGCAGGGTCGCGCTGATCTATGTCGGTTTCAAGGAGCGGGACTTGCAGGCCCACGGCTTGGCCGATGCCCTGAAGGGTGACCCCTATCTGGTGGTGTCGGGCGGGCATAATCACGCAGGTGGCGAGGTGATGCCGCTGGACGAAGCCGCTTTGGTTGCGTTTCTTGAGAGCCACAAGGATGACGTGAGCGGTTTTGCTGTCGCCAGCCAGTTCGCCACGCGCAATCCCGCACACGAGCTGCGTGTTGCGGAGCTTGTCGGGCAGTTCACCAACAGGCCCGTGTCATCGTCACATCAATTGTCGGCCAAGCTGAACGGGCCAAAACGTGCGCTGACGGCTGTTTTGAACGCCCGTCTGATCGGGATGATCGACCGTTTGATCGGTCGCGCCGAAAACGTGCTGATCGAGATTGGGGTAACGGCCCCCCTGATGGTGGTGCGCGGCGATGGTGCGTTGATTTCATCGGCCCAAGCCCGTGAACGCCCGATCGAGACGATCCTGAGCGGCCCTGCGGCGTCAATTGTCGGGGCACGTTGGATGACCGGTGCGGATCATGCGCTGGTCAGTGACATTGGCGGGACGACGACCGATGTGGCGCTGCTGCGCGGCGGGCGGCCTGCCATTGATCCTGCGGGCGCACAGGTCGGGCCCTATCGCACCATGGTCGAGGCGGTGGCGATGCGCACAACCGGTTTGGGTGGTGATAGTGAGGTTCATTTCCTGACCGAAGGATTGCAAGGCGGTATCACCCTGGGGCCAAGGCGGTTGTTGCCTGTTTCGCTGGTGGCGGTCGATGCGTCCGACGTTGTGCATGACGCGTTGGACGCGCAATTGCGCACGGCGACCCCGGGTGAATTCGATGCAAGATTTGTGCGGGCGGTTGCAGGTCAAACGCACGAAGGCATCGGCCCGAGAGAGGTTACCCTGCTTGAGCGGATTGGCGAGGGCGTACACCCGTTGGGTGATATCCTGCGGTCACGGATCGAAACCGGGGCGCTGAAACGGCTTGTTGAACGCGGCTTGGTACAGATTGCGGGCGTCACGCCGTCTGATGCCAGCCATGCTTTGGGCCGTGTTGATGCGTGGGATGCGGAGGCCGCGCGCAAGGCCTTGCGCCTATTCGGGCGGCGGCGCACGGGGGCGGGTGAGATGCTTGCCCCTGACCCTGATGTGATGGCACAGATGATTGTCGATCAATTGACCCACCAAACTGCGTTGGCCTTGCTGGAGACCGCATTTGCAGAAGAAGACCCTGCGTTTGACGCCCCGCCCGAGGTTCTGGCGCGTCATGTTCTGCTGCAAAGGGGGCTCAAGGGGCACCGGGGCCTTTTGCGGATAGAGGCGGCGCTGAATGTGCCGGTGATCGGGTTGGGGGCCTCGGCGCCGGCCTATTACCCTGCTGTCGGTATCGCCCTTGGGGCCAAGATGATCCTGCCGGAACATGCGGGTGTGGCAAATGCCATTGGCGCAGTGGTGGGCCGCGTGACGATGCGCGAAAGCGGGACAGTCACATCACCCAGCGAGGGCAGGTTTCGCGTGCATCTGGAAAGCGGGCCACAGGATTTCACCAATCAGGCCAGCGCGTTGGCACAGCTTGAGGGGGTCTTGCGCGAGAAAGCCGTGGCGGACGCGCAGGCGGCAGGGGCGGCAGATATTCAAGTGAGCGTCGAGCGGGACATTCGCACTGCCGGTGTCGAGAGCCGCGAAGTGTTTATCGAGGCGGTGATCACTGTCGAAGCAACAGGGCGCCCTCGGGTTGCGGATGGCTGATAGACACGCCGGACATGAATAGTGCACCTAGATTGTTTCTGCGATCTACATCGAATAGCCATATTTTTTTCTATTCCTGTGTGCAGTAGTAAATGGCAGTGTTGTGGTTTCCAAAACCGTTGCGCTGATAATCAGTTTGGTTCCGATACCTTCTGCGGAAAAGCAGGCGTTTGGACCCTAAAGAGTTAGCGAGTGAAAATGGTGCCGCACTTCGAGGCGGCACCAAGACCCAGAAGGCGGGGGCAATATTCCCCGCCTTCTGTGGTTTTCACATTATTCGGCAGCGGCACGTTTCGGCAAAACCCAATCCGGGCGGGGGAAATGGCAGGTATAGCCATTGGGACTCCGCTCCAGATAATCCTGATGCTCGGGCTCGGCCTCCCAGAAATCGCTCACGGGCTCGACTTCGGTCACGACTTTTCCGGGCCAGATGCCGGAGGCGTCTACGTCAGCAATCGTATCCAGGGCGACGGCCTTTTGGTTATCATCCTCGTAATAGATCGCAGACCGGTAGCTGAGGCCGCGATCATTGCCCTGACGGTTCGGGGTGGATGGGTCATGGATCTGGAAGAACAGTTCCAGCAGATCCCGATAGCTTAGAACCTCGTCGTTAAAAATGACCTCGATCGCTTCGGCATGGGTGCCGTGATCGCGATAGGTTGCATTGGGCACATCGCCACCGGAATACCCGACGCGGGTCGCAATGACCCCGTTACGTTTCCGGATCAAATCCTGCATACCCCAAAAGCATCCGCCCGCCAGTACTGCGCGTTGTTGCGTCATGCGACGTCCTCCACTTGGTTGATGTATTCGCCATAGCCTTCAGCTTCCATATCGTCACGGTGGACGAAACGAAGCGAGGCCGAATTGATGCAATAGCGCAGGCCGCCACGGTCAGGCGGGCCATCGGGAAAGACGTGCCCGAGATGGCTGTCGCCATGGGTGCTGCGCACTTCGGTGCGGATCATGCCTAGGGTCGCGTCGCGCAGTTCGTTCACATAGGCGGGTTCGATCGCCTTGGTAAAGCTGGGCCAGCCACAGCCTGAATCGTATTTGTCAGCTGAGGCGAACAGAGGCTCGCCTGAGACGATATCAACGTAGATGCCCGGCTCTTTGTTGCTAAGCAGCTTGCCGGTGCCGGGGCGTTCTGTCCCGCTTTGCTGGGTGACGCGGTATTCTTCTGGCGACAGGGCCGCGATGGCTTCGGGTGATTTCTGGTAAGTGGGCATGGATGTCTCCTTTGCAGTCTTGATACATTAGATGGGGCTGGCAGGAAATTTTCAAAGGGTTTGTCACGATTGCGCACCTTTCCGTGAAGGCGCTTTCCAACGTTGACGGTCTGGGGCTGACGGTCAGGCGGCCATGGAATTCTACGAGAACTCCCGGCCGATTTCTTTCAAGAAAGACGTCTGGCCCTCAGGCCGCGCGCTGCCGTGAAATTTGCACCGCCAAGATGCCAAAGCCAATCACCACCACCCCGATGATGTCCTGAACCCCCAATGGTTCGCTCAGCAGCAACCATGCAATCGCGACCCCAAAGAAGGGATTTAGAAAGTGGAAGGTCGCAGCCCGTGTCGCCCCTATGCGGTTCACCAGCCAGAACCAGACCACCGTTGCCAACAGGCCCGGCACCACACAGGTATAGGTAAATGCGGCCAGCAGCGGCCAGCTTGGCGAAAGGCGGGGTGTTTCGAACAGCAAGGTTGCGATGGTCAGGGTGATGCAGCCGACAAGCATCTGCAATCCGACGACCATCATAAAGTTCCCGCCAGATGTGGCCCCGCGCACCAGAAGTGTCGCCGCCGTCAGCGCAAGCGCCCCGATACCGCACAGCAAAAGCCCCATCATATCAACGCCACCGCTGATCCGTGCGCCCATGATGATCGACACGCCGACCACACCGGCAACTAGGCCCGCAATCCCCAGCGGCTTGAGCTTTTCCCCCAGGAACAGCCAGGTCGCCAAGCCGACCAAAAGCGGCATCGTCGAGGCAATGATCGCAGCCAGCGACGCCTGTACAGTTTGCATCGCAACAAAGTTCAGCCCCAGATAAACGGCATTTTGCAAAATGCCAAAGATGATCGTTGCGCGCCATTGCGCCGGGGTCAGTCGCCATGTTTGCCCTAGCGCCAATGCGATCCCGACACCCAGCAGCCCCGAGATCAGATAGCGCGCGGACAGCGCCATCAGGGGCGATGCGTCTGCCACGATAATACGGGCCGAGGTAAAGGCGGAAGACCACATAAAGGCAAAAGCCAGCCCCACAAAAACAGCGCGAATATCCATGGGGGCCTTTCCGAAACCTTGGTCGCTTTGACCTTTTCGCAGATGGGTATGATGCGCAAGGGGCTGCCCCTGCCCTGAAACGAAAAAGGGCCGCCCCTATGGCGACCCTTTTGATAAACCTGTTGCCAGACTTATTCGTTAACGCTGTCTTTCAACGCTTTCGCGATGGTCATCTTAACGACCTTGTCCGCTTCTTTCTTGAACTGTTCGCCAGTCGCTGGGTTGCGAACCATACGCTCTGGACGTTCGCGGCAATAGATTTTGCCGATACCAGGAAGAGTGACAGCACCGCCGCCGGATACTTCTTTGGTGATCAAAGCACATACTGCATCCAGTGCAGAACCTGCTGCTTTTTTGTCTGTGCCCATTTCATCGGCCAAAGCTGCGACGAGCTGGGTTTTTGTCATTGGTTTTGTAGCCATCTTTTTTTCTCCTTCGTCCGCCCGAATTAGGGCCTCACTGGCAGAATGTAACGGTATGTTGTGTGAGAACACAACGAATAGGTGTCCAAAAACAGCGAAAACATGCGCTTTTTTGGTTTTTTCCCCTTTAAAGGAAGGCCGTTTCGTCGAAAGATCGCAGTTTTCTGCTGTGAAGCCGTTCCAGCGGCATGTCGCGCAGCAATTCCATGGCGCGAATTCCGATCATCAAATGGCGTGCAACTTGGGTTTTGTAAAAGCCTGACGCCATGCCGGGCAGCTTTAATTCGCCGTGCAGCGGCTTGTCTGACACGCATAAAAGCGTGCCATAGGGTACTCTGAACCGGTAACCATTGGCCGCGATTGTGGCACTTTCCATGTCCAGCGCAACGGCGCGAGATTGCGACAATCGCTGCACCGGCCCCGACTGATCGCGCAATTCCCAGTTCCTGTTGTCGATGGTCGCAACCGTGCCCGTGCGCATGATGCGTTTCAGCTCGTACCCCTCAAGCTGGGTGACCTGTTCAACGGCGTCTTCCAGCGCGATCTGGATTTCGGCCAGCGCAGGGATCGGCACCCAGACCGGCAGGTCATCATCCAGCACGTGATCTTCGCGCAGATAGGCGTGGGCCAGCACGAAATCGCCCAGCTGTTGGGTGTTGCGCAGGCCCGCACAATGGCCGACCATCAGCCACGCATGCGGGCGCAGTACGGCGATGTGATCGGTCGCGGTTTTGGCATTCGACGGACCGACACCGATGTTTACCAGCGTGATCCCCGACCCGTTTGCACGCTTCAGGTGATAGGTCGGCATTTGCGGCGTTTTGCCTGTATCGGGCAAAGGCGCGTCGCCATCCGTGATCTCGGCATTGCCGGTGGACACAAACGAAGTATAGCCGCTGTCCGGGTCGCGCAGCATGGCACGGGCGTATTCTTCGAACTCGGTCACATAGAACTGGTAGTTGGTGAACAGCACATGACACTGGAAATGGTCGGGATCGGTTGCGGTATAATGCGCCAGTCGTGCCAGTGAATAATCAACCCGTTGCGCGGTAAAGGGGGCCAGGGCACCCACACCATTTGCAGGCGAATAGGTGCCATTTACAATATCGTCGTTGGTGGTGCTGAGATCAGGCACATCGAACACATCCCGAAGGGTGAAGTCTGCCGCACCATCATGAGGGATCGTAATAGCGGCATCCCCCGACACGGCAAAATGCACCGGAATCGGCGTGTCGGACACATCAATAACAACAGGCTGGCGGTGGTTTTCGATCAGCAGGTCGATTTGCTGGATCAGATAGTTTCTGAACAGGTCGGGCCGTGTGATCGTCGCGGCATAGGTGCCGGGGGTTGATACATGGCCAAAGGAAAGGCGGGAATCGACCTGCGCATAGCTAGAGGTCGTGAAGCGGATTTCAGGGTAAAACGCCCTGATCCGCGTGGCCGGCGGGGCATCATCCATGGATTTTTGAAAATGCTCGGTCAAAAAGCCGGTCGCTTGGCGGTACAGCATGATCAGATGTTCGACCGCTTTTGTCGCATCGGTGAACTTTTCGGCAGGCGGGCTGTCTGGGCTTAGAATGCGGTTCATGATGTTGGCTCGAACAAAGGGATAAATTCAAAACTGCGGACATCGACAAGGCCAAGGTCCGAGATGCGCAATTCGGGGATCACGACCAAGGCCAGCAGGGAATGTTGCATATAGGCGTTGTTCAACGTGCAACCGCAGTCGCGCATGGCTTGCATCATGGCTTCGGTTTTCTTGGCGACCTCGGATGCGGGGCTGTCGGACATCAGGCCTGCGATGGGCAGTTCGACCAATGCCAGTTCTTTGCCGTCTTTAAAGATCGTGATGCCGCCGCCGACCTCGCCCAACCGGTTCGCGGCCATCGCCATGTGATCGGCATCGGTCCCGACAACAATCATGTGGTGGCTGTCATGGGCCACTGTGGACGCCATCGCCATCGGCCCCTCGTAGCCAAAGCCCGAGACAAAGGCGTTTACCACTGTTCCCGTTGCGCGATGCCGTTCCACCAGTGCAATCTGGCAAACTTCGCCCGTGGCCTGAACGCGCCCGTCTGTCACGGGCAGCTCGAACTTCAGCGCGCGGGTGGGGGCCTGATTTTCAACCACGCCGATCACGTTTGCGGTGACGGCATTCGCGCCCTTGGGGGCGTCGATCTGAAAGTCAGCCGCTTTCAGCGTTTTGCCCATATGCACCGTTTGGCGGGCTTTTTCGGGCCAGTCATAATGCGGGCAATCCACAACACATTCGCCCGCCTGCGCCACGATCTGCCCGCGTGCGATCACAGTCTCGATCGGGAGGGTTTTCAAGTCAGAGGTCAGGATCACATCGGCCCGCCGCCCCGGCGTCAGCGACCCGATCTCGCGTTCCAGCCCGAAATGGGTGGCGGTGTTGATCGTCGCCATCTGCAAGGCGACCAGCGGGTCGCAGCCGCAGTCAATCGCGTGACGCACGACGCGGTTCATATGCCCGTCGTTGACTAAGGTGCCGGAATGGCAATCGTCGGTGCACAGGATCATATTGCGCGAATCCAGCCCCTTTTCGGTGATCGCGGTGATCTGGGTTTCAACGTCATACCACGCCGACCCCAGCCGGATCATCGACCGCATCCCTTGACGCATCCGCGCAATCGCGTCCGCCTCGCAGGTGCCTTCGTGATCGTCCGCTGGCCCACCGGCCACATAGGCGGCAAAGGCTGGACCCAGATCAGGCGACGCATAATGCCCGCCCACGGTCTTGCCTGCACGTTGGGTGGCAGCGATCTCGGCCAGCATCTTGGGGTCGCCATTGGTCACACCGGGAAAGTTCATCATCTCGCCCAAACCGATGATGCCGGGCCATTGCATCGCCTCGGCGACATCTTCGGCGGTGATCTCGAACCCTGTCGTCTCCATCCCCGGTGCCGAAGGCGCGCAGGATGGCATCTGGGTGAAGATGTTGATCGGCTGCAAAAGCGCTTCGTCATGCATCATCCGCACACCTTCGAGACCCAGCACATTGGCGATCTCGTGGGGGTCGGTGAACATGGATGTGGTGCCATGAGGGATCACGGCGCGGGCAAATTCGGCAGGCGTCAGCATGCCGCTTTCAATATGCATGTGCCCGTCACACAGACCCGGGATCATGTACCGCCCCTTGGCGTCGATCACCTGCGTATCGTCGCCTTTGCAATGGCTGGCATCAGGGCCAACAAATGCAATGCGTCCCGCGACAATGGCGATGTCATGGTCGGGCAACAGCTCGCGGGTATGCACGTTTACCCAAACACCGCCGGTGATAATCATATCCGCCGCCGCGCGCCCCGCCGCGACCGATACTAACGAAGCAGCCACATCGGGCCATGAAGGGAAGGGAGTATGTGTCATGCCTGACGTTGACACGAAGATTGCACGAGGTTCAAGGTGATGCGACGCAAGGAAAGCCGATCACCCGCGCAAAACAGGGAGACCCAAATGACCGTGACGCAAATCCGTCAGAACATGGACCACTGGCAGGAACGGGTCGATATGGCCGCCGCGTTTCGCTGGACAGCGCGGCTGAACATGCACGAAGGGGTGGCGAACCACTTTAGCCTTGCCGTGAATGACGATGGCACCAAGTTCCTGATGAACCCCAATCAGGTGCATTTCAGCAGGATCAAAGCCAGCGACCTGATCGAGGTGGACGCCAACAACCCCGACACGCTGAACGGCCCCGATGCACCCGACCCGACTGCTTGGGGCTTGCATGGCGGCGTTCACCGAGCCTGCGCCCACGCGCGCTGCGTGATGCATGTGCATTCGATCCACGCGACGGTGCTGGCCAGTCTGCAAGACAGCCGCCTGCCGCCGATTGACCAGAACTGCTGCACCTTCTTCAACCGCGTCGTGATCGACGAAGATTACGGCGGGCTGGCATTCGAAGACGAAGGCGCGCGCTGCGGCACCCTGCTGACCGACCCCAAACAAAAGGTCATGGTCATGGGCAGCCACGGCGTGCTGGTGATCGGTGATACCGTGGCGGATACCTTTAACCGCCTGTTCTATTTCGAACGGGCCGCCGAAACGTATATTCGTGCCCTGCAAACCGGCATGCCCCTGCGGCGCATCCCTGACGACATCGCAGAAAAAACCGCGCAAGAGCTGGAAAACTATCCCGAACAAGACGCGCGCCATCTGGCCGAACTCAAGGCTATCCTGGACGAAGAAGGATCAAACTATGCGCATTAACCTTGGTATCTCGGGAGCCCAGCAATGAATTACGGCCTGACCGAAGAAAACCTGATGATCGCCGACACCGTCCGAAGCTTTGTCGAGAAAGAGATCTACCCCCACGAGACATTGGTGGAACAAACCGGCGAAGTCCCGCAAGAGATCGCAGAAGAGATCAAGCGCAAGACGATCGAGCTGGGCTTCTACGCCTGCAACTTTCCCGAAAGCGTCGGCTGCGCGGGGCTGAACCATCTGGAATTTGCATTGGTGGAGCGCGAGCTGGGGCGCGGATCAATGGCGCTGAACCACTTTTTCGGGCGGCCGCAGAATATCCTGATGGCCTGCGAAGGCGAACAGATCGACCGCTATCTGATGCCCGCAGTGCGCGGCGAACGCATGGACGCGCTTGCAATGACCGAACCGGGTGCGGGATCGGATGTGCGGGGGATGAAATGCATGGCGCGGCGCGATGGCGGTGATTGGGTGGTGAACGGAACCAAACATTTCATTTCGGGCGCGGATCACGCCGATTTCATCATCGTCTTCATCGCGACGGGCGAAGATATGACGCCCAAAGGCCCTAAAAAGCGGATTACCGCCTTTCTGGTCGACCGCGGCACGCCGGGCTTTACGATCCGCGACGGGTACAAATCGGTCAGCCATCGGGGCTATAAAAACATGATCCTCGAGTTCGACGATTGTCGCCTGCCGGATGCGCAGGTCTTGGGCGAAGTCGATAGCGGCTTCGACGTTATGAACACATGGCTCTATGCTACCCGCATTACGGTTGCGACCATGTCGGTGGGCCGGGCACGGCGGGTCTTCGACTATGCGATGGATTATGCCGCAACACGCGAACAGTTCGGTCAGAAGATCGGCAAGTTTCAGGGGGTGAGCTTCCAGCTCGCCGATATGATCACCGAAATCGACGCGGCTGATTTGCTGACGTTGGCGGCAGCAGACCGTCTGGACAAAGGCCTGCCCGCAAACCGCGAGATCGCGAGCGCCAAACTCTATGCCTCAGAGATGCTGGCCCGTGTGACGGACGCGACACTTCAGTTGCACGGCGGCATGGGGCTGATGGATGATTACCCGATTGAACGCTTCTGGCGGGATGCGCGGGTTGAGCGGATATGGGACGGCACCAGCGAAATCCAGCGCCACATCATCAGCCGCGAGATGTTGCGTGCGCTGGGGGCCTGACGTTCCGCTGCCATTTGGCATCGGCCGGGCAGGGGGGCCAACCCCCCTGCGCTTGCGCGCATCCCCCCGGGATATTTTTGAGCCAGAGAATGAGGGCAAAAATGAAGGCTTTAAGCTTTTGTTCAGGATGAGAGGTCTATCCTATGCAGGCGGTACAGGCGGGGACGCCGATGACCGCAGCCGGAGAAGCCCCCTGCCTGCGATGTACGGTTGGGGGTGGACCCGTCTTCTCTGGCTTATAAATATCCTCGCCGAAGGCATAGAATCTTTTTGCATGGTGGTCGCGTATGAAGCGTGACCTTAACAGATTGCTGCGACCTAAATCGATTGTCTTGATTGGCGGCGGCGCTTGGGGCGCGCAAGTGATTAGGCAATCAAAAAGGATGGGCTTTCAAGGCGCGCTTTATATTGTGCACCCAAAAGCGGTGAGCATCGAAGCTGTCCCGGCCTTTGGATCACTCGCCGAACTGCCTGAAGTGCCCGATGCCGCGTTTATTGGTGTGAACCGGAAGGCCACGGTTGAGGTGGTGGCCGAGTTGTCAGCCATGGGAGCGGGCGGCGCTGTTTGTTTCGCATCCGGGTTTTCCGAGGCGGAAGCGGAAGACGATACAGCAAAGGCGTTGCAGGCCCGTCTGGTATCGGCGGCAGGATCGATGCCGGTCTTGGGGCCCAACTGCTATGGTTTCATCAATGCCTTGGACGGCGCGTTGTTGTGGCCGGACCAGCACGGATGCCGCTCTGTCGACCGCGGCGTTGCGATCCTGACGCAATCGTCAAACATCGCGATCAATCTGACCATGCAGCGGCGTGGGTTGCCGATTGCCTATATAGTGACATGTGGAAATATGGCCCAAACCAAGCAAGCTGACATTGCTTTGGCCTTGTTGGATGATCCCAGGGTCACCGCCATCGGTCTGCATATCGAGGGGTTTTCGGACACGCTTGCGTGGCACAAGCTGGCCGTCGCGGCTGCGGGAAAAGGCATTCCGTTGATCGCGCTCAAGGTTGGTCTATCGGATCAGGCGCAGCGTGCAACTGTTTCGCATACGGCATCTTTGGCCGGGGGGGATGCCGGGGCTGCCGCGTTGCTGGACCGGTTGGGAATAGCAAGGCTGCGCGATTTGCCGAGCTTTCTTGAGACGTTGAAGCTTCTTCATGTGAATGGCCCGCTTGAAGCGCCATTGTTGTCGTCGGTCAGTTGTTCCGGAGGAGAGGCAAGTCTGGCGGCCGATACCGCCTACGGGCGTGCCGTTTCGTTCCCCGACCTGACGGGCGCGCAGAAAACTGCGTTGCGTGATGCGCTTGGGCCGATGGTCGCCCTTTCGAACCCGTTGGATTACAACACCTATGTCTGGCGCGACGTTGAAAAGATGACGGCGGCGTGGTTGCCAATGGCCGCTGATCATATCGGCCTGACGTTGTTGATTGTCGATTACCCCCATACCGATGCCAGCGATTGGGAATGTGCCACGCAAGCGGCGCTGAACCTGCGCGCGCGATCTGGGAAACCGGTTGCCGTTGTTGCGACATTGCCTGAATTGATGCCGGATGATGTGATGGCGCGTCTCATTCAAGGTGGCGTTACCCCGATCTGCGGCCTGACCGAAGCGATTACTGCGGCGGAGGCGGCAGCGTTTGATGCGCAACCCGACCCAGTGCCGCCCTTGCAGCCCGGCACCGACCGCAACGGAGATTTGATACCCGAGGCGGTGGCGAAAGAGATGCTTGGTAAATTTGGTCTGATGGTCCCAAAGGGGCGCGCGGCAAAAACGCCAGCCGAGGCGGCGGCAGTTGCTGCCGAAATTGGCGGTCTGGTCGTGCTGAAGGGGCAGGGGTTGGCCCATAAGTCAGAGGCCGGTGCGGTGATTGTGGGCCTTGCGCCAGATGCCGTTGAAGGCCGTGCAATGTCTATGCAGGCCGACAGCTTTTTGGTGGAAGAGATGATTGCAGATCCGGTGGCGGAGCTGTTGATCGGGGTTACGCGTGATCCGGCGCACGGGTTTTTGTTAACCATCGGGGCGGGTGGAGTGTTGACCGAGCTTTGGCAAGACACCGTTTCATTGTTGTTGCCAGTCACGCCGCCACAGGTGGCCCGCGCAGTGCAGCGTTTGCGCATTGCGCCTTTGCTGAACGGGTATCGGGGCAAGCCGGCTGCCGATCTGGGCGCGATCACGCAAGCGGTCATGGCGGTTCAGGCCTATGTGATTGCGCATCAGGATGTGATCAGCGAGGTTGAGGTTAACCCGTTGATCTGTGGCACGGACAACGCCATTGCCGTCGATGCCTTGATCCGCTGAACCCAGAAGGAAAATCTTATGAGTGTCGTGAAAACCGAAGTTGACGGAAGCGTATTGCTGGTGACGCTGGACCGCCCCAAGGCCAATGCGATTGATCTGGAAACGTCCAAATTAATGGGCGATGTATTCCGCGATTTTCGCGATAATCCAGACCTGCGCGTTGCGATTATCACTGGTGGAGGTACCAAGTTTTTCTGCCCCGGATGGGATTTGAAAGCGGCCGCTGATGGCGATGCGGTGGATGGTGACTATGGCGTGGGCGGCTTTGGCGGGTTGCAGGAATTGCGCGGTATGAACAAGCCGGTGATTGCGGCGGTGAACGGCATCGCCTGCGGTGGCGGGCTTGAGCTGGCATTGAGCGCGGATATGATACTGGCGGCCGATCACGCGACCTTTGCGCTGCCTGAAATCCGGTCCGGTACGGTCGCCGATGCCGCCAGTGTGAAGCTGCCAAAGCGTATTCCCTATCACATCGCGATGGAGCTGTTGTTGACCGGCCGCTGGTTTGACGCGAACGAGGCGAAGGGCTGGGGCTTGGTCAACGAAATCCTGCCTGCGGATCAGCTGATGGATCGCGCCTGGGAACTGGCGCGGCTTTTGGCGTCGGGACCGCCCTTGGTCTATGCGGCGATCAAGGAAATCGTGCGCGATGCCGAGGATTCCAAATTTCAGGATGCGATGAACCGGATCACGGGGCGGCAGCTCGAAACGGTTGATATTCTTTATGCATCCGAGGATCAGTTGGAAGGTGCCCGCGCCTTTGCCGAGAAACGCGACCCGGTTTGGAAGGGTAAATAACGGCAATGTTTGCAATGCGCGGCGGGCTTGGGCTATTTGATCCGGCATCAGTCACTTTCGGGCGAAACCTATGAAAATCATGTTTGTTCACCAAAATATGCCCGGCCAGTACCGCGAGTTGGTGCAATGGTTGGCCGATACCGGCGAACATCAGATTTACTTTCTGACGCAGCGGCAAAAGCCGCCCAGTTTCAAAGGCGTCGAAACGCGGATCTACAAGACCCATCACAAGCCTGCCAAAGATGCCTATGGTCTCTCCAAAAACTGGGAGGAATCTGCCGGCAACGGTTTGGGGGCTGCCCGTGCGGCGCGCCGGATCGAAAAGACCGAAGGGTTCAAGCCCGATATCGTGATTGGCCATGTCGGTTGGGGTGAATTGACGTTCTTTAAAGACGTTTGGCCGGATGTGCCGATTATCGGTTTCTTTGAATATTTCTATAGCGATAGTGGGGGCCCGGTCGGGTTTGATCCCGAAGACCCGGTGACCGAAGACACGGCATTTTTGCTGCGCGTCCGCAATGCGGTTCCGCTGGCGAATATCGAAACCGTCGACATCGGGCTTAGCCCGACATTCTGGCAGCGCGACCGGTTTCCGGAAAGCTTTCATGACAAGCTCTATGTCTGTCACGACGGTATTCGCACGGATCAGCTAAAACCGAACCCAAAAGTGCGGCTGAAGCTGGGCCGGTTGGATCGCGATTTGACCCGCGAAGACGAGATCGTGACCTATATTGCCCGCAATCTGGAACGCACGCGCGGGTTCCATGTGTTCATGCGGTCCTTGCCCAAAATCCTCAAGGAACGCCCCAATGCGCGGGTTCTGATATTGGGCGGCAATGACACGTCTTATGGCGGAAAAAGCAAGCACCCTGGCGGTCTGCGCGCCGAGATGGAGGCCGAGGTCGGCAAGGATGTCGATTGGAGCCGGGTGCATTTCCTGGGCAAGCTGCCCTATGAGGATTACCAGAAGATCGTCCAGATCAGCCGCTGCCATCTGTATTTGACGATGCCCTTTGTGTTGTCGTGGTCCTTGCTTGAATCCATGGCGATGGAGGCGACGATCGTGGCCTCTGATGTGGCCCCTGTGCGCGAGGCGATCACACATGGGGAAACCGGTTTGCTGTGCGATTTCTTTAATCCTGCAGCCCTGGCGGATCAGGTGATCGACGTATTGGCCGCACCCGCGAAATATGCCCACCTTGGGCCTGCCGCGCGCAAGCATGTGGTGCAGACCTATGATTTCCTGACCAAATGCCTGCCCGAACATATCGCCCAGATCAACGATCTTGTGGCCGCAGATAAACGGATCAGGCTGCCGTTGAAAGAGGACTAAGCCGATGGACAAGACGCTGTTATCGATTGGCCACGGGTACAGTGCGCAGGCGTTGGCAAAACGGTTGCTGCCCCAAGGGTGGCGCATCGTCGGGACAACGCGCAGCGCCGATAAAATGGATGAAATCGCTGCCACGGGGGTAGAGCCTTTTGTCTGGCCCGGCGCTGATCTGGGTGCGCTGTTGGCGTCGTTTCCGAATATCTTGGTGTCTGCCGGGCCGGGCCCGGACGGTGATCCGGTTTTGAACGCAACCTATGATGACATCGCCCGCGCCGCGCCCGATTTGCGCTGGCTTGGTTATCTGTCAACCACTGGCGTTTATGGCGATCATGGCGGCGGCTGGGTTGATGAAAACACCCCGCTGACCCCGTCAACCAAACGGGGCCAGGCGCGTGTCGAAGCTGAGGCCCGCTGGCAGGGCATTCCCGATCTGCCGCTGCATATCTTCCGGCTGGCGGGCATCTACGGCCCCGGTCGCGGTCCCTTTGCCAAGGTGCGTGCGGGCACTGCGCGGCGTATTATCAAGGACGGTCAGGTGTTTTCGCGCATCCATGTCGATGACATCGCATTGGCGTTGGATCTGTCCCTGCACAGCCCGGTCCCCGGCGCGATCTATAATCTATGCGACGATGACCCGGCCCCGCCCCAAGATGTTATCGCCCATGCCGCCGAATTGTTGGGCGTGCCCGTCCCGCCCGCCATCGCGATTGATGATGCGGTTATGACCCCGATGGCGCGCAGCTTTTATGCAGAAAGCAAAAAGGTCCGGAATGACCTGATCAAGAACACCTTGGGCTGGTCACCAACATACCCGACCTATCGTGCGGGGCTAAAGGCGATGCTTGCCTTGGAAAGCTGATCTTGAGGGGCGCTGATCAGCCCAGATATTCACGCAGTTCAGGCGGCGGATTATCCATCAGCTCTTTGGCGGGTTCGGGGGCGTGGGCGATGCCGTTGGCGACAAAGATAACCTCGTCCGCGATACGGGCCACATCCTTGGGGTCGTGGGTGACCATGATCAGGGCGGCACCCGTTTCTGTGACAAGCTGTTGCACCAGATCCAGCATTTCGTTGCGCAGGGCGGGCCCAAGGGCGGCAAAGGGTTCATCCAGCAAGACGAATGGCCGCGCCTGAACCAAAACCCGCGCAAGGGCGGCACGGCTTTGTTGCCCGCCCGACAGCGACCCTGGTTTGCGATCGGCCATATCCGCCAGACTGACACGGGACAGCGCGCTTTCGACCTCGGCCCTGTCATCGGCTGTCAGCCGCATGTCGCTGCGCAGGCCAAGCCCGACGTTTTGCATGACGCTGAGATGCGGAAACAGGTTGTTGTCTTGGAACAGCATCGTCATGGGCCGCGCACCGGGGGCGGCATCGGTGATATCGCGCCCGTCCCAGATCAAACGGCCGTGGGCCAGCGGCACAAACCCGCAGAGCGCGCCAAGCAGGGTTGATTTGCCAGCCCCCGACGGGCCGATCACGGCATATTTCTTGTGCGGTTCAATCGACAGATCGGCCCGCAGCGAAAAGTCGTCTTGGGTGATTACCGCTTGTTCAAGCTTCAGCATTCATGCGCCCCGCCTTGTCGAATATCCAGAATATGCCCAATGACAGCGCCAAAAGGATCAGCGCGGCACCGGCTGCGGCCTCCATTTGATAGCTGCCCATCAGGCGATACATCTGCAAGGGCAGCGTTGTGCGGTCTTGGTCCGCAAACAGCGCGATCACCCCCAGATCCCCCATGGACAACGCCCCCGTCAGCCCCATCGCAAAGCCGATCTGCGGGCGCAATCGCGGCAAGGCCACCCAACGCCAGAACGGCCAGCCGGTCAGGGACAGTGCCTGGGACAAGCGCCCGTAAACCTGCACCGTATCGCGCAGGGGCGGTACCAGAATACGCAGGGCAAAGGGCAGCGCCATCAGGGCATTCACCAATGCCGTCACAGGCAAGGCCAGCGCAACAGGATCAGCGAAAGGATTGATCAGGATAAACCACCCCGTGCCGATCATCAGGGGGGAGGCGGCAACACCGAACAGGCCAACCGCCTCGACGCTGCCGCGTTTTGCGGTGGCGATCCAGCCTGCCATTGGTAGGGCAAGCACCAGCAAAACGGCGATACTGACCATGGCAACCCCAACAGAGGTACCTGCCGCCTGCCAGACGCTTGCCGGTGTCAGCAGAATACCCGCAAGCCCGCGTGTGACGATTGCCCCCAAGGGTAACAGCAGGAACAATGCACCGATGCCGATCGCCAAGATGTCGATGATGCGCTGCACGCCGCCCCGCGCATCCCAACGCTGGCGCGGGCGGTCCTGGCCGCCGCCCATGCTGACGCTTGGGATGATCCACAGCGCCAGCAAGGCGGCACTGCCCGCCAGCGCAAGCTGCACCAAAGACAGGATCGCGGCGCGGCTTAGGTCGAAATCGAAACGGAATGCCTGATAGATTGCCAGTTCAATGGTTGTGGCGCGCGGCCCGCCGCCAAGGGTTAATGCCACGGCAAAGCTGGTCAAACAGATCACAAAGATCAACGCCGCCGTGCCCGGCACGATCTGGCGCAGCATCGGCCATTCGATGCTTTGGAAGACGGCACGAGGTGTCAGGTCAAGCTGGGCGGCCAAACGAAACCGTTCGGCGGGAATTGTCTGCCACGCCTGCAACATCAGCCGTGTGGCAAGCGGCAGGTTAAAGAACACATGCGCCAGCACCACCCCGTGCAGCCCGTAAATTGAAAGCGTTGGCAGGTTCAGGGCAGACAGCGCCATGTTCAACCACCCTGCGCGGCCGAAAACCGTCAGCAGACCCAGAACGGCCACGATCACGGGCAGAATGAACGGTGCGCCAAGTAAGGTCACCAACAGACCGCGCCCCGGAAACTGTCTGCGGGCCAGGGCGCGGGCAATTGGTATGGCAAGCAAACTGGACAGGACAGCCGATATCGCGGCCTGAAAAACGGTAAAGCGGATCGCAGACCAGTCAGCCGGACCAAGGCCGCTGCCAAATTCGGCGCGCGTCAGCACTGCGCAAACTGCAGCAAGGATCAGCCCGACCACCAAAGCAGCCGCGCCGATCCCTGTTTTTGTGCTTATTGCGAAAGCGCGGAGAGCCATTCAGCCAGCGCCTCTTCACGAAGGGCGGGAACGTCCTCGTTCGGGATCAGCAGCGCCTTTCCCGGGGTGATCAGGGTCTCGAACCCTTTTGGCAGGCCCTCTGCCGGCATCACCGCAGGGTACATCCAGTTGGTGGTCGGCAGCGCCGTTTGTGCCGCGTCTGCCACCATGAACTGCATGAAGGCATCGGCCAGATCGGGTTGGTCGCTGCCCGCCAGTTTACCAACCACTTCGATCTGCATGTAGTGGCCTTCGTCAAAGGCTGCGGCGGTTTTGGTCGCGTCCTCCTCGGCGATCAGGTGATAGGCGGGCGATGTGGTATAGCTCAGCACCATGTCCGCCTCGCCCTCAAGGAACAGACCGTATGCTTCGGACCAGCCTTTGGTCACGGTCACGACATTGTCGGCCAGCCCTTGCCAGATTGCGGGGGCTTCATCGCCGTAAGCGGCCTTGACCCACATCAACAAACCCAGACCGGGGGTGGAGGACCGCGGATCCTGGATCACGATTTTCAGGTCGCTGTCTGCCAGCGCTTTGAAATTCGCGGGCGGTGTCAGGTCTGTGCCATGTACAAAGGCGAAATAGCCCCAGTCGTAGGGCACAAAGCTGTCGTCGTTCCAAGCGATCGGCAGGTCGTAGTCGGCGGTGACAGCGGTCTGCGCAAACAGGCCGGTTTCCTTGGCCGCGGCGATCAGGCTGGTATCAAGGCCCAGCACCACATCGGCGTCCGACCGCGCGCCCTCAAGCTTGAGCCGTGCGAGCAATGCGGCACCGTCGCCCATGCCGACGAACCTCAGATCACAAGCGCAGGTTTGCTCAAACGCCTTTTCGATCACCGGGCCGGGGCCCCAATCGGAAACAAAACTGTCATAGGTATAGACCACCAGTTCAGGCGTGTCGGCATAGGCCGAGGTTGCAAGGAACGTGGTGGCAGCAAGTGTAAGATACTTCATGGCATCCTCCAAAATGCGGCGTCAGAAAGCGTTGGAGTGATGTCCAGACCTTCCCTCCGCCGGTGTTAACCGGTTCAGGTTCAACGGGTCCGTGCAATGCACATCTCAGCCAATGGCCCCCCGAGGTGCCCCATCGGTAGAACGGTTGCCAACCGCTTGCAAGGCGAAATCCCTTGAGGCACGTGGGCAGCCCCGCTATGGATCACGGCCAAAGGAGCACCCGATATGTCGATCAACAGCTTTGGCCATCTTTTCCGCGTGACCACCTGGGGCGAAAGCCACGGGCCAGCCTTGGGTGCGACAGTCGACGGCTGCCCCCCCGGCGTGCCGATCGACGAAGCCATGATCCAGCAGTGGCTGGACAAGCGCAAACCCGGCCAGAACAAATACACTACCCAACGGCGCGAAGCCGACGAGGTGCGCATTCTGTCGGGCGTGTTCGAAGGGGTAAGCACGGGCACACCGATCCAGTTGATGATCGAAAACACCGACCAGCGGTCGAAGGATTACGGCGACATCAAAGACAAGTTCCGCCCCGGTCACGCCGATATCACCTATTACCAGAAATACGGCATCCGCGATTATCGCGGTGGCGGGCGGTCTTCGGCGCGGGAAACGGCAAGCCGCGTGGCGGCTGGCGGCTTGGCCCGCGAGGCGATCAAGGCGATTGCCCCGAATGTGCAGATCACCGGATATATGGTGCAGATGGGCCCGCATAAAATCGACCGCGATGCGTTCGACTGGGGCCAGATCGAACAGAACCCGTTCTGGGTGCCTGACGCAAAAGCCGCTAACGTTTGGGCGGAATATCTGGACGGTCTGCGCAAGTCCGGATCATCCGTCGGCGCGATCATCGAAGTGACTGCACGTGGCGTGCCCGCTGGCCTTGGCGCGCCGGTCTATGGCAAGCTGGACACCGATCTGGCTGCCGCGATGATGAGCATCAATGCCGTCAAAGGCGTCGAAATCGGCGAAGGCATGTCAGCGGCAATGCTGACCGGAGAATTGAACGCGGACGAGATCAGCATGGGCCCAGATGGCCCCGTCTATTCGTCAAACCATTCGGGCGGTATCTTGGGCGGGATCAGCAC
This sequence comes from Sulfitobacter sp. HGT1, assembly GCF_013282155.1. Lineage (GTDB taxonomy): Bacteria > Pseudomonadota > Alphaproteobacteria > Rhodobacterales > Rhodobacteraceae > Sulfitobacter. Next base: position 33,516 of record NZ_BLWI01000009.1, read on the forward strand.
AGGGCAGGATATTGTCGTGCGTTTTGCGGTCAAACCGACATCAAGCATCCTGACCACCCGCAAGACGATCACAAAGTCGGGCGAAGATACCGAGATCATCACCAAAGGGCGTCACGACCCTTGCGTCGGCATCCGCGCGGTGCCAGTTGGCGAGGCGATGATGGCCTGCGTTCTGCTGGACCACATGCTGCTGCACCGGGGGCAGGTTGGCGAAAATCAGGGTCACATCGGCTGAGGTAAGCGGAAAATTTCAAATTTTCCGGGTCGGAATTTTTGGAAAATTCCGTCGCAGGTGACGCAGGGTCTTGCGCTTTGATCTACTGGGGCGCAAGCATCCGGAATGGCAGCTGCAATGATCGAACACCGCCCTGGACGGGCCATCGCCCTCAAGCTGGGGGCGATCTTTCTATTCACGGCGATGTCTGCAGTTATCAAAATCGCGACCGAGACGGTTCCGGCAGCGCAGGCTGTTTTCTTCCGGTCGTTTTTTGCCTTTCCGATCATTATTTTGTGGCTTTGGCAGCGCGGCGATTTGCGCCACGGGTTAGAGCCGTCGAACCTCATGGGCCATGTCTGGCGGGGTGTATTTGGTACAACGGCGATGGGGTTGACCTTTGGTGGCCTTAGCCTGCTGCCTTTGCCCGAAGTCACGGCAATCGGCTATGCCACGCCTTTGTTTACCGTGATTTTTGCCGCGATTTTTCTAAAAGAACGGGTGCGGTTGTTTCGTTTGTCTGCGGTCGGCGTCGGCCTGATCGGGGTTTTGATCGTCCTGTATCCCCGCTTCACATTCAGCGGTGACACCGTTTCGCAGATGGCAACGATGGGCGCGCTTATGGTCTTGGGGGCGTCGATCATGCGGGGGTTGGTGCAAATCCATGTGCGCCGTCTGGTTCAGACCGACAGCACAGCTGCCATCGTGTTCTTCTTTTCCCTGACAGCGACGGTGCTTTCCTTTCTGACCTGGCCTTTGGGTCTGCTGTTGAATTGGGCCCCGTTGACATGGGTGAACCCTGGCCTTGAGATCAGCATATTGTTGATTTGCGCAGGGTTGGTGGGCGGTGTCGCCCAGATCATGATGACATCATCATTCAGGTTCGGCCCGGTGTCGATGTTGGCACCGTTTGACTACGCATCCATGATTTTCGCGACCATTATCGGCTGGGTGATCTTTAGCGAAGTCCCGACGCCTGCCATTCTGATCGGTGCCGGCTTGGTGATCACCGGCGGTGCGCTGATCATCTGGCGTGAACGCCAATTGGGGCTGGACCGGTCCAAAGCCAAGGCCAGCAGCACACCAATGGGCACGCCCAGCTAGACCGTCAGACGCAGCGTCATTTGCCGGGGAAGTGCCCGTGATGATGGAAATTGTGGTATCTTAGCCCCCTAGACGTGCGGAATCATCCATCAAGAATGGTCCGCATCTATTTTCTGGGAGGAAAAAGATAATGACTTTTAGACCAATTATTATTGCCAGTCTTGTATTGAGTTTTGCTGCGACCAACGTTTTTGCCCAAGATTGCGCGCCTTCGAAATGGGGTGCCGAGGATCAGATCGGATCAGCCAATCTGGTCAGTGCCGAGCGGACTTTGGCGGCGGCGACGTTGATCAAGCAGGGCAAGTCCATGCCGCTTGGCATCGTCATCGGCCCTGACACGCCGGCCTTTCCGCCACGCTCCTTAAGCTTGCAAATCGTGCAGCCGAACCAGCAGGGCGGTCAAAAACTGTCGGGGTTCGGTTACGAGGGGAACTATAACGACGATATCATCCAGACCTGGATCGGCATCGGGTCGCAATTAGACGGGTTGGGCCATCTGGGCGAAAACGGCCAATACTACAACTGTCTGGACGAGAAAGAGATTTCCGCAATCGGCGGCCTGACCAAGCTGGGCACACATGCGGTACCGCCCTTGGTTGCCCGTGCCGTTATCATCGATATGGCCAAGCATTTCGGCAAAGACACGTTGGCCGCCGGTGAACATTTCGGCGAGGCCGAGATCAAGGCCGCGATGGAGGCGCAAGACGTCACCGTGAACGAAGGCGATATCGTTCTGTTCCACACCGGCTGGACCGATGGCATGTTGGAAAGCGACCCGGCAGCATGGGGGTCAACCGAGCCGGGCCTGAACAATGAGGGTGCGGTTTACATGGCGTCGATGAACCCGATGGCCGTTGGCGCGGACACATGGGGGTTGGAGGCGATCCCGGCCAAAGAAGGCGATAAGGTTTTTTATGGCCACGTGACGCTGCTGAAAGACAACGGCATCTATATTCTAGAGACCATGAACACCGGGCCATTGGTGCGTGATGGCGTCAAGGAATTCATGTTCGTTCTGGGTCAGCCGCTGATCAAAGGCACGGTACAGGCGATGATCAACCCCGTCGCGCTGTACTAAAATCTAGCTGAAACGAAAAACGGCGCGGGGGGTACCCGTGCCGTTTTTTGCGTTTCTTGGGGTAAAGTTGGTGGATCAGGACCGCACCAGCTTTTCGTAGTCTTCCGAAATCTCACGGGTCAGCGCGCCGACCTCGAAGGTGTAATCGGCGATCTGGCCAACGGGCGTCACTTCGGCGGCGGTACCGGTCAGCCAGCACTGCTCGAAGCCTTCCAGTTCTTCGGGCATGATGCGGCGCTCGTGGACGGTCAGGCCCTTTTCCTTGAGCATCCCGATCACGGTCTGACGTGTCAGGCCATTCAGGAAGCAATCGGCCAAAGGCGTGTGGACTTCGCCGTCTTTGACGAAAAAGATATTCGCGCCGGTCGCTTCGGCGACATAGCCGCGGTAGTCCATGAACAAGGCGTCAGAGCAGCCTTTGGCCTCGGCCGCGTGCTTGGATGTGGTGCAGATCATGTACAGACCCGCAGCCTTGGCATGGACGGGGATCGTCTCGGGCGAGGGGCGCTTCCATTTGGAGATGTCGAGCTTTGCGCCCTTCATCTTGGCGTCGCCATAATAGTTGCCCCATTCCCAACCGGCAATCGCCAGACGCACAGGGTTGCGTGCCGCAGAAACGCCCATGTCGGGGCCGGCACCGCGCCATGCAACAGCGCGCACATAGGCGTCCGTCCAGCCGTTGGCCTGAAGCATTTCATATTTGGCCGCTTCGATTTCATCCACAGTGTAAGGGATTTCGAAATCCAGATACTGGGCCGATTTGCGCAGGCGTTCGGAGTGCTCGCGGCCTTTGAAGATTTTGCCGTTATAGCACCGTTCGCCTTCGAACACAGACGAGGCATAGTGCATGGCGTGGGTCAGAATATGGACATTGGCATCACGCCAATCGACCATTTTACCGTCCATCCAGATTTTGCCGTCGCGATCATCATATGCGCCATCCATGGTGTATCCTTCCTTGATGCGTCATCAGAATTTATGAATGTTGCGTGAATTACGCCCGCATCGGACATTTTCTTACGCAAAACCTGGGATTCGTTAGCCTTTGACACTTGGAAAGTCAACAACGCTGACGTAAACTTGGGCCCGAACCTGCAGGAGAGACCAATGGCAGACGGACGCGGCACATCTTCTCATTCCGGCGAAAACCTGTTGTTTTTGACAGATGAACAGTTGCGCCAAGCCATCGAGGCCATGTTCTTTGCCTATCGGGGTTTTACCGCTGACCCGGACCGGATTTTGGTGGATATGGCCTATGGTCGCGCGCATCACCGCGCCATCCACTTTATCAATCGGGCACCGGGCACAACCGTGAATAACTTGCTGGGGTTGCTGGGTGTTACAAAGCAGTCCCTAAATCGTGTGTTGCGCACTTTGATCGCTGATGGTCTTGTCCAAAGCCAGGTGGGGAAATCAGACAAGCGGGAGCGTCACTTGCATTTGACCGAAGCAGGCCGCGCGCTTGAGCAAACATTGTCGGATGCGCAGCGCGTGCGGATGCGCAGTGCCTTTCGCGAAGCGGGCCCGGAAGCCGTTGCCGGTTTTCGGACCGTTTTGGAGACGATGATGGACCCCGAAATGCGCCACAGCTATATGCGCCTTAAGGAAAATGGCGGTTGAGCGAAATGGATGCGCATCTGTTGATCGTTGATGACGACGAACGCATACGGACATTGTTACAGAAGTTTTTGATGCGGCACGGGTTTTTGGTGACCTCTGCCCGTGATGCCGCGCATGCACGGCGCATTCTGGCAGGGTTGGATTTCGATTTGATCGTGCTGGATGTGATGATGCCGGGCGAAGACGGGCTGAGCCTGACACGCGGCCTGCGCGAAAAGATGACAACCCCGATTTTGTTGCTGACGGCAAAAGGCGAGACGGATAACCGGATCGAGGGGCTTGAGGCGGGTGCCGATGATTATCTGGCAAAGCCGTTCGAGCCAAAAGAATTGCTGCTGCGCATCAATGCGATTTTGCGACGTATGCCGGATACGAGTGTTTCAGACACTGCGCCAAAGGTTCTGTCGATGGGACCGATCCGCTATGATATCGAGCGGGGCGAGCTGTGGCAGGGGGATGATTTGGTCCGGTTGACGGCGACTGAAATCCAGCTGATGCGGATTTTCGCCGCGCAGCCCGGCGTGGCGCTAAGCCGGTCAAAGCTGGTCGAGGAACTGGGCCGTGATCGCGGGCAGGCGCAGGAACGCGCCGTGGATGTCCAGATTACGCGCTTGCGTCGCAAGATCGAAGATAATCCCAAGCAGCCGCGATACCTGCAGACCGTTCGGGGTGCAGGTTATATGCTGGCACCTGACTAGATAAACGGCAGTTGATTGGGGGTTTCACACCCCCAAACCCCCGTGGGATATTTTTGAGCCAGAGAAGTTGCGGGCAATGTCTGGAAGGCGCGGGCTTGTCGGGCTATGGTTGTGGCAGAATTGGTTGATGGGGTTTGGCAGAGATGACGGAAACTGCGGTAGAAGAAATGAGCTTTGAAGCGGCGATGGCCGAGCTTGAAAAGGTATTGGGCCAGCTGGAGCGCGGCGATGTGGCGCTGGATGAGAGCATTGCGTTGTACGAACGTGGTGCCGCGCTGAAGAAGCGGTGCGAAACCAAGCTGAAGGAAGCGGAAGAGAAAGTCGCGCAGATCACCTTGGACGGGGATGGAAATCCGGCAGGGGTGACGGCTGTTGACGGGGTTTGACATCCACTCAGAGCAAGACCTGGCGGCGCGGCCATTTGATGTGACGTTGCGCCATGCGGCGGATCTGGCTGCGGGGCAGATTTTGCACGGGCTTGCCGGTGTGGATGGCACCATCGCCGAGGCGATGCGCTATGCTGTTACCGGTGGCAAAGGGCTGCGCGCGTTTTTTGTGATCGAGAGCGCGCGGCTGCACGGTATTTTGGATGCGCAGGCCGCACCTTGCGCCGGTGCAATCGAGGCGCTGCATGCCTATTCGCTGGTGCATGACGATATGCCCTGTATGGATGATGACGCCTTGCGACGGGGCCAGCCCACGGTTCATCTGAAGTGGGACGAAGCGACGGCCGTTCTGGCCGGGGATGCCTTGCAGGCATTAGCGTTTGAACTGGTTGCAAGTGCCGGGTGCACGGATGGTGCGCGTGTCGCGTTGATCGCAGGGTTGGCGCGGGCGTCTGGGGTGCGCGGGATGGTCGGCGGGCAAGCGATGGATATCGCCGCCGAGACGGCCAGTCAGCCGTTGAGCCTTGGGCAGATCACCGATTTGCAAGCGGGCAAGACCGGCGCGCTGATTGAGTGGGCTGCAACCGCCGGGCCGGTTATGGCGGGCGATGATGCCGGCCCGCTGGCGCGATATGCCCGTGATCTTGGGCTTGCTTTTCAGATTGCTGACGACATCTTGGATGTTGAGGGTGACGCGGCGACCGTGGGCAAAGCTGTCGGCAAGGATGCGGGTGCGGGCAAGGCGACATTCGTATCATTGCTGGGGCTAGGCCCGGCCAAAACGCGGGCGCGCGAGCTGGTGCAATCGGCTTGTGATGCCTTGGCACCTTACGGCGACGACGCAGAAACCTTGCGAGAAGCGGCACGCTTCGTTATTGCGCGCAAAAGCTGATCCGGCGGAGGGCCAGATGACCGATAGACCCAAGACACCATTGCTGGACCGTGTGGCGCGCCCTGCAGACCTCAAGCAGTTTTCTGATGCCGAGTTGGTCAAGCTCGCGGATGAAGTCCGTGCGGAGACAATTTCGGCGGTTTCGGAAACCGGTGGCCATTTGGGTGCCGGGCTGGGTGTTGTCGAGCTGACGGTTGCCTTGCATGCGGTGTTTGACACGCCGCGAGACAAGCTGGTTTGGGATGTGGGGCACCAGTGTTACCCGCATAAGATTTTGACCGAGCGGCGCGATCGCATCCGTACCTTGCGGATGAAGGACGGGTTGAGCGGTTTCACCAAGCGCAGCGAATCCCCCTATGACCCGTTTGGCGCGGCGCATAGCTCGACCTCGATTTCTGCCGCTTTGGGTTTTGCCGTGGCGCGTGATCTGGGCGGTGTTGTCCCCGAAGGCCTTGGCGATGCGATTGCGGTGATTGGCGACGGGTCCATGTCTGCCGGCATGGCCTATGAGGCGATGAACAACGCGGGCCACTTGAAAAAGCGGATGTTCGTGATCTTGAACGACAACGAGATGTCGATTGCCCCGCCTGTGGGTGCGATGTCTGCCTATCTTAGCCGTCTATATGCCGAAGAGCCGTTTCAGGACTTCAAAGCGGCCGCCAAGGGCGCGGTCAGTCTTTTGCCCGGCCCGTTCCGCGAGGGGGCAAAGCGCGCCAAGGATATGCTGAAAGGCATGACCGTTGGCGGGACATTGTTCGAGCAGTTGGGCTTTTCCTATTTGGGGCCCATCGACGGGCATGATCTGAACCAGTTGTTGCCGGTATTGCGCACGGTCAAGGCACGGGCGACAGGGCCGACGCTGATCCATGTGATTACCAAAAAGGGCAAGGGCTACGGCCCGGCCGAGGCCGCCCGCGACAAAGGGCATGCCACGGCCAGGTTCAATGTTCTGACCGGCGAGCAGAAGAAAGCACCGTCGAATGCGCCGAGCTATACGCGGGTCTTTGCGGATAGTTTGATCGCCGAGGCCGCGAAGGACGACAAGATTTGCGCGGTCACGGCAGCCATGCCCGATGGCACCGGGCTGAACCTGTTTGCAGAACGCTACCCCAGCCGGTGCTTTGATGTGGGTATTGCCGAACAGCATGGCGTGACGTTTTCAGCCGCCCTAGCTGCGGGCGGGATGAAGCCGTTTTGCACGATGTATTCGACGTTCTTGCAGCGCGGGTATGATCAGGTTGTTCATGACGTTGCGATCCAGCGGTTGCCGGTGCGTTTCGCGATTGACCGTGCCGGGTTGGTCGGGGCCGATGGCGCGACCCATGCCGGTGCATTTGATGTGGCGTTTCTGGCGAACTTGCCGGGGATGGTCGTGATGGCCGCCGCTGACGAGGCAGAGCTGGTCCATATGGTTGCCACGGCTGCCGCCCATGATGACGGGCCGATTGCGTTCCGGTTTCCGCGCGGCGAGGGCAATGGCGTTGACATGCCAGAACGCGGTGTGCCGCTTGAGATCGGCAAGGGCCGGATCATCGCGCAGGGCAAGCGCGTGGCGCTGCTGTCCTTCGGGACCCGTCTGGCAGAAGTCGAAAAGGCCGCCGAAGCGTTGCGCGCCAAGGGCATCACACCGACGATCGCAGATGCACGATTTGCCAAGCCATTGGACCGCGACATGATTCTGACGCTGGCGGCAGAACACGAGGCGCTGATCACCATTGAGGAAGGCGCTGTCGGCGGCTTCGGCAGTCACGTGGCGCAGCTTTTGTCGGATGAGGGCGTGTTTGACGAAGGGCTGAAATATCGGTCGATGGTCTTGCCGGACATCTTTATCGATCAGGCGAGCCCTGCCGATATGTATGCGATTGCTGGCATGAACGCCGAACAGATCGAAGCCAAGGTGCTGGACGTTCTGGGTATTGCCAGCATTGCGGCGCAGCGGGCCTGACGCAAAGGCCCGCGCAGTTTTAGGCGTCCAGCAACTGACGGGCGGCAACAACGCCTAGCGCTGCAGAAGCGGCCTCGCGGCCCTTTTCCACGAAATGCGCGCGATAGATGGCGTTGTGGTGGTCGGTTTCCTGATAGTGATGCGGTGTCAGGGATACGGACAGAACCGGCACGCCGGTGTCCAGCCCCACACGCATCAGGCCATCGACAACGGCTGAAGCGACAAAATCGTGACGATAGATGCCGCCATCCACGACAAATGCCGCGCAGATGATGGCATCGTATTTCCCTGATTTTGCAAGCGTTTGCGCCATCAAGGGCATCTCGAACGCGCCGGGCACATCGACCACGTCGATCTGGGCAGCCGGGATGGTTTCGGAAAACCCGTCATAGGCACGATCAACGATATCGGCATGCCAACGGGCTTTGATAAAGGCGTAGCGGGTGTGTGTCATAGTGATCTCCTTTATTTCGTCAGCGACACAAGTCACCCAAGGCGATCACGGTTGCGAACGGCCCCGGTTTGGGTCCGCACAAACGCATTCTCTTTCATCCGGACTATGACCGTCGGCTCTGGCATCTCACCAGATCTGCTGACCAACCGCACCTTTCGGGGCAGTCGCGCTCGCGGGCTGGTGGCGCAAGGCCACATACCGCCGGTGGGGAATTGCACCCCGCCCTGAGAATATGCACAAGTTGCCAAGGTGGGGGCGGGTCTGCAATACCAAAAGTGATTTAGATGGAAAGGCTCGCTACGATGCACCCCAACCCGATTTACCATGATGCCGACACCGCCAAAAACATCGCCTTTGCCCGCGAGCGGGGGTTCGGCGTGCTTGTCGCCAATGCGGAGGCGGGTCCGCTGATGTCACATGTGCCGTTTCTGCTGAACGATGCGGGTGATATCGCTGACCTGCATCTGGTGCGGTCAAATCCGATCGCGCGGGCGCTGGCCGAACCGGTCAAGGTAAAGTTGGCCGTTGTCGGGGGCGATACATATATCTCGCCCGACTGGTACGGGGTCGATGATCAAGTGCCGACCTGGAATTACGTCGCGGTGCATTTGACCGGGGTTCTGGAATTGCGGCCCGCAGATGAACTGCTGGACCTGCTGGACCGTCAGTCGGCAGCTTACGAGGGCAGGCTGCTGCCCAAGAAGCCCTGGACGACCGGCAAGATGCAAGACGAGACGATGGCCAAGCTGATGCGGATGATTGTGCCGTGCCGCATGACGATCACCGGCGTGGATGGCACCTGGAAACTGTCCCAGAACAAAACCGATGAGGTGCGTCTTGCGGCAGCGGAGGGAGTTGCAGCGCATGGATTTGGGTCCGAAACGGTTCTCATCGCCGAAATGATGCGTGACGCGATCGGAGGCTGACAAACAAGAGATTGCGCCAGATGGCTTTGCCCGTGATAGTCGGCGCAACTCTTGGAGGAGACAACGATGAAGCTCTATTATTCCCCGACCTCGCCCTATGTTCGCAAAGTGATGGTTTTGCTGCACGAAACCGGTCAGATCGACGATGTGACCCTCGAAACGATGGCGACCACACCTTTGGCACCGGATGCGGCATTGTTGTCGAAAAACCCGCTGACCAAAGTGCCGGCGCTTGAACGCAACGAGGGGCCGACGCTGTATGACAGCCGTGTGATCTGCGCCTATCTGGATGATCGGGCAGGTAACAAACTGTACCCGACAGGCGCGCGCCGCTGGGATACCCTGACGCTTGAGGCGACCGCGGATGGCATTCTGGATGCCGCGTTGTCGATGGTTTACGAACTGCGGATGCGCCCCGTAGACAAACAGATGCCGGAATGGATCGAAGGCCAGTGGGGCAAGATCGAACGCGCGGTTGCGGCCTTGAACACCCGCTGGGTCAGTCAGTTGTCCGGCCCGCTGGATATGGGTCAGATTGCGGTGGCTTGTGCGCTTGGCTATCTGGATTTCCGACACGATGCGCGAAACTGGCGCAAAGGGAATGATGCGCTGGCGAACTGGGCGAAAACTTTTGATTCGCGCCCTTCAATGCAGGCAACCGTCCCGCCGGCTGCATAAATTAACAAAATTTCTGGGTTTAAATACCATTGAACCCCTACCTGCGACTGTTTGCACGTCAAAGGCATCTGGACGTGCGCAGTCCATAAGGCTAGTAAACAATAGAACTGCGGGTGGCGTGTTTTCGCCACCCCTTGGATTAATGGCCTTTTTGGCCCTCGATTTGGAGTTAACCCGTGTCCCAAGCAGAAGATCACGCAGGCACCCGGAGGGATTTCCTCTACTACGCCACGGCAGGTACAGGTGCGGTCGCCGTTGGCGCGGCTGTTTGGCCTTTGGTCAATCAAATGAACCCATCCGCTGATGTGAAGGCCTTGTCTTCCATTCGCGTTGATGTTTCCGAGGTTGAGCCGGGCACACAGTTGACGGTCAAGTGGTTGGGCAAGCCTGTCTTTATCCGCCGCCGCACCGAAGACGAAATCGCCAAAGGTCGTGCGGTCGAAATGTCCGACCTGCCAGATCAGGGCGCAGAAAACGCGAACATCGCAGCGGATGCACCCGCAACCGATGAAAACCGCGCAATGGTTGGCAAGGAAGACTGGCTGGTCATGATGGGCGTATGTACGCACCTTGGCTGTGTGCCTTTGGGCGACGCCGGTGAGTTTGGCGGCTGGTTCTGCCCGTGCCACGGATCGCACTATGACACCGCGGGTCGTATCCGCAAAGGGCCAGCACCACGCAACCTGCCGGTGCCAATTGCAGAATTCGTGGACGAAACCACGATTAAACTGGGTTAAGGGAGAACTAGAATGGCTGGAATTCCTCACGACCATTACGAGCCAAAATCAAACGGCGAAAAGTGGCTAGACCGCCGCCTGCCGATTGTTGGGCTGCTGTATAACACATTGATGATCCCGACACCCAAGAACCTGAACTGGATGTGGATCTGGGGCATCGTTCTGACATTCTGTCTGGCGCTGCAAATCATTACCGGTATCGTTCTGGCGATGCACTACACACCGCATGTCGATCGGGCGTTTGCCTCGGTTGAACACATCATGCGTGACGTGAACGGCGGCTATATGCTGCGCTACATGCACGCAAACGGCGCTTCGCTGTTCTTTATTGCTGTATATGCCCACATTTTCCGCGGCCTGTACTACGGTTCATACAAGGCACCACGCGAAGTGACGTGGATCATCGGCATGCTGATCTATCTGTTGATGATGGGTACTGCGTTCATGGGCTACGTGCTTCCATGGGGTCAGATGTCCTTCTGGGGTGCGACTGTTATCACCGGCCTGTTCGGCGCTGTGCCCTTCGTCGGCGAAGCGATCCAAACCCTGCTTTTGGGTGGTCCAGCGGTTGATAACGCAACGCTGAACCGTTTCTTCAGCCTTCACTATCTGTTCCCGTTTGTCATCGCGGGTCTGGTCATCGTTCATATCTGGGCGTTCCACACCACAGGCAACAACAACCCAACCGGTGTTGAAGTCCGTCGTGGTTCGAAAGAAGAAGCAGAGAAAGACACACTGCCCTTCTGGCCCTACTTCGTGATGAAAGACCTGTTCGCGCTGGCCGTGATCCTGGTTATCTTCTTTGCCATCGTCGGCTTTATGCCAAACTACCTTGGTCACCCCGACAACTACATCGAAGCGAACCCGCTTTCGACACCTGCGCATATCGTTCCTGAATGGTACTTCCTGCCGTTCTACGCAATCTTGCGCGCCTTTACTGCCGAAGTCTGGGTTGTTCAGATCGCGTCCTTCGTGACCGGCGGTATCATCGACGCCAAGTTCTTTGGTGTGTTGGCAATGTTCGGTGCGATTATCGTGATGGCATTGGTACCTTGGCTGGACACATCAAGCGTTCGCTCGGGCCGGTATCGTCCGATGTTCAAGTGGTGGTTTGCCCTGCTGGTCGTCGACTTCTTTGCGCTGATGTGGCTGGGTGCCATGCCTGCCGAAGAACCCTACGCAAGCTTTTCGTTGATCGCTTCTGCCTATTGGTTCGGCTACTTCCTGATCATCATGCCGCTGCTTGGCGTGATCGAGAAACCATTGGCGCAGCCCGACACCATCGAAGCCGATTTTTCGTCGCACTATGACGCGAAAACTGGCGGCACCAAGACGCTGGTCAACCCAGCAGAGTAAGGACCATGACAATGATCAAGAAAATTCTCATATCGGCTGTTGTCGCCCTGGGCCTTACTGGGTCTGCCGCTTATGCGGCGGGTGGTGCAGCGCATGTCGAAGACTTCGACTTCTCTTTCGAAGGCCCGTTTGGGGCCTACGACACCAACCAGCTTCAGCGTGGTCTTCATATCTACACCGAAGTCTGTGCGGCGTGCCACGGTCTGAAATTCGTGCCGTTGCGCACCTTGGGTGATGATGGCGGCCCACAGCTGCCAGAAGACCAGGTACGGGCCTATTCGGAACGCTACGAAGTATTCGACGGCGAGCTTGACGATTTCCGTCCGGCAACTCCGGTTGACCACTTCCCCGCTTCAGCACTTGAGAACGCGCCCGACCTTAGCCTGATGGCCAAGAAGCGCGCTGGTTTCCACGGCCCTTACGGTTTGGGGATCAACCAGTTCGTCAAAGGCATCGGCGGACCGGAATACATCGCGTCCCTGATGGTTGGTTACGAAGAAGCGCCAGAATGCGCGCCCGAGGATTTCCCGGGGTCTTATAACAAAGCGTTCCCAAATGGCGGTATCCCTGATTCGTGCAAAGACGAGCATGGCCATTCCATGGTCGAGGGCAGCTGGATTTCGATGTCGCAGCCGCTTTATGGCGATGATGTCGAGTATTCGGACGGTCACGAAGCCGATCTGCACCACGAGGCAATGGATGTTGCAGCCTTCCTGATGTGGACAGCCGAGCCAAAGATGATGGCACGCAAACAGGCAGGTTTCGCAGGCGTGATCTTTCTGACGCTTCTGTCGGTCCTGTTGTACCTCACAAACAAGCGTCTCTGGGCTCCGATTAAACACAAGGAAGACTGATTTCTCAGTCTTTGCTTACCAACAAATAAAGCCTTCTGGATTGTAATGATCCAGAAGGCTTTTTTGTTTGTGCGAAGTGGGAGACTCCATGAAGAATACAAACAATTTGGTGGTTAAAGAGAGAGAAGAGCAAGCATCCAGATTAATTGAATGCCAATGGCTAAGGTGGGTAACTACCTCGACCGACTCTGTCCCTCTATGCCTCTAAAACGGACAGACATCATCCTGACTAGAAGAATGACTGTTGTCGTCGGCCCGATGTCTTCAATGTATTTAGAAGTAGTTAAGTGGCGCTCAAGGGTCTGTGATCTTGGTCACATATGAGTCAAATTAGTTCAGAATATGCCATTTTTCTGAGATTTTCTTGCTCGAGAATGCGCAAAGACCCGCGCCCCAGATCGATCACACCATTGCGTTTCCACACTGCCAGCGTTTTCGATACGGATTCACGCGTGGCCCCTACAAATTCCGCCAGTTCTGCCTGTGAGAGCTTGATCGTGTGCGTTTGCGTCCCGCCATTTGACGAAAGATACAGTATCTTTTGCGCCAGCCGCGCGGGCAGTGGCAAAAACACCTGATCCCGCAATTGTTGCCCCATCCACCGCATACGCCGCCCGGCAAGCTGGATCATATCAACGCCCAGTTCGGGCCGCTTGTTCAGCGCCGCCAGGACATCCCTGTTCTTGATCCCCCAGACGGTCGCGTTTTCGGTGGCCGTAACCGTGGCCGTCCTTGGGCCGGGATCAAACAAGGCGATTTCGCCGAAAATGGCACCTTCGTGCATGACATCCAGGATCAACCTGCGCCCGTCCGATGACAACACGCTGAATTCTAACGATCCGCTGCCGATGGCAAAGAGCGTTTCACCCGGGTCGTCCTGCGCAAAGAGGATTTCCCCTTTGGTCAATGATTGCTCGGAGGCCAATTCGATCATCAGTTCCTTCAGCGCCTCTGAGGCGTTGGACAGAAAGCCGTTCTCGATCAATGTCGCCAGGTCTTTTGAGGTGGCATGGGGCAATCGTGGTGTTCCAATTCCTGCAAAAGGTCCGAGTTTCGGTAACCATCTAGAAACTCAAGCAGAAAGGCAATCGCGGGGTGAAAGCCGCCAACCAATGTAAACGGTTAGCGGACCAGCAAATGCGACCCGGAATGGCCCAGAATTTCTGCCTCGACGATGCTGCCTTCGGTCTGGGGGGCGGCAAAACGGGTTTCGGTAAACTGTTCCGTGCGCCCCATTGTCGGGCTTTCCAGCAATATCCGATGAACCCGGCCCTTTTGCGCGTTCAGATGCTTGGCGACCTGACGGTCTCCGGCATCCCGCAACTGTGCTGCGCGCACCTTGATCACGGCACCATTGACGGCGGGCATACGTGCCGCAGGCGTCCCTTGTCGGGCCGAATAGGGAAAGACATGCAGCCACGTCAGGTCGCATTCATCCACCAGCTTTAGGGAATTTTCGAACATCGCATCGGTTTCGGTCGGGAAACCCGCGATAATATCCGCCCCAAAGGTCATGTCGGGCCGCAGTTTGCGCGCGTCTTCGGCAAAGCGGATCGCGTCGTCGCGCAGATGCCGCCGCTTCATCCGCTTAAGGATCATGTCATCCCCGTGTTGGAGGCTGAGATGCAGATGCGGCATCAAACGCGGCTCGGTGGCGATGGCCTGCATCAGGTTTTCGTCCACCTCGATCGAATCAATGGAGCTGATCCGCAAACGTGGCAAATCAGGGACCAATCGCAAAATGCGCATGACCAGATCCCCCAGTTTTGGTTCTGACGGCAGATCAGCGCCCCAACTGGTCAGGTCAACGCCGGTCAGCACGACCTCGTTAAAGCCCTTGTCGACCAGCCGCTTGATCTGGTCCACCACCACACCGGCTGGCACAGACCGTGAATTACCGCGCCCAAAGGGGATGATGCAGAACGTACAGCGATGGTCGCAGCCGTTCTGGACCTGAACATAGGCCCGGCTGCGCGTGCCAAACCCGTCAATCAGGTGACCGGCCGTTTCCGTGACCGACATAATGTCATCGACCTGCACGGCCTCGGATTCGCCAATGAAATCGGCGGCCAGCCCTTGCCACGTCGCCCCGACCATTTTTTCGGTATTGCCGATGACGGCGTCGACCTCGGCCATCTTGGCAAATGTGTCGGGTTCGGTCTGCGCGGCGCATCCGGTCACGATCAACCGTGCATTCGGATTGGCCTTGCGCAGTTTGCGGATGTCCTGGCGCGCCTTGCGCACCGCTTCGGCGGTGACGGCGCAGGTGTTCACGATCACGGCGTTTTGCAGCCCTGCCTGTTGGGCAAGATCTTTCATCGCCTCGGTCTCATAGGCATTCAGGCGGCAGCCGTGGTTTGAAAAGATCGGCGCGGTCATTTTACGCTATCCAGAAATTCAGGGGTCAGCACGCCGCTGAAAACATGCGCGGTCGGTCCGGTCATCCAGACGCCATCCTCGCGCCAGTCGATCTGCAACGTACCCCCGTCAAGGTCGATGCGCACCTTGCGCCCTGTCAGGCCCCTACGGGCCGCTGCAACGGCCGTGGCGCAACTGGACGACCCGGAGGCAAGGGTGACGCCCACACCACGTTCCCAGACGCGCATACGGATGTGATCGGTGCCAATGACCTGTGCAACCTGAACATTGGTACGTTCGGGGTATAGCGGGTGATGTTCAGTGCCGGGGCCGAACTGTTCCAGATCGACAGCGGCCACGTCTTCGACAAAAAACGTGCAATGCGGATTACCCATTCCGGTGGCTGTAGGTGCGCCGTCGATGGGCAATTCCAATGTATCCATTGCGTGGGCCAGGGGGATGTCCTGCCACTCAAGCTGCGGCTGGCCCATATTGACCGATGTCAGCCCGTTGCCCATGTCCAGCGCCGCCAGATCACCGCGATCGGTGGTCAGGTGCAGCGATGACTTGCCGGTTTCGTCCATCAGGAACCGCGCAATGCAGCGGGTCGCATTTCCACAAGCTGCCGACAGGGACCCGTCAGAGTTATAGAACGTCAGATGCGCATCGCCTGTCCCGTTGCTGATCACGGCCAGTTGGTCAAACCCCACGCCAAAATGGCGATGCCCGACCGCCTGGGCCAAAGCGGGGGTCACCTGAAACAAATCCCCTCGCGCGGCCGGCACGACAGATTCGCGTGCGGCCGGCACGACAGATTCGCGTGCGTCCAGCACGACAAAGTCGTTTCCCAGCCCATGCATTTTCATAAAGGGCAAACCGTTGGTCATATCGCTGTACATTTGGCGCATATAACGCGGCGAATGAAACTTATCCAGCATGTGCGGAATATTTCGTACGTTAAGGGCTTGACCCCACCGCCCCACCTTTCTAGTAAGCCGCCTAGTGGGCCTGTAGCTCAGTTGGTAGAGCAACTGACTTTTAATCAGTAGGTCTCCGGTTCGAACCCGGACGGGCTCACCATTTTTATCAACGGCTTAGATAAAAATGAAAATTACACTGGTTTTTCCAACGCATCGCAGACCGCCAAACCAACCGCCTGCGAAGCGTTGATTTCTAACCACAACTGCACCCCGACGCCTTGCGCGGGGTTTTGCGTTTTCCATCTGCCTGTCATGTTTTAGATGGTGATCCCGGCTGGGTTCGAACCAGCAACCTGCCCCTTAGGAGGGAACCGTTCATAGCATTATTCCTTCTTTGATTTCTGCTGCTTGGGTGTTTGTACAGGGTCTTCCTGTACATGGTTTGTACGAAAACGGGCCCTGACATCGGCCTCATCCGTCTCCGCATGGGCATAAATACGCATCGGCAAATTGGGGTCAGCCCAGCGACCAGCTTTGGCCGCAGTTACGGGATCGACACCCTGCCGGACAACTAATTCAGTGAAGAACCCATGACGCCCTGCTTGGTGCGCGGAAAGATATTGGATGCCTGCACGCTTACAGATTGTCTTCCAGCGTGTGTTGTACCCGGTCGAGCTGCCATAGCCAAAAACGCGCGGCTTCATGAATTTACCGGTCTTGCGGTTCTTGGGTCGCTTTGGTGGCAAGGCCAGCAGTTCGTCCATCATCTCTGGCGATACCGTGATCCAGCTCTCGGGGTGTCCCTTCTGGGCCTTTACCCTTACCTTGTTCTCGGCGGGCCGCAGATCATGAGGCTCTAACGAAACAGCCTGATCGATCCGCGCCGCCGTCTCGAACATAAACCGAACCAGCGCCGCGTTGTATGGATCAGCTGCGCTACAGAACGCCTCGATCCACTCCTTGTCCGCCGGGGTACGCTCAACGCGGCTCGGCTTGTCGCGCAGTTTGTCCTGCGAAATACGTTCAAATTTATCATAGGGCTTTACGCGGATCAGAGGCGTCCCCAACAACTGGTGTGCATTATTGATGACAGCGCTTGCTGGAACAATAATTTCCCTCCACCAAGTATCGGTCGATGCCATCGGCTTCCATTCTGGCCCAAACCCCTTCAACAAAGCGCCTGTGATGGCCGTCAGCGGCATGGCCCCAATCTCTTTAACAATTGGAATGAGTCGCTCAGCGTCTTCTTTGGAGGCGTTGTAGAGCAGGATCGCGTCAGAAAAGGTTTTGCTGATCTCGTCGCCGACAACATGTCGACGTATCTGCATTTCAGTTTCAATCGCTACCCAGTCCCGTGCGCCCGCCTCTGTAGATGCCTTAGTGCTTCGCCGGTATGGGCCTGCGATCCGCCTGCCGTTGTACTCGACCCAACCCTTAGCCCAGTAGAAGCGACCCCTCTTGTAGATTTGGAGCGGCATGACTGACCTCCTTCAAAAATCGTGTCGATCTGCGCGGGTGTGATCAGCATGGTCCGCCCAAGCCGATAAAATGCGCCTGTATCATTCGCTCGTTCGCGAAGCGTCCGCTCGGAAATCTCGATGCCTAAGCCCGCCATGACTTCGACCCATTGAGCGGGCGTCTTTCCAAGCCCGAGGATTTGCGAGCTGTCAGCGTGTTCAACATTTTGCATTACCTTCATCCCTTCCTGCCACTGCTTGCGCATTTGGGCTCGGCCTTAACGGTGAAGAGGGCAACATACTTTTCCCACGCTCCGCTCGGAATCTTCGGGTTACGTTTTCCCGGTGCCGTGTAGATGTGGTCCAACATGTCTTCGCGGATCAGATAACGAACGTTGGTCACCGGAATGCCAACTCGCTCTGCTAGCTCTTTGGGTGTTTCGAGAAGTTTGGTCATGCTTCACCTCATGTTCATGTTGACCACAAAACGAAGCGAAAGATTCTGTTTTGCCTTCAGGATCAAACAAAAGTACGCTGAAGGTGGATCAAACAAACGCATCGCCACTATTTGTGGTTATCTCTTACAGATATAACCAGCATTGTGGTCAATGCAACCATTAAGAGGGTTGTGCATGACTATCATGGGCCTAGGAGACCGTCTTTCGGCGGTAAGAAGCCAAGCGCACCTCTCCCAGGAGGAGATGGCGCAGAGACTCGAGATCAGCCGTAGCGCTTATCAATACTATGAGCGTGGTCAGCGGGATCTGACAGGCTCGCTGCTTCTAAAGATATTCCAAGAGTTCGATGTTGACCCTCTCTGGATGCTGGAAGGTGACACCGAAACTGGCAAAAGCAGACGCCACGATGAGGTGACACAAGCCTACCGAAAGATTGGCCTCGCGGTTGAACACCGCATTAGCGAACGCAGATTGGCAGTAACGCCCGAAAAGAGGTGGGACGCCATTGATTTCCTGTTTGCAGAATTTCTCAACACGGACGCGTTGGTTGGTGAAAATCACGCGCCGGACACAAGGCGGATCGATAGCATATTGGGATTGGTTGCATAATGACTGACACTGATTTTTCAACAAATATTCATGTGCTAAAACCGCGAACGGTCTCAGTCTCAGAGAAGTTAGATCAATTTCTTGAAGAGCACAGGTTGACCCCGGCCATTGCTATGTCGAAGCCAAGAAGGTCACGCCCAATTGCAAGCAACATCAACGCTATGAGCTGCGATGAGTGCGGTGACGTTGAATATCTAACTCGCGATTTTTGCCGTTGTGGCCATTACCTGCGCGGTCAGCTGGAAGACGAATACATCGAGTGGGAAAAGGAGATACAAGCGGACCATATCGAACTCTCGGATTCTGTGTCGCGCAAGTTGAAGCCCGTACGCTACATAGTTCTTGTAAGCATACTCTTTCTAGTGGTGCCCTTGCTCTATCTGAGCCTGTGGCCAGAACATTTCACGCTCAAGTCATTCCTTTGGTTGATACCTGGGGTCGTCATCGGTGGTGGATCTGCATTTGTTGAGAAACACATGGATAAGCCAGTGCAGGAAAGCGAGAAATTTCTGCAAAACCACACATTCGAGACTTTCATTGAACAAAGGTTTTTCCGCCAGCTAAAAGCAGTTAGCGAGCTTTCGATTGAAGCGCAGAACGGCTCGATCAGATGACAAACCAGATAAAAAACAAGGGAAGAGTAGCAGACCACGGCGAGGTGTTTACGGCCAGTCGCGAAGTGAACGCGATGCTGGACCTTGTTGAGCACGAAACGCTACGCATTGACTCACGCTTCCTCGAGCCAGCTTGCGGGGACGGTAATTTTCTGGCGCCTGTTTTGGAGCGCAAACTGGAGGTCGTCAAACAGCGGTACGGTAGAGTCCAGTTCGACTTCGAACGCAACGCGATCATAGCCATATCGAGCGTCTATGGGGTCGATATCCTCAGCGACAATGTCGAAGAGTGCCGGTCTCGGTTGTTTGGGATATTTGAAGTCTGCTACCGAGAATGCTTTGCAGACAAAATTAAGCCTGAGTGCTTAAGGAGCGCCCAAGTCATCCTTGGAAAGAACATCCTTTGGGGCGACGCTCTTTCACTACTGAAATCAGACGGGAGCGGTGCGCCGATCGTTTTCACAGAATGGACAGCAGTGAATGGCCGGAAGATCAAGCGCCGCGAATATACGCTAGCGAACCTACTGGCGTACCAGCCGATGGAAGAAGCCAACTTGTTCTCAGACTTAGGGGATGAGGCATTCATTCCCAAGCCTATCAAAGACTACCCATTGATTGATTTTTTGGAGATCGTTGATTGATCCTTTCTCAAAGCCACAACCCTGATGTACTGACTTGTTTGGCGAACCTGAGCAACGATGAGGTCTTCACTCCGCCTTCGTTCGTAAACCGAATGCTTGATGAGCTGCCCCCGTCTCTATGGTCAAACCCTAATGCAACTTTCCTTGACCCTTTCACCAAGACCGGTGTTTTTCTCAGGGAAATTGCCAAACGCTTGAATGTTGGATTGAAAGACTCGATCCCTGACGATCAAGAGCGTCTGGACCACATCCTCTCAAAGCAGATTTTCGGCATCGCTCTGACAGAATTGACAGCTCTGCTGGCAAGACGCAGCCTATATTGCTCGAAGTTGGCAGACGGCCAATACTCCATTTGCTCGGCCTTCGACGATGACACTGGAAATGTTGTTTACGAAAACCGAACACACACCTGGAAGAAGGGCAAATGTACATACTGCAGCGCTTCGCAAAAGGAATATGAACGTTCAAGTGAGCTTGAAAACTACGCTTATCTGCTTGTGCATCATGACAAACCTGAGGAAATATTTGACGTGAAATTTGACGTGATCATAGGCAATCCACCCTACCAATTGTCTGATGGCGGGCATGGAGCTAGCGCCAGTCCAATCTATCATAAGTTTGTAGAGCAGGCCAAGAAACTCAATCCTTCGTACTTATCGATGGTAATCCCAGCCCGCTGGTACTCCGGCGGAAAGGGCTTGGACGGCTTCAGAGCAGATATGCTAGGGGATCGGCGAATTCGAAAAATTGTAGACTATCCCAAACTCTATGATGCTTTCCCCGGCGTGAAAATTCGCGGCGGAATTTGCTACTTCTTGTGGGAAAAGAACTACGACGGAAGATGCCAAGTTCAGACCATGTGGGATGGGGAACCGCTCGGGGAGCCGGTAGAAAGATTCTTGAACGAATACGACGTCTTGGTGCGCCGCAATGAAGCAGTTTCAATCCTCAACAAGGTTCGCGCATACAGGGAGCGCGGAAAACCGGAAAAAACCTTTGAGACGCAAGTTTCCAGCTCAAAGCCATTCGGCTTTCGTACAAACTTTCATGGAAAATCTGCTCCAGACAAGCTGAAAAACCCAATTAAGCTTCATGGGTCACAGCGTATTTCTTGGTTGGAGCGCGAGGAGATTTCACAGAATTCTGATTGGATAGATGACTGGAAAGTTCTGATGAGCGCGGTTCAAGGAACTAGCGCAGCAGTTGAGACAAAATTCCTGAGCAATCCAATCATTTCAGGTCCCGGCGAAATTTGCACTGAGACCTATGTCGTTGCGGGAAGATTTGATAACCGTGCAGAGGCGGAACACTGCGCGAGCTATCTAAGAACACGTTTCGCAAGGTTTTTTGTGTCACTGCGCAAAGCTGCACAGCATGCCTCTAGAGACGTCTATGCTTTCGTACCGCTAGTCCCGTTAGATAGAGAATGGACGGACCAAGACCTCTATCGGCGATACAAGCTAGAGAAGGCAGAAATTGACTTCATTGAAGCAATGGTCAAGCCAATGGGCGGCTCTTGATGGCCGACCAACTTTTCCCAGAAAAGGCAGATGTTCAGCCGAAGATTTACGCCTACACTGACAGCAACCCGACCTATGACGGATTGCTGAAAATTGGCTTCACCACAAAGGAAGTCGCGGATCGAGTGGCCCAACAATATCCTACCAAGCGGCCAGGGAAGTCTCCTTACAAGATCGTCTTTGAAGACACTGCTATGCGGAACGATGGCAGCGCCTTTACGGACAAAGATGTGCATCGGTTTTTGAAGAAGGCGGGCTTTCACAACCCAGATGGCGAATGGTTCAAGTGTACGGTTAAAGACGTTGCCGCCGCGGTCATTTCCATCGCCAACGGCGAAGAAAAATTTATTGCGCGCGACCTCAACTTCGCCATGCGACCCGAACAGTTGGCCGCCGTGGACAAAACGATTGCCTACTTCTCATCCTATAAACAGGAGAATCCGCGCGACACCCCACACTTCCTATGGAACGCCAAGATGCGGTTCGGGAAGACTTTTGCCTCATACCAGCTTGCCAAGAAGATGGGCTGGTCGAAGATCCTTGTTCTTACCTTCAAGCCTGCAGTCCAGAACGCTTGGGAAGAAGATCTACTTTCTCACGTCGACTTCGACGGTTGGCAGTTCACCTCACGCAACGGCATCCCGTTCGAAGAGATCAATACAAGCCAACCATTTGTGTGCTTTGGTTCGTTTCAGGACTACCTCGGCAAGAACAGCGCGGGGGGTATCAAACCCAAGAATGAATGGGTCCACACGACCAACTGGGACTGCGTGATCTTCGACGAGTACCACTATGGCGCATGGCGCGAGAACGCAAAGGAGCTGTTCGAAAGTGAGGGCTCGCGAGAGCGGAAAGAACAAATTGGCGAAGCCATCGACTACTTCGATCAAGGCAATCTGCCCATTACCACAGACGCCTACCTTTACCTCTCAGGCACCCCATTTCGGGCAATCGAATCTGGTGAGTTCATCGAGGAGCAGATTTACAACTGGACGTACTCGGATGAACAAAGGGCCAAGACAGAATGGAAGGGGCCAGACAACCCCTACGCTGCCCTGCCGCGTATGGTCTTGATGACATATCAGCTGCCTGACGACATTTCAGCGGTTGCAGCTGGAGGCGAGTTTGATGGCTTTGATCTGAACGCATTCTTCGCCGTCAGCGGTACTGGGCCAAGTGCTATCTTCAAGTACAAGGATGAAGTTCAAAAGTGGCTGGATTTGATCCGAGGTGCGCATCTTCCGACCGCAACTGACAGCTTAAAGCTGGGTGGCAAGAAGCCACCGCTTCCGTTTTCAGATGGACGCTTGCTAAGTGTTTTGAATCACACGTTTTGGTTCTTGCCTACAGTCGCATCATGTCAGGCCATGAAGAACCTATTGGAAGAACGGCAAAACACCTTTTATCACGACTATAAAGTTGTTGTCGCTGCCGGAAACGGCGCTGGAATGGGCGTGAAAGCACTCGACCCCGTCTTGGCCGCGATGCAAGATCCGCTTGAGGGCAAAAGCATCACGTTGTCCTGCGGAAAGCTTACCACTGGTGTATCAGTTAAACCCTGGACTGGTATCTTCATGCTCCGCAACTCGTCTAGCCCTGAGACCTACTTTCAAGCGGCTTTCCGTGTGCAAACGCCATGGGCCATTAAGAACCCAGATGGCAACTCCCCAAACCAACAAGAAATTATCAAGAAAGAATGCTATGTATTTGATTTCGCGCCAAATCGCGCTTTATCTCAAATCGCGGACTATAGCTGCCGATTGAACGTAGGCGAGAGCAATCCAGAGAAAAAGGTCGAGGAATTCATCAACTTTCTGCCGGTTCTGGCATACGACGGCAGCTCGATGAAGCAGCTCGATGCCACCGCAATCTTGGACATTGCAATGAGTGGAACCTCGGCAACGCTGCTGGCGCGACGTTGGGAAAGCGCGCTCTTGGTCAATGTCGATAATGGTACCTTGTCCCGTTTGATGCAAAACGAAAAGGCTATGGAAGCCCTGATGAGGATCGAGGGCTTTCGGTCTCTGAACAGTGAGATTGAAACAATCATCAACAAGTCCGAAAGCATAAAGAAGGCCAAGAAGGAGGCGAGTGACCGCGATCTTACAAAAAAAGAGAAAAAGCAGCTCTCCGATGATGAAAAAGAGTTCAAAAGCCTGCGGAAACAGATACAGGAAAAATTGATTAAATTCGCGACACGTATCCCCGTCTTCATGTATCTGACTGACTATCGTGAGCGCAGTCTGAAAGACGTCATCACACAACTTGAACCAGGTTTGTTCAAGAAAGTGACCGGGTTAAACGTTGAGGATTTCGAGCTTTTGGTCAGTCTTGATGTCTTCAACAGTAGTCTGATGAATGATGCGGTGTACAAGTTCAAACGCTACGAAGACTCGAGCCTAAACTACGCCGGGTTTTCGAAACATCAGGGGGCTAATATCGGCCTTTTCGATACCGTTGTTACTGCAGACGATGTCCCGGGAGCTTAATCACATTCCGCGTACCAAAGGCCTGTCTTTGGACGGCAAGGGGACACATGGGGGCTCATCGAGCTTTTTCTGGGCTGATTCTGAGATCTAGTGTTGGATGTCACTTAAAACTGACCCGGTAGAGGTCAGAATTGTCACTGAGAAATGACCCATGTGCAACCGTGAGCCTG
>NZ_BLWI01000010.1 GCF_013282155.1 Sulfitobacter sp. HGT1
AGTTTTAAGTGACATCCAACATAAGGACCTAATGGGGTTCGATCTATCCAAGCCTTATTCGCTTTCCACTTCAGGGCCGGATTCAGAGTTCTTTGCTGAAATAACCCGTGTATGTGCAGCAAGCCCGTCGTTGGATGCATTGGAAGCCATTGGCCAAGCCGCACGAAACCTCAATCTAACGGATTAGCCTGCCACGCGATTGAGGCTGTCGTAGGTTTTGAAAACTGACCTGTTCATCATTGATGTGTCCGCAAGGTGGGTTGACAGACTGGATCGGCAGTTGGGCAATATTTCAGTGCCGGCCGCTTACGAATGATCGGGCGTCAGCGGCATTTCAAGCAGGATTGAGGAAAGACATTTGCCATGGGCGTCCAGTGCCAAGGATCTTGTCACCCCGCCTTTGAGCGCCCCTGCAAGGACAAAGTTCATCGCACAAAGCTGAGGCAGTACATAGCGCGTCACGGCGCTGGCTGGCTGGTTCAGGTGCGCGGCGACACGGTCGGCTGTGACATCGGCAAGCAGACGATCAAAATCCTCTGCGCGGTAAGCGATAATGGATATGTTCGAAGTATCGCCTTTATCTCCGGTTCGGCCGTGCGCCAGATCATGCAGCTTCATCGTTCACTCCCAAAAGGTCAGAGCGCAACAAGACGCTATCTGAAGGCATCAATGTCGAGGCAATGGCAATGATTTCCCGCACTGATTTTGAAACGCCACCCCCTGCTGCGGGGCCGCATAGGTAAAGCGATTCCACTTCTTCGCCGATCAGACGGGCTGTGGCGGCGCTGGTGCAGCGTGCGGTGTAGCGCAGACGTGTATGATCGTCGCTTCCGATCAGATGACCCAGCCGCTCTTGGATATCAGGAGCATCAAGCCGTTGGTCCAGAATTGATCTGGCCAGTTCGGCACGGGCGCGGGCGTTGATACCCATGTAGGATATTTGCCCCTCTCCCTGCCAGCCATCCCGGTAAGCCACCGAAACCTTGAGCTGTCCGGTCGGAGGATGTCCGGCTGCACCGCGGACAGCCACGCGGTTCGTGCCAATGGCTTCGAAGGTGACCTTTGAGAAATCGGCCACAACGTCCGGCTGCAGGTAGCGTGCGGGATCATGGATTTCGTAAAGTAGCTGTTCGGTACACGTGGCCGGTGTGACAGTTCCGCCGGTGTTCTCAAGCTTGGTCACAACGGCATTACCGTCTGCCGTCACCTCGGCAAAGGGAAAGCCGATATTGGCGATGTCAGGCACATCCTTGACGCCCGGATCGGCAAAATACCCGCCTGTAATTTGCGCTGAACACTCAAGGAGGTGTCCGATCAATGTACCGCGGCCGAGCTTTTCGTAGTCGTCCATGGCCCAGCCAAAGTGATGCACCAACGGCGCCAGAAACAGCGCAGGATCAGACGCACGGCCGCATATGACGATGTCAGCACCCTGCGAAAGCGCTTCGACGATGCCGGAAATGCCGATATAGGCGTTTGCCGAAACCATGCGTTGCCCTAGGGCCGAGGCGGGCTGATGGGTTTCGTCAAGAATGAAATCCGCGATCCGGTCAGAGACATCGTCCCCCGTCACCGTCGCGACTTTCAACGACAAGCCAAGGTCAGCCACGATGGCGCGCGCTTTTTTCGCTGCTGCACGCGGGTTGGCTGCCCCCATGTTCGTGATAATCTTTGTGCCGTGTTTTGCACAGCCCGGTAGGGTCGCGCGAAGGCGGCGTTCAAGCAGGGGATCATACCCCCCGTTGGGATCGTCAAGCCGTGCCTTTTGCGCCAATGCGATGGTGCGTTCTGCCAGACATTCGAAGACCAGAACATCCAGCGCCCCGCGATTGGCAAGGTCGGTAGCCGGTTCGATCCGGTCCCCTTGAAATCCCGCGCCACAGCCAATTCTGAACGGTTTCATGCCAAGACCTCCTTGGACCGTTGGCCCAGCTTGCGCGCGCCGAAATACACAGCGAATGCAATGATTGGCGTGATTGGGTGGGGCCAGATCGCAAGAAGGATCACCGCAATCAGCAAAGCCGTGTCAATCAGCCGGTTACCGACAAGCGGCGACCCTGTCAGCAATGTCGGCACCGCAATCACAAGCACCGCCCCTGCCAAGATCGCTTCGGCGATCGCCACCGGGCCCCCTTGCAGCAACATGCCCGGAAAAAGCAGCAGCAAGAAGGGCACGAGATAGGTCACGGCACCAAGACGAACGGCTTGCCCGGCGGCAGGCAGCCAGTTCGTGTTTGCTATGCCGGCCCCCACAAAGACCGCCACGCAGACGGGCGGCGTGATCACAGAGATGGTGGCAAAATAGAACACGAAAAGATGGGCGGCCAAGGGGTCAACCCCCACAGCTGTCATTGCGGGTGCCAGCACGGCGGCAACCAGAACATAGGCGGCGGTCGTCGGCAGACCCATCCCCATGATCAGGCAGACAAAGCCCACGATGACCGCAACCATTGGCACGCTGTCACCGGCCATCGACACAATCAGGGAGGACAACGTGACGCCGATGCCCGTCAGATTGATCATCGACACCAGCACCTGCGCGCCCGCCAACAGCACGCCGATGATGACCATGCCTTTTCCCGCATCTTCCAATCCGTTGATGACCTTTGCGATCATCTCACGCGGGGATAGCCTGCCGGCTTCGGTCACAACAAATGCGATCAGCAGACCGATGACGCCGTAAAATGCAGCCGTAGCAATAGAGCGGCCAAGCCAGATGCCGATGCCCAGCCCGCCAAGCGCACAAAGGATCGGTGCGACGCGACGCGGTGACACGATTGTTGCCCATGCAGGCAGCTCGTCCTCTGGGACAACCGCAAGACCGCGGCGCAGAGCGACAAAATGAACGGTAACGAAGACAGAGGCATAGAACAGGATCGCAGGAATGATCGCCCCGAGGATAATCGTGGTATATGGCAGGCCCAGAATTTCGGCCATGACGAAGGCGGCAGCCCCCATGATTGGCGGCGCAATTTGGCCCCCTGTCGATGCCACGGCCTCAACCGCTGCGGCGAAGGGGCGCGGATAACCCAGCCGGATCATCATCGGGATGGTAAAGTTACCCGTCGTCGCAACGTTTGCCACAGCGGAGCCAGAGATCATCCCGAACAATCCACTCGCAATCGTTGCGATTTTGGCCGCGCCACCAGGCTGGCGACCGCCAAGGCGCATCGCAAGGTCCATGAACGCCTGCCCACCGCCAGTGTGCAGCAACAGCGCGCCAAACAAGACAAAAGCCGCGATGACCGTGGCTGCGACGCCCGTTAGCATGCCCCAAATCCCGAGATCCCCCAGAAAGATCGTTTCGGTCACAAAGGCCGTGTCGAAACCGCGATGGCGCAAGGCTCCGGGCAGCAGGTTTCCGAATAGGGCATAACCAAGCCCCACCATAACAAGGACCGGAAAGATCAACCCGACGGTGCGCCGCCCAAGCTCCAGAACCGCCAGTACAAGCCCTACGGTCAGCGCTTTGTCCAAGGTTGTGGCCCACGGCAGGGATGTCATTATTTCGTCGTAGTTCCAGACAACATAGCCGCAAGCGATCAGGACAAGGGCGCAAAGCGCAAGATCAATTGCGACACCCATCGGACGCCAGCGGGTGCCGGCGCCCAACGGGTAGAGTGCGAAACCCAAAGTGGATACAAGCGCAAGGAAAACCGCGCGCTGGATCAGCCCTTCGAAAGGGCCGCTTGCCGCTGTGTAGAAAACGAAGGCTCCTACCAATATGGCAAGCGCTTTTTGGATATTCGCAAGGGTCATCTTACTCGGCCTTCAGCTTGGCCGGGATTTCCATGCCCTGTTCCTCGAACCAGCGCGCGGCTCCGGGATGCAGTGGTACGGTGCCATAGTCCAAAGTCATCTGCGCCAAGTTGACACCCTTGAGCGAGGCCATCGCATTGGCCTGTGCCGTTTCGTCAGCCATGATGGCAGAAACGATTTGGTAAGCCGTTTCATCGTCCATGGATGCCGGTGCCGCAACACCAACCCCAAAGGCCCAGGTGCTGTAAGCGGGGATACCATCAGCAGCACCTGCTGGAATTTCCACGACGGAAATGTCTGGCATGTCTGTGCGCAGGGTTTCGGCCTGTTCGGGGCTTAGCCCGAGAACCGAAATATCTGTCGAAACCGCGATATCCATCGTGGACCCGTCAAGCTTGATGCCCGAGCCGGATTTGACATAGCCCACAAGGCGATTGTCCTTGATTGCGCCCACGATATCGGTTGTCGACCCGCGCACGTAATCGGCGCTCAGGCCAAGAGTTTTGAACACGGCTTCGGTCGTGGCTTCGGTAGAACCGCCCTTGATGCCAGGATTGAATCGTTTTCCCGCCAGCCCCTCAAGACTGTCCACATCAGCATCAGCGCGAACAACGACGTTTTGTGGCGCGTTGGTATACACCCACAGCAGACGCAGGTCTTGCGCATCGCCCTCAAACGCGTTGGTCCCCGACACGGCGTGCTGGACGGCATTTGTTGTCACCAGACCAAGGTCGATCTGTCCGCGGCTCATGCGGCGGATGTTGTCCAACGTCGCGCCTGTCTCGACCACAGAGGCTTTGAGCCCTTCGGTGTTTTCGTTGATCAATTGTCCTACGGCAACGAAATAGCCGTAATGGCTGGACGATGCCGAGGTCGACCCTATCAGTAGGTCGGTTTCCTGCGCAGCCAGTGGCGATGCAAGCAAAGTTGCGCCCAAAAGCGCGGCGAATGTATGTTTCATGATTTCCTCCCTTGGATGCCCTATCGGGGCCGGGTGATGATGCAATGGATTACCTGTTGCGAAAATAGTTGATTTTGGGATAATTGATGCATGAATCGCAACAATATGTCCCTGTCTGATTACACCGCGGTACTGACACTGCAAGAAGCCGGATCATTCCGCGCCGCCGCCGAGGCTTTGCGCATATCCCCCTCTGCGCTTTCCCGCCAGATTTCCGCGCTCGAAGATCAGCTTGGAACGCGGCTTTTTGACCGGGACACGCGCAACGTCAAACTGACAGCAAGCGGCACTGTGCTTGCCCGGATCGCGGCGCGTATGGTTAACACCGCCCAGGATGCCCATGCAGAGTTCGACGCTCATCTCTCTGCGCGCCACGGACAGCTAACCATTGCGGGGCTACCGTCTGTCACGGCGGCGTTTTTGCCCCAGATCCTTCGTCGTTTTACATCCAAGTACCCGGACATCGACCTGAAAATCATCGACGCGCTATCAGAAAGCGTGATCGAGGTGATTGAAACGGGGCGTGCGGAAATCGGATTTACTGCGGGGACTCTTTCAACGCGGTCGCGTCTGGCGTTTCAACCGGTGATGGATGATGCGTTTGTTGCAATCGGGGCACCCGACGGGCCGCTTGAGGAAGACCGGCCCTATGATTGGTCAGAGCTGGTCGAGATGCCGTTCATCGCAATGGCCCAAGGCACGTCCGTGCGTGAATTGCTGGACGGCGCATGCCTGCGGTTGAACCGCCCGCTTTCCCCCCGCTTTGAGGTCGCGCATCTGGCGACCGCAGGTGCCTTGGTGGCCGAGGGACTGGGCATTACGGCCTTGCCGGAACTGACACTGCCGGTGTTGCCGACTGAACGCCTTGTCCAGCGATCCATCATCGGATTCGGTGCCAGACGGCGCATCGGTCTGGTGCGTCAAACCGGTCGATCTCTCTCTCCCGCAGCCAGTGCTTTTCTGGAGGTTCTGTCGGAAACGCCCGTCAAATCCAAACACTCGCCCGTCGGCATTCGGGCAAGACGATCTGGCAATCACTGACACTTTCGCGACACCGGATGGCTCCTTGCTCTCTTGCTGTTATCGCTCGCCATATCTTAGGGCCGTTTGTTGTTCGTGGCGTCACAAAGCCAAAAAGGAACCACGGGCCCGTTTTCCTCTTGGCCGACAATTGCTTAAGCAAACCACGGCCAGTTGCATTAAACTTCGAGCAGAGATAATCAAAAATCATGCTCAGATTTCTTGCTCCCTTGCTTTGTAGTGCCCTTGCCACTTCCCTGGCAGCCCATCCTCATGTCTTCATTGATACAGGGTTTGAACTGATCGTTGACGATTCAGGGCAGTTGACCCACGTGAGAACAACTTGGGAATATGACGAGCTTTATTCGCTTTTGATCACTGAAGACATGGCGCTGGACCCGGATGGCGACGGGATACTGACCGCAGACGAAATCGGCAAACTGAATGGGTTCGACATGCAGTGGATCGAAGGGTTCAATGGCGACCTTGTGATCGCCGCTGGCGATAAGGGTGTTCCGCTTTCGGGGCCGACGGAAGTGGCGACGAAATTTGAGGCTGGCCGCATCATCACAACGCATTTGCGGACGCTTGAAGCACCCATTCCAGCAGGTGAAACAGGGATCATCAAGGCCTACGATCCGACCTATTACACCGCCTACGAAGTGACCCGACCCGTCACCCTGATTGGTGAAAGCACCTGCGATATCACGCAGACAGCACCGGATGTGAACGCCGGGGTGGTCGCGCTGCAACAAGAACTTTCTATGCTGGACCCCGATATGAATCCGTCGGATGCCGGACTGCCGGAAATCGGCGCGCAAATGGCAACGACCGTGAGCATCACATGCGCCGCGCTCTGACGCTGGCGGCACTGACCGTGATCATCGCGCTGTTGGCGCTGTGGTGGACCGGCGGCTTTGACCGCGTTGCCTATTGGGCCGCAAGCCAGCAGCGCGAGTTTCAGAATACCATTGCCACCGCATTGCGTGCCGCGCGTGGCGGTCAGCCCGGGGCGATTGCCGCGTTGCTGTCTGCGTGTTTTGCCTATGGCGTGGTGCATGCCGCAGGCCCTGGACATGGCAAGGTGCTGATCGGCGGCTATGGTATGGCAAAGAGTGTGCCGATGCTGCGGCTGGCGGTGATTGCGCTGGCCTCCTCGTTGGGGCAGGCCGTTACGGCGGTGGCGCTGGTCTATGCCGGTGTGACTTTGCTTAAACTGGGTCGCGAGGCGATGGTCGGCATGACCGAGGCCATCATGGCCCCGGCCAGCTATGCCGCGATCGGGTTGATCGGCCTGTGGTTGGTGTGGCGCGGCATGCGATATTTCAGGCCCGCAGCCCATCACCATCATAACGACGATATCTGCCCAAGCTGCGGCCATGCGCACGGGCCGACCATTGCCGAAGTCGAACAGGCCGTGACCCTGCGTGAGGCGCTTGTTCTGATCTCAAGCATCGCGGTGCGTCCTTGCACCGGCGCATTGTTCGTCTTGATCATCACGTGGCAGATGGGGATTGCCGAAATCGGTATCGCCGGTGCCTTTGCAATGGCGTTTGGCACGGCGGTCATCACGATTGCCGTTGGCATCGGCGCGGGCGTGCTGCGCAATGGCGTATTGGCCGGGTTTGCCAACTCTCCACGGGCGGCGGGACTGGCCGCAGTGATCGAAATCGCCACCGGCAGCTTTGTGGCTCTGCTTGCGGCTGGATTGCTGCTGAGGGCGCTTTGACACGCGCTGTTCCACTCTGGCCAAACCGTTTCGTCAATGTTGAACCGTCTCGGTTTTGCCAAAGACTTTGATCATCGGTTTGGCAACAAACTCATGGATCACCTGATCGTCCTGTTTTTGAGTTCTGCTGCGCACCTTGCTCATGACCTGCGTTGGTCTCACCTCTAGAACCTCCGCGACGAACGGATCGCAGCCAGTTCTTCCCCTCTCCGACCATCATGCCCCTGGGGACGAACCTCTGCCCCCAAGTGAAATCCTCAAGATGAAATTGCCGTCATGGCCTTGCCTTGCTCCAACCACCGAACCGGACAGCAAGGGCAATGATTCCGCCGTAAACCAGCATGGCAGCACCGATGGCCGCGAAGACGCCGTTCACACCCATTTCCGTGTATGTCGTGAGGATCAGCCCACCGACAAGCGCAACAGCCATGCGGCCGAGGCTGCTGATCACCGGCCATACCATCCGACCGGCCCCCTGGGAGGCGAAATAGAGCCCGAGGCCCAGCCCGAATAAACCGTAAAAGGGGCCTACAAAACGGAAATAGCTGCGCCCGGCGTCAAGCGCGGCGGCGTTCGAGGGCTCCAAGAACAAGCCAAGCCAGAGGTCCGGAAAGACAGCCAACAACAAACCGATCCCGCCGACAATCCCGGCCGCCGCGCAGGAACCGGTCCAGGCCACTTGCAGAGCGCGGTCGGTCCGACCTGCACCAATGTTCGCGCCAACCATCGCCGTCATCGCCGCACCGATGCCGAAAATCACCGGGATCATCATGAACTCCAGCCGTGCGCCAAGGCCGTAGCCAGCCAGCGCCCCTTCCCCGAAGCGCCCAACCAGACCCGTCATCATGATGATCGTCGTGGTCGTCAGCACGGTAATGATCGACGCAAGCGCCCCCACCTTCAGGATGTCGCGAAACATGCCAGCGTTAAGGCGTCCGATCGCCCCTTTGAAGACCAGGCCGGCTCGGCCGAAGGCGATATAGCCTATTGCGGCACTGCCGCCGAGCGCGAAGGCCGAGATCGGGCCAAGCGCCAGCCCGGCCATGCCGAGCGCAGGCAACGGCCCCCACCCAAAGGCAAATCCACCCGACAAGGGGATCGACATCAGTGAGACACTGAGCAAGACAAGTGCGGGTACCCGCATGTCGCCCGTGCCGCGGATCACGCTGAGCGAGGCATTGCAGAGCCAGATCGCAGCGCATCCGGGGAAGAAGACCAACGCATATGTCGTGGCGGCCGCGACGGCCTCGGACCCGCCCCCGAGCAGGCCGAAAAAGCGCGCCCCGAACAGTGTGACCAACACCGCCATCACGAGGGCGAGCCCGCCTGCGATGATCCAGGCGGCCACGGCCAGCGTGGCCGCCCGCGCGATGTCCGTGGCCCCGAGCGCCCGAGCGACTGAAGCTGAAATCGCCCCGCCAATCGCACCTGCCGATAGCATCTGTGTCAGCATCACCAGTGGAAACACCAATGCCAGCCCTGCGAGGGCCGTGACACCGATCAGGCTGGCGAAATAGGCCTCGGCGATGCCTTGCGCGGCCTGCACGAACATCGCGATCACGTTTGGCGCAGCCAGCCTCGCGAGTGTCGGTGCGACGGGAGCTTCGAGCAGCAGGCGGGTGCGGGACGCCCGCGCACGCCCTGCCGCATCGGCGGGCGGATGCGCGTCGGAGACGGGGCTCGAGACAGCCATCAGATTGCCCCGCGGCCAAGGTTGTTGGGGGAATTGCAGACCCTTAGCCCAATCGCGGCAATCCTAGTCGCATTCATCCCTGCCCCTCCCCTAAATGAAACTTGCCTAGTCCGTTCTTTTTCGGAACGCACTAGGCATAAGTTCCTTTTCGGAACCTGTCAATTGCTGCTATAATGTTAAGATGAAATGGAACGACCTTCAGAACGAAGCCTGTCCCGTCGCCCGCGGCCTGTCCGTGATCGGCGACCGCTGGACCATGCTTGTGCTGCGCGATTGCTTTCTGGGCATCCGCAGGTTCGAACAGATACAAGAGCGGCTGGGCATCACACGCCACGTTCTGGCTGACCGTCTGCGCAAGCTGGAGGCGGCTGGCGTGCTTCGCCGCGAGCCCTATCAAGAGCGTCCGGTTCGCCACGAATACCGGCTGACCGAGCGCGGCAAGGCGCTCTACCCTGTTCTGGTGTCCGTGATCGAATGGGCCAACGAACACGTGCCCCCGCCCGTGGAATCCTCCGTCACTTTAGTCTCTCGCAAGACCGGGACCCCCATCGCGCCCGTGCTCACGGATGCGAATACCGGCGAGGAAATTACCCACCGGACCGTGATGGCTCTGAGACCGGAATAGGCGGCCCAAGGCTTCCGCCCATGGCGATCGGGGTGCCGCGATGCAGCCTTTGCAAAGTGGGCTTTGACACCGAGGCACAGCATACCGGTAAAGATTGCCGCGCTGCGGAACACCCTGCCAGATACCAATGGGCATCATTGAAGATCGATTGGATCTGGCAAAGCGCAAATTGTGCTTAACGTGCTATGGTAGAGCGCAGCGCACTTATCATTCTGGCATTTTCGATGGCGATGGCGCTTTGATCACGTCGTCGATCCGGCCCTCCGACCGGCTGATGATACCAAGAACCTCGCCGAGCGCCTGTTCGCGACTGAGGGACTCTTCGAGGCTCAGCGCAAGCTCCGAGATGATTGCGGCTTGATCGGTTTCGTCTCTTGGTCCGATGGCGTCGCCTTCGAGTACCTTGAAAAGTTCCAGCTTCGACGAGATTTCCAGCTTCCGATATATTGACGAAAGATGGGTCCGCACGGTGGAGGGCGCTATGCCTAGCTGCTCCGCAATCCGGTGGTAGGTGCCGCCGTTTGCATAGGCGCGCGCGATTTCGGTTTCCCGTGCGCTCAATCGTTCCTTGTCCATTGTCTGGCCTCGAAAATCGCTTGCCTGGACCATCCTGCTTGAAGCTCTTTATCTTGCCAATACAGCATTTGCATGAGGCACCGTCCAGCAAATGGTGCAGGAACAATGATGCGTTAGGCCGATACCTACGGCCCGTGAACAAGTATATTGTATTGGAACCTCGTCGTCAGAAACCCAATCGGAGCAACTTCACATGCCGCAGCAAACTTTCCCGCAACGGTGGCGCATATTGGCTCTCTTGTTTCTGGTGCGCATGACGATGGCGATCCAGTTTCAGATGGTCGCGGCATTGTCCCCGGTCATTGAAGATGCCTTTGCCGTCAGCCTCGCCGATGTCGGCGTCCTGATTGGTCTGTATTTCGCCCCCGGTATCTTCATCGCGGCCCCCGGCGGGGCACTGGGCCGACATTTCGGTGAGAAGCAGGTCGTTCTCGCGGGGCTAGCCCTCATGCTGATCGGTGGGGCCATGATGTCCCTGTCAGGCGGTTGGTCCATGCAGCTTTACGGACGCCTTGTCTCGGGCGTTGGTGGCGTCATTCTGAACGTGCTTCTGACCAAGATGGTCGCCGACTGGTTCGCGGGGCGCGAGATTAGTTTCGCCATGGCCGTATTCGTGAATTCATGGCCAGTCGGGATCGCGGTTGCCTTGATCGGCCTGCCGATTGTTGCGCTGGCCGGGGGATTGACGCTGGCTATGGGTGTCATCATGGGGCTGATCATCGTGGCCTTCTTTGGCCTTTTGCTGATCTAT
This sequence comes from Sulfitobacter sp. HGT1, assembly GCF_013282155.1. Lineage (GTDB taxonomy): Bacteria > Pseudomonadota > Alphaproteobacteria > Rhodobacterales > Rhodobacteraceae > Sulfitobacter. The sequence continues at coordinate 11,115 of NZ_BLWI01000010.1, forward strand.
CGCGCGCCCCAGGATGCCCCGCGCCCCGGTGTGGCATCGTCTGCCAAAGTGCAGGGTGCCCTTTTTTGGGTGGTGCTGACCGCGGGTGCGATCTGGGGGATCTACAACGCGGCATTGGCCATTGTGTTCAGCTTTGGCCCGCAATTGTTCGTCAGCCGGGGCATGGGCCTTGCCGAGGCGGGCTCCGTGACATCGCTCGTGCTTTGGTGTCTTGCGATCATGGGCCCGATTGGCGGGTATCTGGCGGACCGCAGCGGGCGCAGACTGCTGATTATCGCGATCGGTAACCTGAGCTTTGCGTTTTTTATCGTGCTTGGCGCTTTCATCGAGACCTCGGTCCTTTGCGTCATCGCGATCGGACTTTCTTCGGGGGTGGCCGTGGGCGCGATGGTCAGTTTGCCGTCCTTGATCCTCCCGCCTGCGGCGCGCGCTGTGGGCATGGGGGTCTTCTTTACCGTCTATTACGCTTGTATTGCCGCAGGGCCGATGATCGCGGGCCTCGTTTCCGAATGGGCAAGCCTTACTGCGACGTTCCACTTCGCAGCCGTGCTCTTGGCCATCACCGTCGGCCTTCTGCCCCTTTATCATTGGCTATCAGGACGGGTGTCAGCTAGTGCCGCCCATCACGACGCCAAGGCCAAGGCGGTTTGATGGCCCCACAGCTTGGTGGCGCAGGGCCGATAGTTCCGGCTGTGTTACTATGCGTTGCGGGTTCTGCGCGGAGGTTTTGCTTGCCCTGACACTGAGGCAATACCCGGGGGGGAGGCATTACTGCGGGTGCCCAAACGCAAGAAAAGCTATGCGTAGATGGCCTTCTTACGTCATTAAGGTTTGAGCATGCCTTCAAAACAATCTTCGCAGATGGCATGGCTGATGCGCACTTCGCTCTTTCCGCACCCAACGTAGTAGTCTTCAGCCGACATCCATTGATCCTCGCGGACCGTGGGGGATTGGACTCTTTGGCACCAACTGCACATCATGGCGGTCGGTAGGTGGTTATCATCTTTCGCCAGTTCTCGGAGTCTCTTGAAATCAAATAGGCCTATTGGAGGCCGCTGCTGAGAATACTGCTCAACGGATTGAAAGATAAATCCCGTGCACACATCATCTGAGAAAATTGGCCTAAGACTTTGACGGATCTTGCGCTTTCGGTCCGGGCTGTCACAGCGAATAGGCAGCACCCAAGACCAGTTGGGGTCCAGCGCTATTCTCTCCATCACACGCCGCAACTGATCTTGAACCTGTGTACCGCCAATGAAGTCAAACAGGCTGCTACCCAAAATCGCTTCTGCTGCGATTTCCGGCGCACCGTTCTGGACTGCAAACGCATTCCAGTTGGTTGCTCCGATGTCTCGGATGATGCCATTTCGGTCAGTTGCAAACGTCAGGCCATCCATCGCATCCAGATCTGACATTTCGACAATAAATCTTTCTTCTCAGCGACGGATGCCGCACTGAACATGAATAAATCTTGCTTCATTTTAAATTTTTATCAAATTCTGGAAGTGGTATCGACACTAGCCAATCTGGATTTCAGGCATCCAAAGATATTAACTTTCGCTTAGCAGGCATTGGTGCAATTTGCAACGATTGAGAGCTTCCCGCCCAGTGCTGTATTGCGATCGACCAGACCTTAGGCTCGCATCGCGAGACTTTTGGCAGCACGCCGCGCTTTCAGTATTTTGAGACGCCAGTCGCGGTCCGAAACGACACCACACGAGGCTGAATTCCTCCAGAACACCTCATGGAGGCTCACCGTCGCAGGACGACCAAAACCTTTGTCATGACGGTGGGCCGTCTTGAAATCGGGTAAATTTTGATGACGGAGCGCCATACAGGGGCTAAGCTTTGCCTCAGACCGCCGATGTAATCTGGAGGACCAAATCATGAAAAATCTCGCATGGACAATCGCCCTGACATTCATCGCCGGGGCGGCGATGGCGGGAAATGAAGTGGGTATCACCAAGGACATGCCTTCGGTCACCGTGCCGACGGCGAACGGGATGGTGGAGATCGACCGGATCCAGGACACCGAAAACCAATTGAGCGGTGAATGGGCGCTGACATCCCGCCCCTGCCCTGATTTTTGCATTCAACCGCACAGCCCTGCGGAAGGGGTCACCACGATCGGCGAACTGGAACTGATCGAGATGCTCAAGGACCCCGACGCCGTGGTGGTGGACAGCCGCACGCGTGACTGGTTCGAGGGCGGCACGATACCCGGCGCGATAAACATTCCTTACACCTATGTCGTGGATGAGCTTGCGCAGTTGGGCTGCGAGCCGGATTTTGAAGGCTGGGACTGTGCGGCGGCAAAGCCCGTAGCGCTGTTTTGCAACGGGGTCTGGTGCGGCCAGTCGCCCGCGGCGATCCGCAATATGATCAAGGCTGGCTACCCGGCAAACCGCATTTTCTATTATCGCGGAGGCATGCAAACCTGGCGTCTGCTTGGCTTGACCGTAATTGGTGGCGAATAACGAGCCAGATCGGCCATCCATTGCGAATGCAATCGCTGCGGCATCTCGAAAGCAGGCGATGGTCAGTGGTGCAGAATATCTGGGGCTGTAGACGATTAGAGGCACTGTAGGTTTTCTATAGGCTCGTGTGTTTTGAACAGCGCTGATATCTTCACTGGATATAGCAGCCAGATCTTTGCACATCGATCAGGCTTTAGGCCATGAAATGTACGTTCGTCATCCCGCTGAAGTGCCTTGTGACACCTTAGAGGTTCAACGTCTGGTAACTTTATCAGACTCGCGTTCTGCGCCCCGAGTTCAGAGCCAGATCATCGCTGATCGCGACCTGCGACAGGCCGCCGACAACGTCACCATTCCGGGCAAAAATCCCGTTCGTTCCGTCCAACTCCGGTTCTTTCCGTCCGATGTGACGCTCATCGACGTCGCTGTCATATCGTCCGAACCTTTCAACAGACTTGCGGTATCAAATCTCATAAGCCATGCTCCGACGACAATCCGGCCGGTTCGAGTCGGACTATTTAAGACGGGAGGAAGATAATGAAAATCAACATGATGGTGGCTGGATCAATGATCGCAGCACTGACATCTGGTGCGGCCTGGGCTCAGGAAGTGACGCTCCGGCTGTCGCATTGGGTGCCACCAACGCACCCCATTCAGACGCTCGGGATCGAGCCTTGGGTGAAATCGCTGACGGAAGCTTCTGACGGGCGGATCGCCGTGACGATCTTTCCGGCGCAACAGCTTGGCGCAGCGCCCGACCACTACGACATGGCGCGCGACGGCATCGCCGACATCACATACACGAACCCTGGCTACCAAGCCGGGCGTTTCCCGAAATACAGCCTGGTCGAAATTCCGTTCCACGCCTCCAACGCCACAGGCGGGGCACAGGCATTGCATGAATGGTACGCCCCGATTGCAGAAACCGAGATGTCGGATGTCAAGTTCTGCCTTGCCAACCCGCACGATCCGGGAACATTCCATTCCAAAACCCAGATCAAAGTGCCGGCAGATATCAAAGGTCTGAACGTCCGTCCTGCGCACGCGACCATGTCGCGCTTTGTCAGCTCGCTTGGTGGTGGCCCCGTTCAGGTACCTGCCCCCGAGGCGCGCGAAGCAATCGCCAATGGCACAGCGGACGCGATCACCTTCCCTTGGAATTCCGTCTATATCTTCGGGATCGACAGCGAGACGCCGTATCATCTCGACATGCCGTTCTACATCTCGGCACAGCTTCTTTTGATCAACAAGGACAGCTATAACGGGATGCCCGATGATCTGAAGGCGATCCTGGATGATCACTGCACCCCGAAATGGTCGCGCCGCTTCTCGGAGGGCTGGGCCGAGAACGAAGCATCGGGTCGTCAGAAGATGGTAGATAGCAGTGAGCACACGCTCTACGCGCCGACAGAAGATGAGGTGCAGATGTGGCGTGACGCTGCGGCACCGCTGATCGATCAATGGAAAGAAGAAGCCGGCGATGACGCGCAGGCCCTCTACGACGGCTATGTCGAAGCGCTCGAGCGTCATGACGCCCGATACTGACTCAAAAGGTTGGGCGGCACCACGGCCGCCCAACCGTTCTCCCGTGTTGCGGCTGCAGCACGTGCTCGAGCGGATATCGCACGGAATTGAGATCGTGGCAGGCTGCATCATGGGGCTGGTCACACTTCTGGTCGTTGCCTCTGCGACGGGGCGGTATCTGTTCGCTTACCCGTTGCCTGACGCCTTTGATATGTCGCGCCTTTTGCTGGGGGCGGCTATCATGTGGGGGTTCGCCAGCGTCGGCTTCCGGGGCTCACATATCAAAGTCGATATTCTAGTAGAGCGCCTGTCGCCCGGACCACGCCGCTGGATCGACGCATTCGCTTGGACCCTGCTGCTGATCTTTACCGGACTGCTGGCCTGGAAGATGTTCGGCCGCGTATCCAATGCTGCCATCAGCAACGAAACCACCATGGACCTGCGCTTGCCCGCCTGGCCGATGATGGGGCTGATCTGGCTCGGTGTCGCTGTCAGCCTACCTGCGATCCTCGCGCGGCTCATCCTCATCGTGACGGGCCGCGGATCTCTTGACCCTTACGAAAGCATTGAAGTGAAAGACGAAACATGAGCGGTGATCTGATCGCTATATTGGGATTTGTCGCGTTGTTCGCGATGATGATCCTGCGCGTCCCGATCGGTATCGCAATGGGCCTTGTCGGCGTCGGCGGCTTCGCGGCGGTGACTGGTTGGAAACCTGCCCTTAATCTGCTGGCACAATCGCCGATACGCACAGTGACCGATTTCAACCTGACGCTGATCCCGTTTTTCGTACTGATGGGCGTGCTTGCGACCAACTCCGGCATGTCGCGCGAACTTTTCCGCACGGGTCGTCACTGGTTCGGCTTCATGAAAGGCGGCATGGCGATGTCCACCATCGGTGCTTGCGCGGGGTTCGCGGCCATCTGCGGGTCGTCGGTTGCCACCGCTGCCACGATGACAAAGATCGCCTTGCCAGAGATGAAAGAGGCGGGCTATCCGGACGAAGTGTCGACTGGCGTTATCGCGGCGGGGGGCACACTTGGCATCCTGATCCCGCCTTCGGTCGTGCTTGCCGTTTATGGCTATATCACTGAACAGGATGTGGGCGTGCTGTTTATTGCTGGCATCGTGCCGGGCATCATCGCCATCCTGATGTATATGCTTGCCGTCCGCTTTGCCTATGGCAAACGTCTACCTGCCGGAGAGAAATTCAACCTAGGTCAGGCTGTGCGCTCCCTTTCGGGGGTTTGGGCGGTGATGTTGCTTTTCCTGCTCATCATCGGTTCGATCTATTTCGGCTTTACCACCGCAACGGAGGCGGCGGCGGTGGGGTCGTTCCTGACCGCGCTGATCGGCATATTGCGCGGGCGGCTTACGGCACGGCTCTTGCTCGACAGTCTGATCGAGGCGCTTCGGACATCTGTTGCGATCTATACGATCCTGATCGGAGCGATCCTGTTTGGCTATTTCCTCGCCATCACCCAAAGCCCGCAGAAGATCACCGCCTGGCTCGTGGAACTCGATCTTGGGGCCTATGGGACGCTGGCGCTGATCCTTCTTTTTTTCGTGATCATGGGCTGCATCCTTGACGCAATGGCGATGATCATTCTGCTCGTCCCTATCGTCTTTCCGATCGTGACGCAGCTCGGCTTCGATCCGATCTGGTTCGGGGTGATTATCGTGATGACCGTGGAGCTGGGGCTGATCACGCCGCCTGTGGGAATGAACGTCTTCGTCATCAACTCGATTGCGCGCGATATTTCCCTGCCAACGATCTTTCGTGGGGTGCTGCCGTTCGTCTGTGCAGACGTCCTGCGTCTGATACTGCTTGTCGCCTTCCCTGTACTGGTTCTTTGGCTGCCGAGGACGATGCAATGAGACGATTTCCGACCATATACTCGACGCTGATGCGCGAGAATTCCAAGGCGTTTCTTTACGGTATGGGGATGAGCGACGACGACATCGCAAAGCCGCAGATCGCCGTGGCCCACACCGGGGGCGGTATGAGCCCCTGCAACATGAACCTTGGCGCGCAGGCGGCCCATGCTGCCGAAGGCGTGCGGCAGGCAGGCGGCTATCCGCACGAGACGCCGGTGGTTTCCGTCTCTGACGGGTTGACGATGGCGCATCCGGGGATGCGGTTCTCGCTGATTTCGCGGGAACTGATCGCTGACAGCATTGAGGCGACGATGCGCGCGCATTGCTGGGACGGGCTGATCGCCATCGGCGCATGCGACAAGAACCTGCCGGGCATGATGATGGGCATGGTCAGGGTGAACGCACCGGGTGTGTTTTTGCACGGTGGTGCGACATTGCCGGGTGTTGTGCGGGGGAAGGAGGTCTCCGTGCTGGATGCATTCGAGACCATCGGACGGATGATCGCGGGCGATGCGGACCGCGAAGAGCTTGAGGATTACCAGCGCCACTCTATCACCGGCCCCGGCGCTTGTGCGGGGCAGTTCACCGCGAACACGATGGGGATGGTTTCAGAGGCGCTCGGGCTGTCACCGGTCGGCGTGTCCATGGTCCCTGCCGGTGATCCGATGCGCGAACAACTGATGCATTTTGCCGCCCGTGCGGTGGTCGCCGCCATCGATGGGGACGGACCGCTGCCGCGCGACCTTGTCACCCGCAAAGCGATCGAGAACGCCTGCGCCATCGTCGCGGCGACGGGTGGGTCGACCAACGCAGCACTTCACATCGCTGCCATTGCGCACGAGGCTGGGATCGATTTCGGAATCGAAGATGCGGCAAAGGTTTTCCAGCGCACCCCGTTGATCGGGAATCTCAGCCCGGGCGGAAAATACCTAGCCGCACATGTTCAGGCCATTGGTGGCACACCTGTCATCCTCAAGGAACTGATCGCGGGCGGATATGTTGACGGGTCGGCCTTGACCATCACCGGACAAACGCTTGCAGAGGCCGTCGCCGATGCCGCCTCACCCGATGGCGACGTTGTCCGAAGCCTATCCGCACCGATTGCGCCCACCGGCGGCATCGTGGTGTTGACTGGCAACCTCTGCCCCAAAGGTGCGCTTCTCAAGGTGGCGGGCCTGACTGATCTCAGTTTTCGGGGACCTGCGCGCGTGTTTGATGGCGAAGAGGCTGCTCAGAAAGCGGTGGAAACGCGCGCCTACGTTGAGGGTGACGTCCTCGTGGTGCGGGGCGAAGGACCCAAGGGCGCGCCTGGCATGAAGGAGATGCTGGGGCTCACGGCTCTTCTTTATGGACAGGGCATGGGCGCGAAAACCGCGTTGCTTACGGATGGCCGGTTCTCGGGTGCCTCGCGCGGCATGTCCATCGGCTACGCGTCGCCTGAATCGGCCGTCGGCGGGCCCATCTCTTTGGTCGAAGACGGCGATTTCATCACCATCGACGCAAGACCGGAAGTGGCCAGCATTACGCTTGAGGTTGATCCGGCTATCCTTGAAGATCGCGCAAAGGCGCGGGGGATTCCGGCACTGCCGCGCCAAGGCGGGCTGTTGGAGAAATACGCCGCGTCGGTCCAAGGTGCCGAGCGCGGCGCGGTGACACATTCCGGAGCCGTTGACACAAGTGGAGACTTAGATTGACCGAACCAAACCCTTACGATCCCAGAACGCGCAATGACTTGACCGAAAACGAGAAAACTCTGCTGCGTTTCATGAACGATTGCATGCATGGCGACGACCTTTCGCTGCTCGATACACTGGTGGCAGAAGATTACATCCAGCATACGCCCGGCATCGGACAGGGACGCGCGGGGGTGCGGGAATACATCGAAAAGATCGCCTACCGCCGCGAGGGCCGCAAGGAGTGGCGACCGGTACAGATATTCTCGGCGGGCGATATGGTGATCCTTCACAAGATCAGCGCAACGCACATCTTCGCCGATTTCGTGCGCTTCAACGACAAGGGCCAGATGGCGGAGCACTGGGACGTTGTGCAGCCACACCCGGAACCGGGCTACGACCCAATGCGCCCGTCAACAGAGAACCTTGATCGCTTCAAGACGCTCTTCAATCTCGACTAGCCCAACGCGACGAACGGCACGGGGGCAAGCCTGCATAGCCAGTGACCTGCCCCCCCCCAAGGCTCCCTCGTTCAAAACGAGCGTTTGCGGGTTTCGGTTTTCTATTTTTCGTCGCAAAGCATCTGTGAAAATAGAATAAAAAATGCGCTCACTGCAACCGCAGCCACCCTTCCAACATCCTCGCCCGCTCCAGCATCCGCACCCTATCACGTAAAATCAGACGCCGCCCAGTATGTCTGACGTCAGCGCCCGTGGGACAGATTTGAGGATTTGAATAAGGGAGGATTTCTGGTTCATCTTATCGATTAGGCGATCGAGATGACGAAGAAGCCACAGACATCGAAAGACGCCGCCGACAAGGTGGTTAAGAACATCCGCCGCAAGACCCGCCAGACCTATTCGGCGGAAGAGAAAATCCGCATTGTATTGGCAGGTCTGCGCGGCGAGGAAAGCATCTCGGTGCTATGCCGCCGGGAGGGTATTGCTGAGAGCCTGTATTATAGCTGGCCGAAGGAATTTCTCGAAGCCGGCAAGCGCCGGTTATCTGGCGACACGGCGCGGCAGGCCACAGCGCCTGAGGTAAAGGATTTGCGTTCTGAGGCCTTGGCCCTGAAAGAATGCGTCGCTGATCTGACCCTTGAAAACCGTCTGCTCAAAAAAAGCATGACAGGGGCTGGGGAGTTCGAGGAATGAGATACCCTGCGTCCGAGAAACTGGAGATCATCCGCACCGTTGAGGGATCGCATCTGCCGGTTAAGCAGACCCTCGACATGCTGGGCATCCCGCGCACGACATTCTATCGATGGTACGACCGTTACGTTGATGGCGGGCTTGATGCGCTGGCTGACAGATCCCCATGCCCAAGATCTGTCTGGAATCGCATCCCCGATGCCCGTCGTGACGACCTGATCGAATTTGCGCTGGAACATGAAGCGCTGACCACACGGGAGCTGGCCGTCAAATACACCGATGAGAAACGGTATTTTGTCTCTGAATCATCAGCTTACCCACTGCCCGGCAGGGTATGCGCAGCATGCACGAGAGGGGCATTCTCAAAGCTGCTGAACTGATTACTGCCCCTGATTATGTGGTGATCAAAGCGGCGGAGGAGTTCAAAGACAAAACCACAGCCATCAACGAGATGCTCCTCTCGGGCATGTAAACATGCCCTGGCGGGCGAGGGGCAGACCGACTTTACCTACTTCAAGATCATTGGCTGGGGCTGGTATTATCTGAGCACGATCTTGGATGACTACAGCCGCTACATCATTTCCTGGAAACTCTGCACCACTATGCGCGCTGAGGACGTGACAGACACAATCGAACTGGCGTTGACAACATCAGGCTGCGACCAGGCGGTTGTGCGGCACAAGCCACGTCTGCTCAGCCCCTCTCGGGATCATGCTTTGCATGACCCTGTCGGGCAATGGACAATGGCTCCTGCTACATCTCTGGTGATCTGGCCGAATGGCTGGAAGGGCAAAACATGAAGCATGTCCGTGGTGCGCCGTTCCATCCACAAACCCAAGGTAAGATCGAACGCTGGCACCAGACCATGAAGAACAGGGTTCTGCTGGAGAACTACTACCTACCCGGTGATCTTGAACGCCAAATCGGGGCCTTCGTCGATTACTATAACAACCAGCGTTACCACGAGAGCCTGAACAACGTCACACCTGCCGACGTCTACTTTGGCCGCGACAAAGCCATTCTCAGGGAAAGGGAAAAGGTCAAGAAACAGACAGTCCGACAACGCCGCTTGCAACACCAAAAACAAGCAGCATAATCAATAACACACACGAGCCAGAGCCTCCAATGCTCAAGCTGCTCTGATGTCCCATTTTATATGACGACGGACAATTCCGATCACCAAAAAAGAGGAATTGCTTCGTCGGTCTATCGCTTCGTTAGGCGAGAGACTGAGGTCAAATTAATTCCAAGCCAAATTCAGACATCAGCTGCATGATCGCTATGGAAGAGCTTGGCTCCTCATACAGGCTACCTTTAGTAGGCCATTTCAAGAAATTGTTTTCCTCCGTTATGGAAATTATGCGCTGTAAGGGCAAACATCAGTGATCCCGCTCCGGACAGACCACACCAACGTGCTGACCAGTCTTGTTGGCACTGCGTTACTGGGCCATGATCAGTTTGAAGCGTAAGGCTTCAGAATTAAGTTGAAATTATACTCATACGCCTGAATTGAGCTGAACTCTACGTGCTCAAATCACTTTATATTCGTCGAGCGAGATGATCCGAAAATTGTCGGTGACGGTATCGGTAAACGCGCGCCACTTGAGGGGCGATGTTTTGCGAAAGAACCCTAGAATTGCTTCTGTGAACTGGTCGAATGTGGCATAGTGACGATTGTGGGTGACACATTTATGCATGACACCCCAGAGACGTTCTATTGGGTTTAGATGCGGCGCATATGGCGGCAGGAAATGTAACTTTACCTGTCGCTCTGATCTCTCCAACCATGGCTGCAATATTTTGGCGTGATGGTAGCGTGCATTGTCGAGAAAGACGTGAATTGCCGTCATGGCTGGGTTCTTGGCTTCCAACTTTTCCAACATCTGCTGGGTTGTCTGGGCATTGATCTTCTCGCTTTCGACAAAGGTGAACTGAATGGTCTCTAGATCAAGCGCACCTTGAATGTTGAGCCGCTTGCGTCCCGATGTTGCTTTCAGGGCGATCTTTTGTGTCTTGGGGAACCAACCATGGGCCGGTCGACTTTGATGTTCTGGATGCACTGCGTCTGAAAAGACGACCATTTCATCCGCCCTCAGTCCAGTCATCAGGGCCTCATAATGGGCGATAAAGGCCGCTTGTTTGATCTCGTCGGCCTGAGCTGGCAACGACTGAGGTTTTTTATAAACGAAGCCTAAACGACGCATCAGCTTGGGGGCTCCAGAGGCGCTATAACTTTGGTAATGCTCAGCCAAAATATAGGCGCAAACTTCATCTGCGTTCCGCGCAGAATGTTCCGTGAAATGTGCTTGTGTGGCCCGTTCCTGTTCAACAGAAAGGTGACCCTGCCGTTGGCTGTAGTCCTTCAGCCCGAAAAACGACAGCCCCGCGCCTGCAAAAGAAAACCGCCACTCCGGCAATACTGTGGGACCGATGTCCAGTATCTCGCAGATGGTTTTGGCATCATAGCCCGCATCCAAAAGTAGAAACGCCCGGGCACGCTTCCACACAAGAGCATCGACCTTACGCTGACGGCAAATAGCCTGAAGGGCAGAGCGTTGCTCTTCTGTCAGGGCCACTAATTTTGTCTGCTTGTCCATGACGACATCATGCAGAATATCAGAGGAAAAGAAGTGCGACCAATTGACTCGGAAGCCTATGAAATACTCAGGTCAATTCAGGCATATCGGTATATGGGATTATTGTTGACGACTTGCCTTCACCATCAAACCGGATTGCCGGGAAAGAAGGCGCGCCAGATGCCGATAAACATCAGGATGCTGCCGATGTTGACGCACATATGCCATGTCGCATAGCGCAGCGGCATTGTTTTGCGGGCATAGAATACAGTCCCTACGACATAGGCAAACGCCCCGCCGATCACGCACCACAAGGTCGCCCAGGGCACCGTTGTCAGATCGGGCAAGGCGGCAAGCCCGATCGCGCCAAGCCCCAGATAGGATGCCGTGGACCACGGGGATTTGACTTGGGGGTTGGTGATCTTGTTCCAGATCGCCACGACGCTGAGCGCCCAGCTGAAACACAGTAAAAACAGCGTCCATGGGGTGCCCGCAAGCACAAAGAACGGGGTGAATGTGCCCGCAATGCTGGGGTAAATCGCAGCGTGGTCGATGCGGCGTAATTTGATGCGCTGCGCGTGCCATGGCAGGAAATGATAGGACCAGGACGCAAGGTTGGACGCCAGCGCGCTGCTCACATAGATCGCCGCTGCAATGATCAAGCCATAGCCGGGCAGCGTTGCTGATCTGACAATCAACGCCGTGCCGGCGGTCAGGATCAGGATCAGCCCGACCGCGTGCACGAACATGTCGGCGCGCCGGTGCGAGAGGACGATACTGGGGAAATTTACATCGGTCATTTGGCGTCTCTGGCTCAGTCTGGGCCTGCGTTAGCGGCCCGAACTGTCAAAGTCTACAACGCCGGTGCGTCACCTGCCCCGGATTTTATGCGGCGGGTGCCGGTTTGCCTGCCAGAATGGCTTCGATCAGAATCTGGACGTGCAATGCCTCGGGCAATGTGGCCAGACGGTTCGGTTTACCCTCAATCAGCAAGACCAGATCATCCAGCTGCGCGCGCAGGCTGGTCGCCCGCGGATCGGCGTAATCGTCCACCACAGGCGTGAAATCGCCCCCCGTCGACACGGCATCACGGTAGAATTCGGAAATGCGGCGGCTGGATTTGCTGCCTTTGATGGTCAGTTCCTGACGGTCCGGCTGCGCCCCGCCAACGCTGCCCATGATCGTCACAGGCGCACCGCTGGCCGATACCAGACGCGCGGCCACATGCGTTTCGCATAGTTTGCTGTCTGACGGATAATCAGGCTGCGCCCAAACCAGTTCCAGCGGCCCCAGAATGCGTTCGGAAAAGAACAGAAAATGCGAGATAACTTCGCGGGTCATGCCCCCTTCTGCGCGAAACCGCAGCCAGTCGGCGGCTTGCTGCCAGGCGCGGGGCCATGCGGCATAGGTCACGACGATATCGGCCCCTGCCAATTCGCCCAGTTCGCCCGCTTTTGCCGCTGCATGGACATCCGTCAGGGCGGCCCCGGCGGCTTGGGTGAAATTCACAGCGGCAGGCACACCGGATGCGGCGATTTTTTCGACCAGATCGCGGCTTTCCTCGACGTTGATTCCCAAGGGTTTTTCCAGAAACACGGCCTTTCCGGCCGACGCCGCAGCCAGTGCATAGGCTTTGCGGGGCACGGGAGGACAGGCAAGATAGACCAGATCAGCGGCGGCAATCGCGTCCTCGGCTGTGGCGGTCACGGTCACACCGGGGGCATTTACCGTGGCCGTGCGACAGGCGTCTTCGCTGGGGTCCCAGACCGCAACAACCGAATAGGCAGGGTGCAAAACCATATGTTCCAGCATCCGCTGCCCCATAATGCCCAAGCCGATGATCGCTGTTTTGATAGTCATTGCATCCCCCAAATTCACACATCTTGCTGCACACTCCGGTCGACCGGCAGTTAATTGCGCTGTTGAAGTCTAGCACAGGAGCAAAGCGGACAGCGACCCGAAAACGCACCCCTTAAAATATGAAACCGCCGCATAGCGGGGCTATGCGGCGGTGAAATCTTGGGGTGTTCTGGTCGCGGATTAGCGCAGAACGGATGCCTGTGCGGCAATGTGGCGGATTTCGCCGCGTGCGATGCCGATATCGGCCAGGTCGCGGTCGCTCATTGCGGACAGCTCATCAAAGGTTTGACGTACGGCGCGTTTTTGGGCGCGGTTGGCGCGAAAGCCTTCGATCAGGCTGTGCATTTTCGCTGCGACGTCAAAGCTTGGTGCGGATAGGGTTGTATAGCTCATTTTTTTCTCTTCTACGGTTTTGCGGTGGCCTATCCACCGCAATCGGGTTGGTGCTGCGTCAGATCCGTCAGGGAGGATCGGGATCAGAAGCAGATGTTACGCAGGAACTGCCCCGCGTGGTGTTTTCACGAACAATCCGCGCAGTTTAGCGGATGTGCGTCGTGCAAAGGCTGCGATGAACGCGCTGCGTTCGGCTTGGGCCTGTGCAATGATCCGGTTAACATCGGCCGGTGTCGCTGTGCGATATGTAAAGTTGGTACTCATCATTTACTTTCCGTTCCTGGGCTTTCGTGCCCGTGACCTTCATATGTGCCGGACATGTGAAATGTGCAAACCATAGGCGATATGCGGTTTTTGCATGGCTCGGCTGGCGACGGTTTTGCAGGTGCGGCAACCGGCATGAAATGAGCACAGGGCCGCCTTGGGATGGACAGATTGTTTCAACAGGCTTAACGGGCCCACAACTTTAGATTTCGCATCCAGAACGGAGCAGTCCAATGGCCCAAAGCATACCCACCCCCGCCAAGCCCGAACCCGCACCTGCACGACCCTCGCAGCCGCAGACAAAGGCACCGGTTTTCACCGATTACGCCAGCATCTGATCGTGACACGGATCGGCAAGCGCGTTAATTTGGCGCTATGTCGCATTCCAACTCCGATCCGGTTTCATCCATCCGCAACCTTGGCCCTGCATTTCAGGAAAGCTTTGCCAAGGTGGGGGTGCATAGCGCAGAACAGTTGCGTGAATTAGGTGCCGATGCCGCCTATGAGAAACTGTTGCGCAACGGGCACCGCCCGCATTTCATCGGCTATTACGTTCTGGTCATGGGGCTTCAGGGGCGCCCGTGGAACGATTGCAAAGGGGCCGAGAAAAAAGCCCTGCGTGTGAAATTCGACGCCATGAAAGCCCGCGCATTCGACCCCGTGGATGCTGAATTCGAACGCCTGATGGATCAGATCGGCGTCAGACCCGCCCCCTCTTAGGACATGTGCCGCAGCACCCTGCCCTGTGGCGCACCCGTGGCGCATATAGAAAAAGGGCCGCAGTTTCCCGCGACCCTTCTTTAGCTGTCAAATGCAGGTGGGCTTAGCCGACCAGCTCAAGACCCGAGAAGAAATACGCGATTTCAGTCGCGGCTGTCTCTGGTGCGTCCGACCCGTGAACCGAGTTTTCGCCAACTGATTCAGCAAATTCGGCGCGGATTGTGCCGGGTGCCGCATCGCTTGGGTTTGTTGCACCCATAACTTCGCGGTTTTTCGCGATGGCGTTTTCGCCTTCCAGAACCTGCGCTACGATTGGCGCGGATGCCATGAATTCGCACAGTTCGTCATAAAAAGGACGCTCGGCGTGCACTTTGTAGAACTCGCCAGCTTGGGCTTTTGTCAGGTGAATACGCTTGCTTGCAACGATGCGCAGACCTGCGTCTTCGAATTTTTTCGCGATTGCGCCGGTCAGGTTGCGGCGTGTTGCGTCTGGTTTGATGATCGAGAATGTGCGCTCAAGGGCCATGATAGCTCTCCTAATGGGGGTTAATTTGGGCGCTCCCTAACATGGTGCCTGTCCCATGAAAAGCCGTGATTGACGCGGGGCCGGACATGGTTCACACCGCGCCCATGTTACGCATTTCAGAAATCAACTATTCCGTCGAAGGCCGCCCCTTGTTTGAGGAAGCCAGCGCCGTCATCCCCGAAGGTCATAAAGTGGGCCTCGTCGGCCGCAATGGCGCGGGTAAAACCACCTTGTTCCGCATCATACGCGGGGAATTGGGGCTGGACGCGGGCGATATTTCACTGCCGTCGCGCGCCAAGATCGGCGGCGTCGCCCAAGAGGTCCCCTCCTCGGACGTGTCCCTGATCGACACCGTGCTGGCGGCAGATGTGGAGCGCGCAGCGCTGATCACAGAATCCGAGACCACCAAGGACCCGGTTCGCATCGCCGAGGTACAAACCCGTCTTGCCGACATCGACGCATGGTCTGCCGAAGGCCGCGCGGCCTCGATCCTCAAGGGGCTCGGCTTTGATGACCATGACCAGCAACAGCCCTGTTCCGCCTATTCCGGCGGCTGGCGCATGCGCGTCGCCCTGGCGGGTGTGTTGTTTGCACAGCCCGATGTGCTGCTGCTCGATGAGCCGACCAACTATCTCGACCTCGAAGGGGCGTTGTGGCTGGAAAACTATCTGGCCAAGTATCCGCATACGGTGATCATCATCAGCCACGACCGTGGCCTGCTGAACCGCGCCGTCGGGGGTATCTTGCACCTCGAAGACCGCAAGCTGACCTATTATCAGGGCAACTACGACCAATTCGCCAAAATGCGTGCCGAAAAACGGGCGCAGCTCTCTGCCGCCGCGAAAAAGCAGCAGGCGCACAAGGCGCATATGCAGGCTTTCGTGGACCGCTTCAAAGCCAAAGCCTCCAAGGCCAAGCAAGCGCAATCACGGATGAAAGCCATTGAAAAGATGGTGACAATCACCCCGCCAGAGGAAGCGGCGCGCAAGGTCTTTACCTTCCCGCAGCCTGATGAATTGTCGCCGCCGATCATCAGCATCGAAGGTGGCTCCACCGGCTATACCGAAGGCGTGCCCGTATTGTCGCGCCTTAACCTGCGCATCGACCAGGATGACCGCATCGCCCTGCTGGGCCGCAACGGTCAGGGCAAATCGACCCTGTCGAAACTGCTGTCCAACCGTCTGGTGCTGTTCGAAGGCAAAGCAGTCAATTCCAACAAACTGCGCATCGGTTTCTTTGCCCAGCATCAGGTCGATGAACTGGTCATCAACGAAACCCCGTTGCAGCACATGATCACGGCGCGCCCCGGCGTGATGCAGTCGAAACTGCGCGCGCAACTTGCCGGTTTCGGCCTTGGCCCCGACCAGGCCGATACCGAGGTCGGCCGCCTGTCAGGGGGGCAAAAAGCCCGCCTGTCGCTGCTGCTTGCCACTCTGGATGCGCCGCATCTGCTGATCCTCGATGAACCGACCAACCACCTTGATATCGAATCCCGCGAGGCCCTGGTCGAAGCGCTGACCCGCTATTCGGGCGCTGTGATCTTGGTCAGCCACGACATGCACCTTCTGTCGATGGTGGCCGACCGTCTGTGGCTGGTGTCCGATGGCACCGTCAAACCCTATGAGGACGACCTCGAGGCTTACCGCAAAATGCTGCTCACGGTCGAAAAACCGGTCAGCAAGAACGCCAAGCCGGTCAAAGAAGTCCCCAAACCCAAACGCGCCTCGCGCGAAGACATCCTTGCCCTGCGCTCCGAAGTGCGCACCGCCGAAGCCCGCGTGACCAAAATCAACGACATGCGCGACAAGCTGGCCAAGAAACTTGCCGACCCTGCCCTTTACGAAAAGGAAAAAGTCGGCGAACTTGAGGTGTGGAACAAAAAATACGCCGAAGTGATGGCCGCCCTTGAACGCGCCGAATCCATCTGGATGGCCGCTCTTGAAAAGCTGGAGACCGCCTCTGCCTGACACTATGACCCATTTCGGCCTGACTTCTCTGGCTCACAAATATCCCGGGGGTCCGGGGGCTGGCCCCCGGTAGCAACATATGATGACACTCGACATTGCCTTTATGATCACGGCCTTTGCCACCATGATCGTGATCATCGACCCCTTTGCGATCGGGCCGATGTTTCTGGCCCTGACCCCCGGCATGCCCCACGCCCAACGCCGCCGCATCGCATGGCGCGGCGTCTTTGTCGCGGGGTTGATCCTGCTGGTTTTTGCCGCCTTCGGCGAGGCCGTGCTGAACTTTATCGGCATTTCGATGGCCGCCTTCCGCGTTGCGGGGGGTATCTTGCTGTTTCTGACCGCGCTCGAGATGCTGTTTGACCGCCGTACCAAGCGGCGCGAACAAACCGCAGCCGATGCGGATCATGACCCTGACGATCATGATCACGACGACCCGTCGGTCTTTCCGCTGGCGATCCCGCTTATCGCCGGGCCCGGTGCCATCGCGTCGGTGATCCTGCTGACAGGCGAAAAGCCGGGCATCGAAGGGTTCGTCACCGTGATGGGCATCACCTTTGCGGTGTTGATCCTGATGGGCATCACCATGCAGGCCAGCGGCTATCTGGAACGGGCCTTGGGCAAGGTCGGCATCAACGTCATCACACGGCTTTTGGGGATGCTTTTGGCGGCGCTCTCGGTGCAATTCGTGCTCGATGGCCTCAGCGCATTCGGATTTGGCCCCGGCGCGGGCTGACAAAGGCCGCAACACACCCCATATTCCAGATCAGGAACAAGGGATTTACCTATGCCAGAATTCGAAACCGGCCGTCTGATCTATCTTTTGGTGTTGCTTGCGATGGTCGCGGGCTGGTTCTTTATGCAAGGCCGTGGCGAAGGGTTTAACAAAACCCTGCAACAGGCCGCGGTCTGGGGCATGATCTTTATCGGGGCCGCGGCGGGTTACGGTCTGTGGGGCGATATCAGCCGCAGTTCGGCCGTGCCGCAGCAAAGCTATGAGGCCGGGATCGGCACGGTCACCATCCCGCGCGCCCGCGACGGGCATTATTACCTGACCATGCAAATCAATGGCGCGGCGATCCGTTTTGTGGTGGATACCGGTGCCAGCGACATGGTCCTGACCCGCGCCGACGCGCAGCGCGTTGGTCTGTCACCCGATACCTTGAACTATCTTGGCCGCGCCAACACCGCCAACGGCGAAGTCCGCACCGCATTCGTGCGCCTGAACGAGGTGCAACTGGGCACGGTGCGTGACTTCGATGTCTCTGCCGTGGTCAATGACGGAGATATGGCGCAATCCTTGTTGGGCATGGGCTATCTGCAACGCTGGGGCCGGATCGAGATTTCGAATAACGAACTGATCCTGACACGTTAAGACCGCCCCGCAACCTGTTCAGGTTTCTGCCTTTTTCTCCCAGTTGCCGCTTTCTTCGGACCAGTATTGTGCCGATGCGCCGGCATCTTTCAGCGCTTTCCACTGGCCGCGCGCCTTGTTCAGCGCGATCTCGTCCAGCCCGTCGAACAGGATGCAGACGCGGTCCAATGCTGCAACTTCATCCGCCGTCACATCGGCCCCGTGGATCGAAAAAACGCAAGTCGCCCCGTTTGGCGTATCGCTTTTCGTTGTCAGCAACACCGGCTGGTCCGCATCATGGGGGCCGCCTGCCAACCCGTGTGGCAAGAACCCGTCATCGGGGCCCAGCCACAGGGCGGCATCCATTTGCGCCAACAAAGTGTCATCGGTCCCGCGAACTGCCACGCGCCACCCTGCCCCTTGGGCCTTGCCCAACAGCATGGTTAACGTCTCGACCAGCGGTCGCTGGGTCAGGTGATAGAAATACGCGGCACCCATTGTCTATTCGCCCTCGTAATGGTCCGAAATCAACCGGTTCAACGATGCTACACCCCAGCCTGTCGCACCTTTCGGGGCCAATGCGGTTTCCTCTTTGACCGAGGCAACACCGGCGATATCAAGGTGGATCCACGGCGTTTCGTCTTTCACGAACCGCCCAAGGAATTGCGCAGCCGTCACAGCACCGCCATTGCGACCGCCGATGTTTTTCATATCGGCGATCCGGCTTTCCAGCAACTTGTCATAGCCCGCACCCATCGGCATCCGCCATGCGCCTTCTTTTTCGGCACCAGCCGCTTTCAAAAAGGCGTTGCACAGCGTGTCGTTGTTGGAAAATACGCCTGCGTTCTCATGGCCCAAGCCCACTACGATCGCGCCTGTCAGGGTGGCAAGGTCGATCATGGCGGCGGGTTTGAACTGTTCTTGCGCGTACCACATCACGTCACATAGCACCAACCGCCCTTCGGCATCCGTGTTGATGACCTCGACCGTGTCGCCCTTCATAGTTTTGATCACATCGCCGGGGCGGGTCGCGGTGCCCGAGGGCATGTTTTCGACAATGCCCACCAGACCGACGACATTGGCCTTGGCCTTGCGCAACGCCAGACTGCGCATCACGCCTGACACCACGCCCGCGCCGCCCATATCCATTGTCATGTCTTCCATGCCGGCCCCGGGCTTGAGGCTGATACCGCCGGTATCAAAGACCACGCCCTTGCCGACCAAGGCCAGCGGGGCCGTGCCTTTTTTGCCGCCATTCCATTTCATAACAACCACATAGGACGGGCTGGCCGACCCCTGTCCAACAGACAAAAGCGTCCGCATGCCCAGCTTTTCCAGCTTTGCATCGTCCAGCACTTCGACCTCGAGGCCGATGCTCTTCATCGCGGCCAGACGGTCGGCAAATTCGGTTGTGGTCAGCACATTGGCCGGTTCATTGGTCAGATCGCGGGTCATAAACGCCCCGTCGGCAATGGCCAACAGCGGCTCCGCTGCGGCTTTCACCTCGTCAGGCGTGCTGGCCATGACCGTAACCGACCCTTTGCGCGGCTTGCCTTTGCTTTTGTTATCCTCGAACGAATAGTCGCGCATCGCCAGACCAAAGCACAGCTCCGCCGATTTGCGCAGCCCGCCGGTCAGCACCAGCAAATCCGCCTCGCCGCGCTGTTTCGCCAGATTTGCCCCTGCTTTGCGCAGGTCATGCACGTCTGCGTTATTGGCCAGTTGCACCACATCCACGGCTTCGGCTGCCATGCCTGTGGGATAGCCCATGCTCAGCACGTCGCCGGGTTTCAGATCGGTGAACTTGGTGCTTTGAACCAGCCGTTCCAACGCGCCTTTGGTCAGCTTGTTGATCCGACGCGCACTTGGGTTCATCTTGCCTGTGGCATCCACCGTCACCGCCACGCGGCCGGCATGGCCTGCGATCTGGTCGATGTCGGTTTGGACAAAACTCATTGGGGTCAATGCGGTCATGTTCGGGGTCCTTTTCATAAGAATTGCCCCAAGACCTAGCGCGCAGTCGCCGGTAAGGCCAGATAGCAGTTTTCGCGGGCGCTATTTTGCTTTATCGTGACCGAATAATTACAGTTCAAACACCTAAGGGATGCAGATTGGCTAAGTTTGACCGCTATATGTTGTCCCAATTGCTGATCCTGTTCAGTTTTTTCGCGCTGATACTGGTGGCGATTTTCTGGATCAATCGGGCTGTTGTCTTGTTTGACCGGCTGATTGGGGATGGCCAGACCGCGCTGGTATTTCTTGAGTTTACCGTTCTGGGCCTGCCCAAGCTGATCACCACCGTGTTCCCAATCGCCGCTTTTGCAGGGTCGGTCTATGTGATCAACCGCATGACCAGCGAATCCGAACTGATTGTGATGCAGGCAACGGGCAGCGGCCCGTGGCGTCTGGCGCGGCCCGTGCTGGTCTATGGCATCTGTGTGGCGGTGATGTTGTCGATCCTCACGCATTTTCTGGTGCCCATGGCAAAAGGGCAATTGAGCCAGCGCGAGACCGAGATTTCGCAAAATGTGTCGGCGCGTCTGCTGACCGAGGGCGAATTTTTGCATCCTACCTCCAAGGTGACGTTTTACACCCGGCTGGTTGGGGCCGATGGCGTGTTGCGCGATGTGTTCCTGTCGGATCGCCGTAACCCCGAGGAAGGCATCATCTATTCCGCATCGGAAGCCTATCTTGTGAACAACGGCGACGGCACCACCCTGATCATGGTAGACGGGCTGGCGCAGCGTTTGTCCAATGAAACCAAACAGTTGTCCACGGCCAAATTCCGCGATTTCTCGTTTGATATCTCGGCGCTGGTCAGGAACCAAGCCAGGGAAAACCTGTCGATCGACAGCATGGTCACGCCCCGGTTGCTTACCCGTTGGGGCGATCTGGGCGGCAGTGGGCTGATCAGCCAGGGTGCCATCACAGAGGAGTTCCATTCCCGCTTTGCCGCGCCGCTGTTTTGCATTGTTGCTGCGATGATCGGCTATGCCACGTTGATTCTGGGCGGGTTTTCGCGGTTCGGGGTCTGGCGCGAGATCGTGATCGCCTTTGGTTTGCTGATCGCCATTGACGGGATCGACGGCAGTCTGGTGGATATCGTGCTGAGGGATGCCAGCCGCTGGCCGCTTGTTTATCTG
Source organism: Sulfitobacter sp. HGT1 (assembly GCF_013282155.1). Lineage (GTDB taxonomy): Bacteria > Pseudomonadota > Alphaproteobacteria > Rhodobacterales > Rhodobacteraceae > Sulfitobacter. The sequence goes on from NZ_BLWI01000010.1 coordinate 32,621, forward strand.
CCCAGCCTGTTTGGGCTGGTGTTGGTCACGGGGATGATCTGGCATGCGGCCCATCCGGCCTGGCTGCGCCGGTTGCGCCGCAGAAAGGTCGCTGCATGATCCTGCATTTCTATTTCGCACGGCGTTTCTTGACCGGTTTCCTGCTGATCACGGGGGTGCTGTTCGCGTTGGTGATCTTGGTCGATATGGTCGATCAGGCCCGCAAGTTTTCAAGCTACGACATCAGCTGGCAACGGGTTCTGGGGCTCACGTTGCTGAACACGCCCGAAACCTTGAACCTGATCTTGCCGCTGATCATGATTCTGGCGACGGTTGTTTTGTTTCTGTCGCTGGCCCGATCGTCCGAACTGGTGGTGACCCGTGCCGCTGGCCGCTCTGCGCTCAGCGCGTTGCAGGCACCTGTGGCGGTGGCGTTTATTATCGGGATCATGGCGGTTGGGATGCTGAACCCGATCGTTGCGGCCACGGCGAAACGCTATACTCAGGTCACCGAAAACATCCGCGCCGGCGGTGCATCAGCCTTGTCGATCAGCGACGAAGGGTTGTGGCTGCGTCAGGGTGGCGATCCGGGGCAGACGGTGATCCGTGCATGGCGGTCGAACGGCGATGCGTCGGTTTTATATGATGTGACCTTTATCTCTTATGCGCCCGAGGGGGGCCCGAACCGCCGGATCGAGGCGACAAGTGCATCCCTTGAGGATGGCAACTGGGTGCTCACCGGGGCCAAGTCGTGGCCGCTTGAGGTCGGGGTAAATGCCGAAGGCAACGCCGCGTATTTCGAAACGCTGACCCTGCCGTCGAACCTGACCCTTGACCGCATCCGCGAAAGCATCAGCGACCCTGGTGCCGTGTCGATCTACGAGCTCCCGGCGTTCATTCACCAGCTTGAGCAAGCAGGCTTTTCCCCGCGCCGTCACAAGGTCTGGCTGCAGACCGAACTGGCGCGGCCGTTCTTCCTGGTGGCGATGGTTCTTGTTGCGAGCGCATTCACCATGCGGCATACGAGGTTTGGGGGCACAGGCGTTGCCGTCTTGGCATCGGTCTTGTTGGGGTTCGGTTTGTATTTCATTCGCAGCTTTGCACAGATTTTGGGTGAAAACGGGCAAATTCCGGTGATCCTCGCTGCCTGGGCTCCGCCTGCTGCGTCCATTCTGCTGGCCCTTGGTCTTTTGCTGCATGCGGAGGATGGCTGAAATGCGGCGTCTTCTGTTGATCCTGTCGTTATTCCTGCCCCTGCCCGCATGGGCCCAAAGCGTGGACGAGCGCCCAGCGGTTCTGGTGGCTGACGATTTGCTGATCACCCGTGATCGTGTTCTGGTTGCGCGCGGAAATGTCGAGGCGTTTCAAGGTGATACCCGCATTCGCGCAAAATCCATCAGCTATGACGGACAATCCGGCGCGCTGACCATCGAAGGGCCGATTGTGCTGACCGATGGCACGGGCAGTGTGATTTTGGCCGATGCCGCAGAACTGGACGCCGGGTTGCAAAACGGTCTGCTTCTGGGCGCGCGCATGGTGTTGAACCAGCAGGTGCAACTGGCCGCCGTGCAGCTTGACCGGGTCGACGGGCGCTATAGCCAGCTTTATAAAACCGCCGTAACCTCTTGTAAAATATGCAATGATGGCGAAGTGCCCCTGTGGCAGATCCGCGCCCGCCGGGTGATCCATGACGAAGCCGCCCAACAGCTTTATTTTGACGATGCGACGTTTCACATCAGAACCGTACCGGTTTTTTACCTGCCGCGTTTGCGCATGCCCGACCCGACCCTTGACCGCGCCACCGGCTTTCTGACGCCATCGGTGCGCACCACGTCCCAGTTGGGGACAGGGATCAAGGTTCCGTATTTCATCAAACTGGGCGACAGCCGCGATCTGACGCTGACCCCTTACCTGTCGACCGCCACCCGCACGCTTGAATTCCGGTACCGTCAGGCTTTTGTCACCGGACGCATGTCCTTCGAGGGGGCCTATACCCGCGATGACGAACTGCCCGGTACAACGCGCGGCTATCTGGTCGGGGACGGCACATTCGATCTGCCGCGCGATTACGAGCTGAGCTTTAACATCAAGATTGTCAGCGACGACGCCTATTTCACGGAATACGGTTATTCCGACGAAGACCGCCTGCGCAGTGATGTCACCGTGACCCGCGCCCGCCGCGACAACTATGTGCGCGCAAGCCTGTACAACTTTGAAACCCTGCGGGACGGCGAAATCAACTCCACCCTGCCGACGCTGGTGATTGACGGCGAAGTCGAACGCAGGTTCTTTCCAAAATCCCTCGGTGGCGAGGTCCGGTTATCGCTTCAGGCCCACAGCCATCAACGCAGTTCGGTGATTGATGTGATCGGGCGCGATGTTGCGCGGATCAATGGCAAGGTGGAGTATCTGCAACGCTTTACCCATCAAAGCGGTTTCGTCACCGATGCCCGTGGCGGGCTCAGTTTCAACGCCTTTGACATTACCCAAGACAGCAGTTTCGAGCAAAACCACGCTGAACTGGTGCCCTTTGCCGCGGTCGGGCTGAGCTATCCGATGATCCGCCGTGGTGCCAATGGCGTCACCCAAACCCTGACCCCGCTGGCGCAAATCGGTTGGGTTGGCGGGCAACGCCTGAACATCCCCAACGACGAAAGCACGCGGGTCGAATTCGATCAGGGCAATCTGCTAAGCCTGTCGCGCTTCCCGCGTCCAGACCGGCGCGAACGCGGCACGCTCTCTGCCGTGGGGGTGACATGGGCGCGGGTTGACCCAAAAGGCTGGGATGCCCATCTGGCCGTCGGTCAGGTCTTCCGCTCCGTCTTTGACGCCGAATTCACCGATACATCCGGCATGTCCGGCACCAGTTCCGATATCCTGCTGGCGGGGCAAATCAGAAACCGCGCCGGTATGTCCCTGACCGCACGCACCTTGGTGGACAGCGATTTGCAGATTTCCAAGGCCGAACTGCGCGGCGATTGGCTGTTTCGCAATGCCAGTCTGGGTGGAACCTTTGTCTGGCTCGAGACCGATCTGGTCGAAAACCGGCCCGATCCCATATCCGAACTGTCGCTGGACGGGTCCTATGATTTCCGCAAACATTGGACGGCCAGCGCGGACGTGCGCTATGATATCGAAAACCGGCGCGCGGCAACGGCGGGGCTGGGCCTGACCTATAACAACGAATGCGTCAGCGTCGACCTTTTGGTCCGCCGGCGCTATACCTCATCAACAAGTGTTGAGCCCTCGACGGATATCGGGTTTAACATCGGCCTGCGGGGCTTCTCGGCCTCCAACGGAAAAGAAAGATATGTGCGATCATGTGGGATGTAACTAAGATGAACCTGAACCGTCTGACACAGAGTGTTGCGATCATCGGCCTTGCCGTGATCACAGCCGCCCCCGCGCTTGCGCAAAACCTCTATGCGCCGGTGGCAAAGGTGAACCAGTCTGTTGTGACCGAATTCGAGGTTCAACAGCGCCAGCGGTTCTTGCAACTGCTGAACGCACCCGGTGCCACCCGCGAAGGCGCGATTGATACCTTGATCGACGAACGCCTGCGCAACGAAGCGGTGGCCGATGCCGGGATCGAACTGACCGCCGAAGGCATCAACGAAAGTCTTGAAGAGTTTGCAAGCCGTGCAAACCTGAGCGCTGCCGAATTCACCAAAGCGCTTGGTCAGGCCGGCGTCTCCCCCGAGACCTTCCGCGATTTCGTCGTCAATTCAATCGGCTGGCGTGAACTTGTCCGGGCGCGCTATGCGTCCCGCGTGCAGATCACCGACGCCGAAATCAGCCGCGCGCTCGGGACAACACGGGGCAGCGGTGTGCGGGTTCTTGTGTCGGAAATCATCATTCCCGCCCCGCCGCAAAACGCAGCCCGCGTGAACGCGCTGGCGGAACAAATCTCGCAGACCCGCTCGGTTTCCGAATTCTCGAACTACGCCAGCAAATATTCCGCGACCGCATCGCGCGGCCGTGGCGGGCGTCTGGACTGGCAAGACCTCTCCGCCTTGCCACCCAGCCTGCAAGGGTTGATCCTGGGCCTCGCACCGGGCGAGGTGACAGCACCGCTGCCGATCCCCAATGCCGTGGCCTTGTTCCAGTTGCGCGACATTCAGGAAACCAGCACATCGGCACCGACATATTCCACGATTGATTATGCCGCTTACTATCTTGCCGGTGGCCGCAGCCCTGAAACCTTGGCGCAAGCGGCGAAAATCCGCGCCCGCGTCGACAATTGCAACGATCTTTACGGCGAAGCCAAAGGCCAGCCCGCCGAAGTGCTGGAACGTGTGACCAAAAGCCCGGGCGAGATTTCGCAGGACATCGCGATCGAGCTTTCCAAGCTTGATCCGGGCGAAGTCTCCACCGCGCTAACCCGCTCCAACGGTCAAACGCTGATGTTCCTGATGATGTGTGGCCGCACCGCCGCCGCCAATCAGGAAGCCAGCCGCGAAGACGTGATCAACGCCCTGCGCCAGCAACGTCTGGTGGGCTATGCGGATCAGCTGCTTGCGGAATTGAAAGCCAACGCGCGCATCGTCCGCAAATGATCCGGTCAACACGGCCTGTCGTCATCTCTTGCGGAGAGCCGGCAGGCATCGGCCCCGAGGTCGCAGCCCGTGCATGGGCCGTGCTCGCTGGTGAGGTCCCGATGCTCTGGCTGGGCGACCCGCGCCATCTGCCCGCCGATATCCCCCACCGCGTGATTGATCGCTGTGATCAGGCCCTTGATGTCGGCACCGATGTGCTGCCGGTTCTGCCCCACCCCTTCCCCGCGCCCAATGTGGCGGGTCAGGCCGACCCCGCCAATGCCCAAGCCGTGATTGATGTGATCGCACGGGGCGTTGATCTGGTGCGCGCGGGCGATGCCTGTGCGCTGACCACCGCGCCGATCCATAAAAAGGCCCTCAAAGACGGGGCCAATTTCGCCTATCCGGGTCATACCGAATATCTTGCGGCCCTTGCGGGCGTCGATGATGTGGTGATGATGCTGGCGTCGGATCAGTTGCGCGTGGTGCCTGCAACAATCCATATCGCGCTGGATCAGGTGGCCCATGTGCTGACCCCGTCGCACCTGCGCCGGGTGATCGAAATCACTGCGGCGGGGCTGACCGCCCAATTCGGCATCGCCAAGCCCAGAATCGCCATCGCAGGGTTAAACCCACACGCAGGCGAAGGCGGCACCATGGGCCGGCAGGAAATCGACTGGATGAATGATCTGGTCGCCACCATGCAAGCCGAAGGCTATGACCTGATGGGCCCCTTGCCTGCCGATACAATGTTCCACGCCGCAGCCCGTGCCCGCTATGACGCGGCGATTGCAATGTACCATGATCAGGCGCTGATCCCGATCAAGACCCTCGATTTCGACCGCGGCGTCAATGTGACCCTGGGCCTGCCCTTTATCCGGACCTCGCCGGACCACGGCACGGCCTTTGACATCGCCGGAAAAGGCATCGCAAACCCCACCAGTATGGTCGAGGCCATTCGCCTTGCCTATAAAATGGCGGGGTCCTGATGCTTCTCTGGCTCTTAAATATCCTCGCCGAAGGCGAAAGTACAACATGACCACAATCGATACCCTGCCGCCCCTGCGCGACGTCATCAACACCCATGATCTCAAAGCCCGCAAATCGCTGGGCCAGAACTTTCTGCTTGATCTGAACCTCACCGCTAAAATCGCGCGGCAGGCAGGGGATATGTCGGGCTGCGATGTGCTTGAAATCGGGCCTGGCCCCGGGGGGCTGACCCGTGGCCTGCTGGCCGAAGGGGCGCGGCGCGTGCTGGCCATCGAAAAAGACAAACGCTGCCTGCCCGCCTTGAACGAGATCGCCGAGGCTTACCCGGGCCGCCTGACAGTGATCGAAGGCGACGCTCTCGAGATCGACCCGCTGGCCTATCTGACCCCGCCGATCCGTATCGCGGCGAACCTGCCCTATAATGTCGGCACGGAACTGCTGGTACGCTGGCTGACCCCTGCGCAATGGCCCCCGTTCTGGGAAAGCCTGACCTTGATGTTCCAACGCGAAGTCGCGGAACGCATCGTGGCCAAGCCGGGTTCCAAAGCCTACGGGCGGCTGGCCTTGCTGGCGCAATGGCGGGCGGATGCGCGGATCGTGATGAACCTCCCCCCCGAGGCCTTTACCCCGCCGCCCAAAGTGTCGTCTGCGGTGGTCCATCTGACTGCTCTGGCAGAGCCGCGTTACCCTGCCGATCCCGCCGTGCTCAGCCGTATTGTGGCGATGGCGTTCAACCAGCGCCGCAAAATGTTGCGCTCGGCGCTCAAAGGCGCGGCACCCGATATCGAGGACCGTTTGATCGCTGCCGGCATCAAACCGACCGAGCGCGCCGAACAAGTCTCGCTTGAAGCGTTCTGTGCGCTGGCCCGCGAGCTGGCCAAACCCTAGGCATCCGAGCATCAGCTTTCGATGGTAAAACGAAAAAGGCCCCGCAAATTGCGAGGCCTTTTCGATAAAATTCAAGGGTGCTTTATTCAGCCGCTTCCGTGTGGTCGCCACCCGCGTCCGGTGACGCGTTCGACGCATCATCAGCCTTGGGCTGTGGTTTGCGACGGGGCGCACGGCGGGGTTTTGGCTTGCTCTCGGGTGTCTCGACCAGATTGCTGTCGCTGTCATCACCAGCTTGCGACGCATCCTCGCCCTGAGGGGCATCGGGTTGCTTGGGGTGGCGGTTGCTGCTGCGGCGGCGTTTTGGCGCGTCGCCACTGTCTTGGGCAGGTTGCTGTCTTTGATCACCGTCACTGGCTTGTGTGCTTGGCTGGTCTGCACCGTTTGCATCGCCCTCATGCGAAGGTCCGCCATTGGCGGCATCGCGTTCCTGACGCTCGGCCCGCTCGCGGTCCCGCTCGGCCTGGCGTTCGCGGTTCTGGCGGTCTTGTTCTTCCTGACGCTCGCGCTGCTGGCGTTCCTGCTCTTCGCGACGCTGGTCCATCTCGCGCTGTGCTTCGGACAGCATGCGCAGATAATGCTCGGCGTGCTGCTGAAAGTTTTCGGCCGCAACGCGGTCATTGCTCAGCTGGGCATCGCGGGCAAGCTGGTTATATTTCTCGATAACCTGCTGCGGCGTGCCGCGCACTTTGCCTTCGGGGCCAGAGCTGTCGAACACGCGGTTCACGACGTTGCCGCCACTTTGCGGTTGGCGGTTGCGACTGTTCTTGGATCGGGAACGTGATCTGGAAGATTTCATGTAATTCGTTCAGCCTTGTTATGCTGTGCTTCGAGAAAGCCGCCGGATGTATTTACATCCTTCAAAAGCGCGCCATACGATATGTTGGGCTTAGCGCCGAGCGGGACCGCCAATGTAGCATCCACCGCTTCAACAAGATTGAATAAGCACGGCTATGAGGTGCGATCAAGCACAAACTGTCAAGAATACGAAAGATCGGGTGGATTTTGGCATTTTCATGCTGGCGTATCGGCCCAAAGGACACGGTCGCGCCCGTCCAGATCGGGCAGCACCCGAACCCGGCCCCATCCGGCGGCTTTGAAAATCCCTGCCACATCCGGGCCTTGCTGCCAGCCGATTTCGGCCAGCACACGGCCGGTGGCGGTCAGATAGCCCTGGGCCTGCGATGCAATCACCCGGTAGGCGCTGAGCCCGTCCAGCCCGTCGGTCAAGGCCATCTCGGGTTCGTGCAGCCGCAATTCGGGCGATACGCCCGCCATTTCGGATTTTGCCAGATAGGGCGGATTGGCGACGATCAGGTCAAACCGGCCGTTCGCCGCCTCGAACCAGTCGGATTTCCGGATGTCTGCCCGCGCATGCACCCCATGCAGCACCGCATTGGCACTGGCTTGCAGGCAGGCCGATTCCGACAGGTCCAGCCCCACGCCATGGGCGTCCTGCTGCTCTGCCAGCAAGGTCACCAGAATGCAGCCCGACCCGGTGCCCAGGTCCAGCACCCGCTCAAAGGGTTCGGACAGGGCCAGCTCGATCAGCGTCTCGGTTTCGGGGCGCGGGTCCAGCACATCGCGGCTGACCTTGAAATCGCGCCCGTAGAACGCGCGTTGGCCGACCAGATGAGACACAGGCACCCGCACAACCCGCAACGCAATCAGGTTCTCATAGCGTTCTGCGATTTCTGGGGCGATTTCTTCGGGCGCGATCAAGGTGACGCGCGATGCGTCCACCGATGCCGCATGGGCCAGCAACAGCCGCGCATCGCGGGCCGGATCAGGCACCCCTGCCGCGCGCAGACGTGCCGCAGCTGATGCCATCGCTTGCGCCGCTGTGGGCGCGCTCACTGGCCCATCTCCGCCATCATGCGGGCTTGGGCATCTGCGGTTAGCGCGTCGATGATTTCGTCCAGATCGCCCTGCAAAATGGCATCAAGGCGGTACAGGGTCAGGTTGATCCGGTGATCGGTCATCCGCCCTTGGGGAAAGTTATAGGTCCTGATCCGCTCAGACCGGTCGCCCGACCCGACTTGCGCCGCCCGATCGGCCGATCGCGCAGTGTCCACGCGCTGACGCTCCGCATCATAGAGCCGCGCTTTGAGCACCTGCATCGCGATCTCGCGGTTGCGGTGCTGGGATTTCTCTGACGACGTGACGACAATGCCGGTGGGGATATGGGTGATCCGCACGGCGGAATCGGTGGTGTTGACGTGCTGGCCCCCTGCCCCCGAACTGCGCATCGTGTCGATCCGCAAATCATTGGGGTCGATGTGAATATCCACATCCTCGGCCTCGGGCAGCACGGCGACAGTTGCCGCCGAGGTGTGAATGCGCCCGCCGCTTTCGGTGGTGGGCACGCGCTGCACACGGTGCACGCCGGATTCGTATTTCAAACGGGCAAAGACATTCTGACCCTTGATATGGGCCACGACTTCCTTGACGCCGCCCAACTCGGTCATCTGCTCTTCGATCAGATCAAACTTCCAGCCCTGCGTTTCGGCATAGCGCTGGTACATGCGCAACAGGTCCGCCGCGAATAACGCAGCCTCGTCACCGCCGGTACCGGGGCGGATCTCCAGCATCGCAGGTTTCGCATCGGCCGCATCCTTGGGCAGCAACGCCAGTTGCAACGATGCTTCGGCTTTGGGCAAGGCTGCCTTCAGGCGGGGCAATTCTTCCTCGGCCAGCTCCGCCATTTCGGGGTCTTTCAGCATGGCCCGCGCGTCGTCCATGTCCTGCAACAGCTGGCGGTATTCCTCAATCTGCTCGACCACAGGGCGCAGGTCGGCATATTCCTTGGCCAGCTTGGCGAAATCGGCACCATCCGACCCGGACGACATCGACGCTTCCAGAAACTGGAAACGTTGGGTGATTTGAGCAAGGCGGTCCATGGGGATCATCGGGTTTCTGTCGCTGATGATCGCGCTATGGTCAAGGGCCGCTGTGTGCTAATATCCAACCTCATGAAACAGATTGCTCTGATATTGGGCCTGTTTGCCCCGCCTGCCGCCGCCCAGTCCACCTATCCCAGCGGAAAGCCGGTCGATTGCTACTGCACCGACACCCAAGGCCAACGGGTCGAACTGGGCGATACCCTCTGCATGGAGGTGGGCGGTCGGCAGTTTCTTGCGCAATGCCAGATGTCGCTCAACGTGCCGATGTGGCGCGAGGTGCAACAAGGCTGCCAGACCTCAAGGCTGGACCGCGACCCCGATGGACGCCAGAACCTGTTTAAGCCGTTTCCGGTTCACGCCCATATCTGACCGGCCAAACCGCAACCGGCTGAAAAACGTTAAACGGGTCTGGTCGTCCGAAACAGCAACCGTGGTGTAATCGGGAAACCCCCAAAGCAGCGAACGGGTCACGTAAATCTGCTGGCCTGCCACCTCGCCCAGCTTCTGGCTCCGTGGCTGCGCCAGTATCGCGGCCTCAAATGCCTCCAGCACGGGCTTGGGGTCCTGATCAACCGCGGCCACAACCCTGAAACCACCCTCCGTCGGATAGGCCCCCGGCGCATCGGCATTGGCATCCACGGTCCAGTTCGCCGCGTCACTGGGGGCAAAGCGCACATAGGCCTGCACCCCGACAAACACCAAAACCACGACCCAAAAGAAACCCATCATTCGCTTACCCTTCATTTGGCCAAATAAACTCCCCGCGGAGCGTCCGCCGGATCAGCGATACGCAACGCCGGGCAGGATACACATGATTTCAAACAGGATATTCGCCCCTGTCAGCGCCGTGTTCCCCGATGTGTCATAGGGCGGCGATACTTCAACCAGATCGGCCCCCACGACGTTCAACCCCTTGAGCGCACGCAAAAGCTCCAGCGCCTGCGGCGTGGTTAGGCCGCCGATTTCAGGCGTGCCGGTACCCGGTGCATAGGCCGGATCAAGGCTGTCGATGTCATAGGTGATATAGACCGGTGCATCGCCGATATCGCGCCGGATTTCCGCCCCCAGGGGCGACAGGCTGCGGTGCCACAGCTCATGTGCGGGGAACTGCTGGAACCCCCAACCGGCGGCTTCGGTGAAGTCATCGGCCCCGTAACCCGACCCGCGAAGGCCGATTTGATAGGTCTTCTCCGAGTTTATCAGACCTTCTTCATAGGCGCGGCGAAAGACGGTGCCGTGGGTTTCGCGCTCTCCGAACATCTCGTCGTTGACGTCTGCATGGGCATCCACATGGACAAGGGCCAGCGGCCCGTGCCGTTTCGCCATTGCCCGCAGGATCGGCAGGGTGATCGAATGATCGCCCCCGATTGCCAGCGGCATCGCGTCATACTTCAAGATCGCGTCGTAACTCTCTTGAATGATTGATAAACTATCTGAAAGGGAAAATGTGTTGATCGCCAGATCACCAATATCAGCGACCTGCAGCCCGTCAAAAGGTGCCGCCCCTGTGGCCAGATTATAGGGCCGCAGCATCGCGCTCTCGGCGCGGACCTGTTTTGGGCCAAAGCGCGTGCCGGACCGCCACGAGGTGCCGATATCCAGTGGAATACCCAGCACCGCGACGTCCAACCCCTTGAGGTCACTTGCCGACGGCAAGCGCATAAACGTGTTGGGCCCCGAAAACCGCGCCAGATCATTGCCGCTGATGGGTTGGTTTTTCTTGCTCATGTGTTTCGCATTCTCCATCCCAACAGGCACAGGATTTCTGTCGCCACATGTGCGCCCGCGATTGCCGTGGCCCCGGTGGTGTCAAAGGGGGGTGAGACTTCGACAATGTCGCCACCGACGATGTTGATCCCCGCCAGATCACGCATCATGATCGCGCATTGCGCCGATGTCAGCCCGCCCCAAACCGGCGTGCCGGTACCGGGCGCAAAGGCCGGATCAAGGGCGTCGATGTCAAAGGTCAGATAACAGGGCCGGTCGCCAAGCACCTGTTTGATCTTGGCCACTGCCGCTTGCGGGCCTTTCTCATGGACTTCGCGGGCGTCGATCGTCGTGACCCCCAAAGTGTCCGGATTGGTCGTCCTGATGCCGACCTGAACGGAAGTGTGCGGATCAACAATGCCGGATTTGACCGCCTTGTAGAACATCGTGCCGTGGTCGATCCGGTCCATGTCATCATCGGGCCATGTGTCGGAATGCGCATCGAATTGCAGCAGGCTGATCGGCCCGTATTTTTCGGCATAGGCCTTGAGGATCGGGAAGCTGATGTAATGATCACCCCCCAGCACCACACTTGCGGCACCTGCGTCCAGTATTCCCTTGATATGTTTGGTCAAAGCGGCAGGAAACTGGCTGGTGTGCCCGTAATCAAACGCCAGATCGCCATAATCGGCGATGGCAAATTCGCTCAGCACGTCGAAATCCCAACCATAGGGCGGATCATAGGGCTGCAAGCTGGATGCCTCGCGGATCGCGCGCGGGCCAAGGCGGGTGCCGGTGCGGTTGGTCACGGCTTGGTCAAACGGCACGCCGGTCACGGCGATGTCAACGCCGCGCAGGTCTTTGGTATAGCGCCGGCGCAGAAATGACGTCGCCCCGCCAAAGGCGTTCTCAAAGCTTGGTCCCTTTAGCTCCTCGCGGGTAAAGGCCTGATCGACTTGGGTTTTTGCGTCTTCTAGTGCCATTAGTGACCTGCCGTCGGTTGAAGCTGTTCGACCAGCTGCACAAAGAACGACGCCCCAACGGGGGCAACATCATCGTTGAAGTTGAATTTCGGATGGTGAAGCCCCGCTCCCTCGCCAGCGCCCAAGAACAGATAGGCACCGGGGCGTTCTTCCAGCATATAGGCAAAATCCTCGGCACCGGCGACGCGGGGGAATTCCGCATCGACATTTGCATCGCCCACGACGCTGCGGGCCACATCGGCGGCCAGCGCAGTTTGCTCGGGGGCGTTCACGGTGCTGGGATACCCTTCTTCGTAGTCGAGCGTTGCGGTCACGCCGTAACTTGCCGCCTGCCCCTGAATGATCGCTTCCATCCGCGTGCGGATCAGCGTTTGCACCTCCTTGTCAAAGGTCCGCACGGTCCCGTTGATCATCGCGGTATCGGGGATGATGTTGCTAGCCGATCCGGTGTGGATCTGCGTCACCGAAATCACATGTTCCTGCGCCGACAGAACGTTCCGGCTGGAAATCGTCTGGATCGCCTGCACGATGCCGCAGGCGGCAACGACCGGATCGGCAGTTTCATGCGGCATGGCCCCATGGCCGCCGCGCCCGTTGATCTGGATGGTAAAGGAATCAACCGCCGCCATGATCGGCCCCGGCGTGGTGAAAAACGCCCCGAATTCGGCCCCGGGCATGTTGTGGATGCCGTAGACCTGCGCGATGTCGAAACGGTCCATCATCCCTTCGGCACACATCACCTGCGCGCCGCCGCCGTCTTCTTCGGCAGGTTGGAAAATCAGCGCCACACGGCCCGCGAAGTTGCGCGTCTCGACCATGTATTTGGCGGCCCCCAGCAGCATCGCCGTATGGCCGTCATGGCCGCAGGCGTGCATTTTGCCTGCATGCGTCGACGCGTATTCGACGCCGGTTTCCTCAAGGATCGGCAGCGCGTCAAAATCTGCGCGCAACCCGATCGTGGGGCCGTCGCCATTGCCGTTGATGATCGCCACAATGCCGGTCTGCGCGATGCCTTCGTGAATTTCGTCGACGCCGAATTCTTGCAGCCGTTCCTTGATAAAGGCGGCGGTCTTGGGGCAGTCAAAGCCCAGTTCAGGGATCGTGTGCAGATGTCTGCGCCATTCGGTCATCAAAGGGGCAAAATCGGCGATGCGGTTGACGACGGGCATTGGGTGGACTCCTGCATATATCTTGGTCAGGTTGCATCTGACACCAGACACAAGGGCGCTGCAATGGGCGAGAAGACGAAAGATGCATTGATCCACGATCAAAGCGCGGGAATTGAGCGGTTGTTGGAGATCATGCGCCGTTTGCGGGATCCCGAAACCGGATGCCCGTGGGACATCGAGCAGGATTTCGCCAGCATCGCACCCTATACCATTGAAGAAGCTTACGAAGTTGCCGATGCGATTGAACGCGGCGACTGGACCGAGCTTGAGGGCGAATTGGGCGATCTGCTGCTGCAAACCGTCTATCACACCGCGATGGGCGAAGAAGACGGGCATTTCACCTTTCAATCGGTGGTGCGCAACATCAGCGACAAGATGGTCGCGCGGCATCCGCATGTGTTTGGTGATGAATCGCGCGACAAATCAGCCGATCAGCAAACCGCTGATTGGGAAAAGATCAAGGCGGCTGAACGCGCGGACAAGGCCCAAGGCGGCGCGCTGGACGGGGTTGCCGTGGGCCTGCCCGCCCTGCTGCGCGCCTACAAGCTGCAAAAACGGGCGGCGCGTGTGGGGTTTGACTGGCCCGATACCGGCGATGTCGTCGCCAAAATAGCCGAGGAAGCCGCCGAACTGGTCGAAGCCCGCGATACCCTGACCCAGGCCGAGGTAGAAGAGGAATTCGGCGATCTGATGTTCGTGATGGCCAATCTGGGGCGGCATCTGGGCCTTGACCCCGAAGCGGCCCTGCGCAGTGCCAATGCCAAGTTCATCCGCCGCTTTGAAGGGGTCGAGGCGCGGTTGGCTGACATCGGGAAAACCCCCGCAGAAAGCGATCTGGCCGAGATGGATGCGCTGTGGGATGCGGTGAAACGGGCGGAACGCAGCTAGTCCAACCGCTGTCTGCTGGACAAGCGGCACGGCATGCGGCAAGGCAATGAACCAGGCACGACAGGAGAGTTAACCATGACACCGCGCAAGATTATCATCGATACCGATCCCGGTCAGGACGATGCGGTTGCGATCCTGCTGGCGCTGGCCAGCCCCGAAGATATCGAGGTGTTGGGCATCACCTGCGTCGCGGGCAACGTGCCGCTTGATCTGACCACACGCAATGCGCGGATCGTGTGTGAACTGGCGGGCAAGACCGATGTAAAGGTGTTTGCCGGTTGCGACCGCCCCTTGGGCCGCGAACTGGTCACGGCGGAACATGTGCATGGCAAAACCGGCCTTAATGGCCCCGATCTGCCCGAACCCACGATGCCGCTGCAAGACGGTCACGCGGTTGATTTCATCATTGATACCTTGCGCGATCATGCCCCCGGCACCGTGACGCTTTGCCCGCTGGGGCCGCTGACCAACATTGCCACAGCGCTGGAGAAAGCCCCCGATATCGCCAATCGCATCGCCAAGATCGTGCTGATGGGCGGCGGCTATTTCGAGGGGGGCAATATTACGCCCGTTGCCGAGTTCAACATTTACGTTGACCCGCAAGCTGCTGATATTGTTTTTAAATCCGGCGTTCCAATCGTGATCATGCCGCTGGATGTCACCCACAAGGCGCTGGTCACCGCCGCGCGCAACGATGCATTCCGCAACATCGGCAGCCCCGTTGGCGTCGCCGTGGCGCAGATGACCGAATTCTTTGAGCGGTTCGACAAGGAAAAATACGGCTCCGAAGGGGCCCCTTTGCATGATCCTTGCGTGACCGCCTATCTGATCCGGCCCGATCTGTTCACGGGCCGCCACATCAATGTCGAGATCGAAACCCAGTCCGAGCTGACAATGGGCATGACCGTTGCTGATTGGTGGGGTGTGACCGACCGTGCGCCCAATGCGACCTTTATGGGCGATATCGACGCCGACGGGTTTTTCAGCCTGTTGACCGAACGGCTGGCCCGGTTATGAGCGCCGCCTTTACCCTTGCCAGGCCAGAGCATCTGGAGCAGTTGATCGCACTTGTCGCGGCCTTTCACGCCGAGACAGGGATCACCCAAACAGACGAGGCGCGCCGCAACGGTCTTGCCCCGCTGCTGGACGGTATCCCCCACGGGGTTGCTTATTTGATCGGCCCTGCCCGTGCGCCCATCGGGTATGTCATCATCACTTTTGGCTGGTCGGTGGAATTTGGCGGGCTGGATGCGATTGTCGATGAAATCTATGTCCGGCCCGGTGTGCGCGGCCGCGGGATCGCCTCCGAGGCACTGTTGACCCTGCCCAATGCACTGTCCGGTGGCGGCGTAAAGGCCATGCATCTTGAGGTGGATAAGACCAACGAGAAGGCGCAAAAGCTTTATTCCCGCGCCGGGTTCAAACCCCGTGACAATTACATGTTCATGACCCGCAAGCTGTGATCGGGCTGGCGAAACGGGCCATCGGCCCCTATATCTGACCCATGAAAATCAGCGCCCCCTTTGATAACAGCTTTGCCGCATTGCCGGCCGGCTTTTATACCCGCATCGCCCCGACCCCTGTGGCCGACCCCAAGCTGCTGGCGTTCAACGCCGGTCTGGCGCAAATCCTTGGTCTTGCCGAGGCCGGGTCCGATGATCTGGCCGCTACCTTTGGCGGCAATGACCTGCCGCAAGGGGCTGACCCGTTGGCGCAGCTTTACGCGGGGCACCAGTTTGGCAATTACAACCCGCAGCTTGGCGATGGCCGTGCGATCCTGCTGGGCGAAGTCATAGACAGCACCGGCCAACGGCGCGATATCCAGCTAAAAGGGTCCGGTCCGACACCCTATTCGCGCGGCGGTGACGGAAGGGCATGGCTGGGCCCTGTGTTGCGCGAATATGTGGTGTCCGAGGCGATGCACGCCCTTGGCATCCCCACGACCCGCGCCTTGGCCGCTGTCGCCACGGGCGAGGATATCTACCGCGAAACCGCCCTGCCCGGTGCCGTGCTGACCCGCGTTGCCGCCAGCCATCTGCGCGTCGGCACGTTTCAGGTCTATGCCCATCGCGGCGAGGTTGAAAACCTCCGCACGCTTACCGATTATGCCATCAAACGTCACTATCCGCAGGCCGACGGGCCTATGGGGCTGCTGCGCGCCGTTTCTGCTGCGCAGGCCGATCTGATCGCGGCGTGGATGTCTGTGGGGTTCATCCACGGGGTGATGAACACCGATAATTGCTCCATCTCGGGCGAGACGATTGATTACGGCCCCTGTGCTTTCATGGATGCGTTTCACGCCAACCGCGTGTTCAGCTCGATCGACCGTCAGGGGCGCTATGCGTTCTCCAACCAGCCGCAAATCGCGGTGTGGAACATGGCGCAGCTAGCCACCGCGCTGATCCAGCAGATGGAGGCGGCAGACGACGCCATCGCCGAGGCAACCGAGATCGTGCACGCCATGCCCGACCAGATCGAGGCGGCCTGGCTGAAACGGTTCGGTGCGAAAATCGGCATTTCCGAAGCGCAGCCCGAAGACGCCGCCTTGATCGATGACCTGCTGGCGTTGATGCAACAGAACGGCGCGGATTTCACCAATGCGTTCCGCGCGTTGGGAACCGATACGGCGCAGGACCAGTTCACCGACCGCGACGGTTTTGCCGCGTGGCAGTCCAGATGGCAGGCGCGTATTGCGTCGCAACCGGATGCGCAGGCCGTGATGGCGGCGGCAAACCCAGCGATCATCCCGCGCAATCACCGGATCGAACATATGATCGAGGCTGCGGTCGCTGGCGACATGGCCCCGTTCAATCGGCTGATGACCGCACTGGCGACACCGTTCGAGGCGACGGACCCCGATCTGCACCGTCCGCCGACAGATCAGGAAATCGTGCCCGCGACCTTTTGCGGGACCTAGGCGTTTGGCAGGCGGGGCTTTCGGTTGATCAGGTAAATGCCCGCCGCCACCAACACCAAGGCAGCCCAGACCGACCATGCGACATGCTCGGACAGCAACAGCCACCCCAAGATCACCGAAAACACCGGTGACAGAAAGCTGAACGATGCCACGGTCGATGCGGGATAGACCGACATGAGCCAGAACCATGCCAGAAACCCAAGGCTGGCGACAGCGATGATCTGAAACCCCAGACCCGCCAGATGGATCATCTGGACATCGCGGATCAAAGGGCCGAACAGCGGGGCGATCAGCACCAGAATGGGCCCGGAAATCGCAACCTGGCACATCAGCTGCTGCGCAGGCGGGACCTTTTCCAGCGGGGTGACCCGCACCAGCAACGCGATCCCTGCCCAACAGAACGCCGATGTCAGCGCCAGTATATCCCCTGTCCAGCTGACATGCCCGCCACTGCGGTCGCTCAGCGCCAGCGCCACGCCGGACATCGCCATCCCAAGCCCGATGATCTTGAGCCGGGTCAGGCGTTCACCGGGGATCAGGAAATTCGCGGCAATCGTCAGCCAAACCGGCATGGAATAGAAAATAATCGACGCCCGGCTGACGGTGGTGCCATCCAGCGCCATGAAAAGGCAGGTGAACTCAAAGGTGAACAGCAACCCCGATACGACAGCCCAGCCGCGCGCCGCGCGGGGAAAGGCAAAACTGACACCCCGCAGTTTCATCCAGATCACCAAAATCACAATCGCCCCAAGCGACCGCAGCCCCGCCGCAAACACCGGATTGAACCCGCCATTCGTGACTTTGATCACCACCTGGTTAAAGGCAAGGTTGAGGGCGAAAGCGATCAGCGCGATGGCCCCGAATGTGTCTATCTGAGATTTGCGTTCCATGCCTCACAAACCCGTGTTGCTTGCTGCTTGTCAATCGCATAAAGCCGCCGAGCTTTGGGCCGCAGGTCTATATTAGGTTGTGCCGCCCCCTCATTTGCAACACAGTCTGCGCATAATTTACCAACGGGGATTTTGAAAATGAGCTTGATGAAAACACTGGCCAAGGTGGCGATTGGCGTTGCCGTGGCCAAAGGTGCCAGCGCGATGATGAAGAAAAGCAGCGGCGGATCGCAAAACGCGGGCAGCGCGGGCGGCCTTGGCGGTTTGCTGGGCGGTCTGACAGGTGGTGCGTCGGGCGGCACGGGGACTGCGGGCGGCGGATTGCAAGACATGCTGGGCGGTTTGATGGGCGGCAGCGCCGGATCAAGCGGCGGCTTGGGCGGATTGCTGAACCAGCTTGGCGGCAGTTCCGGTGCCTCTGGTGGTGGTTTGGGTGGTTTGTTGAACCAGTTGGGCGGCGCTGGCGGGTCTGCCGCATCTGGCGGTGGTCTGGGCGGATTGCTGGGCGGTCTGGCGGGTGCTGCGGGTGCTGGCGGTCTGCTGGCGGGGCTTGGCGGCTCAACCAGCGGTAAACCGGAACGCGAGGAAGCCGATTTCGGTGCTGTGCTGAATTCTCAGTTTGATGCCAATGCCACCCCCGCGATCCAGCCGTCGCAGGATCAGGAAGTTCTGGCCGCATTGATGATTGCCGCGATGATTCAGGCCGCGAAATCCGATGGTACCTTTGACGAGGCCGAGCGCGAGAAGCTGCTTAGCCATCTTGGCGATGTCGATGCCGAGGAAGCGGCCTTTGTGCAGGCGCGTATGGAAGCACCCGTTGATATTGACGGATTGGTTGCCCAGACCCCCGATGGCATGGCCGCGCAGGTTTATGCCATGTCCCTGCTCGCCATTGATCTCGATACCCAAGACGAGGCGCAATATCTGCACCAGCTGGCCAAGGGGTATGGGATGGCACCGGCTGCGGTGAATGAAATTCACGCGCAAATGGGTGTGCCGTCGCTGTATACCTGATCCGCTAGAACCGAATTAAAACGCGGGTGAAAGCCTGGGCCTGAAACGGCTCAGGCTTTTGCTTTTTTCTGCTGCTTTTCCTTGGCGATGACATGTTCGGCCAGATCGCGGGCAATGGCAAAGGCCCCTTTGATCTTGTCCGTATCCGTCGCCCAATCGCGTTTCACCACGATCTTGTTATCCTTGACCTTGGCCAAGCCACGCTGGTTTTGGATAAAGGTCACCAACCCCTCGGGCGAGGCGAATTTGTCGTTGTGGAACTGGATCGTCACGCCTTTTGGCCCGCCGTCCAGCTTGGCAATCCCTGCCCGTTTGCACATCGCCTTGATGCGGATCACGAGGATCAGCGTGTTGACCTCGCGCGGGAGCTTGCCAAAGCGGTCGATCAGCTCGGCGGCAAAGCCTTCGAGTTCGACCTTGGTGGTCAGGCCCGACAGGCGGCGGTAGAGCCCCAGACGCACATCAAGGTCAGGCACATAGGTTTCGGGGATCAGCACAGGCACGCCCAGATTGATCTGCGGTGCCCATTGGCCGTCATCTTCGATCACGCCTTCCAGCTCGCCCGCCTTGATCTTGGCAATCGCGTCTTCCAGCATGGATTGGTACAGCTCAAAGCCGACATCGCGCATCTGGCCGGATTGTTCTTCGCCCAGCAGGTTGCCCGCGCCGCGAATGTCCAGATCCTGCGACGCCAGCGTGAACCCTGCCCCCAGCGTATCGAGACTGCCCAACACCCGCAGACGCTTTTCGGCGGTGGCGGTCAGTTTGGCGCGCGGTTTGGTGGTCAGATAGGCATAGGCGCGGGTTTTTGAGCGCCCGACACGGCCGCGGATCTGATAAAGCTGCGCCAGACCGAACATATCGGCGCGGTGCACGATCATGGTGTTGGCGGTCGGAATATCCAGACCGGATTCAACAATCGTTGTGGCCAGCAGGATGTCGTACTTGCCGTCGTAAAACGCGTTCATGCGGTCATCCAGCTCGCCCGCAGCCATCTGGCCATGGGCGACCAGATAGGTCAGTTCGGGCAGTTGTTCCTTCAGGAAGGCCTCAATCTCGGGCAGATCGCTGATGCGGGGCACCACGTAGAATGACTGCCCGCCGCGATAATGTTCGCGCAACAGCGCCTCGCGCAGGGTGACGCTGTCGAATTCGCTGACATAGGTGCGGATCGCCAGACGGTCCACGGGCGGTGTGCCGATGATCGACAGATCACGCACGCCCGTCAGGCTCAGCTGCAAGGTGCGCGGGATCGGGGTCGCGGTCAGGGTCAGCACGTGGATATCGGTGCGCATCGCCTTGAGGCGTTCCTTGTGACCCACGCCGAAATGCTGTTCTTCGTCGATGATCAACAGGCCGAGGTTGTTGAATTTGATGTTCTTTGCCAGCAGCGCGTGGGTGCCGATCACCACATCAACGGTGCCCTTGGCCATGCCTTCGCGGGTGGCATTGGCGTCTTTGGCCGACACAAAACGCGACAGTTGGCGGACCTCGAGCGGGAAGCCGCGGAACCGTTCGGCAAAGGATTTATAGTGCTGCCGCGCCAGCAAGGTCGTGGGGGCAATCACCGCGACCTGCAAGCCCGACATTGCGGCCACGAAAGCAGCACGCATCGCGACCTCGGTCTTGCCAAAGCCGACATCGCCGCAAATCAGACGGTCCATCGGATTGCCGGATGTCAGATCGTCGATCACATCGTTGATGGCAGACATCTGGTCGTCGGTTTCGGTATAGGGGAAGCGCGCGGAAAACGCGTCCCACATGCCCGGAGGCGGGTCCATGATCGGGGCGCGGCGCAAGGCGCGTTCGGCAGCAATCCGGATCAGCTTGTCCGCCATCTCGCGGATGCGTTCCTTGAGCTTGGCTTTCTTCGACTGCCACGCGCCGCCCCCCAGCTTGTCCAGCAGACCTTCGTCATGGCCGTATTTCGACAGCAGTTCGATGTTTTCGACCGGCAGGTACAGCTTTGAATTCTCTGCATATTCCAGCAGCAGACATTCATGGGCGGCACCAGCGGCGGTGATGACCTCCATCCCCAGATAGCGGCCAATGCCGTGGTCGACATGCACCACCAGATCGCCCGGTGTCAGCGATTGGGTTTCGGTCAGGAAGTTCTCGGCGCGGCGTTTGCGTTTGGTGGCCCGGATCAGACGGTCGCCCAAGATGTCTTGTTCCGAGATGACGGTGAGCTTGCTTTTCTCAGCCGCCAATGGGGCCTCGAACCCGTGTTCCAGCGCCCAGACCGCCAGATGCAACCCGCGTTTGCCGATCCGCGTGCCATTTTTGATGGCAATGGTTTCGCCCATGCCTTCGTCTTCGATCAATCCGGTCAGCCGTTCCCGCGCACCTTCGGAATAGCTGGCAATGACAACGGGGCCTTCGTTCAGTTTCACCTTAAGATGTTTGGCCAAAGCCCCGAAAAGGCTGATAGATTCCTGTTGGCGTTCAGGCGCGAAATCACGGCCGATACGGCCGCCTGCATCCAGAACATTCGGGCCTGTGGGCTGCGGCAAGGGCTTGAACTGGATCACCCGCTTGCCAATCAGCGCCTGTTCCCATGCGGTGTCGGTCAGATACAGACCTTCGGGCGGCGCGGGTTTGTACACGCTGTCCATCTTGGAGCGGTTCGCCATCGCAAGGCGGCGGGTCTCGTACTGGTCGGCGATGCTGTCCCACCGCGACAAACGCTGTGCGGTGACCTGATCATCCAGCGTGACGCTGGCCTTGGGCAGATAATCAAAGATGGTTTCCAGTTCTTCGTGGAAAAACGACATCCAATGTTCGGCACCTTGATGTTTGCGCCCCGCGCTGATGGCCTCGTAAAGCGGATCATCCGTACCCGCCGCCCCGAATTCGATGCGGTAATTCTGGCGAAACCGCGTGATCGCCGCCTCGTCCAGAATGACTTCGCTCACGGGGGCCAGTTCGACCAGATCCAGCTTTTCGGTGGTGCGTTGGGTCAGCGGGTCAAAACGGCGCGCGCCATCCAGCGTGTCGCCGAACAGATCCAGCCGCACGGGGCCCAGATCACCGGGCGGGTAAATGTCGATGATCCCGCCCCGGATCGCATAATCACCGGGTTCGGTCACTGTTGGGCTTTGGACAAAACCCATACGCACCAGAAAATTGCGCAAGGCTGCTTCGTCGATGCGGTCGCCGACACGGGCGGCAAAGGCGGCATCGCGCAGAATGGCGCGCGCGGGCACCCGCTGGGTCGCCGCATTTAACGTGGTCAGCAGGATAAACTGGTCGGGCATCCCATGCGCCAACCCCGCCAGCGTCGCCATGCGCTGCGCCGAGATATCGGCATTGGGTGACACGCGGTCATAGGGCAGACAATCCCAGCCGGGAAAGGTGATGACCGGCATATCGGGCGCAAAGAACCGCAGCGCGGATTGCATCGCGGCCATACGTTTGTCATCGCGCGCCACATGGATCACGGGGCGCTTGTTTTTGGTCAGCTCGTCCAGCAACGCGCGGGCATCAAAGCCTTCGGGCACGCCGGACAGCGTTATCTGAGTGGTATTTGACATGAGATGTCACTTGATCCTCGGGCGGGTTTTGTCAACCGCCGAACGGACCCACATAGAGGTTTTGATACATCCCCCAGATCGAGGTGACGAAAATCGAAACGATCCCGATCATCTGGGTATAAAGCCGGTGCCGCGTCAGACGCCGGTAGAGCAGATCACCCGTGGCCGATTCCTCGTGGATTTGCTGGGCTGTCGACACGCTCAGCACCCCGACAAGGCACAGCGGAAAGGCCAAGAGCAGCACCGCTTGTGCGAATTCAAAGTGATAAAACACGGCCAAGGTGAACAGCATGGTCAGGAAAAAGCAGCTAAAGCCCAAAATCCACATGCCCGACACCTGCGTGATATACAGCAAACGGTTCACGTTGATGCGGACCATGTCCTCAAGATCGATCTGGGCCTGTTCGCCCTGACGGCGCGCGCGCAGCACCATGTCATAGGGCACACCCAGCACCCAATGGCTGGCAGAGGACCAGATAACCGCCAGCGCGATCCAGAACCAAAGGTTCGAGAACGACCGCATGTCGATCACTTCTAAAATTGTTTGGTATAAATCCAAGGAGTGCCTGTCTTTGATCGTGAAATTTTATAGCAGCGGCGCATAGCAATACAACCTACGTCCGTGATAACGGGGCGTTTCACCAATTCCTAGCCTTGAGCCGTGCAAAAATAAATGGCAAGCCTTGTGTTGAAACATCCGAGGTATTTTTTCATGAGACCCCAACAAGCTGCCTTTCCGGCGACACGTCTGCGCCGGACCCGTCAATCTGCGGGCATCCGTGCGCTGGTGCGCGAAAACTCGCTTGAGCTGGGGGATCTGATCTGGCCGGTGTTCGTGCGGTCCGGCGAAGGCATCGAAGAGCCGATCCCGTCGATGCCCGGCGTGTTCCGGCGCAGCGTGGACAAGGTGGTCGAAGCCGCCCGCGAGGCGGCTGATCTGGGCATCGGGGCGATGTGCATATTCCCCTATACCGGGATCGAGGACCGCACAGAGGATTGCGCCGGTGCCTGGGACCCTGACAACAACCCCAACCGGGCCATCCGCGCGATCCGCGATGCGGTGCCCGAGATGGTGATCATGACCGATGTCGCGCTGGATACCTATAATATCAATGGCCATGACGGGTTTGTCGAAAACGGCATTATCGTCAATGACCGCACGGTCGAGGCGCTGGTAAAGATGTCGCTGGCACAGGCGGATGCAGGGGCAAATATCATCGGTCCTTCGGATATGATGGACGGGCGCATCGGTGCCATTCGCGCAGGGCTCGAAGGGGCCGGCCATTCCGATGTGATGATCATGAGCTATTCCGCGAAATATGCGTCGGCATTTTACGGGCCGTTCCGCGATGCGGTCGGCGCATCGGGTGCCCTGACGGGCGACAAGAAAACCTATCAGATGGATTACGCCAACAGCAACGAAGCCCTACGCCTGATTGAACGCGACCTGCGCGAAGGTGCGGATATGGTCATGGTCAAACCCGGCCTGCCCTATCTGGACATTTGCCACCGGGTGAAAACGACCTTTGGTGCGCCGACCTTTGCCTATCAGGTGTCGGGTGAATACAGCATGATCAAGGCCGCAGCCCAAAACGGCTGGATCGACGAAGAACGCGTCATGATGGAAAGCCTGATGGGTTTCAAACGCGCCGGTTGTGATGGCGTCTTGACCTATTTCGCACCGGCAGTCGCGCGTTTGATGGGGGCTTAGCCCTTAAACCCGTATATAAATCACGAATGGGTGGCAGATCACCGCCGATTCGTGGCCTAAATTGGTGACACCGCGGATTATTCGGCATATGATTGCTGATAAGTCGGGACAAACCGGCACAGGCAATTACAGGCAAAATACAATGAACAATTCCTCTTTCTCGCGCCGCGCTTTTGCGTTGGGCGCGTTGGCAAGCGTCGGGGCCGTTGCGGCTTGTGGTAATGGTGTGGGCAGCCGTGGCAGCGGCCAGATCGACGCACGGGTTGCTACAACCTTGCAAGAAATGTACCGCCAGTTCCCCAACACACGGCAATTGGCCCAAAAATCAAACGGCATGCTGGTCATGCCTCTGGTGACCGAAGCGGGCTTGGGTCTGGGTGGCGGATACGGGCGCGGTGCGTTGCTGGTGAACAATGTCACCGTCGATTATTATTCGATGACCAAGGCGACGGGCGGGATTCAGATTGGCGCTCAGCAATATGCGCATGTTCTGTTTTTCATGACCGAAGACGCGTTGAACGGCTTCCGCCGGTCCCCCGGTTGGGCGGCAGGTGCCAATGTTGAATATGTGATTGATGACAAAGGCGACAGTGTGAACGCCGACACGACCACGGCGCTTTCGCCCGTATTGGCGGCTGTGTTCGGCCGCGCCGGTCTGCGCATCGGTGCCACCCTTGAGGGCAGCAAATACTCTCGCATCATTCCATAAACGGACAGGCCCGGCCCGCAGATCTTGCGGACCGGGCGCTCTCTTAGCCTGCGGCGTTCAGGCGCTTGATCAGGCTCGAGGTGTCCCAACGGCCACCGCCCAGCTTTTGCACATCTTTATAGAACTGATCGACCAGTGCCGTGACCGGCAGGCTGGCGGCAATTTCATCTGCTGTATCCAGACAGATGCCCAGATCCTTGCGCATCCAGTCCACCGCGAACCCGTGATCGAACTTGTCATCCAGCATGGTCTCGAAACGGTTGGACATCTGCCAGCTTCCTGCGGCCCCCTGGCTGATGACTTCGACCACGTCACGGCCATCAAGACCGGCTTTCTGGGCGAAATGCAGCGCCTCCGACAGGCCTTGCACCAGACCGGCAATCGCGATCTGGTTGCACATCTTGGTCATCTGGCCGGCACCGCTGTCGCCCAAACGGCGGCAGATCTTGGAATAAACCTCCATCACCGGCAGCGCGCGGTCAAAGGCACCGGTGTCGCCGCCGCACATGATCGACAGCTGGCCGTTTTCGGCCCCTGCCTGCCCGCCTGAAATCGGCGCATCAACAAAGCTGATCAGCGCCGCATCCGCAGCCTGATAAAGCTCGCGGGTGACGGCGGCGGATACCGTCGTGTGATCCACGAAAATCGCGCCTTCGTGCATGCCGGCAAACGCCCCGTTATCACCCAAACAGACCGACCGCAGATCGTCATCATTGCCGACACATGACATCACGAAATCAGCGCCTTTCGCCGCCTCGCGCGGAGTCATTGCCATCGCGCCGCCATTGGCTTCGACCCACTGACGGGATTTTTCAGTCGTGCGGTTGTATACTGTAACCTCGTGGCCTGCTTTTAGCAGATGCGCGGCCATCGGGCCGCCCATGACGCCCAGTCCTAGAAATGCGAGTTTTGCCATCGTCTTTTCCTTATCATTCAGTTGCGCTATTGGCTGGTACAATACCTAACACCCCACGTGCTTTGGTCAATCATATGTGGGGTCCATGCAGGAGCACCCGATGGCAGTGATTTTTAAGTGGCTTATGCGTCTTGCCACCTTGTTGATCGTTCTAATTGTGGTCGCTGTTGGGGGGGTATACTGGCTCGCGTCGCGATCCTTGCCCGATTATGACGATACCGTCGTGGTGCCCAACCTGCGGGCCGAGGTCGAGATCGTGCGCGATAACGCCAATGTGCCGCATATTTTCGCGCAGAATGATCGCGATGTGTTCTATGGCCTCGGGTTTGCCCATGCGCAGGACCGCTTGTGGCAGATGATCACCATGCGCCGCACCGTGCAGGGCCGCCTGTCCGAAGTTTTCGGCACCGCGACCATCAACATCGACCGGCTGTTGCGCCGGTTTGACCTGTATACTTTGGCGGTCAGGTCGGTCGACACCCTCGACCCCAAGACCCGCGCCGCGCTCGAGGCCTATGCCGCAGGGGTGAACGCCCGTCTGGACCAGATCAACGAAGAAGCCCTGGGCCGTGGTGCCCCCGAAATGCTGCTGTTTGACGCGCCGATCGCGCCGTGGCGCCCGGCAGATTCGCTGGCGATGGTCAAACTGATGGCGTTGCAGCTGTCGGGACATCTGGATGCCGAGGTAAAGCGCGCCCGCACCTCGCTGGCCCTGCCCGATCAAAAGCGCCTGCAGGATATCCTGCCCGACGCGCCGGGCAGTGGCATTGCCGCCCTGCCCGAATACGCAGCCCTTGTACCGGGCGTGCCGCAGTTTTCCGAAAACAAACCGCTTGATCCGAACCCGCTGTCGCCGTTCAAATCCTTTGATCTGGCCGGTGCCTCCAACGCATGGGCTGCCGCGCGGGCCCGTTCCGCCTCGGGCGGGACATTGATCGCCAATGACCCCCACCTTGGCTTTACCGCGCCAACAATGTGGTATTTGGCACGGCTTGACCTGCAATCGGGCGGCGTGATCGGGGCGACAATTCCAGGCATTCCGGTGGTGCTGACCGGGCGCTCGGCCGAACTGGGCTGGGGGCTGACATCGTCATACGCCGATGATCAGGACGTCTATATCGAAGAGCTGAACTCCGAAAACCCCGAAGAATACCGCACGCCGGACGGGTTCAAAGCCTTTGTCAAACGCGCCTCTATCATCACGGTGAAAGATGCCGATCCCATCACCCTGACCCTGCGCTGGACAGATAATGGCCCAGTCATGCCCGGCAGTCACTATAACCTTGCCGCCATCACACCGCCCGGCCACGTGGCCACCCTGAACTGGACCGCGCTCAGCCCCGCCGACACCTCTCTTGCCTCTGCCATGGCGCTGATGGAGGCGAAATCGGTCGAAACCGGCCTTGCCGCCGCCGCCGACTACCTGGCACCCTCACAGAACCTGACATTGGTGGACCGCGAAACCATTGCGATGAAAACCATCGGTGCCCTGCCTGCCCGCGATCCTGCCCATCAAAGTCAGGGGCGGATGCCCACCGCAGGCTGGGTTGCTGCCAACCGCTGGCAAGGCCGCCTGCCCTATGGCTCCAACCCCGAATTTGTCGCGCCTCGCGGCGGTATCCTTGGCAATACCAACAACAAGACGCTGGACCGGCCCTTCCCCAACCATGTGTCCTTTGTCTGGGGCGATACGCAGCGCATTCAACGCTGGCGCAATCTGATGCAACGCCGTCAGGTCCACACCCGCGACAGCTTTATCGAAGCGCAACTGGACACGGTCAGCTTTACCGCGCGCACCCTGCTGCCCCTGATCGGGGCCGAATTGTGGTTCACCGGCGAAGCCACCGCCGAAGGCACCTCCGAGCGTCAACGCGAACGCGCCCTGATCCTGCTGGCGGGCTGGTCGGGCGAGATGAACGAACACCTGCCCGAACCGCTGATCTATGCCGCATGGCTGCGCGCCTTGCAGGAACGTCTGATCCAGGACGAACTGGGCCCCCTGGCAGCCGAATTCGACCATGTGGAACCCTTGTTCATCGAACGGGTGTTCCGCAATGTCGATGGCGCGGGTGTGTGGTGCGATGTCCTGCAATCCGCCCCGGTTGAAACCTGCCCCGACATGGCGCGGCTTGCGCTGGATGATGCCCTGATCTGGATCAACGAAACATGGGGCAGCCAGCTTGAATCCCTGCGGTGGGGCGATGCGCATCAGGCAACCCACGACCACCAAACCTTGGGCGACGTCCCGATCCTGCGTTATTTCGTCAACATCCGCCAATCGACCTCGGGCGGGGATAACACCCTGCAACGCGGCCGCACCAAAGGCACGGGGCCCGATCCGTTCTTTAACGTCCATGGTGCGGGGTACCGCGGCGTCTACGACTTTGCCGATCCGGATTCCTCGGTCTTCATCACCTCGACCGGACAGTCGGGGCATTTCCTGTCGCGCTACTATGACAACCTCGCCCAGCTGTGGCGGCGCGGTGAATATATCCCGATGTCCCTCGACGAAGACCTGGCCCGCGCCGCATCGGTTGGCGTCACCAAACTGATCCCGGCGCAACCATGAACCGCGTGATCCTGTTCAACAAACCTTTCGGGGTGCTGTCGCAATTCACCGACAAAAGCACCGAAGGATCTCCGCGCCCGACCCTGTCGGCCTATATCGATGAAAAAGGCTTCTACCCGGCCGGCCGCCTTGACCGCGACAGCGAAGGCCTGATGGTGCTGACCGATAGCGGTCCCTTGCAGGCCCGCATCTCCCACCCGAAATACAAACTGGCAAAAACCTATTGGGTCCAGGTCGAAGGCACCCCGGACGAGGCCGCCCTGAACGCCCTGCGCAGCGGTGTGACCCTCAAAGACGGCAAAACCGCCCCGGCCAAAGCATCCCAGATCGACGCACCCTCGGTGCTGTGGGACCGCGACCCGCCCGTGCGGTTTCGCAAATCGGTCCCCGACGCATGGCTTGCGATCACGATCACAGAAGGCCGCAACCGCCAGGTCCGCCGCATGACCGCCCATGTGGGCCTGCCGACCCTGCGCCTGATCCGCGCCCAGGTCGGCGACTGGCAGCTCAACAACATGCAACCCGGCACATGGCGCTTTTCATCGGAAACAGGCCGTTAATTCCAAATGGGATAAAATCCCGGGGGGCGGCCAAAGGCCAGGGGGCTGGCCCCCAGCCAACCTGTCACCTTATGAAAACAACCGCGTGGCCCAAACCCCAACGGTTGCCGATACGCCCGTCAAAACCACACCCCATGAAAAATCCGTGGCGACCATCTGCGGGGTCCAATCCTTGAGCGTGGCAAGGTTGGTAAACTCGTAGGTGCCATAGCCCAACGCCCCGATCAGGGCCGCGTTCAGGAATACCCAGATCAAGGATTTATCCTGAACCACCGCGGGCCAGGAGACGAAATACAGTAAAACGGCGATGTAGAAGGCATAGAAAACCAAGGCCGGCGCAAGGCGGAAACTCTCCAGCAACAGCGGCCCGATATCACGCGAGAACACCGGCTTGATCAAATAGCTCAGCCCCAGAAAATCCAGACCCAGAAAAATCGCGAATGTCAGCACATATAGAATGATCAACGTCATAAGATTTCCCCGCACAAGTTACTGTACACCATATGCGTCGCGCAGCGGAAAATTCGAATTTTCCGGCAAAATTTTTCGAAAAAATTTTCCGCCTAGGCTACCGGCAGATCAAAGACGTTGAAACTGGTCTTCTTGCTGTGCTGACCAACGCACGGTCAGATGAAAGCCGTCCTCGGTCTGCTCTTCGTGCAAAACCACCTCTTGCGCAAACAGCCATGCGCGTTTTTTCCCGTCAGCAAAGCTCAGCACCAGATCGGCCTCGCGCACGGCACCTTGCAGTGCTTTTGCGATTGTGGCCTGAAGTTCGTCCAGACCCTCACCGGTCAGGGATGAGATCGCCAACACGTTCTCGTCCCGTGCCGCGCGGGCGCGTACAGCGTCGGCGCGGTCAGGGCTCAGCAGGTCGATCTTGTTCCAGATCTCAAAGCTGCGGGTGTCTTTGGGCACGCCAAGGGATGTAAGAATATCGCGGACATTCTGGGCCTGCTCTTCGGTCTCGGCATGGGAAATATCGCGCACGTGACAGATGATATCGGCGGCCAGAACCTCTTCGAGGGTCGCGCGGAACGCGGCAACCAGTTCGGTCGGCAAATCCGAGATGAACCCGACCGTGTCGCTGAGGATGATCTCGGGGCCGTCGGGCAGCACCAGGCTGCGCATGGTCGGGTCCAAGGTGGCGAAAAGCATGTCTTTCGCCATCACATCCGCACCGGTCAACCGGTTGAAAAGCGTGGATTTTCCGGCGTTGGTATAGCCCACCAGCGCCACAATCGGAAACGGTACCTTGGCGCGTGCCGCACGGTGCAAGGCGCGGGTTTTGACCACCTTGTCCAACTGGCGGCGCAGGCGCACCAGTTGTTCGTCGATGGCGCGTCTGTCCGATTCAATCTGGGTTTCGCCGGGACCCCCGACAAACCCCAATCCGCCGCGCTGGCGTTCAAGGTGGGTCCAGGCCCGCACAAGCCGCGTACGCTGATAGTTCAGCGCGGCCATTTCGACCTGCAACACACCCTCGCGGGTGGCGGCGCGGTCGCTGAAAATTTCAAGGATCAGACCGGTGCGGTCCAACAGCTTCACGCCCCAGGCTTTCTCGAGGTTGCGTTGCTGTACAGGCGTCACATGCCCGTCCACCAACACCAGCTCGACCTCGGCGGCCTCCATGCGCTGTTTCAGCTCTTCGATCTTGCCGGACCCGAACAGCATCCCCGCGTTCACGGTGCGCAAGATGACAACCTCCTGGCCGACGACCTCAAGCTGGGGAAGCGCTTCGGCCAAGGCAACGGCTTCGGCCAGGGCCGGTTCCGCGATTCGGCGGTTGTTGTCGGTCTTGATGTCAGGGTGCAACACCCAGGCCCGTGTCATTTTCGGGCCTGCGGTGTCGTCGATCTGAAAAGGAGGGCGCGTCAATTCGCGTCTTCACCTTCATAAAGCGAGATTGGCTGGCTTGGCATAATGGTCGAGATCGCGTGCTTGTAGACAAGCTGCGACTGACCATCCCGGCGCAAAAGCACACAAAAGTTGTCAAACCAGGTAATCACGCCTTGCAGCTTTACCCCGTTGATCAAAAAGATCGTCACTGGAACTTTGGTTTTGCGCACATGGTTCAGGAATGCATCCTGAAGGTTTTGTCTGTCAGACGCCATAATGGTCTCGCCTTTTTTTCTTGCTGTTGTTCTTGCTGATGTCCGCGGACCGGACCCCGATTTCGACCGAGTATGTAGGTGCCCGTCAGGAGTTTCCACCCCAAATGTCACGCAGCCCTGTCAGGCGGGCTACAATTCGTGTCACGCACGCCACAGATCAGGGGTCAGCAAGGCGATAATAGCCAAAGTTTCGAGCCGCCCCAGCACCATCGCCCCGATCAGGATCATCTTTGCGGGGTCGCCCAGCTCGATCAGCGCAATCGGCGCATCGGCGGCAAATTCGATCAGCGGTCCTGTTGTGGCAAGGCTTGCCACCGACATCACCAGCGCATCCTCAAACGGTGCACCGACAAAGGTCAGCAGCAGGGTCACACCGGCCAGCGACAGGGCAAAGAGCATGAAAAAGATCCACGCGATGAACGCGCCATTGCTTTGCAGGCGCCGCCCCGCAGTCCCTGCGCCGGACACCGAATTCGGGTGCACCAGCCGTTCCAACTCGCGCACGCCGTTGCGGTACAGCGCAAAAACCCGCAGCAGTTTCACGCCACCGGCAGTCGTCGCCACCCCGCCCCCGATCAGGGCCAGCCCCATCAGGATCAGGCCCGGCGTTTCCAGCCCGGACCAGCTTTGGGCCTGCGCCCAGGACGAACTGACAAAACCCGTGGTCGTCAGAAACGAGGTCACGGTAAAGATCGCGCCCCAAAGCGCACTGCCGCTTTCCTGCGCTTCGGAGGTGGCGGAGACGTCGAATGCGCCAATAAAATGCCGTGCAAAGAGGACCAGCGGCACACCGATGATCAGGGCCAACCCCATGCGAAATTCCGGATCGGTGCGCAAACCGCCTTGGGTGGCTGTAACGGTATCTTTGGAAAAGGTCAGCCGGGACAGCGAAAACAGCATGAACAGCATCATCACCGCCTCGGCACCAAATCCGACGCCTGTGTCATGGATGCCGCCCAGGGGGGAAATACCGGATGTCGCCATCACCGACATCGCGTGGCACAGCGCAACCAGTGACCGGTCACCATTGGCCAGCAGCAAAACCCAAAGCAGCAGCGTCAGCGCCAGATAGGTCGGCGTCAGCGCCCCGGCCGAGCGTAACACCCGCAAGCGCGGATTGATCGGGGCCGTGGCGGTGGTGCGCCGGTCGTCGGGGTTGCCCGGTTCGGCCTGGGATGTCACCTCGAACCCGCCAAGGTGCAGCGGTGCCAGAATGGCCGACGCCGCGACCCACATCAGCAGCCCGCCCATCCACGCCACCTGCGCGCGCCACAGATGCAAGGTATCGCTCAGCCGTCCGGGATCGTCGAACAGGCTTGCCCCTGTGGTGGTGATCGAACTGACCATATCGAAATAGGCGTTCAGGAACCGCGTGGTTGGCAAGGCTTCCAGAAACGGCACCGCAAGGATCGCGGGCAAAACCACAAAGCTGCAAAACAGCGACAACAACGGCCCAAGCGCCCCATGCCGGGGTTTGCGCCCCGAATGCGCGATGGCGATCATCGCAAAGACAACCATACCCAACAGCGCGGAATAGAAAAACGCCCGTGACGCCAGCAGGTCATCGGTGACCACCCCATAGAACGCAGGCACGATCATTGACGCAGAGAAAATCCCGAAAATGAGCAGGAACAACGGCAGTTCCAAAAGCTCCTTGCGGATATTGCGTTTGCGGCTCATGCGGCGGCGTCCTGATATCGCATCAGAAAAAGTCGATCGAGACCTGCATCAACTGTTCAACCTGCGGCACGTCTTTTGCCATACAGAAAACAGCGATCACATCGCCTTCGTCAATGCGGGTGCTGCCAAGGGGCCGTATCACCTTGTCGCCCTTGCGCACCATGCCAACCAGCACGCCTTCGGGGAAATCAATCTCGGCGATGCGTTTGCCAGCCAGTGGCGAGGTGGACAGCACTTCGGCCTCGATCACTTCGGCTTCGGCGTCACCGATCGAATAGACCGCACGCACCCGGCCATGGCGGATGTGGCGCAGGATGGAGCTGACGGTGGTGGCGCGCGGGTTGATATAGGCGTCGATGCCAAGCGGTTCCATCAGGGGTACCAGCGTCGGGTCGTTGATCAGCGCGATGACATAGGGGCAGCCTTCGGCCTTGGCGCGCACACAGGCCAGCATGTTGGTTTTATCATCATCGGTGATCGCCATCATCGCATCTGCGCGGCTGATCCCGGCCTCGGCCAAAAGGGCCGCATCCAGACCGTCCCCGTTCAACACGATGGTGCGTTCCAAAGCTTCGGCAGCCCGTTCGGCAATGGCACGGTTCTTTTCGATCATCTTGGTGCGGACGCGTTTTTCCTTGCCCTCAAGGCTTTGTGCGACGGCCAGACCGACATTCCCGCCACCAACCAGAACAACGCGTTCCAACTTGCTGGTTTTCTTGCCAAAAATCTCGAGCGTGCGGGCGATGTCATCGCGGTGCGTAAAGACATAGCAGGCGTCGCCCACGAAAATCTGGTCTTTGCTTTCTGGGGCAAACAAGGTGCCATCACGGCGCACACCAACGACAACGGCACGCAGGGTGGAAAACAGATCAGACAATTGGCGCAGCGGCGTGTTGACCACGGGGCAGCCTTCGTCGATCTGGATGCCGATCAGATGGGCCATACCATCCATAAAGGTTTCGGTGTCAAAAGACGCCGGTGCCGACAACCGCTGGAGCGCTGCGGCCGCGACTTCCTTTTCGGGGCTGATCACCACGTCGATGGGCATGTGGTCACGGCGGTAGAGGTCGGAGTAAATCGCCGTCAGATAGGATTGGCTGCGCAGACGGGCGATCTTGCGGTTGATGCCGAAAACCGAATGGGCGACCTGACAGGTCACCATGTTGACCTCGTCCGAATGGGTCGCAGCGATGATCATTTCCGCGTCACGCGCGCCTGCACGGTCCAGCACATCGGGATAGCTGGCAAAGCCGGCAATGCCCTGAACATCCAGCGTATCGGTGGCGCGGCGCACCAGATCGGCGTTGCTGTCAACGATTGTCACATCGTTGCGTTCACCGGAAAGATGGCGTGCAATCTGCCAGCCGACTTGACCTGCACCGCAAATAATCACTTTCATGAAAGGTTCCTTTGGCGTTTCGCCCGATGTCGGGGCAAGGCGGCAACCACCCGCTTGATCGTTGATTTGAATGACAGATGGCTATGCAAGGGTCAATTCAAATGTCTAAATGGCCCCAGCGGCATTCAGCGGCAATAAAGGCGGTACATAAGATGAAAACTCTGACCATAGGGGTGATGGGGGTCCTCGGGCTTGGGGCCTGCGCCCCGCTGAACACTTATTACAAGGCGGGTGCCAGTGTTGCAGCCGTCCAGCGCCAAACGACAATCTGCGAGGTCGAAGCGCTCGACAAGGTGCCGCCCTCGACCCGTATCGTCCAAACGCCGCCGCGCTATATCCCTGCGCGCAGCGAATGCAACGCTGCGGGCACCTGTTACGTTGTGCCGGGGTTTTACGAGCCGGGGATGCTTTATACGGTCGATCCCAACGACGATTTGCGCAAAAGGGTCGAAGCCCAATGTATGGCCGACAAGGGGTTTGCCCCCGTGTCGATTCCGGCCTGCCCCGCATCTGTGGCGCAATCGGCCCCGCAACGGGCGACGACCACCCTGCCCCCGTTGAATGCGAAATCCTGTGTGATCCGCAACCCCGACGGCAGCTTTCAGATCGTCACCTTGGGTTAGCCTTCGACTTCGTCATCGACATGGGCGATGCGCGTACCGGACTTGGCCGAGGTCACGACACCAAGGCTTTTCAGCTTGCGGTGCAGCGCGGACCGTTCCATGCCGACAAAATTGGCGGTGCGGCTGATGTTGCCGCCAAAACGGTTGATCTGGGTCAGCAGGTATTCCCGCTCGAATGCTTCGCGGGCCTCGCGCAGCGGCAAGGTCGCCAAGGCACCGGATAGGACGACGCGACCGTCTTCCTCGGTGTTTTCGTCCTCTCCGGGCAATTCGCGCGCTTCGATCGGGCCGGTGCCATCGCCAAGGATCAGTACCCGTTCCACCAGATTTTTCAACTGACGCACATTGCCGGGCCAGACCATGGTTTGCAGCAAGGCCACCGCATCATCCGAGAACGCGCGCAAAGGCAAGCCCTGACTGCTGTTGAATTCGGCGATAAAGTGATCGGCCAGCACCGGAATATCCTCGCGGCGTTCCTCCAGGGACGGCACGGAAATCGGGACCACATTCAGGCGGTGAAACAGTTCTTCGCGGAAGGTTTCGGCCTTGATCGCGGCATCAAGGTCTTTGTTGGTGCTGGAAACCACACGCAGATCGACGCGCACCTTGTCATGCCCGCCCACGCGGGTGAATTGCTGGTCGACCAGCACCCGCAGGATTTTCGATTGTGTGCCAAGCGGCAGGTCTGCGACCTCGTCGAAAAAGATCACACCGCCATGGGCCTGTTCCAGCAATCCCGGCTCGATCCCGCGCTCAGCGCTTTCCACGCCGAACAGGACTTCTTCCATCCGGTCGGGGGCCACACTGGCGCAGTTGATCGTCACAAACGGTGCCGAAGCGCGGGCGGAATTGCTGTGAATATAGCGCGCGGCGATTTCCTTGCCGGCACCGGCGGGGCCGCGCAGCATGACGCGCCCGTTTGATTTGGTGACTTTGTCCAACTGGCCCATCAGGGTTTTGAACGCGGTCGAAGACCCGATCATTTTGGCATTCGTGACATCGCGCCGCTTGAGCGTCTGGTTTTCACGGCGCAAACGCGAGGTTTCCATCGCGCGGCGGATCACCACCAGCAACTGATCGATGTTGAACGGCTTTTCGATGAAATCATAGGCACCCTGCTTGATGGCGGCGACGGCGATTTCGATATTCCCGTGCCCCGAGATAATAACGACCGGCACATCAGGATTGTCACGCTTGACCGTCTTGAGGATATCAATCCCGTCCATCTGGCTGTCCTTCAACCAGATGTCCAAAATCATCAGCGCTGGCGGTTCCGCATTGATGGAGGCCATTGCCTCGTCCGAATTGCCCGCCAGCCGCGTGGCATAGCCTTCGTCCTCCAGAATGTCAGAAATCAGTTCGCGAATATCGCGTTCGTCGTCCACGATCAGGATGTCACTCATCTGGGGTCTCCAATTCGGTTGTCGGGGGTGTGACACTAAGGGGCAATGTAATGATCGCCATAGCGCCAAAATGGGATTGGCCGTCGAAACAGGGGGCGTTTTCCAACACCAAGGTGCCGCCATGTTCCTCGATTATCTTTTTCACGATGGGCAGGCCCAAGCCTGTGCCTTCGCTGCGGGTTGTTACATAGGGTTCAAATAGCCGCGCGCGGTCTTCTGGCAAGCCGATACCATTGTCAGCGATTGATATTTGAACTGTTGTTGGCTGCACGGTCAGGGTCACTTCGATGCGCGGATCAAGGTCATCTGGAGCGCCTTTTTGTTTCAGGCTTTCAATGGCTTCGCCTGCGTTCTTAATCAGGTTCATCAGGGCCTGTGACATCATCGTAGCATCCACGGGGGCCACGACCGGCCCCTCTGGCAGGGTCGCGACAATCGTCACGTCAGGCTGGCCGCTTTGTTGCAGCAACACCGCATCGCGCACCAGTTGCGCGACATCCTGCTCGGATGTTTCGGGCTCGGGCATCCGCGCGAATTTGGAAAACTCGTCAACGATACGGCGCAGGTCGCCGGTCTGGCGGATGATCACGCCGGTCAATTGCTCAAGCGCCTCTGCATCGTCGGGCAATTTGCGTGCGAATTTGCGCTGGATGCGCTCCGCGCTAAGCTGGATCGGCGTCAACGGGTTCTTGATCTCGTGGGCGATCCGGCGGGCCACGTCGCCCCATGCGGCCATCCGCTGGGCGCTGACCAGATCGGTCACGTCGTCAAAGGCCACAACATAGCCCTCAAGGCGCCCGTCCTCGCTGCGGCGGGTGGCCACGCGGACCAGCAGGTTCTCCATCTGGCCTTGCCGCGATACTTTGACCTCGCCTTGGGCGACTTCGCCATGGCCGGACACCACGGTGTTGAACAGCGGCCCGAATTCGGGCACCGCCACCGCAATCGCCAGCGATTGCTGATCTTCCTCCCAATCCAGCAAGCGCATCGCCGACCGGTTCACAAAGGCCACGCGCCCTTCGGGATCAAGGCCCACAACCCCAGACGTGACCGAGCTGAGCACCGAGTCAAACAAGCGGCGCCGACGTTCGATCTGACGGGTATTGTCCAGCAGGGTCTCGCGCTGGCCCTTGAGCTGTTTGGTCATCTGGTTGAAGTACCGGCCCAGCATCGCGATTTCGTCATCGCCGTTTTCTTCGCGGACCTGCACCTCAAGATCGCCCGCGCCCACCTGTTGCGCGGCCACAGTCAGGCGGCCCACGGGGCCGGACAGACGTTCGGCAAACCACAGCCCCAACCAGACCGCCGCCAGAATAAGGATCAGCGCAAAGCCCACATAAAGCAGCCCGAATTCGAACAACAGCTTGCCGCGTTCGTTTTCAAGCTGTTGATACAGACGCACGGTTTCCCTTGTGTCATCCAGCAGCGACAGGATTTCGCCATCGACGTCGCGGCTGACGTACAAGAACCGGTCCAGATAGGAGTCAAGCGGGACAAGGGCGCGGAATTCATTGTTGGGCCAGTCCTCGATGACCAGCGGGCGGCCTTCGTTTTCCTGGGCCTGCCTGATCTGCTCGGCATCCGGTGCCTCATAGTCGAACAGATAGGACCGGTCACCGCGCGCCCGAATTTGTGCCGTGCCATCAATCAGATAGGCCTCGCGCAGGCCGCGCTGGATCTGCAATTGTCCTTCGGCCAGCAGTTGGGAATCGGGGATGTTCACGCCTTGGGATCGCGCCGTGTCGATGCCCCGCGCCAAGGCAATGGCATCGGCAATCAGATCGTCGCGCTGTTCGGATTCATACGCCTGTGCCGCCGCCAGCGAATTGCCAACCACGCTGCGCACACGTTCCGAAAACCAACCCTCAAGCCCGACATTGATCGTCAGACCGGCAAAGACCGCGACACTGACCGTGGGGATCAGCGCCATCAGCGCAAACACACCGGTCAGCCGCAGATGCAGCCGCGAGCCTGCCGATTTCGCGCGGCGTGCCGCAATCAGGCGCGCGACCTGACTGAACACGAGCGCCGCAACCAGTAGGATATAGACAAGATCGGTAAGCAGGATCAGCCGCAAGCTGGGGGTGTTCGCCCCCTGCCCCAATGGCCCCAGCACCAGATAGGTGACAAGCGCCAGCACGGGACCCAAAACGACCAGCCCAATGGTTGCAACATTGCGATAACGCCGGACACGGCGCAAACGCTCAAGACGCAACAAATAATAACTGCGTGACCGGGTTAGCACCCGCAATCCTCACCGATGATGTGATGCAAGAATGCATCCACTGCCTATTAATGTGGTCCTGATCGGGTTGTGAGGCCCGATGGCCACGGTTATGTGGCTCTTTTACATCATTTTGCGACCGCGTGTCACCTCTATATCGAGGTCAGTGATCTTTTTTCTCAAGGTATTGCGGTTGATTCCCAGCAGATCGGCACATTTAGCCTGATTACCTGCGGTTGCGGAGAGGGCGATTTCAATCAACGGGGCCTCGATCTCGCGCAGGATACGCGCATAAAGCCCCGGAGGCGGCAACATCGACCCGTGCTGGTCAAAATACCGCTGCAGATGCCGTTCGACGGAGGCCCCCAGTTTTTCGGTATTTGCCTGTGCGCGCAACGGTTCGGGGTCGGGCTGCGCGCCCAAGACCTGTTCGGCCTCGATTTGGGTAATCTCCGGCGCGCGGCTGGTCAGGGCCAGCTGCCGCATCGCATGTTCCAGCTGGCGCACGTTGCCGGGCCATTGGTAATTGGCAAAGACTTTGGCCGCCCCGTCGGACAGCGCCCGTGGCACGGTGTTCCCGGTTTCAGAGCGTTCCAGAAAATGCGCCGCCAGCAGGCTGATGTCTTCGACGCGGTCGCGCAAGGCAGGCACGTGCAAGGTTGCACCGGACAGGCGGTAATACAGATCGCGGCGCAGGGTGCCTGCCTTCATCGCGGCGGCCAGATCCGATTGACTGGTCGCCAGAAAACGCGGCGCATGTTCGCCGGGGGTATCCATCATCCGTGCAATGCGGGCCTGAATTTCTTCGGAGAAATCACCAATCTCGTCGATCAGCAGCGTACCACCGCGCACCCGTGCCAATACGCGGGCCGGTCCTTCGATGTCTTGCAACTCCGAGGAGGTGACGGTCACAAACGGCAGGTTGCGGCGGTCGGAAAAATCGTGGATCGCCTTGCCGATCAGGGATTTTCCGGTGCCGGATTCACCCCAGATCAACACCGGCAGATCGGTGTTCATCACCCGTGCAACCACACGGTACAGCGCCTGCATCACAGGGGTGCGGCCCACCAAGGGCAGGTCATCACGGTCGCCCGCATCATTGGTTTGCACCGCGCGACGTGGCGCGCCGTTGCGTTCAAGGGCGCGCGCCGTGCGTTTCATCAGATCGGGCAGATCAAACGGTTTGGGCAGATAATCATAGGCCTCGGCCTCGGCGGCCTTGATCGCCGTCATGATGGTGTTTTGCGCCGAGATCACGATAACCGGCAAACCGGGACGGTCCTTGGCGATCTTGGGCAGCATCTCAAGCCCGTTACCGTCGGGCATGACCACATCCGAAATCACCACATCGCCTTTGCCCTCGCCGACCCACCGCATCAGCGTGGTCAGGCTGGAGGTTGCGTGGACCTTGCAGCCCGCGCGGGTCAGCGCCTGCGTCAGAACCGTGCGGATTGTGCGGTCATCATCGGCGACCAGAACTGTGCCATCCATTTTTACGTCTCCTGTTCGGGTGCGAGGGCTTCCGACTGCGCCTTGTCGGCGCGCGGAAGGGAAATACGAAATACGGTTTTGCCGGGGGCGGAATTGACGGAAATCCAGCCGCCGTGGTCCGATATGATCTTGCTGACCAGCGCGAGCCCCAGCCCGGTGCCGTTTTCACGGCCCGACACAAAGGGTTCGAACACATCGTCCTGAATGGATTCGGGCAATCCAGGGCCGTCATCAATCACTTCGATCTGAAGCGGCAGGGATTGGCCGGACCCATCAGCGCGGCGCAGCCGGAAGGAATGTTCGTAAAAGCTGTGCAACCGGATGGTGCCGCCGGTATCGCCTGCCGCCTCGGAGGCGTTTTTGACAAGGTTCAGCACCACCTGAAGCAGTTGATCCTTGTCGCCCAAGGCCAAGGGCAACGACGGGTCATAATCTTCGATGATTTTCATGCGCGCGCCGAACCCCAGCAATGCCGACCGGCGGGCACGGTCCAGCACATCGTGCAGGTTCACGGCCTTCAATTCCGGCGGCATCAGGTTGCCGAACTGTTCGACCTGTTCCAGCAGTTTCACGATCCGGCGCGATTCCGCGACGATCAGATCGGTCAGTTCAAGGTCTTCGGCGTTCAGGTTCATGCTCAGCAATTGCGCGGCACCGGTGATCCCCGCCAGCGGGTTCTTGATCTCGTGGGCCAGCATTTCTGCCATGCCGATGGCGGATTTCGCGGCGGATTTGACCTGATTGTTCTGGCTCATCCGGCCCACCAGTTCGCGCGGGGTGATCATCAGCAACATATGGCCGGGCGATCCGTTCAACGGGGCCAGATGCAGATCGGACAAGGCGGGCGGGCGTTGGCCGCTGCCCACATCGACGTCATTCACAAACAAAGGCGTGTCGTTCTTGCGCGCGCGGGCAAAGGCTTCCTCGAGCGGGGCATTCACGGCGATCAGATCCCAGACGGGCGTATCTTTCGCCGTCTTGGCCGAGGTGTTCAGAAACCCTTCGGCTTCGGAGTTCAGATCGACGATCCGGTCATCCGGCCCGATCAGAACCGCAGGCACCGGAAGCGAGTTAAAGACATCACTAACGTCCATCATGCCGCTTCCATGACCGGATGCGCGACCATCGCATCGTTGATAAGCAGATGCACCGTTTTCGGGTCGGGTGCTGTCAGAACGGCGCGGCGCAGGTCACGGGGGGTGGCGGAGGTATCCATGTACCAACCCAGATGTTTGCGCGCGGCACGCAGGCCGATGGTGGTGCCGTAAAAGCGGATGATCTCTTCGTAGTGGTCGGCGACCATACGGGTGAAATCGGCCCCTTGCGGCACAACCGGCGCAGGCGTCTGATACAGCTGATGCGCGATTTGCGCCAATATCCAGGGTTGCCCCTGCGATCCCCGCCCGACCATCACACCATCCGCGCCCGATTGATCCAAGGCCATCTGCGCGGTGTCACTGTCCACGATATCCCCGTTTGCGATCACCGGGATCGACACGGCGTTTTTGACGTTTGCAATGGCGGCCCAATCGGCGGCACCTTTGTAGAACTGGCAGCGGGTACGACCGTGAATG
Organism: Sulfitobacter sp. HGT1; assembly: GCF_013282155.1. Lineage (GTDB taxonomy): Bacteria > Pseudomonadota > Alphaproteobacteria > Rhodobacterales > Rhodobacteraceae > Sulfitobacter. The sequence continues at coordinate 73,990 of NZ_BLWI01000010.1, forward strand.
GTGATCATCGCGATGCCTGCGTTTTCCGCAGCTGCCGCGATTTGCGGCGCGTTCAGCATGGCGTCATCCCATCCCAGCCGGGTCTTCAGGGTCACCGGCACCGATACCGCATTGACCACTGCTTCGATCAGGGTCAGCGCATAGTCGGGCGTGCGCATCAGTGCAGAACCCGAATAGCCTTGGGTGACCTTTTTGGCAGGACAGCCCATGTTGATGTCGATCACCCGCGCGCCTTGGGCTTCTACCATGCGCGCGGCTTCGGCCAGCGGTGCGGCCTCGCGACCGGCAAGTTGCACGGCGGTGCCTTCGATCCCCAGACCCAGTTCGGCCTTTTCGCGGGTGCCGGGACGGGCGTTAATCATATCTTCTGAGGCCACCATTTCAGACACGACCAGACCTGCCCCGAACGAGGCAACCAGCGTCCGGTACGGCAGGTCCGTGATGCCGGCCATGGGTGCAAGTAAAACAGGCGGGCTGAGGGAAAAGGGCAGATCGGCAAGACCCAAAACGATTAATCCTTGTGCAGTTGCCTCGGGTGTATCGGCAGGCGTTGCAAAACTCAAGAAAACCGCCGCATATAAGGGGCATATATATCTTGATGTGCCTAATTATTAGGCATTGACGCCAAGAGATTGCACCGCAGGCCGGCTTTGCCTAAAACCGTGCTATCCCTTCAAGAGGCCGCCAATGTCATCACCGCCAAAAATTGCCGCTCTGATCGTCGCTGCGGGGCGTGGTACCCGCGCGGGCGGCCCTGTTCCCAAGCAATGGCAAGGCCTGTGTGGCAAGCGCGTAATCGACCACACCGTTGCCGCGTTCCAGCGTCACGGCGCGATTGATACGATAGTTATTGTTCTGAACGAAGCCGATATGGATCAGGCCGAGGGGTTCAAGGCCGAAGGATGCTTGATCGCTGTGGGCGGGGCCGACCGTGCAGGGTCTGTGCGCAGCGGACTGGCCCTGATTGGCCAGAGTGATCTGGTGTTGATCCATGACGCCGCGCGGCCCTGTGTGTCGAAAGCCGTGATTGATGGTGTTCTGACGGCGCTCAAGACCTGCCCGGCCGCGGCCCCCGGTCTGCCCGTGACCGATGCCCTGTGGCGTGCAGAGGATGGCGAAGTCGCCGGCACCCAAGACCGCACCGCCCTTTACGCAGCCCAAACCCCGCAAGGTTTTGTCACCGCCGCCATTCAGGCCGCCCATGCCACCTTTGACGGGGTCGCGGCGGATGATGTCGAAGTGGCGCGTGCGGCCGGAATCTCCGTTGCCATCACCCCCGGCAGCGCCGATAACCTGAAAATAACCCTGCCCGGCGATTTGACCCGCGCCGCCCGCATATTGGAGAGCCAGATGGACATTCGCACCGGCAACGGATTTGACGTACATGCCTTTGGGCCCGGTGACCACGTGATGCTGTGCGGCGTGAAAATCGACCATGATCAAGGGCTTATGGGCCATTCTGACGCGGATGTCGGGATGCACACGGTGACTGACGCGATTTATGGGGCTTTGGCGATGGGCGATATCGGCCAGCATTTCCCGCCCTCTGATCCGCAATGGAAAGGTGCCGCGAGCCATATCTTTTTGACCCATGCCGCCGATCTGGCGCGGTCCAAGGGGTTCACCCTGACCCATGTCGATTGCACCTTGATCTGCGAATACCCCAAGGTCGGCCCCCATGCCGCCGCCATGCGCGATGTCATGGCCCTGTATCTGGGGATCGACGCCGACCGCGTATCGGTCAAGGCAACCACATCCGAGCGTCTGGGCTTTACCGGTCGCGGCGAAGGCATCGCCTGCATGGCCACAGCAACATTGGTGAAACTATGAAACTTGCAAAGCTGATCGGCACCGTTCTGGGCGTCGGATATATTCGCCCTGCCCCCGGCACCTGGGGGTCGCTGGTCGCCCTGCCATGGGCGTGGCTGTTGCATGTGATCGGCGGGTTCCCCTTGCTGGTGATCGGTATCCTCGTGGCCTTTGCCGCCGGTTGGTGGGCGACGGCAAAGATGACGGCTGGCAGCGATGACCACGACCCCTCCGAGATCGTGATCGACGAGGTCGCAGGCCAGTGGATCGCCCTGCTGCCGCTCAGTTATGCGGCGTGGTCGATGGGGTTGAATATCCTTGTGATGTGGCCGGGCTGGATTGCGGCCTTTGCGCTGTTTCGCCTGTTCGACATCTGGAAGCCGCTGCTGGTGGGCTGGGCTGACCGGCGCGGTGATGCGCTTGGCGTGATGCTGGATGATGTGATTGCGGGGGTCTTTGCACTGATCTGCGTGATTGCGCTGGCGGGGCTTTATCATGGGCTTCTCTGACGCGGCGATTTTGCTGGAACGCGCCCTTGCGCGCGGCATCATGATCACCAGCGCCGAAAGCTGCACCGGGGGCATGGTCGCTGCTGCATTGACCGATTTGCCCGGATCATCCGCCATGTTTGACCGCGGGTTTGTCACCTATACCAATGACGCCAAGATAGATTTGCTCGACGTGTCACCGGCAACCCTTGACCAGTTCGGGGCCGTGTCCGAACAGGTCGCGCGGGAAATGGCACTAGGTGCCTTGGCCCATTCAAAAGCCCAAATCGCCGTATCCATCACCGGAATCGCAGGGCCTGGCGGGTCTGAACACAAGCCTGAAGGGCGCGTGTGCTTTGGTCTGGCCACCGATGAAAACGTCGCGGTTGAGACGCTGGATTTTGGCCCGCTGGGGCGCGATAAGGTCCGTCTGGCCGCGCGCGACCACGCCTTGACCCTGCTTTTGGGCGCGGTTTCAAACTGATCAAAAAATAGGCTTAACGCCTTCAATGCAGCCTAAATTTAAGGCGCTTGCATAAATGCACGAATAAATGGCGTCTCTGCCTGCATTTTGACTTTCGTTGCGCCACCCCATCCGCTTTGCAGCCTTTCAACATACCGCAATGGGGGAAATTAACGATGAATGCTGCCGATACAGCCTGGATCATGACCGCGACGGCCTTGGTTCTGTTTATGACTTTGCCGGGGCTTGCCCTGTTTTACGGCGGCCTTGTGCGCAGCCGCAACGTGCTGAGCGTTTTCATGCATTGCTATGCCATCGCCTGTCTGATGAGCGTGCTTTGGTTTTTCGTCGGCTATTCCATCGCTTTCGGGTCCGGCACATCGGGTTTCTGGGGCGGCTTGGACAAGCTGGGCCTGAACGGCGTCACGGTCGACAGCCTGTCCGGCACCCTGCCCGAGATCTTGTTCTTTGCTTTCCAGATGACATTCGCGATCATCACGCCTGCGCTGATCGTCGGTGCCTATGTTGAGCGTGTCGGCTTTGGCTTTGTCATGCTGTTTTCGGGGTTGTGGATGTTGATCTGCTATGCGCCTGTTGTGCATTGGGTCTGGGGCGGCGGTTTTCTGGCCGACGGCGGTATCTTTGGCGATGTGGGCGTACGCGACTTCGCGGGCGGCATTGTGGTGCATGAAACCGCAGGTCTCGCGGCACTGATCATCGCCTTCTTTCTGGGGTCACGCAAAAACAGCCACACACCGCCGCATAACCCCGGTTTTGTGATGATCGGTGCGGCGATGCTGTGGGTCGGTTGGTTCGGCTTTAACGGCGGCTCGCAACTGGCGGCGGATGGTGGTGCGGCAATGGCGATCACGGTCACGCATATTTCTGCCGCGACAGCGTCTCTGTCCTGGGCGCTGTGGGAACGTATCAAATTCGGCAAATCGTCGATGGTGGGTATCGTCACGGGTACAATTGCCGGTCTGGCATCCATCACCCCCGCGTCCGGTTTTGTCGGCCCATGGGAGGCGCTGATCATCGGGGCCGTGGCCGGTGTGATGTGTCAGGAGGCCGTTTTGCTGATCCGTAACAAAGCCAAGATCGACGATACGCTGGATGTCTTTGCCGTACACGGTGTGGGTGGTATCTTTGGCACGATCATGATCGCGGCCTTTGGCGCGGGCTCCTGGGCGGCGCAGCTGGGGTCGCTGGCGATTGTTGGCATCTATACCACTGTGGTCACCGTCGCCTTGGTGTTCATCTGCAAAGCCATCACACCGCTGCGCGTGTCGGAAGAGGAAGAGACAACCGGCCTTGATCTGGCTGTGCACGGCGAGCGCGCCTATGATCTGACCAGCTAGGCCGGGATATATTGGAAGCGGCTCGATTGATTTCGAGCCTTGGCAATCCCTGAAAAAACGATGCTCTCGCATGTCACATGCGGGAGCATTTTTCGTCTCATACCGTGGTTTCCATGACGACACCCCGATTTCTTAATTTAGACAAATACACATGCGAATGAGGGCGAAAGCATATTTGCAAAATGGATGATCACTGTGCGCGACGGGATTCTCGAGGGGTTCGAACCCAAATTTAAATCCATTTCCAAGGATGCCGACCGGTACTTTGACGCTCTTGTCGCCTGTTCCGAAAGCGGCAGTATTCGAACGGATCAGGTCATTGCGCTCAGCGGGGCGGGCACCCTTTGGATCACCTATCAATATATCGACAACGGTTTTCTTGATCTGGTCGAGGCGGACATGATCCGCACTGTGACCAGCCGCGATTTCTTTGGCCCTTTGTTTGAAAACACAAGGTTGATACTGAACCGGCTGCTGCTTGTGGCAGAGCCGGACCGTGTGATCAAAATCTACCGCGCTGCCATAAAGCATCGCTTGAATGCGTTGAAATCCATCAGCGCGACCCGAAAGAAAGCCCAAAAACAACCCGATCGCATCCGCGCCGAGCAATGGGCAGATACGTATATTCCAGCGCTCGAAACAATGTTGCAGGACTATCGCGCGCTGCTGGTGCAGATCGATAAAACCGACCCTGAGCTGGCCGAATTCGATCAGATGTTTCAGCGGCTTGAAACGGCTTTTCGGACCTCGAACGGCTGATGTAGGTGTTGGTTAAGCCGTCGGCCCGTATAAATCCGCCGCGCGTTTTTCAAAGGCGCGTACCACGCGTTGCATCGCCTCGTTGAAAACCACGCCGATGATCTTTTGCAGCACCATGTTCTTGAACTCGAAATCGACAAAGAAATGGACCTTGCAGGTACCTTGCCCCGCGTCTTCGAAATGCCAGTTGGATTTCATGAACTTGAACGGCCCGTCCAGATATTCGGTGTCGATCTTTTTCGGTTCAGGCCACAGCACCACACGGCTGGTGAACCTTTCGCGGAACACCTTGAAACTGATCACCAGATCGGCATCCATCACCTCGTGATCGCCTTTGTCCGTGCGGCTTTTGATGCGCGCGGCGGCGGTCCAGGGCAGAAATTCGGGGTAAGACGCCACATCGGCCACCAGATCATACATCTGTTGGGCGGTGTAGGGCAGTTCGCGGGTCTCTGAATGGGTAGGCATTGATTTCCATCTGTCATGTAGTTAGCCCTTATGAAATCTTAAACGCCCCCTTTTCAAGGTCAAACCCATGCCAACGCGTCCTTATGTCATCGATGAAATGATCTCGGCCAAGGCGATTGCTGCGCGGATCGAAGCGTTGTGCCGTGAAATCCAGACCGAATTCGAAGGCACCAGCAAGCTGACCGTGGTCGGGCTGCTGCGCGGATCGTTTGTGTTTATCGCCGATCTGGTGCGCGAACTGGACCTGCCGATCGAGGTGGATTTTCTGGAAGCGTCCAGCTATGGCGACGGCATGGAAAGCAGCAGAGAAGTACGTATTCTCAAGGACTTGCGCGGCGCTATCGAAGCGCGTGACGTGCTGGTTGTCGAAGATATCGTCGATACGGGCCACACGTTGCACCACGTGCGTAACCTGCTTTTGTCGCGCGAACCGGCGCGGCTGAAAACCATTGCATTGCTGGACAAACCCAGCCGCCGCGAGGTCGACATGAAGGCCGATTGGATCGGCTTTGAAATACCGGATGAATTTGTTGTGGGCTATGGCATTGATTTCGCACAGCGCAACCGCAACCTGCCCTTTATCGGCAAGGTCCGCTTCACATCATGAACATTGTCTGGCTCATGCGGATGAAACGCTGGGCGCAAAACCCGCCGTCGCCCCGGCGGGTTAAGTTTGTGTTTGCAATCATTCTGGTCGCGGCGATCATCTTTGGTCTGGAATACGCCGGCTATTGGCCCGAGTGGTTAACAGCCGAACGTATGGGCCGCAGGTTCTAACCTAGCTTTTTGCCAGCTTGGCCTGACGCGCGGCCCGCAGGCGCGCGAAATCATCCCCCGCGTGATAGCTGGACCGGGTGAGCGGTGTCGCCGAAACCATCAAGAATCCCTTGCCGAATGCCGCCTTTTCATAGGATGCGAATTCATCAGGATGCACGAAACGGTCCACGCGGTGATGTTTGGGCGTGGGTTGCAGATATTGCCCGATGGTCAGGAAATCGATGTCGGCGGCGCGCATGTCTTCCATGACCTGAATGACCGATTGGCGGTCTTCGCCCAAGCCGACCATGATGCCGGATTTGGTGAACATCGACGGGTCCAGTTCCTTGACCCGCTGCAACAGACGCAAGCTGTGGAAGTACCGCGCGCCGGGGCGGACTTCGGGGTACAGGCCCGGCACGGTTTCAAGGTTGTGGTTAAACACGTCAGGCCGCGCCTCGACGACGATTTCCAGCACCTTCGGATCGCAGCGGATGAAATCCGGCGTCAGAATCTCGATCGTGGTGTCGGGCGACCTCTTGCGAATGGCGCGAATGGTCTGCGCGAAATGTTCGGCACCGCCGTCCGCAATGTCGTCGCGGTCAACCGAAGTGATCACAACGTGGTTCAGCCCCAGTTTGGCCACCGCATCTGCAACGCGGCCCGGTTCGAACACGTCCAGATCCTCGGGCGGCTTGCCGGTGGCGATGTTGCAGAAGGTGCAGGCGCGGGTACAGACCTCGCCCATGATCATCATGGTGGCGTGGCCCTGCGACCAACATTCGCCCACATTGGGGCAACCGGCTTCCTCGCAAACTGTGACCAGCTTGTTTTCACGCATAATTTTTGCCGTATCTGCGTAACCTTGGCCCCCTGGTGCCTTGACGCGAATCCAGCTTGGTTTTTTCGGCTGCGGATTATCGGGGCGTTTGGCTTTTTCAGGGTGGCGCTGTTCGGGGATTTTAAGGTCGCGCATGGTCTGGCTCCGTATGTCGGTTCGCGGGCAATGTAGTCGTTTCACCCGCCACAGGAAAGAGGCAGCGGGCGCATGGCTGGTTTTCGAAAAATGGGGGGATTTTTGGCCCGAGGATCAGAAAGATGTTCTCATTTTTCAACTATTTAAAAAAATGTTAATTTTCCCTTCGCCTGTTGCGGGTATCCACCCTAAGGTTGCACTCGTTTTTAACGCTATACCAAGAGGAAAACTAAATGTCCGCACCCAACGGAATCCAAGACGTCTGTATCATCGGCTCAGGCCCTGCCGGTCTTCAGGCTGCCTATTATTTCGCGAAAAAGGGGGTGTCGTTTACCGTCCTTGAGCGGTCGGACAAGATCAGCGCGTTTTTGCGTAACTTCCCGCGCCATCGTCAGTTTATCTCGATCAACAAGGTGCATACGGGCCTCAGCAACCCTGAAACCCGTCTGCGCCATGACTGGAATTCGCTGCTGAACGACGAAGGGCTTCTGTTCAAGGACTGGAGCCGCAAGTATTTCCCAAGTGCCGATGATTTCACCAGCTATGCCGAAACCTTTGCCAAACCGCTGGCAGATCACATCGTTTGCAACGCCGATGTGCAAAAAATCGAAAAAGCCGCTGACGGCTTTGTGATCAGCTGTGCCGACGGATCCACGCACCGCGCGGCAAATGTGATTGTGGCCACCGGCGTCAGCCAGGCCTGGGATCCGGGTATCAAAGGGTTTGAACTGGCGGCAAATTATACCGAATTCGACCCGACCCCCGAGCTTTACGAAAACAAGCGGGTGCTGATTCTGGGCAAAGGCAACTCTGCCTTCGAGACCGCCGATTCGCTGTTGGAACATGCGGCCAGCATCCACGTGATGAGCCCCAACCCGATCAAGTTCGCATGGCAGACGCATTTTGTCGGCAACCTGCGCGCGGTTAACAATAATTTCCTCGATACATATCAGCTGAAATCCCAAAATGCGGTGATTGATGCCAAGGCGACCGAGATCACCAAAGAAAACGGCGTCTATACCGTGCGGGCGCAAATGACGGCAGCCGAAGGGCACGAAATCGTGCTGACCTATGACCATGTCATCGCCTGCACAGGGTTCCAGTTCGACAATTCGATCTTTGCCGAAGACATCCAGCCCGCCCTGCGCCACTTCGATAAATTCCCCGTCATGACCGGCGAATGGGAAAGCGAGAACGTCAAAGGCCTGTTCTTTGCGGGCACGATTATGCAGTCTTGCGACTATAAAAAGACCATGTCGGGCTTTATCCACGGCTTCCGGCACAACGTCAAAAGCCTTGCGGAACTGATCACGGCGCGGGTCCACGGCACCGCCTATCCCACCGTGACGACCCCCCTGTCAGCACCCGAACTGGGCAATGCGATCATCGACCGGATCAGCACGGCGTCGGGTATTTTCCTGCAACCGGGTTTCATGGCCGATGTGATTTTGCTGGACGGACCACAGGCTGGTAAAACCTATCAGGACATCCCCGTATCTTGGACGAAAGACGCCCCCTTTACCACGGGTTCGTTCTTGCAGGTCACGCTGGAATATGGCGATTTTGGCAGCGATTCCCTGCATGTGAAACGTCAGAACAACGTGTTTGGCAAAGAACCCGATGCGTTCATCCATCCGGTGGTCCGCTTGGTGACGGATGGCAAAGTCGTGGATCAGATGCATATGGCCGATCACCTGGATGCCGATTGGCGCCCGCGTGATGCGCGCGGTGGCGACCAGGGCACCGTTTTGCAGATGACCTTTGCCGATGCGGGCGGCACCGTTGATCCCGCCGATGTCGCACGCCAGCAGCTTGATGCGTTCTTGCTTCGGGACGGGATCGGCCAGTTCGCACAAGCGACAGCGGCTGAATGAAAAAGGGGCGCGGCGGTTGAACGCCGCGCCCAGCCCCTTGCGCCGGTCAACCGATCATCGCGCTTCCGGGCCCCAATGTTTCATCGTAATGCTTGCGCAGCCGCATCAACGCGATCCGTAGCACGATCTTGCCCGACCGCGCCGACCAGCCAAGCCGCTTTTCGGTGGTCTCCAACCCCTCCAGGTAACAGCAGCAGCGCAACACCACATCCGACAGCCCCGGACCCAGATCGGCCAGGGCCGACCCGACCCGTGCCCGCGCCGCAGAGGGCGCGCTGCCGGTAAAGCTGCCCGCAGGCGCGTCACCGCCGGGGGTTAGAAACCGGTCCCAGTTCTGCGTGGTTTTTTCGCCCATTTGGGCCAGCTCGAAATCCTCGCGCAGGCGTTCACCGGCTTGCACCAAGCGGTCAGACAGAAAATTCGTTCCGTCCTTGTCACGGCGGCGCGCCAAAGCCGCCAAAGGGCTTTCGGCAAGGGTATAGCGGGCGCGGCGCGATGATTGCGGGCGCGCGCATATGTCGTCCTGGGTGGCAAAATCGGCTTGCGCATCCGCAAACCCCAGCGGTCCGCGCGGCTGTTCCTGCTGCAACATCTGTTCCAGCGCGGTGCGCCCCGCGGCCGTGATGAAATACCGCGTAATCCGCCCGCTGCCGGTGGTGGCAATCCACCCTTTAAGCGCCATCGCCTGTGCAATCGGTCGGTCAACCACTGCGGTGCGGGTGCTTGACCCGCCTGCCCCGTCGCGCACCACGACGGCCTTTTCCATCTCGGCTGCCACCGCCAGCATCGCGCCGGTTTCACACATCCGGCGCAAGATCCGGCGCGCTTCGGACATCAGGGTTTCATCATCGGGCATTTGAGGGTCCTCGGGCTGGGTCATCTTTGGCCTTTCTGTGTTCCTTGGGGACGTGCGGCGACTCACGCGGCCCAGTGTTTCCAAAGCATCATCAATCAACGGATCGTCCCGCCGGGTCTCCAGCTTTCGGATCTGGCGCAGGATGGTTGATGCATGGCAATCGGCGGAGCGTGCCAAGGCGCGGATCGGGCGGCCCTGCTCCACATGCGACAGATAATGTCGTGCGTCGCGGGGGACCCATGCCGGTATGTCTGATCCGGCGGAATGTGCCGCCGGGCGAGTGGTTGAAAGCCCTGTCATATTGCTTGTCCCTTTTTGTCAGTTACTAAAGTTGTCCACAGACTTATCCACACAACCTAAAGATGCATTAGTTACGTGTTTGTTAAAATCACGCCGTCGAAACCATGATTGTTTCCAAATGGTAAACAGTCGTAACCGGCCCGCGCGGCCAGACCACCGGCTGCGCAACAGATCGAAATTTCATGTGATGGTTCGAGGGTTCCGGCCCGCGTCACGGGACGATTTCAAACCTCAAGGATCTGAAAACATGCAAGATATCATCTCAAGACTGAACGCCCTGCACCGCCCGTCCCTGCTGATGCGGGCGGCGCGCATTGGCGCAGAAAGCTATCGCAGGGCCAGCCATTTGCGGCGTCTTCTGGGGTGCAGCACCCCCCCGCGCAGCGGTCCGGCCTTGATGCACCTGATCGAGATCGAGGCAGAACTGAACGCCCAAAGAAAAATGGCGGACGCAAGCTATTGCCTGGTCCGCCATGTTGATGTGGTCAGCGCCATGATCGGCGAAGCCCGCGTGCTGCGGTCCTCGGAAGATCCGATTACATAAAGCTGTCCGGCTCTGCCGCTTTGCGTTCTGCAACAAACGCATCCAATGCCTCGCGGATTGCGGGGTCCATGGGGGGCTGAACATAGTCTCCCAACAGTTTCTCAACCCGTGCCGACGCCAGGGCTTGGGTGTCGCGCGATCCCTCGTCCTGCCAGGTCTCGAACGGCTTGTAGTCCAGCAGATCGGATTTCCAGAACGCCGACTTAAAGTTCGCCTGCGTATGGGCACAGCCCAGATAGTGGCCGCCGGGGCCCACTTCGCGAATGGCATCCAACGCTTGGGCGTTCTCGTCCATCTGGATGCCTTGCGCCAGATGATGCAATGCACCCAACTGGTCCGCATCCATCACGAATTTCTCGAAGGAACTCACCAACCCGCCCTCAAGCCAGCCACAGGCGTGCAACATAAAGTTCACGCCAGACAGCAGGCCCATGTTCAGGCTGTTTGCGGTCTCGTAGGCGGCCTGCGCATCAGGCAGTTTCGACCCGCAGAACGATCCCGCAGACCGGAACGGCAGTTTCATCCGCCGCGCCAACTGCCCCGCGCCATAGGTAATATGCGACGCTTCCGGCGTGCCAAAGGTCGGCGCACCCGAATTCATGTCGATCGACGTCACAAATGCCCCGAAAATCACCGGTGCCCCTTTGCGGACCAACTGGCTATAGGCGATGCCCGCCATCACTTCGGCCAACACTTGCGTCAAGGTACCGGCCACTGACACAGGTGCCATCGCACCGCCCACGATAAAGGGCGAAATGATCGCAGCCTGGTTGTTTTCGGCAAATACCTTCAACGCGCCCATCATCACATCGTCGAATGTCATGGGAGAGTTGATGTTGATCAGCGATGTCATCACCGTGTTTTGCTGCACGAAATCAGCGCCAAACAGGATGTTGCACATATCAACCGAATCCTGCGCGCGGCTCGGCTCGGTCACAGAGCCCATGAACGGCTTGTCGCTCAGGGTCATGTGGGCGTGCAACATATCCAGATGGCGCTTGTTCACCGGCACGTCGGTCGGCTCGCACACGGTGCCGCCAGAATGGTGCAACCACTTGGACATATAGCCCAGCTTCACGAATTTGTTGAAATCATCCATGGTGGCATAGCGACGGCCCCCCGCAGCATCGCGCACAAAGGGCGGTCCATAAACCGGTGCCAACACCAGATTGCGGCCGCCGATTACAACATTGCGGTCAGGGTTGCGGGCATGCTGGGTATATTCAGACGGTGCCGTCTTGCACAATTCACGCGCCAGACCCCGCGGTATACGCACACGGTCGCCAGTCACAGTTGCCCCCGCCGCACGCCACAATTCCAACGCTTCGGGGTTGTCAGGGAAGTTAACGCCGATTTCTTCCAGAATGATATCGGCGTTGCGCTCGATGATCTCTAACGATTCGTCGTTCAATATCTCGAAATTCGGAATATTGCGCTCGATATACTTTGCAGTCTCAAAGGATACGGCCGACCGCTCCGCGCGCCGCGCTGCTCCGCCGCCGCCACGCCCACGTCTTGCTGATTCCGCCATGTGATGTTCCTTTTCGCCAAATCTTTCGCCTAGCTACCCCATTCCCCGAGCCGATTTCACGCGGATAACGGCTTTAGGCGTCAAAAACCGACATTGGCCCCTTCTCTGGCTTAAAAATATCCCCGGGGTCTGGGGGCTGGCCCCCAGTCCACTCTTGCCACGCGCGCGATCCGCCCATAATCAGTCTGCATGACAGATATCTCCCATGACCGCCTTCTCATCATCGACTTCGGCAGCCAGGTCACCCAGCTGATCGCCCGCCGTTTGCGTGAACTCAATGTGTTTTGCGAAATTCACCCGTTCAATACGGTTGATGACGCCTTCCTCAAGGACTTCGATCCCAAAGCGGTGATCCTGTCCGGCGGACCGTCCTCGGTCTTTGCCGAAGGTGCGCCCATGCCGCCGCAATCGGTGTTTACGCTGGGCGTGCCGATCCTGGGGATCTGCTATGGCCAACAGGTGATGATGCATTGCCTGGGCGGCAAGGTCGAACGCGGCCACGGCACTGCCGAATTCGGTCGGGCCTTTGTCACACCTTCACAAGCGCGGCTTGATCTGCTGGACGGCTGGTTTGAAACCGACCGCGAACAGGTCTGGATGAGCCATGGCGACCACGTCAGTGCCATCGCACCGGGCTTTGAGGTCTATGGCACCTCGCCCAATGCGCCGTTCGCGATTACGGCCGATGCGTCGCGTCACTTCTATGCGGTTCAATTCCACCCCGAGGTGCACCACACCCCCAACGGGGCCAAGCTTTATGAAAACTTCATCAAGCTGGCGGGGTTCAAAGGCGACTGGACCATGCGCGCTTACCGCGAGGAAGCGATTGCCGCGATCCGCGAGCAGGTGGGCGACGCCAAAGTGATCTGCGGCCTGTCGGGCGGGGTTGATTCCTCGGTCGCCGCAGTGTTGATCCACGAGGCGATCGGCGACCAGCTGACCTGCGTTTTTGTCGACCACGGCTTGCTGCGCAAGGGCGAGGCCGAAGAGGTCGTGAAGATGTTCCGCGACAATTACAACATGCCGTTGATCCATGCTGACGAACAGGAGCTGTTCCTGGGCGAGCTGGACGGGGTTTCCGACCCTGAAACCAAGCGCAAGATCATTGGCAAGCTGTTCATTGACGTGTTCCAGAAACATGCAACCGCCGTGGGCGATGCCAAGTTTCTGGCCCAGGGCACGCTCTACCCCGATGTGATCGAATCCGTGTCGTTTTCCGGTGGCCCGTCGGTCACGATCAAATCCCACCACAACGTTGGCGGCCTGCCCGAAAAGATGGGCTTGAAACTGGTTGAACCGCTGCGTGAATTGTTCAAGGACGAGGTCCGCGCCTTGGGGCGCGAACTGGGTCTGCCCACCAGCTTTATCGGCCGTCACCCGTTTCCGGGTCCCGGTCTGGCCATTCGCTGCCCCGGCGAGATTACCCGCGAAAAGCTGGCAATCCTGCGCGAGGCCGATGCGGTCTATATCGACCAGATCCGCAAGCACGGGCTTTATGATGAAATCTGGCAGGCGTTTGTGGCGATCCTGCCGGTGCGGACCGTTGGCGTTATGGGCGACGGCCGGACCTATGATTTTGCCTGCGCCCTTCGCGCGGTGACATCCGTGGATGGCATGACGGCGGATTACTATCCGTTCACCCATGAATTCCTGGGCGAAACGGCAACGCGCATCATCAACGAAGTGCCGGGCATCAACCGCGTCACCTATGACATCACATCCAAACCTCCGGGCACGATTGAATGGGAATGATGCTCCCAAAAAGAAAGATGCCTCCGGCGGGGATTTTCTTCCATTTGGAAGACAGGGTGTGAGCCCGACGCTGAAGGCAGCATTTTGGATGATCGGGTCGATCAGTTCGTTTTCCGCGATGGCTGTCGCGGGGCGCGAAGTGTCGGGCGTCTATGACACGTTCGAGATCATGATGTACCGGTCGGCGGTTGGGGTTTTGGTGGTCGTCACGCTGGCCTTTGCCACGGGCGCATGGCGGCAGATCAACACGCGCAATCTGGGTCTGCAGATCGGGCGCAATCTGGCGCATTTCACCGGCCAGAACCTTTGGTTTTATGCCGTCACTGTTATTCCGCTGGCACAGGTTTTCGCGCTGGAATTCACCTCGCCCTTGTGGGTGATTGTGTTGTCGCCGCTGATCCTGGGGGAAAAGCTGACGAAAATTCGCGCTTTGGCGGCGTTGATGGGGTTTGTGGGCATTCTGGTTGTAGCCCGTCCCACGGTCGAGGGGATCAATGCGGGCGTGATTACCGCCGCGTCCTCTGCGATCTTCTTTGCCTTTACGATCATGCTGACAAAACGGCTGACGCGCAGTCAGACCATTACCACGATCCTGTTTTACCTGACCGTGACGCAGTTGGTCTTTGGCCTTGTGACAGCCGGATATGACGGCGACATCGTCTTGCCCGACATGACCCACGGCCCGCTTTTACTGTTGATCGGGGTCGCGGGGTTGCTGGCGCATTATTGCCTGACCAACGCCCTGTCGATCGCCCCTGCCACGGTGGTTGTGCCGATTGATTTCATCCGCCTGCCCGTCATCGCGATCATCGGGATGCTGGTTTATGCCGAGGCCTTGGATATCTGGGTCTTTGTCGGGGCGGCCATTATTTTTATCGGCAATTACATCAACCTGTGGGTCGAGACGCATAAAAAGATTTGACCGTTCGGGGATAACGCTTGGAGCCTGAAACCGAGGGTCTGAGGGGAATAAAAGCCCGCCGCAGTTCTGTGGCGGGCTTTTTGCGTTGTCGCGTGATCGGGTGGCTAGTCTATCGCCCGGCCATTTGATAGGTAACGCAAAACCGTTAGATCCAAGGACGACACCGATGCTTTACCCTTCTGCTGATGCATGGCGCGCCGCACCGCGCAAAAAAGTACTGGTGTTTGCCATGTCTGGCTTGGGCAAGACCCATCTGTCGCATTTGCTACGCAGCAATGGCAACTGGTTCCACTACTCTATCGATTACCGCATCGGGACGCGGTATTTGGGCGAAACCATCGCCGACAACGCCAAAGCCGAGGCGATGAAAGTGCCGTTTCTGCGCGATCTTTTGCTGAGCGACAGCATTTATATCGGGTCGAACATCACCTTTGATAACCTGTCGCCTGTTGCCACCTGGCTGGGCAAGCCGGGCGATCCGGCCAAAGGCGGATTGCCGATGGCGGAATATGCCAAGCGTCAGGAGGCGTTCAAAAAGGCCGAACTGGCGGCCTTGTATGACACGGCCCATTTCGCAGCGCGGGCGAAGGATTTGTACGACTATCCGCATTTCATCTGTGACACCGGCGGGTCGATTTGCGAATGGGTTGACCCCGAAGATGATCACGATCCGCTGATGAAGACCCTGTCGGAGGAATGCCTGCCGATCTGGATTAAGGGCGACGAAGCCCACACCCAGGAACTGATCCGCCGCTTTGACCGCGCACCCAAGCCGATGGCCTATCAGCCCGAGTTTCTGGCGCGGGTCTGGGCCGAATATCTGAGCGAAAACAACTGCAAAGAGGATGAGGTTGATCCTGATGCTTTCATCCGCTGGACCTATGCCCAAGCGCTGGCCCATCGCCAGCCCCGCTATGAGGCGATGGCCCGCTGGGGGGTGACTGTCACGACCGATCAGGTCGCCGCGCTGACCTGCGAAAAGGATTTCGTCGAGCTGATTGCAGGGGTGATGGAAGACTAACCCTTGGCAGTTTTGCCCGCACGCCCTATCTAGACGTCTGTTTCAAGTTGGATTTTACCTATGCCCATCAAGCTTCCCTCGGACCTGCCCGCCTATGACGTGTTGACGCGCGAAGGTGTTATGGTGGTTGACGAAGAACTGGCCGCCACTCAGGATATCCGCCCGCTGCGCATCGCCTTGCTGAACTTGATGCCGAAAAAGATCCAGACAGAGAACCAGTTTGCCCGCCTGATCGGTGCCACCCCCTTGCAGATCGAATTCAGCCTGTTGCGGATGTCGGACCATCAATCGCGCAATACGGCTGCCGACCATCTGGAGAGCTTTTACCGCCCTGTATCCGATGTCTGGGATGAAAAATTCGACGGGCTGATCATCACCGGTGCGCCGATCGAGCATATGGATTTCCAAGACGTCACCTATTGGGATGAGTTGACCCGCGTCATGGATTGGACCCAGACCAACGTGCATTCCACCTTTGGCGTGTGCTGGGGCGGAATGGCGATGATCAACTATTTCCACGGTGTCAAAAAACACCTGCTGGACCACAAGGCGTTCGGCTGTTTCAGGCATAGCAATCTGGCCCCGTCCTCGCCCTATCTGCGCGGATTTTCCGACGATCTGGTGGTGCCCGTCAGCCGTTGGACCGAAATGCGCGCCGCCGAGGTCGACAGCGTGCCGGGGCTGCATACGCTTTTGGGCAGCGCCGAGGTCGGCCCCTGTCTGGTCGAAGACGCAGCACACCGTGCGTTGTATATCTTTAACCATCTGGAATATGACCGCGACACGTTGAAAGACGAATATGACCGCGACGTCGAAGCCGGCACACCGATCAATATACCGTGCAATTACTACCCTGATGATGATCCCACCAAGGTGCCGCTGAACCGCTGGCGCAGTCATGCGCATCTGCTTTATGGCAACTGGATCAACGAGATCTACCAATCCACCCCGTTTGAACTTGATCGTATCGGGTCCTGAAATGCTGATCGCTGTTGCCCTGCTGGTCGTGGGGCTGACGGCCCTTGTGCAATGGCGGGCCTATCAGCGTGAACGGATAACCAACGACCAATATCCGCCGCTTGGAGAATTCTTGGAGGTGAACGGCACCAAGGTACATGCGTTGGTGCGGGGCAGCGGCCCTGATCTGGTGCTGATCCACGGGGCGTCGGGCAATCTGCGTGATTTCACCTTTAATATGGTCGATGAACTGGCAACCCGCTACCGGGTGATCTGCTTTGACCGCCCCGGATTGGGCTGGACCGATGTCTTGCCCGGCAACGCGGGGGCGTGGAATAAAAGCTCCGCCTCTCCTGCGGAACAGGCCGCGATGCTTCAGCAGGCCGCCGATCAGCTTGGGGTGCGCAATCCGGTTGTGCTGGGCCATTCCTATGGCGGGGCTGTTGCCTTGGCATGGGGGTTGGCGCGCCCGGATCAGACCGGTGCGCTGGTGCTTGTCGCTGCGGTGTCCGAAGTCTGGCCCGGCAGTCTGGGCTGGCAATACCAGCTGACCGGCTCCACATTGGGAAGCGGTTTGGTGATCCCGGTCATCACCGCTTTTCTGCCCAAGAAATTCGTCGAGGCCAGCCTCGCGGCGATCTTTGCGCCACAGCCTATTCCGCAGGGCTACGGCCCGCATATCGGCAGTGACCTTGCCCTGCGCCGTCCCTCCCTGCGGGCCAATGCCCAGCAGGTGAACTCGCTTTTGCCCCACATCCGTCAAATGGTGCCGCACTATGGGACCCTGACCATGCCGGTGGAGGTGATTCACGGCACGGCAGATACGATTGTGCCAATGGATATCCACGCCAAGGTACTGATGACACAACTGCCCAACGCCAAGCTGACAACCCTGCCCGGTACCGGCCATATGCCCCAACATGTTGAACGCAGTGCTGTTTTTGACGCGATTGACCGCGCGACCTTGCGTGCGGGTTTGCGCTAGCTGCCGGAACGCTTCATAACATATAAATAACGACAGTATCAGGAGGCCGCCATGGACCTGCCCTTTGACGGTGCAATCAGCGCCTATTTCGAAAATGACGCCCCGGATTCCATCCGCAAAGCGATCAAACGCGCAGAAAACGATGATGTTCTGTCCGAGAGCTACCCCCACTCCGAACGCATGGGCGGCAAACGCTATGACAAGGAAATGGCGCGTTTGCAGATCGAACTGGTCAAATTGCAAGCATGGGCACGCGATACGGGCACCCGCATCGCAATGGTCTTCGAAGGGCGCGATGCCGCTGGCAAAGGCGGCACAATCGGGCGGTTCCGCGAAAACCTGAACCCCCGCGAGGCCCATGTCATCGCCTTGTCAAAACCGACCGAGACCGAAGCGGGCCAATGGTATTTCCAGCGTTACGTAAAACATCTGCCAACCGCCGGGCATTTTTCGTTCTTTGACCGCTCGTGGTATAACCGCGGCGTGGTTGAGCCGGTTTTCGGTTTTTGCACCGATACGCAGCGCGACCATTTCTTTACGCAGGTTGTCCCCTTCGAGAAGATGATCGTCGATGATGGCATCCACCTGTTCAAATTCTGGCTGAACGTCGGGCGCGCCGAACAGTTGCGCCGGATGCTGGCGCGCGAAAGCGATCCGCTCAAGCAATGGAAGCTCAGCATGATCGACGTTAAAGGTCTGGCCAAATGGGACGCCTATAGCGCCGCCATCACCGAGACACTGGCGCGCACCCACACCCCGATCGCGCCCTGGACGGTGATCCGCTCCGACGATAAACGCCGCGCGCGATTGCAGGCGATCCGCACGGTGTTGCACAGCTTTGACTACGCTCAAAAGGACGCCCGCGCGATTGGCGCGATTGACGACCAGATTTGCGGCACCCCGGACATCTGGGATGCCTAAACAGGGGTATCATCACGGCAATCTGCGTCAGGCGCTGATCGATGCAGCACTTGAACTGATCGAATTGCGCGGCCCCACCGGTTTCACCCTCTCCGAAGCGGCCAAGCAAGCGGGGGTGACCCCTGCCGCCGTCTATCGCCATTTCGAGGGCCGCGAAGACCTGATCGCCGAAGGGGCGTTGCAGGGCTATGCGATCTTTGCCGATCTGATGGACGCCGCCTATAATTCGGGCCAACCTTCCGCGCTCAAGGCCTTTGAGGCGACAAGCCGCGCCTACCTGGCTTTTGCGCGCGCCAATCCCGGCCATTACATCGCGATGTTCGAAAGCGGCATTTCGGTCAACCGCACGCCCGATCTGGCGGCAGCGGCCAATCGGGCCAATCAGGTGATGGAACAGGCAGCCAGCGATCTGAGCCGCCATATCCCGGCCGAAAAACGCCCGCCTGCGTCAATGTTCTCGGCGCATATCTGGGCGCTCAGCCACGGTGTGGTGGAACTGTTCGCGCGCAATTCACCGGGACGGGCATCGCCCTTTCCAGCCGATGAACTGCTGGAAAGCGGCATTGGTATCTACCTGCGCGGTCTGGGTTTGGTCGACCCCGACACTTAGGCGGTGGTGGCTTAGGCGGCGGCGCGCCCGGTCAGATCAGACAAGACATCCGCCGCAATCTGGAAGGATTTCACCCGCGCCGCGTGGTCATGGATCTGCCCCGTCAGGATCATCTCGTCCGGTTGGTAGCGCGCGATCATATCGGCCAGTTGCGCCCGCACGCTATCCGGGCTGCCCACTGCAGTGACCCGCAAGGCCTGATCAACGGCTTGGCGCATCTGCGTGCCGACTTCGGCGTCAATATCATCCACTGGCCGCGGCAGCTTGCCGGGCCGTCCGGTGCGCAACCGCACAAAAGCCTGCTGCATGGATGTGCGCAAATAAGCCCCCTGCGCATCCGTATCCGCGGCAAATACATTGGCCGCCAGCATAAAATGCGGCCGTGCCCATTGCGCCGAGGGCTTGAAATCACGGCGATAGATCGCGACAGCCTCCTCCAGCGCATCAGGCGCGAAATGCGAGGCAAAGGCATAGGGCAGCCCGAAATGCGCCGCCAGTTGCGCCCCGTAAAGCGACGATCCCAAAATCCAAACCGGCACATGGGTGCCCTGCCCCGGATGCGCTTTCACCGGTGCGTTGGGATGGGCCTCGTCCAGATAGCCCATCAATTCCGCCACATCATCGGGAAACCGGTCACCGCCCTGCATCCCGCGCCGCAACGCATGATAAACGGCCTGATCGCCGCCGGGTGCACGCCCCAACCCAAGATCAATCCGGTCGCCGTGGATCGTGGCCAGGGTGCCAAACTGCTCTGCAATGGCAAGCGGCGCGTGATTGGGCAACATGATCCCCCCCGCGCCCACGCGGATGGATGTCGTGTGATCCGCCACATGACCGATCAAGACGGATGTCGCCGCCGACGCAATCCCGGGCATATTGTGATGCTCGGCCAACCAATAGCGGTGATACCCCGCCGCCTCGGCATGCTGTGCCAGATCAATGGTATTTGCGATGGCCTGACGTGCATCCGACCCTTCAGGGACGGGCGAAAGATCCAGAACGGAATAGCGCATGGCGGTGTCTCCTATCAACTTGCCCCCAACCTAAGCACGCGACACTGAAAACAAAACCACCCCAGCCGTTTCATTTTGCCAAATAAACTCTCCCCGAAGGGCCGGCCCGCCCCGCGCACCCACAGATGCATGTAAACACACCGAACAAACACCACGAAAAAGGGCCGCCCCCAGCAGGAGCGGCCCTTTCCACATATTCTGTCGCAAAACTTAGCGCTTGGAGAACTGGAAGCTCTTACGCGCTTTGGCCTTACCGTATTTCTTACGTTCAACAACACGGCTGTCACGGGTCAGGAAGCCTGCCGCTTTCAGCGCGCCGCGCAAGGAGGGATCATAAAGCTGCAAAGCTTTGGACACACCGTGCTTTACCGCGCCGGCCTGACCGGACAGACCGCCACCCTTAACAGTTGCAACAACGTCGAACTGACCGTCGGTGCCTGTGATGGTGAAAGGCTGTGCAAGGATCATCTGCAAAACGGGGCGCGCAAAATATTCGTTCTGCGGCTTGCCGTTTACGATCACCTTGCCGGAACCTGGCTTGATCCAGACGCGGGCAACCGCATCTTTACGCTTGCCGGTCGCATAGGCACGGCCAAGCGCGTCACGGACGGGCTCGCGTGGTGTCAATTCGACTGCAGCAACAGCGTTCTCGGATACGGCCGCTTCGAGGCCTTCGAGTGTTTTGATTTCATCAGCCATGCTTATTCACTCCGCGTGTTTTTGGGGTTCATGGCTTTAACGTCCAGAACCTCTGGGCTTTGCGCCTCGTGGGGGTGTTCGGAACCGGCATAAACGCGCAGGTTTGTCATGATCTGACGGCTCAGGCGGTTGCCAGGCAACATGCGCTTGACGGCCATAGTCACAACACGCTCTGGGTGTGCACCCTCAAGGATCTGTGCCTTGGTACGCTCTTTGATCCCGCCGGGGTGGCCCGTGTGCCAGTAGAAGTTTTCTTCACGCTTCTTGCCGGTCATCTGGATTTTCTCGGCATTGATCACGATGACGTTGTCGCCGCAATCCATGTGAGGTGTGAAGGATGGCTTGTGTTTGCCGCGCAAACGCATGGCAATGATCGACGCAAGACGGCCAAGGACAACGCCTTCAGCGTCGACGATGATCCATTTCTTGTCGATATCTGCCGGTGTTGCAGAAAAGGTTTTCATGGAGGGAATTCCCGTTAATTTGGTGAAGGGGTCCGAAACGCGAACCCCGCTATCTGATGGCTGGGTTATAAACACGCGCCAAGTCGCGTCAAGCGCCAGTTTTCCAAATTAACCGTGCAAAAACAGTTACTTGCAAATTAGGTATAATAATACCCCACAAAAATCACACGCTCAGCTGCTCTGGCGGGCTGTCCAGCAGCTGGCGCAGCCGTAAAATCGCCGCCTCGTAGCTTTCCAGCGACACACCGGCGTTCACGGCAAGGCGCACGGCATGGGGCGCGCGGGCGTCACGGCTGACGAATTCTTCGGCCGACCGGATCTGCACGCCTTGCGCTTCGGCGGCCTGACAAAACGCCCCTGTCCGCCAGCCCACGGGCAAGCGCAGCCAGAGATAGGGCACATTGGCGCGCCATGTCACATCATAGCCGCCCAGAATATTGACCGCGCTTTGCACATAGGTGTTGAACCCCTGCCGTGTCCCTTCAGCCAATGTGTCGATGTCGGGATGGGTCAGCAGCTTTGCGCAGAGATCTGTCAGGGGCGTGGCAAGGCCAAAGCTGTTGTATTCCGCGACACGGCGCAGATCGGGCGTGCGCCCTTCGGGGGCAATGGCAAAGCCGATCCGCAAGGCCGGGGTCAGGATTTTGGCCAGCGACGAGATATACCAGCCCCGTTCGGGAGCCAGCAGACGGTAGGTCGGGGCCCGTTCGACCAGCATCCGGTAACAATCATCCTCGACGATCTGGATGTCGTATTTCCGCGCGACCTTGACCAGTTCATCGCGGCGGGCGACGGGGGTAAAGGTACCTGTCGGATTGTGAACCTCGGGCGAGGTGCAAAATATCTGCGCATCATGGTTGCGTGCGGCTTCTTCCAGCGCTTGGGGGATGACGCCATCGGCATCCATCGCAACGGGGATCACATCGGCGCGCAACAATTCAGCGGCACGGCGGAACCCCGGATAGGCCAGTTCCTCGATCAGGATCGCAGGCCGGCGGCCTTGCAAGATCGCCTGAAACACCAGTGACAGCGCGTTTTGCCCGCCATGGGTCAGCACGACATCGCTTTGCTCAAACGCCCCCAGCGGGGTGCCGGTCAACCAGCGCACCACGGCTTCGCGGGCGGGTTGCGCACCGATACGGCTGGGATAATGCATGATCCCCGAGGGCGGATCATTTGCGATCTCGGCCAGGAGTTTCCGGATCAGCCCCGCCTGCCCCGAAGATGGCAGATGCGGGGAAAACATATTGACGTTGAAATGGTCATCCAGCTTTTGCGCCTTGTGGGCGATGACATCGATTTCGATCGGGCCTTCCGGCTCTGGTGCGGGTGTTTTCGACGCCACAAAGGTGCCGCGCCCGACTTCGGCCAGCAACGTGCCGCTTTCGGTCAGCATGGTATAGGCCCGCGCCACGGTCCCGGGGGTGATTTTCAAGATCCAGGCCAGATCGCGCACGGGGGGCAGTTTATCGCCCTCTTTCAATGCGCCGATTTCAATGCCGTGGCGAATGGTTGCAATGACAGCTTTGTACTTGGGGCCGTGCCCGTGATCCAGTGATGGCTGCCAAATTGTACCCATTACAATATTTTCCTTTTCAACGCGTGTGGCATTTTGTACCACAATGTTACGGTACATTCAATAATGTGTCAATACAATTCAGATATTAAGGAGATTCTCATGACACAGACCCTTACCCTTTCCACTGAATCAGTGGCCATCCTGAACCAGCGCGGTACGCCTGTTCTCGCTGTTATTGCGGTAAAATTTGCGGTTTGTGTTACGAAGATGACGACACGTCGCCGGACCCGCCTGGCCCTCTCCCAACTGGAGCCGTGGCAGCTGGACGATGTAGGACTGACATCCAAACAGGCTCATGATGAGTTTATTCGGGTGTTCTGGAAAGCGTGACGTCCCTGTGGCGCCAACCAGACCTCTTCACTTGGGCCGGTACATTACCGGCCCTTTTTTCGATTGTATCAAAAAGTTAATGGTACATTATTTGGGTGGAATTGCATAGGTCAGCGACGCCCGTGCGACGGGTTGATCCATCCCTTCTGAAAACACCAGAACATCACAGACCGACAGCAGCTTCCCAAGCTTGAGAAGCCGCGTCTTGGCGACAAGATTGACGCCTGCTTCGGGCTTGCGCATGAAATCAATCGAACAATTCGTGGTCACGGCCAAGGCCTTTGGACCGATCCGTGCCAGCGTCATCAGATAGGCGCTGACATCGGCCAGCGCAAAAATCGACGGCCCCGATACAGTTCCACCGGGGCGTAAATGCCGGTCCTCCACCAAAAGCCGCGTCGTCAGATCCGTTTCGCTTACGTGGTCGATCGCGAATTCATCGGCAACCTGCTTGAACACGTCTTTCATAAAAACCGTCAACGCACCGGCATCCATCATTATCGGCATACTTGTCCTCCGTCATATGTCGAGGGTAGGCTCTGGTAAATTCAAGGAGAGAGCAAGATGACAATGCTGGAAGTAGAATATGACGCTGCGGTCGCAACGCTCACCATGAACGCGCCCGAACGTTTGAATGCCCTCTCGGACGAGATGCTGGCCGCACTTCAGACCACATTGGATGACCTGGCTGAAAACCCGGCGGTGCGGGTTGTGATTCTGGCCGGGCGCGGCAAAGCCTTCTGCGCGGGCCACGATCTTAAGCAGATGACGGCGATGCGGCAGGCCGAAGATGGCGGTGCCGCGCAGTTTCGCGATCTGTTCGAGCGGTGCAGCGCCGTGATGGCGCGAATCCAGTCCATGCCCCAGCCGGTGATTGCCCAGGTGCACGGCATCGCCACCGCCGCCGGGTGTCAGTTGGTTGCGACCTGCGACATGGCCGTTGCCGCCGAAGGGACACGGTTTGGGGTGAATGGCGTGAATATCGGGCTGTTTTGTTCAACGCCGATGGTCGCCCTAAGCCGTAACATCCCGCGCAAACAGGCGTTCGAGATGCTGACCACGGGTGATTTCATTGATGCAGCCCGCGCGCGCGAATTGGGTCTGATCAACCGCGTCGCCCCCGAACACGAACTGGCGATGGAAACCCAGAAACTGGCCAGCCAGATCGCCGCCAAACTGGGGGTGGCAGTCAAGATCGGCAAGCAGGCGTTTTACAACCAGCTCGGGATGCCGACCGATCAGGCCTATGCCTATACCGGCGACGTCATGGTCGAAAATATGCTGCACCGCGACACCGAAGAAGGGATCAGCGCCTTTTTGGAAAAGCGTGATCCCGGTTGGACGCAATAGCCCAGTCACACTGTTTCCAATTCGACATGCATTGTTGAAAATATTTTTCTGGCAATTCGGGCATAATTGGGGCATAAATAAGACAAGGTGAATGCCTTAATGATTTTGGGTCGCCGCCGGCGGAAGGTCCCTCCAGGTCAGTCTCTCACTGGCCGACCGTTCCCGCAGCGGCGACCCCAAAAATCCCCCTCTGTCCCAGATCAGGTTTCACCACGCAATCCTGTGGTTTTGGCGCTGTTCTATTGCATAGGCGCGGCCCCTGCCCTACATCGCTGATATGACACAAACACTCCATATCATCGGCGGCGGAATGGCCGGATCAGAGGCCGCCTGGCAGGCCGCAAACGCGGGCGTCCAGGTTGTTCTGCACGAGATGCGGCCCCAAGTCGGCACATTTGCACATCAAACGGGTTTTCTGGGCGAAATGGTCTGCTCGAACTCCTTCCGGTCGGACGATAGCGAACAAAATGCTGTCGGGCTGCTGCATTGGGAAATGCGCGCGGCAAACGGGCTGATCATGGCAACGGCGGAAAAACACCGCCTGCCTGCCGGTGGTGCCTTGGCCGTAGACCGTGACCCGTTCGCAGAATCCGTGACCGCAGCCTTGATGGCGCATCCCAATATCACCGTTGAATATGGCGAAATCACAGAACTGCCGCGCGATGGGCATTGGATCATCGCGACGGGCCCGCTGACCTCGGGCAATCTGGCGAATGCGATTGCGGCTGAAACCGGGGCCGAGGCGCTGGCGTTTTTTGATGCCATCGCGCCGATTATCTATCACGAGAGCATCGACATGACCAAAGCGTGGATGCAATCACGCTATGACAAGGGCGAAACCGAGGAAGAGCGCACGGCTTACCTGAACTGCCCGATGGACAAAGCCACCTACGAGGCGTTTATCGACGCCTTGCTCGCCGCCGATAAGACCGAATTCAAAGAAGGCGAAACCGCCGGATATTTCGACGGTTGTCTCCC
Organism: Sulfitobacter sp. HGT1; assembly: GCF_013282155.1. GTDB lineage: Bacteria > Pseudomonadota > Alphaproteobacteria > Rhodobacterales > Rhodobacteraceae > Sulfitobacter. Next base: position 99,753 of record NZ_BLWI01000010.1, read on the forward strand.
GATCGAGGTGATGGCCGAACGCGGCCGGGAAACCTTGCGTTTTGGCCCGATGAAACCTGTCGGGTTGACCAACGCCAATGACCCCGAAAACAAGCCCTATGCCGTGGTGCAATTGCGCCGCGATAACAAGCTGGGCACGCTGTATAATATCGTCGGCTTCCAGACCAAGATGAAATATGGCGCACAAACCGAAGTGCTGCGGATGATTCCCGGCCTTGAAAACGCATCCTTTGCGCGGCTTGGCGGCATTCACCGCAATACATTCCTGAACTCGCCCACCTTGCTGGACGACCAGATGCGCCTGCGCAGCCAGCCCAACATCCGGTTCGCGGGCCAGATCACCGGCGTTGAAGGCTATGTTGAAAGTGCGGCCATGGGTCTGCTCGCCGGTCGTCTGGCCGTGGCCGAGATCAAGGGCGAAGCCGCCACACCGCCGCCGCCCACCACAGCGACAGGCGCGTTGATCACCCACATCACCGGCGGGGCCGAGGCGAAGACCTTTCAACCGATGAATGTGAATTTCGGGCTGTTCCCCCCGGTTGAGGGGCTGAAATCAGGCCGCCGTGGCCGCAAAGACCGCTACAAAGCCTATACCGACCGCGCCAAGGAAGACTGGCAGGCCTGGCTGAACGGCACCCCCGTTCCCGCGTGAGTTTCGTCACCCGATTTGCGCCGTCCCCCACGGGGCCGCTGCATCTGGGGCATGCCTATTCCGCGCTGCTGGCCCATGACATGGCGCGGGCAGCGGGCGGGCAATTCTTGCTGCGGTTCGAAGATACCGATCTGGAACGTTCAAAGCCCGAATATACAGCGCAGGTGATCGACGATCTGACATGGCTTGGCATCACATGGGATGCAGAGCCGCTGATGCAGTCAGACCATTTTGAGACGTATAATCAAAGTGTTGAGCAGTTGATCGCCCAAGGCTTGACCTATCCCTGCCGGTGCAGTCGCAAGGACATCGCCGCCGCTTTGGCCGCCCCCCAAGAAGGTGTGCCGCACCCTGTTTATCCGCAAATCTGCAAGCATCGCAGCATGACCGAACGTGGCCCGACTGACGCGCTACGGCTGCATATGGACCGCGCATGGGATGCGATTGCGGGCATGGATCTGTCATTCACCGAGTTGGGACCGCTGAACAAGGGTACCTACCGGCTGGATAAAACCACCCTGACCCAGACGGTCGGCGATATTGTGATCGGCCGCAAAGACATCCAGACCGCCGCCTATTTTCTGGCCTCGGCACTTGATGACATTAACCAAGGGATTACCCATGTGGTGCGCGGTGTTGATCTGTTTGAATTTACGCAGGTGCAGGTGTTGTTGCTGGCCCTGTTGGGCCATCGGCCGCCGCTGTACTATCACCACAAGCTGATCCGCGATGACACCGGCAAACGGCTGGCCAAACGCGATGATGCGCGCGCGATATCCTTGTACCGCAGCGAAGGAGCATCACCGCAAGATATTCGTGAGATAATAGGTCTTTAGGGGTCGATCTTAATCCATTTTTTCAAGCGTGATGCGTTCAACGCCGTCTTCCACCAGGGTGTAAAAACAATTGCGACGTCCGGTGTGACAAGCGGCACCGGTCTGGTTCACAACCACCAAAAGACAGTCGCGGTCACAGTCGATGCGCAGCTCGACCAGTTCCTGCACATGGCCGCTGGTTTCGCCCTTGATCCAGAACGATTGCCGCGAACGGCTCCAATAGGTGACGCGCCCTGTCTCGAGGGTTTGGCTGACGGCTTGGGCGTTCATCCACGCCATCATCAACACCTCGCCTGAAACGGCATCCTGCGCGATGGCGGGGATCAGCCCGGCGTCGTTGTACTTTAATGTGCTGGGATCGAAATCCATGGGCTGCCCCTTCATTTAATTTTTGCATCATCGTCGTGGTGGCTTATGTAGGGGGTAAGCGCCGAAAGGAACAGCCATGACTGCCGAAACCGACCTGATCAAGCTTTACTCTGCCCGTATTTTGGGGCTGGCGGCCGATATTCCGCATCTGGGGCGGCTGGATCATCCGGATGCGACGGTCACGCGGCGGTCGCCCTTGTGCGGGTCAACCGTCACGGTGGATGTGGTGGTAAAAGACGGCAAGCTGGCCGATCTGGGCCAGGACGTCAAAGCCTGCGCCTTGGGTCAGGCTGCGGCGGCGGTGACCGGGGGCGCGGCAATTGGCGCGACCTTGCCGCAGATTGAGACGGCGCGCGACCAGCTCAAGGCGATGCTCAAGGGCAAAGGCCCGGTACCAGAAGCGCCTTTTGACGGGTTCGAGGTGCTAACCCCCGCTGTGGACTACAAAAACCGGCACGCGTCGATCCTGCTGAGCATCGAGGCGCTGGCAGAAGCGATGCAGCAAAGCCGGACGGCCGAGACCGCACAGAGCACCTGATTTCCCCAAAAACCCTAAGCCAAAAAAAAACGCCGCACATCCAAAAGGATGGCGGCGCAAGTACGCGTTCTTTGTGCAGGCTCACCTTAATCCGGTGCCGAAGGGACAATTCGGCAGTTCCAACCAAGGACAGGACATTTGGTTGAACGCATAAAGTTTGGGACAGATGCGTAAGTCAAATTAAAGCGACACAAAATGCGCAGGCAGAAGTCAAACAAAAGAAGGGATATGCAAACCGGCAACCAGGATCACAATCAATGCGGCCATACCCACGGCATCTTGCAAAAGCGTATCTTGCGACCGTTTGGCGATGGCTTTGACTGTTTTAAAAGTTGTCATTTGCGTTCTCCACTCTCTGTTGCTCCTTTGTTCTCATTTAATTGGCGCCCTGTAAAGAACTTTATGAGAACATTTGCGAACAAAATAGAACGGAAGGTGTTAACCCACTGTAATCAAACGAATTGCTTCGTCCTGCCGCATCAGCCAAAGCAGCAGCCTTGCCGCTTGCCCCCGTGGGCTGGCCAGTTCCGGATCTTCGGCCAGTAATTTGCGCGCGTCTGACTGGGCGATTTGCATCAAACCGGCTTGGCGTTCCAGATCGGCCACCCTGAACCGGGGCACACCCGATTGCGCGGTGCCGATCAAATCGCCGGTCCCGCGCATCTTCAGATCGGTTTCGGCAATGACAAAGCCGTCCTCGGTCTCGCGCAACACCTCAAGCCGCTGCTGGCCTGTCTCACTCAGGGGCGCTTGATACATCAGCAGGCAGGTCGATGCCGCCTGCCCGCGGCCCACACGGCCGCGTAGCTGGTGCAATTGCGCCAGCCCGAAACTTTCCGCCCGCTCGATGACGATGATACTGGCATTGGGCACGTCAACGCCCACCTCGATCACGGTGGTTGCCACCAGCACCTTGGTTTCGCCGTTTTGAAACGCCCGCATGGCGGCGTCTTTGTCGGCGGGCGGCATTTGGCCGTGCACCAGCCCGACGACACCCTCGCCCAATGTGGCGCGCAAGCGTTTGAACCGTTCTTCAGCGGCGATCAGATCACTGACTTCGCTTTCTTCGACCAGCGGACAGACCCAATAACATTGCCGCCCTTCCTGGATGGCCGCGCGCAGGCGTTCCACAACCTCTGCTATGCGGTCGGTGCTGATCAAGGCGGTGCGGATCGGTTTGCGCCCGGCGGGTTTTTCATCCAGCACGGACACGTCCATATCGCCATATTGCGCCAATGCCAGCGACCGCGGAATGGGCGTGGCCGTCATGACCAACACGTCAGCCAGCCTCCCCTTCTGCCCCAGTTCAAGCCGTTGACGGACGCCAAAACGGTGCTGTTCATCGACAACTGCCAGCCGCAAATCGGCAAAGCTGACATCGGCCTGAAACACGGCATGGGTGCCCACCAGTATTTGTATGGCACCCGCCTCAAGTGCGGCCAGCTTGGCACGCCGCTCAGCCCCCTTGTCACGCCCCGTTAGGATTTCCAGAACGACGCCGGCCCGTTCAGCAAGCGGTTGCAGCCCCTCAAGATGTTGCCGCGCAAGGATTTCCGTGGGGGCCATCAACACGCCCTGCCCGCCGGATTCAACCGCCGCCAGCAGCGCCATAAACGCAACAAGCGTCTTGCCCGCACCCACATCGCCCTGCAACAGGCGGTTCATGCGCTGCGGGCTGGCCATATCGGCGGCGATTTCGCCAATCGCACGGGTCTGCGCGCCTGTGGGTTTATAGGGCAATGCCGCCAGAACCCGCCCCTGCAAACGCCCGTCGCCCTGACTGGGCCTGCCCTTTTTGCGCCGCTCCTTGGCCCGTGCCAGCGCCAGCGTTAACTGATGCGCCATCAATTCGTCATAAGCCAGGCGTTCCCGAGCGGGCGCAGTGGCGGATAGGTCGGCCATTTTCTCGGGGTCATGGGCGGCTTGAATGGCAATGTTGAAATCGGGCCAACCGGCCTTGGCTTTCTGCGACGGGTCGATCCATTCCTCAAACTCGGGCACGCGGGCCAGCGTGGCGCGGGTGGCCTTGTACATCAGTTTTTGCGTAATCCCGCTGGTCAACGGATATACCGGCTCGAATGTCGGGATTTCACCGGCGTCTTCCTCGGCCACGGTGAAATCCGGATGCACCATCTGCGCCATCCCGTCGAACAATTCGACACGGCCCGACACAATCCGGCGCGATCCTTCGGGCAATTGGCGCTTCCAGTAATCGCCGCGGGCGTGAAAAAACACCAGCTGGAATGAGGTCTGTGAATCCTCCACATGGATCCGATAGGCACCGGTCTTGTTCGAAGGCGCGCGGTGCTGGCCTACGGTCACCGCAACCGTGACCGTTGCAGGTAAAACCGCATCCTTGACGCTGGCCTGCAACCGGCGGTCAATGCCGGAATAAGGCAATGTAAACAACAGGTCACGCGGTGCTGTGATGTTCAGTTGGGCGAAATGCTGTGCGGTTTTCGGGCCGACCCCTTCAAGGGTTTCAAGCCCGGCAAACAGCGGAAACAGCGCTTCGGGCCGCCCCGTCATAGGCCCGCAATCAGGTCAAGCCAGCCGTCTTCGTCCAAGGTTTCGATCCCCAATTCGGCGGCCTTTTTGGCCTTGGACCCGGCCCCCGGGCCAGCGATCAACAGATCGGTTTTGGCACTTACCGACCCTGATACTTTGGCCCCCAACCGTTCGGCGCGCGCCTTGGCCTCGGCGCGGCTCATTTTTTCAAGCGTGCCGGTAAACACGACGGTTTTGCCTGCCACCGGCGATCCGGCCGTATCAGGCCGCGCGGAGTCTTGAATGGTTAATTCAGCCACCAGCCGGTCGATCGAGGCGCGCTCGGCCTCTTGGGCAAAGGCGCTAACCAGCGATGTTGCCATCACGCAGCCCACGCCATCGACACCGATCAGATCATCCCATGCGGGGCCTTCCATGGGGGCTGCTTGCGCCATCGCGGCCTCGAAGGCATCCCAAGTGGTGTAATGCTGGGCCACAAGATTTGAAGCAGCTTCGCCCACATGGCGTATTCCTAGCGCGAATATCAGCCGTGACAGCGGGATTTTACGTTTATCTTCAATCGCTTGAAACAGTTTTTCGGCAGATTTCTCGCCCCAGCCCTCGCGGTTTTTAAGCTGCTGCATCCCCGACCCATAGCGCGCTTGCAGCGTGAAAATATCCGCCGGTTCACTGATCCAGCCATCGGTATAGAATTGCTCGACCTGTTTGGCCCCCAACCCGTCAATGTCAAAGGCCGCGCGGGACACAAAATGCTTCAATTTTTCGACTGCTTGCGCGGGGCAGATCAAACCTCCGGTACAGCGGCGCACGGCATCGCCTTCCTCGCGGATCGCATCGCTGCCGCATTCTGGGCATGTCGTAGGAAATTCAAAGGGTTGCGCGTCAGCCGGGCGTTTCGTCAAATCGGTGTCGGCAATTTTGGGGATCACGTCGCCGGCGCGGTACACCTGCACCCAGTCGCCGATGCGGATATCCTTGCCACCGCGGATTTGATTGCCCTTGCTGTCAAACCCTTTGATGTAATCCTCGTTATGAAGTGTCGCATTTGATACAACCACGCCGCCAACTGTGACCGGTTTCAGCCGCGCCACCGGGGAAAGCGCACCGGTCCGGCCAACCTGAATCGTGATATCCTCCAGCGTGGTCCAGGCCAGTTCCGCAGGAAACTTATGCGCGATGGCCCAACGCGGGGTCGTTGACCGGAAACCAAGCCGGTCTTGCAAGGCCAGATCATTGGTTTTGTAGACAACACCGTCGATATCATACCCCAAGGTCGCGCGCTGCGCTTCGATCTGGGCATAGTGATCAATCAGCTCTTGCGGTCTTTTGCAGATTTCAGTCAGCGGGTTTACCGAAAATCCCAAAGTTTCGAGCCGTTTGATTGACCCATATTGCGTGTCAGACAAAGGGGCCGATAGCGCGCCCCAGGCATAGGCAAAGAATTTGAGCGGCCGCGCGCGGGTGATTTCGGCGTCCAGTTGGCGCAATGATCCGGCAGCTGCGTTGCGCGGATTTGCAAAGGGTTTGCCCCCATTTGCCTCCTGGCGGATGTTCAATGCCGAAAAATCCGCATGGCTCATATAGACTTCGCCGCGCACCTCTAGGATGTCTGGCGCACCAGTCAGCCGCTGAGGCAGGTCGCTGATCGTTCTGGCGTTTGCCGTGACATTCTCGCCGACCGCCCCGTCACCCCGCGTTGCGGCTTGGACCAACACACCTTGTTCGTAGCGAATCGAAAGCGACAATCCATCGATCTTTGGTTCGGCCGTATATTCCAGTTCAGCGTCCTGGCTCAGGCCTAGGTATTTCCGGATCCGCGCGTCAAAATCGACAACGTCTTCCTCCTCGAACGCGTTGGCCAGCGACAGCATCGCCACGGCATGGGTTACCTTTGAAAACCCCTCCGACGGGCCGGCCCCGACCTTTTCGCTGGGGCTATCGGCCCGTTTGAGGGTAGGAAACCTGTCCTCGATCTCGGCGTTGCGGCGTTTCAGCCGGTCATATTCCGCGTCACTGATCTGCGGTGCGTCCTTGCCGTAATACTCCGCATTGGCCCTGTTCAGCGCAACCGCAAGCTTTTCAAGCTCGGCCTTGGCTTGCGCTTCTGTCAGGTCTTGAACGGCGATATCTGAACTCAACGGTCTGCCCCAGTTTTCTGTCACTACTGGTGCATGAATACGCAGGCATTTTTCGCAGGTCTAGCAGATATCACCCGACAGGATCAAAGTCCGACAGCCATCTTTTCCTGCACAGGCATTGAAGACGGTTCAGGGTCGCGCAAAACATAGCCGCGCCCCCACACGGTTTCGATATAATTTTCACCACCCGTCGCGATGCTCAGCTTTTTGCGCAGTTTGCAAATGAATACGTCGATAATCTTCAACTCCGGCTCGTCCATGCCGCCATAGAGGTGATTAAGGAACATCTCCTTGGTCAGGGTCGTGCCCTTGCGCAGGCTCAGCAATTCGAACATCTGGTATTCCTTGCCGGTCAGATGCACGGTTTTCTTGTCTACGGTCACGGTTTTTGCATCCAGATTGACCGACACCTGCCCTGTGTTGATGACCGACTGGGAATGGCCTTTGGACCGGCGAATGATCGCATGAATGCGGGCCACCAATTCTTCGCGGTGAAAGGGTTTGGTCAAATAATCATCGGCACCAAATCCGAACCCTTTGATCTTGCTTTCGGTATCATCCGACCCCGAAAGGATCAAAATAGGCGTTTCAATTCGGCTCAGCCGCAACTGTCGCAAAACCTCGTGACCGTTCATGTCGGGAAGATCCAGATCCAGCAGGATAAGGTCATAATCATACAGCTTCGCAAGATCGATCCCTTCCTCCCCCAAGTCTGTCGCATAGGTATTCAAATTCGCATGGGTCAGCATCATTTCGATGCTTTTCGAGGTCGTAGGATCGTCTTCTACCAGCAATACGCGCATTCAGCTTCTCCATTTTTGATCTATTGGGCCACCGACCGTAACGTGAACAAAAATCATTAACCACACGTTAATGGCACATGTCTTTACAATTGACAACCTAAAGTTGTCTGTATTTTTGAAGCGCCGTCGCCCGCAAAGCGGCCTCCCCATGCTCGGACACCGCGCGGACCCATTCCAGAAACTCTTCCTCGCTGATATTATAGCGCTCAAACACATCAGACTGGCTGATAAGGCCGTAAACCACGCCGCGCACCACCGCCGCCTTGCGCGACGCAACCCAGCGACGTGTCTTTCGATCGGGCAGATCGGCCTGACTGAACGTCGTCCCATCCGGCAAAGTGACCGCCCGCGGCCCATCGACTTTTTTCAAATACATATACTCACCACTACTCACCACTCCAGCAATATGGGGATTGTGAATTGGGAGCCTTAAGGACAAATGAAGTGCCCCCTTGAGAATACAGCGGATTTTCTTATATATCGCCTTAAACCTCCCGGAGAATTATCATGCCTCTCGATCGCACACTGCCGTTGAACTCATTGGGCTTTGCCAAAGCGCCCGCCGATACGCGCGTTGTCGTGGCCATGTCGGGCGGCGTGGACAGTTCAGTCGTCGCTGCCATGCTGGCCGAGGAAGGCTATGATGTGGTGGGTGTGACGCTGCAACTTTACGATCACGGGGCGGCCTTGTCGAAGAAAGGTGCCTGCTGCGCGGGGATCGACATTCATGATGCGCGCCGCGTGGCCGAAGACATGGGCTTTCCGCATTACGTGCTCGATTATGAAAACGTGTTCAAAGACGCGGTGATCGACGAATTCGCCGACAGCTATCTTGGCGGGGCGACGCCTGTGCCCTGCATCCGCTGCAACGAACGGGTGAAATTCAAGGACCTGCTTGAAACCGCCAAAGACCTTGATGCCGATTGCATGGCAACGGGCCATTATATCCAGCGCAAAATGGGCAAAAACGGTGCCGAATTGCATTGCGCCGCCGATGCCAACCGCGATCAAAGCTATTTCCTGTTCTCCACCACGCCGGAACAGTTGGAGTATCTGCGCTTTCCATTGGGCCATCTGCCCTCCAAAAACGACACCCGCGCCCTGGCCGAAAAATACGGGCTCAGCGTCGCGGACAAGCCCGACAGCCAGGACATCTGCTTTGTGCCCAATGGCGATTACGCGGCAGTGATCCGCAAACTCCGCCCCGAGGCCGCAAACCCCGGTGATATCGTCGATAGCGACGGTACTGTTCTGGCGCGCCATGACGGGGTGATCAACTATACCATCGGCCAGCGCCGGGGCCTGGGCATTGGGGGCCTCGCCGACCCGCTTTATGTCGTCCGTCTGGATGCCGACAAGGCGCAAGTCGTCGTGGGCCCTAAATCCATGCTTGCCACCCGCACAGTTCCCCTGCGCGAGATCAACTGGCTTGGCGACGCGCCTTTGATGTCCAAATCCGAATGGCCCATCGCGGTCAAAGTCCGCTCGACCCGCCCGCCAATCGACGCAATCCTGCGCCCGATCAGCGATACCTCAGCCGAGGTCGAATTGCTCGTCCCCGAAGAAGGCGTTTCCCCGGGGCAGGCGTGCGTATTCTACGATCCCGAAAGCTCGCGCATCTTTGGTGGGGGCTGGATCCACAAAGGGTAACCCAAGCCCTGAATGCTTCCAAATGGTCTAAAATCCCGGGGAGTTTGAGGGGCAGCGCCCCTCATCCGTCCTCGGAAACCATCCCCATACGCCCCAGAACAGCCCGTGCAGCCCGCAGGCCGGGTGCTTCGCCGCCCTGCCCCAAACGTTCCATCGTCAGCGCCATAGCGCCTTTCTGGGCATCAGGTGCCCTGTACACGGCGTCCAATCCACCGGCGATCTTGTCAGCCTCGCAATCCGGCCCCAAGAACTCGGGGACCACACGGGTGTCAGAGACCAGATTAACCAGTGTCACCGTATCAATCAGCGCCATCGCCTTGATCAAGCGGAAGCTCAGCCAATGCATCCGGTAGGCAATCACCATCGGGGTCGCCGCAGCCGCCAGTTCCAGCGACACAGTGCCCGATGCCGCCAGCGCAAGGTCGGCGGCACGGAAGGCGGCCAGTTTGCGGGCCTGCGCCTCCTCGCGGCTCATCCCGCGCGGATCAAGGATAACGGGGGCAACCGCCCAATCCCGGCAGGCCTCGATCACCGCATCGGCAACGGGGCCAGCCGCGGGGATGACCACGCGCAGATCGGGCACGCCTTTGGCAAATTGCGCCACGGCATCGCCGAACACCCCCGCCAGCTTGGCCACCTCGGACCGCCGCGATCCGGGCAGGACCATCAGCAAAGGCGCATCGCCAATTCCGGCATCCGTCCGGAATGCCAGCGCTTGCGCATCCGTCGCAACCGGCTCGGCCACCACCGGGTGTCCGACGAAATCGCAGTCCATTCCTTCGGCCTGCATCAACGGCGGCTCAAAGGGGAAAAGTGCGAGGACATGATCAATATAGCGCGCCATCTTTTTGGCCCGACCGGGGCGCCATGCCCAAACCGTCGGGGCCACGTAATGGACCGTGCGGATATTGGACCGCGCCTTGACCCGCTTTGCCACGCGCAGCGAAAAATCTGGGCTGTCGATGGTGATCATCACATCCGGTTTGGCCGCGATCACCGCCTCGGCGGTCTCGTTGATGCGGGCCATCAGCGCGCGGTATTTCGGCAGGATCTCGGCAATGCCCATCACCGACAGTTCGGACATGTCAAAGCGGCTGTGCAGCCCTTCGGCGGCCATGTCGCTGCCGCCGATCCCCTCGAAACGCACATCGGGACGCAGGGTTTTCAATCCGGCCATCAAGGCACCGCCCAAGCGATCCCCGGAAGGTTCGCCCGCGACGATAAACACCTTCATTCCGCAGCCCGCGCCCAAAGCACCAGAGCCAGATCATCGGCAAGGGTCGCACAGCGCGCCGGCTCAAGGACAATCACCCCGCCGGCTGCAATCACCACGCCTGCCAGACCTGCGCGATGGGCGGCTTCCAGCGTTGCAGGGCCGATGGTGGGCATGTCGACCAGACGGCTTTGACCGGGTTTTGGCCCTTTGAACAGAATGGCGCGTGACGTTTTCACCCGCTCTGGCAAGGTCGCCAGCAGATGATCGGTGCCGCCAATCGCCTCGATCCCAAAGACCTGCCCGCCGCCCACAACGCAGCATTGCCCGACATCCAGCGGCGCAAGCGTGCTGACCACCTGTTCTGCCCGCGCGGCGTCTTGCTCCATCGCGGTGTCAGGCGTTTGCGCACCCAGAACGCCGGGTTTCGCCAGCAAGTCAGGGGCCAGTTCATGGGCCGCAACGACAGTCATGCCCGCCTGTTCGAATATCTCGATCAGGACCCGCAACGCGCCGTCATCGCCTGCCGCCAAGGCCTTTTGGAACAACGGGACCAAGGGCATCGTCTGGGCATCCAGCTTTGACGGATCAAAGCGCGGACGCGGGACACTGCCGCAAAAACAGACTCGTGTAACCCCTTGGTCTTGCAGGGATTTCAGCAGGCTTCCAAGGGTTTCAAGCCGGAAGGTCAATGCGGGTGTCAGCCCCTGCACCGGCACATCTTCATAGGCGCAAATCAACGGTGCAACCGCCTGCGATCCCACCACCCGTTGGGGCAATCCACCACCCCCTGCGATCAACGCCAGCATCAGCCCGGCGTCAGGAAATGGCGGCCCGTGTCGGACATGACAAAATCGACGATCTCGCGCACATAGTCGCTTTCGGTTTCGTCGCCCAACCGCTGGGCGCGGTCGTGGAACGTGCCCTCGCCCTGTGCCAGCATTTGAAACGCAGCGCGCAGAGCGGTGATGTCACTGCGCGCAACCCCGCGCCGTTTCAGCCCGACCAGGTTCAACCCATCCAGCGCCCCGCGTGGTGCCTGAACCAGGCCATAGGGGATCACGTCATTGGTCACCATGGTCACGGCCCCGATAATGGCCCCATGCCCGATGCGCACGAATTGATGAATGCCCGAAAGCCCGCCGATGATAACATCGTCTTCGATAATGCAATGGCCCGCGACAGCGGCGCTGTTGGCCATGATCACGCGGTCGCCCAGAATCGCGTCATGGGCAACGTGACAACCGGCCATGAACAGGCCGTCATCGCCCACCTTGGTCAATCCGCCGCCGCCTTCGGTGCCGCAGTTCATGGTGACATGTTCACGGATGCGGTTGCGCTTGCCAATCACCAGACGGCTTGCCTCGCCCTTGAATTTCAAATCCTGCGGGATTTCACCGATCACCGCAAAAGAGAAGATCACCGTGCCTGCGCCGACCTCGGTCTGGCCCGTGACAATCGCATGGGATTTCAACACCACATCGGCGTGGATCACGACCTGAGGGCCAACAACGCAGAACGGGCCGATAACGGCTGACGGATCAATCTGCGCGCCGTCTTCGATCACGGCACTGGGGTGGATGTTTGCCATCAGGACATGTCCATCATTGCCGTAAATTCGACTTCGGCCGCCATCTCGCCTTCGACCGATGCCACGCCACCAAAGCGCCAGACCTTGCCGCCGGGTTTGCCGCGCAGGGTCTTCAGCTCCATCCGCAGCACATCGCCGGGGATGACCTTGCGGCGGAATTTGCATTTGTCGATGGCCATGAAATAGACCTTCATTTCCTTGTCCGCCATCTCGAGGGTGACACCCACCATCACGGCAGCCGTCTGGGCCATCGCCTCGACGATCGTGACGCCGGGCATGATTGGCATGCCGGGGAAATGCCCCTGAAAATGCGGTTCGTTCATGGTGACGTTCTTGATCCCCACCGCGCTTTCGGTGCCTTGGATATCGACCACTTTATCGACCAACAAGAAAGGGTAACGATGGGGAATGATCCGCTGGATCATCTGGATATCAGCGCTTGGCAGGGTGTCAGTCATTGCGGGTCCTGTCTTTTGAATTGTTATATCTGGCTAGCAATATTGGCGCGCTTGAGCAAGCAGGCGGCCTAGTTTTTGCCGCTGCCAACCGAGGCGTTCAGCCGCTCGATGGCTTCGTTCGTGATGTCGATGGCGTTTGCACTGACAAAAACCGACCGGCGTTCAAGGATCACGGCAGCGCCGGTATCGCGCATCAGCTCTTCCAGAACCGGGCCTGCGGCATTCAGGAATACCTCGCGTTCCTGATCCACAAGATCGTTCAGCGCACGGCCTTTGGTGGCTTGGGTCCGGCGGGTCAATTGTACTTTTTCATCAAAAGCATCGGCCAGTTCCCGAAAGGCTTCGGCGGTCATGGCCTTGCGTTGGATGGTCAGTTGTTCTTCCTCGGCCTCAAGGTCGCTTTCGATCGTGCGGTTTTCTGCGGACAGTTCGGCGCTTTTCGCGTCGATCTCGGCTGCAACGCGCAGGCCAAAGGCGCTTTCGTTAAAAACGCGGTCGGAATCGATTGTCAGGATCGGGCTTTGGATCACGCCGATCGGGGCCACAGGCGCAGCCGTTTGTTGCGAAAATCCCGGCCCCGTCAAAAATGACAGAGCCGGGATCAGGCATATTACGAATCTGGTCAGACGCATCTGGCGATCAGAAATCAGTTCTAAGAGTAATCTCGAACTTTTGTTCCTTATCAAAGGTTTCCTTTTTCAAGGCCTTTGACACGTTGAACTGGAGCGGCCCCACGGGGGTTTCCCAGAACAGGGACAGACCGACCACGTGACGGAATGAGCCGTCCTCGCCAACGATTGTGCCGCCGGTTGTGTTCACATCCGACAGATCCCAAAGATTGCCGACGTCATAGAACACACCGCCGGAAATCCCGTATTCCTCGGGCAGACCAACAGGGAATTCGGCTTCGAACCGGGCCACCACATAAAGGTTACCGCCAAGTGGATCGTCGAAACCTACGCTTTGATCGCGCGGGCCAATGCCACCGGCTTCAAAACCGCGCATGATCGACGGCCCAAGCACAAAGCGGTCAACCACACGGTTGGTGCCGCTGCTCCATGCCAATGCGCCGCCCTCAAGAGACGCACGCAGGGTGACTTCCTCGTTCAAGATCTTCTTTTCGCCGATGACCTTTGCCGCGGTTTTCACAAACTTCGAGTCACCACCCAGGCCGGCGAAATCCTGACCGAATTGCAGCAACACGCCGGATGTCGGGTCAATGCCGGTACGGCGGGTGTCATAGCTGTAGGTATAGCCGATCGTCGATGCGCTCTGCGCGCCGACGGCAATATCGTTGCCAATCACCGGACCATGCACAGGCACGTCACGGGCTATCATCTCGAAATCTTCATAGCCATAACGCAGTTGCAAACGCCCGTTTTCGCTGACGGGGAAAGACAGGCTCGGGCTGAAGTTGAACCGTTCGGAATCAAAGCTCGAGAAGGACGAATTGGTTTGGGCATAGTCAAGGTTCAGGCCAAATGCCACGTCACGCCCCAGCAGGCTGGGTTCAACAAAGCTAAGACCATACCGTTGGGCATCGGTCGCAGTACTGACCGCCAGCGTCAGCTTTTGCCCACGACCCATGAAGTTTTCCTCGGCAAAGCTGATCGCAAGACCAACCCCGTCCGCCGAAGAGAACGACCCACCAAAGTTCAGCGAGCCGGTTGGTTTTTCCTCGACGTTTACATCAATCACCACCTGTTCGGGGCTGGACCCCTCACGCGCGTTCACGTCTGCTGTTTCGAAATACCCAAGGGCCCGGATGCGTTCGGCACTGGCGCGAATTTCACGCGGGTTGAACGGGTCGCCTTCGACGCTGTCAAACTGGCGGCGCACAACGCGATCCATCGTGGTGGTGTTGCCTTCGATGTCGATCCGTTCGACAAAAACGCGCGGACCACGGGTAATGCGGTATTCCACATCCAATGTCTGTTCGCGGTCGTTGCGGGTGACCACGGGTTCGATGCGCATGAAATCAATGCCGTCCCGGATCGCCTGACGTTCCATCCGCGCGATATCGGTTTCAACCAATGTCGGGGAATAGACGCCACCCTGTTTGGATTTGATGATCTTTTGATATGCGGCGGCATCCACACCTTCGATGGTCGACGACACAGTCATTTCACCGAATTTGAACTGCTGGCCCTCTTGCACGTTGTACTGGACGAAATAGCCGTCACGTTCTTCGGTCAACTGGGCGTTCACCGCCGAAATGCGCATGTCGACATAGCCACGCGAGACATAGAAATCGCGCAGCATCTGTTTGTCGGCTTCGGTGCGATCCGCAACAAAGGTGTCACGCTTTACCAATATCCGGAAAAGCCCGGCCTGTTTGGTGCCCAATACCCGGCGCAAGCGGCGGTCGGAATAGACGCGGTTGCCGACAAAGCTCAGGCGTTCGATTTCGACATTGTCGCCTTCAAAGATTTCAAACACCAGATCGACGCGGTTCTGGCTGCGGCGGATGATCTTGGGCTGGACCCGTGCAGAGATACGGCCGTCGTTGCTATAGGCCTGTGCAATCGCATTCGCGTCTTTTTCGGCCTGGGTCGGGTTGAAAACACGGCGCGCATCGGAATCGATCACCGAGGCAAGCACCTCGTCCTTGATCCGGGCGTTGCCTTCAAAGCTGACGCGGTTGATTGTGGGGTATTCCACCACGGTGATCACCAAAGTGCCGCCGCGTGGCTCAATCGTCACAGATTCAAACAACCCGCTGGCTTGCAAGCGCTGGTATGCGTCGTTCAACTCTCCGCCCGACACCGCTTTTCCGCGTGCGATTCCTGCGCGGCTGAGCACGGCGCTGTCGCCGATCCGGTTATTGCCTTCGATCTGGATGGTGCTGAATGTGTATTCCTGCGCGTCCGCTGGTGAGCCTGGAACCATCCAAGCCACTGACATCATAACACAAAAGGAAGCGCCACGTAGCGATTTCGCAAATGTCGATGTCGCTGAGTTTCGGACGAAATTGTCCTGCCTGTTGGTACGCCCCATATTTCACACCCGTTTTTTAAATCTATTTTAAGTCTGACTAGACAAATTAACACGTGTTGTCAAAACCAAGAAGCCGATGATGCCCCTATATAAAGGCATCTATCGGCTTGTGGTCTCATCATCAGGTAGAAAAGCGGCAGGTTTAAAGCGATCCGAGGAACGCCCCGGCTGCCAAGGCAAAGGCCAGCGTGCCAAAATACAGGGCACGATCCCAGTTGAGATCAAGCAAAAGGCTGAGGCCCCGGCAGCTGGTTTTGATCGTCTGCATGAAATATTCCTTTGCGTGTTCCACAAAGGTCTAAATCCGCAATACGGCAAATTTTTGGCGAATTGTGGCGGAAATAAGGCGAAGGGATATTTTCCGATCTTACGGGCAGAAAATATCGTTCCCAAGGGCGAATACCATCAGACCCAGCACCAGCGTCAGGCCAATCGTCATCAATATCCGCAAGGCCCCATCACTGGGAGGCTTACCGGTTACGGCTTCGTAGGCATAAAACACCAGATGACCGCCATCCAGCGCCGGAATCGGGAAGAGGTTCAGGAGCCCCACCGCCGTGGACAGCACCGCGATGAAATAGATGAACGATTGCGCCCCTTGCGATGCCATTGCACCGGATGTCTGCGCGATCCCCACCGGACCGGACAGGTTGCAGGTGCTGATATTGCCGACGATCATGTGCTTGAGGCCGGAAATCGACCCTTGGATGATGCGGCCTGTGTTGGTCACCCCACCCCAAAGCGCCTCAAACACGCCGGGGGTTGTGGTGGCCGCGTCAAAGGCCGTGCCGCCGGCAATGCCGATGCGGGTCTGCGATTTGAACCCGCCATCGGGCTGGGGTTCGTCGATCACCTTGGGACGCATGGTAAATTCAAGGGTCTCTCCCTCGCGCCAGACGGTCAGCAGCACGGCCCGCCCCTCCGAGGCTTCTACGAATTTCTTAAGCTGGCTGAACGCAAAGATCGGCACGCCATCAATGGCAGTAATCACGTCACCCGCCATCAATCCTGCTTCGTAAGCGGCAGATTGCGGCATCACCTGTTTGACCAAAGTGGGCATCAGATAGGGGCCGGGCACAGTCATTTGCTGGCCATCGCGCATCACGTCGTAATCCAGCGGTTGCCCCAGCGGGACCGCGTCAAACGCATCGGAATAGGCCGTTTCATCATCCGCAGAGGGGATCGGAATTCCGGCAACCGACAGGATTTCATCGCCCGGTTGCAACTGTGACCCTTCAAACGGCAGCGCGCGCATCTCGCCCACGGTCAGCGGCTCCTTTGGCACACCGACCTGCAGGGCAATCACGAAAAAGATCAGGATCGACATGGCAAAGTTGAACACAGGACCGGCTGCAACCGTCGCCGCACGCGCCCATAGTGGGGCACCGTGCATGGTGCTGCGCAACCGGACAGGATCAACCTGAGCAGCCTCCATCGCGGCTTCGTCCTTGCCCGACGCGGCATTGGAATCGCCCGCGAATTTCACATAGCCGCCAAAGGGCAATGCCGCGATCTGCCAAACCGTGCCGCGTTTATCGACACGGCTGTACAACACCGGCCCGAACCCGAGCGAGAAAACATCGGCGTGAATGCCAGACCACCGCCCAACGATATAGTGGCCGTATTCATGGATCGCGACAATCACCGACAAGGCGATGACAAAGGCCAGCAACGTCCAGATCAGCCCGCCAAACTGCGGAATCAGTGCAAAAATGTCCAAAACGTTACCCTGCCCTTTTTGTGATGACGGCCTGCGCCGCTTCTCTTGCCAGATGGTCCACTTGTGCCACGTTATCAAGGGTCATGGTGGCATCAATAAGACCTGTGTCGGAATTTAGCTGTGTCAAAACGTCCTCGACGACCTCGGCCATTTGCGGAAACCGCAAGCGACCGTCGATAAATCCATCCAGCGCGGTTTCTTTGGCGGCGTTGAAAACAGCCCCCGCCATGCCACCGCGTTCCATCACCTCGCGGGCCAGACGCAGCGCGGGCCAGCGGATTTCATCCGGGGTGCGAAATTCGAAGCTGCCGATCTTGGCCAGATCCAGCCGTTCGACCGGCAAATGCTTGCGGTGCGGATGGTGCAGCGCAAAGCCGATGGCGTGGCGCATGTCAGGGGGGCCGACATGGGCCATCAACGCCCCGTCGTTAAAGCCGACCAGCGCATGGATCATGGATTGCGGATGTACCAACACCTCGATACGCGCGGGGTCGATATTGAAAAACTCATGGGTTTCAATGACTTCCATCGCTTTGTTAAACATGGAAGCGCTGTCGATCGTGATCCGCTGCCCCATGTCCCAATTCGGATGGCTAGAGGCCTGATCCAGTGTGGCATCGGCCAGTTTCTCAAGCGGCCAATCGCGAAACGCCCCCCCGCTGGCGGTGATGATGATGCGTTCGACGGCGGCCATATCCTCGCCGATCAGGGCCTGAAAGATCGCGGAATGTTCGCTGTCCACAGGCAGGATCGCGGCACCGTGGGTCTGGGCGGTTTCCAGCATCAGCCGACCGGCACAGACCAGCGATTCCTTGTTGGCCAGCGCCAGTGTGGCGCCTTGTTTCAACGCCTCAACGCCGGGGGCCAGACCTGCGGCACCGACGATTGCCGACATCACCCAATCCGCGGGGCGGGTCGCGGCTTCGCGGATGGCATTAGTCCCGGCGGCGGCGCGCACCCCGCTGCCCTGCAAGGCCGCGCGCAGATCATCCAACCGTGCGTCATGGGCGGTGATCGCAATATCGGCACCCAGATCGATGGCATCCGCCGCAAGCTGCGCAATATTGCCCGCGCCGGTCAGGGCCACCACATCATAGTCGTCTGGGGCACGCCGGATCAGGTCAATGGTGTTTTGCCCGATTGAACCGGTCGCCCCGAAGATACTTACCCGACGTTTCATGCCGGATCAGTTCAGGGTTGGCGTGATGGTCAGAAACTGGCCGATGATCAGCAGGAACAAGGCTGCGCCCAACATGCCGTCAAACCGGTCCAGCAAACCGCCGTGACCGGGGATCAAGTTAGAGCTGTCCTTGGCCCCGACCCGCCGTTTCATACCGGATTCGGCCATATCGCCCATCTGGGACGCCATGGACACCGCGATCGACACCCCGACAAGCTGCATCCCGATGCCGGTGTTGATCGAAAACACATAGCCGACAATTGCCGCACCGACCCAACCGGCAGCGGTGCCGGACCAGGTTTTCTTGGGGCTGACACGGGGCCAGAACTTGGGCCCGCCAATCGCACGACCGGCGAAATATCCCACAACATCCGTGACAACGACCACCAACACCAGCCACATCATCCAGCCAAAGCCATAGCCATCGCGCAGTTGCACCAGACCAAAGCCCGCAAGCAGGATCAGGACGGTAAAACACATAAAGATCGTGCGGTGTTTGGCAAGCTGGCCGAACCCGACCAGCGCAGGGGCCAGCAAGACCGGCAGCGCAAATCCGATTGGCAGATATATCGCCGCCAAGGTGGCACCGCCCACCAGCAGGCCCATCTGGATCTTGGTGCCCGGTTGGTCGGGGCTTAGCATGCCCACCAGTTCCCAGGCCATCAAACCGCAGATGATCGCGACCAGCACATGAAAAATATGCCCGCCCATAAAAATACCGGCAAGGCCGATGACGACCATTGCGGCCGCTGACCCCAGACGTGCTGCAAGGTCAGACCACTTGTCCGATTTATCAGTCATAAGCTGCATCCTTTTGTGCCGGTCATGGTTTCACGGCACCAAAACGCCGGTCCCTGCCTCCGAAAGAAGCGCAGAGTTCGCCAAATTCGGCCTTTGAGAAGTCGGGCCAGAGCGTGTCGATAAATTCATATTCCGCATAGGCCGACTGCCACAGCAAAAAGTTGGAAATCCGCGCCTCGCCGCTGGTGCGGATCACCAGATCGGGGTCGGGCAAGACATGGGTGTCCAGATACCGCGGCAGGGTTTCCTCGTCCACATCCTCGGGGGCCAAAAGCCCGGCAGCCACATCATGGGCCAGCCGTTGGGTCGCGCGGGCAACCTCGTCGCGGCCGCCGTAATTCAACGCGATTGTCAGATGAACGCGGGTGTTGCACTCGGTTTCTTGTTCCAGATCGTTCATCAGCTTGATCAGTTTGTCATCCAGCTTGACCCGGTCACCGATAAAACGCACGCGCACGCCTTCGGCCTTGAGCGCCCTTGTTTCTTTGGTGATGTAGCGCCGGAACAGGCTCATCAGGCCGGCCACTTCGACTTGCGTGCGTTTCCAGTTCTCGGTCGAAAAGGCAAAGATCGTCAGGTATTCCACCCCGAAATCGGGACAGGCTTCGACGATTTCGCGCACCCGCTTGGCACCGGCGTGATGGCCGAACAGGCGTGGCCTGCCGCGCTGCGTTGCCCAACGGCCGTTCCCATCCATAATGATCGCCACATGACGCGGTGCCCCTGGAACCAGTTCAGACGTTGGGTTGGACGCGGCAGGCATCAAACTTGCATGATCTCGGCTTGTTTCGTTTCAAGCTGTTCGTCGATCATGGCGATGTATTTGTTCGTCAAATTCTGAACTTCGCCTTCCCAGACCTTTTGGTCATCTTCGGACATGCCGTCAGCCTTGGCTTTTTTGATCTGGTCCATGCCGTCGCGGCGGATGTTGCGAATGGAGACGCGGGCGTTTTCGCTGTACTGGCCGGCAACCTTGGTCAGTTGGGTGCGGCGTTCTTCGTTCAATTCCGGGATCGGCAGCATGATGATCGTGCCGTTCAGCTGCGGGTTGATGCCCAGACCGGATTCGCGGATCGCTTTTTCGACTTTGCCAACCAGCCCTTTGTCCCAGACGTTGATCGTAACCATCCGAGGCTCGGGGACGTTGACGGTGCCAACCTGGTTGATCGGTGTCTTGGTGCCATAGGCATCCACCATCACCGGCTCCAGCATCGACGCCGACGCGCGGCCTGTGCGCAATGACGCGAATTCGGTGCGCAAAGAAGCAATTGCGCCATCCATGCGCCGCTGCAGATCGTCGGTATCCAGCATAAAATCGTCTGACATGATGTCCCCGGTGGTTTGGTATCTGTTAAAAGTTCAATCGATATAGCGGCAACAGTCCCCCATTGTATAGAGAGAGCTGCGCGCGCCCTTGATCCTGCGTTATCCCTGGACCCGCGTATAGGTGCCCTGACCCGCCAGAATGCCCCGGAAACCGCCCGGTTCATCCAGCGAGAATACGATGATCGGCAGGTTGTTGTCGCGCGCCAGTGCGATGGCCGACGCATCCATAACCCCAAGCCGCTTTTGCAGCACGTCGTCATAGCTGACCGTGTCATAGCGTTTGGCATCGGCGAATTTTGCCGGGTCTTTGTCGTATACCCCGTCAACCTTGGTGCCCTTAAAGATCGCCTCGCAGGCCATTTCATTGGCGCGCAGGGTCGCGGCGGTGTCGGTGGTGAAATAAGGGTTGCCGGTGCCGGCGGCAAAAATGCACACGCGTTTCTTCTCAAGGTGGCGCACGGCGCGGCGGCGGATATAGGGTTCGGCGACTTCGTTCATGGTGATCGCGGAAATCACACGGGTGTGGATGTCCAGCTCCTCGAGCGCGGATTGCATGGCCAGCGCGTTCATGACGGTGGCAAGCATCCCCATATAGTCGGCCGTGGTGCGTTCCATGCCCTGCGCGCTGCCCTGAAGGCCGCGAAAGATGTTGCCGCCGCCGATGACCATACAAATCTCGACACCCAGATCATGCACCGATTTGACTTCGCGCGCGATCCGCTGGACTGTTGGCGGATGCAGGCCGAACCCCTGATCCCCCATCAAAGCCTCCCCCGAAATCTTGAGCATCACCCGTTTGAATGTCACTTTAGGGAGGTCATCTGTCATGGGGGCACCTTTCGAGGGTGAGAGAAGGGTTTTCTTTGCGGTGTAAAATGTCGCAAATAGCAGAAATGTTCAATGCTCCGTCAAAGGTCCGTGCAAAGAAATGCAACTAAGCCCCCTCACGTCTGTCGATGCAGTGCTTGCAACCGTTGATCCTGCCTTGCCGGTGTTGATCGCGGGGCCGACGGCGTCGGGCAAATCCGCCCTTGCCTTGGCGCTGGCCGAAACCCAGGGCGGTGTGATCGTCAATGCCGATGCCAGTCAGGTCTATTCATGCTGGCGGGTGATTTCGGCGCGCCCTTCCATCGAGGAAGAAATGCGCGCCAAGCATCTGTTATACGGTCATATTTCGGCGGACCAACCCTATTCCGTCGGGCATTGGTTGCGGGAACTCAACGAGATTTTGCAGCAAGGGATCAGGCCGATTATTGTGGGGGGCACGGGGCTCTATTTCGGGGCCTTGACCCAAGGGTTGGCCGATATCCCCGCCACCCCTGATGCGGTGCGTGCCGAGGCAAACCAAATGACCCGCGAGGCGATGCTTGCCCAGCTTGATCAGCAGACCGCGGCCCGGTTGGACCTGAACAACCCCATGCGGGTGCAACGCGCCTGGGAGGTACTGAGCGCAACGGGCCGCGGTCTGGCCGACTGGCAGGCCAACACCCCGCCGCCGATGCTGCCATTAAGCGCCTGCACCGCCATTGCCGTGGATGCCGATAAGGATTGGTTGAACAAGCGCATCATCCAACGGTTCGACCAGATGCTGGATCAAGGGGCGCTGGACGAGGTGGCCGCCGTGCGCCCCGATTATGACCCCGCCCTGCCCGCGCACCGCGCCATTGGCGTGCCGGAGTTGATGGCCTATCTTGAAGGGCGCACGGATTTGGACACGGCGCGCGAAAGCGCGATCATCGCAACCCGCCGATATGCCAAACGTCAACGCACGTGGTTGCGCAATAACACCCAAGCCTGGCGGTCATACCGTCCGTCATAGGCATATCACCGATTTCACAAATATAACTTTTATTTGCCGCCTAACTGTATAATGCTGGGCTCAGCTTTAATATATGCGATGTTTGTTGGATAATGAATCTTAGCTCCGTCCGGATACTCTCGCTTGCCCAACTGTCTCAGGGACAGGATTGGCGGATGGTGCTGTGCCATGATATGCCGTCGCATCTTCTGATATGGATCACACGCGGTCAAGGATTGTTGCAACTGGATGGCCAGCGCCGGGGGCTAGGCGCGCATAACGCGGTTTTCATCCCCGCGCAGTCGTTGTTTTCAATGGAACTGGGCCGTCAGGGCATCGGACAGGCTGTCGTTATTCCGGACGGCACCCCCCTGCGTTTGCCGCAGGTGCCACGGCATTTGCGGATCAGGGATGTGCAGGCGCAGACTGAATTGACCGGATTGGTCGAGGCCGCGCAACGCGAACAACAAGCCTCGCGGCCCCTGTCCGGTGATGCGCTTGAGGGCCACGCCGCGCTGATGTCGGTGTGGTTACGGCGCCAGATCATGCAGGATGAACATATTCCGGACCGCCGCAGCGCAGGTGTCAGGCTTAGCGCACGGTTTTGCAAAATGGTGTCCGATAGATATGCAACCGGTGCCCCCATGGCCACCTATGCCGAAGCGCTGGATGTGACCCCGACCCATCTGACCCGCGCTGTCAAAGCGGCCACCGGCAAAACCGCGGCTGATATCCTGACAGAACGCGTCGTCTATGAAGCGCGGGTTTTGCTTGGCACGACAGATCATTCGGCGCAAAGCATCGCGCGGCATCTGGGCTTTGGGTCCGCTGCCTATTTCACGCGGTTCATTCAACACCACACGGGCAAGCCCCCCAGCAAGCTGCGGGCGGCCAAAACGGCGTGACCTGAACGGGGTGCATGTCGCAAATAGAATGGCCGGATGTCGCAAACTAATCGTGAAACGCCGAAAGCCGACATTGACCTTGCCCGCCAACTCGTGCCTCATGGGGGCATTAAGGTGCCGCCGCGAAATCCCGATCCTTCGCATAATGAGCACCAAGGGAGACCAGCAGCGCGTCTAAGTGGCCAAAGGCCCGACGACGTGCGGCGCAGAAAATCACATTGGGCTGACACGCCCGAAATTTCGGTTGGGCGCGGGTCGTCTGCCGCGCAATAGGGATGTTCCATGGGGATTTTCATTCTGCGCCGTCTGGGCGTGATGCTTTTGACAGCGCTTTGTCTGACATTCATCGTTTTTTGGTTAACCAATCTTTACCCCAATCTGGAAAAACTGGCCAAGACCCAAGGCAACTTTCGCATGTCGGACGAGGCGGTTACCAGCTATCTTGAAAACCGCGGTTATTTGCAGCCCACACCGGCCAAATTCGGGCAATGGCTGGGCGTTGTGCCCGGCTGGATCACCGAAGCCGAGAGCGGCAAGGTAACCGGACGCTGCTTTACCAGCGACACCCCGGTCGACGACCGCCCCAGATTTTGCGGGATCTTGCAGGGGGACTGGGGGTTTTCGACTGTTTTCAAAGAAGACGTTGGCCCCACGGTGCTGACCCGTCTGGCGCTGACGGGCAAGCTGATGCTGTGCGTTTTGCTGCTGATGGTGCCTTCGGCGTTGATTGTGGGCGTGCTGGCGGGGATGCGCGAAGGGTCGCGGCTGGACCGGTCGCTGTCGACCTTTTCAATCGCCACAACCGCCACCCCTGAATATGTGTCGGGCGTTATCTTTATCGCGGTTCTGGCGTCCTCGCGGTTTGGCCTATCGCCGTGGCTGGCCGACATGGGCTGGATCGACGGGAAAACCCTGTTTCTGGGCTCTGCCACCTCCGCGATGGAGGACGCGACATTCTGGAACTTCTTTCTGCCTGTGCTGACGATCTCGCTTTACGGGATGGGCTATATCGCGCGGATGACGCGGGCCTCGATGACCGAGGTGATGACCGCACAATATATCCGCACAGCGCGGCTCAAGGGGGTCAAGTTCAGCGATATCGTTTTGAAACACGCCTTGCGCAACGCCCTGATCGCGCCCTTCACGGTGATCATGCTGCAAATTCCGTGGCTCTTGAACGGGGTCGTCATCGTGGAAACCCTGTTCAATTACAAAGGCTTCGGCTGGCTGCTGGTTCAGGCCGCATCGAATAACGATATTGAGCTGCTTCTGGCTGTCTCTGTCGTCTCTGTCATCGTGGTTCTGGTCACACAGCTGATTTCCGACATCGGCTATGTGTTTTTGAACCCGCGCATTCGCATCACATAAAGAAAGGGCAAGGACATGGAAACTTTGACATGGACAGGCTCGATGGGATGGCTGAACCCGGTGCTGGGATTGGCCGTCGGGGTTATGGTGGTCGCCTATGCGCTGCAAATCCTGATGTCACTCATTCCCGATGCCCAAATACGCACCGTCGGGTCCGGCGGGGTTACCGCCGCAAGCCAGGGGGTATCGGGGCTGTTGGGCCGTCTTGGCGGCTACGGGTTTCTGGCCGCAATCGGCATTTTACTGGTCTACCTGTTGGCAGGGGTCATAATCGGACCCGCAGCGGGAATATTTGGCGGATTGGCACAGCAATTATTGCCGGTCTGGATCGCGCTTGTGGTGCTGTTTGCCCTGTCGTTCACCTTCAAGCGCAGGCTGGGGCTGTACGGCAAGCTTTTCGACAGCACCGTGGGGATGATCGGTTTCGGTCTGGTGATGTTCTGGGTATTTGCAGGAGTTTTCGGGGGCGTCTTTGACATGCTGATCACCCATGACAGCCTGAGCCAGGTGTCGGGGATGAAGAACAAACTGCCCGGCACGCCTTTGGCGCGGGCAGAACCGGAGGATTATCAATGGTTTCTGCTGGGCGGTGACAACCTTGCCCGTGACGTGTTCAGCCGGTTGATCAAAGGGTCGTGGGTCGTGGTGCAGATCGCGCCGATGGCCACTTTGTTTGCCTTTATGGTCGGGATCACGCTGGGCCTGCCTGCGGGGTATTACGGCGGCAAACTGGATGTGTTCCTGAGCTTTCTGGCGAACCTGATCCTCGCCTTTCCGGTGATCTTGCTGTTCTATCTGCTGGTCACGCCCGAGATCGTGCTGACCGGTATCCCGAATTACATGGCGCTGGTTTTGTTCATCTTTCCGCTGGTGTTTCTGGCCGTGCTGCTGAATTCGCGCTTTTACACGCAACCGTCCTTGCGCACGCCCTTGCTGATTGTGGTGCTGGGCATTGCGGGATGGCTGTATCTGTCGCTGGTGTCGACCGACGGGGCGATTGTGGATGCGCCCACCTACCGCCTGCCCGGCCTGCCCGCGTTTATGGATCTGTTCGACATTGATCCCGGTGTGCTGGTGGTGTTCGTGTCGGTGGTTTTCGTGAACGCGCCCACAGTCTTCAGAATTGTGCGCGGCCTCGCGCTGGACATCAAAACCCGCGACTACGTGGCCGCCGCCCAGACCCGTGGCGAAGGCCCGTGGTACATCATGCTTTGGGAAATCCTGCCCAATGCGCGCGGGCCGCTGATCGTCGATTTCTGTTTGCGCATCGGCTATACCACGATCCTTTTGGGGACCTTGGGGTTCTTTGGGCTGGGGTTGGAATCGGAAAGCCCGGATTGGGGCACCACGATCAACGCGGGCCGGCGTTTGCTGGCGCTCTATCCCCATGCCGCGATTGCGCCGGCGGTGGCACTGCTGAGCCTTGTTTTGGGGTTGAACCTGTTGGCGGATGGTTTGCGCGAGGAAAGTTTGCGCGATTGATATGAGGACGGGACCGGGGGCCAGCCCCCGGAGACCCCCGGGATTTTGGACCATTTGGAAGCAGGGTTTGCGACCAGCCGGTCAAGGGAGACGGACCATGGCGAAGCTTGAGTATGACGGCCCTATTCTGGAGATCGACAAACTGTCGATTTCGTTTTTCACGCGGCTGCGCGAAATTCCTGCGGTGATGGATTTTTCGGTCTCGGTGAAACCCGGCGAAGCGGTGGGTTTGGTGGGCGAATCCGGGTGTGGCAAATCAACGGTGGCGCTTGGGATTATGCAGGATCTGGGCGTGAACGGCCGGGTTGTCGGCGGGTCGATCAAGTTCAAGGGGCGCGATCTGGCCGAGATGAGCGATGAGGAGCTGCGCGATATTCGCGGCAGCCAGATCGCGATGATCTATCAAGAGCCGATGGCGTCGCTGAACCCTGCGATGCGGATCGGGCGGCAGTTGATGGAAGTGCCGATGATCCATTCCGGCATGTCCGAAAGTGACGCCCGTGCCCGCGCCTTGCAGGTGGTGACGGATGTGAAGCTGCCCGACCCCGAGCGGATATTGAAGGCCTATCCGCATCAATTGTCCGGCGGGCAGCAGCAGCGCATCGTGATCGCCATGGCCTTGATGTCGGAGCCGGCCTTGTTGATTCTGGATGAACCCACCACGGCGCTGGATGTCACGGTCGAGGCGGCGGTGGTCGAACTGGTCAAGGATCTGGGCAAGAAATACGGCACCTCGATGCTGTTCATCTCGCATAACCTTGGGCTGGTGTTGGAAACCTGTGACCGGATTTGCGTGATGTATTCGGGCGAAGCGGTTGAACGCGGGTCGATCGAGGATGTGTTCGACGAGATGCAGCACCCCTATACGCAGGCCTTGTTCCGGTCGATCCCCCTGCCCGGTGCCGACAAGAACGCGCGCCCGCTGATCGCCATCCCCGGCAACTTCCCCCTGCCCCACGAGCGGCCAACGGGGTGCAACTTTGGCCCGCGTTGCGATTATTTCGAGGCCGGGCGCTGTGATCAGGGGCCGATCCTGATGGAGGACGTGCCCGGCAACGAGCGCCATGCCACGCGCTGTTTGAGATATCAGGAAATCGACTGGAAAGCGCCGCTGGAGCTGGCCGAGGTCAAGACCAAGGGCGAGATTGGCAGGGTTGTCCTGAAGATGGACAAGCTGAAGAAATACTATGAGGTGGCGGCAAATTCGATGTTTGGCGGATCGGCCAGGAAGGTCGTGAAAGCCAATGAAGAATTAAGCTTTGAGGCGCGCGAATCCGAGACTTTGGCGATTGTGGGTGAATCCGGATGTGGCAAATCCACCTTTGCCAAGGTGTTGATGGGCTTGGAAACCGCAACATCGGGTCAGGTGTTGCTGGATGATATCGACATTGGCGGCGTCCCGATCGAGGAGCGGACCACGCAAAACGTGGCAGACATCCAGATGGTGTTCCAAAACCCGTTCGACACGTTGAACCCGTCGATGACCGTCGGGCGCCAGATCATCCGCGCGCTCGAGATTTTCCGGATCGGCAAGAACGAAAAGGAACGTCGCCAGCGCATGTTAGAGCTGCTTGATCTGGTGAAACTGCCGCGCGAGTTTGCGGGCCGTATGCCGCGCCAGTTGTCGGGTGGGCAAAAGCAGCGTGTGGGCATTGCCCGCGCCTTTGCCGGGGATGCGCGGATTGTGGTGGCCGATGAACCTGTGTCGGCCCTTGATGTATCGGTGCAGGCGGCGGTGACCGATCTGCTGATGGAAATCCAGCGCGAACAGAAAACCACCTTGCTGTTCATCAGCCATGATCTGAGCATCGTGCGCTATCTGTCGGATCGGGTGATGGTGATGTATCTGGGCCATGTGGTGGAACTGGGCACCACGGATCAGGTGTTTTCGCCGCCCTACCACCCCTATACGGAGGCGCTTTTGTCTGCCGTTCCGATTGCCGACACGCGGGTGAAAAAGAAACATATCGTGCTTGAGGGGGATGTGCCCTCTGCCATGAACCCGCCGCCGGGCTGTCCGTTCCAGACGCGCTGCCGGTGGAAATCACAGGTTTCGGGCGATCTGTGTGAAACGGTGGTGCCGACATTGCGCAGCGTTGCGGAGGGGCATCAGGTGAAATGCCATCTGACCGACGCGCAACTGGCGGAAATGGAGCCGGTGATCGAGATTAACGTCGCCGCAGAGTGAAGGCCCCAGACTAAAGGCCGCAGAATAAGCCAGGGGCGGCCGATGCATCTGCACCGACCGCCCCTGTTGTTTTAATTTGGTTGCCTTTGAAGGGCTGGTTACTTTTTGTAAACTGTATCCAGCTGGCGCACGATCACGTCGGCAAAACCAAGAATCATCGCGTTATAGAAATCTTCCTCGGAAGGTTGCACACCAATGAAGCCTTCGGGAATGACCTGTTCAGCCGGATAGGCCGCAACATTCACCGGAAAGCTTTGCGAACCGATGCTGTTGTTATCGTCCGAAATCACCACAACGCCGGCGATTTCGTTGAAACCTTCGATTGAGGTCAACATCGGGTTACCGTTCAAGGAAACGCTCCGCAAATCTACCTTGATCGTTGGCAGGCTGGCATCGGAGCCAAATTTCACACGGGTCGAGATGGCTTGCTGCAGATCGGTTGCGATCTCGGGGAAAACCTCAAGGGCGTTTGTGTCTTCGGCGGCCTCAAGGCCCGCTTCGACGGTGACTTCGGAGAAAATAATCTCTTCATTGGCGAAGGCGGCTGCCGACATGGCTGCAAGGCTGACCGAAGTTGCCAGAACAATACTTTTTACTGAGTTAAACATTTCATAGTCCTTATCGTCTTGCTTGCACGCAGGGGCGTTGCTGCCCGGATTGCGTTCTGCAGTATCAACATTGGATAAGGGTGTTTGGTTCCGTCCTTGCGCAGCCTATTATTGCGAAGGGCGCGGGGCGCATCAAGAGTTGTCTTTAAATCAATGTCTTACAGCCCGGCGATAACCTTGACGTAATTCTTGGTTTCCTTGAACGGGGGGATGCCGCCGTATTTCTTCACGGCACCTGGGCCTGCGTTATAGGCGGCAAGGGCCAGCTTCCAATTGCCAAATGCGCGAAACTGAAGCTTGAGATAGCGCGCGCCGCCATCAAGGTTTTGGTACGGGTCAGACGGATCAACGCGCAACACCCGCGCGGTTTCCGGCATTAACTGCGCCAGTCCCAAGGCCCCTTTGTGGGATTTCGCGGACGGGTTCCAGCCGCTTTCCTGTTGGACAAGACGCAAGAACAAATCTTCGGGGATGGCGTGGCGGCGGGCGGCTTCGCGGGCCATGCTGTGGTACTGGCCCTTATACTTGCCCTTGTATTTCGGCACGTCCCATTTGGTCGGGGTGACAACGCGGGTAGGTTGCAACCGAACCGACGCCGCATATTGTTTGGACGCGCGGGTATCGAGCAGTTTTTTCTGCGAGGCAAACAGCTTGGAGCGGCTCTTGGACGAGAAAACTTCGGCGGCGACGGGGCTGGAAACCAACCCTACGCAGCACAATGTCATGATGATGAATTTTTTCACGAAGCCCCCAAAGCAGCCTGATTTCGCAAAACATAGCAAGATGGCCCAATTGCGCCACCCTTTTATCGCCACTTGCGGGGGTGTGATCGCGCAATAAGCGATCCTTTGCCCTGTTTCTTGGAGGCGGCACTGGTATAACGTCGTCCAACGCAAGGGCCTGCGGGATTCGCAGCACCCTTCCAACCTCATAGCAGACAGGGGGCATCATGGCCGGCTCAGTGAATAAAGTGATCCTTATTGGCAACCTGGGGCGCGATCCCGAGGTGCGTTCCTTCCAGAATGGCGGCAAAGTGTGCAACCTGCGCATCGCGACCTCTGAAACCTGGAAAGACCGCAACACAGGTGAACGCCGCGAAAAGACCGAATGGCACACCGTGGCCATCTTTCAGGAAGGGCTTGTGCGCATCGCCGAGCAGTACCTGAAAAAGGGCTCCAAGGTATATATCGAAGGGCAGTTGCAGACCCGCAAGTGGCAGGACCAATCCGGTGCCGACCGCTATAGCACCGAAGTCGTGCTGCAGGGCTTTGGCGGCACATTGACCATGCTGGACGGCCCGTCCGGTGGCGGTTCCGGTGGTGGTGGCGGTGGCGGCTATGACAGCGGCCCATCCGATCCGGGCGGTTATGGCGGCGGCTACGATTCCGGCCCCTCCAGCAGCGGTGGCGGTTCCAGCAGTGGCGGTGGCGGCGGCGGTGGCCGGTCCTCGCGCGATCTGGATGATGAAATCCCGTTTTAATCGGGCGCAGCTGTGCTGGGTCTGACACGGTCAGACGCAGCGCAGCGTGATGGTTGGTGTGATACGCCAGAAATTAGCGATAGATTTAATGCCGCCGGTTCATCTGGCGGCATTATTTATTGGGGTATCCCAAATTTAAGGGGGCATCCCGAAACGCCCCGCCCGCAGTCAGCGGTCGGCTAGCGCATCCGCCAGCACACGCCGCACGGTTTCGCGGGGCACATCACCGGTCACGAATGAACTGCCAATCCCGCGCGCGAGGATAAAGCGAAGCTCGCCCTGCACGACCTTTTTATCCTGCCCCATCAGATCAAGCAGCGCATCGGCATCGGGCAAATCGCCTTCGATATCGCGCAGATCGGTCTTCATCCCCATCGCTTTCAAATGCGCGCGCACGCGGCTGGGGTCTTCCTGGGAACACAGCCCAAGACGCGACGACAGTTCGAACGCCAGCGCACAGCCGATCGCAACACCTTCGCCGTGCAAAAGCCGGTCGGAATACTGTGTGGCAGATTCAAGCGCATGACAGAACGTATGGCCAAGGTTCAGCAAGGCACGTTCCCCCTGCTCTGTCTCGTCGCGCATCACGATGTCAGCTTTCATTTGCACAGACCAGCGCACCGCCTCGACCCGCGCGGCCATATTCCCTGCGGCCAGCGCCGGCCCTTGGGTTTCCAGCCAGTCAAAGAACGCCGCATCGCCCAACAGCCCGTATTTCACCACCTCGCCATAACCGGCAAGGAAATCGCGCGGCTTGAGCGTGCCAAGAACGGCCGTATCGGCCAACACCAGCGCGGGTTGATGAAAGGCCCCCACAAGGTTTTTGCCCTGCGACACGTTGATTCCGGTCTTGCCGCCCACCGAACTGTCCACCTGCGCCAGCAGCGATGTCGGGATTTGCACAAATCGCACACCCCGACGCAAGATCGCGGATGCAAAGCCCACAAGATCGCCAATCACCCCGCCACCCAAAGCGATAACAACGTCTTTGCGTTCGACCTTTTGATCCAGCATCCAATCTACGCAGCGGGTCAATTGCGCCCAGCATTTTGTTGCCTCTCCGGGGGGCAGGCTCAGGGATTCCATCGTGATCCCATCCGCCGCCAACCCGGCGCGCAGGCTGTCCAGATGCAGGGCGGCAACCGTTTCGTCGCTGATCACCACCACCCGCGGGCGCGGCAGGAAGGGGGCGATATATTTGCCCGCTTCGGCCAGCAGACCCGGCCCGATATGGATGTCATATTCTCGGCCCGGCAGGCCCACATGGACGATTTCACGCATCTATTTTCTCGAGTACATCGGGGCGTGACAGCAAGGTGTCGATCACGCGGTTGGCCATTTTCTCAATCGACAGGTTTGCACCGGAAGTCGTTGAAAGATTGGCAAGTTTATAGATCGGCACCCGTGCCTTGAACAGCTGTTCCAAGGTCTGGCGCGGGTTGCTGGTGCGCAGCAAGGGGCGCGTGTTTTTGTATCTGACGCGGTTCCAGATCACGTCGATATCCGCATCCAGCCAGACCGAAACCCCCTTGGTCGAGATGTTATCGCGGTTGATCTCCGACAAGAACGCGCCGCCGCCCGTTGACAGGATACCGGGTTCTTCGTCCAGCAGACGGGCAATCACCTCGGTCTCGCGCTTGCGAAAAAACGGCTCTCCGTCGCGTTCAAAGATTTCGGGGACGGTCAGGTTGGCGGCGGTTTCGATCTCGTGATCGCTGTCCAGAAACGGAACGCCCAATTTGACCGACAGCGCCCGCCCAACGGCGGTTTTGCCCGCACCCATCATGCCCACCAGAACAACCGACTTTTTCAGCCGGTATGCAGGTCGTTTTTGGGCCGTATCGGCTGGGGTTTGCTCAAATTCGTTCATTTGTCTTTGAATGACGTGATCTTACTGAAAAGGCCATATATAGATATTCAAAATGTTCGAAAGAAAGCAGGCAGTATTTATGGGCAAGCTAATCAAGTTTTTGATTTTCCTTTTGGTCTTCGGATTCATGGGGCTTGTCGCCTATGCGTATCTTGGCCCGTTTTTTGGCGCAAATTTCGCGCCGGATCAGATCGAGGTGCGCGAGCCCGTGCAATTGCCAGCCAAGTGACGCCGATGTTCAGGCAGATTTCCGCGCTTTGTCTGATGTGCTGGCCGGCCCTGACCATGGCGCAGGCCCCTGCCGCTGAAACGGCCCCCCTGTCGGTGATCGACTGGCTTGGCCAGCAACCAAAGGCGATGCCCGTCCGCCCCAAGCGCCCCACCAAACCCGAGGAGGCCCCAGTGGCCAAGACGGCACTGCCCCCGTTGGTGACCGTCACCGCCCTTGGCGAAGGCAGCCCGCGCGCGATCGGTCTGGTCCCTGCGCATGTCACCGGTTTGCCGCAGGATCTATGGGCGGGCAGCAGCGTCAGCGACATCACCAGCCGCTTGGCCAACCTGCCCGACTTGCATCTGCCCGCCGCACGCGCCCTGTTTTTCAGGCTTTTACTGGCCGAGGCAACAGCCCCCGAAGGCCGCGCCGCCGAGGGTGATGCGCTGGCCCTTGCCCGTGTCAGCGCCTTGATCGACAACGGTGCCGTCGATCCTGCGCTCTCGTTGATTGAACAGGCCGGTGTCGCCACATCGGCCGATCATTTCGCGCTGTGGATGCAGGTCAGCTTGCTGGTCGGCACCGAAGACCGCGCCTGTACGCTACTGATGCAAAAGCCGTACCTGACCCGTGATTACAACGTCCGTATCCTGTGTGCGGCGCGTGCAGGCAACTGGGACACTGCCGCGCTGACCTTTGGATCGGCGCAGGCTCTGGAATTGCTGCCGCCCGAACGGCTGGCCCTGCTGGACCGGTTCCTGAACCCCGACCTGTTCGAAGGCGAGCCGAACCTGACGGTGCCGCGCACAATGGACCCGATGGGCTTTCGCCTGTTCGAGGCGATTGGCGAGCGGCCCCAGACACGGTCCTTGCCGCCAGCCTTTGCCGTGGTCGATCTGCGCGATGTGGCCGGTTGGAAGGCCCAGCTTGAGGCCGCTGAACGGTTGACCCGTCTTGGTGCCTTGCCCGACAACCGGCTGTTGGGCATCTATTCGGACCGGGCGCCTGCGGCTTCGGGCGGGATATGGGACCGGGTCGAGGCGCTGCAACGGTTTGACACCGCCCTGCGCACCCGCAGCGCGGACGCGGTTGCCAAAACATTGCGCCCCGCGTGGCAGGCCATGCAAGAGGCAGAGCTTGAAGTCAGCTTTGCCACGCTCTTTGCCGAAGGCTTGCAGGCAATCCCGCTCGAGGGCAGTGCCGCGGCCTTGCGCAACCGGATCACGCTGTTGTCGCCGTTTTATGAAACGGTTGCCTCTGGTACCACGGTTCCCCCAACGGCAGAGATCGCATTCATGAGCGCCATTGCCACAGGCACCGCCCCTGGCCGCGTTCCCGACATGAATCAGGCCGACGCCATTGCCAGCGCCTTTACCACCCCGTCGCCCCGCAGCAATCTGGTCAGCGATGCGCAGAACGGCAAACTTGGCATGTCTATTCTGGCAACGATCGCGCTGCTGGAAGACGGTGCAAATGGCGACACCGCCGCGTTGCGCGACGCCTTGTCCACGCTGCGCGCTTTGGGGTTGGAAGACTTCGCCCGCCGCGCCGCCCTGCAAGTGCTGCTGCTGGAGCGCGGCTGATGCACAGCGACACCTTTCACTGGATATCCACCTTTCTGGAGGCGCAGGCCGCAGAGCTGGGTGCCGCGACGAACACGCTTTTGGCCTATGGCCGCGATCTCAAGGATTTTGACAGCTATCTGGCCCGCAGAACCCTTGATTTCACCACCGCCACCCGCAACGACGTCGAAAGCTATCTGGTGTGGTGTGACGCGCAGGGCCTTGCCAAATCCACCCGCGCACGCAGGCTGTCGGCTGTCAAACAGCTTTACCGTTTCGCCTTTGAGGAAGGGTTGCGCGACGATAACCCCGCGATCCAGATCACCGGCCCCGGTCAGGAAAAGCGTCTGCCCAAGGTGTTGTCGGAAGACGAGGTGGACCGCCTGCTGGATGCCGCACGCAATTCGGGCCGCAGCTTGCAGGACCAGCTGCGCAACACCTGCCTGATGGAGCTGTTATACGCGACAGGCATGCGGGTCAGCGAACTGGTCAGCCTGCCGGTCAGTGCCACCCGTGGCGATCCGCGGCTGTTGCTAATCATGGGCAAGGGCGGCAAGGAACGGCTGGTGCCGCTGTCGCCCCCTGCCCGCCAAGCGCTGGCCGACTGGCTGGTCGAGCGTGACAAGATCGACGCCGCTGCGCAGGCAAAGCGACAGCCCGCCTCGCGGTTCTTGTTCCCGTCCCGTGGGGTTGCGGGATATCTGACGCGGCACCGGTTCTATCTGATGATCAAGGAATTCGCGGTTGCAGGCGGCGTTGATCCGGCCAAAGTGACCCCGCACACCTTGCGCCACGCCTTTGCCACGCATCTGCTGGCCAATGGTGCCGATTTGCGGTCGATCCAGACAATGCTGGGCCATGCCGATGTGGCAACCACCGAAATCTACACCCATGTCCTCGAGGCGCGCCTGTCAGAGCTGGTTTTGGAAAATCACCCGCTGGCCAAGGCGGCACGGCGCAGTTCCGGCGGCAGCACGTCTTCGGACGGCCAGTAGCCGCTGCGCAAGGCGCTGTGGTAGCCTTGGGTAAGTCCGGCGCGTTCCATCGCCGCCACCGCCGCCTCGACATCATAGCCCAGCTTGTGAAACGTCACCTGCCCTTGGTCCAGAACCGCAAAGCGGGTGTCCTGCCCGCCATCATGGGGCGGCATGCCGATCACGCCCGCATTGATCCAGCGCCCCTTTGCGCAGTCCTTGGTGAACGGTATCCCGCTATGGCCCGCGACAATCGCGTCCACGGGGCCAATCGCAGCCTCCACAGCGGCCCATTCTTCCTCGAAAACCTTCCGATCCGAACAGGGCCAGATAAACCGCGCAATATCGGTCATCCCGCCATGGATCACGGCAAAGCGTTGGCCCGCATGGGAGAAACTGATGATATCCGCCGCCGCCGCCATCCAGTCGCGTTGGTCCGGCCCGATCTGGCTATTTGCGACCCCGTACCACCCTTCCGACAGCAGATCGCAGGTCGTGCCTGCGTCAAACCCGCAGCCGCAATCCGGTGCCCCGGCCGCCAGCTGCTTTTCGCAATTGCCTGCCACCAGCGGGATACCCGCCGCGCGCAGGGCATCCGTGGTCGCTGACGGATCGCCGCAATAGGCCACCACATCGCCGGTACAAATCATCCGTTCCGCCGGGATCGCACGCTGCCGGGCCGCGTCCATCAGGGCATGAAGCGCCTGCAAATTCGAATATGGGCCACCAAACAGCAACACCGGGCCCTCGACCCTGCCCAAATCTTGATGCTTCACAATGCTCATCCCTTGAATGAAACCGCCCACGCGCCCATAACGTAACCACAATCGCAAAAGGTATATTCTCAAATGGACACGGTCCCCGCAATGCTTGACGGAGAGTTCTGGATCAGCGTCGGCATTATTTTGTTTCTTCTGGTGCTGTCGGGGTTCTTCTCCGGCTCTGAAACGGCCCTGACGGCGGCGTCGCGCGGCAAGCTGCGCGCCCAGGCTGACAAGGGGTCCAAGGGGGCCGAACGGGCATTGGCGATCACCGAAGACAACGAACGGCTGATCGGCTCCGTCCTGTTGGGCAACAATCTCGTGAATATTCTTGCAGCCTCCCTCGCCACCGCGCTTTTCACGCGGTTGTTTGGCGAATCCGGTGTGGCCATGGCAACATTGGTCATGACCCTGCTGGTCCTCATCTTCTCCGAAGTGCTGCCAAAAACCTATGCGATCACAAATGCCGAAGCCGCAGCCGGTCTGGTGTCGCGCCCGATTTCGATTGTTGTCTTGATCTTCAGCCCCATGGTCAGCGCGGTCCGGTTTCTGGTGCGCGGGATATTGCGCCTGTTTGGCGTAACGATCGACCCTGACAGCAACATTCTGGCGGTTCGAGAAGAAATCGCCGGCGCGCTGCAACTGGGCCATTCCGAAGGGGTCGTCGAAAAAGAGGACCGCGACCGGATTCTGGGGGCGCTGGACCTGCGCGAACGCGTGGTCGAAGAGGTCATGCTGCACCGCTCGGGGATCGAGATGATAGACGCCCGGCTGGACCCGGCCAAGATCCTCGAACAATGCCTTGAGTCCAGCCACACCCGCCTGCCCGTCTACCGCGATGATCCCGAAAATATCGTCGGCGTGATCCACGCCAAAGACCTTTTGCGCGCCATGTACAAACGGATCACCGAAGCGCCGGCCGGTGCCGAACCCTTCAAGGATTTCAACATCACCGATGTGGCGATGAAACCCTATTTCGTACCCGAAACCTCAACCCTTGACGAACAGATGCGCCAGTTCCTGCGCCGCCGCACCCATTTTGCCCTCGTCGTGGATGAATACGGCTCCCTGCAAGGCCTGATCACCCTCGAAGACATCCTCGAAGAAATCGTCGGCGAGATCACCGATGAATTCGACGCAGAGGCAGACATGGGCGTGACCAAAGCCGAAGACGGCCAGTATTTCGTCGATGGTGCCATGACCATCCGCGACATCAACCGCGCCACCGACTGGAACCTCCCCGATGACGAAGCCAACACAGTCGCAGGACTGGTGATCCACGAGGCGCAAATGATCCCGACCCCCGGTCAGGTCTTTGTGTTCCACGGCTTCCGCTTCGAGGTCACGGCCCGCGATGGCAACCGGATCACCCAATTCAAAATCCGCCCCCTCTAGCCCCTTCTCTGGCGTGAAAATATCCCGGGGGTCTTGGGGGCTGGCCCCCAATCTTCAAAAGAAATGGCCCCCGAGAACCAGTGCTAACCGCGCAACCGGGCCCCATCTGGGTCAAACGGGGCCTGTTCCAGCACGACCGCGCCATGGGGCACCCCCAGCACCATCACCTCGACCCTGTCGCCCGGCTTCACGTTTTTCACAAACCCAAGCGCCAGCGACAGCCCGACCGAATAGCCATAGCCCCCTGAGGTCACACGCCCAACCCCCACGCCATCCTTGAATATCGGCTCCCCGCCCGTCGCGTCCGCGTTTGACGCATCAGTCGCATCGGCATCCAGCGCCAGAACGACCAGCTGTTCACGGGCGGGCTTCTGCAGCACCTCCAGCAGGGCCGGTTTGTTCAAAAACTCTTTGTCCAGCTTGCACAAACGGTCCAGCCCCACTTCTTGTGGCCAGTATTCGGGGCTGTATTCGCGGCCCCATGACCCATAGCCCTTTTCGATCCGCAGCGACATCAACGCACGCGATCCGACAGGGCCAGCGCCCACATCGCGGCCTGCCTTTATCAGAGCCCCGTAAAGTGCGGGTTGATCGGCTGCATCACAATGCAGTTCCCAGCCCAGATCGCCGGTGAATGACACGCGCAAGGCCAGCACGCGGATGCCCGCTATCTCCAGCCATTTTGACCGCATGAAGGGGAAATCGGCCCCGTCCAGCGATGTGTTCGTCAGCCGTTGCAGCATCTCGCGTGATTTTGGCCCCGCGACGTTAAAGCCGCACATCGCAACGGTCTGGCTCTCGAACACGGTCCCTTCGGGCAAAGGCACCGCGTTAAAGAACCGCTGGTGATAGCGTTCGGCCATGCCCGACCCGATGATCCAGAACTCCTCGTCTCCCAATCGCGTCACGGTGAAATCGCCCGCAATCCCGCCGCGCACCCCGATCAGCGGGGTCAGACAGGACCGCCCCACAGCCTTGGGCATGGTGTTGGCGAAAACGCTGTTGAGCCAGCTTTCCGCATCCGGCCCCGTACAGCGGTATTTGGCAAAGTTAGAGATGTCGATGATCCCCGCCTTGTCGCGCAGCATCCGGCATTCATCGCCCACAGGCGCCCACCAGTTTTGCCGCGTAAACCCGTCGGTATCTGCGGTGCCGGGGGTGTCGGCAAACCACAAGGGGTGTTCCCAGCCATAATTCAGCCCGAACACGGCCCCCATCTGTTTCTGGGTCTCATAGACGGGGCGCGTGCGGACGGGGCGGCCTGCGGCGCGTTCCTCGTTGGGGAAATGGATCTTGAAACGGTTGGCGTATTGGTCCCCCACCCGCGCCTTGGTGAACGCAGCATCGGCCCAGTCGCCAAACCGCGCCACATCCCAGGCGAACATGTCATAGCGGGATTCGCCCGTGACGATCCAATCCGCCGCCAGCAGCCCCATGCCGCCTGACTGCGAGAACCCCGGAATAATCCCGTTACAACAGAAATAGTTGCGCAGTTCAGGCACGGGGCCAAACAGCACATTGGCATCGGGCGACCAGATCATCGGCCCGTTGATCACCCGTTTGATCCCGGCGGTCCCCACGGCGGGCACCCGGTCAATGGCGCGCATCATGTTGGGTTCGATCCGTTCCAGATCATCGGCAAACAGTTCATGGCCAAAGCCAAGCGGCGTGCCGTCCTCGGCCCAGAACCGCAGGTCTTTTTCATAGGCACCGACCAGCAGACCCTTGCCTTCCTGACGCAGGTAATATTCGCCGTCACGGTCTGCGACCGATGGCAGACGGCGGTCAAGCCCTGCGATTTCGGGGATGGTTTCGGTGACGAAATACTGGTGTTCGGTCGGTTGCAGCGGCAGGGTCAACCCCGCCATTGCCGCGACCTCGCGGCCCCATAGACCTGCGGCGTTCACAATCCATTGCGTTGCGATATCCCCCTTTTCGGTGCGCACGATCCAGCTGCCGTCGGGTTGCTGTTCGGTCCCCGTGACGGGGCAAAACCGGATGATTTCGGCCCCGTTCTGCCGCGCACCTGTGGCATAGGCATTGGTCACGCCCGACGGGTCCACATTGCCGCCCGAGGGTTCGAACATGATGCAGCGGATGCCGTCATAATTGACCAGCGGATGCAGGCGTTCGGCCTCGTCGCGGGTGACTTCGTGGAAATTCAGCCCATAGTATTTCGCCTTGGCCGCTTGCAGCCGCAACTGGTGTTCACGCGCCTCGGTCTGCGCCAGATACAGGCTGCCGGGCTGGAACACGCCGCACGACTGGCCGGTTTCGGCCTCGAGCGCATTGTACAGGTCCATCGTGTAGTTCTGGATGCGGGTGATGTTGTTGTTGTCATGCAACCCGTGAATATTCGCCGCTGCGTGCCATGTGCTGCCCGACGTCAGCTCGGACCGTTCCAGCAAAACGACATCCGTCCACCCCAATTTGGTCAGGTGATACAGGATAGAGCAGCCGATAACGCCACCCCCGATAACGACGGCTTGAGCATGGGTGCGCATATTTTGGGTTCCAGTTCCCTGTGACAATCGCCCGAGTTTGGCGGCCCGGGAACCATTGCGGTTGCTTAAAACCGACAAATCCCGTCGCCATCAAGACAAGCTCCGCAAAATATGGGGCATGTAGAAGGGCTTAGGTGGCTTGGCCCGCATCGAGTTTGGCGGTCACACTGTCACGCACTTCTTTAGCTGCGCTTTTCAGCAATTGGTCGCGATCGGGGGCGAAATCGATCCCTGACAGGGCGCGCAACAAATGCCGCTCAGCAGCACCGCGCGCAGCCTTGCACAAACCGTCATCGGGGTGGCGCATCAGCCCGCCCAAGGTGGATTGCAAACATTGCTGCACCTCGACCACCGTTTTGCCGTCCCGCGCCAAGGCCCCAAAGGCATCCTGGATCAAATCCTCCGGATCAAGCGGTCTGACAAATATGTTCTCCAGTATCTCGTCGCGGTCGCGCGCGACTTCGTCGTCGTAATCGGTCAGAATGCGCCCGATACGGTGGATCACGTCAATCGCCGTGCCAGGATCATTCACGCCGGGCGACAGCGCCTTGGACGCGACCTCGCCCATGACGATCAACCCGAAACGCGGGTCTTGGTCAAAGGTGCGGACATCGCCGACAATAATGCTGCGTTGAATGCCGTCGTGCAGGGTTTCATCGGTATGATCGTCGTCAATCGGCTCCCCCACACGGTGAACTTGCACCAAAGGTTCGTTGACGAACACGAAACCACCGATATTGCGCACCAGATAGATATGGACGCCGTGGTTCTTGGCGACACTGTCCAGCCCCTCAGGATAAATGTGCTGGATGTAGCCGCTTTCATTTGCCCTGATCACCTCGGCACCCTCGGGCACCGCATCAACCAGCGGATTGGCCCCAAGGCAGGGGTTGGCCAGACGGTCGCGGAATGTGCGGCAGGTTTCGCGCTCGACCTGACGGGAGGTGTCGATCAAGCTGCCAAAGCTTTGCAAATGCAGCACCCAGCGGATCAGGTAGAAGACGATCAGAACCAGCACCAACACGGTGGTGATAAACAGGACAAAGGCGCGTTTGTCGTCGAACACGCCCAATTCCCGCATGATGATCGCGATCAGCGCGTACACATAAGCCCCGATAAATACCGCCAATGTGTTTTGTGTAGTCAGATCCTGAATGATCAACCGGTGCACACGCGGGGTCCATTGGGTCGATGAACTGCGATAGACCGACACCATCACGCTGAGCGAGAATGTGGTGACAGCCAACATGGCGTTCGCGATGATCGACAACAGCCGGTCTGCTGCCGCGCCGGTCAGCGTCGTGCCTAGCTTTTCAGGTATCCAGCTTTCGATAAGCGAACTCAGCGCCACAGCACCGATGGCAAGCAGGCCCATAATCGCCACCCGCACCGAAAGCTGGCGGCTGTAATAGCGGGCTTTGCGGATCAGGGTCGACGGGTTGAGAAGGTCTTTTATCATAGCGTGCAATCTAATGTGGTGGCATCTCTTGTCCAGCGGCGCTTTGCCAAGCTGGCCAAAAGGGATGAGCCAAACCCGACATGAAATGTCGCTGCGCAACATGCCACATGTCTGTCACCTTGCAACGATCCCCTGAAACCGCCCCAAAGGGAGACCCAAGATGAAAACCACCACCCGTGCGCTCGTGATTGGGGGCGGCGTCGTTGGCGCGTCGGTTTTGTATCATCTGACCAAACTGGGTTGGAAAGACGTGATGCTGGTGGAGCGGTCGGAACTGACCTCGGGCAGCACATGGCACGCCGCTGGCGGGTTTCACACGTTGAATGGCGATACGAATATGGCCGCGTTGCAGGGCTATACCATCCGTCTTTACAAAGAGCTTGAGGAAATCACCGGCATGTCCTGCGGCTTGCATCACGTGGGCGGCGTGACCCTTGCCGATACGCCGGAACGTTTTGACATGATGCTGGCGGAACGGGCCAAGCACCGCTTTATGGGGCTCGATACCGAGATCGTCGGACCGGAAGAAATCGCCAGGATCGCCCCGATTACCAACCTCGAGGGCATTATCGGCGGGCTTTATGATCCGCTCGACGGGCATCTTGACCCGTCGGGCACGACCCACGCCTATGCGAAGGCGGCACGTATGGGCGGTGCCACCATTGAGACCCATTGCATGGTGCGCGAAACCAACCAACGCCCAGATGGCACGTGGGATGTGGTGACAGACAAGGGCACGATCCACACTGAACATCTGATCAACGCAGGCGGGTTGTGGGCACGTGAAGTGGGCGCGATGGCGGGTGTGTACTTTCCCCTGCACCCGATGGAACACCAGTATATCGTCACCGACGACATCCCCGAAATCTATGAACGCGAGGCCGAGCATCCGCATGTGATGGACCCCGCCGGAGAAAGCTATCTGCGCCAAGAAGGGCGCGGGCTGTGCATCGGGTTTTACGAACAATCCGCGCGGCCTTGGGCGGTGGATGGCACGCCATGGGGGTTTGGCCATGAACTGCTGCCCGATGACTTTGACAAGATCGAACAAAGCATTGATTTCGCTTATAAACGCTTTCCCGTGCTGGCCACTGCCGGTGTCAAATCCGTCATCCACGGCCCGTTTACATTTGCGCCCGACGGCAATCCGCTGGTGGGGCCCGTGCCCGGCCTGCGCAATTATTGGTCGGCTTGCGGCGTGATGGCCGGCTTCTCTCAGGGGGGCGGTGTCGGGCTGACGCTGGCGCAATGGATGGTCGAAGGTGAACCGGAGCGCGATGTGATGGCGATGGATGTGGCGCGCTTTGGTGACTGGATCAGCCCCGGCTATACCTTGCCCAAAGTGATCGAAAATTATCAAAAGCGGTTCTCGGTCTCCTATCCGAACGAGGAACTGCCCGCCGCCCGGCCCCATCGCACCACGCCGATGTATGATATTTTCAGCCGTCTGGGCGCGGTCTGGGGCCAGCAATACGGGCTCGAGGTGCCCAACTATTTCGCCACGGGGGATGAGCCGACCTTCGAGACACCGTCCTTCCGCCGCTCTGACGCGTTCAGCGCTGTGGCGCGCGAGGTTGCGGGGGTGCGAGGCGGTGTTGGCATCAACGAGGTGCAGAATTTCGGAAACTATCTGGTCACGGGGGCGGACGCCCGCGCATGGCTGGACAGGATCATGGCGGGGCGCGTGCCTGCCCAAGGGCGTATGTCACTGACGCCGATGCTGTCGGAAAAAGGCAAGCTGATCGGTGATTTCACCATGTCCTGTCTGGATGCGCAAACCTTCCAGCTGACCGCATCTTACGGCGCGCAGGCCTATCACATGCGCTGGTTTACCCGGCATTTACAAGGTGATGTGCGGGTCGAGAATATTTCCGACAAACGTACGGGGTTCCAGATTGCAGGGCCGAATGCCGCAGCCGTTCTGGCCACCTGCACCCGCGATGACGTCACCACCCTGCGGTTCATGGATGTGCGCAAAATGACCGTCGGCATGGTGAATTGTCTGGTGCAGCGGGTCAGCTATACCGGCGATCTGGGGTTCGAGATTTATTGCGACCCGATGGATCAACGCAGCCTTTGGACCACGCTTTGGGAAGCAGGCAAAGCCTTTGACATGGTGCCTTTTGGAATGCGCGCGATGATGTCGCTGCGGCTCGATAAATTTTTTGGCAGTTGGATGTCGGAATTTTCGCCTGATTACACCGCCGCCGAAACCGGGCTGGACCGGTTCATCAGCTTCAAGAAGAACGTTGATTTCATTGGCAGAACCGCAGCCGAGGCTGATCGGCGCGCTGGCCCGGATCGCACGCTTTGTGCATTCGAGGTGGATAGTATCGACGCCGATGTGCATGGCTACGAACCGATCTGGCATGACGGTCAGGTGGTGGGGTTCTGCACCTCGGGCGGCTATTCGCATTTCGCGGGCAAATCCATCGCCTTGGGGTTTGTCCCTACGGGCAGCAGGCGCGACGGTTTGCGGGTAGAGATCGAGATTTTGGGCAAGATGTGCCCTGCCCGTCTGATCACGACCCCCTTGTTTGATGCCGATGGCGCAAGAATGCGCGGCGCACCCTTAACCCCGTGTTGAAATCGCGCTAGTCATAACGGATGAGCAAACCCGTCCTCCCGATTATCCTGCTAGCCGCTGGCCAGTCATCGCGCATGAAAGGCCGTGACAAACTGCTTGAGCAGGTGGACGGGATGCCCTTGTTGCGGCGTCAGGCGATGATGGCTTTGGCTGCGCACTCAGGGCCAGTGATTGTGACCTTACCGGTCAAACCGCACCCGCGCTATGACGTGATCGCGGATCTTGAGATCACCCGGGTCCCCGTTCCCGATGCCGATGAAGGCATGGCTGCATCCCTAAGGCGCGGATTTGCTGCGCTGCCGCCAAACACGCCAGCCGCGAAGCTGTTGCTTGCCGATCTGCCGGATTTGACCATCGTCGACTTGAAGAAGTGCCTGCAAGCCGTTGATTTAAAATCAACTAACTCGATCTGGCGCGGGGCGACTTCGCAGGGTCAACCGGGGCACCCCATTATCTTTGCGGCTGTGCATTTTGCGGAATTCGCGAAAGTGACCGGCGACAATGGCGGTCGCGAGATCGTCGCCGCCGCAAAGGACCATTCAGTCCTAATTCCGCTTTCAGGACAACAGGCCCGCCGTGATCTGGACACCCCCGAGGCCTGGGATAAATGGCGCGCCGAAAACCCCGACCGTTAGCCGCAGCGGGCACATCG
Source organism: Sulfitobacter sp. HGT1 (assembly GCF_013282155.1). Taxonomy (GTDB): domain Bacteria; phylum Pseudomonadota; class Alphaproteobacteria; order Rhodobacterales; family Rhodobacteraceae; genus Sulfitobacter. Next base: position 144,337 of record NZ_BLWI01000010.1, read on the forward strand.
CGTGCATGAGGGCCAGTTAACGGTCGAACAGGATGACGTCGGCTTTCTTGAGGGTGCGGCGGGCAGATAGATAGGCGTTCGTGCCCTCCTGCGTGGCCAGTTCTGGAAAAATCTCTTGAATTTCAGTGCGCTGTGCGTTGCCGATCCCCGCAAGGCTTTGCTGGGTGGGTTGAAAGCTTTCGGTCCAGACACCGTTTGACAGCACGACCTCGTGGTGATCGCACATAAAGTGATAATAGGTCGTGCCGGTGCTGGCGACGACATCGACCCCTTGGACACCCGTCAGATGCTTGGCCGCAACCAGCACTTCGCGTTCCTCGAAATACAAGGCGGTTTTATCATTCGCTACCAGAACACGGTGGTTCGGGCTTAGCATCATGTCACGCTCCGGCAGATTGCTGCCCAAAGCCCCCTGCCGGATCAGAACCGGTTTCAGATGCGCGGCGCGGGAAAGATCACCTGACGTCATGGCGCGCCGCCCGGTCCAGCGGATTTCCTGAAGCCCATTGTCGCGCGTCACCACAACATCCCCGACCTGCAAATCCTCGACCTTGCGTTCGCCTTTTGGCGTGGCAATGCGTGTCCCTGTGGTAAAGCAAGGCGTTATTTCAGTATCGGGCGTTGGCAACGTCATTATCCTTGGTCATCGTAAATAGCTTGTCGTGAAAAAACCGTAAAAGCGCGGGCAAGTTTTATGCAGCCCAGCATAGCTGCCCCGGTTCGGCCCAGAAAGATCAAACAAGAAACAAAATTAACATATTAAGGGGCTTGTGGGGTTATATCGGCATTTTCAGAAGATCAACGTTGCGGGGATTTTCGGCCATTGTTTCCAAATTGATGCGCATTTTGCATCGGCCCTCCCAAGGAAATCGGCAATATTCCCCAAATTCCGCCCCAAATCACCCAGCAGGTCAGCGCATTGTTTCCAATGTCGAAAACCGGCATCGGCATAGAAAAAAGCCTGACCCCGGCAAAATTCGCGCAGGGAAAGAAACGGCAACAGGAACCAATCCCATCGGATTTTAAGCATTTTTTCAGGATTTGGGAGGGAGCCGCCATATTCGATAACAATCGAATGATGGCTGACTCGAGTCCAATTCATAAATCCCTGCAACACAGTCGCAGTCTTCATGCGGAATAACCTGCAAAGGTTATTGGTACCCAAGGCCGGACTCGAACCGGCACGCCTCGCGGCGGGGGATTTTGAATCCCCTGCGTCTACCATTCCGCCACTCGGGCACTGGGGGGCTGATACCGCGCAACGCACAGGTCGGCAAGGGTAAATTTGCGGGTTTTTCTTGACCCCATGCGATAGGCATGGTGTTGCCTTGAAACATTGTCATTTTAGCGGAGAACCACGCATGATCCGAGGTCTGTATGACTGGGTGTTAAGCCTTGCCAACCACCCGAAAGCACTGTGGGCGCTGGCATTCATCGCGTTCATCGAAAGCTCGGTCTTTCCGATTCCACCCGATATCATGATGATTCCGATGATTTTGGCGCGGCCTAACCGGGCCTGGCTGATCGCGGGCGTGGCACTGGTCGCGTCGGTGCTGGGGGGGATGCTGGGCTATGCCATCGGGGCATTTGCCTTTGATACGATCGGGGCCCCTATTCTGGCGAGCTTGGGCAAGGCCGATGCGATGGCCGAATTCTCTTCGCGTTTCAATGACATGGGGTTCTGGGCCGTGTTGACCGCTGGCGTCACGCCGTTTCCTTACAAGGTGATCACGATCATGTCGGGCTGGACGGCCATGCCGCTTGGCACGTTTATCGTCACCTCGATCCTTGCACGCGCCTTGCGGTTCTTTATCGTCGCGGCGCTGTTGTGGAAATTCGGCGCGCCGGTGCGCGACTTTATCGAGCGGCGGCTGCCGCTCATGTTTACAATTGCCGTTGTGCTTCTTTTTGGCGGCTTTTTTGCGGTGAGGTATCTGTGATGACGCGCAAGACTTTGGTTCTATTGGCAACCCTTGGTTCAGCGGCGCTGCTGTTGGGGGCCTTCGGGTTTCAGCATCTGGGCGGGATGGCCCCGTGCAAATTGTGCCTGTGGCAAAGATGGCCCCACGCGGCGGCAATTGTGATCGGTGTGATCGTGCTGTTCGGTGCGCCGCGGGCCTTGATCTGGCTGGGCGCGCTGGCCGTTACGGTTACAGGCGCAATCGGCGTTTATCATGCTGGTGTTGAATGGAAATGGTGGCCCGGCCCGTCAAGCTGCACAGGCGGCGGCATGGATTTGGGCGCGCTAAGCGGCAGCGATCTTCTGTCGACGACCGCGCCTTCTGGCTTGGTCATGTGCGACGAGATCGTGTGGCAGCTGTTCGGCCTGTCGATGGCGGGCTGGAACGCCGTGATCTGCGCTGTCTTGTTGGCGTTCTGGGTGGCTGCGGCGCGGGCGCGCACCTAACCCGCCTGCGCGCCCTGCCCGGTTTTACGGGTTTTCAACAACAGGCTGGTTTCACTGGCCACAACACCGTCAAGCTTGCGAATACGGGCCAGAACCTCGTCAAATTCCTCGAGGGTTTTGGTGCCGATTTCGACGATCACATCCCAGCGGCCATTGGTCGAATGCACCGCCCGCAACTGCGTCATGCCCATCAGCGTGCGGGTGATCCGGTCAGTGCCGCGCCCTTCGATTTCGATCATCATCAACCCGCGCACCGGATCGGCCAGAACATCCGAGCGCGTCACCACCGTAAACCCCAATATTTCACCGCTTGCTTGCAGCCGCTCAAGCCGGGCACGCAATGTTGTGCGCGAAATGCCCAGCCGTGCCGCCAGATCCGACAGCGACGCGCGCGCGTCCTCGCGCAGGGCCGAGACCAGTGCTTCGTCCGATTTGTTCATTTGATCCATCCAATCTGGTCAAAATATCTCCGGTTTGGTCACTTTATTACATTGTGACGATCCAGACCAGCCAGATATGTCTGTTGAAACGCAATCAAAGGGGTCTTTTCCATGACACAGCAAAACTGCATTCTTCTGGGCGCACCGATGGACAGCGGCAAGCGCCGTTTGGGCTGCCTGATGGGGCCTGACGCCTATCGCACCGCAGGGCTTGCAACGGCGCTGGCCGATCTGGGTCACACGGTCACAGACCGCGGCAATGTCCCGCCCGCCCCCTATACGCCCGGCCAGCACCCCAAATTGCACGCGCTTGAGGAAACGATCGCCTGGACCCAAAGCCTGGCTGACGCGGCCGAGGCAGCACTAGGCGAAGGCACCCCGATCTTTATGGGCGGCGATCATGCGCTGGCGTCCGGCACCGTCTTGGGCGCAATGCGGTTTGCGCAGGCGCAGGGTCGTCCCTTGTTTGTGTTGTGGCTGGATGCCCATAGCGATTTTCACACCCCCGAAAGCACCGACAGCGGCAATTTGCACGGCACGCCCTTGGGGTACGTGACGGGGCGCGAGGGTTTTGATGCCTTCCCCGATCTGCCCTATCCGCTGCCCCACGACAATATTGCCATCATCGGCTTGCGCTCTGTCGATGCGGCTGAACGCGCTGCCTTGCAGGAAACCACCATCCAGCGGGTCGACATGCGCGAGATTGACGAAACCGGCATTGCCACGCCGTTGAATGCCTTCCTTGCCAAGGTCGCGGCGGCCAACGGGATGCTGCATGTGTCGCTGGATGTTGATTTCCTTGACCCTTCCGTTGCGCCTGCTGTCGGCACCACGGTTCCGGGCGGTGCCACCGTGCGCGAAGGCCATCTGGTGATGGAAATCCTCCACGACAGCGGCTTGATGACATCACTGGATCTGGTGGAGCTGAACCCGTTTCTGGATGAACGCGGCCGCACTGCGCGTTTGATGGTTGATCTGGCCGCCTCTGCCTTTGGCCGCCGCGTCTTTGACCGCCCCACCCGCGCCTATTGATCCCGTGAAAGGATGCCAGCCATGACCAATCTCAACCCCTCTGCCAAGGCGCTTGTGCCGTTTGTTTCCGTTCACAACATGATGAAGCTGATCCACCACGTCGGTGTTGAACCCATGTTGGTGGGGCTTGGTGACTATATCGAGGCCGATTTCAAACGGTGGGAGCTGTTTGACAAAACCCCGCGTGTTGCCAGCCATTCCGAACAGGGTGTGATCGAATTGATGCCGACCTCGGACGGGGATGTCTACGGGTTCAAATACGTCAACGGGCATCCGTCCAACACGGCAGACGGGTTGCAGACGGTGACGGCTTTCGGGTTGCTGGCCAATGTCGCCAATGGCTATCCGGTGTTGCTGTCCGAGATGACGATGCTGACGGCGCTGCGTACGGCTGCGACCTCGGCTGTGGTTGCGCGGTTGCTGGCCCCCAAGGGTGCGCATGTGATGGCGATGATCGGCAACGGGGCGCAATCGGAGTTCCAGACACTGGCGATGAAGGCGATTGTCGGCATCGACGAAGTGCGCCTCTTTGATATCGACCCAGCCGCCACCGCGAAATGTGCGACAAATCTGGCGGGCCACGGGATCAAGGTCGTGGCCTGTGACACCGCCGAAGACGCCATATTGGGCGCGCAGATTGTCACCACCTGCACCGCAGACAAGCAATATGCGACGATCCTGACTGATAACATGGTCGGTGCTGGCATCCACATCAATGCGATTGGCGGCGATTGCCCCGGCAAGACCGAACTGGCCCCGGCGATTTTGCACCGTGCGGGCATCTTTGTGGAATACCCCGAACAAACCCGTATCGAGGGCGAAATCCAGCAGCTTGACGCCGATCATCCGGTGACTGAAATCTGGCAGGTGTTGACCGGACAGGCCAAGGGCCGCACGGATGACAAGCAGATCACCCTGTTTGACAGCGTCGGTTTCGCGATCGAGGATTTCTCGGCGCTGCGCTATGTGCGCGACCAGATAGCCAGCACGGGGCTGTTTGACCCGCTTGACCTGCTGGCCGATCCCGAAGATCCACGCGACCTGTTCGGGATGCTGCAACGCGCGGGCTAGGGTCTAGGCTTTCGCGGTCACGTCGTGATGATACAGCCAGTTAAAGGAACCGATCATGGCACCGGGGGCGATTTTGCTGGCCAGACGCAGGCCGGTATGGGCCGCGAACCTGTTCAGACCGGGTGCCATATGGTAGCGGGCCGCGTTGCCCGCTGCCGCCTTGATCACCCTTTTTGCGCGTGGTTTGCGCAAGGCCTGATACCGGTTCAGGGCCTGTTCTTCGGGGGCATTCAACACGCAATCGGCCAGCACCCACGCGTCCTCCAGCGCCATATTGGCCCCTTGGGCCAGAAACGGCAGCGTTGGATGCGCGGCATCGCCCACCAGCGCAACACCGTCGCTTTGCCACGTCTCGGCGACAGGATGCAGGTGCAGCCCCCATAACGTGCAGCGTTCAACGGCGGCGATCATTTCGCCCGCACGGCCGCCAAAGCCGTCGAATGCCTTGCGCAGATTTGCCGGATCATCCGCGATGGCCCAGCCTTCGGGGGCCCAGCTGTTGCGCTCTTCGACAGCGACGAGGTTCACCAGTTTGCCGCCGCGCAGGGGATAGCTGACCAGATGGCGACCGGGGCCCATTGTGACATGCGCCTCGTTGGGGTGACTGAACCGGTTCGGCACCAATGCACGCCACGCCACCTGCCCGCTAAATCGCGGCTCGTTTGTGGCATTCAACATGCCCCGCGTTTTTGAATGGATGCCGCTTGCGTCAACGACCAGCTTGGCACGCCTTGTGCTGGCATCGGCCAACCTGACCTGCGGCAAGGGCCCGGGAACGCAATGGTCGGACGCGATCCCCAATTCAACCGACACATTGCCCCGTTTGGCCGCCCCCCACAGCAGATCAATCAGATCGGCCCGGTGCATGAACATATAGGGATGGGCCGCCTGCCCGCGCATCAGGTCCAGCCGCGCCACCTGTTTTCCGTCCCTGTAGTCTTGCAAGACGACGGCTTCGCCCCGTACGGCCCCGCGGTTTTCCAACTGCGTTTCCAGCCCCATCGCACGCAACACGGCCATACCATTGGGGCTGATCTGCAAACCCGCGCCGACTTCGGTGATCTTGGGGGCCTGTTCTAGCAAGGTCACGGCCATACCACGGCGCGACAGGCACGCAGCAGATGCCAGCCCGCCAATCCCGCCGCCAATCACGATTGCATTACTGATGGCCATATTGCCCCCCATGAAAAAAGCGCCACGGCTTGCACCCTGACGCTTGTTTAATTTTTTTCTTAGGAACGCTCAATCGTCACGATGGACTTTTTCGCGGCGCTCGTGACGCTCTTGCGCCTCAAGGCTCATCGTTGCGATGGGCCGGGCGTCAAGACGTTTAAGCGAGATAGGATCGCCGGTCACCGAACAATATCCGAACTCACCATCATCAATGCGGCGCAAGGCGGCGTCGATCTTGCTGACCAGTTTGCGGGCCCGGTCACGTGTGCGCAATTCCAATGCACGGTCTGTTTCTTCGGAGGCACGATCGTTCACGTCAGGGATGTTGCGCGTGCCATCCTGCAGACCTTCGATTGTGTCGCGGCTGCCTGCCAGCAGCTCTGCTTTCCAGTTTAACAACTTGCGTCTGAAATACTCAACTTGCCGATCATTCATGAACGGCTCGTCTTCGGCAGGGCTATAGCCGTCTGCCAGAAAAACTTCCTGCTTCATATCATTCCCCATAGCGGTCCTTGATCCAGTCATTGAGGTCAGTCTCCCGACTCCGCTCCTGTTGCAGGCGTCTAACGCAGCGTTCACCGATTGTCACTACACAATGGAGTCGAAAATTGGTTTAAGGACCCCGAATGACGCGCCAGAGAAGGTTGATAACAAGATGAAATTCCAAGGTACTGATGACTACGTCGCAACGGATGACCTGACAATCGCGGTAAACGCGGCGGTGACGCTTGAACGTCCGTTGCTGGTCAAAGGCGAGCCGGGCACCGGTAAAACCGAACTGGCACGCCAGGTGTCCAACGCGCTTGGGCTGCCGATGATCGAATGGAACATCAAGTCGACAACCCGCGCCCAGCAGGGCCTGTATGAATATGATGCGGTCAGCCGCCTGCGGGATAGCCAGTTGGGCGAAGAGCGCGTGCATGACGTGAAAAACTATATCCGCAAAGGCAAGATGTGGCAGGCGTTCGAGGCCGAAGGCAAAACCGTTCTGCTGATCGACGAGATCGACAAAGCCGATATCGAATTTCCCAACGACCTTTTGCAAGAGCTCGATAAGATGGAGTTCTTTGTCTACGAGACAGGCGAGACCATCAAGGCGGTCAACCGCCCCATCGTGATCATCACCTCCAACAATGAAAAAGAACTGCCTGACGCGTTTTTGCGCCGTTGCTTCTTCCACTATATCCGCTTCCCCGAAATGGACACGCTGCGCAAAATCGTCGAAGTGCATCATCCGGGCATCAAAGAAAACCTGCTGACCACCGCGCTGACCCAGTTCTACGAGATTCGCGACCAACAGGGCCTCAAGAAAAAGCCGTCGACATCCGAGGTGCTGGACTGGCTGAAATTGCTGCTGGCCGAAGACATGGATGCGGCTGATCTCAAGAAAGATGGCAAAAGCGCGTTGCCCAAATTGCATGGTGCCTTGCTGAAAAACGAACAGGACGTACACCTGTTTGAACGTCTTGCCTTCATGGCCCGCGCTCAGAAATAGCGCGGGAAACCAAATCTAGTGGCGGCTGTACCCGCAGCCCATATGCACTTGTGGCGTGCACGACACGCACGCCACATGCCTGCCGTAATCGTTAACATTTTTCTCTCTTTTGACATTATTGGTCCTTAGAAAGGTCTGGTTAGTGGGCAATTTTGACCCTGTAATCAGCTCAAAAGGGCACGCAGGCAAATGATTGATATGAATTTGGCACGGTTCGTGCTGTCAATGCGCACTCTCGTTGCGACCCGCACCGGAGCGTTGCGCCCGGGCTTTTGTGGTGACCGCACGTGAGGGGCCGTTTTCTCTTTCCGATCATGTTGTTGGTAAATGCCTGTGTTCCGGCCTCCCATCCCGGCGTCGTCACCCGTGCGGCCTTTGAAAGCCCGTCCTCATCCTTGCCCGCGATGAAAAGCTTTACGGCCCATTACCCGCAAGCCGCCCCCCGATCCAATAACGACCTGTCGCTGGATTTCATCGATCTGTCATTCCGCATGGAAAGCGGCAAGGACCTGCGCGTTCTGACCCGGTTCGAAGGGCCAATCACGATCCGGGTCATAGGTGCCCCGCCCAGCACCCTTGGCCCCGATCTGACACGGCTGATTTCGCGGCTCCGGTCAGAGGCGCGCATCGACATCAGCCCGACCAAGGCCGCCGATGCAAACATCACCATCGAAGCGGTCAGCCGGTCCAAAATCCGGCAGGTGCTGCCGGAGGCCGCCTGTTTTGTGGCCCCCAATGTCAGCAGCATCGACGAATACAAGAAAGTCCGGCGCAACGCCCAGACCAATTGGTCGTTGATGACCACGCGCAAGCGGATCGCAATCTTTTTGCCCAATGATGCCAGCCCCCAAGAGGTGCGCGATTGCCTGCACGAAGAAGTCGCACAAGCCCTTGGGCCGCTCAACGATCTCTACCGCCTGCCCGACTCCGTCTTTAACGACGACAATGTCCATACGGTGCTGACCGGATTTGATATGATGATCTTGCGGGCCTATTATGACCCCGCCTTGCGGTCCGGCATGACACGCGGTCAGGTCTCAAACGCCCTGCCCGGTATCTTTGCCCGCATCAACCCGCGCGGCACATCGACCAAAGCCCGCTTTGTCACGCGGACCCCGCGCGAATGGAATCTGGCCGTTCAGGGCGCGCTTGGGCCCGGTCGTTCCGATGGCCAACGTCAGGATGCCGCCTATAGCGCGATCAAGATTGCGCAAAGTCTGGGCTGGCAGGATCACCGCCGCGCCTTTGCGCATTACGCCATGGGCCGCGCCTTGCAAAGCGGCGACCAGGAAGCCGCGCATAAGCAATACCAGCTCGCCGAGCTGTTCTATTCCCGCAACCCCGGCACCGATCTGCACCGCGCCTATGTCGCCACGCAATTGGGGGCCTATGCGATCGCCACTGGCGATGGGGCCGAAGCGCTGCGGCTAATTGGCCCACATATTGAAACTGCACGCCGCCGTGAAAACGCGGCCTTGCTCAGCACCCTTCTTTTACTGCGCGCCGAAGCACTGGAGCTGGAAAACCGCGTGGCCGAAGCGCAGCTTGTCAGGCTGGACAGTCTTGGCTGGGCGCGTTACGGCTTTGGCTCTGATTGGGCTGTGCGGGCCAAAATGCGCGAAATCGCGTCACTGAACCCGCTCAAATAACACGCAAAGCGGGCTGAAATGATCGTAATAATTTTCGCGCTGATTGGCGCTGTCTGGGGCGGTTTTACCGCGTATAAACGTCAGGGAAACCGCAAGGACATCGCACAATATGCCGCCGGCTATGCCATGGCCTTTATTATCGTGGGCATGATCCTTACAGTTCTCATCGACCGCATCCTTTCCGGAGCCTGATCGATGTTCCTGCCGTTTTTCGACCAATTGCGCCGCCACAAAGTCCCCGTTTCCATGCGGGAATTTCTGGCGTTTCTAGACGGGATGGCAGCGGGTCTTGCGACCTATGATGTCGATGCCTTCTATTACCTCGCCCGCGTCAGCATGGTCAAAGACGAACGCAACATCGACAAGTTCGACCAGGCCTTTGCCGCAGCGTTTAAAGGCTTGGAAAACATCGACTTGGACGACGTTCTTGAAGCGGTAGATATCCCCAAGGACTGGCTGGAAAAGATGGCTGAGAAGCATCTGACCGCCGAGGAAAAAGCCGAGATCGAAGCGGCAGGCGGTTTCGACAAGCTGATGGAAACCCTGCGCAAACGGCTCGAAGAACAAAAGGGCCGCCATCAGGGGGGCAATAAATGGGTTGGCACCGCAGGCACCTCGCCTTTCGGGGCCTATGGCTACAACCCCGAAGGCGTGCGCGTCGGTCAGGAAGGCTCGCGCCACCAGCGCGCGGTCAAGGTCTGGGACAAGCGCGAATTCAAGAACCTCGACGACACGGTCGAACTGGGCACCCGCAACATCAAGGTCGCCCTGAAACGTCTGCGCCGTTGGGCGCGTGATGGCGCAGCTGATGAACTGGATCTGGGCGGCACCATCCGCGCCACTGCCGAACATGGCTATCTTGACGTGAAAACCCGCCCCGAACGGCGCAACGCTGTCAAAGTATTGCTGTTTCTGGACGTTGGCGGTTCCATGGACCCGCATATCAAAACCGTCGAAGAACTCTTCAGCGCGGCCAAGGCCGAATTCAAACATCTGGAATATTTCTATTTCCACAACTGCCTTTACGAAGGCGTGTGGCGCGACAACCGCCGCCGTTGGGCCGAACAGCAATCCACCCAGGACGTCCTGCGCACCTACGGGCCCGATTACAAATGCATCTTCGTCGGCGACGCCTCCATGTCCCCCTACGAGATCGCCTATGCCGGCGGGGCCAATGAACATTGGAACCCCGAGGCGGGCTCCGTCTGGCTGGGCCGCGCCCAGGAACAGTGGAAAAGCAGCCTCTGGATCAATCCGACCCCCGAAAAATACTGGCCTTACACCCAATCCATCAAAATGGTCCAGGAAATATTCGGTGCCGATGCAATGGTCCCCATGACCCTCGAAGGGCTCAGCCGCGGCATGCGGGCCCTTACCCGCTGACCCATGTGACCCGGCCTTCGCTTCACCCTTTCATAAATACTCATCTGCGCTTGCCCTCGCGCGCAGAGCGCCCATATTGAGTGTATGATACGCGTCATCCCCATCCTGCTTGCGGTGCTCTATGGCCTTGCCATGTACCGCTTTTCCGCCTGGCGCACCGCCAAGGAACTGGACGAGAAATCCACCGAACTGGTTGACCCGGCCCTGGCCGAGATGAGCGCGAAGATGGCCAAGGCCCTCGATCTGCCCCGCATCAAGGTTCATATTTACGAAGTAGCCCCGGTCAATGGTCTGGCCGCCCCCGACGGGCGCATCTTTATCACGCGCGGGTTTTACAACAAATTCAGATCGGGCGAGGTTTCAGCCGAGGAACTGGCCAGTGTGATCGCCCATGAATTGGGTCATGTCGCCCTTGGCCATTCTCGCCGCCGTATGATCGATTTTTCCGGCCAGAACGCCATGCGCGCGGCCCTTGGGATGATTCTGGGGCGTTTGATCCCCGGCATCGGGGTCTGGATTGCCAATATGGTCGCCAGCATGCTGGCCGCGCGCCTGTCGCGGGCCGATGAATACGAGGCCGACGCCTATGCGGCCGCACTTTTGACCAAGGCCGGCATCGGGGTCGCGCCGCAAATATCGCTGTTCAAAAAGCTCGAGGCCCTGACCCAGACCAACCATGGCACCGCGCCGGCCTGGCTGATGAGCCATCCCAAGACCGAAGACCGCATCGCCGAATTGACCCGCCTGCAAAAGCGCTGGACGCCTTAATCAGACGCCCTAGCCAAGCGCCTTGGCCAGCCTCGGCAACCGCGCTTTCTTGAGCAGCGCACGCATCTCCCAAGCTTGCCCCGACAATCGCCGCGCCTGATCCAGCACGGCTTGTGCGACGGGTTCGATCATCGCAGGCTGGGCTGACCAGATCCCGTGCAGGTAACTGTCCGGATCGACCCGCGACAGCCCTTCCTCGGCCAAGGCCCCTCGGGGGAAATCCTTGGCGTTCAACGTCATGATGATGTCTGCATTGCCCGAAATCGCCGATGCCAGCACGTGAATGTCATTCTCGTCCGGCAGATACAGGCGGCGTTCCAGCCCCGGCGTAGGGGTGACCTCTGCCTTAGGCCAAGCCGCGCGCAACAGCGCGATTTCAGCGCGGGCCTGTGCCTCTCCGGTCGGGCCGATCTTGATGGCGGCGCGGGCCCATTCCTCAAGGATACGGGCGGACCACAGCGGGGTAAACGCGCCTGCGCGCGCGGCCCCCACCACGATCTCGCGCATCACAGTGGGGTATAGAACGCAGGCGTCAATCAGAACCCGCACAGTCATTTAGAGGCGGAAAAACAACGACTTGAGGTAGCCCGTTTCGGCCAGCTGTGGCAGTTGCGGGTGGTCTGGTCCGGCAAATCCGGTGTGCAACATCGCGGCACGCCGCCCTGCCCGACCGATCCCGCGGATCGACGAGGTGCGAAATTGCGTCAGGTCCGCTGCATGCGAACAGGAACACAGCGCCAAGATCCCGTTTTCCGCAACCAAGGGTGCTGCAAGACGTGCAAGGCGCTCGTAGGCCCGCAATCCGGCCTCAAGCGCCGGTTTTCCCGGTGCAAAGGCGGGCGGATCACAGATCACCACATCAAATTCGGCACCTTCGGCGCGCAGGGCTGTCAGAACGTCAAAGGCATCGCCCTGACGGGTGGCAAACCGGTCGGCCACATTCATCGCTTCTGCCCCTTTTTGCGCCAGTTCAAGCGCAGGTGCAGACCCGTCAACGGCCAGAACCGAACTGGCCCCGTTTGCCAAAGCAGCAAGGCCAAAGCCCCCCACATGGGCGAAAACATCCAGCACGCGCTTGCCCTTGGACAGGTTGGCGGCGAAAGCATGGTTGGGGCGCTGGTCATAGAAGATGCCGGTTTTCTGACCGCCGGTCAGATCGGCCATATAGATCGCGCCATTCATCGGAACAGGGATCGGCCCCTCGGGTGCCTGCCCTTGCAAGACAAGGCTGACATCGTCCAGACCTTCCAAGGTCCGAGTGCGTCCAGATGCGTTTTTCAGCACGTTCTTGATGCCGGTCACAGCCATCAGGGCCGCCACAAGCGCGTCGATATGGACATCGGCCCATGCCGCGTTGGGTTGGATCACAGCCGTATCGCCAAAACGGTCGATCACGACACCGGGCAAGCCATCGGCTTCGGCGTGGACCAGACGGTAGAATGGCGCATCATAGAGCTGTTCGCGCAATTGCAGCGCCCGCGAGATATGGGCGGCGAACCAATCCACATCAATCACGGCTTCAGCGTTTTGATCCAACATCCGGCAAAAGATTTTCGAGAGCGGGTTCACCGCGACAACACCCATCACCTGACGGGCGGCGTCCTCGAGAATGGCCAGGCTGCCGGGGGCAAGGCCCTTGGTCCGGCGGTCGATGACCATTTCATTGGCGTAAACCCATGGAAACCCGTGACGAATGGCACGGGCATTGGCCTTGGGCAGCAGGCGAACTACTGGCAAGTCAGGGGCGGAGGTCGGGGCGGATGCAAAAGGGGGCGTTGTCATAACGCCCCCTCTAGTCGGTTCTGATGGATTGGGAAAGCTCAGAGTTTGTTCAAAGCCTGAAACATGCCCAGTTTCGCATTTTTGTGACCGCCGGGCCGGGTCAGCTCTTGGCGGACAACTTCGGCAAGGTGGTCGGTGATGCGGACCTTCTGGGTCTGGCCGATGCGCTCTGCCTCGATGGCGACCTGACCGCCAAGACCGTCAAGGTCGGCTTTGACCTCATGCGGCTCTGCCAGCAGCAGACCGGTGCGCATATCGCGCAGGGTGATGCGGAACTTGATCGAATGCACGCCACCGGTGGTGTAGCGGGCTTTTTCCGTAAGTGCATGGAAACGCAGGACTTCGACACCGACGAGGGTCGGGATTTCACCGCTGACGGATTGGGCGGTTTTCTGGATCGCGGCCTCGAAGATCGCTTTGACCTGCGCATGGCGGTCGCCAATGGGGTCGCCGCGCCAAACGATGTCACCGGACGGGTAATAGCGGTTGGCCTCGGATACTTTGAGCGTTTCGGGAACGACCACCTTAATTTCGGAAATCTGCAAGTTTGACATAAACGCCGCTGGCGCTGCCGCTTGCTGTGTTTCCGTCGAGGCAAGACCCGGCGAGATCGGATAGCTGACCGCGTTGCGTGTTGCCGTGTCTGTCACTGCGCAGCCAGATACCAGCGTGCCAAGGGTTAGGACTGCAAAAATCTTAAAAAGTTTCATCATCATCTCCCGCCAATACGTATCGGCTGTTACTATGGTTAGGGAGTGTTTGACCCCGAAATGGGGCAGGTTTGGGGCGGAAATGCACAAGACCTGTGACGATACAAAGGTATTTCTGCACATTTCCGTACGATTTCAGTGTTTGGCTGCAATCTGCGGCCTTAATGTCGGGGGCGGCTTTTCCATCCACCGCGACGGCGAGGTGCGGCCATAGCTTGCAGCCCTTCGCGCATAACGCCGGTCATCGGGTGTTGCGGTTCGGTGATGCCGTACCTGTCCAGCATGACCCGAATCGTGGGGCCGGTGTCTGTATCCAGTGGCAGGCTCAACGCCCAATCCAGAAAGATCGTCCGGCATTCGGATTTGGTGATGCCCTCGATCTGGTAGGCTTCGAAAATCAGGCCTTTGGGGTCCAACGCATCGCCTTTTTTCATGGGGTGTCCTTTTCCGGGCCGCTGTCCGGGTCCTTGGTAAAGTCTTGCAACGCGCCGTCAATGATGGATGCGGCCACATTGTAGGTCTCGGCCAGATGGGTTTCCAACGCTTCGAGACTGTCGCAGTGCAGGCTGCGCGTCAAAAACCCCTTGCCCGCCTGCCCCAACTGGTCGCTGCGCAAAATCTTTGCCGATAAAAGCCGCGTCGCCGATTGCAGCGCCCAGCAGGTGTCATAGGCATCCTTGAGCCGTTGTGCATCCGCAGCACTGATGATCGAGGACGCAGCCGCCGCATCAAGGCCGGCGGTGATCTGGAACGCGGTTTCGCCCCGCAGCAACGCCCCCGCTTGGGCCAGTAATTCGATATCCTGCAACCGTCCCGGCCCGTTCTTTGCGTCCCAGATGCCATCTGCCGCCTTTGCTGCCGCCAGACGCCCCCGCATCTGCGCGACCTCTTCCAAGGTGGCTGACCTGTCGCGCGGCTTGGCCAGCACGTTGCTGCGCAGTGCCACGAAATCATCCGCCAGATCTTTTGGCCCCACGATCACATCGGCACGGGTCAGCGCCAGATGCTCCCAAACCCAAGCCTGGGTCATCTGGTAGCTTTCAAAACTGGCAAGGCTGGTGGCGACCGGCCCCTGATTGCCCGAAGGGCGCAGGCGCATATCCACCTCGTAAAGCCGCCCTTGGGACATGGGGGCGGTCATTGCGGTGATCATCGCCTGGGTCAGACGCGCATAATACAGGCGTGCGGCCAAGGGGCGCTTGCCGTCCGACGCCTCGACATCTGCCGGATCGTAAATCACGATCATGTCCAGATCAGAGGTCGCAGTCAGACGCCGCGCGCCCAGCGACCCCATGCCGACCAACACAGCGCCCCGCCCCGGTGGCGTTCCGTGTTTGCGGGCGAATTCATCCACGACCACCGGCCAAAGCGCCTGCAACACCGCGCGCGCCAGATCGGCATATTGCACCCCCGCCGTGGCCGCATCCGTCAACCCGCGCAGATGGTGCACCCCAACCCTGAAATGCCATTCACGGGCCCAGCGTCGGGTCGCATCCAGCCGCGCCTCGTAATCGCCCTCGGCTTTCAGCGCATCGCTCAAGGCGTCTCGCAGTGCCGCTTCTCCGGGCCAGTCGCTAAAGAAATCACCGCCAATTACCGCATCGAACACCGCCGCATTGCGCGACAGATATTCCGCCAGTTCCGGCGAGGTGCTCACGATGTCGATCAACAGTTCCGACAGCGACGGGTTGATCTTGAGCAGCGAAAACAACTGCACCCCTGCCGGAAGGCGCGACAGGAACCCGTCAAAGGCCAGCAAGGCTTCGGCCGGTTTGTCGGCTTCGGCCAGACGCGCCAGCAACCCGGGTTTGAGTTCGGCAAAAAGATCGGCCCCGCGCGCGTTGCGCAAGGCCGGATAGGTAAACCAGCGGTCCAGAACGGCGCTGTCAAAGACATGGGCCATGCCTTGGGACTGCGCCGCATCGGGTTGCGCGGTGTCCGATCCGGCAAAGAAACCTTCGGTAAGGTGGTGCACTTCGGCCAGACGGCGGTGCAGATCGGTTTCCAGCTCGCCAATGTCGCGGTCCATCATGGCGGCCAGTCTGGCGAACCCGTCTTCGGTGGTCGGCAAGGTATGGGTTTGCGCGTCGCGGATCATCTGGACGCGGTGTTCGACGGTGCGGTGCGCGCGGTAATGATCGGTCAGGGTCTCGGCCACATCCGCCGGAAGCCAGCCTTTTTCCCGCAGCACCGCCAGCCCTTCGCAGGTGCCCCGCACCCGCAGGTCGGCATCACGCCCCCCCGCAATCAACTGACGGGTCTGGGTGAAAAACTCGATCTCGCGGATACCGCCGCGCCCCAGCTTCATGTTGTGACCCGGCAAGGTGATCGGGCCACCCAGACCTTTATGTTCGCGGATCGCAAGGCGCATGTCATGGGCATCCTGAATCGCGGCGAAATCCAGATGGCGCCGCCACACGAACGGGCGCAAGGCGGATAGAAACCGGTTGCCGGCCCCCAGATCACCCGCCGCCGGTCGCGCCTTGATATAGGCAGCGCGTTCCCAGGTGCGGCCCAGGCTCTCGTAATACCGCTCCGCCGCCTCCATCGCCATGCAAACGGGGGTGACTGCCGGGTCAGGGCGCAGCCGCAGATCGGTGCGAAACACATAGCCGTCGCCGGTCAGATCGTTCAACGTCCCGCTCATCGCCCGGGTCGCGCGGACAAAGGCGGTGCGGGCATCGTGAAAATCATCCGTCTCGAAACGGGTTTCATCAAACAGACAGATCAGATCAATGTCCGATGAATAGTTCAGCTCGTGCGCGCCCATCTTGCCCATCGCCAGCACAACCATGCCCGCGCCGGTTTCGGCGTCCTCCGCTGTCATGCCGGGCAGCTTGCCACGCTTGATCTGGGCACGTAAACCCGCGCGAAGGGCCGCCTGACAGGCCGCATCGGCAAAATCCGTCAACGCAGCGGTCACCTGCTCCAGCTCCCAGGCACCCGCCAGATCGGCGAGCCCCGTCATCAACGCGACCCGGCGCTTGCCCTGCCGCAGATGGCTGGCAAGCTGGTCATCAGGCACATCGCCCGCCCCCGCAATCTCGGCCTGCACGGCGGCTGCCGGATCATCAAAGGCGGCTTCGCACCACGCGGCTTCCTTTTGCATCAGGTCCAGCAGATAGGGCGACACGGACCCTGCCCCGGCCACCAAAGCGCCAAGTTCCGGCGCAAGATGTGGCATCGCACGCCGCGCATCATCGGCCTGATCGGCGGTGAAAATGCGTGGAACGCGGGTGATCTGGCTGGCAAAACTGGTCATGCCCCAGCATTCGCTGTTTCGGCGGTTTCGGTCAATGGCTGGTTTTTCCCCATGAAATCAATCGGGTCATGCCCGCGCAGCAAAATAATGTAAAAAAGATTTACATTACCTCTTGCGTAAATCCCCAACAGCCACAATCTACTGTAATGTGAAGGGGATTTACATACACCCGCACAACATCAGGCCCGAGGTATTCAGGGCCACCACACTCTGACCGAAAGGGACGTTCATGACACAGACCTATACCCCCGCCTATGCACCGCAACGCAGCTGGTTGGGCCGCGCCGAAGACTTTCTCGACTCCAAAGGCAAGGCCGCCTGGATCGCAGCAACGGTTGCCGGTTTCATCGTCTTCTGGCCCGCAGGCCTTGCCCTTCTTGCTTATATGATCTGGAGTAAACGCATGTTTAAATCATCCTCCTGTGCCAAGCGCAGCAGCCACCGCCACATGACCACCCGGTCCACCGGCAACGCCGCATTCGACGCCTACAAGGCCGACACATTGGCCCGCCTCGAAGAAGAGCAAACCAATTTCGAGGCCTTCCTGACCCGTCTGCGCGAAGCAAAGGACAAGGCCGAATTCGACCAGTTCATGGCCGAAGGCTCCGACAAAAGCGAAGATGTGCAAAACGCATAATCTTGACCAGCCCCCTTGCCCCCCGACATACGGGGGGCAAACCCGCCATACCGCTGCCCCATAGCGGCACCGCCAATCCGACAAGGACACCGACATGAGCCTGACCCCCGATCCCGACATCCAGCCCGAATTCTACGACGGTGTTGCCGCCAAACGCCTGTTTGCCTGGGTCGTTGATGCGGTCATCATCTTTCTCGCCTGCCTCGTGACCCTGCCCTTTACCGCCTTTAGCGGGGTGTTTTTCTTTCCCCTGATGATCCTCGTCATCGGCTTTGTCTACCGTGTGGCCACCCTGAGCAGCGGATCGGCCACCTGGGGTATGCGCCTGATGGGGATGGAGCTGCGCACAAATGCCGACGAACCTCTGGATGCAGGCACTGCGTTCCTGCACACATTGGGCTATACCATCAGCATCGGCGTGATGCCGCTGCAACTGATTTCCATTGTTCTGATGGGCACAACCGCAAGGTGCCAAGGGCTTAGCGACATGGTGCTCGGCACGGTTGCGCTGAACCGGCGCAAGGAAATCTAGCGCACCGCGAAAGGGGCTTGGCGTCCCGAAACCCTGTTGGTATCCTTTTGTGAACAATATCGGAATAGCATGCGCCATACCCTTCCTATTGCCCCGCAGTTCTATGTGACAGCGCCCCAGCCCTGCCCCTATCTTGAGGGGCGGGTTGAACGCAAACTGTTCACGGCCTTGCAAGGGGAAACCGCAGCGATCCTGAACGACAGCCTGTCCGCCCAAGGGTTCCGGCGCTCGCAAAACGTGCTCTACCGCCCGTCCTGTGCCGATTGCGCCTCTTGCCTGTCGGCGCGGATCAATGTCGCGGATTTCACCCCCAGCAAAAGCCAGAAGCGGATTCTCAAGCGCAATGCGAACCTGACCCGCCGCGCCACGTCGCCCTGGGCCACCGAAGACCAATACGACCTGTTCCGCCGCTACCTTGACAGCCGCCATGCCGATGGCGGGATGGCCGATATGGATGTGTTCGAATTCGCCGCGATGATCGAGGAAACCCCGATCCGCAGCCGCGTCATCCAATATACCGACACCACCACCAAAGAACTCATCGGCGTTTGCCTGACGGATGTTCTGGGTGACGGGGTCAGCATGGTCTATTCCTTCTACACCCCCGACCTGCCGCAAAACGGCCTGGGCAATTATATCATCCTGGATCATATCGACATCGCCCGCACCGCCGGCCTGCCTTACGTCTATCTGGGTTACTGGGTGCCGGGCAGCCAGAAAATGGGCTATAAGGCCAAGTTCTCCGGCCTCGAGGTCTATGTCGGCGGCCAGTGGCAAAAGCTCAAAGACCCGTCCGATTTCAACCCGGACCATCACCCGTTGCACACCGACCCGATCGCCGAACAGGTGGCCAATATCGCCCTGCCCGATCTGTCCCCCAAACGCAGCTGATCCTCCGCCTTCTCTGGCTCTCAAATATCCTCGGGGGAGTTTGAGGGGGCAGACAGCCCCCTCATTTCGATTCCGGGTGCGCGGCTTGAGGTCCGACAAAGGATCACGCCCACACATTACCGAAAACGACAAAGGGCACCCAACCGGGTGCCCTTAGCTTTTTCTTAAACCTGATGTGCCCCGATCAGTTCGGGATCAGATCCGGCACGATCGTGACGATCACAGGGAACATCCACAACAGCCCCAAAGCCCCGACCTGGATCAACACGAACGGAATGATCCCGCGGTAGATATGGCCGGTTGTGACGCTCGCCGGGGCGACCCCGCGCAGATAGAACAACGCAAAGCCGAAGGGCGGTGTCAGGAAGGACGTTTGCAGGTTCACCGCGATCATGATGGTCACCCATTTAGGGTCAAAGGTGCCGCCGTAAATCACCGGCCCGACAATCGGGATCACGATATAGATGATCTCGAGGAAATCGAGAACGAAGCCCAGCACGAACAACACAAGCATCACGATCAGGAACACGGTCAGCTCGTTGTCAAAGCTCTTGAGCCATTGCTGGATGTAATGTTCGCCGCCAAAGGAGATCACCACAAGGTTCAGCAACTGCGACCCGATCAGGATCGTGAACACCATCGACGTGACTTTGGCAGTTTCGCGCACGACCGGGCTAAGAACCCCGGATGTGTACAAAATCCAGCACGAGAACAGCAGCCCGAACACCGCATAGAGATAGGCACCGTAAGCCACAAAGAACGCGACCCAGTTTTCGAACCCGACGTCGTCCTGATTGATGCGCAGGTCAAAGTTCACGCCCACGAGGATAGAGATCAGGATCGCCAGTGTGGACCAGATGATCACCTTGGGTGACCGGTCCAGATCGGTCAGCTTGCGGTAGGCCGCCAGCATGATCGCCCCGCCGGCACCAAGTGCCGCCGCCGGTGTCGGGTTGGTGATACCTCCAAGGATCGACCCCAGAACAGCAACGATCAGAACCAGTGGCGGGAACACCACGCGGATCAATTCATTGCCCGCGCAGAGCTTCAGCGCATAGAGCACCCCGTACATCACGGCAACAAACGGGAGCGCCATCAGCACGACCATTGTCCCCGGCGATGTGGTTGGACCGACCAGCAGGATATCGACCAGCACCGTCAAAACCAGACCGATCCCGCCGATGATCAACGGACGTCTGTCCGATGACGGCGACACGCCGCGTCCTGTCGTCAGCACCAAGCCCAGGAAGATCAGGATGATCGCAACACCGGTACCGATGGGCGCGGCATCGCTGATCTTGTCAGCCTGTTTTTGCGCCAGGGCTTCCTCGGACAGCTTTTCGCTGGCCTGCTGGCCCCCTGCTGCTTCGATTGCGGCCTGTTCGGCGACGGCGGTATCCCACGCTTCTTGACCGTGCAGCTCGATCATCGCGGTCTGACACTCGGGCCCGACATTGGTGCGCAGGCTGGCGCCTTCACCGATATCGCTAAAGCTGGACACGACCGTGGACTGGCTGCCGACGATGCCCATGTTGCCAAGGAAGATCGTGCCGACAATCAGCAAAACCGGTGCGCCGAGGAACCAGGTGAACCCTTCACCGCGGGTGATTGGTTCTGCATTGGTCGACCCCATCGGCACAGCAGGTGCCTTTTCAGGGTTAAACAGCGCATAGACAAAGGCATAAAGCGCATAAAGCAGTGCCAGCAGGATGCCCGGCAGCAAGGCCGCCTGAAACAAGGTCCCAACGGAAACCACCGCCGGTTGACCCAAATAGGTCAAGGCATCGGTACAGCCGGCAGATGTCGCGCGCGCCTCTTGGGCGGCGGAATACAAGTCACCAGCCAATGTGCCCAGCAGAACGATCACGATGGAGGGCGGAATGATCTGCCCCAAAGTGCCCGACGCCGCGATGACGCCCGTGGACAGTTCCGGCGAATAGCCGTTGCGCAGCATTGTCGGCAGCGCAAGCAGGCCCATGGTCACAACAGTTGCACCCACAATACCTGTCGATGCGGCCAGAAACGCGCCCACAACAACGATCGACACGGCCAGACCACCGGGCAGCGGGCCAAAGACGCGCGCCATCGTGGTCAGCAGATCATTCGCAATCTTGGAGCGTTCGAGCGTGATGCCCATCAGAACGAACATCAAAACGGCAAGCAGTGTTTCGATGGACTGGCCTGCCAGAACACGTTCGTTCATGCGGTTCACAATGAACGACACGTTGCGGTTCATCGCCTCTTCCCAACCGGCGGGGAAAACGCTTTCGCCGATACGTGGCAAATCAGGGTATCTGAACTTGGATACCGCATCATTGGGCACGCCGGAATTCACAAGATCACGGTAGGCTTGCGAGGATTGGTCGATCGCCTGATGGATCAACAACCCTGCGCTATCCAGCGCCGCAATGATCGCGAATGAGATAACACCGGCCCCCCCGATGGCAAAAGCCACCGGAAAGCCAGACAAAATGCCGCCAAAGAGACAGACAAAAACGATAATCAGGCCAACTTCGACCCCGTCGAGACCAAAAAGCATCGGACGCCCCTTAAATTAATGTGTGCCCTCATAGGCTTCTTCGCCCTCGCCCAGCGTATCGCGGTCGAGATATTTGTTTTCGCTCTCGGGTCCTTCGCGGAACTCGAGCATGGCGCGATAAAACGTCGAGATGGCTTGCAAAATCACCATGACGCAGAAGGCGCACAGCAGGATTTTGAACAGGAAATAGCCGTTGAACCCGTTTGGCGAGAAGCCGATGGTTTCGACGTTCCATTTCAGCAGGCGCGCTTTGCGCAGCAGCAGATCCAGACGGTCGGATGCAGACGGGTTTGGTGTGACCAGATGGCGCCACAGGAAGAACCAGCCATAGAGCCATGTCACGATCGCGAATGGCAGCATGAAGCACAGCGCGCCGAACATGTCGATCACCCGCTTGGTGCGGTATTTCGCCCCCGCATAGAACAGGTCAACGCGGACGTGACCGCCCTGAACGAATGTGTAGCTCACACAAAGGCAGACGACCAAGGCATTGAAAAGCTTTAGCTCTTCGGCAAACCAGCTGATGTCGAACTGAAGCGGAATACCAAAACCGACCGAAATATCGGGGCGGGTGAAAATCCGCTGCATGAAAACGATGATGATCTGTTGCAGCACCATCAACAGGCCGGCCCATGCGAAAAAGCGGCCCACCGTATTCGCGAAGCCTTCAAGGCCGCGCACGCAGCCCCACATGAAACCTTTGCTCCAGATCCCGAAACCGGTGACGATGACCAGCCCGATGAAAAGCACGAAAAACAGCTCGACCGATGCACCGTAATAGATGAACCGCATCAGCGATTCACTGTTTGACCAGTTCAGCCACATGCCCGGATTAAGCAAAGCGGCGAAAAAGTTGTAAAATGCCTCAAGGATGTTGCCGAGAACGAAGTTGACCAGATTGCCGTCCTGGAACTTGTCCAGACAGCTTATCTTGGCACCTTCTGCCGCGCGGAAAAATCCAGCGCATACCACATCGTCTGCCATGTAAGTCCCCCCTTCGCCTGCCCCGGTTAAGATAGGGCTTTATGCGAAATTCTGTGTTGCCCCCGGGGTGAAAACCCAAGGTCGTGGTGTGCGTCAGGGGCCGCACGATGGCGGCCCCTGACAAAGTGATCGAAAGGCTTAGCTTTGACCCAGAACGCGCTGACGCTGGTTCACATAATACGCGTCAGACTTGGACAGCCATTCTGCAGAGGACTGCAAGGATGTCTCGAAGCTGTTGCGGATGTCTGCGAACAGGCTGTCGCCCATGTTTTCGTCCATGACTTCTTTGGACGCGGCACCGAATGCATCCCAAACATCGTCTGGGAACTGCATGGTTTTAACACCTTGCTGCTGCAGACGTGCCAGTGCGGCACCGTTGTTTGCCAGCGTTTCGGCCAGACCTGTGTGCGTTGTCGCCATGCAGGAATATTCGATGATCTTTTGCTGGGCTGGTGTCAGGTCGTTGAAGACATCCAGGTTAACGGATGCTGTCAAACCGGAGCCTGGCTCGTGGAAGCCGGCTGTGTAGTAGATCTTGGCGACTTCCTGGAAGCCGGCGCGTTCATCCGCGAATGGGCCAACCCACTCAAGACCGTCCAGCGCGCCCGAGGACAACGCCTGATACAGTTCGCCGCCGGGGATGTTCTGAACGGAAGCGCCCAGTTTACCCAGAACCTTGCCACCAAGGCCCGGCATACGGAATTTCAGACCGTTGAAGTCTGCGGCAGAGTTGATTTCCTTGCGGAACCAGCCACCGGACTGCGAACCGGAGTTACCGGCAAGGAACATCTTCATGTTGAAGATTTCACCGATCTGGTTGTGCAGTTCATGACCGCCACCGTGCAGGTACCAGTTTGTCAGTTCTTGCGCTGTGCCACCGAATGGAACGGCGGTGAAATACGCCAGACCTGGGTGCTGACCGATAAAGTAGTAGTCAGCCGCGTGGTACATGTCGGCCTGACCGGAGGATACCGCGTCAAACACTTCGAAGGCACCAACCAGTTCGCCCGGTGCTTTCTTTTCGATGGTCAAGGTGCCGTCAGACATCTCGTTAACCATGTTGTTCAGGTAGGTTGCCGCGTCATCGAGAACGGCAAAGCCACGGGGCCAGGATGTGACCATTGTCAGTGTACGCTTGCCTTGGGCGTAAAGCGGTGCGGCCAGCGTGGATGCGGCGGCAGCTGTGCCGCCAAGTGCGGATGTCTTCAGAAATGAACGACGGTCCATAAGGATACTCCTCCCGAGTATAGGATGCCCGCGCAATTGACGTACGCGCGGGTCGTTTCAAGTGTTAGCAATCTAACCGATCCCCCCGGGTTTGAAATACCAATTAGTGCGTAGAGACCCGCCCCGAGCGCAAGATAATGACCCGTTTGACGCCCAAAAATTAGGCACACCGGGCTTCGTGGCCACGATTGAGCCACGGTTACCCCCTGAACTTATCCTTTGATTCGGCACTGATTCCCGTTACGAGAATCACATGCGTCGCCTGTTTTCCCGCCTTGCCCCGACCTATGCCCAAAAGCTGACACTGCTTGCTGCCGTGCCACTGGTGCTGGCCGTGGCAGGGATCGCGATTGTTGTGGCGCTTCAGGCCAAAGCGCTGGCGGACCGCGAGATCAACACGTTGGAAAACCAGCTGATCGCCGCCAAAAAGGTCGAACTGCGCAACTATGTCACCCAGGCCCGCAACGGGTTCTATTTTGTCTACGGCTCTGCATCGCCGCAGGACGACGCTGCCAAGGCGCAGGTCACGCAAATCCTGTCTGCAATGATCTATGGCGACGAGGGGCAGTTCTTTGTCTATGACTTTGACGGCACCGCCCTTGTCAGCCCCCGCGAAACCGACCGGATCAACCGGAATTTCAGCGGTGAAACCGACAGCAGTGGGACCCCTGTGGTGAACGAACTGATCCGCATTGCCCGCGATGGCGGTGGTTATCACACCTATCTGTGGCCCAAACCGTCGACCGGGGTCGAAGCGCAGATGATCACCTATGTCACCTCCTTTCCCAGTTGGCGGTGGGCGGTGGGCACGGGTGTGTTTATCGACGATATTCTGTCCAGCGTCGCCTCGGCGCGCGCAGATGTGTTGGCCCGCGTGCAACGGACGTTCCTTTATATCGGGGCGATTACGCTGGCGGCGCTGTTTCTTGTGTTCGGGACAGGCATGTTGGTGAACCTGCGCGAACGGCGTCTGGCCGATGCCAAGCTCAAGAAACTGACCCAACGGGTGTTTGACGCCCAGGAAGAAGAACGCGGCCGCGTGGCGCGCGAATTGCACGACGGGATCAGCCAGATATTGGTCGGGGTGCGCTATGCGCTTGAAAACGCCCGCCGCCGTCTGGACCGCGGCGACCGCCGTGCCGCCGACCCCTTGGGCAAAGGCATCGACAGTCTGGGTCAGGCCATTTCAGAGGTGCGCCGCATCAGCCGCGATTTGCGCCCCGGTGTGCTGGACGATCTGGGCTTGGGCCCGGCCCTGAAAACACTGGTCGACGAATTCTCGGCGCGGACGGGGATTGCGTGCCAATTCAACACGGTCGTGTTCCGCAACCGTCTGGACAATGACGCCAAGATCGCCCTGTACCGCATCGCCCAAGAAGCTTTGACCAATATCGAACGTCACGCTGGCGCATCAAAGGTCATCGTCGACCTGCGCGGCCACCGTCAGGGTGCCACCCTCGAAATCAGCGACAACGGGCGCGGCATCTATGGCGGGATACAAAGCTCCGGTGGTCTTGGTCTGCGCAATATGCAAGAACGGATGGACCAATTGGGCGGCACCTTGTCACTGGTGGCGGCGCAAGGGGGTGGCACGCGGATCAAGGCAACTGTTCCACTGACCCATCTGTTGCCGCCTGAATCCAGCCTGACGACCCCTGCCCCGAATTCTTAGGAAACCACACAATGACAAACCCTGTCAAAGTCATGATCGTTGACGATCACCCCATGGTCGCCGAAGGCATCCAATCCATTCTGGAAAGCTATGACGACATTCAGGTCGTGGGATGCCTGTCCAATGGCCGCGCCGCGATCGACCAATTCGAGGCCCTGGACCCCGATGTGATCTTGATGGATTTGAACATGCCCGATGTGGGCGGGCTGTCGGCGACCGAAATCGTGCTGGAACGCCGCCCCGACATGCGCATCGTTATTTTGTCGATGCATGATAACCCCGAATATATTTCATCGGCGCTTAGTCACGGGGCCATGGGCTATATCCTCAAGGACGTGCCAACCGATGAAATCAAGCTGGCCATTGATCAGGTGATGGAGGGTCAGCGGTATCTGTGCACGGGTGCCCAAGGCTCGCTTGAGCCAAAGGACACCGCCCGCGAGGCCCTGACCGAACGCGAACAAACGATCCTGCTGGAGCTGGCGCAAGGCAGGGCCAACAAGGAAGTCGCCGCGATCCTCGATATCTCGGTGCGCACGGTCGAAACCCACCGCAAGAACATCAAACGCAAACTCGGCATTTCCTCGACCGCCGGTTTGACGCGCTACGCGATGGAGCACGGCGTGCTGCAAGGAACCGGTGTGCGCATCTGAAATCACCTGATTCACCGACCTAATTTTGCAAAGCTTCAAATAAATTGAACCCCGCGCAATAAATGCAAAGATTTTTTGCCCGGTGCGACACTTTTTCATCAAATTGGCCATTGACGCCCCTTTTCCCCGCTCATAATGTCCCCAAACGTAAAGAGGAGCCTTTGGCCATGACATTTCTAGTCGTCATTGTAGGACACACGCGCATGGGCCGGTAACGGCAGACCATAATCGTCACCATGCGCCCCCGCCAAAACCGGGGGCTTTTTTATGCGCCACGACAAAATTGAAACCTGACCCACAAGACCCGAAACACCACCCTACGGAGCACCAAGATGACACGTAAAATGACCGGAGCGAAAATGATCGTCCAAGCCCTGATCGATCAGGGCGTCGATACCGTATTTGGCTATCCCGGCGGCGCTGTCCTACCGATTTATGACGAGGTGTTTCAGCAAAACAGCATCAAGCATGTTTTGGTACGCCATGAACAAGGGGCCGTTCACGCCGCCGAAGGCTATGCCCGTTCAACCGGTAAACCCGGCGTTGTTCTGGTGACATCCGGGCCAGGTGCCACCAATGCGGTGACCGGTTTGACCGATGCCTTGCTGGATTCGATCCCGCTGGTTGTTTTGACCGGTCAGGTGCCGACCTTCATGATCGGGTCTGATGCCTTCCAAGAGGCCGACACCGTTGGCATCACGCGTCCTTGCACGAAACATAACTGGCTGGTCAAAGACACCGACAAGCTGGCCGGCGTTTTGCACGAAGCCTTCCATGTTGCCACCTCTGGCCGTCCCGGCCCGGTTCTGGTCGACATCCCCAAGGACGTGCAGTTCGCCACAGGCCAATACGAGCCCAAGAAACCGTCGGTTTCCCATTACCAGCCGCCCGTAAAAGGCGACATGACAGCGATCACCGAACTGGTCGCCGCGATGGAAACCGCGAAACGCCCGGTATTTTACACCGGCGGCGGCGTCATCAACTCTGGCCCTGCGGCATCGCAATTGCTGCGCGAACTGGTCGAGGCAACAGGCTTCCCGATCACCTCCACCCTCATGGGTTTGGGCTGCTATCCTGCGTCCGGCGACAAATGGTTGGGGATGCTGGGGATGCACGGCCTTTACGAGGCCAACATGGCGATGCACGATTGCGATCTGATGATCAACATCGGGGCACGGTTTGACGACCGGATCACCGGCGTTGTCGATCTATTCAGCCCGAAATCGACCAAGGCGCATATCGACATTGATCCGTCCTCCATCAACAAGATCATCCGCGTCGATATTCCGATCGTGGGCGACGTCGGCCATGTATTGGAAGACATGTTGAAGGTCTGGAAATCCCGTGGCCGCAAAACCAACAGCGAAGCGGTGGCCAAATGGTGGAAGAAGATCAACGAATGGCGCAGCATTGACTGCCTGAAATTCGAACAAAACGGCAAGGTCATCAAGCCGCAATACGCGTTGGCCCGGCTTGAGGCACTGACCAAGAAATACGACCGCTATATCACCACCGAAGTAGGCCAGCACCAGATGTGGGCCGCACAATATCTCGGGTTCGAAGATCCGAACCGCTGGATGACCTCGGGCGGGCTTGGCACCATGGGCTATGGCTTCCCTGCCTCCATCGGGGTGCAGATGGCGCATAAGGACGCGTTGGTCATCAACGTGGCCGGTGAAGCGTCATGGCTGATGAACATGCAGGAAATGGGTACGGCGATGCAGTATAACCTGCCCGTCAAACAGTTCATCCTGAACAACGAACGTCTGGGTATGGTGCGTCAGTGGCAGGAATTGCTGCATGGCGAGCGCTATTCGCAAAGCTGGTCGGAATCCCTGCCCGATTTCGTGAAACTGGCCGAAGCGTTCGGGGCCAAGGGGATCCTGTGTTCCGATCCCGATGATCTGGATGACGCGATCATGGAAATGATCACCTATGACGGGCCGGTCATCTTTGATTGCCTGGTTGAAAAGCACGAGAACTGTTTCCCGATGATCCCGTCAGGCAAAGCGCATAACGACATGATGCTGGCCGGTGTGGATACGCAAGGTGTGATTGACGCAAAAGGGTCGGTCTTGGTGTAACGCGTTTTCTTTAAAAGAAAACGGACCGGAGTTTTTAAAAACTCCGGCGACGAAATCAGATGAAGAGGACAGTCAGATGTCAGCCCTAAAACTAAAAAAAGGCTCTACCAGCCATTCTGCCTATAACCTGCGTGCGAATTTCTCGGATGTAATCGAACGCCATACCCTTGCGGTTCTGGTCGAAAACGAACCCGGCGTGCTGGCCCGTGTGATCGGGTTGTTTTCCGGTCGTGGTTATAACATCGACAGCCTGACCGTGGCCGAGGTGGATCACACCGGCCACCGCAGCCGGATCACGATCGTGACCTCAGGGACGCCACAAGTGATCGAACAGATCAAAGCGCAGCTTGGCCGGATCGTCCCGGTTCACGACGTCCACGACCTGACCGTCGAGGGACCGTCGGTTGAGCGTGAATTGGCTATGTTCAAAGTGTCGGGGACCGGTGACAAACGTGTCGAGGCCCTGCGTCTGGCTGATATCTTTCGCGCCAGTGTCGTCGACAGCACGCTAGAGACCTTCATTTTCGAAATCACCGGCGCGCCCGAGAAAATTGACGCATTTGCCGATCTGATGCGCCCCTTGGGGCTGACCGATGTGGCGCGGACCGGCGTTGCGGCCCTGCCGCGCGGCGACTAGGCGAATTCGGCGCGAAACTCGTCCACATAGTTGGATCGTCTGCTGGAAAAATCGACAATTTCAGCAGACTGCCGCGCGGGAGGTTTGGCCGCTGGATTTGTGCAAGGGGCTTCGGCCAAAAGTTTGGCCGGCAACTGAATGTCCAGTTTTTCCTGAACAATACGCGGGTTTGTTGCGGTTCTAAGCTTGCTGTCGCGGCTTATGTCAAACTCGACAAGGTCCCCTGCATCAAAGGTCGAAACCGTACTGTCTTGCGACCCTGAAAAATACGCGAGATCCCCTTGGTCTTCACACCAAAACACGGCTTTTTTGTCGAAATCGTCGCTCCACAGGACCACACCATACATGAATTCATACTCCCTCGTGTATTTATTGATTGTAAGGATTGTTGCTAACATCCGATGATTTGTCGATTTTTTTGAGGTGTCATTTTGTGTCGGTCGCACCATGTTTTGACGCTAAGTAGCGTCATACTCTTGTAATCTGGTCCTGTCTTATGCAATCTAAAGTTTCAGAGGGTGGAAAGATGCCGAACAAAGAAAACCCCGCGCAAATCCGATCGGTCTTTGGCGAAAACCTGCGCAAATTATCTCAGGATCAACCCTCGGTCACGGTGCTTGCCAGCAGGCTCGGCATCAACCGGACGCAATTCAATCGCTACCTATCAGGGGAAAGCTTTCCCAGGCCGGATATCCTGGCCCGGATCTGCGCGTATTTCAAATTGGACGCGCGTATCCTGCTTGAACCTTTGTCCGAAATCACCCCGCAACCCCCCACCTTTGGCCACTACATGAGCGAATTTCTGGTCTCGGGCACCAATGCCATTCCGCAGAATGTCTTTCCCAGCGGGTTTTACCGCTTTTCAAGGCGCAGCTTCATTGACCATGATCTGTTTGTCATCGGCCTGGTCTTTGTCTTTCGCACTGGCAACGCCACGTTTTTGCGCGGCTTCGAGACAACCAAGGCGATGCGGATGCAAAGCCTCCCTACCTCGCCCATATATCGCGAGTTTCGCGGTGTCGTGCTGCCCCAGGAGGAAGGCTTGGCGATCATCGCCGGGCGCAAGAACGGAATGACATCTTCGTTCAACTACCTTGGGCGTACGGCCTCTTTCGGCAATAACTTTTGGGCCGGCTATACCACCCGGACAATCCCCGAAGTCACCGCCGGCACCCGTGCGACGCGGCTGGTCTATGAATATCTGCAACAAGACACGGCCACTGTGCTGAACGCGGCCCGCGGCAAGGGGTTTTACACCATCGAAGATATTCCCCCGTTCCACCGACGCCTGCTGCGCCCCGATCAGGATTTCGCCTGACACCATTTTGGCTGCCAAGTTCTGTGCCCGATGTCGCAGCCGTTAAAAACAGGTCGCTAAATGCACGCTGAGCGGTGGAATTTGACGCTAGCCTTGGATCACCAGCAAGGAGAGCGCCATGAACATGTCCCCTACCGATCTTAGCACGGTGCGCCGCCCGATCGATCAGGCCAATGGCCTTTCCAATGCCCATTACATCGATCCGGGCGTTTTTGCCGAAGAACGTCAGGCGGTATTGTTCAACAACTGGCCCGGCCTTGCCACCGCGTCTGATGTGCCCGAAATCGGCGATGCCGTGCCGCTGACCTTTCTGGGGATGCCGTTGCTGGTCGTGCGTGACAGATCGGGGCAAGTGCGGGTGTTCCAGAACACCTGCCGCCATCGCGGGATGATCCTTGTCGATGCACCCCGCAAAATCGACGGCGCAATCCGCTGCCCCTATCACAGTTGGTGCTACAGCACCGAAGGGCGGCTGGTCTCGACCCCTCATGTGGGCGGACCGGGGCAGAATACCCACGCCGGCATCGACCGCGCCTTGCTGGGCCTGGTTGAAATCCGCAGTCATGTCTGGATGGATGTCATCTGGATCAACATTTCCGGCACGGCGCAGCCCTTTGAACAGGCCAATGCCGATCTGATTGCGCGGTGGGCGGAATTCGACAAACCCCTGTATCACGGCGGGGCCGACAGCCGGTTCCAACTCACCGTGAACTGCAACTGGAAGCTCGCCGTTGAAAACTATTGCGAAAGCTATCATTTGCCGTGGGTGCATCCGGGTCTGAACAGCTATTCCCGCCTCGAAGACCACTACCATATTGAAAACGCAGGCCATTTCTCCGGTCAGGGCACGATGGTCTATCGCCAGCTCAAAGGGGAGGACGGCAAGTCCTTCCCCGATTTCGCGGATCTTTCCGATAAATGGGACACGGCGGCAGAATATGTCACGGCCTACCCCAATGTGCTGCTTGGTGTGCACCGCGACCATAGTTTCGCGATCATTCTGGTGCCCGAAGGCCCGGAAAAAACCACCGAAAACGTGCATCTTTACTATGCGGCCCCCGCCACAGACCCTGAATTGCGCGCGCGTAATACCGATCAGTGGAAACAGGTCTTCGAAGAGGACATCTTTGTCGTAGAAGGGATGCAACGCGGGCGTCACGGGGTTCAGTTTGACGGCGGACGGTTTTCACCCGCGATGGACGGGCCCACCCATATGTTCCACGATTGGGTCGCATCCCAGCTGGAAGCCCACCGCGCCGCCTCATGAGCGACCTGAACGACCGGCTTCTTGCGGCCCACCACGCGGATGACAAAGCCGCGTTGGTGTCGCTTTACACCCGGGCCGCCGCAGCCGCGGATGGGCCGGATGCGGCGGGTTTCTATCTGACCCATGCCTATGTTTTCGCGCTGGAACTTGGCCATCCAGACGCCCCCGCCCTGCGCGCCGAACTGATCGCGCAAGGCCGTGAGACACCGCTTTAGCCCAATGCAGGTGGCCGCTTTTGCGGACGTTAACCCAATGCAGGTGGCCGCTTTTGCGGAAATCACCCCAATGCAGGTGGCCGCTTTTGCGGCCAACGGGTCGCCTCGTGCCAATGCTGCGCCACCCGCAACAACATCGCGTCACTGCCATGCCGCCCGATCAGTTGGAGCCCGCCCGGCAACCCGTTTTCCCCAAACCCCGCCGGCACATTGACCACCGGCAGCCCGATCAGCCCGGCCGGTACCACGACCTGCATCCAGCGGTGGTAAGTATCCATGCTGCGACCGGCGATTTCCACAGGATGCACCTCCTCCACAGCAAACGGCCAAAGCTGCGCCGAAGGCAGCACCAGCACATCCACCGTATCAAACAAGGCCGCTGCCCGCCGATACCAATCCGACCGGATCACACTGGCGCGCTGGACCTGCATCGCAGTCATCTCAAGACCACGCCGGATCTCCCACTGGGCGGCCTCCTTCAAATGCCCGCGCTTGGCCTCATTCTCAAAGATCGCGCCCAACCCGCTGGCCACGGCAAAGGACCGCAAGGTAATCCAGGCCTCCCACATTTTCTCCGCATTAAAAGGCGCTGCGATATCAGACACCACATGCCCCAGATCAGCGAACTGCCCCAAGGCCGCCTCGCTCAGCGCGGCGATCCCTTCGGCATAGGGAAAGGCACCGCCCCAATCGCCCAGCCAACCGATCCGGACCTGCGGCCCCTGCCCGTCGATCTGCGGCAAGGTGGCGGCAGGGCTGATGCCAAACGGTTGGCGCGGGTCGGCCCCTGTCATCGTATCCAGCAAGGCCGCCAGATCACGCGGGCTGCGCGCCATCGGGCCAGAGGTGGCCAGTTGATGCAAAAACATGTCACCCTCAGGCTCCCCCGGAACGGTGCCCCAACTGGGCCGCATCCCATAGACATTGTTCCATCCGGCCGGATTGCGCAAACTGCCCATCATGTCAGACCCGTCGGCAACGCTGACCATCCCGCAGGCCAAAGCAGCCGCCGCCCCGCCCGATGACCCGCCCGCCGATTTGCTCAGGTCATAGGGGTTGCAGGTGGCCCCATGCACAGGGTTGAAGGTATGACTGCCCAATCCGAATTCGGGCGTGTTGGTTTTGCCAATGAAAATCGCCCCCGCCGCACGCAACCGCCCGACAAACACGCTGTCCTTTTGCGCCACGGTGCCGGTAAAAAGCGGCGATCCCATGGTGGTGGGCAGCCCCTTGGCATCGGATAAATCCTTGATCGCCATGGGAATACCATGCAGCCAACCACGGCGGGGGGTCACATCGGCGGCACGCGCCTCGGCCAACAACGCCTCGCGCTCGCGCAAAGACACAACCGCATTGACCGCACCGTTTACCGCCTCGATCCGCGCCAGGCTCGCTTCCATCAACGCAACTGCCGTCAAACTGCCCGCAGCCAGTGCCTCTGATTGCGCCACCGCGCCCATGTCCAGAATATCCAAAACCGTCCCCCCTGTTTTGCGCCATCAAACGCGTCAGGCCGGGCAGAAACAAGCCCCGGATGACATCCCCGGCTTCTCTGGCTCAAAAATATCCCGGGGGGCCCGCAAGGGCGGGGGCAGCGCCCCCTCGACCCTTAGCCGGCTTGCGCTTCGGCCCGGCTCTTGCCCGACACGGCTAGGGCCAATGCAGCCCCCATCAGCCCGTCAAGATCGCCGTCCAGAACCCCTTTGGTGTCCGAGGTCTCGTAATTCGTACGCAGGTCTTTGACCATCTGATAGGGCTGCAGAACATAGGATCGGATCTGGTTGCCCCATCCCGCATCGCCCTTGTTTTCATGGGCCTCGTTGATCGCAGCATTGCGGCGGTCCAGCTCCATCTGGTAGAGGCGCGATTTCAGCGCCTTCATGGCGATGTCGCGGTTCTGGTGCTGCGATTTCTCGGAACTGGTCACGACGATGCCGGTGGGATGGTGAGTGATGCGCACAGCGGAATCAGTGGTGTTCACGTGCTGACCGCCGGCCCCCGAAGACCGGTAGGTATCAATGCGAATGTCGCTGGGGTTCACTTCGATCTCGATATTGTCGTCCACCACCGGATAGACCCAGACCGAGCTGAACGAGGTATGCCGTTTCGCCGCCGAATCAAACGGGCTGATCCGCACAAGGCGGTGCACGCCGGATTCGGATTTCAGCCAGCCATAGGCGTTCAGGCCGCTGATTTTGTAGGTGGCGGATTTGATACCCGCCTCTTCGCCCGGGCTTTCGGATTGCAGCTCGACCTTGTAGCCTTTTTTCTCGGCCCAACGGACATACATGCGCGCCAGAATATTCGCCCAATCGCAGCTTTCGGTACCACCGGCCCCTGCGTTGATTTCCAGAAATGTGTCGTTGCTGTCCGCCTCGCCGTTCAGCAAGGCCTCGAGTTCCTTTTGGGCAGCGGTTGCGGCAAGCGCCTTCAGCGCGGCCTCGGCCTCGGCGACAACTTCGGTGTCGCCTTCCATTTCGCCCATCTCGATCAACTCGACATTATCGGCCAGCTCTTGCTTGATGCCGTCATAGGTCGCCATCGAATCGACCAGCGCCTGACGTTCGCGCATCAGCTTTTGCGCCGCATCGGGATCATCCCACAGATTGGGGTCTTCGACGCGGGCGTTGAATTCTTCCAAACGGTAGGGCGCGGTTTCCACGTTCAAACGCTGTGCCAACAGATCCAGCGATTTGCTGATCTGATCTGCTGTATTTTGTGCCTCTGCGCGCATCGTTTATGCCCTTTAAATGAACCGCGGCCCCGAAATGCCGGAGCCGCGTATGAGATAGACCAGCCTTGCTGTAGGGGCAAGCGGTTGGCGTGGTGGCAGCGCTAGTAAAGCCCGCCTGAACTGATCGTGCCAAAACTGGCCTTGGGCCCCACGACTGCCTTTTTGCCAGTGGATGTCGTGACTTCGCGCCCGGCGGAGCGGCCCAGTTCTTCGACCAGTGGCAAGTCTGCGCCCATGGCAAAGCCACCGTCAAAGGTGATCCCGAACAATGGCATCTCGCCATCCCGGAAATATTCGGCCACCACATTCGGCCCGCTTGCATCATCCGACAGGCGTGCGCCGGTAAAGCGGTCGATGTTGATAAAGCTACCACCCGGGGGCACTTCAAAGGGGCCGCCGCCGTATTTCTTGATGGCTTCGCTCATAAAGCGCTGGAACACCGGCCCGCACATCCCCGCCCCGTAGGCGCGTTTACCCAAGGACCTAGGGTTGTCGAAACCGATATAGCAGCCCGCAACGATATTGCTGGAAAAGCCCACGAACCAAACGTCTTTGGCGTCATTGGTTGTGCCGGTCTTGCCGGCGATCGGCACAGGCAGGTTAATCGCCCCTTTGGCCGTGCCGCGGTCGACCACACCCTTCATCATCGATGTCAGCTGATAGGCTGTGATCGGGTCCATCACCCGTTCGCGGTTGGAAATGATCCGCGGCCCCAGACCCTCTTCGAGGCTGGCCAGCTGGCAATCATTGCAGATGCGTTGGTCATGTTTGTACACCGTGCGGCCATAGCGGTCTTGCACGCGGTCAACGAGGGTGGGTTGCACCCGCTCCCCGCCGTTGGCGAACATCGCATAGGCCGATACCATCTGGTACAATGTCGTTTCCTGCGATCCCAATGCGTTGGCCAGAACCGGCGACAGGTCGTCATATACGCCGAACCGTTCGGCATAAGAGCCGATGGTGTCCATCCCGACCTCTTGCGCCAGACGGATGGTCATCAGGTTGCGCGATTGTTCGATCCCTGTGCGCAGCGGTGTGGGGCCGTAGAACTTGTTCGACGAATTTCGCGGGCGCCACAGGCCTTGCGGTGTGTTGATCTCGATCGGGGCATCCACCACGATGGTCGCTGGCGTATACCCGCTATCAAGGGCCGCGGCGTAAACGAAAGGTTTAAAGCTGGACCCGGGCTGGCGTTTGGCTTGGGTGGCGCGGTTGAACACCGATGACTGATAGGAAAACCCGCCTTGCATGGCGATCACACGCCCGGTGTTGACGTCCATCGCAACAAAGCCGCCCTGCACTTCGGGGACCTGCCGCAAAGTCCACCGGATGAACGACCCGTCACTATCCGCCGTCATGCGCCGCACCAGCACCACCTCGCCGACCGCCAGCAAATCGCCCGCGACCTGCGCCTTGCGGCCCAAGGTGCCATCGCTCAGGCGTTTGCGCGCCCATTCAACGTCTTTGGCGGTGATGAAATGACCATCAGCCGTTTCGGGCACCCCTTCGATGCCTATCCGCGCATTGCTGTCGCCCACGCTCAATACCACCGCCGGATACCAGGTGCTGTCCAAATCGACGTCGCGCGACACGCGGATCGCTGACAGGGCTTCGCGCCAAGTGGCTTCGTCGGTCAACTGGTCGGCCGGAATGGTTTTGCCGGTCCCGTGCCAGATGCCGACACCACGGTCGTAATCCTCAAGCTGGCGCTGCAAGGCCTGCGCCGCGATCGGTTGCATTTCGTTGTCGATGGTGGCGCGCACGGTCAGACCGCCGGTGAAAAACTCACCTTCGCCAAAGTTTTCAGACAGTTGGCGGCGGATTTCATCGGTAAAGTAATCGCGCGGCGGCAGTTCCGCCTTAAAACTCTCAAAGTCCCCGTTCTGAACCGAGCGCAGCGGCTGTGCGACTTCGTTCTCGTAGGAGGCTTTGGTGATATATCCGTTTTCCATCATCTCGCGCAGAACGAAATCGCGGCGCTGCTTCAGGCGGTCCTTGCGGCGCACCGGGTGGTAATCCGACGGGGCCTTGGGCAGGGACGCCAGAAAAGCCGCCTCGTGGGGGGCAAGTTCGCTCAGCGTCTTGTTGAAATAGGTCTGCGAAGCCGCCGCCACACCATAGGAATTCTGGCCCAGAAAAATCTCGTTCAGATAGAGTTCGAGGATTTTTTCCTTGGGCAGGGTTTCTTCCAGACGGGCAGCAAGGATGATTTCCTTGATCTTGCGTTCGGCCCGGCGGTCACCGGACAGCAAAAAGTTCTTCATCACCTGTTGGGTGATCGTCGACGCCCCGCGCACATCTTTGCCGCGCGTGCGCACCGCATCCACCGCAGCCGCACCGATGCCGCGCAGATCATAGCCTTCGTGGGTGTAAAAATTCTTGTCTTCGGCCGAGATAAACGCCTGTTTGA
Source organism: Sulfitobacter sp. HGT1 (assembly GCF_013282155.1). Lineage (GTDB taxonomy): Bacteria > Pseudomonadota > Alphaproteobacteria > Rhodobacterales > Rhodobacteraceae > Sulfitobacter. The sequence goes on from NZ_BLWI01000010.1 coordinate 181,309, forward strand.
TCAGGTCCGGAATGGTGTTCGCAGGCGCGAAAAGCCGGCGTTCCTTGGCGAATTCATCAATCAAGCGCCCCTGGCCGGAATAAATCCGGCTGATTGTGGGCGGGGTGTATTGCGCAAGGGATTCGTGGCTGGGCAGGTCGCGCCCGTACATCCAGAAGATCGCCCCGATGGTAAGAGCAATCATACCGATGCTCATGGTCAGGGTGGTAAAGATACCCCCGAAGAAGGATAGAATTAGGCGAAACACGTGTGGCAGTCCCTTGCAAGGCTGTTGGTTAACCCGTCTATACGCGGGCAAAGTGGAATCGTCAAAACACGAAGCAGTGGTAATTTGGCGATATACCGCGCAGGTCGGCTGTCTTTATCACCGCAATGGTTACTGGCGTATCAACGGCTTAAGGGCTGCATCCTGATCGCGCCAGACCTTGATCGCATCCGCGATGCCCGCCACCATGACGGCGCGCCAGACCGGATCGCGCAGGTTGTTCAAATCCCTTTGGCTGCTCAGAAATCCGATCTCGATCAGAACAGACGGGATATCGGCTGATTTGAGCACCGAAAACCCTGCCATGCGCAGCGGGCGTCGGTTCATCGGGCCACCTGCCCCCTTCATCCCCGCAACAAGCGTTTTCGCAGCGGCGACCGAACGCGGTTCGGTTTCCTGCCGGGCCAGATCCAGCAAAATACCTGCGACCTGATCATCCGAACCGGTCAGATCGGCCCCCGCGATGATGTCGGACCGGTTGTGGCGTGCGGCCAAATGTTCGGTGGCGGTATCGCTGGCCTCGTCCGACAGGGTATAGACGGTGGCCCCTTTTGCGCCGCCTTGCTGCAAGATATCCGCGTGTAGCGAAATGAACAGATCACCTTGGGCCTGATGGGCAATCGCGACGCGGGTTTCGAGCGCCACAAACATGTCGCTGTCGCGGGTCATCAGCACGTCAATCCCGTCGCGCACCAGCGCATCGCGCAGCCCGTTGGCAAAGGCCAGCATCAGGTCCTTTTCCGCAACCCCGTCGCTTTCGGCCCCCGGGTCCACACCACCGTGACCGGGGTCAAGGACCACCAAAAAACGGTCCTCGCCCTTGGGTTTCGCCGGTTTGGGCGGTGCCGCAAGGGCCATCGTCCAGGCCGGATCAGGCGGTGTGCCGGCTGCGGCGGAAAATTCGGCGGGATCAACGGGTTTGAGACTGATTTCAAGCGTGGCCTGACCGGAGCCGCTGTCGACGGGCATCCCGATTTCGCGCGGCAGCATCGGCTGGGCCAGATCGGCCACCAGCCGCGACCACCCCGGTTGAAACGGGCCAAAGCGCAAGTCGCTGATATTGCCCGGTTCCGCCAGCAAGTCCGACGTCTTGACCCCCGACCAGTCCGCCTCGCGGAAATCGACAACAAGGCGCGCGGGATTGTCCAGCAGGAACACCCGAAACGGCACCCCCTGGCTGAGCTGCAGCCTGAGCGTGGTGCCACCGAACCAGCCATCGGTGATCTCGCTTGGGCCCGGGTCAACGCGCGCCAAGGCCGTCAGCTCTTGGGCTGAAACGGGGTTTGAAAACGCCATAAGCGCCGCCAATATTGGGAAAAACCGCATGCCTGTCACCGTTCTGATCGTGGTGTTCGGGTGCAAACTAGCATTAACAATCCCGACGGGCCAGCCTTTCAGCGCGCCGCCATATAGGCCTTGAGCCGCGCAATCCCTTCGGCAATATCCGCCGTCCCGCGCGCATAGGAAAACCGCAAGGTCTGATGCCCGCGAATGGGGTCGAAATCCAGCCCCGGTGTGACGGCCACCCCTGCCTTGTCCAGAATGTCACGCGCCAGCCTACGACTGTCATCGGTGATACCGGATACATCGGCATAAACATAAAACGCCCCATCCGGCGGGGCGAAACTGCTAAAGCCCGCCTCGCGCAACCCGTCAATCATCATGGTCCGGTTGGCACGGTAGACATCCATATTGGCCTGCAATTCATCCTCGCAATCCATCGCCGCCAATGCGGCAACCTGACTGGCATGGGGCGCACAGATGAACATGTTTTGCGCAATCCGTTCCACCACCCGCACGTGATCTTCGGGCACGACCATCCAGCCCACACGCCAGCCGGTCATGGAAAAATACTTGGAGAACGAATTGATCACATAGGCATCATCGGTGATCTCGAGCGCGGTAACCGCCTTTTTCTCGTATTCGATGCCGTGGTAAATCTCGTCCGAGATAAACGACGCGCTCTGCCCTTGGGTGGCATCAATCAGGGCCTTCATCGCGGGGCGGTCCAGCATGGTGCCCGTGGGGTTTGCAGGGGACGCCACCAGCAGCCCCTTGAGGTCCATGCCCGCGAAATCATCCGGCACGGGCTGATAGCGGTTGTCGGGCGATGTGGGCAGGTCAACGGGGTCCAGCGCTAGCGCCTTGAGGATCTGCCGGTAGCTGGGATAGCCCGGCGCGCCGATGCCGACCTTGTCGCCGGTGTCAAAAAGCGCGGTAAAGGCCAGAATGAACCCCCCCGAGGAGCCGGACGTGATCACCACCCGGTTCGGGTCCAGATCAACGTTGTACCATTCGCCGTACATTTGCGCGATGCGCGCGCGCAGGGCTGGCAGGCCCAATGCAACCGTATAGCCCAAGGCCCCCTGATCCATCGCGCGGGCCAATGCGGCAGTCGCCCCGGATGGTGCCCCGGTTCCCGGTTGGCCGACTTCCATGTGGATAATGTGGCGGCCCGCGGCTTCGGCGGCGGATGCGGCTTGCATCACGTCCATCACGATAAAGGGATCGACCTGAGAACGGGTTGAAATACGCATGAGCTTAATCCTAAACTTGGGGCAAGAACCTTTCACCGCACCAGGTTGGTGCCGTCAACCCTTGTGCGATGGCTCGAAATCGCGCACCACAGGTGCCAAAGCCGCCCCAAGGGCCGCGCAATAACAGTGAGTGACCCCAATATGACAAAACTGACCGCCACTTCCCTTTTTTCCGGCGCGTTGATGGCTCTGGCCCTAAGCGGCCCGACCCAGGCGATGGATCTGACCGAACTGACAGATGCCGAGCGCGTCCAGTTCCGTGCCGAAGTCCGCGCCTATCTGATGGAAAACCCCCAAGTCATCATGGAAGCGGTAAGCCAGTTGCAGGCCAAAGAAGCCGAAGCGCAGGCGCAGGCGGATTTCACCCTCGTGTCCGACAATGCAGACGCGATTTTCAACGACGGCTATTCCTTTGTCGGCGGCAACCCTGATGGCGACATCACCATCGTCGAGTTCATGGATTACCGCTGTGGCTATTGCAAAAAGGCCTTTACCGAAGTTGAAAAGCTGATCAACGGCGACGGCAATATCCGCTTTATCGTCAAGGAATTGCCGATATTGGGCGAACAATCCATGATCGCGTCGCGCTTTGCGATTGCTACCAAACTGGTTGCGGGCGACGAAGGCTATAAATCGGTCCACGACGCGCTGATGAGCTTTAACGGGGACATCACGCCGACATCATTGGGCCGTCTGGCCGAAAGCTTTGGTCTGGATGCCGATGCCATTACCGAAAAGATGGACAGCGCCGAAGTGACCGAAGAAATCGCCCAAACCCGCGCGCTGGCGCAGATATTGTCGATTTCGGGCACCCCGACCTTTGTGATGCAAGACGAATTGCTGCGCGGCTATCTGCCCTATGACCAGATGAAAGCCATTCTGGAAGAAAAACGCGGCTGAATGCGGCTGATCCTTTTGCTCTGCGCGGCGGCCTTTCCGGCGGCCGCGCAGACCGATTTCACGGCCCTGACCCCAGCCGAGCGCGCGGCTTTCAACGCCGAAATGCGCGGGTTTCTGATGGCGGAGCCCGAGGTGTTGTCATCAGCGATGACGCCCCCCGACTATGCCACCGCCGGCTATCAGGATGAGGCCGCCGCCGATATCGCACTTTTGCGCGCGTTGGAAGATCAGGTGTTGCAGGGCGCTAACATCGCGATCTTCACGGCACCCGATTGCCCGACCTGCGATCAGGCACTGCAAGAATTACAAGCATTATCAGATAGTTCCGATGCGACCTTCACTCATCACAACATGTCTTCCCTAGATGGTGCTGCCCTGTCATCCAAGCTGGGTATGGTCGAGGCCCCGTTTTACGTGATGCCTGACATGATCCTGCGCGGGCATATGCCTGATATCGTTTTGCGGAAATATCTGACGCGCTAGGTCACAGGAATTTCTGGTGATACCGCACCAGCCGCGCGAAATGCGCATCCAGCGACCGCTTGAGGTGCGGGGCCTCTTTCACCGTCAGGATATAATCGACCAACAGATCATACTGCTTGATCTGGCGGGGCAACCGGTTGGACGGGGTCAGGCGCGACTGGCGTTCCTCTTCCTCGATCACCTGAGCGACCTGCTTTTCCGGCCAGATGACATCCCCCTCGCCCGGCACCATCGCCTTGCCGTTCATCAAGGGCAGTTCGGCATCGTAATGGGCGAAAATGGACCGCTCCAGCGGTTCGACCTGATCGGCGCTGTCCACGGGCCAGGCCCAGACAAAGGCGATTTCCCAGACATCAATCTGACGGTTGGCAATCACATCCGAACGGGCCGAGGTCAGATGCCTGCGCACCCGCGTGCGAATGCCATCCACCGATTGCCCCACATAAATCGGTTGCTGGTCCAGATCGCACAGCGCATAGACCCCGATCTGGTTGGTCAGCGCGCTAAGCGCCGTGCCGCGAAAGCTCTGCGCGGTTGTCATGCAACGGCCTCTAGGCTGCGGCGGGCAAGGATCGGCGCGAATAACACCTGATCCAGATAGCGCACCACCGGCACCGCCACCCCGTCACCCGCCACGCGGTAGGCGTTGTTATAGGTGTCGGGCATCCGGTAGCTGTCAGGCAGCCCCATCAGCCGCGCAACCTCGCGCGAGGAAACAAGCCGCGCACGGGTGCGGTTGCCCTTGATAAACAACAGAATTTGCCGCGATGATCCACCAGCAGGCGTGCGCAGGCAGCCTGCCAACCCGTCGGTGCGCAGTTCAGCACGTTGACGCACATTGCCATCCACATCGGGCCGCCCGCGTTTGTAGATTGTGCCAACCACCGTGCGCCCCGCCTTGCGGGCCACACGCAACCGTTCCAGACTGGGCGGCGACATCAGAGTTAACAAGCGATCCGTGTCGGCTTCGGAAAACCACGGCATCGGTGTGCGTTTTTCCAGCACATCATCCAGCAGATGATCGGCAGCGGGGGCATCATCCAGTTTCCACCACAGCCAGTTCGACCGCACAGGCCGCGAGGCCGCCCCCAGAAACTTTTGCAGCTTCTTGCCGTGAAACGCATGAGACGGCTTGGGCACCGTCAGACTGGTAATGTCGATGTCGTTGCGCACACAGACCACAAACAACCGCGGGCGGCTTTGGGGCAGGAAACGCCGCGCGTCGATCTCGAGCGCGCCAACCTTGTAGCCAAGGCGCACAAAGGTCGCGAGGACCGTGTTCAGGTCTGCCCCTGCATTGCGTGAGACCAGCCCGACGACGTTTTCGAAAGCAATGATACGCGGCGCAAACCCCGCCTTGATCGCAACGGTGATTTTGTCGGCCCAATGGGCGAATACGCCGCTGCGCGCGCCCGACAACCCCCGCCCCTTGCCCGCAAGGCTGAAATCCTGACAGGGGCTGGAGGCCCAGTACAGATCAATCTGTTCGCGCAAAAGGTCATCATCAAGGGCGGCGATATCGCCTTCGTGCAGCCCTTGAACGCCCCAATTCTGCCCGTAAACCTTGCATTTCATCGCATCAATGTCATTGGCCAGCACGCAATTCCACCGGTCGTGCAAGGCGGCACGCACCATCCCGCCACCGCAAAAAAACTCGGCGTATTTGGGGGTGTGATCGGGGGTTTCAGCCATGGCTATTAGTATGAAATGCGGTTTTGCGTGTCGATGGCTAATTCACCGAAACGCAGGTGCCGCATCACTCTGCCGCTTGCTCTTCGGCCTCGATCACGGCGGCGCGGGCTTCGACCTGTTCGACGATATGTTCGATCATGCCCTCATTGCCCAGCTTGTGGCTTTGCTTGCCCGCCAGATACACCATGCCCGACCCGTTGCCGCCGCCGGTAAAGCCGACATCCGTCATCAGCGCCTCGCCCGGCCCGTTGACCACACAGCCGATGATGCTCAGGCTCATCGGGGTTTTGATGTGTTCCAGCCGCTTTTCCAGCGCCTCGACGGTTTTGATCACGTCAAACCCCTGCCGCGCACAGGACGGACAGCTGATGATGTTCACACCGCGATGCCGCAGGCCAAGGGATTTGAGGATCTCGAAGCCCATTTTGACTTCTTCGACGGGATCGGCAGACAGGCTGACGCGGATCGTGTCGCCAATGCCCATCCACAGCAGGTTGCCCATGCCAATCGCGGATTTGACCGTGCCGCTGATCAGCCCGCCCGCTTCGGTAATGCCCAGATGGATCGGCGCGTCCGTGGCTTCGGCCAGTTGCTGATAGGCGGCGGCAGCCATGAACACATCGGATGCTTTGCAGCTGATCTTGAATTCGTGGAAATCATTGTCTTGCAGGATCTTGATGTGATCCAGCCCGCTTTCGACCATCGCATCGGGGCAAGGTTCGCCGTATTTCTCGAGCAGGTGCCGTTCCAGCGACCCTGCGTTGACGCCAATACGGATCGAACAATTGTGATCGCGCGCGGCTTTGATGACTTCCTTGACGCGCTTTTCGTCGCCGATGTTACCGGGGTTGATCCGCAGACAGGCGGCCCCTGCTTCGGCGGCTTCGATCCCGCGTTTGTAATGGAAATGGATGTCGGCCACGATGGGCACCGATACTTCGCGCACAATTTCCTTGAGCGCCTTTGAGGATGCCTCGTCCGGGACTGACACCCGTACGATATCGGCACCCGCCTCAGCAGCGGCCTGAATCTGTGCGATCGTGCCTTTGATATCTGTGGTCAGGGTGTTGGTCATGGTCTGCACGGTAATCGGTGCATCGCCCCCCACCGGCACATTGCCCACCATGATCTGGCGGGATTTGCGGCGGTAGATATTACGCCAAGGACGGATGTGATTCAGCGACATGGGCAGCACCTTTGGCAATAGATCAGCGTTGCCCGCAACCTATTCAGGCGCGGCCCTGCTTGCAATGGCATCTGGCTTATTCTGTCGGGCTTGTCGCGGTGTTTTGAAGTTCGGCAACCATGGTCGCAAGCGCCGAGTTTTCTTCCAGCAATGCCGGTTCATACACTTCGGCCAAGGCCTGACGCTGCAACGGCAGGTTCGACGTCACAGAACCGCGATCGCCAACGGGGCCGTAATACTGGCCGTCCATGGCAAAATACAACGCGCCGGATTCGCCAGTGCGCAAGGTTGGGGGTTCTTGCGTGGCAGGAACATCCCAGCTGTCGCCCTTGTTCATGATCCCTTCAAAGATCACTTTGCCATCCGCTGCGCGGATACGGACCCAGGACGGGTATGCCGCGACCAAACGCAATTCCGGTGCCGGGCCTTCAACAACCTGCGGCACGGCAATCGTGCTGTCGGGTGTATCGGTTGACGTTGTAACCGATGCAATCCGCTGGCTGTCGAAAGTCGGCGCGCCAAAGCTGCCGACGCTATGCGGGTCGATTGACGCGATCGGCGCATCACGCGCGACCAGAACCGGCACATCCAACGCCGCAGGGCGGTAGAGACGGTCCAGCGTATCCGTGCGCGGGATGGCCATGTTCTCGGCAGTCACTGTGTTCGAGGATGCCTGAGGCGCAGGGTTCAACGCCCCTGCCAAAGGATCAAGGTCGGACAAAACAACAGGTGTCTCATCAACGGGCGAAACCTGTACGCGCTGCACTTCTTTCAGCACGCTCCACCCGCCGAAACCGATGGCACCGATCAACGCGACCAAAACCAGCACAGACCCCAAGGCACCCGGTTCAATCCGGCTGAGCAGGCTGTCCCCCACGGGGGTAAACGGGGTCGAGGGGCGCTTGAAAATATCATTGTCGGCGGAACGTGTCATCCGTTCTTCGCGGGTCGGTTTTTTAATTACGGATGCTTCGGCAGACATGCCATGCGCAACAGCGAAACCGGATTCGCGGCAAAAAGACGAAAACGCCTGATCGGGATCCATGTTCAGATAACGCGCATAGGACCGCACGTAACCGGCGATGAAACCGGGGGTGTCAAATGCATCAGGGTCGGAATTTTCGATGGCAGCAATATAAGAGGCTTTGATCCGCAGTTCGCGCTGAACATCAAGCAGCGATTTGCCCAATGTGGCGCGTTCGCCCCGCATCAGATCACCCAATCGCAAATCATACGCATCAAAGCCACGGGCTTCAACTTGCTCGTCCGTATTCGCCTTGGAAATCCAACGCCCGATCATATGTTTGCCCCGTCGCTTACGTGCCTGCTACACTTACCCGGGCCGTTTTCACGATTCGAGCTGTGCTGTTTCTTTCTTTATCTTTAACATAAATCAACGGGCTACGAAGAAAAAACGTAGTTACCCCGCCAATTCGGCACGATTCAGCGCACAGTGGGACCAGAGCCCGTCCATCGCGTGGACCAATCCGTCCATTTCCCGCGGGCCATGTACGGGCGACGGGGTAAAGCGCAAACGCTCCGTGCCGCGCGGCACAGTCGGGAAGTTGATCGGCTGCACGTAAATGCCATATTGCTCTAGCAACATGTCGGACAAAATCTTGGTGTGGACGGGATTGCCAACAATCACCGGCACAATATGGCTGCCGTGATCGATGATGGGCAGGCCCAACCCTTTCAACCGCAGCTTGAGTATTTTTGCCTGTTCCTGATGCTTTTCACGCAGCTCCGGCGCGGTTTTCAGAAAGGCGACGGATGCCGCCGCCCCTGCCGCCACAGCCGGAGGCAAGGAGGTGGTAAAGATAAAGCCGGGCGCATAGGAACGGATCGCATCGCACATTTTTGCAGAGCCGGCGATATAGCCGCCCATCACGCCATACGCCTTGGCCAATGTGCCGTTGATGATGTCCAGACGGTGCATCAGGTTGTCGCGTTCGGCAACGCCGCCACCGCGCGGGCCATACATGCCAACGGCGTGGACTTCGTCGATATAGGTCAATGCGCCGACGTCGTCAGCAAGGTCGCAAATCGCTTCGATCGGGCCGAAATCGCCGTCCATCGAATAAATCGATTCAAATGCAATCAACTTTGGTGCAGCAGGATCGTCAGCCGCGATCAATTCGCGCAGGTGGTCGACATCGTTGTGACGGAATATGCGCTTTGCGCCGCCATTGCGCCGCACGCCTTCGATCATCGACGCATGGTTCAGCGCGTCTGAATAGATGATCAGCCCCGGAAACAGCTTGGGCAAGGTGCTGAGCGTCGCGTCATTGGCGATATAGGCGCTGGTGAACAGCAGGGCCGCTTCCTTGCCATGAAGATCGGCGATCTCGGCCTCAAGGCGTTTATGGTAAACGGTGGTGCCGGAAATATTGCGCGTACCGCCCGACCCTGCGCCTGTGGCATCAAGGGCTTCGTGCATGGCGGCCAGAACCACAGGGTTTTGACCCATGCCAAGGTAGTCGTTGCCACACCAAACAGTAATGTCTTTTTCGGAACCATCAGGCTGGGTCCATACCGCATGAGGGAACTGGCCCTTGCGACGCTCGATGTCGATAAAGGTGCGATACCGCCCTTCCTCGTGCAGACGATCAATCGCCTGATCAAGCTGTTTGGTATAATCCATCGCGCCTTCCTCCTCACGCTCGACTGAACCTTAAAGGCGTAGGGTCCAATCGCCATATTCGTGTTTTAGAATGAATACAGTTCTAACACCCTCGGTTCAATGCTTTAATCTGTCCGCATTGTCGCAGGGGTTCCTTAACCCCGGCGAATTTGGCGGTAATATGCCCCCTCCTCCTTTCATGCCTTGATCGAGATCAAGTTTGTGCGCCGTTCATCATTTTTATGAACGGTGTTCATTTTTCCTTTGTCAGGGCCGATTTTACCCCCTATCAATTGTGAACGTTGTTCATGAATTGGAGAATCACATGTTCAAGAAAATCGTACAGATCGCCACCGCCCTGACCCTTTCAGGCACGATGGCGATTGCTGGCAGCAGCACCCAACACAGCGCGCGGGCATCCAACCACAGCGCCGCCGCCGCCAGCCATGGCTCTGCGGCCGTGGTCTCTGGTGCGGCAACTGTTGCTGCGGTCCCGCTTATGGTCGTGGGCGCGACATTGTCCCTGTCGGGCGCAGCCCTGCAAAGTGCGGGCAACGGTGCAATGACTGCCGGATCGCAAATAATCGAAAGCCTGGATACACCCGTTACATTGGCCCCCGCCCCTGATGGCCCCCCGACGCTCGACGGCACATATGGGGCAAAACGATGAAGGCGCTTGTCACGGCGCTGGCCCTGACGCTGTGCGCGGTTCAGCCCGCTGCGGTTGATGCGGGCAGCAGTCAGGCGGGCAAGCCGCTACTGCCAGCCGAACAGGTCGCCGCGTTTTCAGACAAGGTGCAGGTCGATCTGGCTGCCCGCGGTGCCAGTGTCGCCATCGTCGCCCGCAAAGGCCGCCGTGCCTCCGAACTTCCCCAAGGGGTGACCTATACCCATGTGGCATTCTGGGTGTTCTCGCAGATCAAGCGCGCGGACGGGTCCAGCTATCAGGGCTACCGTGTCTATAACCTGTATCAAGACGCCGATAAGCCAATGCGCAGCAGTCTGGTGCAAGATGGCCCTGCCGACTTCTTTGCCGGTGCCCATGCGCTTGAGGCCGGCATCATCATCCCCGATCCGCGCTTGCAACGCAAATTGCTCAAGGTGATCGCCAGCCCGACCTATCGCAAGCTCCACAACACATCCTATTCTGTTCTGTCCAACCCCCAGACGCGGCAGTTCCAGAACTGTACGGAACACACCTTGGATGTGCTGATGGCCGCGCTTTACAACACTGGTGATGCCGCGCAGATCAAATCGAACATCACCGCCCATTTCACCCCGCAGGTGATCAAGATTGGCGGTCTGAAACGGAGCTTCGCGCCGCTCGCTTCCAAGGCGCTGACAACCGAGGACCACGGCCCCCAAATCCGGACCGCCACCTTTGGATCAATCCTGCGCTTTATGAAACAAAACAAGCTGGTGGCGAAATCCTACACCCTGTCCCCGACCCGTGCCGTCGGGATCTAGGCAAATTGGCATCCAAGCAAATTGACATGGGGCCCGACCTGTTCCACACCCGCCCCATGTCACCAAAACCCACCCCCACCCTATCCAGACGCGAACGCAACCTTGCCGATATCCGCGCGCGCGCGACTCTGATCGCGGAACAGATTATTCTGGCCGAAGGGGTCGAAGGCCTGTCGGCGCGCCGTCTGGCACAAGAGCTCAAGGTGTCGGTCGGCTCCCTTTATAACGCCTTTGGTGATCTGCATCAGGTGATCCGGTCTGTCATCGCGCGCAGCGCCGAAATGCTGGCCTCCAGCCTGATGGCGGCGGTTGATACTGCGGCCCCCGACAAACGGTCCCGCGTTGTTGCGTTGGGCGAGGCCTATTTCGACTTTGCCATGGCCGAACCGCGCCGCTGGTCGCTGATGTTCGAATATCGCGCCGAGCTTGAAATAGACGACAAGGCCCGTGATTTTCAGGGCGGGCTGCTGGACATGCTGATCGCCGCTGGCGAAGCGGACCCGAAATTGGACATCCACCGCCAGTTCTTTTTGGTGCTGTGGGCGTCGGTGCACGGGGTTGTGTCGCTGGCCACGCGGCCCACGATCATCGCGATCCGGCCCGAACTGGCCAAGAAATACATCACCGATCTGGTCGATTCCGCGCTGACCCGCTTTCCTGCCGACTGACACGGGCACCCCTAGACATGGCGCGCGCCCCTGATACGGTCGCGGCAAAATCCATGTTTATGAAAGGTTTCCCCCATGTCCCTTAGCGAAGTTCTGTCCCGGATCGACACCGATCTGGATGCCGCCACCGATCGCCTGCTTGATCTGCTGCGCATCCCGTCGATTTCGACCGATCCCGCCTACAAAGCCGATTGTGACCGCGCCGCCGACTGGCTGGTCGAAGACCTCAACAGCATCGGCATTGAAACGACCAAACGCCCCACCCCTGGCCACCCGATGGTGGTGGGCCATGTGGACGGTCCCGCCGACAAGCCGCATATCCTGTTTTACGGCCACTATGATGTGCAGCCCGTTGACCCGCTGAACCTGTGGAAGCGCGACCCGTTCGACCCCGCCATCGAAGACACCGCCAAAGGTCGCGTGATCCGGGGCCGCGGTGCGGCGGATGACAAGGGCCAGTTGATGACCATCGTCGAGGCATTGCGCGCATGGAAGGCCACCAACGGCGATTTCCCCTGCCGCATCACCATGTTCCTTGAGGGCGAGGAAGAATCAGGGTCCCCGTCGCTGATCCCGTTCATGAAAGAAAACGCGGCCGAGCTGACAGCCGATTATGCGATGATCTGCGACACCGGCATGTTCCAGTCCAAAACGCCGTCGATTGTGACCATGCTGCGCGGTCTGCTGGGCGAGGAAATCACCATCACCGGCCCCGATCTGGACCTGCATTCGGGCATGTATGGCGGCGTGGCGATGAACCCTGCCCGCGTCCTGGCAAAGATCATCGCGTCCTTGCATGACGACACGGGCCGCATCACGGTGCCCGGTTTCTATGACGGCGTGCCCGAACTGCCCGATGACATTCAGGCGCAGTGGCAGGGCCTTGCCTTTGACCATGCCACATTCCTGGGCGATGTGGGCCTGTCACAGCCCGCCGGCGAACAAGACCGCATGCCGATCGAGATGATCTGGTCGCGCCCCACCTGCGAGGTCAACGGCATGTGGAGCGGCTATACCGGCGCGGGTTTCAAGACCGTGCTGCCCTCCGAGGCCCATGCGAAAATCAGCTTCCGTCTGGTGGGCGATCAAGACCCCCACGCCATCCGCGAAAGTTTCCGCAAAATGGTCACCGATATGATCCCCGCCGATTGCAAAGTCAGCTTTCACGCGCACGGGGCCAGCGGCGGATCGGTGTTTGAGACCACAGACCCCGCCTTTGAGAAAGCCCGCCACGCGCTGACCGACGAATGGAAAATCCCCGCAGCCTATGTCGGTTGCGGCGGATCGATCCCGATTGCCGGGCATTTCCAAAAACTCGTGAACACCACGCCGGTTCTGATCGGCTTTGGCAAGGACGACGACGCGATCCATTCTCCGAATGAAAAATACGATATGGAGAGCTTCCACAAAGGCATCCGCAGCTGGGCGCGGATTCTGGACGCCTTGACGTAAAACGACGCTTGGGGCGGTGCCGGTTTACCGCGCCGCCCCTATGCGATGCCGCGCCCCAAATCAGGCAGGTGCTGCGCTATATCGGCTGAATGCGACCCCCACCCCACAAACGAAAAAGACCACCCGATGGGTGGTCCGTTTCGTACCCAATGAAGGGGAAGATAGTGGCGCGGTTGACGGGGCTCGAACCCGCGACCCCCGGCGTGACAGGCCGGTACTCTAACCAGCTGAGCTACAACCGCGCGATGAGGGCGGAATAGGCCAAGCCCGCGCAGGGGTCAAGCGATTAACGCGCTAAATGTCAGGAATAAATTCATGCAGGCTGCGGATGTATTTTCAGGGCCAGCAAACAGTCGAAACGCACGCGGCCAGCACCCCGTGAGGGGGTGAACTGACTGCGCATGTTTTGAAAAATGCAGCGGTGGCGCGGTTGACGGGGCTCGAACCCGCGACCCCCGGCGTGACAGGCCGGTACTCTAACCAACTGAGCTACAACCGCCCACTGCACGCTTTGTCGTAAACTTCAAAGCGTTGGGTGGTCATAGGGTCTGGCCCTGCGCCCGTCAAGCATGGTTTTAACAAGATGTCGGGTTTTGGTGAAAATAATTTCAGCCCCACCAACCAAAGGCCAACAGCACGCCGACAGCCTGCAAAAAAGCCCGCACATTTCTGCGCGGGCTGATGGTTATTTTTCTGAATAGGTGCCCCAGACATGGTCATCGGGCGGCGGTGGCAGGGCCTGTTTGCCGCGCAGGCTGTGCATGTTCACCTTGGCGATGAAATTGCCCGAAATCGGCGCTGTGACGAACAGGAACGCCATCACCAGAATCTCGTGGACGGACCCGTCGGCGGTGTTGAAGGAATAGACCACCGACGCCAGCAAAAGCGCCCCGACCCCCAGTGTCGAGGCCTTGGTGGGCCCGTGCAGGCGCGACATGCAATTGTCCAGCTTGATCAGCCCGATGGAGCCAACCAAGGTAAAGAACGCGCCAATCACCAGCAATGCGGCAATGATGGCTTCGGTTATCATGCCAAGATCATTCAATGATATCACCCCGCAAAACAAATCGCGCGATGGCGACGGTGGATACAAAACCCAGCATCGCAATGATCAACGCGCTTTCAAAATAGACCTGGGTGCCAAGACGCATCCCAAGCAGGATAATCAGCGCGATTGCGTTGATCACCATCGTATCCAGCGCCAAAATCCTGTCCCCGGTCGAGGGCCCTTTGACAAGGCGCAGCATCGCCAAAAGCTGTGACAATGCCACGGCAACAAATGCAAAGTTCAAAGCCATCAGGATCATTCGAAAATCTCCTTTAGTCGGCGCTCGTAGCGCTGTTTGATGTCATCGCGCACCGCGTCGGGGTCTTCGGCATCCAGCGCATGGACCAGCAACGCCCTGCCGTCATCGGACAGGTCTGCGCTGACGGTGCCCGGTGTCAGGGTGATGGTGCCCGCGAGCATCGTAATCGCCTCGGGGGTGCGCAGATCAAGGGGGATCACGACCCATTGCGGGCGCATGTTCTTGTTGCTTTTGAACAGCACGATCATCGCCACCACGACATTGGCGACAAGAATATCCCAGATCACCAGCACTAGATAGGACAGCAGTTTGATCGGCCGTCCGACCGGCGGGCGGTCAGGCCAATAGGCAGCGGTCACAATTGGGATCAGCAGACCAAGGAGGATGCCGAACACCACCGTGCCCAGCTTTACCTCGTTCACCAGCAGGCACCAGACAATCGCCAGCAACACGGTCAACAGGGGATGCGGAAACAGACGTGCGCGCATATCAGTGATCCTTTTTCGCGGCTGCCGGGGCTATGGCGTCGGCATTGTCGGCGGGCTTGGGTTCTTCGGTCTCGTGTTTTTCGCCCCCGTGTTTTTCGCCCCCGTGGTCATCGTTGATCTGCTTGCCCGGCGTGGTCAGCACCACAGCGATATAGGCCTCGGGGTTGAACAGCTGCGCCGAGGTCGCTTGCAACACCCGCGTCACCGGCCCCGCGGCAACAGTCAGCGCCATCAGCAAAGCCAGCAAGGCCCCGATCGACACCATCGGCAGTACGGAGGCTGGCACGGCTTCGGGTTCGGCCATTTCCTCGGCCGTATCAACCGGTTGATGGGCCTTCCAGAACACCACGCTGCCTGCACGGGCAAACCCGACCACCGCGACCAGCGAGCCGACCAGAATTGTGCCCCAGATCCACCACATCAGGTCAGACGCCCGCGCCGCATCCAAGATCAGCAGCTTGCCGATGAACCCCGACAGCGGCGGCAGACCCGTCATGCCAATCGCCGCGACAAAGAACATGCCCGCCACCAGTGCACCGCCCACAATCGGGGGGGCCACGTCAAAGCTGACACCGGCAGCACCGCGACGCGACCGGATCACATCGACCAGCAAGAACAACGCCGCAGCGGCAAAGGTGGAATGGATCGCATAATAAAGCGCGGCCGTGACACCCGTGGGCGTGAACACCGCCACCGCAGCCAGCAGCATCCCCATTGACCCGATCACCGAAAACGCGACCATGCGGTCAACGCGTTTGGCCCCCAACACGCCCAACATGCCCAACGCGACGGTCAGCAAGGCGGCAGGGATCAGCCATAGATCGAACAGCCCTTGGGTGATCTCAAGATCGGGGGGGAAGACCAGCGTGAAGATGCGGATGATGCAATAGGCCCCCACCTTGGTCATGATCGCAAACAGGGCGGCCACGGGCGCAGGTGCCTCGGAATAGCTGGCAGGCAGCCAGAAATGCAGCGGCAGGATCGCGGCCTTGACCGCAAAGACCATCAGCAACGTCACGGCGGCCACACGAATGCCCGCGCTATTGGCCGCATCCAGCGTCGCCACACGCACCGCCAGATCGGCCATATTCAACGTGCCGGTTTCCGCATAAAGCGTGCCAAGCGCAAACAGGAACAGGGTCGATCCCAACAGGTTATACAGCACATATTGCGTCCCTGCCCGCAGCCGCTTTGGCCCGCCCGCATGGATCATCAACCCGTAGGACGCGATCAGCAGAACCTCGAAAAATACGAAAAGGTTAAAGATGTCGCCGGTCAGGAAAGCCCCGATAATGCCCATCAGCTGGAATTGGAACAGCGGGTGAAAATGCTGCCCGCGTTCGTCCCAGCCCGACCCGATGGCATAAAGCAAGACAGGCAAGGCCAGCACGCAGGTCAGCAGCACCATCAAGGTCGACAGACGGTCAGCGACCAGCACGATGCCAAAGGGCGCAGACCAGTTGCCCAGCAAATACAGGCTGACGGTGCCGTCAGACGCCTGCCAGAACAGACCAAGCGCCAGCCCCAGCAACACCAGTGCCCCCGCAACCGAGAACACCCGCTGGATCGTCAGGTGATAGCGCGCCACCAGCACCAGCATCGCGGCCAGCATGGCAGGCACAAGGATCGGAAGGATCAGCCAATGGGTCATGCCGCATCCCCCTTCTTGTGATCCGCGTCGGGGTCGTTCACCAGATCATCATCCGAGCTGAGGTAAGACCCGACAGCGATCATCACGATCACGGCCGTCATGCCAAAGGAAATCACAATCGCCGTCAGCACCAGGGCCTGGGGCAGCGGATCGGTGTAGACTTCGACGCCGTCGCGCAGAACAGGCGGCGCATTCAACGCCAACCGTCCCGACGCGAACAGGAACACATTCACCGCATAGCTAAGCAAGGATGTCCCGATAATCACAGGAAAGCTGCGCAAACGCAGGATCATATAGATACCCGCAGCCGTCAAAGCGCCGATCGCTGTTGCTAGCAAAAGCTCCATATCAGCTCTCCCCTCCCGTTAAGGTTTCGGTACGGGACGGGTCGATATCCATCGCATAGTCGCTTTCTTCGATCCCGGCACGACGTCCCAGCCGCGAGAAGCTTTCCAGCGACAGCATCACCGCACCGACCACGGCCAGGAAGACACCCAGATCAAAGCCCATCGCGGTTGCCAGTTCGAATTTCTCCATCGGGGGGATGCGGAAATAACCAAAGGCCGAGGACAGGAACGGCGCGCCGGCAAACCATGCGCCGATACCGGTCAGACCCGCACACAGCACCCCTGCCCCGATGATCCCGTGATAGGGATAGCGCTGGCGCCGGTCCGCCCAGCTGAACCCGCTGGCCATATATTGCATCAAGACCGCAATCGCCACGACCAGTCCGGCGATGAACCCGCCACCCGGTTCGTTGTGGCCGCGCAGGAAGATAAAGACACCGACCATCAACACCACGGGCATCAACACGCGGGTCAAGACAACCATCATCAACGGGTGTGCATCGCCTGCGCGGGCTTCTTCATAGCCACGGTTCAGCAACCGCGCGCGCACAGGCCCCGCCAGCAAGGCTTCGGTCAGGGCATAGATCACCAGCGCTGCAATCCCCAGCACGATGATTTCGCCAAAGGTATCAAAGCCACGGAAATCAACGAGGATCACGTTCACCACATTGGTACCGCCACCGCCCTTATAGGAATTGGCCAGATGGTATTCCGAGATCGAGGCGATCGGGAAATCGGACATCAGCATCGTATAGATCAGCCCCGTTGCCGCGATGCCCCCTGCCAGCGACAACACGATATCGCGGGTGCGGTGTGCCACTGTCGATTCAATCGGCGTGACGTTGGGCAAAAAGTTCAACGCCAGCAGCAACAGCACAATCGTCACCACCTCGACCGAGATTTGCGTAAGCGCCAGATCGGGGGCCGAGAAATAGTTGAACCCGACCGACACCATCAACCCGACGATCCCCATCAGGATCAGCGTCGCAAGGCGGTTGCGATGGACGGTCACCAGAAATCCGGTGGCAAGGATCAGCATCAGCCACCCCGCAAAGGCAACCGGCGTGATCGCCAGCATTTCGCGGGTGGGTGCCGCGTTGACGCCGGTAAACCACGCATGGGTCGCAACGGCGATCACGGATGTGGTGAATATGGCGGCGTAGCGGGTAAAGGAACTGTTGTGCAGCCGGTCCGCAAAGACATCCGCAAAGGCAACAGCGGCAGCGATGATCCGGTCAAAGATCGCCTTGGCCTCCGGGCGCGGCGTGGCGGCCCAGAGCTTTGCCAGCGGGGCAAATGCCGCCAGCAGGATCAGACCGCCGACCACAGCAATCACCGACATCCAAAGCGCAGGCACCAGACCATGCCAGATCTTGAAATGCGCATCAGGCAATTCGGCGGCATTGCCGATCACCGCTTGGGTCACGGTCTTCACAAAGGGTTCTGCCAGAAACGGTGCAACACCGATGGCGATCACCGGAATGATCAACAAGGCTGGCGGCAGCAGCAAACCGACCTGCGGATCATGGGGCGCGTGTGGGTAATCATCGCGCACGGGGCCCAAAAACGTATGGGCAATAAAGCGAAAGCTATAGGCCGCCGAGAACAGCGCGCCCAGTGTCGCCACGGCGGCCACCAGATAAGGAGAGCCGAAAAGCGTGGTGTGATACGCCTCTTCCAGCATCATTTCCTTGGACAGGAACCCGTTCAGCAGCGGGATGCCCGCCATCGACAGCGCGGCAATCGTGGCCACGGCAAAAGTCAGCGGCATCAAGCGGCGCAAGCCGCCCAGCCGTTTCATATCGCGTGTGTGCAGGGCGTGATCAACGATGCCCGCCGACATGAACAAGGCGGCCTTAAAGCTGGCGTGGTTCAGGATGTGAAACACCGCCGCCATCGCGCCAAAGGCGGTCCCCGTCCCCAAAAGGAAGGTGATCAACCCCAGATGCGACACGGTCGAGAACGCCAGCAGCGCCTTGAGATCGTCTTTGAACAGAGCAATCACCGCGCCTAGGACCATCGTGATCAAACCGGCAGAGCAAACCAAAATCACCCAGATGTCAGTGCCAGACAGAACAGGCCACAGCCGCGCCATCAGGAACAACCCCGCCTTCACCATGGTGGCCGAATGCAGATAGGCCGAAACCGGTGTCGGGGCCGCCATCGCGTGGGGCAGCCAGAAATGGAACGGGAATTGCGCGGATTTGGTGAAACAGCCGATCAGGATCAGGATCAGCGCCGGCACATAAAGCGGCGAGGCCTGGATCAGATCGCGGTTTTCAAGGATCGTGGTCAGGTCGTAGCTGCCCGCGATCTGCCCCAGAAGCATCATGCCACCGATCAAGGCCAGCCCGCCCATGCCGGTCACCGTCAGCGCCATACGCGCCCCTTGGCGCCCGTCGGCAGTATGTTTCCAAAATCCGATCAGCAGGAAGGACGACAGCGACGTCAGTTCCCAGAAAATCAGCAACATCAAGATGTTGTCAGACAGAACGATCCCGACCATCGCGCCCTGAAACAGCAGCAGATAGGTGTAAAACTCGCCCATATTGTCGTCACGCGACAGATAGAACCGCGCATAGGTGATGATCAGCAGCCCGATCCCCAGGATCAACCCCGCGAACATCAGGCCCAACGGATCAAGGAACAGGTTCACGTTCAGCCCAAGCGACGGCAACCAGTTCAACTGGGCGGTCACGACCTCCCCTGCCAGAACGGCGGGCGCGTGGGTCGCAAGCCCGATCGCCGCAGAGGCGGTCACCAGAAATGTGATGATAAAGCAGCTTTGACGGCCGGCCTGAATCATCAGACCGGGCAGCAATGCGCCAAGAAACGGGAGGGCAATAATCAAAAATAAAGACATGGCCGCAACTATCGGCGAGCAGTGCGAAAACAACCAGCCCTTAATTTCCGAATTTCCGCCGAAACGACCGCTTTTTCAATGATTTTCCCGCAGGAAATACGCGGCGATCACCCTGCGCCGAACAGCCGATTGTCTGAGATAGTACTACGGCTTGCGGAATAAAGGGGTGATCGCGCCTATGGGTTGAAAATTCGCGAAACCGGACAATTTGTCCGCACCACGGATCAGCACGAAATCCGGTCGGGCGTCAGGTGATTCACCCCTGCCCCGGTTCCTCGTCATCGCTCAAAGGCCCCTTGAAACCGGTCGCCACGACAAATTTCTCGGAACTGTCCTGACGGCTTGCGGGCGGTTTGATGTTCAAGACCTTGGTAAAGCGGCGTTTCAGCAGCTTTTGCAAATCGCCCTCGGCACCACCGGCCAAAACCTTGGCAACAAAGGTGCCGCCTTCTTCCAGCACATCAAAAGCGAAATAGGCCGCGGCCTCGCATAGGGCGATGATCCGGTTGTGGTCGGTCTGTTTGTGGCCCGAACTGGACGCCGCCATGTCGGACATGACCACATCGGCCTTGCCACCCAGCCAGCCTTTGACGATCTGGTCGGCATCGTCCTCCATGAAATCAAGCACGTGCAATTCACAGCCCGCAATCGGCTCCATCTCTTGCAGGTCGATGCCCAGAATGGTGCCGACGTTCTTGCCCTTCTTTTCGCCCAAGACGTTGCAACGTTTCACCGCGACCTGACACCACCCGCCGGGGGCAGCCCCCAGATCGACGATGCGCGCACCGGGAACCAGAAAGCGGAATTTGTCATCCAGTTCCATGATCTTATAGGCCGCGCGGCCACGATAGCCTTCGGCATTGGCGCGTTTCACATAGGGGTCGTTCAACTGACGCTGCAACCAGCGGGTCGAGCTCAGCTTGCGGCCACGGGCCGACTTCACCTTGACCTTCAGGTCACGCTGACCGCGCCCCGAGGTGTTCTTGCCGGTTGGGGTTTTGCCACCTGATGTCTTGCCTGTCGGTGTCTTGCCTGTCGGTGTCTTTCCGGTTGGCGTCTTGCCGCTTGGTGTCTTGTCCATCAGTTTGGTCCTTCTTCCAAAACGCCATCCGCGCTCATCTGGGCATACAGCAGCCCCTCGCGCAGACCACGGTCTGCAACACTTAATCTATTGGTCGGCCAGCACCGCATCAAGGCCTGCAAGATCGCAGCCCCCGACATGATCAACGCCTGACGGTCTTGTCCGATACGCGGGTCGGCACGTCGCCCCCCCGGCCCCATCGCCAGATAGGAATGAATGACCTTGTCGATCTGCGCACTGCTCATCCGCAGGCCGTCGACCTTGGTCCGGTCATAGCGCTTTAGCCCCAAATGGCTGGCAGCAACAGTGGTGACCGTGCCCGATGTGCCAACGATCTGGAAATGATCCTGCGACTGGGTGGATTGATAGGGGGTAAAGCTTTGCAGGTTTTCCTCGAAGAACCAGCTCATCAAGGCGAAACGCGCCGCGTCGTCTTCAACATCGGAAAACTGGTCGCGCAAGGTGGCGACGCCCAAGGGCACGCTGATCCAGTCAACCACGCGGGCCTCGGGGATGCCGGTCTTGGCCTGATTGAACCCGCCATGCAGCCGCATAATCGACCGCGCGCGGTCTGCCTTAGGCACCTTTGAGATGTCGATCCAGACCAGTTCCGTCGATCCGCCGCCGATATCGACGACGAGCAGGTTGTGGGTTTTGCGGTTCACCAGCGGCGCACAGGAAATCACCGCCAGTTGGGCTTCTTCCTCGGGTTTGATGATGTCCAGCTTCAGGCCGGTTTCACGCTGGATCCGCGCCATGAACTCCGCACCATTGCTGGCACGGCGACAGGCTTCGGTTGCGACCAGACGCATCCGGCGCACTTTGTTGCGGCGCAGTTTCTGCTGACAGATGCGCAATGCCTGAATGGTACGCGTCATCGATCCGCGCGACAATCGCCCGGTCTTCTCAAGCCCCGCCCCAAGCTGGACGGACTTCGAGAAACTGTCGACGACATGAAAACCGCTCCCCTTAGGTTGAGCGATCAACATGCGACAACTATTTGTGCCCAGATCAAGGGCCGCATAGAGTTCGGTCGATCTGGGCGGAACTGGCGCGGGGCTCAGAGCCGGCGGTATATCGAGCGCGCCCGCACCTTTGGGACGCTGTGGCGCCATGGTTTGCGCCTTTCATTACGAGTTGCCCTTAAGGTAGTGTTTCCCACGCCCATGAGCAAGCGGGAAACACCAAGTTTGTAGCGCCTGCATGTGATGCACCTCACAACCATCTTGAGAATTATGAGGGCTTCGTCCCCTCGCCCCTTGGGACATGCCGGTGTACTGTGGCTACGTCGCAGACGCCGTTTTGAGTGTCGAAAAACGGCGACGGGGACAGATCAACAAACGCTAGAAAAACTCTAGTGCAATCAAGGGAATCGATCATGCCAGAAGTTACCATCGTTTATTGGCGTGATATTCCAGCGCAGGTGATTGTCGGCAAAGGCCGTCGCGGATCGAAACGGGCGCTGCCCGAACGGTTCGAACAAGCGATTGACCGCGCCGCCATGAAGATCGGTGCCGAAGATTCCGATGCCTATCTGGCGGAATGGCGCAAGGCGGACCCTTACACTGTCGAGGGTGAACCGGATGCCGTTGCCGATGCCGAAGCCGCCCGCATTGATGCCGAATACGACCGCGACCGCATCAAGGCGCTGATTGCAAAAGACGGCTGGGCCTGACCCCCATGCCCCGACCCGAGTTCCAAAGTTGATCCCCTTCATGAAAGACACGCTCATGGCTCTTCTCAATTTTCGACGCAAAGAAGCCCCTGCCCCCGACATGCCCAACCGGGAGGTCGAGGCGTTCTTGCAGGATTACTCCATCGAAGTGATGCCGCGCACCGCCGAGAAGGTTGAAAACTTTCGCGATCTGCTGCCCGCGGGCACCCGTGTCTATATCGCCCATATCGAGGGCACGCCCATTGAGGATATGGTCGCCACCGCCGCGCGTCTGAATGCGGACGGGTTTAAGGTGATGCCGCACATGCCCGCGCGGATCATCAAGGATAAGGCCACGCTGGAAAACTGGATCGCCATGTATCAGGGCGAGGCCGACGTAAAACAGGCGTTGCTGCTCGCCGGTGGCGTTACGACGCCGCATGGTGATTTCAGCGACAGCATGCAGCTGATGGACACCGGATTGTTCGACAAGCACGGGTTTGAACGGCTGCACATCGCGGGCCACCCCGAAGGCAACCGCGACATCGACACCGACGGAGGCCGCCTGCGCGTCGATGATGCGCTGCGCTGGAAACAGGGGTTTTCCGAACGCACAGATGCAAAAATGGCCATCGCCACCCAATTCGCCTTTGACGCACAGCCGATCATCGAATGGGCCGACAGCCTGAAACACGCAGGGATCGACCTGCCGATCCACATCGGCATCGCAGGCCCGGCCAAGCTGCAAACCCTGATCAAATTCGCCATCGCCTGCGGTGTCGGCCCGTCGCTCAAGGTGCTGCAAAAGCGCGCGATGGATGTGACGAAACTGCTGTTGCCCTACGAGCCGACAGATGTGATCACCCAACTGGCCGCCCAAAAAGCCGCCAACCCCGACTTTAACGTGACCCATGTGCATTTCTTCCCGCTGGGCGGGATCAAAGCCAATGCAAACTGGGCCATTGAAAATGGCGGTACCGCAGCGCAACCTGCCAACGCCGTATAATTTCCGTCTTACAGAAAGAACAACCATGACCAGAACCGTCGTCGAATCCAAAACCAAATCAGCGATCATCGGCTTTGACGAGCCTTTCTGCGTCATCGGGGAACGCATCAACCCCACGGGTCGCAAAATTCTGGCCGAAGAACTGGAGCGCGATGATTTCAGCCGTGTCGAGGCAGACGCCATTGCCCAAGCGGCTGCGGGTGCCAACATCCTCGATGTGAACTCCGGCGCAGTGTTCTCAAACAAGATGGCCGAAGACCCCCGCTATGCGGATAACAACTTTGTCGAACCCACGTTGATGCGCCAGTTGATCGAAGTCGTGCAGCGCGTGGTCGACATCCCGCTGTGCATCGACAGCTCGGTCCCCGGCGCGCTGGAAAACGGCCTTGCCGCTGCCGAAGGGCGCCCGCTGCTGAACTCGGTCACCGGCGAAGAAGAGCGCCTTGAGCTGGTGTTGCCGCTGGTCAAGAAATACAACGTGCCGGTTGTGGCGATTTCTAACGATGACACCGGTATTTCCGAAGACCCCGATGTACGCTTCAACGTCGCCAAAAAGATCGTGGAACGCGCCGCTGATTTCGGCATTCCCGCCCATGATATCGTGGTTGACCCGCTGGTCATGCCCATCGGTGCCATGGCAACGGCTGGTCATCAGGTATTCACCCTTGTGCGCCGCCTGCGCGAGGAATTGGGCGTGAACACCACCTGCGGTGCCTCCAACATCAGCTTTGGCCTGCCCAACCGTCACGGCATCAACAACGCGTTCCTGCCCATGGCCATGGGGGCCGGCATGACATCGGCGATCATGAACCCGATCACCCTGCCCGTAAACCAGACCAAAATCGCCGAACACAAGGCGCTGATCATGGCCGCTGGCATCATCCTGCCCGAGGATATCGACGACGAGACATTCGTGACCCTGTTCGGCCTGGGGTCCACCAAAGCGACCCCGGGCAAGGAAATGGAAGCCATCCGCGCTGCCAACTTCCTCTATGACCGCGACCCGAACGGCACCGAATGGATCAAGTTCAACAAAGTCGCGCCCAAAGCCGGCCAAGAAGGCCGCGGCCGCGCAGGCCGTGTCGGCGGACGCCGTCGGGGGTAAGGTCTAACTTACCGCGATTTGAGTTGGGAAGCCCCTGAAGACGTTGGTCTTTCAGGGGCTTTTTCTTTGACGGTGTGTGGGTTTTTTGAGGGCGGCTATGCAGGCCTTAGTGGCCCTCCACGACCGGCTGGATGCTTTCAAACGTGTCGTCTCAACAGATAATACCATTGCGAATGAACTCAGGCCGTTGTCGGCGCAGCCTTTCGAACCGTGTTGAGATTCATTCCCATTGTCAGTATCAAACTTGGGAGCAGCTAAGGACATCACTATGATGCTCAAGAAAATATTTAAGAATTTTTCTTTAGGGGGCGAAAGAACTGGGCAGCCCTTGGTTGTCTTGGGATCGAGCAGTTCAGAAGTGTTCGACTATATATTTGGAGATGCACCCAATTATTTCCCCTACTGGGCCAGCGGATGGAGCGCCCGTTCACTCGGAAAAGACAAGCATAAGCAGTACCTTACCAAGATACTTGAACCAATACCTCGCGAAGCAAATGTTATTCTTAACTTTGGCACTGTAGATGTGAATTTCATCTGCAGGCACATGGCTGCATCAAAGGGCATATACGATTTCAAGCGGATCATTGATGAAGCTGCAGAAGGAATCCTTGAAGCAGAAAGCCTAATTAAATCCCAAGGCTTTATGAGCGTCTATGCGTCCTTCATTTCACCTTGCATATCGCTGCCTCAGCCTTACTGGGATCGATTTAATCAAAGCAGGCAACTCCCAGATCGAATGCTCGGCAACATGTATTATGACCTTTTCAAGAAAACATCTCAGATGATGCCTGCAATAGACGCATTTGAAGAACTTTCTCAAACACATAATGGAAGCTATCTACTAGCGCGGGAGTTTATGAGAGACGATCAGGACCATCACGCAGACTACATCAAAACTCAAAAGATAGCCTGGAGCAAGCTTAGCAATATCAGGGGCATTATTCCGATGAGACGCAAAATTCTTACGTCCCAATACCCCCACGTTCCGGCTCCAATTAATGATCTGTTAAAAACCGGAACGGTTCGGCCTAGTACGTGCAGATGATGCCAGATTCGTGAGGGTGTGACGCCACTTCAGTATCCAAAACATCCCTGATGCTTCGCAAAACTTCCTATTTGATGTGAAGCTCCGGTGGATATGGACTCAAAGCGGACCTAGAGCTTCTTTCTACGTGCGCAGATCAAAACACGCCTACACATATGTCCACTTTGCAAATAATACGCGATCAAAAGCAAAGCCCCAACAGACGCAAATCTTACAAAATATCAGGAAAATGGTGAACCCAGCTGGATTCGAACCAGCGACCTCTGCCTTCGGAGGGCAGCGCTCTATCCAGCTGAGCTATGGGTCCGTCTGGGGGCGGTATAGCCAGCCACGCCGCCCCCTGCAATTACAAAATCAACCCTGATCAAATCAGCGACGCGTCACGCGAACAGATCATGGGCCAGTTCCAACGCCTCGATCAGCGTGTCGACTTCGGCGGTCGTGTTATACATGCCGAAAGACGCGCGGCAGGTGGCGGTTTGGCCCAGATGGTCCATCAGCGGGCCGCAGCAATGCTGCCCTGCCCGCACGGCCACGCCTTTTTTATCTAGGATGGTTGAGATGTCATGGGCATGCCCCGCCCCGTCCAGCGTAAAGCTGAAGATCGCGGCCTTGTTGGGCGTGGTGCCCTGCACCTGCACCCAGTTCAGACCGGCAAGCCGTTCCACCGTGTAATCGCGCAAGGTGGCCTCGTGGGCGGCGATGTTCTCCATCCCGATGCCCATCATGTAATCCAGCGCGACACCAAGGCCGATGGTCTGGACGATGCCGGGGGTGCCGGCCTCGAACTTCATCGGGGGGTCGTTATAGGTCACGCTGTCCTTGGTCACTTCGCGGATCATGTCACCGCCGCCCAGAAACGGACGCATCTGCGCCATGCGGGATTTCTTGATATAGATCGCACCGGACCCAGACGGGCCATAGAGTTTGTGACCGGTAATCGCGTAGAAATCGCAGCCGATGTCTTGGACATCCACGGGCATGTGCACAGTCGCTTGTGAGCCGTCCACCAGCACCGGCACGCCCTTGGCATGGGCCCCTGCGGTGATCGCTTTGACATCCACGACAGTGCCCAGCACGTTCGACACATGGGTGACCGCCACCAGCTTGGTCTTGGGGGTGATCGCGTCAATCACCGCCTGCGGGTCCAGCGCGCCGGAGGCATCGACATCGACCCATTTGATCACCACGCCCTGGCGTTCGCGCAGGAAATGCCAGGGCACGATATTTGCGTGGTGTTCCATCACCGACAGGATGATCTCGTCGCCCGCCTGAAGGTTCGGCATGGCCCAGCCGTAAGCCACCAGATTGATGCCTTCGGTGGTGCCCGAGGTGAACACGATCTCGTCTTCGTCACCGGCATTCAGGAATTTGGCGATGGTGCCGCGCACGGATTCATAACGGTCGGTCGCAAGATTAGAAAGGTAGTGCAAGCCACGGTGAACATTGGAATACTCATGGGAATAGGCATGGCTGATTGCGTCGATCACGACCTGCGGTTTTTGCGCTGAGGCACCGTTATCCAGATACACCAGCGGCTTGTCGTTCACAGTACGCGACAGGATCGGAAAGTCGCTGCGGATTTTGTTTACGTCATACATTTGGCACTACTCCTTGTGCGGCGATGCCGACGATCGACAACAGAAAGCTAAGGCCCAGAACAATCGCGGCCATGGCGATCAGCAAGGTGCCAATGGCGCGGCCCATGCTGGTAAAACGGTGGGCAGCGGCGATGAAATTCACCAGGATCCAAAGCCCGATGATCCCCGTTGCCAAAGACAGCAGCAGCGACAGGCCCGGTGCTACGAACATCACCACGAATATCACGATCTGCGCCAATATCCGCAGCACTTGCAGGAACACGACCAGCGACAGCATGTCGCCCAGATCACCGGTCCCGCCAATGGCGCGGCCCGTCCAGTACAGGCCGTGGGTCGTGACAACCAGCACCCCTGCAAGCAGGACGAACATGGCCAGCGGGCTGGTGAAAAACGCGGGCATCGCGGCAGAGGGCTGCAAGACAACAGAGATCGAAAAGATCAGCGTGTTGACGGCCGCAGCCAGCGCCAGCGCGGTCCACAGCGTTTCACGGTTAAGCTGCCAGCCAATGATTTGTTCAGCCGCCTTGCGCGGTTCACGCAAGGACAGAACCACAAGATTGGTCAGCAACTGACGCAGGTCGGTATTATTCATTTTGATTGCCTATATGCGACGCGCAGGCCACTGATCCAGAACCACGAAAAGATGCAAAACCAGATCAGCCCCACGATCTGAAGCTCTATCCCCGGCCCGACGAAGCCCGCCGTCAGCCCGTGCAACAGCAAAACGGGGCTGGAGGCCAGCAAGGCCCAGAACAGCGCCAGACGTGTGGCGTATCCCGTCGGGTTGCCGCGCAAAATTTTCAGTATCACAAAGGTGACACCGGCCAGCCCGTACAACATCAACGGCGCCACAAACAGCCATGCCATCAGGGATGCCCCCAGCAGCATGTTCAGTTCAGTGCCGTCGATAAAAGATTCCCGGGCAAGGCGCGGTGTCTGGGCCACGAAAAAGATCAGGCACGCCACCATGAGATAGATCAGGTTGCGGTCCTCGCGGGTACCCTGCCCCAGCAGCCGTGCGATGACGGCTGCCGGGTTGCGATAGCTTGCAACGATTTCGTGCGTCGCGGCCATTAGGCTGCGTGCCGCTCAAGCCATGACGCAAGCCGGGCTGTGACTTCTTCGCGCAGGGCTTCGTCTTCGACTTCCAACACCGCTTCGGCCAGGAATGCCAAGGTCAGCAGATCGGTTGCCGCGCCGTGGGGCACGCCGCGCGAGCGCAGATAAAACAACGCGTCCTCGTCGATCGCCCCTGAGGTCGAGCCGTGCGAACAGGCCACATCATCGGCGTAAATTTCAAGCTCGGGCTTGGCGAGGAACTGGCTGTCTTCGTCCAGCAGCAAAGATTGGCTGATCTGGTAGCCATCAGTCTTTTGTGCGCCGGCCTTGACCAGAATCTTGCCCTGAAAAACGCCCGTCGCCCCGTTGCGCAGCACCTTTTTGAAAACCTGACGGCTTTCGCAATTCACTGCGTCATGGGTGATGAAAACCGTGTCGTCGTGGTGGAAATCTCCGCCATCGCCGACGCAGGCCCCTGCGACTGTCGCATTCGCATCATCGCCGGTCAGCTCGATCACGCAGTCGTTGCGCGTCATCACGCCGTTGGCAGTCAGGGTAAACGACTTGAAGGTCGATTCCGCGCCAAGACGGGTAAAGATGTGGGTCGCAGCGCGTTGTTCATGGTCACGACCTTGGGCGCGCACGTGGTGGAACGCCGCCTTATCCGCCACTTCGACCTCAAGCACACCGTTAAAGCGCGCGGCAACAGGGCCGTTTTCCAGCAAAGTCATTTCGGCACCGGCATCCAGCTTGATGCAGTTATGCAGCATCGCGTCGGCTGTGGTCGATGTCCGGCGATAAATAATGTTGACCGGCTTGGACGGTTTGCCCGTCACGTGGATCAGCACACCATCGGCGGCAAAGGCCGTGTTCAGCGCGGCCAAGGGGCGCGGCACCGGATTTTGACCGTTGTTTTCCAACACGCCATAAACGTCACGCGCCCAATGCAGATCGGATGTCGCATCGGCAAGCCGTTCGATCGTGATCCCGTCCAGGGAAAGATCATCGGAAGCTTCCGCGTCAAAAACGCCATCGACAAAGACGATCTTTAGCCGGTCAACCGTGTCGAACAAAACGGTGTCATCGCCATCGCGCAAGGCAGCCGGAAGTGCTTGCGCCTGAACCAGCGTATCAGGCCGTGTGTATTTCCAGTATTCGTCGCGGCGTCCGGGCAGGCCCATCGTTTGGACCCGCGCCAAGGCGTCGCGGCGTGCGGCATCCGACCACCCGCCTTGCGGCATGTCGAGCGTCGCAATCATCGCGTCGGTCGGGGTTTGTTTTACTGCTGCTTCGGCCATTACGCCACCTCGGCAAGGATATCCGCATATCCGTTGTTTTCAACTTCGAGCGCCAGTTCGGGACCACCGGTTTTGATGATCCGGCCATCCGCCATGATATGCACAACGTCCGGTTTGATGTGGTCCAGCAGACGCTGGTAGTGGGTGATGACCAGAAAACCGCGGCCTTCGGTGCGCAAGGCATTCACACCTTCGGCAACCAGTTTCATCGCATCAACGTCCAGACCGGAATCGGTTTCATCCAGAATGCACATCTTAGGTTCAAGCATGGCCATCTGAAGGATTTCATTGCGCTTCTTCTCGCCACCCGAAAAGCCGACATTGACCGGACGCTTGAGCATTTCCGCGTCGATCTTCAACTCTTTCGCGCGGGCGCGCACGACCTTGAGGAACTCGGCAGCGGTCATTTCTTCTTCGCCGCGCGATTTGCGCTGTGCGTTCACCGCCGTCCGCAGGAATGTCATGTTGCCCACACCGGGAATTTCCACGGGGTATTGGAACGCCAGAAACAGACCGGCAGCGGCGCGGTCTTCGGGTTCCATGTCCAGCAGATCAACCCCTTCGAGGGTGGCAGAGCCGCCGGTCACTTCGTAGCCGTCTTTGCCCGACAGCACATAGGACAGCGTCGATTTACCCGACCCGTTCGGGCCCATGATCGCATGCACCTTGCCGGCTTCGATCTCCAGATCGACACCTTTCAGGATTTGCTTGTCTTCGTCTTCCAGTTTGACCTTCAGGCCTTTGATGCTCAGCATGGGAGGTTCCTTTACTTATAGGTTGGCGCTGCAATGACAGCGAATTTGGTGAATGAAAAGCCCGCGCTTGCGGTCGTTTCGTTGATCGGTTTCATGCATCAACTCCGGCCCGCAAGGCTTTGGGAAAGCTGGCATAAAGAGCGTCTCGGCAGGCATCAATTCCTGCCTGATAGGGTGGTTTTGCGTCCGGTTTTGGCAAATCCAGCATGGGGATATCTTCGATCATCACAGGGGCGGCCATGACCCGCCCGACCGATGCCGCATAATCCAGATATTTCAGGCGCGACTGCCCGGTTGGTGCCAGCCAGGTGTTCGGCACGCCGTAAGCATCCGCCACAATCAACCCGTGCAGGGACGAGGCAAAGACATGGTCGCAGGCCGCAATTGCCGCACAAACGTCTTGCGCAGGGCCGCGCGGGTCAATCAGCTGGTATTTCGGGTCGCTGTCCAACAGGGCCGCCAGCACAAGATCCTCCATCAGCGAATGATGGGGCACGATCCCGATCTTGCCGTTCGGCACCCGATCCTGTGGCCAGACATCGCTGATCAAAAGCCCCGGATCGCCAAAGCGCGACACCTCAAGATCCAGCAGGGCCGCCGTAATCGGGCCGCGCACCAGCGCGATATTCACGTGTTTGGTAAACTTGGTGCCGTGAACCGGATGCAAAAGCCCCGTCCCCCAGATCGTCGGGCGCATGTCTTTCTTGGCGGTATAGCTGCGTTTGACCACCTGCAACAGCGATCCGACACCCCAGACCTCGGCCTTGTTCACACCGGCATGAACCACCTTGCGGCCCGACACATGGGCCAGCACCACAGGGCTGATCGCGTCCCCGAAATTCGGGACCGCCTTCCACCAATGCAGGGACAAAGGGTTGGTATCGACAGCAACAGTCATCAGGCCAGCCGCACCGCCGTACCCGATACAGACACCATCATCATGCTGTCGCCGATGATTTCATAGTCGATATCAATGCCCACAACCGCATCCGCCCCTTTGGCACGCGCCTCTTGCTCAAGCTCTGCCATCGCGGCCTCGCGGGCGTGGCGCAGCTTGTTTTCATACTGGCCGGAACGTCCGCCGACGATATCAGTGACTCGCGCAAACATGTCGCGCACGATATTGGCCCCCATGATCGTCTCGCCGACGACAATGCCCTGATAGGCCGCAATGCTGCGCCCTTCGATGGTTGGCGTTGTGGTCAGGATCATTCGTCTTTCCCCTTGCGCAACACGACCAGCGCGACACGGATCGCGGCATAGATCATCGTAAAGATCAGCACCGACGGCAGCGTCGATTTAAACGCTTCCAACGACAGGCCATCCGCCCTGAAAAAGGTGATCAACACCCAGAACACCAGTGCAGCGACCGCCACGTCCCATGTCAGTTTGCGCATCATCCCGATTTACCCCACCGATCCTTCAAGGGAGATCGCAACGAGCGCCTGCGCTTCCATCGCGAATTCCATTGGCAACGCTTGCAACACGTCCTTGCAGAACCCGTTGACAACCAGGGCAACGGCCTCTTCCTCGTCCATGCCACGGCTGCGGCAATAGAACAGCTGGTCGTCATCCACCTTGGATGTGGTCGCCTCGTGCTCAACCCGGCTGCTGTTATTCTTGACCTCGATATAAGGCACGGTATGCGCCCCGCATTGAGAGCCGATCAGCAAGCTGTCGCATTGGGTATAATTGCGCGATTCCTTGGCCTTGGGGTGCATCGACACCAGCCCGCGATAGGTGTTCTGCGCCTTGCCCGCACTGATCCCCTTGGACACGATCCGCGACTTGGTGCGCTTGCCCAGATGGATCATCTTGGTGCCGGTATCGGCCTGCTGCATGTTGTTGGCGATGGCGATGGAATAGAACTCGCCCTGGCTGTCGTCGCCGCGCAGGATGCAAGACGGGTATTTCCACGTCACGGCAGAGCCGGTTTCAACCTGCGTCCACATCACCTTGGCCCGGTCACCGCGACAATCGGCACGCTTGGTCACAAAGTTGTAAATCCCGCCCTTGCCGTTTTCATCACCGGGGTACCAGTTCTGAACGGTCGAATATTTCACCTCGGCATCTTCCTCGATGATGATCTCGACCACGGCAGCATGCAGCTGCGATTCGTCGCGCTGCGGTGCGGTACAGCCCTCAAGGTAGGACACATAAGACCCCTTGTCGGCGATGATCAGCGTGCGTTCGAACTGACCGGTGTTTTCAGCATTGATGCGGAAATAGGTCGACAGTTCCATCGGGCAGCGCACACCCGGCGGCACGTAAACGAACGATCCGTCGGAAAATACCGCCGAATTCAGCGTGGCATAGAAATTGTCATTCACCGGCACGACCGAGCCGAGGTATTTCTTGACCAACTCGGGATGCTCACGGATCGCCTCGGAGATCGAACAAAAGATCACCCCCGCCGCCTTAAGCTCCTTCTGAAAGGTTGTGCCGACGGATACGGAATCGAACACCGCATCCACGGCCACCTTGCGCGGCGCATCGGTCAGCTCCTCTGCCCCCTCAACGCCCGCCAAAAGCGCTTGCTCTTTCAACGGAATGCCAAGCTTTTTATAGGTCGCTAGCAACTTCGGGTCCACATCATCCAGCGACTTGGGCTTGACCGCCATGGATTTGGGGCGCGCATAGTAGTACTGGTTCTGGAAATCGATTTCGGGGTAATCGACCATCGCCCAATCGGGCTCTTTCTTGGTCAGCCACACCTCATAGGCGTCCAGACGCCACTGCGTCATCCACTCCGGCTCCTCGTTCTTCTCCGAGATCAGCTTGACGATATCGGTGTTCAGACCCAGCGGCGCATAGTCCATCTCGATGTCGGTGGACCAGCCGTGCTTATAGGCACCGCCAACTTCGCGCACCGCATCAACGGTTTCCTGATCGACGCCGTCTTTTACTATCGTAGTGTCCACGCTCATATTCCTCTCGCTTCGGGCATCACGCCGCCCGCATCTTGTGTTTCTCGAATTTCACTGCCCAGGCTTGTGCAAAGCGCTGTACATCTTCTTGTGTTGTCTCAAGGCCAAGCGACACGCGGATCGCACTTGCCGCATCGCCGTCGCAATAGCCCATCGCCTGCAAGACCTTGCTGGCTTTCACCTTGCCGCTTGAACAGGCCGACCCGGCCGAAACAGCAAATCCCGCCAGATCCATCTGCATCACCTGGGTCTCGCCCTTCCAGCCGGGGGTCAGCACGCAGGTGGTGTTCGGCAGACGCGGCATGTCATTCCCGACAAAAATAGTCTGATCAGAGGCAGCCGCAATAGCGTTTTCCAGTATATTTCTGAACTCGGCCACTTCGTCCCACCGTCCCGCAGCCACATCACGGCCCGCCGCCTCGGCAGCGGCACCAAAACCGGCAATCCCGATGACATTCTCGGTGCCCGACCGACGGTTCATTTCCTGCCCCCCGCCGCGCAAAATCGGTTCGGGGTCATGGGCGGTAAAGTTGATCAACGCCCCCACGCCTTTCGGCCCGCCCATCTTATGGGCCGATAAAATCGCATAGGACGGGGTCACGTCTTGATAGATCACCGGCATCTTGCCGGCCAATTGCGTGATATCGCAAATGGTCGAAAACGCATCAGTGCTGCCAATCACCCGGCCCGCATCGCCCAGAAGTCCGGTTTCGCTATTGGCCGCTGAAACCGCAACCAACCCGGCCCCGGCCGCACCCAAAGCCGGATCAACCGCGACCTCGCTCCAGACGCCCAGACAATCATGCTCTGTTGCAAGCGCGCCGAAAACACCGCCGTGCCGCCCCTTCTGCGCCACAGCCAAAGCCGCCGCCTCGGTCGCACTGCTGGTAAAGATCACCTGCGTGGTTTTACACCCGACCAGCTGCGCCACCTGCGCCCGCGCCCGCTCGACCAGCATCTTGGCCGCACGCCCCTCGGAATGGACGCTGGACGGATTACCAACCACATCCATCGCCGCAATCATCGCAGCCCGCGCCTCGGCCCGCAAAGGCGTGGTCGCATTATGATCCAGATATACCCTCACTGCCCATTCCAAATGGTCAAAAATCCCAGGGAGTTTGAGGGACAGCGTCCCTCATTCCTTAACAAAAGAAATCGCGCTTGCGCGGCCATCGCCCTCATTCCTCATCCACCACCGCAAACAGGTTCGGCACCGCAGGGCATGGGGCCAGCTCGTTGGCCACCACATCCGACAAACGCGTCTGGTGCAAATACACATAGACCTGCGCGCTCAGCCCTTCCCACAAGCGGTTGGTCAAGGATTGCGCCCGGCTGCCCGACGATCCGCCCGATGCCCCTGCGCCCACATGCATCGCATCGACCTTTTCATCGACGGCCGCCAGAATATCGACCACACGAATATCCGACGCAGGCCGGCCCAGCCGGTAGCCGCCACCGGGGCCGCGCACGGATGCAACCAGCTCGGCGCGGCGCAGCTTGACGAAAAGCTGCTCAAGATAGGGCAGCGAAATCGACTGGCGATCCGCGATATCACCCAGTGACACCAATGCGCCGGCGGGTTGCAGCGCAATATCGGTCAGCGCCACCATGGCATAACGCCCCTTGGTCGACAGCTTCATCGCAATGATTCCTTTGCCAAAATCGCCTGTTTGATTGACGGCGACGCCTTAAATGCCTAAGTGCAGTGCCTGACCCCCAGAAAAGCTGGGATCAGACAAGTTAGAACCGTTCTAAGATGTCTTAGGGAATTCGTCAACTATTCCGCTGGATCTTTAGAACCCAATGTAGGGACGCCCATGCCCGAGGTAATTTTTCCCGGACCCGAAGGCCGCCTCGAAGGCCGCTACCACCCGCAAAAAGAGCGCGACGCGCCAATTGCGATTTTGCTGCATCCGCACCCGCAGTTTGGCGGGAACATGAACCACAAGGTCGTGTATAATCTACACTATGCCTTCTATAAAATGGGCTTCACGGTCCTGCGGTTCAATTTCCGTGGCGTTGGCCGCAGCCAGGGCGAATATGATCAGGGTATCGGCGAATTGTCCGATGCCGCGTCGGCGCTCGACTATCTGCAATCGATGAACAACAACTCCAAGCATTGCTGGGTTGCCGGTTTCTCGTTCGGTGCCTGGATCGGTATGCAGCTTTTGATGCGCCGTCCTGAAATCACCGGTTTCATCTCGGTCGCCCCCCCTGCGAACATGTATGACTTCAGCTTCCTTGCGCCCTGCCCGGCTTCGGGTCTGGTGATCAACGGCACGGCTGACCGCGTGGCACCGCCTGCTGACACCGTTAATCTGGTCAACAAGCTGCACGAGCAAAAAGGCATCACCATCACCCATCAACAGATCGAGGGTGCCGGCCACTTCTTTGAAGAGCCGCATATGGAGACGCTGATCACCTCGACCACCGATTACGTGAAACGCCGCCTGACCGAGACGACACGCTAATGGCCGACCAGAACGTCACGGATATGGCCAACCAACTGGCCGAAGAATGTCTGGCTGTTCAACGCGAGACCGGAAACGAACGCCTGTTTATGGAGGTCGCTTCCGTTCTCGGGGCGTCCTCCCAGACCATGGAAGAAGCCTTTGTTACAGCGATCCGCACCCGGATGGCGACGTTTCAGGGCCGTGCGTTTATGGAAAAAGCGCTTGCGGCCCATAAGGCGAAAGCCGCGCAGGAATGACGAGGCGGCTTGAGCAGCAAATCGCCTTTCTGAACGAGGCGGACAAGCTCAAGTCGGTCATGCGCGGCACCCTGCTGTGTGACGGGTCGCGGTCGGAAAATTCCGCCGAACACAGCTGGCATCTGACGCTTTATGCCCTGGTTCTGTCCGATCAGGCCGGCCCCGAGGTGGACATGATCCGGGTGATCAAAATGCTGATCCTTCATGATCTGGTCGAAATCGACGCGGGCGATAATCCGATCTTTGGCAGCTATGATACCACTGACATGGAAGCGCAGGAACAAGCGGCGGCTGATCGGATATTCGGGCTGCTTCCCAAGGACTTGGGCGACGATCTTCGCGCAGCCTGGGAGGAATTCGAGGCCAACCAGACCCCGACCGCACAATTCGCCAAGTCGCTTGACCGCTTTCAGCCACCGATGCAAAACCTCGCGTCGGGCGGCGGCAGCTGGATCGAATATCAGGTGACCCATGACCAGTTCATCGAAAAGGTCGGAACCAAGATCAATACAGGCGCACCGGGCTTGTGGGACTATGCCCGCACACGGGTTTCCGCCTGGTTTGCCGCACATACATAATTGAAATTCACGCTGCGTTTACCCTGATGCTGCAAAGCAGAGGGGGTGACCCAGCCCCAAGACAGCCAAGCCAAAGGAACCTCTTGCGATGACCAAGATCAAGGTAGACAACCCGATTGTCGAACTCGACGGTGATGAAATGACCCGCATCATGTGGGATTTTATCAAGAAAAAGCTGATCCTGCCCTATCTCGACATTGATCTGAAATATTACGATCTGGGGATGGAGGTCCGCGACGAGACCAACGACCAGATCACCATCGATGCGGCCAATGCGATCAAGCAATACGGCGTTGGCGTCAAATGTGCGACCATCACCCCGGACGAGGCGCGCGTCGAAGAATTCGGCCTGAAAGAGATGTGGCGCTCGCCCAACGGGACGATCCGCAACATTCTGGGTGGTGTGATTTTCCGCCAGCCGATCATATGCAAGAACGTGCCGCGCCTTGTGCCCGGCTGGACCAAGCCGATCGTCGTGGGCCGCCACGCATATGGCGACCAGTACAAAGCCACTGATTTCAAATTCCCCGGCAAGGGCAAACTTACGTTGAAATTCGTCGGTGAAGACGGCACGGAGATCGAACGCGAGGTGTTTGACGCACCGGATTCAGGCGTTGTGATGGCGATGTACAACCTTGATAAATCCATCATCGATTTCGCCCGCGCGTCGATGAACTATGGTCTGAACCTTGGCTGGCCGGTCTATCTGAGCACCAAGAACACGATCCTCAAACAATATGACGGACGGTTCCTCGAACTGTTCCAGCACATCTACGAGACTGAATTCCAAGACAAATTCAAGGCGGCTGGCATTACCTATGAACACCGCCTGATCGACGACATGGTCGCTTGCGCGATGAAATGGAACGGCGGTTATGTCTGGGCCTGCAAGAACTACGATGGCGATGTGCAGTCCGATACTGTGGCTCAGGGCTTTGGCTCGCTTGGGTTGATGACCTCGGTTCTGATGACCCCCGATGGCCAGACGGTCGAGGCCGAGGCCGCCCATGGCACCGTCACCCGCCACTACCGCCAGCACCAGAAGGGCGAGGAAACCTCGACCAACTCCATCGCGTCGATCTATGCCTGGACCGGTGGTCTCAAGCATCGCGGCAAACTGGACGGCAATGCGGCGTTGACCAGTTTCGCCGAGACATTGGAAAAAACCGTCGTTGATACGGTGGAATCGGGCCACATGACCAAGGATCTGGCGCTGCTGGTTGGCCCCGATCAGGGTTGGCTGACCACGATGGGTTTCCTTGAGAAGGTGGACGAGAACCTGAACAAGGCCTTGAAGGGATAAGATCACAAGGGCCGCTCCGATCGGGGTGGCCCTTTTTTTGTGCAGAACTTCCATATGACGCGAGGTTTCGCTGCGCTGCGGCAAATTCTGCGGGACACCCCCTAGACAGGTCAACATAGCTGTCCTACCTCAAGAGGATGAAGAAACCTCTGAGCCCCCATCACAATCTGGTCGACGATATCCAAGGACTGAGCCTTGGGGTGTTTTTGTGCGGGCTTGGCATTCATGTTCTGACCTCCGTGGGCTTGATCACGGGGCAGACGGCGGGTCTGGCGGTGATTATCGCCTATCTGACGGGCACCTCCTTTGGCGTCGTGTTTTTCGCGATCAACCTGCCGTTCTATTTTCTGGCCTATAAACGGCTGGGGGCGGCGTTCACGATCAAATCGCTGATTTCAGTTACGCTTTTGTCTGTTGTCACCACGCTGCTGCCCTTGGGCTTCACGATCCAGTCGCTTGATCCAGCCTTGGGTGCGGTGATTTTCGGATCACTCGTGGGTCTTGGGCTGCTGGCGATGTTCCGTCACAACGGATCACTTGGTGGGCTGGGTGTCATTGCGCTGCTGGTACAAGATACCACAGGGTTCAAGGCGGGCTGGGTGCAACTGATCACCGACGCGGTGATTTTCACCGCCGCGATGTTCCTGTTTCCGGCTTCGGTGGTGTTTTATTCGCTGCTGGGGGCTGTGGTGCTGAACATGATCATCACCTTCAACCACCGCAGGGACCGCTATATCGCGACCTGATCTCAGGCCCCGCGATTATGGGTCTTGGCATAAAGCTTTGCGATGATCCCGCTGGCGGTCTTTTCGAAGAGGCATGGCACAAGCGCATGAACCAAGGCCGCGCCTGCCGCTGCAAACAGCAGACCCGCAAATTTCAGCGCAAAGGCCATATGCTCCAGAAATGTTTCGTCGACCTTGGCGGGATGTTCAAGAAAGATGCGTGAGATCATGGGGATGTTCCTGTTGCTTACCGGCTTTTGAGGAAGATACCCAAAACACCCCGTGCATTTATCCCAAAGATCACTGAAAATCCCCTTGTCGTGGGATATTTTCACATTAATGATGCCCCCATGAGGACATTTGATGACATAGACCGCCGTATCCTGGGTGAATTGCAACGTAATGCGGATCAATCGCTTGACCAGATCAGCGAAAGCGTCGCCCTGTCGCGCAATGCCTGCTGGCGGCGCATTCGCACCCTTGAGGAAAGCGGCGTCATTACCGCACGGGTGGCGCTGCTGGATGCCGCAAAACTGGGGCTGGGGCTGACCGTGTTCATGCAGATCCGCACCAATGCCCATGAACCTGGCTGGCTCGACGCATTCTCCAAGGCCACAAAAGCCATGCCCGAAATTCAGGGCGTGTACCGCATGACCGGTGATCTGGATTATTTGATCCGGGCGCGCGTTGCGGATATGGCGGGGTATGATCGTTTGTATCAATCGCTGATCCGGCGCGTATCGCTTGTTGATGTTTCCGCCAGTTTCGTGATGGAAGAGATCAAGGAGACCACGGCCCTGCCCCTTTGAAAAGGTTTTAGAACAATGCATTACCTCTGGCTGTTTATCGCGATTGTGTCAGAAACGATGGGCACCACGGCGCTTCAGGCCTCGCAGCAGTTCACCCGTTTGTGGCCCTCGGTCGGGGTGGTGATCTTCTATTTGATCTCGTTCTACTTTATGGCGCTGGCGCTCAAGGTGATGCCCGTCGGCATCGTCTATGCGATCTGGTCCGGTCTGGGCATCGTGTGCATTGCGGGCATCGGTTATGTGATTTTCGGGCAGAAGCTGGATCTGCCTGCGCTGGTGGGTCTGTTCATGATCATTGCCGGAATTTTGGTGATCCACCTGTTTTCAAACACCACAACGCACTGAATCCTGCCGAAGCGCGCCTTTGGTTTGGTATTAGGGCTGGCTTTCTGGCGCGCACCACGGTATGCGCGGCGCAAATGCTGCGGTGCAACAGTGCGCGCGGCCCTCTTTCCTATCAAAGGCATACCCCAATGGACATGCGCAACATCGCAATTATCGCTCACGTTGACCACGGCAAAACGACGCTGGTGGACGAACTTCTGAAACAATCCGGTACCTACCGCGAAAACCAGGCGACCACAGAACGCGCCATGGACAGCAACGATCTGGAGCGCGAGCGCGGCATCACGATTTTCGCCAAGCCGACCTCGGTCGAGTGGAAGGGCCTGCGCATCAACATCGTTGACACCCCCGGCCACGCCGATTTCGGTGGCGAAGTCGAACGGATCCTGTCGATGGTTGACGGTGTTGTGTTGCTGGTTGACGCGGCCGAGGGCCCGATGCCACAGACCAAATTCGTGACCTCCAAGGCGCTGGCACTGGGCCTGAACCCTATTGTTGTCCTCAACAAGGTCGACAAGGGCGATGCCGAACCCGACCGCGCGCTGGACGAATGTTTCGACCTTTTCGCCAGCCTTGGTGCGAATGACGAACAGCTCGACTTCCCGCATATGTACGCGTCGGGCCGCAATGGCTGGGCCGACATGGAACTGGACGGCCCGCGCAAGGATCTGTCGGCGCTGTTCGACCTGATCGTCAAGCACGTACCTGCGCCAAAGCAGCTGAAAGACATCGACAAGCCGTTTACCATGCTGGCAACCACTTTGGGCGCGGACGCGTTCATTGGCCGGATGCTGACAGGCCGCGTTGAAACCGGCCAGTTGAAAACAGGCGAGCAGGTCAAGGCGCTGTCGCGTGACGGCAAGCTGATCGAGAACTTCCGCGTCACCAAGATCATGGCGTTCCGCGGCCTGAGCCAGCAGCCCATCGACGTTGCCGAAGCCGGTGATATCGTATCGATCGCAGGGATGACCAAAGCGACCGTGGCTGATTCCATCGTGGCCACATCCGTGGACACCGCCCTGCCCGCACAGCCGATCGATCCGCCCACAATCACCATCACATTCGGCATCAACGACAGCCCGCTGGCGGGTCGTGACGGCAAGAAAGTTCAGTCCCGCGTCATCCGTGACCGCCTGATGAAAGAAGCCGAATCCAACGTTGCGATCAAAGTCACCGACACCCCCGGTGGCGAAGCCTTCGAAGTCGCCGGTCGTGGCGAACTTCAGATGGGTGTTCTGATCGAAAACATGCGCCGCGAAGGGTTTGAACTGTCGGTATCGCGCCCTCAGGTTCTGTTCCGCGAAGGCGAGAACGGCGAGCGTCTTGAGCCCATCGAAGAAGTCACCATCGACGTGGACGACGAATATTCGGGTGCTGTGATCGAAAAACTGACCGGTCCGCGCAAGGGCGAACTGTCAGAGATGAAACCAGCCGGTGCCGGTAAAACCCGCATCATCGCCCTGGTGCCATCGCGTGGCCTGATCGGCTATCACGGTGAATTCCTGACCGATACCCGCGGGACCGGTGTGTTGAACCGTGTTTTCCACGACTGGGCCCCGCATAAAGGTCCGATCCCGGGCCGTCGCGCCGGTGTTCTGATTTCGATGGAGAATGGCACATCGGTTTCCTATGCGCTTTGGAAACTGGAAGACCGCGGCAAGTTCTTTATCGGCGCACAAGAAGCCGTTTATCAGGGCATGATCATCGGCGAACACAGCCGTGACAACGATCTGGAAGTGAACCCGTTGAAGGGCAAGCAGCTGACCAACGTCCGGGCGTCGGGTACCGATGAAGCCGTGCGTCTGACAACGCCTGTCACGCTGTCACTGGAACAGGCGATTGCCTATATCGATGACGACGAGCTGGTGGAGGTGACGCCAAACGCGGTACGTCTGCGCAAGCGCTACCTTGACCCGCACGAGCGCAAGCGGATGTCGAAGTCTGCATGATTTAATCACCGGACCGGGGGCCAGCCCCCGGACCCCCGGGATTTCAGACCATTTGGAAGGGGGGCTTTGCGGCCCTCCTTTTTTATTGTGGTTGGTGAGGTGTTGAAATTGGGGTGTCGGAAAAGCAATTAGGCCCGCGAAAGCGGGCCTAATGTATTTTTATAAACTGGGGTGGTTTGGGATCAGTCTTCGATCTCGACAACCATCAGTTCGCGTTCAGACGCCCCTTTGGCATGGCTTAGCGCCTCTTGGTAGGCGGGCGAGTTGTAGCAGGCCACGGCCTCTTCCAGCGAGGGGAAGCGGGCCACGACGTTGCGTGGGCGTTCCTTGCCTTCGAGCTGCACAAAACGCGCAGCGCGGGCCAGAAACTTGCCGCCGTGATCCGCAATCGCGGGGCCTGCTAGTTTGGCGTATTTGCCGTAGGCGTCTTCGTCTGTGACGGTGACATGGGCGATCCAGAGTGCTGGCATGGGGTTATCCTTTCAAGATGGCTTCGGCCGCCGCGATGGCCGCGTCTGCGTTTGCAACGTCTTTCGCCCCGCCTTGGGCCATATCAGGACGGCCACCGCCCCCTTTGCCGCCCAATTGCGCGACAACGGCCTTGACGATATCCACGGCCGAGGCCTGCCCGGTCAGATCGGCGGTCACCCCTGCGGCAACGGCCGCCTTGCCGTCCGCGTCAGCGATCAACAGCACGACGCCGCTGCCAAGCTTGGCTTTGTATTCGTCGACCAGAGCCGGAAGATCCTTGCCCGTTACACCGGACAGAACCTGCGCCATAAACGTCATGCCGTTCACATCGCGTGTTTCAGGGGCGGAAGCGCCGCCACCGGACATCGCCAGCTCGCGGCGCAATTGCGCGACCTCATTGCTGAGTTGCTTGCGTTCATCGATCAGCGCCCGCACCCGGTCTGGCACATCGGCGGTCGAGGTTTTCAGCTCGGATGCCACGCGCGACAATGCGGCTTCCTGGGCACGTAGCCAGGTCAGCGCCTCGTTGCCGGTCAGGGCTTCGATCCGACGGATGCCAGAACTGCTGGAGCTGTCGCCCAACACAACAAACGCGCCGATGTCGCCGGTCTGGCGCACATGGGTGCCGCCGCAAAGCTCCAGCGAATAGGTCGCCTTGTCCGCGCCCTTGCCCGATCCGGCCTCACGGCCCATCGACACAACACGCACCTCGTCGCCATATTTTTCGCTGAACAGCGCCTGCGCGCCCAAGGCACGGGCGTCATCCGGGGTCATGATCCGCGTCTCGACCGGCGCGTTCTGCCGGATATAGGCGTTCACTTCCTGTTCGACCTGCGCGATCTGGTCGGCGGTCATGGCGTGGTTGTGGCTGTAATCAAAACGCAGACGGTCTGCCGCGTTCAAGGACCCGCGCTGTGCCACGTTGTCACCAAGCGCGTTGCGCAGGGCCTCGTGCAGCAAGTGCGTTGCAGAGTGGTTGGCGCGAATGGCGGTGCGGCGGGCATGATCAACGTCAAGCACAGCCGCCTGCCCGGG
The DNA here is from genome assembly GCF_013282155.1 of Sulfitobacter sp. HGT1. Lineage (GTDB taxonomy): Bacteria > Pseudomonadota > Alphaproteobacteria > Rhodobacterales > Rhodobacteraceae > Sulfitobacter. Next base: position 224,694 of record NZ_BLWI01000010.1, read on the forward strand.
GGAAACCGTGCCCTCGGTCACATCGCCAAAGTGAATGAATACACCGGCCGTTTTACGCGTATCCGTGACCGTGACGCTGCCGGTTTCCGTCTTGATCAGACCGGTATCGCCCACCTGACCACCGCTTTCGGCATAAAACGGCGTTTGGTTCAGGGCGATCTGCACCTTGTCACCCGCTTTGGCGGTCTTGACCTGTTCGCCATCCTGAACCAGCGCCACAATCTGACCTTCAGCGGTTTCCGTGTCATAGCCAAGGAAATCAGTCGTCCCCGCGGCCTCGGCCACGTCAAACCAGACGGTCGCATCAGCGGCTTCACCCGAACCGGACCACGCGGCGCGGGCCTGCGCCTTTTGCTTGCCCATCGCGGCGTTAAAGCCGTCCAGATCAACGCCGCGGTCTTTTTCACGCAGAGCGTCCTGGGTCAGGTCGACCGGGAAACCATAGGTGTCGTAGAGTTTGAACGCGACATCGCCGGACAGGTTTGCGCCTTCGGGCAGATCACGCAATTCGTCGTCCAGCAGCTTGAGGCCGCGATCGAGCGTCTTTTTGAAACGGGTTTCTTCAAGCAGAAGTGTTTCCGTGATCAGCGCTTGGGCCTGCCCCAGTTCGGGATAGGCACCGCCCATTTGGCGCACCAGTTCAGGCACCAAACGGTGCATCAGCGGGTCCTGAATGCCCAGCAAATGCGCGTGACGCATGGCGCGGCGCATGATCCGGCGCAAGACATAGCCACGCCCGTCGCTTGCCGGCATCACGCCATCCGCGATTAGGAAAGAGGTGGAGCGCAGGTGATCCGCGATCACGCGATGATGCGTCTTGCCGGGGCCGTCGGGGTCGGTATTGGACGCATTGGCGCTTGCGACGATCAGGTTGCGCATCAGGTCGGTGGCATAGTTGTCGTTGGTGCCCTGCAACAGCGCGGCAACCCGTTCGATGCCCATACCTGTGTCGATCGACTGGTTCGGCAACGGCTTTCGGGTGCCATCCTCCAACTGCTCGTATTGCATGAAAACCAGGTTCCAGATTTCCACAAACCGGTCGCCGTCCTCCTCCGGAGAGCCGGGAGGGCCACCCCAGATGTGGTCGCCGTGGTCATAAAAGATTTCCGAACACGGGCCACAGGGGCCGGTCGGGCCCATCATCCAAAAGTTGTCATCCGTTGCGATGCGGATAATGCGGTCGTCAGGCAAACCTGCGACTTTCTTCCAGATGTTCGCCGCCTCGTCATCGGTATGGTAGACCGTGACATAAAGCCGGTTGGGGTCGATCCCGAGTTCTTTGGTGATCAGCTCCCAGGAAAACGCAATTGCGTCGGCTTTGAAATAGTCGCCAAAGCTGAAATTCCCCAACATTTCAAAGAAGGTATGGTGGCGCGCGGTATATCCGACATTGTCCAGATCATTGTGCTTTCCGCCAGCGCGCACGCATTTTTGCGCTGTTGTGGCACGTTTGTAATCGCGGGTTTCGACACCGGTGAACAGGTTTTTGAACTGCACCATGCCAGAGTTCGCAAACATCAAAGTGGGATCGTTGCGCGGTACCAGCGGGCTGGAGGGCAGCACCGTGTGGCCGTTCTTTTCAAAGTAGCCAAGAAACGTTGATCGGATATCGTTAAGCGTCTTCATATGCGGGGCCTTTCGAGGGGCAAAAATGCGTTGCATTCAAATAACCCTGCGGCGGGGCACTGTCCACAGGCCCATCCCACGAAAAAGGGCGCGCCGGTTGGCACGCCCAGTCTGAAATCCAGTTTTGGGGCAATTATGCCTCAAGAATGTCGATGTCATCCTTGTCTGAACCCGCGAAATCAAGCCCGTGGGCGGCGCGGATTTTATCTTCGATATCCAGCGCCATGGCTTCATTCTCTTTCAGGAAGGTTTTGGCGTTCTCGCGCCCCTGCCCGATGCGTTCGTCGCCATAGCTGAACCATGATCCCGATTTATCAACCACGCCGGCCTTGACGCCCAGATCGAGCAGTTCGCCCATTTTCGAAATGCCTTCGCCATACATGATGTCGAATTCAACCTGTTTGAACGGCGCTGCGACCTTGTTTTTCACGACCTTGACGCGCGTGGCGTTGCCGACAACTTCGTCACGATCCTTAAGCGCACCGATGCGGCGGATATCAAGCCGTACCGAGGAATAGAATTTCAGCGCATTACCGCCCGATGTCGTTTCGGGAGAACCGAACATAACGCCGATCTTCATCCGGATCTGGTTGATAAAGATCACCATGCAGTTCGAGCGAGAGATCGACCCGGTCAGTTTCCGCATCGCCTGTGACATCAGCCGCGCCTGAACACCGACTGAACTGTCGCCCATGTCGCCTTCGAGTTCCGATTTCGGCGTCAGCGCCGCAACCGAATCGATGATAACCATGTTCACGGCACCAGAACGCACCAAAGTATCAACGATTTCAAGGGCTTGCTCGCCCGTGTCGGGCTGCGAGATCAGCAATTCGTCAATATCGACGCCCAGTTTTTTCGCATATTGCGGATCAAGCGCGTGTTCCGCGTCAACGAATGCACAGACACCGCCCTGTTTTTGCTGCTCGGCAACGCAATGCAGCGTCAACGTGGTCTTGCCCGAGCTTTCGGGGCCGTAGATCTCGATGATCCGGCCCATCGGCAAACCACCGATTCCCAATGCGATATCAAGGCCAAGCGAGCCGGTTGAGCTTGATTTAATGTCCTGAATGGCACCTTCGGCACCAAGTTTCATGATCGACCCTTTGCCGAACTGGCGTTCAATCTGTGCCAGCGCGCTATCAAGGGCCTTTTGCTTTTCAGCTTGTTTCTTGTTGTCCATTGTCAAAAGATCTGCCGTTGCCATTTTAGGGTATCCCTTTACTGTCACAGTGGTCATCAAGCCGCAATCGTTGCCTGTGCCACCTGGATTTTGTTCCTTATATGTTCCGTATGGGACCAAAAGCAGAACATTTCAATCGTTTTGTTTCATGTTCCATCTTTTATCCGAAGTGATTAACATGTGGTTTACTGGGACAAGATCGGCTGAATTGAGTTTGGAATATCGTATATATGCTTGTTTTCTTTAAAGAACGCCTTGCCTTTCTATCCGTCCCCAAGACCGGGACGACGGCCTATGAAACTGCCTTGGCCCCGCGTGCAGATATGGTGATTTCCGAACCGCCGATGCTGAAACATGCCCCTGTCTACCGCTACAACCGATTCATCCGGCCGATGTTTTTAAAGGTGTGCGATGCAGAACTGGAGCTGATGGCCGTCATGCGCGAGCCGATCAGCTGGCTGGGCAGTTGGTACCGGTACCGCCGCCGGCCGTTCATGCAAGGCAAACCCAATGCGACGTTTGATGTCACCTTTGACGAGTTTATTCTGGCCTATATGAAAGGCAAAAAACCCGGATTCGCCGATGTCGGCAGTCAGCTGAACTTTATGGCCGCACAACCGAATGGCACCGGGATCACGCATTATTTCCGCTATGAAGATCAACCCAGACTTCAGCAGTTTTTATCTGATCGGCTTGGCGTAACCCTTGATCTTAAACGTGAAAACGTCTCTCCCGAGATGGAATTGACGCTGTCGCCGGATATAGAAGAACGGTTTCGCCGCAAATTCGAGGACGAATTCGCGCTTTACGATTCTATCGCCTAGTTGCGATTTGCCGGTCACCGCATTTGATTATGTACGGTCGTTGTTAAATCGGTCAGTGAAAACGGCTTTGGCAAAAACACCGAATTAGGGATTGTTGTCTGTTCGGCACCAAAGCTGTCTTCGGCATAGCCCGATACGAAAACGACAGGAACACCGGGCCGGTCTATCAGCGCTTTGCGAATCCAGCTGGGCCCGTCCATGCCCGGCATGATGACATCGGTGACGAAGACATCGATGTTCAGCGTCTCATCCTCAAGTGTCTTAAGCGCAGCTTCGGCAGATTCAGCCTCGAGCACGGTATAGCCGCGCATCCGCAGTGCACGGCTGGCAAAGGCCCGCACGGGGGCTTCGTCCTCGACCAGCAGGATGATCCCGTCGTCGAAACCGGCTGGTGGTGCCGACACGACGGCGGGCTTGGCCGGTGTGGTCAGACTATTGGCCATAACCGGGAAATAAAGGGTAAATATGGTGCCGACTCCGACGGTGCTGTCGATAAAAATGAACCCGCCAGATTGTTTGATAATGCCATAGGCTGTCGACAGGCCCAGCCCTGTCCCCTCGCCAGTGCGTTTGGTGGTGAAAAACGGCTCGAACACCTTTTGCAGTTTATCTTCGGGAATACCGACACCTTCGTCCGACACTTGCAAGGTCACATATTGCCCGGCCGGAACGGTGGCGCGGTCGCGCCTTAACGGGCTTTGCAACTTGACGCATTCGGTGGTGATCTTGATCTCCCCGCCTTCCCGCATTGCGTCGCGCGCATTGACCACCAGGTTCATAAGAACCTGTTCCAGCTGCCTTTTATCAGCCCGAATGGGTTTCAAAACCGGATCATGGCTGAGCGTCAAAGTCACCTTTTCCCCGACCAACCTGTTCAACAAATGTGTCAGGTCTGCCAGCGTGTCGCGCAGATTCAATGTTTCGGGCCGCAGGGTTTGTTTGCGCGAAAACGCCAGCAGTTGCCCCACCAAAGCGGCGGCGCGGTTGGCATTCTGGTCGATCTGGACAAGATCGCTGAAATCAGGATCCCCCTGATCATGGCGCAACAGTAACAGATCGCAATGCCCTGAAATCGCTGTCAAAAGATTGTTGAAATCATGGGCAACACCGCCGGCCAACTGCCCGATAGCTTGCATTTTCTGGCTTTGCACAAATTGCGCCTCAAGCGTTTTCAATTCGGTTGCATCGTTGAGGACCGCGATCAGCGCGGGGGCCCCCTGATCGGTCACCAGGTTCAGGGTGACCTGCACGAAAGTCTCTCGATCGTCGCGTTTCAACCGCAGGAATTCCGATTTCTGGATCAACCTGCCTTCCAAGGTGTCGGTCAGCCAATCATTGATCGACCGACCCAGCCCTTCCATGAGCGATGCCAAAAGCGCATCGGGCTGCAACCCCGGGCCAACAAGCTTTGCGGCCAGCTGATTATAGGACAGCACTGCGCCGTTCGGGGCAATCTTGACCAAGGGTATGGGCAGTTCCTGAAACACGTTCCACCCTGAATCCTGAGCGCGCGGTGCGTAAGCGGGAAGCAAATACAATGCCTTACGCCCTGCCCCCGCATCCAGTTCCGCGACCAGCATCTTTGTTTCGCCCTGTGTCGTCGTCACCTCGGCCAGATCGCCATGGGCGACAGGCAATGATTTGAACAAACGATCCAGTGTTTTCACCCGGGTACCGATAAGGGCGCGGGACGCTTCGTTCATGAACAAAACGGCACCCGACCGGCCAACCATCAACATCGGCAAGGACTGTTCAAAGTCACGCGACCGCGCGGGGCCTTTTTCCTGAACGGCTTCAAGGCGCCACAAATAACCGGTTGCCACGCGGTGGGTCGAAAGGCGCATCGGGCCAGTGCGGGTCATGATATCTTCACGTGCCGCTCCGTCTATTTCCGCGCGGTCCTGAAGACGGAACACATGCGCCGAGGGGCTTGCAAGCAGGCTTGACAGAAAGGCAGCGACAGTCGTGGTCGGGTTCGCCTTGCACAGGAGGGACGCTGCTGGATTTTGCGCGGTGACAAGCCCGTCTTCGGTCGCGAAAACACTGGGGCTGGCGTCATTTGCGATAAAGTCGGAGACAGCCTGCACATCCCGACCGATCCGTTTTTCCGTCAGGATATCAGCAATAAAACCTATCCCCGCGACACATCCAAGCGCCGCACCGGCAGAGATGAAAACGCGCGTCAGATAGGGTTGCTGCGCCACAAAGGCCGCAACAAAGGTCAAAATGGCAGCGATAAAGACGACCAGCATCCGCCTGCGTCTGACTAAGGTAACGCTGTTCAATTTTGACAAAAACGACCCTCCCCTCGCATAAACATACAAACGGTTTACGTCCAGGAAGGTTAAGGTACCGTCAATTAATGAAGCTCAACCCGATAAACACGTTCAGGTTGATCGTATACCTCATCAATCTCTTTTCAAGTGTGCCGTGAAAAACCCGTCACCGTCGTCATTCGGGTCAAAACGTTTTTGGAACCCGACAGACCAGCCGCTGTTGCGTGCCAGGAATGCGGCGATACGGTCTTCGTTTTCGCATGCCAGAACGGAACAGGTCGCGTAGACCAGAACGCCGTTCTTGGCCGTCAATGCCGTTGCGGCGTCTAGAATACTGTCTTGAATTTGAGTTAACTCGTCCAGACGTGACGCGGACAGGGTCCATTTGCCTTCTGGCGACCGGCGCCAGGCCCCGCTGCCCGAACAGGGCGCATCGCACAAGACCACATCAAACGGGGCCTCGTTCGCCAGCATGTCGGCTTCAATCTGGCGGATCGTCCTGCCTGCGCGGTCGGCACGGGCGGGCAAATCCTGCATCCGGCGGGGGTCGATATCATGGGCCATCACCGTCGCAGCCGGGTCAACGGCCAAGGCCAGCGCCTTGCCGCCGCCGCCCGCACAGTAATCCAAGATCCGGCCTGTGCCGGAAATCGCCGCGACAACCGCCTGGCTGGACGCGTCCTGAAGCTCCACATTGCCCTCCAAGTAACTGACAGAGTTGCGGATTTTCCGCTCGCCTTCGGTGACGGTCAATGCAGTTTCGGCCAGAGGATTAGCGCGCGTTTGAATGCCCTGTTCGGCCAGTTCTACCACAGCGGCAGCGGGCGTGATATTGGCTGTATTCACCCGCAAGGTGATCGGGGCACGGGCCTGAAGGGCCAATGCCACGGCTTCGGCGCGGGGGCCGAGCGACGCCTTGAACTGGGGGATAATCCAGTCCGGCAGGTTCCACTCGATTGCTTCGTCAGCCTCGGTTTCGATACCCTGCTCTGCATCGGTCAAGGGCTGTGGCGCATGGCCGACACCGTTGAAAATCGCAGCAAGATCAGCGCCTTGCGCCCGCAAAATGCCGATCATCAAGGCGCGTCCAGTCTCGCCTCCGCCCAGTTGGGCAGCGGTGCGGCGCTGGCGCAACACGGCAAAGACATGATCCCGGATTGCCGCGCGATCCTTGGAGCCCGCAAAGCGATTGCCCCTGCCCCAACGGGTCAGGGATTGCTCGGCCGGTTGGCCATCGGCCATCGCGTTCAAGATTTCGATCGCCGCTGCGACGCGCGCGCCGGGGGTCATGTAACTGCCACGTTTAGTTGCCTTTCAAAGCGAGACCGGTGAGCCATTAGCCAACCCGATAGTTCGGGCTCTCGCGGGTGATTTGAACGTCGTGCACGTGGCTCTCTTTCAGGCCCGCACCGGTGATCTTAACGAAAGAGCAATTCTTGCGCATCTCGTCCACGGTCGCACAGCCGGTATATCCCATCGCCGCGCGCAAACCGCCGACCATTTGATGCACCACAGCCGCGGCAGAGCCTTTATAGGCGACCTGACCCTCGATCCCTTCGGGGACCAGTTTGTCGCTGGCCGCATCTTTCTGGAAATACCGATCGGCAGAGCCGCTGGCCATCGCACCAAGCGACCCCATGCCACGATAGCTTTTGAAGCTACGCCCTTGATACAGAATAACTTCGCCGGGGGATTCGTCCGTGCCGGCGATCATCGAGCCGACCATGGCACAAGACGCACCCGCCGCGATTGCCTTGGCAAAATCACCCGAGAACTTGATGCCGCCATCGGCAATCACCGGAATATCACCGGCTGCTTTTGCACAATCCATGATCGCCGTCAGCTGTGGAACGCCAACGCCCGCCACCATCCGTGTGGTGCAGATAGAGCCCGGCCCGATGCCAACCTTGACCGCGTCCGCCCCCGAACCGATCAGGGCACGGGTCGCCTCGCCCGTTGCGACGTTGCCCGCCACAACCTGTACTTCGTTGCTTAGCTTTTTGGCGCGCTCGACCGCGATGGCCACGCCTTCGGAATGCCCGTGCGCAGTGTCGATCACGATCATATCCACGCCCGCATCGACCAGCGCTTGCGACCGTTCAAAACCGGCATCGCCCGTGGTGGTTGCTGCGGCCACGCGCAAACGGCCCAGACCGTCCTTGCACGCGGTGGGGTTCAGAACCGCCTGTTCGGTGTCCTTGAGGGTCAGAAGACCCGTCAATTTGCCCTCCCCGTCGGTCACCAGCAATTTCTCGATCCGGCGGGCCTTCATCAGGCTGATCGCTTCTTCGCGGTCGGCGGGTTCGTGCAAGATGGCCAGTTTGTCGACGGTCATCATCAGATGCACCGGTGTGTCATCGGCAGTGGCGAAACGCATGTCGCGGTTGGTCACAATGCCCACGACGCGGCCCTTTTCATCCACCACCGGAAAACCGGTGACGTTATAGCGCTGCTGCAATGCTTTGGCGTCCGCAAGGGTCTGGTTGGCGCGCAGGGTGATCGGGTTGTAAACGATCCCGCTTTCAAACCGTTTGACGCGGCGCACCTGTTCGGCCTGTTCGGCGATGGTCAGGTTGCGATGCACCACGCCCATGCCGCCCGCCTGGGCCATGGCAATCGCCATGCGGCTTTCGGTCACTGTGTCCATCGCCGAGCTGAGCAGCGGGATGTTCAAAGCGATCGAATTTGTCACATATGTGCGTGTGTCAGCCGTTGACGGCAACACGCTCGATGCCGCTGGCACCAGTAGTACATCATCAAAGGTCAGAGCCTCACGAATCTCCATAATTGCACCTCGGGTTGCATGGGTTCATTTGGCGGTTTCCTATTTCACGGATAGTACCGATTGGAAAGGGCCATTTGCCGCGCAGCACCATTGCAAAACCGCATAGCCCGGTCAAAGCTGGGCCAAACCGGTTTCAAAGGAGCGTCAGAATGGCAAATCACGGATATGAGGGCGGCAGGCTTGATCTGCCTTTTGTGGGCATTTCGACCTTTGGCAAGCGCCCATATCAGCCCGATTGGACGGCCTTGGATGCCGATGTCGCGATACTGGGGGCCCCGTTTGATGCGGGCACCCAATGGCGGGCGGGTGCGCGGTTTGGCCCGCGCGGGGTGCGCGAGGCGTCCACCCTGTTCAGCTTTGGCCACGCGGGGGCCTATGATCACGAAGACGATGCGGTGTATCTGCCGGGGGATGTGAACATCGTTGATATCGGCGATGCGGATATCGTGCATACCGATACAGAACAAAGCCATGCCAATATCGAAGCCGGCGTGCGGGCCATTCTGGATGCCGGTGCCCTGCCCGTGGTGATTGGCGGCGATCATTCGATCAATATCCCGTGTATCCGTGCATTCGACGGGCAAGGCGACATTCATATCCTGCAAATCGACGCGCATCTGGATTTCGTCGATGAACGCCACGGTGTGCGCCATGGCCACGGCAACCCGATGCGCCGCGCCGCCGAGCAGGACTATGTGACGGGGCTGACGCAGGTCGGCATCCGCAATGTCAGCTCGACCGCCCGCGAAGGCTATGATGATGCCCGCGCCATGGGGTCGGATATTATTTCGGTCCGGCAGGCGCGCAAGATGGGCACATTGGGCGTCTTGGCCCATGTGCCAGAGGGCGCGCGGCTGTATGTGACAATCGACATTGATGCGTTTTGCCCGTCGATTGCGCCCGGCACGGGCACGCCTTCCCACGGTGGGTTCCTGTATTACGAAGTGTTGGAACTGTTGCAGGCCGCAGCCAAGCGCCACGAGATCGTGGGCATTGATCTGGTCGAGGTGGCACCGGATTATGACCCGACGGGATCGACCAGCATTCTGGCGGCGCAGGTGTTGTTGAACTTTCTGGGGTTCATATTTCATGCACGTGGTGCGCGGGACATTTAGGGTTTGTTTCGATTGCAGGCGGTTGGGGCTCTGCCCGTCGCGCCAAAGGCGCGCCGTGATCAAGGGGCGACCCTTTGGGTCGACCCCCGGGATATTTAAGAGCCAGAGAAGCGAGGACGCGGATGCGGCATTTTGCGACGTATCTTGGCTTTCGTCTGGCGCAGCCTTCGCTATGTTGCGGCAAAGGTTTTGAGGACAGATTTGATGAGCAACGATCCACTGGTGGTATTCACGCCTTCGGGCAAGCGCGGGCATTTTCCAAAAGGAACCCCCATTCTGACGGCGGCGCGCCAGTTGGGGGTCGATCTGGATTCGGTCTGTGGCGGGCGCGGCATTTGTTCGAAATGTCAGGTGTCGCCGGGGTATGGACAGTTTCCCAAGCATGGTGTGACGGTTCAGGATGATGCGCTGAGCGAATGGAACTCGGTCGAGCAGCGCTATAAGGACAAGCGCGGTTTGATCGACGGGCGGCGGCTGGGCTGTCAGGCACAGGTGATGGGCGATGTCGTGATTGACGTGCCCGCCGAAAGCCAGGTGCACAAGCAAGTGGTGCGCAAGCGCGCCGAGGCCCGTGACATTGTGCTGAACCCGTCAACCAAGCTGTTTTACGTCGAAGTGCAAGAGCCCGACATGCATGACCCCTCGGGCGATCTGGAGCGGCTATGCGCGGCGTTGAAAGAGCAATGGCAGCTTGAGAATGTGAAAGCGGATTTGCAGATCTTGCAGGTGATGCAGAAGATTCTGCGCAAGGGCGGCTGGAAGGTCACTGTTGCCGTGCATCTGGGCGATGACGAGAACCCGCCGCGCATCATGCATCTGTGGCCGGGTTTCTACGAGGGGACTGTCTATGGGCTGGCTGTCGATCTGGGGTCTACCACCATCGCGGCGCATCTGTGCGATTTGCAAACCGGCGATGTCGTGGCGTCGTCAGGCGTAATGAACCCGCAGATCCGCTTTGGCGAAGACCTGATGAGCCGGGTCAGCTATTCCATGATGAACGAGGGTGGCGCGGAGGAGATGACCCGTTCGGTGCGTGCGGGCATGAACACCCTGTTTGACGAGATTTGCGCCGAAGGTGGCGTTGATAAAGGCCTGATCGTGGATGCGGTTTTTGTTTGCAACCCCGTCATGCACCACCTGTTTCTGGGCATCGACCCGTTCGAGCTGGGCCAAGCGCCTTTTGCCCTTGCGACGTCCAATGCGCTGCGGATGCGCGCGGTCGAGCTGGACCTGACCATTCACCCGTCAGCGCGGATATATTTCCTGCCCTGTATCGCAGGCCATGTCGGGGCGGATGCCGCTGCCGTTGCGCTGTCAGAGGCACCGGATAAATCCGACGATCTGGTCTTGATCGTCGATGTGGGCACCAATGCCGAAATCCTGCTGGGCAACCGCGACAAGGTGCTGGCCTGTTCATCGCCCACCGGACCAGCCTTTGAGGGTGCGCAGATCAGCAGCGGCCAGCGTGCCGCCCCCGGCGCAATCGAGCGGGTCGAGATTGACCCCGTGACCAAGATCGCACGGTTCAAGGTGATCGGCAGCGATTTGTGGTCTGACGATCCGGGCTTTGACGCCGCGATTGGCGCAAGCGGTGTGACTGGCATTTGCGGGTCCGGCATCATCGAGATGGTGGCCGAGATGCGCATTCACGGCATCGTGGATGCCCCCGGCCTGATTGGCACGGCCGAACAAACCGGATCGCCGATGGTCTTTGCTGACGGGCGCACCAATTCCTATCTGGTTTATGACGGCACGGCCAATGGCGGGCCGAAAATCACCGTGACCAATCGCGATATCCGCGAAATCCAGATGGCCAAGGCCGCGCTGTATTCCGGTGCGCGCCTGCTGATGGACAAGTTCGGCGTCGACAAGGTGGACCGTATCGTGCTGGCCGGTGCTTTTGGGGCGCATATCAGCACCAAACACGCGATGGTGTTGGGCATGATCCCCGATGCGCCGCTGGACAAGGTCACCTCGGCGGGGAATGCCGCAGGAACCGGCGCGCGGATTGCCCTGCTCAATAGCACCACACGGGCCGAGATCGAGGAGACCGTGCGCAATATCCACAAGATCGAGACCGCAATCGAGCCGCGTTTTCAGGAGCATTTTGTGAACGCATCGGCGATTCCGAACGCGGTTGAACCTTTCCCGATCCTTAACAGCATCGTGACCCTGCCCACGGCCACCTTTAACACCGGCGGCAGTGGCGGCGATGGTGCGGGCGGCGGGCGTCGTCGCCGGCGCGGATAAAACAGCTACAGAAAGCACCCCATGTCACAGGCAAATCACGACCAAGAAGACTTCTGGACCAATAATGCCGGGCCAACATGGGTCGCCTACGAGGCCCCCTTGGATGCGTTTCTGGCACCGGTTCTGGACGGGGTTCTTGGCCGTGCAGGGGTGCAAAACGGCCATGGGGTTCTGGATATCGGCTGCGGCACCGGCGGGTCGGCGCTGCTTGCGGGCGATGCTGTGGGCCCCGATGGTCATGTCATGGCGGTTGATATCTCGGCCACCATGGTTGCACGCGCAAAAGAACGGACAGCGGCACAGCCTTGGGTCCGTATTGAACTGACCGATGCGGCGGATCACCCGTTTCAGATGCCGCAATTCGATCACGTCATCTCGCGGTTTGGGGTGATGTTTTTTGCCGATACCGCTGCGGCGTTTGAAAACATCGGCCGGGCGATCAAACCCGGCGGCACGCTCAGCTTTGCCACATGGGGCCAGATCCCCGCGAATCCATGGTTCACCCTGCCCGCGCAGATCGCCAAGGCCGAACTGGGCGCGCCGCCAAAATCTGATCCCGATGCCCCCGGCCCTTTTGCGTTGCGCGACATCGACCGGACATGCGCCATGCTGGCGCGCGCGGGGTTCAACGATGTAATGGGTGTCGCCGAAAACATGGCCTTTACCCTGCCCGGCGGAGCCCACGAAATCGCGGCGCTGTCGATGCATGTCGGCCCTGCTGCCGGGACGATCAAACATTTCGATGCAGACGCGTCTGCGAAATCCCGCATTCAAGCGGCCATGACGGATGCATTTGCGCAATTTGACGGTCATGCCATCCCCGCCGAGATTAACTTTTTCACCGCCACCAAGTCCTGACTTGACGCTCTGCGCGCCACAACCTAAATCAGGGTCATGGCGCGCGGGTATGGTGAAAAGGTATCACGGCAGCTTCCCAAGCTTTAGTTACGAGTTCGATTCTCGTTACCCGCTCCAGCCACAATAATCTTCATAACAGACACCAACCTTGCGCTTTGCAAAGCCGCGCCCGTTTTACGCGACTTTCATGCGACTTTCTCAAGGCTGACGTCGGCTTCGGCGCTTGGCAATCTTAGGCTAAAGGTGCTGCCCTTACCCAATGTGCTGGTCAGCGAAAGCGTGCCGCCGTGCAGTGCTGCGAGTTGTTCGGAAATCGCAAGACCAAGGCCCAGCCCCCCGCTTTGACGCGTCATGGAGCCATCAACCTGTTGGAAACGCTGGAAGACCCGTTCGAGGTTTTCCTCGGAGATGCCATGGCCCGTGTCCGTCACATTGAACACGACAAAGCCGTTCTCTTTTTCCATCGACAGGTGAATGCTGCCCTTGTCGGTGAATTTGACCGCGTTGTTGATCAGGTTGTACAAGATTTGCTTCAACCGTACTTTGTCGGCCATGGCTTCGGCGGTCCAGTCACCGGAATAGGTCAGCGACAGCCCTTTCGCCTCGGCGTTGGGTTTCAGATCCTGCACCACGGAACTTGACAGCTCATCCAGTTGCAGACGCTCCATATCCAGGTCCAGCTTGCCGCGGGCAACCTTTGTCCAATCAAGCAGGTCTTCGACAAGACGGATCATGTGCTGGGCCGAATCTGCGATCCCTGCACCCTGGTCAGATACGAAGCGTTGATAATTCGTAACCGCGTTGGCCAATTCTTCGGGCGTGGTGCCCTCCGCCTCGATTGCGCTCAACAGCCGCTTGGCATGGGGCAGTTTTTCGCTGTTGCGCATGAATGTCGCGCGCCCGAAAATCACGGTCAAAGGTGTGCGCAATTCATGCGAGACGTTGTTAAGGAAATCTGTTTTCTCGCGGTCGGCGGCCTCTGCGGCCTCTTGGGCGCGTTTTTCAGCAGTCACGTCTGTCCAGATGCCCACGGTATAACCATGTGGTGTCTTTGCCTCTGTCACCTTAAGGCAATACCCGTTCCCGATTGTTTGCAGGAATGAATCGCCCGGATTGCGGAAGTCCTCCAAGCGCTGCGCAACCCATGCTTCTTTATCCTCCATATCATGAAGAATATCCTGATTTTCGACGGCCAGCCTTACGAGGCTCTCCATCGTCATTCCGGTAACCACATGATCGGCGATATCGGTATGGTAATCCAGATACTTCTGGTTCACGATCATCAGCCGTTCCTTGTCATCAAAGGCGATAAAGCCTTCGTTGATGCAACCCACGGCTTCGGCCAGCAAGGAATGTGCATTTTCTTTCTTCACCGCAAGCTTGCGATAGGCCAAAAGAACCACCAGCAGAACCAGCGCAGAGAAGAATGCGGACCCCACCAAATAGCGGCTTTCTGGCGAATAGGCGGGCCAACCGTTCGCAGGAATCGCTGTCGCTCTCCACTTGCTGCCAAGCATGCTGAATTCGTTCACAACCGGTTGGAACCGCATCGGAGTTTTCGCAACATCAAGCGACGACAAGACCTCCGGCGGCGTGCGCAGTTCATTCAGTTCGAAGACGTATTTCTCGGCATTGCCGAAATCATGCTGGTTGGCGTTCAGCAGCCCGTCCGCGTTAATAACGATTGAAATGATACCCCAAAACTTGTCGGACTTCAAAGCAGGGCTTTGCAAGAATACAGGATAGCGCAGGATGTAACCGGTGCCGCCCTGTACAAGTGCAACAGGCCCGGACACAACGGAGCTTTGGGTCCGGTAGGCTTTTGCCACGCTGGTCATCTGGGCGGGCACCTGCCAATATTTCAGACCGATCGACTTTCTGTTTTGGGTTTGTGGAAAGCTGTGCGTGATCTCCAAGCCGGGGGCCAAGGCGACAGCGATGATTGCCGGATTATGTCTTTGGAATTCTTCCACTACCCGCGAAATGTGGGTTTCCACAATCCCGCCGGACATGCTCAGGATACTTTCGACGTTTTTCGCGACCAGAACGGTCTCGAAGAACCGAAGCTGGATTTGTTCGGTGGCAGCGTAAAGCCCTTGCTCCACATCGCGTTTGACCGAGGATAAGTGGCTGTCGTGGTCCATTTTGATGATCGAATACCCGATCCCGGACACGCTCAGCATGACCACAGCGGCAACCAGAATGAATGCTTTTGATGAAATATAGTCTCTGAAATTATTGATCACGTGTAAGACCCTCCGGGAGACCTGCTAAAGTATCGCCGTCCAAATTGACGGGCTGCTAATGGGTTCAGGTTCCTCAAGGTCACTCTTTAGCAGGCGCAAGACGAATTGCGGGCGTAAAATCGGCAATTTTGTGTCTTTCCATCGGGCGGGCACGAGTGACCCCTTAAGTATCTGATTTTATTAAATACTTAGTGCAGCCCATCGTGAGGAAAATTGCGCTAATCTGTGAAAATATAAAAGGATATTCCCTGTTCAGGGGGGTATTTATCAGCTTTGGTTGAAACCCCCAAGGGTTGACGCCCCCAGAATCACACATCCATTGGTTGTTTTCCACAAGTCACAGGATGGATACGTCACGCGGACTTCGGGTCAGCGCGTTCGGCACCGGCTGTCAGCGTGCGATAACAATGTCGGCGCGCAACCCGCCCAGATCCTCGGACACCCCCAACCGCAACACACCGCCATGGGCGCGCGCGATGTCCGTGGCAATGGCAAGCCCAAGCCCGACGCCACCGCCCTTGTTCTGGTTTCGGGCGGGATCAAGCCGCGAAAACGGACGCACCGCATCCAGCCTGCGGTCTTCGGGGATACCGGGGCCGTCATCCTCTACGCGGATGCGCAAGGTCTTGTCTGTCAGCAGCACCGACACCTCGGCCTTTGCACCATAGCGCACAGCATTGGAGATCAGGTTGTCCACCGCCCGCAAAATCGCGCCTTTGCGCAGCCGCACGGTGCCTGATCCGTCACCTTGGGGTGATAACAGGGTCACGTTGCGCCCTGCCCGCTGGGCCTCGGCTACGGCAGATTTCAGCAAGGCGTGGGGATCAAGCTTTTCGAACTCGCCCTCGGCAGCCCCTTTGGCGAAATCAAGGAATTCATCCAGCATCCGCTGCATGTCTTCGACATCCTGCAGCAAGGGCCCGGCTTCGGGGTCCTCCATCATCGACAGGCTCAGCCGCATCCGCGTCAGGGGGGTGCGCAGATCGTGGCTGACCCCCGACAACATCAGCGTACGCTGTTCGATGTGCCGCTCGATCCGGGCGCGCATGTCCAGAAACGCACTGCCGGCTGCGCGCAATTCAACCGCACCGGCAGGGGTATAAGGGATGTGGCGGCCCCTACCAAAGGCTTCGGCAGCACGGGCCAACCGTTTGATCGGACGCAATTGATTGCGCAGATAGAGGAATGCAATCAGCGTCATCAAGAACCCGAAGGAAAACGTATAGACAAACAGCTGATGCGGATTGGACGCTGAAATGCGCCCGCGGTCAAAGCTGATCTGGATCGGGCCATGGTCTGTGTCGGCAAATAGATGCACCCGCCCCGGATCGGTCAGATCCAGCGTGCGGAACTCAGCAAGGCGTTCCTGAAACAAGCCGATCATGACGCGGCCCGAATAATCATACCAGGACAGCTGGTTCTGCTGCACCTGCTCCTCCGGCATGACCGGTTCCACCTGCATCATCAAAGGGGAAAGCCGTTGTCGGACCATCGGGGCAATCTGATCCGCCGATGGTGCATCTGCGGCGACGTTCAGAACCAATGCCACCTCGCGCAGCACGGTGATGGTCATTTGCGTGGTCACACCTTCGTAATTGCGCTGCGCAAAAATCACGGTCACCACCAGCTGCAAAATCACCACAGGCAACAGCAGGATCAGGGCAGCGCGCCCATAGATGCCACGGGGCATATATCGTTTGAGCCAGACAAAGAACATGTTGTAGACCTTAGCCAGCCCCCTCCCGCCGCGAAAGGCCAAACCATGCTCCCCCCCGACGAATTTGACCCACCCATAGGCGTTGCCCAGAGTCTGGAACCCGGTTTGCGCCGGATTGTGGCGGATAACCCCTCGCCGATGACCTATCGCGGGACAAACACCTATCTTGTCGGCACGCGCGGTCTGGCTGTGATCGACCCGGGCCCAGCGTCGCCGCGCCATCTGGCCGCGATTCTGGCCGCCATCGAGCCAGGCCAGCACATCAGCCATATCATCGTCACCCATACCCATCTGGACCATTCCCCCCTGGCGCGCGATCTGTCCCAAGCCAGCGGCGCGCCGGTTATTGCCTTTGGCGATGCGACCGCCGGGCGCTCTGCCGTTATGACGCAGCTGGCCCAAGGCGCACAGATTGGCGGCGGCGAAGGCATCGACGTCGATTTTCGCGCGGACCGGATCGTGGCTGACAAGGACCAGATCGAGGGCGATACATGGTCGCTGGACGTGATCCACACCCCCGGACATATCGGCAATCACATCAGTCTTCGCTGGAAAGACGCGTGTTTCACCGCAGATCACGTTATGGGCTGGGCCAGCTCGCTTGTGTCGCCACCTGATGGCGATCTGACCGATTTCATGGCCTCCTGCACAAGGCTGAATGAACAAAGCTGGCGGGTGTTCTATCCGGGCCACGGAGCCCCTGTTGATACCCCCCATGACCGTCTGGCCTGGCTCGTCGCACATCGCCAATCCCGGGAGGCCGATATTCTGGCCGCCCTCACCGCCGGCCCCGCCACGGCCCATATGCTGGCCACGCTCATCTACACCGAAACGCCCCCCGCGCTGCTGGGGGCCGCGTCCCGCAACGTCCTTGCGCATCTTGTTGATCTTACCGGAAAAAACCGCGTTTCGCCTGTCGGTGCCTTGTCAGGAGACGCCAAATTTCGACTGATTTGAAATCAATTTGGAAAAAGCTGAAAAAACTGCCGAAACCCACTGGACGCCACAAAATACCACTGCTATATCGCCCAGACCGTTCCGACGTAGCTCAGCGGTAGAGCAGTTGACTGTTAATCAATTGGTCGTAGGTTCGATCCCTACCGTCGGAGCCAATTAATTCAAGGGCTTAGCGATTATTCGCTAAGCCCTTTTATTTTATGGGTACGCAGGCGTTTCCGCTCCATTCAAAAATGAAACGCCGCCCTCCCGGACGACCTTCCTGACATTTTCCTGTGCACAATAACGCCAAGGCCAAAGATCAAGGCCAAGGCCAAGGCCCCCACTATGCCGCAAGGACTGATCGGTCCAGAATAGCGCCTGGTCTCGGTTTCGATATGGACACGTAACCGTTCCTTATCGCCGGATAAGCTACCGGCTAAGCTGACTAGGGCTGTCTTTTGTGTGTCACGCTCACCGTCATCTCCTTTGATCCGCTGGAAAAGACCTTAAAATCTGGTCACACCCACCAACCGGCACTGCGGCTCATCGCGGCGCTTTTTCCGAAACGCATCGATCCAACCCTGTCTGTCGGGCACCTTGAAAATTGCCCTACGTCAAAGGCCATCAAGGCAAGTCTACTAATAAAACACCCCAGCCGCGCGGCTCTTCCTTTTTCACTTGTGAAGACCCGCTAAGCTGTTGAAACACTTGGCGGGCGTGCGTCTGAAGAAATCTGCTAGGGTGATCGCACATGATCCCTTTGAATAGGAGACCGCAGTTGCGAAGAATCCAAGTGAAATGGAACCGGCGGGACGGCATCGTCAACTCGTTCTGGCATGGCGGCCGTTTGACCTGGATCGAGCGGGCCTGCATGCGTTCCTTTCTGGACAAGGGTATAAAATTCCGCCTTTACGCCTACGGGGAGTTGGATGGCGTTCCGGACGGGGTCCAGCTGGAGGATGCCGCCGAAATTCTGCCCGAGACTGCCATTATTACCTATCAAGGGGATGATCTGCCCGAGGCCAAAGGCACGCCCGCGCTATTCTCAAACCTGTTTCGGTACGAATTGCAGCGGTTGGGCAAAGGGTTATGGGTCGATTGTGATTTTTACTGCCTCAAGCCGTTTCGCTTTTCCAGAATGCCCTTTGTGTTCGGCTATCAGCACAACCGGACAATCGACGGTGCCGTGAATACTGCCGTTCTGAAACTGCCCAAAGACAGCCGGATATTGGCCGATCTGATCAAACTCTATCAGCCCCCCTATTCCATTCCGCCATGGGTGTTCCAAGACCACCGCGCGCGCCTGGCCAAGCAATGGGGCAGTGAGGATGTTCACCCAAGTTACCTGCCCTGGGGCAGCTTTGGCCCCAAAGCGCTGACTGCACTGATCTGGCGTCACGGGCTTGAGGAACATATTCTGGGCCGCGACCGGTTTTACCCGATTACCGTGGCCGATATTGAAAAGATGTTCGATCCGGCGGTCGACTGCGCCGATTTCTTTTCGCCCCGGACCTTTGGCGTGCATCTTTGGAATAACGAAATCCGCCATCGCGCAGCAGAAACGCCCCCCGAGGGCAGTTTCGCCCACCGGCTTTGGCTCGAAGGGCAATAGCCCCTGACGGGCCCGTGCAAGAGTGCCGACCACTGGCTTGCGCCCCGTGCAGACGGGCGTTTCCAGCGATCCTGTCGATTGATCTAACTCAATCCCGAGCGGCAGTTCTTGTCTTAGACTCGGTAAAATGGAACATATTGCCCGCACATTCACGGATCGCACTGACGCAGGTCGCCAACTGGCCAAGGTTTTGGACGCGATGGAGCTTGATCACCCGCTGATCTATGCCCTGCCCCGTGGCGGTGTGCCTGTCGCCGTCGAGGTCGCGAAATGGCTTCACGCGCCGCTGGATCTGATACTGGTGCGCAAGATCGGTGCCCCGCGAAACCCCGAAGTCGCCCTTGGCGCGATCGTCGAAGGGGCCACCGAGGAAATCGTGATCAACGAAGAGGTCAAGCGCCTGTCCGGTGCCAGCGATGCCTATCTGACCGAGGCCGTCGCCCAGCAACGCGCCGAACTGGACCGCCGGAAAAACCGGTATCTAGGTGACCGCGCAAGGCTGGACCCGACGGGGCGCACAATTGTTGTCGTCGATGACGGGCTGGCGACCGGTGCCACGATGAAGGCCGCGCTGATCGGGCTGAAACGCAGCAAACCGGCGCGGATCGTCGTTGCCCTACCTGTCGCCCCGACAGAGGCGCTGGATGACATATCGGATCAGGCCGACGACATCATTTGCCTGCATCCTGCCACGGTCTTTCAGGGGGTTGGCGGCTTTTACCGCGACTTTCACCAACTGACCGACGACGAAACGGTGGCCCTGCTGGCACAGGCATCGACCAACCTGAAAAACAACCCGCAGCCCGCCGCAGCCCCGATGCACAAACGGCAGGTGGCCATCCCGCCGCTTGGGTTGCCCGGTGATCTGACGGTCCCGAAAAATCCGCGTGGCATCGTGTTGTTTGCCCATGGCAGCGGGTCTAGCCGACACAGCCCGCGCAACCGATATGTGGCTGAAAAGCTGAACGAAAATGGGTTTGCCACCGTCTTGTTCGACCTGCTGACCCCTGAGGAAGAACAAGACCGCCGCAATGTGTTCGACATTCCGCTGCTGGCGGACCGCGTGGTCGAAGCGTCGATCTGGATCACCTCTGAACCCGACCTCGAAGATTTGCCGCTTGGCCTTTTCGGAGCAAGCACCGGCGGTGGTGCGGCCCTTGTCGCGGCGGCCGAGCTCAAGGGGCGGGTGTCTGCGGTGGTATCACGCGGCGGCCGGCCTGATCTGGCCTCGGATTTCCTGCCGCAAGTCATCAGCCCGACGTTGCTGGTTGTGGGCAGTCTGGACCATGATGTCATCAAGCTGAACCAGCAGGCTCTTGCCGCGCTGATCTGTACGAAAAGGCTGGAGATCGTGCCGGGTGCGAGCCATCTGTTCGAAGAGCAGGGCACGCTGGACCTTGCCGTTGATCATGCGGCCTTGTGGTTCAAGACCCATCTTGGGGCAGAGGTGGCAAAACGGCCCGCGCCGCCACCCCCGCTACAACCGGCGTCCGCACCGGCCATCCTTGCCGCCGCAGCAGAGCCCCTGCCCCCGATCAACGACCCCGATTTCGCCAAGGCCTTCGACCGCTTCGGATCAAAACGCGTCGTGCTTTTGGGCGAGGCATCACATGGCACATCTGAATTCTACCGCGCCCGCACCGCCATCACCCGGCGGCTGATCGAAGAACACGGGTTTTCCATCGTTGCCGTCGAAGCCGACTGGCCCGATGCCGCCGTGGTCAACCGCTATATCCGCCACAAAAGCCACCAGCCCATCAAAAGCGGGGCATTCGCGCGCTTTCCCACGTGGATGTGGCGCAACATCGAATTCGACGCCTTCACCCGCTATCTGCACCAGTATAACGGCACCAAGGACGCCAAGGATCAGGTCGCGTTCTATGGGCTTGATCTGTACAACATGAACGCCTCGATGGCTGAGGTGCTGAGCTATCTTGACCGCGTCGACGAAGGGGCCGCCGAGATTGCCCGCTCGCGCTATTCATGCCTGTCTGCCTGGTCGCATAACCCCTCCGCCTATGGCAGGGCGGCCCTGACGCCGGGGTTTTCCATGTGCGAAAAACCCGTGACGCAGATTCTGGTCGATCTGTTGAAAAAGCAGTTGGACTACAGTGCCAAAGACGGGGACCAGTTCTTTGATGCGGCGCAAAACGCGCGGCTGGTGGCCAATGCCGAACGGTATTACCGCGCGATGTATTACGGATCGCAAGTGTCCTGGAACCTGCGCGACCAGCATATGTACCAGACCCTGCGCCAAATTCAGGCCCATGCCGGAGCCGATAAAAAGATCGTGGTCTGGGCGCATAATTCCCACATCGGCGATGCGCGGTATTCGGACATGGGCCGCAGCCGGGGCGAATTGAACATCGGTCAGCTGTGCCGCGAGGCATATGGCAGCGATGCCGCCCTGATCGGTTTCGGAACCGCCACCGGCACGGTTGCTGCCGCATCCGAATGGGACTCCCCGATGGAGATCAAGACCATACGCCCGCCCCGTGGCGACAGCTACGAGGCGCTGTGCCATGACGTGGGTCACGAGCGCTTCTTGTGGGACTTCGCAAAAGACCGGTCCGGCGCGTTTTACCGGCTGCTCAGCACCCCGCGGCTGGAGCGCTATATCGGCGTGATCTACCGCCCCGAAACCGAACGCGCGAGCCATTACAGCCCCGCGTCCCTGCCCGATCAATATGACGCCTTTGTGTGGTTTGACAAAACCCAGGCCCTCAGCCCGCTGCCCGCCCTGACAAACACAACCGAAGACGAAACCTATCCTTTTGGCCTGTGATGGTCCGCATCCTGCTGGACCACAGACTGGAATATCAAAGGAGAAACGCAATGCCTGTTCGACTTTCCCGGCTTGGCCCCATCGCGCTGGCACTGTGCATTTTCACCTCGGGCCTTGCCGCGCCAGCGCTGTCACAAACCGCGGATCTCCCGCTTTACCGCAATGACCAGGGGCTGCCGACGCTGGCCCCCTTGCTGGCCAAGGTAACCCCTGCGGTCGTCAATATTTCGGTGGAAAGCCAGCAATCAACCGATCAGAACCCGCTTTTCAACGATCCGTTTTTCCGGCGGTTTTTCGATTTGCAGCCTTTGCCGCAACAGCCGCAGATGCGCCGGCAAATGAGCGCGGGTTCCGGGGTGATCTTTGATGCCGCCAAAGGCTATGTGCTGACCAACCACCATGTCGTGGAAAACGGGGAACGGATCACCGTGACCCTCAAGGACCGACGCCAGGTCGATGCAGAACTGATCGGCAGCGACCCCGGCACCGATATCGCCCTGCTGAGGATCGATGCGGCAGGGCTGAGCGCGCTTGAGATGGGCGACAGCGACCGGCTGCAAGTGGGCGATTACGTCCTTGCGATCGGAAACCCCTTTGGCCTTGGCCAGACGGTGACATCGGGGATCGTCAGTGCCTTGGGGCGCAGCGGGCTGAACATCGAAGGCTACGAAGACTTTATCCAGACCGACGCCTCGATCAATCCGGGCAATTCGGGCGGGGCCTTGGTGACGCTGGACGGTCGGCTGGTCGGGATCAACACGGCGATCATCGCGCCGTCGGGCGGCAATGTCGGGATCGGTTTCGCGGTGCCTGCAAACATGGTCAATGCCGTCGTCAGCCAGCTTATCGAATTCGGCGAGGTCCAGCGTGGCCAGCTTGGCGTGATGATCCAGGATTTCACCCCCGATCTGGCCGAGGCCTTGGGCGTGGATGCCGGTGCCGGTGCCGTGGTCACGCAGGTCGAACCCGACAGCCCCGCCGAAGCGGCGGGCGTGCAACCCGGTGATGTGATCGTGTCTGTCGATGGTCGCCCCGTGGCCAGCTCTGCCGATCTGCGCAGCCAGATCGGGCTCAAACGGTTGGGTCGGCGCATCGAAATCGGCATCCTGCGCAACGGCGAACTGCTGACCCTGCAAGCGGCATTGCACAAAGGCCCGCAATTCGGGCCAAAGTTTGGTGAACCTGCGACGGGGCGGCTTTCCGGGGCCAAATTGCGTGACCTGCAATCAGGCGATCCGCTTTATGGCGATGTTTCCGGTGTTGTTGTCATGCAAGTCGACGTCGACAGCCGCGCGGACCGCTCGGGGCTGGAAGCAGGCGATATCATTCTGGCGGCCAATCAGGTCCCCGTCGCGTCAGTTGCCGCCTTGCGCCAGCAACTTGCGTCCATCGACGGCGCGCTTGCCCTTACCATTCAACGCGGATCGGCCCGTCTATTTCTGCTTATCCGCTGATCTGCACATCCCAAAATCACGATAGGAACCCGCTATGGCAAAGAACACAAACACCCCGACCACTGACACATCTGCGTCAGGTACATCCCATGCCGCCACCCCCGATCACGCGGCAGAAATCGCGGAGCTGACGGACAAGTGGAAGCGTGCCCTTGCCGATGCAGAGAATGCCCGCAAGCGCGCCGACGCGGCCCGAATGGATGGCCGCGAACATGGCGTTGCCCTTGCCGTCGAAGCCCTTGCCCCCGCCTATGACGACATCTGCATGGCGATTGAGGCCGCACGCGCCAGCCCCGATGCCGACACACCGCAGGGATCGGCACAGCTGGAGGGTCTGAACAGAACCAAGGCCGCCTTCGAAACCGGCCTCAGGGCGCTTGGCGTCCGGCAGATTGCCCCCAAAAACACCCCCTTCGATCCGGTGCTGCATGAGGCCCTGCAAATGGAAGAAAGCGACAAAACCGAGCCGGGTCAGGTTCTGCTTTTGCATCGTCACGGATTTGCGATCGGGCAGCGGCTTATCCGGCCAGCGCATGTGACTGTCAGCGCGCGCCCCGGCACTCCGCCAAAGGAGTAATACCCCTAGCGGATCACGCCGACGCGTTTGATGTATGTCAATCGCGTCGATCCGCAGACGGGCTAGTTTTTACCAAGGCGCAGTTTGCCTTGCGCCTTGGTAGCAGACGCCCCGGAAAACGGACCTATTCGACCATCTGCACAGACCCGAAACCGGCACAAACCATCACAAGGAGGAAACCCCGATGAGAGTCAGAAATGCTTTAATCACAGCGGTTGTTCTGGGAATGGCCGCCACCACCGGTGCCGTGGCCCAAGATGAATCCGGCGAGGCATTGTATATGAATGCCTGCGCTGTGTGTCATGGCACAACAGCCGCCGGAGACGGGTCGCTGGCCGAATTCATGAATGTTCCCGTTCCCAACCTGCGTCAACTGAGCCAGAGAAACGACGGTATCTATCCGATGCTCGAAGTCATCCAGACCATTGACGGGCGTTCGGGTATTCGGGCGCACGGGTCGGAAATGCCGTTCTGGGGCGACCTGTTTAAAGCCGACGCCGTTGATGATGGCGGGATGTACGGCAGCGAAGTCATCGTGCGCGGCCAGATGTTGTCGCTCGCCCTTTATCTCGAAGAATTGCAGGAAGAATAGGAAAAATTACAAAGGAGAGACTGATGGAAGACGTTGAAAAACTGTTGAAAAACACGGTCCAGGAGTTGGACCAACTGCTCAATGCGAAAAACGTTCTTGGTGACCCGATAGAGCGCGAAGGCGCGACGGTTATCCCGATTGTCAGCTATGGCTTTGGGTTTGGCGCGGGCGGCAGTGCCACCCAGAAATCGGGCAGCTCGGCGGGAACGGGTGCAGGTGGCGGGATCAAACCCCTTGGTGCGATCATCTTTGACCAAGACGGTGCCCGTGTTGAATCCGTGAAAGGTGCATTGACCAATATCACCCAGATCGCCGCCGAGGCCGCCACCGATGTTTTGGGCAAGATGGCGACCTCAAAAGGCAAGCCGGACGCCAGTTGACCCGCCATGGCGTCGCTGATCACGATCATCCTATGGCTCGTGCTGGTGATGCTGGTTCTGGTCGTTCTGGCCGTGGTCACCCCGGTCTTGGCCAGCGTGCATCTGACCACATCGCCGCACCTGTCCTACCGGGTCGAGCTGCGGGCCTTGGCCGGGTTGGCCCCCCGCATCCGGCTCACCGGGGGGCTGCCAAAAGCCATGGCCGTCGAAACGGCTGCGAAACCGGCCAGGTCAAAGCATCATAAAAGGCCGGAATTCGGGCGCGCAAATCGCGCCGCAATCCGGCACATCCCGTTGTTGATAAGGGATATTTTACGGCGCATCCATCTGGTAGAACTTCACGTCGATGCAGAGTTTGGTCTTGGCGACCCTGCCGATACCGGGCAGGTTTACGGGCTGTTAATGCCCCTGAAATATTCAGGTCTTTTGCCCCGATCGGTGTCGCTGGACTTGCGGCCGGATTTCACCGAAACCTGCCTGTCCGGTTGCCTCACGACGGTTTTTCGCGTCACGTTGGCGGCCCTATGCGTTCCGATCCTGGGGTTCGCGTGGCAGATATACGGGCCACGCCGATGACTGTGGTTCTGGATCAGACGATGACACTGGGCCCGTTGCGGATATCTGTGCTGGCCGAATGTCGCGTCATGGCTGGCCACGCGAAGGGCGCTGTTTTCGTTTCCGCACAGAAACGGCCCGTTGCGTTTCTGATCAAGCAGGATGCGAAACTGGCGGCCTTCGGGCCCGAGGGGAGACCCATGTCGCGCGCAGAAATCGAAAGCCTGTGCGCCGGCGCGTGGCAATCAGCCCTCACACCCTAAGTGCCCCGATACCCCTGCCCCCACACGCGCAGCCACGACGATCCTCGCTTCAGTCCAGAAGCTCGCGCAATGTACGGCCCAGTTCATGCAAAGCGTAGGGTTTACGCAATATCGGATGGTCAATTCCGCCGCTTTCCCCGTTCGGTTCAATCCCTTTTTCATAGCCGGTGGTCAGCAAAATCTTGATGCCGGGCCGCAAAGCCAAAGCCTGCTTGGCGACGTCAAAGCCCGTCATCCCGCCCGGCATGACAACATCGGACAAGACCAGATCGATATCATCGCGCTTGTTCAATATCTCGATGGCCTTTGGTCCGTCCGGGGCCGCAATCACCTTGTAGTTCAATTCCTCAAGGCGGGTCACGGTCAGGCGGCGGACGTTTTTGTCATCTTCAACCACAAGAATTGTCTCGGTCCCGGTTTGCGAAGCTTGCTGGAAAGGATGGGTTTCCATATCGGCCGCAGGGCCGTCGGTGGCGGGCAGAAACAGCTTGAAGGTCGCGCCCTCGCCGATCTTGCTTTGGATCGTGACATGCCCGCCCGACTGTTGTGCAAAACCATATACCATGCTCAACCCCAGCCCGGACCCGGCACCGGGGCCCTTTGTGGTAAAGAAGGGTTCGAACACATGCGACTGTGTTTCCGGTGTCATCCCGACGCCCGTATCGGTCACAGACAGGCAGACGTAATCACCCGGCGTCACATCAACCTGCGTTGCGGCATCGGATTCATCCAGCGTGACATTGCTTGTCTCAATGGTAAGTGTCCCGCCATCGGGCATCGCATCGCGCGCATTGAGCGCAAGGTTCAAGATCACGCTTTCGATCTGACCGGGGTCCGCCACCGTCGCAGCCAGATCATTGGCAAGCCGCTTTTTGATCTCGATCTTTTCATCCAGCGTCCTTGTGAGGATCGGCAGCATGTTTTTGATCAGTTCGTTCAGCGCGATATTTTCCGGCGCAAGCAACTGCTTTTTCGCGAAAGACAGCAACTGGCTGGTCAGGGCAGCCCCCATATTTGATGCCTCCAACGCCTCTTTCAACAGCTCATGCAGCTTGGGGTCATCTGTGCGCATCTCAAGAAGTTCGAGATTGCCAATGACGACCGTCAACAGATTGTTGAAGTCATGGGCCAGACCGCCCGTCAACTGGCCCACGGCCTCCATCTTCTGGGCGCGCTGCAATTCGGCCTGGCGTTTTCTTTCGGTTGTCAGATCATGGATGATCCCCAGAAAATGGCGCGCACCGTCAATCTTCAGTTCGGACACGGTCAGCCGGATCGGAACCCGCGTGCCGTCCTTGCGTTGGGCATCCATCTCGCGACCTAACCTGACGGTCTGCTTTTCTCCGGATTTGACATAGCGCTCCAGATAACCGTCATGATCGCTGCGGTCGGGCTCTGGCATCAGCATCTTGACGTTCCGGCCCAGCACCTCCGAGGCCTTGAAGCCGAAAATACCCTCCGCTCCGGTGCTGAAAGTGCCGACAATGCCCTGCTCGTCGATTGTCAGGATCGCCTCGGGGGCCGCATCAAGAATGGCGCTCAGCCGTGCCTCGCGATCCAGAATGGCCTGTTCGTTGGATCGCTTCTCGGTGACGTCTTCGACGGCGAGCAGGATCGCCGCCTCCTCCGCAGGGGATCCCACCACCTTGCGCGCGTTCAGGATCATGTCGCGTCTTCCAAGATCACCGACATTCAACGCCAGTTCAAAGGCCTCTACCGTCGTTTTCTGGGGCAGGACGTTTTCCATCAGTTGACGCAGCTTTGGCGCATCCCATTGCCGGTCCTGGATGGAAAACAGATTTTTCCCGATAATATCAGCCGGTCTGGTGGCAAACACACGGTTGAACGCACGGCTGGCAGCAAGGATATTCAGGCCGCTGTCAAGCACCAGCATTGGTTCACGCACGGTGCTGATGATGCTTTCGGAAAACTCGCGGGCGGCCATGGATTCGCGCTGCAAGGCCTTGAGGTCGGACACTTCGGAAAAGGTCACCGCGACGCCACTGATCTTGCCGCTTTGTGTCCGATATGGATGGATGCGCCGCACGTACCACCGCCCGTCATCGCTTTCGACTTCGCGTTCGGCGGGGATCAGTGTTTCGAGAACTTTCTCGGCATCCTTGAGCAGATCGGGATCCTTGACCTTGGCCGTGATGTCACTGAACAAACGCCCGGTGTCTTTGCTGATCAGGTTGAACAATTCGCGCGTCGCAGGCGTGAACAGCATGATGTTAAAGTCAGTGTCCAGAAACAGCGTTGCAATGCCCGAACTGGACAACAGATTGTTCAGATCGTCCGATGCCCGCCGTTCGTCGTCGATCTTTTGCTGAAGCTGGGTGTTCAGCGCAGTCAACTCTTCGTTCAGCGATTGCAGCTCTTCCTTCGAGGTTTCCAGCTCTTCGTTGGTCGACTGGAACTCCTCGTTCATCGACATTGCCTCTTCGTGGGCAGCCTTCAACTCTTCGGTGGACAGCTCGTAATCGCGGATGGTTGTGCGCAGCTCTGAACGGGTGGTTTCAAGCTCTTGCTCGACCCTGCGAAAAGCCTCTGCGTTGCGTTCGTCAGGGGGGGGCGCAAGGGGGCGTTTGGGTTGGTCGGCAAAGGTCACCAGAAACAGCGTGGTATCGTCCAACGTCACAGGATGGACCTGGATCGTGACCCCTATCCTTTTGTTGCCCCGTGTGATTGTGCCGCTTTCCTTGGCCGCTGTGCCGTCTGTGCGCGCCGTCCGGATGGCGTTGTTCAAGGAGGCGCGCAGCCCCTGCCGCGCCATCGCCAACAAATCACGGCTTATTTCGCCCGATGGCACCCGCAGGTACTCATCCATTGACCCCTCGAAATACAGCGCCTCGGACTGGGCGTTGATAAGAACGGCCGCGGGGGCATATTGCTCGACCAGAAGGTTGCGGCTTAGCTCGGAGAGGTTATCCCCACCAACGGAGATGTGGTTGCGTTTCGGGGCGAATGTCCCGCTGTTGAAAGTGCGTTGCATGAAGGGCAGATCAGTGGCGCGCCTGCGTCCGTGGCCCACCCTTTTATAGACGCGGTATTTGTTCGACATCGGCTCGAACAACGCATCCTCACTGCCCGTTGTCTCGGACATCCCCAGAAACAGAATGCCCCCATCATTCAACGCGAAATGAAACATCTTGATGACGCGTTCCTGCGCACCGGGCGTCAGATAGATCATCAAATTCCGGCACGACACCAGATCAAGCCGCGAAAAAGGTGCGTCAGACAGGATGTTGTGATTGGCAAAAACGACTGCATCGCGCAGCTCTGGCGACACGCGGTAGCTGTGGTCTTCCTTGGTGAAAAACCGTTTTAGCCGGGCCGCTGATACATCATCAGCGATGGAATCCGGATACACCCCGTTGCGGGCTGTTGTGAGGGCGCGTTCATCGACATCCGTCGCAAAAATCTGCAACTTCACATCCTTGCGCAATGCCGACGCTTTTTCGATCACCAGCATCGCCAATGAATAGGCTTCTTCGCCCGTGGCACAGGCGGGCACCCATATCCGCAGCGGCTTTCCCGCCTCGTGCGACCGAAGCAGCCCGTCAAGCAGGGTTTTTTCGATGTAGTCAAAGGCGTCTTTGCCCCTGAAAAACGAGGTCACGCTGATCAAAAGATCCGCGCACAGGCCCTGCGCCTCTTCCGAGGATTCCTTTAAAAGCGCGAGGTATTCTTCTGAATCCGTAATATGCCTGAGCGCCATGCGCCGCTCGATCCGGCGCAGCAAGGTGCCATCCTTGTAGACGTTGAAATCAATCGGCGAATGGGCTTGCAGAACCTTGATGATCTGGCCCAACGACCCTTTGGCATTGTCGCCAAGGGCTTTTTGCGCCTTATCCTTTTGGACAAAGGGATGACGGATGTAATTGGTGATAATGTCGGGCATCTTGTCGATCTCGACAATATAATCGGGCACCCCGGTCGCCATCGCGCTGCGCGGCATCCCGTCAAGCGCGGCCTCGACGGGGTCTTGCACCAAGACGATGCCGCCGTGTTCCTTGATCTCGCGAATGGCCGCCGACCCGTCACTGCCCGTTCCCGATAGAATGACAGCGATGGCGTTTTTGCCAAGGTCTTTGGCAAGTGATTTCAGAAACAGGTCGATCGGCAACCGCGTGCCGCGACGGTCCGTGGGTTCCGAAAGATGCAGCACGCCTTGCCTGATCTCGAGGTAATTGTTGGGCGGAATGACATAGACATGATCTGCCTGAATGGGGCTTTGGTCCTCGGCCAGCACCACGGGCATCTTGGTGTGTTTTGTCAAAAGATCAGCCATCAGGCTTTTGTGATCCGGGTCGACATGATGGACCAGAACATAGGCCGCGCCTGTGTCGGCAGGAATAACGTCAAAAAACGCGCTGTAAGCTTGCAACGCCCCGGCAGAGGCCCCCAAGCCCACCACAGGGATCGTGGTGCGCGCATCCGGTTTTGCCACGGCTTTGGCAACAGCCGGACGCGCAGGCGTCGGTTGGCCCTGCGCTCCTGTTTGCTTGGACTTTCGCGCCATAACTTCCCAAACTCCTGCCAAGGGCATCGTGCTGCTTTGCTACACTATCTCGGAAAACCAGCACACGGTAAAGTGGAGGCTTGGAACACGCGCATATCGATTGACAGGCATCAATTCCGAGAAGTCTAGGTTACCGGACATTTTAACTAGATATCAGCCGCTTGTCGACCACTCTGCGTGCCTGTCAGCCAATCCCTTTGTGGTCCGGGGTGCTGCTTTGGCAACTCTGGCCAGCCCCCGCGCATCCGCGCCTCAACAGCTTGAGGACCATTTCGCGATCAATGGGGCATAACCGCGTCCAAAGCCCCCGCCCAAGGGCATATCTCCGCAAAACGCGCCGGTTTTTGCCAATTGCGTTGAAGATCGTCGGCAATATCCTGCCTTTGCCCGCGCGAAATTCCGGGCTTTTGATCCTGATCATTCCGCAGACAGGATTCACTGCAATTTGTATCCTGATTATGGCTGCCGTGGGACCTGCACATGAATGATAAAGACACTTCCCATATTTCTAGACTGGAATCCGGCAATGCGGCCCCATCGCCGCATGCACAAGTACCGCCCAGGATCTGCCCGCATATCGCCGAGCTTGGCGCAATGCCAAGACGGGTTTTGGAAACCTTTGTTGATCTGGGTTTGTCGGATGGCGAAATCGCGCGCTATTTCAAAATTCCCGAAACCAGCGTCAGCAAGCTGCGCAAAATCTGGCGCATCCACTGATTGGCCGAGACCCCTTGCGTTGACCACCCGACCCCGGGCGCGCGCCCGAAATCGGGTTACTTGACCACCACAACCGTCTGCGTGGCGTTGTGAATTACCTTTTGCGAAACACTTCCCAAAACAGCGCTTCTGATTTTCCCCAACCCTCTGGAACCGATCACAATCATATCGGCCCCCGCCTCGTTCGCGGCATCCAGAATTTCTTCGGCATGGTCGCCCAACCGCACCGATCCGGTGACGTTTTGCGCACCCAGTGTTTTGCAGCGCTCTTTTGCATTGGCGACCAACTGGTCCCCCAACGCCGAGATCACCCGCGCTGACCCACCATCCAAGGCACCCTGCCGCAGCATCTCGGCGGGCCGCCCGTCGGGCAGCACAAGCTGGAGCGATGGGCTG
The DNA here is from genome assembly GCF_013282155.1 of Sulfitobacter sp. HGT1. GTDB lineage: Bacteria > Pseudomonadota > Alphaproteobacteria > Rhodobacterales > Rhodobacteraceae > Sulfitobacter. The sequence continues at coordinate 256,363 of NZ_BLWI01000010.1, forward strand.
GTTTGAACCTGCTTGACCAGATGTTCGACCTCGGCCATCCGGACCAGTTCCTGCGGCGGGCGACCGTGCATCAGGACGTGAACGATCTTCAGGTCAGCCCCGAGTTTTTTGGAAAACTCGCAAGCCGTTTCCAAAGCCCGCCGCCCGTTGTCAGAGCCGTCATATGCCAGAAGGATATTGTGAAACATGGGTCCGTTCCTTTGTGAAAATCGGGGTGTTCAGCATGGTTGCGCTGCGACACCAAACCACCGGTTGCAGGCCGTGCGTGTGGCCCTTGGCAGAATGCAACTCTCTGCCGACCCATGCCCGACCTGTAGCATTGTCCTTGAATTAGGGTGGCCCCGCCCCTGCGCAGCCACCCCCGGAAATCTACTTGTCGTAGCCCACATTGATTTTCTTGGTCTTTGTGACGGCTTCCGGCGGCTTGGCAATTGTGACCTTTAAAACGCCGTCTTTCACCACGGCCTCGACCTTGTCGGGGTCGATCGTGAACGGCAATGTCATCATGCGCTCGAACGATCCCGAGGTGCGTTCAATGCGATGATAGGCGCGGCCTTCCTCGTCGCCTTTCTCTTCTTTCTCGGTTTTCTTTTCGCCCTTGATGACGATGCGGTCGCCGGTCACGGACACATCGACATCTTCTTCGGTCAGACCGGGCAATTCGGCGGTGATGGTGAATTCCTTATCGGTCTCGCTGACGTTCGAGCGCACCAACACCTTGTTCGCACCGGTGAAAATGCCGTCGCCAAAATCGTCAAACAGGCTGTCGACTTCTTTGCGCAGGGCGAAAAAGGGGTTAACGGCGGGGTTCTGGTTCCTGATCCAATTTGCAGGAAGAAAGTCTTGGTAGGACATGTGAAGTCTCCATATTACTGGTTAGGCTCTTCATCGTCTAACAAGCGAGACGTCGCGCCGATTGAGCAAAATCAAAAAACGCAATCCATTCGGGTAAAATTCATCCGCCCGCAGGCCGGGGGAATGAATTGGCGGCATCACAAAACCCTAAAGCGTATCATCCACAATGCGCCCGTCCTCCAGGGTGATGACCCTGTCGGCCTGATCAAGGATGCGGTTGTCGTGGGTGACCATGACCGTGGTGGTGCCGCGTTCATGGCCAAGGCGCTTGATCATCGCCACGACATTCGCGCCGCTTTCACGGTCCAGCGCGGCTGTGGGTTCATCGGCAAAGATCACATCGGGGTTGCCCACCAAGGCACGCGCCACGGCGACCCGTTGTTTCTGGCCGCCTGACAAATTGGCGGGCAGATACGCCAGACGGTCCCCCAGCCCGACCAGGTCCAGCACATGGTCCGCCGCAGCTTCGGCCTGACCGGCGGACAATCTGCCGTGAACATCCAGCCCCATAATCACGTTTTGCTGCGCGGTCAGGCTTTCGTGCAGGTTATGCGCCTGAAAGATGAACCCGAGCCTTCGGCGCAGGCTCGTCAGCAGCGTCGGATGCGCGCCGTGCAATTCATGCCCCAACAGGTGCACCGACCCGTCCTGCACCTCGCGCAGGCACCCCAGCAGCGTCAGCACGGTGGTCTTGCCAGACCCCGATGGCCCCACAAGAACCGTCAGGCTGCCGCGCGCCACGGTCAGGTTCACATCGAAAACCGCCTGTTTGCGGGCCTCGCCTGTGCCGAACCAGTGGTTCAGCCCCGTGACGGCGATCGGATCATTGCTGCCCATTGCGATACCCCATCAGAACAGATCGGCGGGATCAGCGCGCACCAACCGCCGCGTGGCGATGGCCCCCGACAAGGTGCAGGCGATCACGGTGCCCACAAACACCGATGCGGCCATGCCAAAGGTCATCTGCAAAGGCAGCGTGGTCGCCGCCGCCATGCCGGTCAGGATCGCCGTTCCCACAAGGAAACCCGGGATAAACCCCAACACCCCAAGGATCAGCGCTTCCTCCAGCACGATGCCAAGGAAGAAACGATGGCTGTATCCCATCGCCTTGAAGGTCGCGTATTCGCGCATGTGGTCGGACACATCAGTGGACAGCACCTGATAGACGATCACGATCCCCACCAGAATGCCGATGATCACGCCAAAGCCGAATATGATCCCCGTGGGCCGTTTGGTTTGCTGGTAGGACAGGTCTTCCTGCGCGGCGGCGGCAAAGCTGCGCACCCGCAAGCTCTTGTCCGAGATCAGCCCCGCCAAACGCGCGGCAACCGTGTCGGGATCAGCCCCCGCAGCGATGCGCAACAAGATATGATCGGGGGCCGCTGAGGTGCGCGCCGGAAAAAGCCGCAAAAAACTTTGGTCGGACAGCATCATATAGCCGTCACCGCCAAAGCCCCCGCCCCCTGCGAATGTGTCGAACAGGGTCAATGTTTCGCCCGACACCTCAAAGGACAGCGGGGTCTGGGGGCGGATCGCGGCGGCCACGTCTTTGGGCAGGCCACGGCTGAACCGGTCCAGCAACCCCGCCCCCGGCAATTGCAAAACCGCCGCTTTGCCAGCGATCGCGGGGGCAAAAAAACCGACCGTCGGGTCAAGCCCATAGGTCGTCAGGCCCAGCGTCTTGGTCGGGCGTTGCCATGATACGTTTCCGACAAAGAGCCCCGCGCCCGAAACCACCTGCGGATCGCCAAGCGCCTGAAGCAACCATTGCCGTGCGACATTGCCGCCCTCGGTCATGGAATTCGCATCCCCAGACGATATCATGATGTCGGCGTTGAAAAATCCGTAAGGCTTCATGGTCGCGGTCGCCATCGAATTCATGATCCCCAGTTGCACAAACACCAGCACATTGGCGAAGGCCACACCGGCAAGGGCGGCGGCAAAGCGCGGGCGGCTGTGGGTCAGTTGCAGCCAGCCAATCGGCAAACGTCCCAGGATCGCGCGCAACAGACGTTTCATTTCGCCACGGCCGCGTGGGTGTCGATACGGGCGATGACCTCAAGATTGGTAAAGCGCGATGCCAGCAGGGATGACGCCGCATCCAGTTCGATCAACACGCGGATCACCCGTGCATCGGTATTGGCCGCCGTATCATCCGACACCAACCCCTGCCGTCCGACCGTCAGCCCGATAAAGCTGACCCGCCCCTGAAATGTCCGGCCAAGCGCAGTCGAGACCAGCTCCACCGGTTGGCCCTTTTGAACCTGAACGATCCGGTCCTGATAAATCTCGGCCTCGGCCATCATGTGATCGGTATCGCCGATTTCCATGATGCCGTCTGCGGGCGGGCGTTGCCCCGCTGTGGCGTGGATGTTCAACACCGTCCCCTTGATCGGGGCCAGCACATCAGCGCGTGCCAGATCACGCCGCACGCGGGTCAGATCGGCCTTGACCGCATCCAGATTGCGCGCCGCCACGATCACATCGGGTTGCTGGTCCACCGCCACGGCGGCAAAACGCGCAAGGGTCGCTTGGGCTTTGGCAACCGCAAGCGATGCCTGCTGGCTGGCCGCCGATGCCGCATCCAATGTGCTGCGGGTGGCAACACCGCGGTCAAACAGCGCGCGGGTGCGGGCCAGATCGGTTTCCGCCTCGGTTGCCGCGCTGCGGGCCTGATCCAGCGCCGCCTGCGCTTCGTCACGGCTGTTTTGGACACTTGCACGGGTCTGCACCAGCGCGGCCTCGCGGATGGCAACCGTGGCCTCGGCCAGCAGAACCGCACCGGCCAGCACGTCGTGATTGTCCAGCCGCGCCACCGGCGTGCCTTTTTCGACCCTGTCGCCTTCGGCCACCAGCAGTTCCGCCACCCTTGCATCGCCCGCACCAAACGGGGCCGCCACGACCGACACATCGCCGCGTGGCATCAGCCGCGCAAGCCCCACCACATCGGTCACGCGCATGGTTTCGACCATGTCCTGAGGCAGATCAATGTCGGGCGGCAGCGCGATCGGGGACGCAGACCCGCCGCCCGGCTGCAACCCTGTCAGCGCATAGAATTTTTGCAGGCCCGGCGGCTGGAAATACATCCCGATCACCGCACCGGTAAACAGGAACACCGGCACCAGCAGCACCAGCAGATAGCGTTTGCGAAACCAGCCACGTGCCGCGACGCCTGCGGGGCTGCCCCCGTTATGATTGATGATTTCCAAGGGCAGTCCTGTATCGCTTTTATCGCTCATTCGATGCCTCGTCGGCTGGGCAATCGCCCCGCAAATTCATGAAAAACCGGGCGAAACGCTGATGGTCCTGACAGAACTCCCCACGCGGCTTTGGCGGGGCCAAGGTTAACAGCGAAAGTATGTTTCATCTCGGTGTCCTTTGGGACGGGGGTGGATCAGGCGCGGCTTTGCTCTGTGCCAAGGCCCTTTGAACGTCTCCGACGTCCCTTGATTGATGCGCCAAATACATTCGCCCATCTGAATTTGTCTTTGACACAGATCAACTTGGCCGGAAAAATGCTGCCTATCGCGCGAAATGTTTCACCCCCGCCGCCTTTGATCACAAAGTTCTCACTTGAATTCCGCGCGCGCCAAAGAGATTAAGAGCGCATGAATGGTAATTTGCACAAATCAGGACCTTGGTCCAAGCTGCGCGGGATAGGATCGTTGGTCCTTGTCCTTGCCTTGCTGATGAATGCCATTTTGCCAAGCGCCGCTGTGGCTTCGCAGGACGCGCCAACGCTGCACCAGATGGCATCCGGTCCGATGGACCATGCCGGAATGGATCATTCGGCGATGGGTCATTCGTCGATGGCACCTGCCGCGCAGAGTACGATACCAGACCACAGCGATCACGAAAATACGGTGCATTGCATGTCCTCGGTCTGCTGCTTCCAGGAAGCATCCGTGCCTGTCGCCTCGGTCGCGTCAGACGCCTTCCTCACGAATGGCCAGCCGTGTGATTATCACAGCGGCCTGCCCTCATTCCCCCGCGAGACAAAAGACCGCCCTCCTCAACAGATTTGATGAATTTCGGGTGACTGCCCCTGCTTTGCGGGCAGCACATTTGTGATTGATCAAACACGGCTTCGCGAACGAGGCCGGTGTCGAGGTGACCATGCGTGGACGATATTCAGCCCTGAGTGTTCTTGCACTCTCTGTCGGTGTGGCAGGTGGCGTATTTCTGGAAAGACTGTATCTGAACCCGTCCGAAATGGCCGGAAACGGAGCGGATGAAATCTTGTATTGGGTCGCCCCGATGGACCCGAATTTCCGGCAACCCGGCCCCGGAAAATCGCCGATGGGGATGGATCTGATCCCTGTGATGGCGGGGCAGGAACCGTCGGGCGATCCCGCAGAAGTGACGCTGTCGCGCGCCGAGATCAACGCCATCGGGGTGCGCACGGCGATTGCACAGACCGCTGAAATCTCGCCGCGCATCGAAACCGTGGGCTTTGTGCGCTATGACGAACACCTGACCAGCCATGTTCACACCCGCGTTGACGGCTGGATCGAAAAGCTGAACCTGCGTGCTGTTGGCGATCCGGTGCGCAAAGGCGATGTGCTGTTCGAGATGTTCTCGCAGGTGATCGGGTCGTCCTCGGGGGATCTGATCCGCGCGCTCGAGGCCGGTGACCGCCGCATTGTTGACGCCGCCCGCAGCAAGCTCGGCAGTCTGGGCATGTCCGAACAGCAGATCAAAAAGGTTGAAGCCAGCCGCGAAATCGCCCGAAATATCCAAGTGCTTGCCCCGCAGGACGGTGTTGTCATTTCGCTCGAGGCCGCAGAGGGTATGTATTTGCAACCCGGCGTGAGGGCGATGTCGCTGACCGATACCAGTGCGGTTTGGCTGGTCGTTGATGTGTTTGAACGCGATATCGCGCGGTTGACCGATAACATGCAGGCAGTGGCGCAGTTCGAACATCTGCACGGGCAGGTCTTTGAGGGCAAAGTCGATTATATCTATCCCGAACTTGACGCAAAGACGCGGACCTTGCCGGTGCGTCTGCGCTTTGACAATGCAAATGGCCTGCTGCGTCCCAATATGTTTGGCACCGTCACCCTGACACCGAACCAGTCGCGCATGGCGCTGACCGTCCCGACCGAAGCGATTATCCGCACAGGGTCGGCCGAACGCGTGATCCTGAAAACCGGCGAAGGCACGTTCAAACCCCGCCTGATCACCACCGGCCTGCGCGACAGTTTCGGCGAAGGGGGCCGGACCGAAGTTGTACAGGGTCTTGCCGCCGGAGAAGAGGTTGTGGCCTCTGCGCAATTCCTGATCGACAGCGAAAGCGCGCTGAATGCGGGATTGATGCGCATGGCCCCGACCGATGCAACACCTGCACGCGGCACCGGCACATTGGTGGCGCTTGACGCCAAGACGCGGGTCGCCACGATCCGCCACGGCGCGCTCGAGGCGCTGGACTGGCCTGCCATGACATCGCGCTTTGCCATCCGTGCCGACCTAGCCCTTGATCGGCTTGCGGCGGGTCAGGACGTTGCCTTTCAGGCCGCGCGCGGTGCCGATGGCCTGCTCAGCCTGATCGCCCTTGGCAGCGACGATGGCATTGCTGCCACTGGCATGGGGCGTGTTCTGGCCGTGACAAGCGACGGCAAACTGACGATGGCCCATGACCCCATTCCCGCCTTGGGCTGGCCTGCGATGCAGATGGACATGGATGTCGCGGGAATTGATGCCGCCGATGTGCCGCTTGACCAGCCTGTGGAATTCGACCTGTCCAAGGGCGAAGACGGGTTGTTCACCATTGTTGCCCTGCGCAGCGACGCGATGCCTGAAGCTGTGGCTGAACCAACGCCTGAACCTGCGGCCCCACCCATCGTGGTTTCCGGCACGATTGATGCAATAGACCCCGCCACCGGAATGGCGACGATCACCCATGGCCCCATGACCCAGATCGGCATGCCGGGCATGACGATGGGCTTTGCCGTAGACCCCGCGCTGGATACGGCTGCTCTGGCCATCGGCCAGAAAATGACCCTGACATTCGCGCGCCCTGATGGCATGACCATGATCCTGTCGGCAGCCGACCCTGCCGCCCCGCCAATCGAGGTGACAGGCACGATCAATACCGTTGATCCGGCCGCAAGGATGGCGAACATCACCCATGGGCCGATGATGGATATCGGGATGCCCGGCATGACGATGGGTTTTGCCGTTGATCCTTTGGTCGATCTGGCCAGCCTGCCGCTGGGTCAGGAAATCAACCTGCTTCTCAGCCGCAATCCTGATTTCTCGATGACGCTGGTCGGGTTCGCCAAACTGTCGGGGGCGACCCAATGATCGCCGCCCTGATCCGCGCCTCTATCGCGAACCGGGTGATCGTGATTGCCTTGGCGCTTATGATGGCTGTGGCGGGGGTCTGGGCCATCCGCACGACCCCTGTGGATGCGATCCCCGATCTGTCGGACGTGCAGGTGATTGTGCGCACGTCCTATGCCGGTCAGGCCCCGCAGGTCGTCGAGGACCAGATCACCTATCCCATTACCACCGCGATGCTCGCCGTGCCGGGGGCAAGCGACGTGCGCGGCTTTTCGTTCTTTGGCGACAGCTATGTTTACGTCGTCTTTGAAGACGGCACCGATCTGTATTGGGCGCGGACGCGGGTGCTGGAATATCTGGGCCAGATCACCGCCAATCTGCCCGAAGGGGTGGCCCCCCAGCTTGGGCCGGACGCGACCGGTGTGGGCTGGATCTATCAATATGCCCTGATCGACCGCAGCGGCGGGCATGATCTGGCTGAACTGCGAACGCTTCAGGACTGGTTCCTCAAATACGAATTACAGACCGTCGATGGTGTCTCCGAGGTGGCCACGATCGGCGGCATGGTCAAGCAATATCAGGTCGTGGTCGACCCCAACAAACTGCGCGCCTATGACATCCCGCTGGCACAGGTCAGGGCCGCCATCCAGGGCGCAAACCGCGAAACAGGCGGCAGCGTGATCGAGATGGGAGAGGCCGAATTCATGGTCCGCTCGACCGGCTATGTTGACGAATTGGCCGACCTCGCCAAAGCGCCGTTGATCGTGAACGCGCGCGGTGCCGCCATCACGCTGGGCGATGTGGCCGACATCCGGCTTGGGCCGGAAATGCGACGCGGTGTGGGTGAATTCGAGGGCGAAGGCGATGCCGTGGGCGGCGTGGTGATCCTGCGGTGGGGCGGCAATGCGCTGACCACGATCAAGGCCGTCGAGGCGCGCATAGACGTCTTGCGCGCCAGCCTGCCCGAGGGCGTGGAGATCGTGACGACCTATAACCGCGCAGGCGTGATTGAGCGCGCGATTGAAAACCTGCAACACAAGCTGACCGAAGAATTCATCGTGGTTGTGCTGGTTTGTGCTGCGTTCTTGCTGCATTTGCGATCATCGCTGGTGATCCTGCTGTCGCTGCCCTTGGGTATCTTTGCGGCGTTTATCATCATGAAGCTGCAAGGGGTGAATGCCAATATCATGTCGCTGGGCGGCATTGCCATCGCGATTGGCGCAATGGTGGATGCGGCGATTGTGATGATCGAAGCCATGCACCGAAGGCTTGAGACCGAAAAGCTGACCAACAAGAACCGCTGGCGCATCGTGACCGAGTGTTGCGAGGAAGTCGGCCCCGCGCTGTTCTTTTCGCTCGCCATTATCGCGGTCAGCTTTCTGCCGGTGTTTGTGCTGGAAAGCCAGGAAGGCCGGCTGTTCAAACCGCTCGCCTTTACCAAGACCTATGCCATGGCCGCTGCCGCGATCCTGTCGATCACGCTGGTGCCGGTGCTGATGGGGTATTTCGTGCGCGGCCGGATCATCCCCGAACGCAAGAACCCGCTCAACCGGCTGGTGATCTGGGTCTACCGCCCCTTTCTGGATGCAGCGGTTGCGTGGCCGTGGGCGACGACCGTTCTGGCAGGTGTGCTGGTGGCGTCGATGGCGTGGCCCTTGCAGCGCATCGGGACCGAATTCATGCCCGAGCTGAACGAGGGTGATTTTCTGTACATGCCCTCGCTTTACCCCGGTGTGTCGATTGGCAAGGCGCGTGAGGTGCTGCAACAGACCGACCGCCTGATCGCGACCGTGCCCGAGGTGCTGACCGTGCATGGCAAACTGGGCCGCGCCGATACCGCCACCGATCCGGCCCCCTTGACCATGATCGAGACGACGATCCAGCTGAAACCCGAAGCGCAATGGCGCGCGGGCATGACGATGGACAAGATCCGCGCCGAATTGGACCGCGTCGTGCAGATCCCCGGTGTGACCAATGTGTGGATACAGCCGATCAAGAACCGGATCGACATGCTGGCCACGGGCATCAAAACACCGGTGGGGGTGAAAATATCTGGTGCCGACCTTGGCGTGATCGAACAGATCGGGATCGAGGTCGAACGCATCACGTCCAAAATTGACGGCACGACCTCGGCCTATGCCGAACGTCCCATCGGCGGGCGGTTCATCGAGATCAACCCCAACCGCGACGCCGCCGCCCGTTTTATGATGAGCGTGCGCGACATTCAGGACGTGGTGCAAACCGCGATCGGGGGCATGCAGGTGTCTGAATCTGTCGAGGGGCTGGAACGCTTTCCGATCAATCTGCGCTATCCGCAAGACTGGCGCGACAGCCCCGAACGCTTGCGCGATCTGCCGGTGGTCACGCCGTCGGGGGCGCATGTCCCTCTGGGGGCCCTGGCCGAGATCAGCATCGTTGACGGTCCCGGCATGATCCGGTCCGAAAACGCACGGCGCACGGGGTTTGTGTTCATCGACATCGCGGGCCGCGATCTGGGTGGCTATGTCGACGAAGCCCGCGCCGCCGTGGCCGCCGGTGTCACATTGCCGGCCGGCTATTCGATCACGTGGTCGGGGCAGTATGAATACATCCAGCGCATGCAAGAGCGGCTCAAGCTGGTCGCCCCTGCAACCTTGCTGATTATCACATTGATGCTGTTCATGGCATTCAACCGTGTGATCGAAGTCGGCATCATTCTGGCCGCCCTGCCCGTCGCATTGGCGGGGGGCGTGTGGTTCTTGTGGTATCTGAGCTTTGACATCTCGGTCGCCGTTCTGGTGGGGTTCATCGCCCTTGCCGGTGTCGCGGTCGAGACCGCTATCGTCATGCTGCTCTACCTCAACCTGTCATGGGAAAAGCGCCGCAAACTGGCCGCAGCCGAAGCGCGGGCGATGACCCCGCTGGACGTCGAGGAAGTTGTCTTTGAGGGCGCATTGCTGCGTGTGCGCCCAAAGGTGATGACCGTTGCCACGATCTTTGCCGGGTTGATCCCCATCATGTACGGCACCGGCACCGGATCGGAAATCATGCAACGCATCGCAGCCCCGATGCTGGGCGGTATGGCAACCGCCACGCTGCTTACGCTTTTCGTCATTCCGTCGATCTTTGTGATCTGGAAGCGGCTGGCCCTGAAACGGGTCAACCGCAGTTTGTTGCAGCCAGACGGCATCGCCGCAGCTGCCCACCCCGCCGAATAACACCCCAACCCGAAAGGACGATTTATGAAAACCCTCTCTCTCTTGATTTCTGCACTGACCCTGACCGCGCCCATGGCGATGGCGCAAACAAACCATTCGACCATGGACCATTCCAACATGCCGATGAGCGACGCACAGATCGAAGGCGCTGTTCACGCCAAGGCCATCGTCAATGCCATCGGTGACGGCACCGTCAATGTCAGCCACGAACCGATCCCCGAAATCGGCTGGCCTGCGATGACGATGGACATGGCCCTGACCCCCGACGCCGTCATCGACGGTGTTGCGCAAGGCGATGAGGTCATCTTGATGCTGATCAAGGGCGCGGATGGCATGTATGCCGTCAACGCCATGATGCCGGAATAAACGAACACGCGGCTGGCCGGGGTTATTCTCCGGCCAGCGCCCCTTTGAGTGAAATGGAAGACAACACAATGCGCATCAAAATCGCCGTGATCACCGCCGCCGTTGCGACCCTTGGGGGCCTGTGGCTTTTATGGCCGACAGTGTCAGAACCGGTGACCGAAACCACGCCGGGCGGTCCTATGGTCACCGTAACCCTGCCTGCATCACTGAGCACGCGCGAGAAGATGGGCGAAACCGCATTCAACGCCAGCTGCGCGGATTGCCATGGCACCAACGGTGCCGGACGTGACGGCATCGCCCCGCCGCTGATCCACAAGATTTACGAACCCGGTCATCACGGCGATATATCCTTTGAGCGGGCCGCCCTGTACGGGGTAAAATCGCACCACTGGACTTTCGGCGACATGGCCCCGGTCAAGGGGCTGACCGCCGCAGACATCGGCACAATCGTGGCATATGTTCGCGCGGTGCAACGTGCTAACGGTATCAACTAGACTGTTTTAAAAGGAATTTGCCATGAGACGCCCCATAACACTTGCCGCGGTTTTCCTGTTTGCCCTGACCTTTGCAGCGGGCCAGACCGCCGCACATTCCAAAAAGCAGGCGACGGTGCCAGCGGATGGTGCGGTCCTCGCAATATCGCCCGAAACCATCGCCATGACCTTTGACATGCCCCTTCGCGTGACCCTGATTTCCTTGCGCGACCAAGACGGTACGGACCACGCGTTGACACGCAGCGATAACATGCAACCCGTCAGCGATTTTGCCGCCACACCGCCCGCGCTTTCGGCGGGTACATACACGGTGGAATGGCGCGGTCTGGCAGCGGACGGGCATCCCATGCAGGGCCAGTTCAGCTTTGACATCGCCGAGTAGAAGGCCATGTTGGATGCAATAGCAGGGGCCGACGCGCTGGTCTGGATCGCGATCTGCGTCAAGGCGCTGGTCTATGCCACGTCCCTGACTGCAGCAGGGTCCGTGTTGTCCTACGTCTCATTGCGCCCCCTGCCCGCCGTTGAGCGCGGGTGGCTTGTGCGCCTTGCGGTGTTCTGCGCGCTTGCAGCGGCGGTTTTGTCAGTCGCGCGGCTGCCCCTGCGGGCCAGCTTTTTGATGGGCGGCACCTGGGAGGGTGCTTTTGACCCGATGATTTTGACAATGGTCGCGCAAAGCCCGCTGGGGACAAGCATTGCCCTGCGCCTCCTCGGGCTGGCGCTTGTTCTGGCGCTGCTGATCCCCGCGCGCATCGGAACTGCCCTGTCGGTGATCGGCGCAGTGCTGGTTGCCGCGTCCTTTGCGTTTCGGGGGCACGCGCTGGCCGAACCGCGCATCGTGCTTGGCCTGCTGATCACCCTGCACATTGTGACCGTGGCGTTCTGGATCGGAGCCTTTGCGCCGCTTTACCGGCTTGCGGGGACGGATCGGGCAACTGCGGGGATGCTTGCCCATCGTTTCGGCCAATCTGCCGTCTGGTTTGTCGGGGTGCTTGCGGTGTCGGGCGTGGTCACCTTATGGCTTTTGACGGGCACCCCCCTGACCGCGATCACCACAGCTTACGGGCAGCTTTTCATCCTCAAGATCGGCAGTTTTACGGCGCTGCTGGGGTTGGCGGCTTGGAACAAGCTGCTTTTGACACCCGCGTTGCTGCGCCAGGATCAGGACGCCGCGGTAAAACTGCGCCGTTCCATCGCGATCGAAGCCGTCCTTGTCGCGCTTATCCTTCTAACCACCGCAACGCTGACAACGGTGACTGCCCCAGCGGGGATGTGAAGGGGCGGTCTGATCGGGTTTACCGCCCCCCGATTGCCGCCCTTAAACGCTGACCCCAAAGAGATGCCCCACAGCGGCCGTGATGGCCATGGCAGCGGCCCCCCAGAACAAGACGCGGGCCGTCGCGCGCAGCTTGGGCGCGCCGCCGACTTGTGCGCCCAAAGCACCCAGACCGGCAAGACAGATCAAGGTCGCGATCACCACGGTCGGGATAATCTTGTCACTAGGTGCCAGAATGGCTGCGATAAGCGGCAGCGCCGCGGCGATGGTAAAGGTGAAGCCCGACGCAAGTGCCGCTTGCATCGGATTGGCCGCATGGACATCGGACAGGCCAAGCTCGTCGCGGATATGCGCGCCGAGCGCGTCTTTTTCGGTCAGTTCGCGTGCCACCAATTTGGCTGTTTCAAGCGACAGTCCACGGGCATGATAGATCGAAGCCAGCTCTGCTTCTTCGGCTTCCGGCGTGTCGATCAGGGCCTGCTTTTCACGCGCGATATCGGCGCGCTCCACATCCGATTGCGAACTGACCGACACATATTCGCCAGCCGCCATAGACATTGCACCCGCCGCAAGCCCCGCCGCCCCGGCCACCAAAATCGCATTCGGGCTTGGGTCCGCCGCCGCAACACCGACGATCAGGGATGAAACCGATACGATGCCGTCATTGGCCCCCAAAACAGATGCCCGTAACCAGCCCGAGCGATTGATGTAATGCAATTCTTCATGGGCGGATTCGTAAGGTAGGTTCATGGTGATCTCCTTTGAAAAGCTGGCTGCAACACGATTGGAGCATGATCCGAGAATAACGTGTCAGGCACAGGGATGTCCAACGCAACCCTTGATCCGCCCAAAACGAGGGCCAGAAACGCACACCCCGCCGCTGGCGACAGCGACGGGGGTAATGGCGGCGATCGGGCCACAGCGGGTTTGACCAAGCCCGCAACATGCAAACAGTGGTTAGACGATTAGAAGGCGCTAAGCGTCAGCATCCCCGAGATCACATAGTCGGACTGGTTGGTCAGCGACTCTTTGATCGGGGCCGCAATCGACAAGGTGCCGCTTGCGTATTTGCTGAAGCTGTAGTTCACGCCAAGCCCTGCCGAGATCAATGTGGTGTGGCTTGGGAAGGTTGAATAGACCTCGCCGAAATCCGCAAAGACAAACCCGTCCAAGGGCTTGCCCTTCACCTCGAACTGTTTGTGCAGTTCCGAGCTGACGTAATAGCCGCTATCGCCCGCAACACCATCTGCCGGATAGCCGCGCACCGTTGTCGGGCCGCCGATCTGGAACAGCAGGTTGCCGGGCAACAGCTTGTCGTTGGAATGTTGCCATGCCCCGGAGCCCACATAGGTCAGCCCGTTGGCAAAACGGTATTGTCCGTTGAACGACCCCGCCAGCAGAAAGATATCACGGTCGGTGCTGGCGATATTATCCGTTGATTTGGCGAATACGCCCTGAATTTGTGTGGCAACCGACCCGTTATCCCCGCGATAGGACAGGGTGACGCCGGGCGCGTATTTGACGGTCTTGCTGTCCACAAGCGGCACCCCTGCGGATGCAGATGTGCTGGTTCCGGCAAAGGCCGATGCCGTGCCAAGCACCGTCCAGCGGTCATTGATGAACAACGGGTGCGACAGGCTCAGGTCTGCCGATTTGGATTTGCCCCTGATATCAAGCACCGTGGTCGGCCCTGCAACAACAGCAATGTTGGACGCCGTGACGCTTGCGGCCAGACGTGTGCCATAGGTGTTGATCGGAAACTCGTAGCGCAAAGTGCCCGAAGAGCTGCCTTCGCTGAAGGACAGATAGGTCAGGAACGTATCGTCATTGCCCATGATGCCATAGCGACGGTAAAGCGCCGACAGCTGGACTTCGCCCGTGGAGGTAACGCCTTGGTTATCCACGTAAACCTCGAGCTCGGTTTTGGGCGGCTCCGTGATGCCAAGCAGCAGATCGGTATAGCCAAACTCGGCTCCGGGCTGCAACAAAAGCCGCAGCTGGGCGCGGTTGGTCGCGTTGAAAAGTTCAATGTCCTTGCTGGCGGTGGGCACATCAACGGTGGTGCCTTTGGCAAGGGTCACACGGTCAAAGACAAATTCATCTGTCGACGTGCGTTCACCGACCAAAGCCACATTGCCCAACTGCCCTTCGACCAACCGGATCTCGAGGTTGCCTGCATTCAGGTTCTGCGGCGGCAAGATCGCGGCCGCGGTGACGATACCCTTTTCGGCGTATAGATCGTTAACATCCCGGACCAGTTCGGAAATCTGCGAGAAATCCACCCGCTTGCCACGGTATTTCGCCGCGATCGGTGCCAGTTCTTCCTGTGTCAGAAAGGCAGACTCGGGCCCGATGGTGACGCTGCGCAGCAATACGGTTGGCCCGCCGCTCGGCGGTAGATCGCGGCGGTTGATCTCGTCTGTAATAACCCCCGGCCCTGACTGCCGCGTGCTCGAACCTGCGTCTTCCTGTTCAAGGCGGCGGCGGTTTTCATCGGCAATCCGGCTTTGGATGTTGGCTTGCTGCGCGGTAACCTGGGCGGATACGGGCGTTGGCAAAGCCATCCCCCCACCGATCAGGGCCGCTGCGGATGCATGAAAGAGAATGGTACGGATGCTATTTTGCATGAAGTAACCTTCTTTGGGTTTTAGAGACGTTTTTTGATTATGCTCGATTGTTTTATGTTTCATTTTCTTCATCCGTTACTGGACCCGCAGCATGACTGCCGGACCCGAGCCGCGCACAAAGATCATGTACTCTACGCCGTTGATAACGACGACTTCGCCGTCAAACTGCGCCAGATCCAATGTATCTTCCTCATCAACGGCGACGGACCCAAAGGAACGGATCAAAGGATCATCCGCTTGTTGGATATTGCGAACCGTATCGCGGATCAAACTGATGCCGCCCAGTGGTGTTGGCAAGACGTCGATCAGTTTTGATGTTGTGTCATACTGAACCACGATGCCGTTTGTTGAGGTCGTGTTGTCATCAAGGGTCAACCCAAAGCCGAAGGACGGCACAAAGACCTGCACGTTACTGCCCGATTGCGGCACTGGCGTGCGATTATCAACCTTGATCGTCTGGATCGGCGATGTCAGCAGCAATGATCCCGGCACATAGGCATTCTTGATCTCGGTGCGTGTTGCCGTTGTCATCAAGGTTGTATCGACCACTTTGAGGTCATCCACGATAATGCCGGCAGGTGCATCAACCGTCACGGCGGCAGAGGTGCCGACCGTGTCATTCGCCCCCGTCAATGACATGTTCAACGGGCTTGGGCCGCTTGGGGTCTGTGTGACCGCCGCGCTAATCTTGTCTGCGCGCAGCTCGATCGTGTCGGCCACCTGAACATCGGTGAGGTTCAATTCATTGGTGGCTTGCAGATACAGATTGCGCCCGCCGATCACCCGGATGTTCAACGATCCGGGCAAACCGCCTGCCCCTGCGGTATTGGTCACATCGCCAATCGCGATTTCGGTATCGCCCGTGATATCGCCGGTCGATGTGATTGTTGAATCAACCCCTGTCCGGATGGCGTTAAAGGTCACACCGTCGCCCGTGATCTCGCTTGATCCGGTTGTGGTGATGTCCGTGCCGCTGACCGCCCCGGCCTTGGAGGTGATGGTGGAATCGCCCCCTGCCATGATGGTGTCAAAGACCACGCCATTGCCGTTGATGACGCTTGACCCGTTGGCATCGATATCACCACCGGTGACCGACCCGTTGACCGACGTCACGCCGATGTTTCCAACATCAGTTGGCAGGCCAGCCGCTGTCAATTTCGTAAAGGTTACAGCGTCTTGCGCGACAAAGCTCTGGCTTCCGCCAGCGGTCGCATTAACGATATCCATCGCGCCTGTACCTGTGACCGTGATCCCGCCTTGGTTTGCGGTCAGCGCGGTCAGTTTGATATCGCTCAGCGCGTCAACACTGATCGATCCGTTTGCCGCCGAAGCGTCAAGCAGACCGGTGACGATACGCAATGGATTTGCAACATCTGTAACCGTGTCATCATCGGCTGTTTCATTGGCACGGGTTTTGTCGCCAATACCCTGACCCGCGACGATCTTGACCCCTGCGCCCGCTGTTGTGGCGCTGATGTCAAAGGCACGTCCCGCAAGGGTACCGGCAAAGACCTGCCCCCCTGCATCAATATTGACCGCATCCGTCGCACCGCTGGAGGATTTGACCGCAGTAAGTTGCGCATCCCCGACCGTGGTGATGGCGACCTTGCCTGCGGCTGTCAGCGCCGCACCGTTCAACATCTTGAGCGACTCCGCGTCAACAGACGCTGCCCCCGCACCGGATGTGACTTGCGCGTTCTGACCCAGAACTTGACGCCCGCCCGCTGTCAGGATGATCGCACCTGCTGTGTCAACGACACCGTCGATGACGCTTTCGCCCGCAGCACTCAGCGTGATATCGCCGCCATTTGTTGATTTGGCTTCGGTCACGATGAATTTCGATCCCGACGGCCCGTTCAGATCAATGCTGCCTTGGGCATTTGCGGTGATCTTGCCTTTTGGGTTCACCCCGACGTTCAAGGCATTGCCCGGCGCACCGATGGTCCCGTTGGCCGCCGTCAATTCGACTTCGGTGCCCAGAATGTTGATCAGCAGATCGCCGTTCGCATTGGTCAGTGATCCGTTCAAGGCGTTCAGTTTCACATTCTGTGGCGAATAGATCGTGTCGATGGCACCACCGTTTGCAAACTCGAGGTTCACGGAGTTTTGCGCCCGTGCCGTAGTTGTGGCACCGGCGTTCAATGCAAGCCGTACCGGAACGGTGTCAGTCCCGATACCACCTTGTGACGATTCCAGGATCAGGTTGCCTGTCGAAATCATGCTGCCGCTTGCCGCGTTTGTGATGCCGTTGCGCACCTTGATGCGGGTTTCGCCTTTTGTGGTCACGGCCCCCAACAAGGCACCGCTGCGCGACGCAAGGAAGGCCTTGCCGATGTCGCTTTTCACGTCGGTCCCCGCGGCGGTTGCCACATCGAGGTTCAGCTTTTCGGCCGCAGCAAAGTTCAACGGACGTTTGCTCAGCACGGTCAGCAAGGTGTTTTCAGGCGACACCTGCCCCGCAGCCGCCGCATCAAATGCTGCTTTCTGCGTTGCGCTAAGGGTGTCGTAATCTTCCCAAAGCGGAATTTCGACATCGCCGCCCGCCGTGGTGATGGTCAGCAGCAGGTCGGTACGTTCTGCGGCAGCCAAAGCGACTTTTTGATCTGGCGTCAAAAGCGCCGGATCAAGGCTGGACCGGATGGAGACACCCAGATTGCCTGTGCTGTCTTTGACGGTTTCACCAATGCCCTTGTTGGCGAGGATCGTGACTGTCCGACCCGAAACGTTTGGATCCTTGATCACCGGGTTCGTCCCCGTGACCGTTTTCAAGGCACCCGGCGCGATGGAGAACGCCAATTCGCGCTCGGTCCAGACCGACCCGCTGGTCAATTGCGCCCGTTCATCCGTGGTGGCACCTACCTTGTGCCCCTCGACATAGACACCGCCGGTTTCGGAGCCGACCGTGGCGTCCAGTTTGCGGTAGCTCTCGGTTTGTTCGGTTTCATAGGCGCTGATCTTCAACGCGACTTCGGCATCGACTTGCGCCGTTGTATAGGCCGGATTGGCCGCCTTGATCTGGTCGCCGTAATAGCTGGTCAGCGCCTTGTGCTGGGCTGATGTCGGGTCGACTTTTACGGTGAACGCGGCATCAAATACCGTTGGGTCAGCCTGGGTTTGGCGGATTTCCCAATATTGATGGTATTGCTTGGTTTTGACGTTTTCGAACGCTTTGATGGTCTGCTCTTGCTTGAGCGCGTTATTATTGCCGATGGCATCGACGCTTTGAACAACGCCGGCACCGTCCGTTACGGTACGACCGGTGGATTTATCCAGCAAGCCAAGGCTATCCCAATACCCCAACAACTGGTTGTAAGTGCGGGTATCAATGGTTTCGACCGGATTGTTGTCAAGGATCTGACCCTTGGACGCGAGGGTGACATTGCCCCCCAGCGACAAGGCCTGATTGACCAGCATGGTACCGTCAGTCGTCGAACCATCCGTATTGCCGGCCCAGCTTCCTGAACGGATACCGATGTCGCCAGTTGCAACAGCCGTCAGACCCAGCACCGCATTTTGGGGTGTTTCGCTGAACGGACGGAAAGACTGGTCGCTGGTAAAGCCGGTGTTCACGCGCAGCAGCTTGCTTTCTTTTGCCGCGTCCCATGTGGCGGGATCATAGTCGGGGGTTTCACCGATAGATCCGCCCAAGGCCGTCAGATTGGCGCGCCAGCCCTGCACAAGCGACCCGCCAGCACCAGCAAGTGCCGGGGATGTGCTGGCAAGGATCGACCCGAAGGACACAAGGCTGACATTCCCGCGCGAGGTGGCCTCGTCCAGGGTTGCCGTGCCTGCCGCCGTGATATGGCCCGCAATAATGTCGCCGCGGCTGATCGCCGAGACGTTGCCGTTGCCAGCATTGGCCGTGAAATACCCGTTACCGGCGCTTGCGCCTGTTAGGTTCACCGCCAGTGCCAAACCGGGTGCATTTACCGGATCGGTTGGCTTCTTGATGCCACCCACAGACCCGCTTGCATTCAGGATCGCGGTTTGCGCGCTCAGCAGGGAGTTTTTCGTGCCCTGAATGATCGAGCTTTCCGTTCCGTTTGCCGTGATCGTGGTGGTGCCCGCAACGTTGGTCAGGTTGCCGTCGAGGATGACATCGCTGCCGGAGGTGATGTTGATCGAACCTTGGTCCTGACCGATAAATTCGACCGCGATCGGGTAATCCGCTCTGAGCGACTCCGTGGTGATGGTCGTATATTCCTGCGTCAGCTTTGCATAATATGTCTTTTCGGACACGATACACAGTGTCCACCAGTTACAGCTGCGTGAGCTGGAGCCAGTGTTTTCGAACTCGTTCTTTGTAAAGGTGGTGTCGTTCGCTGTGGTATACTGGGTCCCTGCATTGGCCAGGTCGGTATTTTTTGAGATGGTAGATGGCGGCTCTTGGAAATAGGCACCGTTCTTATTGGTCAGTCCCCCACCGGTTTTCGTATTGACGGTCGTGACATAGGTACCATCCTCCAGCCGGGCAATGCTCAAGCGGGCCGGGTTACTATCGAGGGTAAGGCTATTGATGCTCGCCACCGTCAGATCCGACGAGCCGAACAACTCGGTCGAGGTTTTGGAGTAGTTCGAGGTTTTCGAGAAAGTCTCGCCTGTGGTCCAGACATAGCGTTGGTTGGCTTCGGGATTAAAGGTCGCATCGCGATCTGTGCCGTCTTTTGCGACGACGCCACCCGTGAATACCAATGCGCCCGTTGCATTGTTGATCGTGCCGGTCTGCGACACGCTTTTTACGACACCGCCCGTTGCGCCAGGCGTATATTCCCGCTCATAGGTCGTCTTGCGGATCGACACGACCGGATTGGTAGGGTCCGTAACATTAACCCCGATGACATCGGTGATCTCGATCTTGCCTTTGGTGCCCCGCAGATCGCCGGCTGGGTCTTCGCCCGTGCTAAGCGATTTCAGCACAACAGGAATATTCCCGGTATTGGTGATATCAATTTTGCCGAAACCATCCAGAACATTCAGCTTACCGGCACCATCCGAGGTGTTCATGATCTGGCCGAACAGCTGGATATAGCCGCCGCGTACACTGGCCCCGTTCACAAGGTACTGTTTGTTCTTGGCGTCATAAGACGCGCCGATGTTGTTGTCCGGTCTGGTCGAAATCACCGAGAAGATGCCGTCGCCGCCATTGGCTGCGGTGTAGTTATCGGCAAAGGTCTTGTCGAATTCCAGACGGCCTTCGATCTGGCCTGACAGGTAATCCTTGATGTTGACCTGTGTGGCCACACCGCCGATTGTCAGCGTCCGCACAGGCGACGCGTCCGGGTTCTTGGCCAGTTCACCCTCATATTGCGCGTTGACCAAGGCCAGTTCTTCGGGGTCGATCCCGACAGGGACAAAGCTAAGGATCAGCCCGCCACCCAGGTCTTTGCTCAGTTCCTTGACGGTCGCGTTTTTGTTTGCGGTGACAAGCGCGTTAATTTCCGCCTGCGTGCGCCCGACCAATTCGGGTGCGCCCGTCAATTTCGGTGCCCCGTCCAGATCAAGCTTCCAATTGGCAATGCCGCTTTGGATGGTGCTGTTGATGTTCAGATACCGCGCCGCAATCGATACCGAGCCATTTGCGGTGATGCCCTTGCCTGCTTCGGTTGCGTCTTTGGGGTCCGAAAAACTGGCCGGGTCGCCGCCGATATGGTTGAACCCGTTGACATAGCTGGAGACGAAATCACCGTTTCTGGCCAGAATATCGACCGAGCCCGCGTTGATCTTGCCGCGGATATAGATGTTGCCCGATGCGCTGTCGATTTTCACCGCACCGCGGGTGTTCTCGATCACGGCACCTGTCTTCAGGATGATATCCGGTGCAAGGCGCTTGTTGGCAAGCTGGGCCTTGGCGGACCCCGGTACGTAGTAATCGGAATCCTCGGTGTTGTATTCCGAATAGATCTCGACGGCACCGCGGCTGGAATTGCGCGATGTTTCGATGTTCTTGAAATTGCCTGCGACGCCACCGGCGTTCAGGCGGGTGATATCGTCATTGTCATAGACCAACACGCCATTCAGACGCACATTGCCAGCGTCGTAATCAGGAATGATCAGGTTGTTCAGCTTCAGCGTGTTGGACGTCTGGTTGCGGATCACGATCTTGGCGTCACCTGGCGCGTTCAGATATCCCGTGCTGCTGGCAGCGGAAGTTGCGGTAGATTTCAAGACATCCGCATTGAACGACAGGTTGCCCAAACGTGCGGCTGCATCGTTGATCTCAATGGTAAACGCCGTCGGCGTGCCGCTTGAATTCGACGCGGTCGCGGCCTCGTTGGATTTGACCGCATAATCGGCGGATAGACCGTTCCAAACCGTAATATATTGCGTCAGCGACTTGTTCGGTGTCGTCGCATCTGCCGGGGTCGCAGTGACCGCGTTCAGCGTCGATACCTTGCCGTTAACGGCCGTCACGGCCGTGTTCAAAACGGTCTGAACACCGACCATGCCTGCTGCGGCCTTGTTCACCCGTGTCAGCGCGCCGTTTTGCGTCGGCACTGTGGCGCTTTCTTGCAACAGGGCTGTCTGCTTGGCAAGGTTAGCGTCGTGGTTTGCCTGAGCCGTATTTCTGGCATTCAACGCGTCTGTCTTCTGGGCTGCCGTCGATCCAGCAGCTGCATTTACCGTTGTCAGGTTCGTTTCGGCTGCCGCGAGGTTGTTGGCAGATGCAGTAATTGTCGTGTTCAACAACGAGGTCAGATTAGATTGTGCCGTCGCCGCGCGGTCTTTGGTAACCACTGATTGCGCCGACACGATAAGGTTGTTGGCAGTGATCGTATCAAGGTTTGACTTGATGACATTCTTGGCATTGCCAATGGCAAGGCTTGCCGCCGTAGCCGCAGTGGTATCGCCCACAATCAACGCCGCTGCCAAAGCTGCCTGTTGCTGGCTGATCTCGGTTGTCTTGGCGGTGATGATGCCTTGCGCCGCGACGCTATTGGCCTTGGCCGTTGCAATCTTGTCTGCTGCGGCCTTGCCTTGGGTCAAGGCTGTGTTTGTGTTGTTCACGAACGTGGCCTGGCTGCCCGTCCCAGTATAGGTCGTGATGGTGCTGATTGTGGTCAGCGTCGTTGCGCCGTTTTTGGTCAGACCGAAATTTGCGTCATCATAGCTTGTGCTGGTGAGATTGGCGTTATCAACATAATCACCCTCAATACCAAGATAGGCTGCGGCGCTTAGGTCGTTGCGCACAAGCGAGATGTTGTCGTCAATAATCGCAACTTCCTTGAGGCGCGCAGCTTTTGGAGACGGGCCGGCGTAATCACCGGGAATGTATTTGCCAGTTCCGTCAAATTCACCCAGCCCGATATCCACCAGCTTGCTTTGCAAGAAGGTGATTTCGCTTTGATAGGCCGCTTTTGCAATCGGATCGGAAGCGTAGTCTGTCAGCAGTGCATCCAGTTCGGCAACCCGATCCAGAATATTGGTGCCCACTGGCGCGCTGACGGGGGCTTTATAGGTAATATTCGATCCGGGGTCCGCAGCAAGACAGGCCGATGCATCCGCATCACATGATGTGTCCACATAGCGCAAGGTGAGTGTTTTGTAACGCTGGATACCGGTCTGGATCACACCATCGGCGGTGATCTGCGATTTGCCTGCATTCGTATGGGTCGTGCCGCCATGGTAATCAAAGGTCACATCGCCGCCGCCGAACGCGTTGGAAACAGCGCTTGCCACTTTTGCCAGTGCTTCACGGTAGATATCCTTGCCCGTGCCAACTGCCTTGGCATCAATTTCCCCACGGCTTGCGCTGACCGTGATATCGCCTGCGGCGCGCACGCCTTCGGTCAGGGTCGGGTCACTTTTCAGGATATCCACGGTGCCGGTCGAACTTACGGTCACAACCGGGTTCGGGGATGCCGGAATTGGGATCGCGGTCTTGTTAAAGATATCCAGAACCGCGTTGAAATTCAGCTGGCCATCAACGCCCGCTTCATCCTGCCCTGCCGTGATCGCGATGGTGCCGTGGCTCGGTGCCGTGCCATCCACAGGGTTCACCCCGTCAGAGACCTCGAGCAGCGCGTTTGCACCGATGGTGACTTTGTTGTCGCCGGTATAGTTGACGTCAATGTCGCCCGATGGTGCCCCGGCAAGGCCGTATGTCGTGGCCGCCGCGCGGTTGTCGATGTCGGCCGCACTCCAGGCGTTCATCACCACGTCGCCCTTATCGACGATCACCTGCGCCTTATCACCAACGCTCAGCGAGGTGTTCGATATCACACCGGTCTTGATGTCGGCATTGGCCAATGCAATCGCACCACCCGAGTCGATCTTGACCTTCTGCTGGGAGACAATATCGCTCATCGCGCTCATCTTGAGCGTCGACAGGGCCGACGCGCCCGAGGTCATCAGATGGACCGCGCTATTTGCGCCAATCGACGCATTTGTGGTGTTGTGATGGATCGTAACCGTGGCGCCGCCCGCCGGAAGATTGGCAAGACCGCCCGACGCGGAATTGACGTTAAAGGCACCACCGGCTGCGAAAGGGTTCACCGTCCGGTTTTGTGCATCAATGGTCAGGTTCGCCGCATACAGCCTCATCCCGTCGCCAAGATGCGCGTCGACATCGCTGACAACCGTATGTTTCATCGCAGCACCGCTGCCCCCAATAAGGGAGGCTTGCGTGCTGTCGACAGTGCCGCCGAATTTGCTGAGGTGTGCGGCGCTTAGCTGCGCGTCACCGCCCGTGATATCGGCGGTAAAGGTACCGTCAATGGCCGCCTTGGTATTGCTATCCGCACGTGTCGTGCCAGATGCGGCGGACCCCGCCACAAGGCCGCCACTGCCCGCGACAACCACAGCCGTGTTATCATCCGTGCCATTGGCGTTCACGGTCAAGGAACCCGCCTTGAGCGAGGTCAGACCGGTCAAGGTGGCTTGGGTTTTTGTATTGGATTTCGCCGTTGAATCGTTGAAACCGGCGGCGACAAAGCCAAGCGCAAGGCCAGATGCATCGGCATTCTGAAGCGTCGAAGACGTGGCATCGACATTCACAAGGCCCGTGGCTTTCAGCGTGCTGCCTGTCACATTCGCAAGGGTTTCAGCCTTGTTTTCTGCGGTCGATACAGTTGCCGTAAGCCCGACCAGCGCCCCTGCCGCGCCCAGCGATTTCGCTTTGGCGCTTGGGGTGGAGGTAAGTGCGGCAACCTTGATGCTGCCTGCGGTGATGTTTGCGCCGTTGATGATCGACGCTTTGGCCTTTGTGGCGATTGTCGTGTCGGCACCCGATCCGCCAACGGCCAGACCGCCCGCGACAGCCACACCAATGGAATCTGTGCTGGCCTCGGATTTGGCGGTTGCAAGCACCTCAACGGCATTGCCGGCCGTCAGAATGGCATTATCGACTGTCGCCGTGACAGTCGGGTCGATCGTTGCAATCGTCGCAGCCCCGGAAATCGCGGCACCCAGGCCACCACTTGCGGCAATCGCTTCTGCGGTGGCTTTGTCATCGGAAGATGCACTCACCGTGACGGCCCCTGCCCCGATGTCCGAATTCTTGATATAAGCATCAATCGCGCCGCCAATCGTTGCGGTTGCCACAGATGCACCAGCGCCAACCCCGAACAGGCTGACCGCCGCGCCAAAGCCCTTGAGCTTGGCCGTGCGTTTGGCATCGGCACCCACATTGACCAAGCCGCCAACGGTCATTTTCTGCCCGTCTGCAAAGGCTTTGGTGCGTGATGTGTCATTGACCACGATAACATCCGCGCTGAGCGCGACCGTCCCTGCAATGGTCCCGGCATAGCTGTCGCCGGTCAACATATGGCTGGAGAAGGCGTTGATGTTCACGCCACCGCCCGCCGTAATGCGCGGCAGGATTCCGTGTACATCAGCACCGGTTCCAACGGCCTGTGCCGTGCTGCCGGTATTGACGTTCAACACCGCAATACCCGCGCCAACCGCGCCGCCGCCAGCAGCAAAGCCGCCCGTGGTGATGTCGACTTCCAGCTCATCCGAGCTGTTCAGCGAAACGTCACCACCCGCATTGATCAGCACATTGCCAACACTTGCCGAAGTGCCACCCGGTACCGCAAGGGTCGAGGCCGCACTGGCCACATCAATCGTGTCACGCTTGGCCTTGGCCGAGGCGTTGATTGCCTTGACCCGGTCATCATCCGACGATTTCAGAAGGTCGAACACCACATCGTTCTTGGCCTGATCCTGTGCCTGTGTGTTGACCTTATCCATGTCCGCGGCACCATCACTGGAGTCGCTCAATTGCTTATCCGCTTCGCCACCCGAAGCCACGCCATCGCCGTAGCTATAGACCGAAAGACCCACAGCAAGGGCAAAGACGCCGCCCGATCCGCTGACCACTTTGGAGTCGCCCGCCTTGTTGGACAAACCACTGATCAGCACGTCGTTCTTGGCATTGATCGATACACCGTCTTCGACATAACCGGCTGTGGTTGTCTTGAACACGCCAACGTCAATCGCACCCGAAAGCCCGACAAGCCCACCCGAAACGGCCCCTGCCGCCACCGAAGACGTGGTTGAATCGCGCGCTGCGATCACGACGTCCTGGGCCGCATGACCGCTGCCGTTCGCCACGTTGATCTTGCTGTTGGCCCCGATAAAGGCCGCTGTTTTCACGGTGACCAGATCAAGCGACAGAACACCCGCGATCCCTGCATACAGCCCGCCTGCGCCCGACACGACAAGCGCCAGTGCAGATTGCTCGGACTCCGCCTGGACATTCAGACCACGTGACGCGGTTTTTGCGCCAAATCCACTGCCGTTGAACACATCGCGCGTGCCATTGCCGCCATAGGCCGACACATCTGCACTGCTGGCGATCGACGCGGTCACGGTCTTGTCGACAAGGATGACCCCCACTGCGGCACCAACGCCGGCGGTGCCACCAATGGCAACGGAACCGGCCATCATGCCGGTGCGGGTGATATCTTGTGCCAGAACGTCAACATTGCCCTGCGCCACGGCTGTGCCGCCCAGTGTCGCTGTCGTCTCGGTGGTCAGGTCAAGCGCCGACCCGCTGCCCGCAATCGCAGCAACGCCGCCGCCACTGCCCGCAATCGCCCAGATCCCGAAGTCTTCGGTGGCTTTGGCCGACACCAGAATATCATCCATCGCGGCAATATCGGATGTACCGCCGCCAACTGTGGCTTTGGTGGTTGAATTCACGATCATCGCGTTCACGCCCGCGCCGCCGCCGACGGACCCGCCAATCGCAACCGCCCCCGAGAAACCGAGCGCATAGACATCGCTGGCCGCCGCAACCGAAACCGATTGCAAGGCATCCGCAACACCGGCCATTTTGTTGATCTGGGCGTTCAGGCCGATCACCGCTTGGGTGTTCATGGTGATGACCGGAACGCTTGCCGAAATCGACACGGCAACGCTGCCCGCCGCCGTACCGGCAACCGCCATCGAGCGTACAGAACTGACACCGGAGGCGTTTACGATAACGCCCTTTGCCGCATCCAGAATGGCAACCGATTTGCGTTCTTTGGTCAGCAGATCGAAACCTGTCTGGCTTGCTCCGGCAGATGCCGTGCGTGTGCCAACATCAGCCGACTGGAACCCACCCGACCCACCATAGGCCTGGAAATCACCCCGGTAGCCGGTGGTGAACTGTTGCGTGCCGCCATTGCCAAGGGCCGTGACCCGCGCGTTATCCGCGACTTTTGCAAGGGTTGTGGCATCAATGACCGTGACACCGACCGACGCACCAATGCCCGCCGATCCGCCGCCCGCAATTGCACCATCCAGCATATCGATGCTGACCTGATCATCCGCCAGCACCGCGACGTTGCCATCGGCATAAACGCTGGCCGTATCGCCGATTTCGGCAGTTGTTTCTGTGGTCACCGCATAAACCGCAATCGCGCCGGCAAGGCCCGCAGACCCGCCGATCCCCACGCCAACCGTAATGGCGGACAGGTCTTCCACGTTCTTGGCATCCAGCACGACATTGCCCGACGCAACAACCGAAGACGCGCCGATCTTGGCGGCTGTCTTTTTGCCGATCACACCAACGCCGACACCGGCACCGGCACCCGCACTGCCCCCACCAGAGGCCGCACCACCGATCGACAGCAAGGTCGATACATCACGCGCGGTCATATCAAGCGATCCGGCGTTATGGGCATTGCCCACTTTGCCAAAGGCACCGACCAACGCTTCGGTTGTGGTATCCAGAACGTAAACGGCTGCACCTGCACCCACGGCATTGCTGCCGCCTGCGGCACCCGCTGCGGCAATCACCGTGCCGGTTTCATTTGCGGTCGCCGAAATGGCAATCGCGCCGCCTGTGTTGATCTCGGCGCGGTTGGCAACGCTTGTGCCAGCGGCCATCGCCGCGCGTGTCACGTTATTGATCGTGACCACGGCTGCGGATGCCCCAACCCCGTTCGATCCGCCACCGGCGGCCCCGCCTGCAAGGCTGAACATGCTGAAATCATTGTCGGCAATCAGGTTGACCGCCCCGGACGCGGTCACACGCGCGCCAACCCCCATCAGGGCCTCGGCGCGGTTTTGCGAGGTGATCACGGTGGCCACACCATTCACGGCATTGTTTGCCGCCGCGGCGACCGACACGCCAAAGGCCTGAATGTCCTGGGCTGCAATCGCGCTGTTGGTAAAGCGCGCGGCGTTTGTCACAACCGCATTATCGCCAAGTTTGCTGATGGTCGTTCCGGAACTGACGATGACCGATCCTGCAACGCCAACACCTGTGCCGCCACTGGCCGAAATCGCGCCGGACAGGGCTTTGGCAAGGAATTTGTTATCCGCCTGAAGGGTTACATCATTGTTGCGCGCATTGATGGCACCGCTGCCGATTGTGGCTGACACATCATCGTTGAACACCATCACCGCAAAGGATCCGGTGATAGATGTCTTGCTGCCCGCAGACCCGCCGATCGCCTCGACGTAATAGTTGTTTTCACCCAGCAACTGGCCCGTGGTCAGTTTGGTTTTCAGATCGTCAAGATCGGTGAATTTGAACAGCGTTGGAGAATCGATCTTATGATTCAACGCCTTGACGCTTAGGCCGCTGGCCGTGATGTCGCTGCCCGTCCCGATCGAGGCCGTGTAATCCTTGTCGGCAACCACAACTGCGATGGATGCACCGATCCCTGTCCCGCTGGACCCGACAGCGCCCGCAAGCGCCTTGGCGGCCAGATGGCTGGTGTTCTCGGTCTTGACCGAAACCGCGCCGCCATTGGTGATTTTGACGTTGTTGCCAATCGCCGCCTTGGTTTCGCCGGTAGAAATGCCGACCGCCATAGCCCCTGCAATGGACACCTTCTTGCCGGTAGCACCAGCGATGCCAAGTGCGGTCAGTTTCGCGCCATATCCGTCATCCGCATTTTCGCGCGATGTCGCAGAAATCGATACGCTGCCGGGGGAATTGATTGTGGCCCCGTCGCTGACGGTCGCGGCTGTTTTATTGTTGATGATCCCCAGACCCACACCGATGCCGATGCCGGTGTCGCTTTTGGGATTTGCAGCAAGACCACTGCCGGATGTTGCCATGCCAATCTGGTTGCTGGCCGTGACGGACACCGCCCCGCCCACATTCAAGGTCACGTCGCCCAATGTTGCCGACACGTTGTCCTGCGCGGCCGCGATCCCTGCGGCGGCGGCGACGGTCAGCTTGGAGCCGCTTGACTTACCCTTTGAATCGCGCTGCGATCCTTTGGTTTTGTCCATTGTGTTTGCGGATGTTGACGTGCCGCCTGTGGTCTCGTTCTTTTTCTCGTCCGTCTGGTTGAACTTGCCGCCTTCGGCCGTGGCGCTTGCTGTGGCGTCGTAGGTGCGGGCCGATGTTGCCGAAATCGCCAATGATCCCGCCGTCAGGTCGCGCGCCAGAACAGCGCTGGTCAAAGAGGTGTTCTCGAGCGCGCCATCAGATGCGCCGTTGCCCAGAATAAGGGCCGCAGATGCACCAACGCTGACCTTGGAGGATTTGTTTTCACCCTTGGATTTGGCCGTGTTTTCGCCCGTGTTGGTGGCAGAAATCGTAACCGCCCCCGCGCCCATGCCCAGACCGTTGCCCGTGCCAACCCGTGCGGTTGTGCGTTCGTCCAACATGGCCAATGCCACCGATGCATCCACCGCGATACCGCCCGCCGCCCCGGCAGAGGCGTCCGTGACCGTGTCGATGTCGGTGTTGGCGTCAACCTCAAGGCCTGTCCCGTTGGTGAATGTCGCACCGTCTTGCAGTTCGGCCGTGGTGTTGGTTGTGATCAGGTTCAACGCAACCGATGCGCCAACCCCGACCGACGCGCCCGCGCCGCCCTTGTCGCTGGGGGCCGCGATTGCTGTCGCCAGCATTTTTTCTTCGGCCTTGATGCTGGACGTCCCTGTCTTGGCGTCAACACTTGCAGCGCCTGAAATGGAGGCAGTCGTCTCCACATTGACGATGTTCAAGGCCAGCGATCCTGCGATCCCGACCTTGCTGCCGCCTGCACCCGATGTCGCCTTGGCGAATATCGTGTCGGTCGGGGTCGCTGCACCTTGCAATGCGGCGATATTCACGCCCGCAGCGCTATGGGTCCCCTGCCCGAGTTTCGCGGTATTCTTGGCCGTAATCACGTTGACCGACACGGCCACGCCGATACCGACCTTTGACTGACCACCATCCGCGCCCTTGACCGCAGACCCGTCCGAGGTTGCAGAGCCGTTGGCGTTGCTGGCCGATGAAATATTGAGCGACCCGCCAGAGGTAATGTTCACCCCGTCATTCGTGACCGCTGTGACAGAAGATTTCTGGACGTTGACGGCAACTGCCGCGGCCGCTGAAACCTTGCCTTCGGATGTTTTGGCCGAACGCCCGCTTTCATTGCCAGCCTCAGTCGATGTGGCGCTGCGTTGATCGGTCGAACCGACCTTGGCCTTGCCCTGCTTGTCAGAAGCCGAGGTCAGCTTGGTCGTGGCTGTTTTATCGACACTGTCGCCGGTGCTGGTGGGGGCGGCATTGGCATCATCGCCCTCTTTGGCACCCGAAGCTGTTGCCGTGGCCGAGAGCGTCGAGGAAGACACACCGATCGCGTTGAACGTCACCGAGCTTGCCGCGCCTGCTGCGCTGACATCACGGTCGGTTGTCGCCAATACACGATCATCAATCAGGGCCAGCGCCAGCGATGCGCCGATGGCCGCTTTGGTGCCTGCCGCAGCGGCCTTGGCCGTTGTCGTGACGGTTGAATCCTGTGTGGCGGAAACCGAAACCGCGCCGGTGGTTGCAAGGGTTGCCCCCGTGCCCAAACGCGCGGTGGTTGTGTTATTTACCAAAGACAGCGCCAGAACAGGCGTCAAAGAGAAGCCCCCGGACGACCCTGCTTCGGCGGTTGTGGTGACGGTATGTTTCGCGGAGGCGTCAACAGACACCGCACCGGCCCCTGTTACAGTGGCGGAATCAGACAATTCGGCAACGGACCGGTTTGCGATGATGTTCAGACCAACCGATGCACCGATCCCAAAGGAAGACCCCGATGCGCCGCCGCCAACGGGTTTGGCTTCGGCGGTGGTTGTGGTTTGGTTATCTGCTTTCAATGTAACAGCGCCCGCACCGGTGATGGCAACACTGGCCGCACTCGAAATCCGGGCGGTGCTTTGCGTATCAATCAGGTTCAGCGCCAGCGATCCGGCAACCCCGACTTTGCTTCCGCCCGCACCCGATGTGGCGCTGGCAAGGAATTCATCCGACTTCGTGTCTGTGCTGGCAGGGTTCGCCATCAGTTTGGCCACATCAAGGCTCAGCGCCTCGACCGTCAAGCCACCCACGGTGTGGGCTGCGACACCCAAGGTCGCGTCGTTCTTGACCTTGACCGAATTCACCGCGACTGCGGCACCGATGCCAACCTTGGACGGGTCAGGCGTGTTGCCCGCCGCATCTTTCTGGCCAACGGCGGCACCAGTTGCTGTGGTTTTGCCTGTTGCATTGCTGGCGCTGCGCAGGGTCAACATGCCCGCTGTCGAAATCACCGTGGCATCCGGCACGATGGCCGACACGGTCGCATTTTGCACGTTAATCGCCACGCCCGCCGCGACGGAAATCTTGCCTTCGCTGGTCGAGGCAGACCGGCTGTCGCCATCCGCCAGAGCCGTATCCGTGGCACCGCGTTGCTTGGTGTCGCCAACGCCCTTGCTTTTTTGCTTGTTCGAGGCCGAGGTCAATTGCGTGGTCGCAGCACTGTCTACATCGGCTTCGCCGCCCGCAGGCGCTGCGCCTGAATCGTCGGCCGCGGCGGCCCCTTGGGCGCTGGCTGCAGAGGTGACTTCGGAGGTGGACGCACCGATGGCGCTGAACGTGACGGTGCCGCCTGCGCCCGTGGTCGTGACATTGCGGTCGGTCGTGGACAGCACCTGATCGTCAACCAGCGCCAGCGCCAAGGACAAACCAACGGCTGCTTTTGCACCGGCGGCATCGGCCTTGGCCGTGGTGGTTGTGGACGCGTTTTGCGCCGCTGCAACCGACACTGCGCCAGTTGTTGACAGGCCGGACCCCGTGCCCAACCGTGCGGTGGTCGAATTGTTGACCATCGACAGCGCCAAGACAGGCGTCAACGCAAAGCCACCCGATCCGCCTGCCTCGGCTGTGGTGATAATATCATGGGTTGCCGATGCCGACAGCGTCAGTGCGCCTGCCCCTGTAACCGTTGCCCCATCGGCCACTTCGGCCCGCGACCGGTTGGCAATAATGTTCAATCCGACCGAAGCACCAAGGCCCAGCGTGTCGCCTGTGGCACCGCCGCTGGCGGGTGTCGCCGCGACTTCGGAATCCGTTTTGTTGTCGGTCGTCGCCTCGACAGCGCCGCCACCGGTGATGTTCACCGCAACGCCCGCGCCAATGGTTGCCGTGGTTTGCGTGTCGATCAAATTCAGCGCGAAAGACCCTGCAACCCCGACATTCGAAGACCCCGCACCCGAGGTGGAAGACGTCTTGAACGAATTTCCGATCTTTGAGGTAAGCGGATTGTCGGACAGCGCCGACAAATGAATGCTGCCCGCTGAAACCGCACTTGCAATGATCGCGTCATTTTTGACTTTGGCAATGTTGATGCCGATCGCGACGCCAACCCCGTTTGCCGATTTAACCGCCGTGCCATCGGCTGTTACGTCGACGTTGTTTTCGGAACTGCTGGCAACCCGAAGATCACCCGAAATCGTGGCAGATGTCGTTGAATCGTAAGCAGATTTTGTGGTCGAGGTCAGATCGGAAATCGCCAATGCGCCGGCGACCGAAAGCTTGCCCTCGCTTGTGCTGGCGTCATCACCGTATTTGGCACCGGACAGGAATGTCGCGGCTTGCGATCCTGTTGACGGCTCTGTCGCACCGCCTGCCCCTGCGACGGCTTTGACCGTGACATCAACGCCCGTGGAGGCATCAAGGTTCAGGCTGCCGGCCGTAACATTTGCATTGCCGCTCAGCTCGGTTGTGGTGATCGCGTTGATGACACTGACCCCGACACTGGCACCGAATGCCGCCGCTTGCGGCGTTGCATTGGCGACCGAGAGGATCTTGTTCATTGCCGTCACATCAATGGCATTGGTCGCCTTGACCTTTGCATCGCCGGTGATGCGCGCAATCGCGGTGCTGTTGATGGTCGATACGGCCACTGCCCCATCTGCGGCACTGTTGGCCGGTGCCAATGATTCAGTCGGGATGTTCGATGTGACGGTCGATTTTGCAGACAAAGCTACGCTGTCGGCTGTAATGTCGCTGGTGCCGCCGACCTCGACCGTGGCGGCGGAATTGGTCACAACCACCCCGACCGGCAGTGCGACGGTGGACAGGTCGCCATTCGCGGTTGCCGTTGCATTTGCGTTTAGCGCACCGGTCGCCACGATGTCACCGCTGTTGATCGTGATCTTTGCCGTGGCGGTTGGAACAGCCACCAAAAGCGCAAAGTTGTCGACCGTCGATGTCGCGTTCAGGGTAATGTTGTTGCCGTGCAGGATCGGCGCTGCCCCTGCCCCGTCACCAATGATGATCTCAGCCGTGCCGCCGCCTGTGCGGACCGCCGTCAGGGTCACGTCGCCTGTTGTCCCGGCAGTGACCGTGGACCCGTTGGCCAAGGTGATCTTGGGTGCCTCAAGCGTGATACTGCCCGCCGCACCGCCGCCACCGGTGGAATCCAAGATACCCGCCGAGGCGATGGTGATGGATTCGTCTGCCTGAAGGGTGATCGTCGCCCCGAAGCTCAGGATGCTGCCCGCGCCGTCGATGACCAGATCAATCGGGTCAAACAACAGGTCACCGGCTTTGCCGAAATCCGACCCAAGGTCAAAGCGCCCTGCGCCGATCTCGGCGAATTTGCCGCTGAGTTCGATAAAGCCGCCATTGCCAAAGCCCGCACCGCGCGCGCTGAAGGATGCGCCGCTTTCCGTCTTGAGGCTATGGCCTGCCATGAACACGATATCACCGCCGTCGCCGTCAAGCCCGGCACCATCCGCGCTCAGCTCGGCCGTGGCCTGAACCAGCGTGTTGCCGCCGGATTTCACCGAGATATTCCCGCCGCGACCGCTGGTTTCTGCCGATACCGAAGCACGCCCGCCAATTGTCGCGTCACCCGCTGCAATGATCGAAATCTGGCCGCCACGCGACACCAATGCGCCGCCCTCTTCCATACCGGTAGAATTGACGGTCGCGCCAAAGATCATGCGCTGCCCAAGGTCGTCGCCTGTCAGCGGTCCGGTGCGCCCGTTGACCATCACCGTATGGCCTTGCAAGGTAATGCCGCCCTCGGCGGTCACTTGGCCCGCAATCGAAATCACCCCGTTCGGCGAGATCGGAATTTCGCCGCGCATCAGCTGGTTTGCGACCGCGTTGTTGATCGACCCGTCTGCGCGCACAATGGTATCAAGGAAGGCTTTAGTCGGTGTGTTCACCGTCAGAGAGCCGACGTTCACCCGACCCGACTGGCCAACAATAAAGCCGTTCGAGTTGGAGAAGAAAATATTGCCGCCGATTTTACCGTCTTTGTAGGAATTCAATTCGCCATTGATAACAACCGCCCCGTTGGACACGATGTTAACCAGGCTTCCCGCCCGATCCGGCACATAAAGATCAACCCGCTGGCCTGCCGCTTCTTGGAAGTCCGAAAACGTGTTAAAACCGACACCGGCTGACACCGTGTCGGTTCTGATTTTCGTGTGGTTGCCGGTGACCTTGATCGTTGTCTTGGTTCGCCCGTCGGCAACAATATTGTTCGACGTCAATCCCCCGACATTCACCGCCTGAGCGCGCGCGCCGCTTGGCAGAACCGCGGTGACAACCGCGCCAAGGACAATGGGACTGGCCCCCGCCATGAGCCTGGCCAGCTTGGACCCTACTGTCTTGGTTTTCCTGAGGGGGTGAATGGTCTGCTTGGAAACTTTGAAAAACTGGTCCATCAGAAATTACCATCCTTAATGCGGAAAATATCGGGTGTGTCCGGATTGACCGAATACAGCAGCGCGAGCCCCGTAGGCTTCAGCGCATTGCGCCCGTTTGTGTCTTCTTCGTAATTGCCCTGAAGCAACAGAATTGCGGAACGCCCTTCGGGATCGAGCCCACGGAACAGCAAGATTCCGTTTTCGACCGCCGTTGCGGCTGTCAGCGAACCGGGTGCGTAATTACCGGCGGCAAAATGGCTGCCCAGAACGTCAGAGTTGGCAACCAGTTGGGCGTCGGTCATGGCGGGGTCGATTGTGGCATTCCACGATGCGCCGACCTGGATCAGCGCTTTGCTGGTGTAGCCGAAAATATAGGACACCTGGGCCGTGCCCCCGCCTTCCAGCAGGTCTGGCACCTTCACGGTCAACAGCTCTGTGCGTTCGACTGTGTTCTGGCCTTGCGCGATATCGGCTTCGGTGAGGCCAAAATCCTTGGTGATTGCCGCGATAACCGCCGCCTTGTCCATGCCGAATGTGGCGGAGCGAAAGCCGTTAATGGCAACGGGCGCTTGCTCTGCCTGCTGGGCTGCTGCGCTGTCAGTTTCAGTTGCAGCATACCCAACGGACGCAAAAGCCATCCCAACTGCCAAAGCACCAAGCGAGACACGCGCCCACTTTGCCAAAACGCAGAAATGCACCATAATCTTCCCCTAAAAAACACCGTGGCAAAAATCGTCTCGTGAACTCCCCAACAAGACGGCAACCACGACGTACAAATCTAAAACCGCCTGAAAAATAAGGCGGTACTCATCAGCTTTAAAATAAACTTAGCTCAAAATTATTGAACTGTTTCTCCCGCAGGCACGGACTCTTCCGCAGCTACCGAAGGCATATCCAACTGTTGTCCCAATCTCGAAATAGATCTCAGGCTCAACAAGTGGCTGTAAATAGGTTTCAAAAATCCGGCAGCGTTCAGCTTGCCCAAATCTGCATCAGACAATGCGGCCAATGCTTGTTCGCTAACGACCATCAGGCCATGCACGCTGGTTTTTTCGCCATCGGGCATCACCGCATCCAATGAGATCGACTGGAACAGCCCCATCTCGTGCAGCATCTTGGTAAAGGCATCGGTGCGGTCCGCAGAGGTTTTATAGCTTTGCGAAATCGACAGCGCGCGTAGCAGCGTCTCCTCGGACTCTCCGGTTTTTGTGAAAAACGGCTCGCCCTCTTTCTCGTTCAGACCTTCATAGGTGTCGTCGACACACAAGATCGGATCGCCACCTTCGACGTCACCGATGATGAACGGGTAGCGGCGCAAATAGGCCGGCGCATATTTCCCGTCCCACAGACCGTCTTTGGAGATGAAAACATTCGTTCCCGGCTTCAGGCCGGTGACAAATACGGCGGACGGAACGTCAGCGGCGGGCAGAAAAGCGATCGGAAGGTCGTCAAGCGCCAGATCGAATTCATCCACAAGTGCGGGAATCAGGTTCGCGTCCCGTGCAAATCCCAATGGCTGCGACTTGGTCGAAAACTTCAGGTTCTTATGGATTTCGGTGCTAAGTGGAATAACGTTCTTATAAAATAACGGGTTGGGCATGAAGTTTAGTTCCCTAAAAACAGTAAAATCACAATTAATTGAGGAAACGTTAGTAAGGTTTTATAAGTATAGCAACAATTTAGATCGTGGCACGAGCGCATGCACCCGCCCACCACCATAGATTGAAGCGCTTTTATTCCTTGGTATGCTGCCCCCGAACAGCCGTAAATCAGCCATCGCTCAAGGCCGAATTCGGATCTGCAAAGGTCAAGACATGGATGGGATCTGCATAAAAAGCGAGGATCGCATCGAAGTGGTCGCTTTGTGCATTTGGATGGAGCGGGTATCACTCGCGCCGCAAATCATGCAGCCATGATGCCCCCGCCCCTCCCAAGACACCCTCGTGAGGGCGCAGAAATTCACATCTTTCCGGGATGGCGATGCCCCCCGTGCAAACACGGAAGGCGCTTTTTTTATCTAAGGTTCAAAGGGATGCGCACCCCGACCGAAACAACCTGAGAGCTGATGTCAAACTCCAACGGATTAACCGGAGACTCCGTACCGCTTCCCGCAAGGGGCGTGCCGCCGCCTTGCGCGTTCCCAAGCGCGAAATACTGGTAGGTCAGGTCCATCTTGATCGGCCCATTCGCGTTTTTCCCGACATTCCATGAAACACCGGCACCCAGGCTCCATGCCAGATTGGTCTTACTATCCCCTTCGAAGCTACGTGAAGGCTGGGTTGCGGCCGCGTTGGTCCGTGTCCAGTTGCCCATCTTATTGGTTGCCAGACCCACACCCGCCATAAGATAGGGCTGAAATTCAAAACGCCCCTTGCCCATGTTGGGGATATCATAGGCAACGTTGGCCATCAGCGCAGTCGATTTAACGGTCGTCGCAACGTCCGCATGCGGGCCTGCAGTCGCGGGCACGGTAAAGGCCCATGGCCCCGAAATATCTCTGCTGCCAAATGCTGTCAGCGCGATCTCGCCTCTGACACCAAGACGCAACTGCCGTCCGACCGCGATGGTAGCGGCAACGCCATCAGGCTCTGACAGATTAAAGAAGACGACCGGGTCTGACCCAACCGGCGCGGCACCCGGAGGCGACCATTGGCCGTCATGAATGCCTGATTGATCAACCCCGACACCAAGGCGAAGATAGGCATTCGTAGGACCAGTCAACCAAGCGCCACCATAAAGGGGCGAGGCTTTGAGTTCTTGCTGCGCCGTCGCAGTTTGCGCAACCGTCACCATAGCCACAAAGGCCATCACTCCTAGCGATAACTTCATTATACTTCCCAGTTTCAAACAATCAAAATCACGTATCACGATATGACCAAGCCAGCAAAACGCAAGCTTGGCCTTCTTTTAGACGACGATCTATTCTCAACCGTGTCCTTCAAGTATCGCTGCCCTGATATCTTCGGCATCTTTCGCCAAAGCCTGGGATTGGGCTTCACTTAGTTCAAACCCGAGGATTGTTGACACGGCATATGCCGTCTCGGGAGAGATCGAGATCGTTTTATCAGAGGCCGCCCCCAAGAACACAGCGGCAAGAACATCAGGCGTATTCACCACCCCTTGCGCGGTCAGATCTGACGAACCGTCCAAGACGTCCCGCAGCAGACCAAGGTTCGCCACCGGAGAGTCGATCATCGACACATTGTCGAAATCGGTCTTCAGCGCCGTAATCATCTGATCCAGCGACATCGAATAGAACGCGACCGTTTCAGGTGTCAGCTTCGAGATTTCTTCGGCAGCCGCCTTGGCCAGAATACGATCGGGCGAACGCGACACATTCAAACGGCCCAGTTCAACCTCTGGAATGCCCTCTTTGGCCCAAACCGGCCTGCCCCCTTGCGACCCACCCGAAGTGCCAGCCCTTGGGCCCTTGCCGTCGGAGTCAGCGCTAGGTCCGCCCTTGCCTTGAGCACCGGCAGTGCCTTTTTTGCCTTTGCCACCACTGCTATGACCCTCGGAATCTTCCCCGGTATCGCTATGGCCGTCGCTGTCTTCATGACTTTCGTCACTATGACCGTCAGACCCGCTATGCCCGCCACCACTGGCTCCGGCACCATGACCACCACTGCCGCTCTCTGCGGCGAAGGCAACCGACCCTGTTCCGTCTGGGAATGTCATCGCCAGTGCAACGCCTAACACGGCAGCAATCGCTACCATTGAAACACCCCTGACAACGGAGCAACGCGTTTGGTTATTAGTCCAGGATTTCTGCATGATATTATACCCTTAGTTTGTTCATTAGTGACCGGGCCTGTCGCGGAATGCGGTTTTGATGTGCATCGTTTCAACGGCGATGTGACATGCGAAAAAGGCGCTCAGCATGGCGTCAGGACGACGCGACACTCTCGACTTTATTTCGTGCAAATCCGGACCGCGACAAGCGCAGTGAAGGCGCGCCGGACTGACTAGTCCAGCCCGGCGCGCCATTTACAAGCCTCTCGGCTTAACCGTGACCTTCAAGGATCGCTTCGCGAATGGCCTCTGCATCAGCGGCAAGCGATTCAGCCTGTGCGTCAGAAAGGTTGTATCCAAGGATCGTGGCGACAGCGCTTGCTGTATCCGCAGTGATTTCGACCGTCTTGTCCGAGGCAGAGCCCAAGAACACGGCAGCGAGAACATCAGCTGTGTTTACCACCCCTTCGGCGGTCAGCGAGGAAGTGCCGTCCATCACGTCTTTCAGCAGACCAAGGTTCGCAACCGGAGAGTCGATCATCGTCACATTGTCAAAATCGGTCTTCAGCGCCGTGATCATTTGGTCCAGCGACATCGAATAGAACGCAATCGCTTCGGGCGTCAGTTTAGAGATCTCTTCCTCGACCGCCTTTGCCAGAATACGATCGGGCGAACGCGCCACATTCAACCGGCCCAGTTCAACCTCTGGAATACCCTCTTGCGCCCAGACAGGCTTGCCGCCTTGTGACCCGCCAGAGCTGCCCGCCTTCGGGCCTTTGCCTTCAGAGTCAGAATCCGGTTCACCCTGACCGCTGCCAGATCCGCCTGCACCTTGACCACCGGCACCACTACCAGAGCCGCCAGCGCCTTGACCATTGCCGCCGCCTTGTCCGCTTTGCTGGGCAAATGCGAAGGCACCTGTTTCCGAAGGAAATGTGATCGGAACGATTACGGTGAGCGCGGCAGCAACCGCAAACGCCGAAACGCCTGAAGCAAGTCCGGTTGATGTCGACTTCAATGACTTAAGAATTTTCATGTGCAGTTCTCCACTTCACGTTAATTTATGAAGAACAATTACCCTCAGGGGCGACTCGCGGGATTGATATTAGTCAATTTGAATATGTTTTTCGCAGGCCGCGAAAAGAAACATTTTTGAGGTGCTGAAAACGGGTCTTGTGCGCCGGTGCTGCGCATCAGGGGCAACGTGTTCACCGGAAGGTCGGGATTGAACGCAAACCGCCACAGGTCATGCTGGGTGATGAAACGCTGCATCTCAAGGCGTTCATACTGCATTTTGGCGGGGATATTGGCATCGGCCTGCATGGGCGACTGGGTGTCCGCGCCTTTGAAAATGCCGCCCAGCAAACACGGGATATAATTCACGCGCGCGCCGGTCCGTTCGGCGATCTGCGGCAGGACCTTAAGGGCAAGGTAGGCATCGGGGCTGCCGAAATCAAAGAGGAAATCCAAGGCCTTGGTCATGTAAACCCTCCCCAGCCTTATTTCGGCAAGGGGCGCAGTCTGGCGGATGCGCCGGTAAAGATGATCCTGCCCCGCCCCCCTGTCCGCATTTTGCCCGCCACTTCGCGCCCCGTCAGAAAACCGGTGAAACAGGCCATCTCACAGACCTTGCGATACACCCGCGCAGTGGTGTCGGTGACCGTGAACCGGACGTTTGCCCCGATGTCGAACACCGCAAATTCCTGCGGGGCGACATCGGTTTCGATGCGGTCGATCTGGGTGACCATCTTGTCTTGTGCGCGTCGCGCGCGTTCGCGGGCATGGCAATCGCAGCGCCCCCATCATCGCGGATGGGCTGCGCCTATGCCTCGAGCGCATCTGCATGGCGTGACCTGCGCACAAGGCAAACGACCATCCCCTCTTTGGCAAAGGCGCGCACAACCCGGATTGGGAACCAGATCAACCGGACAGCCAGCCCGCCTTTGACGGTCCTAGTCCGACAGGCGCACGTTTTGCGATGACGTAGCCGCCGTCGCGCTGGAAAAGCCCACAACCTGCAAAATCCGGTTGGCCCCGACGGTAATGACCACAAGGGCCACGAGCGAGATCAGAAACGCTTTCATCCTACGGCTCCTTCCGGGTTGTCGACGTTGGACCGACGATTTCCTCGGCCCAAATGCTGTGATGTTCGCGGGCCCATTGTTCCTCGACTTCGCCCTTGCCCATCGCGTCAAACGCGCCTTCCATGCCGATAGACCCAAGATAGATATGTGCAAGAATGATCGCGGTCAGGATCAGGCTGACAAGCGCATGCCAGAGCTGTGCGTATTGCATTTCCTCTTGCGGAGCGAGCGGGTACGGCAGATCGGCATAACCGAACCAGCCCGGCACACCCCAGCCATTCAGCAACGAAAATGTATGGCCGAACAGGTTGAATTCAAACGGAAACAGCAGCGACAAACCGGACAGGGAAATCGACCCGCCCAACAGGATCACCGCCCAGAAAATCAGTTTCTGGCCCGCGTTGAACTTTTTCGCAGGGGGATGCCCGCCGCCCAAAAGGCCGCCACCTTTGGCCAGCCAGCGCAGGTCGGTGCGGTCGGGAATATTGTGGATGACCCAGATGGCAAACACGAAAACAAGCGCGATCATAAAGGCCCAGGAGACGTTGTTATGCACCCACTTACTGACGATCGCGACAGAGGAAAACGCCTCGTGACCAAAGGCGGGGATGATCACCTTGCGCCCGAACAATGTAATCAGGCCGGTCAGACCAAGCAGTATAAAGGACGACGCCAGCATCCAGTGGCCAAAGCGTTCAAAGGCCTTGAACCGCAGCAGCGTGCGCCCGGTCTTTTCGCCGTCGATCCGGATGCGCCCCCGGATCAGATAGAACAAGGCCAGCGCCAGCAGGGTGCCGCCCAAAAGGTAAATCGCAATGGTCTGCAATGGCCCGCGACGGAAATCCAGCCACCACATGCCGCCGTCCTGAATTAGGGTCGTGGCCGCTGGTACCCGTGCCTGGGTGGTTATGTCAGCCTCGCCAAAGCGGTAGGCGCGCCACAGATCGGCGTCAGACGCACCCCCAAGCGTGCCAAGCTGGTCGATGCCGGGCTTGGCGTTGGCAGGGTCGCCAATTTCGTGCGACCGGATGGCGTCATCAGAAGTTTTCAGACCTTCCTGACGGCGCAAGATATCCTCGAGGGTGGAAACTGCGGGGTTGGTATCAACAGTGCTTGTCTGCGGTGGCACGTTGTCCTGGGCCAGGGCCCCGGACGCGATGGACAGATAAATCATTAAAACGGCAAAAAGGCGCTGCATCATCATATCCCTTTCTTTCCCATTCGAGGGTACAAATAGGGGCGGTCCCGTAGCAGGCCGCCCCTTTGATAGTCATATCAAAACAAGCGGTTAGCCGCCCTTTTGATCATAGGCCGTGCCCCAGCCCCATGCGCCGGAGCCAAAGCCACGTGCCACAACCCGTTCGCGGTAGATGCCCGATACGACATCGCCGTCACCGGCAAGCAGCGCCTTGGTTGAACACATCTCGGCGCAGATCGGCAGCTTGCCTTCCGCGATACGGTTGCGGCCGTATTTCTGGAATTCCGCGGTGGAGTTGTTTTCTTCTGGGCCACCGGCACAGAAGGTACATTTGTCCATTTTGCCGCGCGAACCAAAGTTGCCCGCCTGCGGATACTGCGGCGCGCCAAAGGGGCACGCGTAAAAGCAGTAACCGCAGCCAATACACAGATCTTTGGAGTGCAGGACCACGCCGTCGGCTGTCTGGTAAAAACAGTCGGTCGGACAAACGGCCATACAAGGCGCGTCCGAACAGTGCATACAAGCGACCGAAATCGACCGTTCGCCTGGTTTGCCGTCATTGATGGTGACGACCTTGCGGCGGTTGATGCCCCAAGGCACTTCGTGTTCGTTTTTACATGCGGTGACACAAGCGTTGCATTCGATGCAGCGTTCAGCGTCGCAGAGGAACTTTGCTCTTCCCATCTTATCTCTCCCTTACGCTGTCCAGATTTTGCAAAGAGTAGCCTTGGTCTCTTGCATCTGGGTTACGCTGTCATAGCCATAGGTTTGTGCAGTATTGGTGCTTTCGCCCAAGACATAAGGATCGGCACCTTCAGGATATTTATCCCTAAGATCAACGCCTTCCATGTGCCCGCCAAAGTGGAACGGCATGAATGCCACGCCTTCGCCGACCCGTTCGGTGACCATAGCCATAACTTTGACCTTGCCGCCTTCGGGGCCTTCGACCCAGACCTGCTGCCCGTCACGCACGCCCAGATTATTGGCGTCGCGTGTGTTGATTTCGACAAACATGTCTTGCTGCAATTCGGCCAGCCACGGGTTCGAACGCGACTCGTCGCCCCCACCCTCGTATTCGACCAAACGGCCAGAAGTCAGGATGATCGGATAGTCCTTCGAGAAGTCCTTTTCCTGGATCGAGGCGTACATGGTGGGTACGCGCCAGAACTTCTTGTCCTCGTAGGTTGGATAATCGGCGACCAGATCGCGGCGGCTGGAATACAGCGGTTCGCGGTGGATTGGCACCGGATCCGGGAAGGTCCAGACCACGGCGCGGGCCTTGGCGTTGCCGAACGGGGCGCAACCATGCTTGATCGCGACACGCTGGATACCGCCCGAAAGGTCGGTCTTCCAGTTCACGCCACCGGTCTTTTGTGCGTAATCCGACTGGATTGCACCGGTCTGCGAGGTTTCACCGACTTCCTGGTTGGCGGTGCTGCCGCCGTCATCGGATGCGGCACCGATGCTTGGGTCACCATCAGGGAAACCCGCAACAAAGTTGATCGACGCGCGTTCTGCATCGGTCAGGTCGCCATCCCAGCCCAGATCACGCAGCATTTGCATGGTGAATTCGGGGTAACCGTCCTCGATCTCGGAACCGGCGGAAAATACGCCTTCGGCCAGCAGGTTTTCACCTTCACGTTCCACACCGAAACGGGCGCGGAAGGTCAGGCCGCCTTCGGCCACCGGCAGCGACATATCATAGAGGTTCGCAGTACCGGGGTGGTTCATCTCGGGGGTGCCCCAGGATGGCCAAGGCAGACCATAGTAATCGCCGTCAGCCGGGCCACCAACCGCGCGCAGGGTTGTGCGGTCGAACGTATGCTGGTTGGCCATGTGGGTTTTCATCCGCTCGGGGCTTTGGCCCGTATAGCCGATGGTCCACATGCCGCGGTTGAATTCGCGGGTGATGTCCTCGATATTCGGCTCGCCGCCCTCGTCCATCCCGATGTTGCGGAAGATCTTGTCATGAAAGCCGAATTTCTCGGCGAACATGGCGATGATCTTGTGATCTGGCAGCGATTCAAACAGTGGATCAACCACTTTGTCGCGCCATTGCAGCGACCGGTTGGACGCTGTGACGGACCCGCGCGTTTCGAATTGCGTACAGGCCGGCAACAGGTAAACCCCGTCGGTGCGGTCTTGCAAAACAGCCGAAACAGTCGGGTACGGATCGACCACGACAAGCATGTCGAGCTTTTCCATCGCCGTCTTCATTTCCTTTTGACGGGTCTGAGAGTTGGGCGCGTGGCCCCACAGAACCATCGCCCGGGTGTTATCGGGCTGGTCGAGGTTTTCCTTGTCTTCCAAAACGCCGTCAATCCAACGGCTTACCGGAATGCCGGTCAGGTTCATCATCGGCGTGTCGCCAATGGTTTCCGGGCTGAAACGTCCCTTGAGATACTCAAGGTCTTCTTCCCAAACGCGGGCCCAATGTGCCCAAGCGCCCGCTGACAGACCGTAGTAGCCCGGCAATGTATCGGCCAGAACGCCAAGGTCGGTCGCACCCTGCACGTTGTCGTGACCGCGGAAGATGTTGGTGCCGCCGCCTGCTGTCCCCATGTTGCCAAGGGCCAGCTGCAAGATGCAGTACGCGCGGGTGTTGTTGTTGCCATTGGTGTGCTGCGTGCCACCCATACACCAGATCACGGTGCCGGGGCGGTTGTTCGCCAGGGTGCGCGCCACGCGTTCAAGCTGGGTACCGGGGGCACCGGTCACACGCTCGACCTCCTCTGGCGTCCACTTGGACACTTCGGTCTTGATCTCTTCCATGCCCCAAACACGGGTACGGATGAATTCCTTGTCTTCCCAGCCGTTTTCAAAGATGTGCCACAAGATGCCCCAAACGAGGGCCACGTCAGAACCGGGGCGGAAGCGGACATATTCGTCAGCATGGGCCGCCGTGCGGGTAAAGCGCGGGTCACAGACGATCAGCGGCGCGTTGTTTTGTTCCTTGGCTTTCAGCAAGTGCAGCAAGGACACCGGATGCGCCTCGGCAGGGTTGCCACCGATCACAAAGATCGCCTTGCTGTTGTGGATGTCGTTGTAGCTGTTGGTCATGGCGCCGTAGCCCCATGTGTTTGCCACACCCGCAACCGTGGTGGAGTGACAGATACGCG
Organism: Sulfitobacter sp. HGT1; assembly: GCF_013282155.1. Taxonomy (GTDB): domain Bacteria; phylum Pseudomonadota; class Alphaproteobacteria; order Rhodobacterales; family Rhodobacteraceae; genus Sulfitobacter. The sequence goes on from NZ_BLWI01000010.1 coordinate 300,931, forward strand.
CCTGATGGTCGACGTTGTTGGTGCCCCAATAGGCGGCAAACTTGCGGAACAGATAGGCCTGTTCGTTGTTATGCTTGGCGCTGCCCAGCCAGTAAACTGAATCCGGCCCGCTTTCCTCGCGGATTTTCATCATGCCGTCGCCGATCTCGTTGATCGCGGTCTCCCAGCTGATGCGCACCCATTCGCCGTTTTCTTTCTTCATCGGGTATTTCAGGCGGCGTTCGCCATGGGCGTGTTCACGAACAGCAGCCCCTTTGGCACAATGTGCCCCGAGGTTGAACGGGCTGTCCCAACCGGGCTCCTGCCCTGTCCAGACGCCGTTGTCGACTTCGGCGATAACCGTACAGCCGACCGAACAGTGGGTACAAATCGATTTTACCGTTTCAACCGCGCGGGTGGCGGCGGTTTGCGCGGTGGCTTTGGAGACGGAGCCGCCGGTGGCCGCGATGGCCGTCAACCCGCCAATGGCAAGGCCCGATCCGCGCAAGAACCCGCGTCTGTCGATGGTGTTTTTGCCGTTATTTACCACGATCGGCGCGCGGCCTGATCTGCGGGTATACCCGTTGGTCTTTTTCCTCAGCATGGTATTCCTCCCTTTTTCGGCCTTTGCCGGATCATTCTATGTCGCTCACCGTGCAGGCACATTGGCCGGGTGCCGGTGTGAAATTGGCTATTAGAAACGCGTGCTTTCAAGATAGGCGCGGGTGTGTGCCGTATCTTGCATGGTCTCGGATGACAGGTCTGCGGGTTGCGCTTCGGCCTGGGTTGCCCCACCGGCTGCAATCACGGCAACGGCGGCGGGGGCCGCTGTACCAGCAAATTTCAGAAAGTCGCGGCGGCTTGCGCCTTTGGTCTTGTCCGTCATTGGATGTCTTCCCTTCCTGTTGTTCGGTGGGCGTCCCCACCAGTGTTGTGCATCACCGATCCGTGGCGGCCATGCGGAATGCTTCGCGTTCGATATCCATAAAGGCAGCCCCGACGGCACCGACAGATCCATACAGAACCGACGATTTGGCCGCTTGCAGGTCGGCAAAGTAATGTGCGGCCCAGCTTCCGATATGAGCGTTAAAAAACTGTTGTTGTTGGTCAAGTGTCGCGACCCGGCCAAAGCGCCCCACGATCATGCCCGCCATCATCTCCATCAAGGAGGCGATGTTGTCTTCGGGTTCGAACACGTCTTTGGCGCGGGTCATGCCGAGGCTGGCCATGGTTCTGCGCAAATTCGCCAGCGGCTTTTCGTTCAGAAATCCGGTCAGGTAATAGCTGGCATAGGGCAGCAGTTCCCCACGGCCCAGACCGATGAACAAGGCGTTGAATTCCGTGCTGACCGATTTCGGCTTGGACACCTTTGCCACACGCGCCAGACCCTGAATGGCCTGCCCCAACGGGGTGTCGTCCCCCTCAAGACCTGCGGTCTGGTCCAGCAACATCTGGTCCGGCGGACCTGCCAGCATCACCCCAAGGTAATTATACAAATCCGCGCGCAGACGATCCTCTTGGGTCACATCTGGCAAAGGTGCGGCAACATTCATGCGGTTTTTCCTTCGATACGGAATTGCATGCGCCGGGGGGCCGGTGCCGCGAATTCCATTTCGTCTTCTTCAATACTTGGCTCAGCGTCGGTCATATCTGCGTCAAAGCCAGCGTCAGCGGCGACAAATACCCCGTCATCACCCATTGGCAGTTCTTCGGTGTCTTCGATTTCATCAAGGTCTTCGCCACCTGCATCAACGGCTGTGTCTTCGGTATTCGAACGAGCCGCCTGCCGTTCCATTTCAAGCAAATGATACAACATGCCCTTGCCGACCTGATAGCTGGTCTTGATCGGCCCCTGCCCCGTGCTGCCGGTCAGGTAATCGTCGTCATAATCGTTCAGCCCGTCCACACAGGCCAGCACCGGATTGCTGCGCCAAAGCGACCGCAAGGCCCGTTTGCGCAGATGTTGGGGGACGGTTTTGACCATGAACGCCTTGAAATCATCGCCCATCACCAAGGCATCAGGGTCAGGCAGGCCCAGTTCCTCAAGGATTTCCGCATCGGTCTTTTCGGCCAGCTCCGCCTGCTGCTCTGCGACAACGGCGTCTTCGGCCTCGCGTTTCAGCGCTTCGGCCTCTGCGGCAACAGCGGCGCGCCTGCGTGACCAGGATGAAAGTGCCGCGCTCAATTGATCACCTCGCGGCGGCGCGGGGCGCGATAGACATCGGTGGCCTGCCGGATGCGCGCATCGCCCACCCCGTCATCGGTCTGGTCAACCCGCGCGTTCTTGCGGCGGCGTTTGACAAAGGCTTCTTCCTCGTAATGCTTTTCCACGAATTCGACGACCCAGGCCAACAGCCCGTGCGGCAGCGGCAGCTTCTCGACCAGTTCTTCGGCCGAATCGCAGTAATCCTGCGCCTCGTAGGGGGATGCGGTCACAAGGGCGACGGACCACGGCAGGCCCCCGCTTTGTTCGTTCGGGCGCAGCACCGTGTAAATGGAGGGCACCCGCGCTTGCAGCTCATGCGCATAGGCTTCGGCATCCGAGACATAAAGCGTCAGGGGCAAGGTGGCTGCGTGGTATTCGGTAACATCGCCTTCGGTCCTGAGAACCTTCCAATCCGCAGCTGCGGCACCCGGCAAAACATCCGTTACAGCCCAGGCGTATTTGGCCCAACGCGTAATGCCCGGCGTGCGCCGCACGACGACGCCCACGGGAATGGTTACTGAGTTTGGGTAGCTACGCGACAAGTATCTCTCCTCGGTTGGCTGGGATCATGATGGCGCAAGATCGAAAAAACAACAAAGCTTTTTTTGTTATTTTACGCCACCAGACCGCCATGCTGCACCGCCGCATGACCCTGCGCCCACGTTTAAAGGGCTTTCCGACTAAACGCTTGCATGACAATGTTATTTCCCCGATGAATTGCTGCATCTGCAACTCAATCACAGGCAGTTGTGACCCCGATTAGCGGTTTACTGTCCAGTCATTTCCTGACTAGCTGAGCAGCAATCCGCGTCCAGCGAAAAGGGATATCATGACAAAGACATTGTTGGTTTGTGATTGCCTTGGCTCACAACACGTCGACTTCAACGCCTTGGGCGAATTGACCGGCACCGCCTGTTCGGGGTGCCATACAAGCCTGTGTACAACGCAGATCGAAACCGCAGCCAAAGCCATCAAAGCGGGGGATGTGGTGATTGCCTGCGCACAAGAAGCGCACCGTTTCACCGCCCTTGCAGAAGAGCTGGATGCGCCAGAGCCGATATGCGTCGATATTCGCGACCGGGCCGGTTGGTCAGACGACAGCGCCTCGGCCACGGCAAAGATGGCGGCGCTGATCAAGGATGCCCTGCTTGCCCCGCCTTCGCCGAAATCTGTGGATGTCATCACCGAAGGCACCTGCCTGATCATCGGTGCCGAAGAGACCGCCATCGCAGCCGCGCAAAAGCTTTCCGATACGCTGGCCGTGACCGTGCTGCTGGCCCCGGGCACCGACTTTCTGCCAACCTCTGCCTATGATGTCGTCACCGGCAGCCTGGACAAAGCCACAGGCACCTTGGGCCGGTTCGAAGTCCGAATTAACAATTTCCAGCAAAGCCTGACCGGTGGCCGTGGCACCCCTGCCCTGACCGCCCCGCAAAACGGTGCCCGGTCTGAATGCGACATCATCCTTGATCTGTCGGGCGGGCTGGCGATGTTCCCTGCCCCCGAAAAACGCGATGGGTATCTGCGTGCGGATCCGGGCAGCCAGACTGCCGTTGCGGATGCGATTTTCACCGCCAGCCAGATGGTGGGCACCTTTGAAAAGCCGCTTTATGTCCGGATGGAACCGACGCTATGTGCCCATTCGCGCGCGGAAAAGCCCGCCTGTTCGAACTGCCTGAACGTGTGCCCCACCGGGGCGATCCTGTCGGCCGGCGAAACCGTTACCATCGACCCGATGATCTGTGCCGGCTGCGGTGCCTGTGCTGCGGTGTGCCCGTCCGGTGCGATCAGCTATGACGTGCCGCCGCCCGACCACATGTTCCGCCGGATCAGCGCGCTGGCCCGGACCTATCGGACCTCGGGTGGCACAGACGCGGCGCTTTTGGTGCATGACGATCACGGTGCCGAAATGATCGGCCTTGCCGCCCGCTTTGGCCGCGGCCTGCCCGCCCATGTGATCCCGATGGAGGTCAGCGCGCTGTCCGGCTTTGGCCATGCCGAAATGCTCGCCGCCCTGGCCAGCGGTTTTTCCCGTGTCGATATCCTGCTGGGCCCCAAGACCGAACGCGACGCCCTTGACCCGCAGCTTGCGCTGGCCAATGCGATTGCACCGGATCAATCCGCCTTGCTGGACATCACCGACCCCGATGCGCTGTCGGATCATCTGTTCGGCCAAACCCCAACCCCCGCCACGACCGACCCGATCCTGCCCATCGGCAGCCGCCGTCAGGTCGCCCGTCTGGCCGCCAAGGCGCTGAACCCCGATCTGGGGGTTCTGGCCCTGCCCCAAGGTGCCCCTTACGGTGCCGTGGTGGTGGATACCGATGCCTGTACGATGTGTCTGGCCTGTGTGTCGCTGTGCCCTTCAGGGGCGCTTGGCGACAACCCAGACATGCCGCAATTGCGCTTTCAGGAAGACGCCTGCCTGCAATGCGGCCTGTGCACCAACGTCTGCCCGGAAAGCGCCATCACGCTGGAACCGCAGTTGAACCTGACCGATATGGCCCTGCAACAGGTGGTGTTGAACGAAGAAGAACCCTTTGGCTGTGTGGAATGCGGGACGCTGTTCGGGGTCAAATCAACGGTCGAAAAGATCGTCGAGAAACTGGCCGGCAAACATGCGATGTTCGCCAATCCCGAAACCGCGCGGATGATCCAGATGTGTGACGGCTGCCGGATCAATGCGCAGTATCATTCGCAAAACAACCCCTTTGCAGGCAAGGAACGCCCCCGCCCCCGCACCACCGATGATTACCTGTCAAAGCGCAAGGATCACTGATTTTGCAAAGCTGCGCCCAGATCCGCAGGCTTGACCGTCGCGACATAGGCGATGATCGACTCAAGATCGCCTTGGGTCATCTCGACCGGGACAATCGCGGGCGGCAGACCGGCGCTAAAGGGCTGGGTGATGCCCTTGACCTGGGTAAAGCTGGGATGCGGGTTGAGCACATAGAAAGTGGCGAAACGATCCTGCCAGTCGCTGAAACTGCGCATCACGGCAAAGGATGGCGTCTGTCCCATCCCCTTCATCCGGTTGGCATGGTTGACCACGTGGCACCGTCCACAATGCACCAGCGACAGGTCTTCGCCCGCGACAGGGTCACCGTCATAGCTGCGCGTGGTTTGGACTGCCTGTTCAGTGACCGCCGTGAAAACCGACGTGCCGTCGATCCTGAACCCCTCAATCGTGCGTTTGCCAATATCCGACAGCAGCCAGCTGGCAAAAAGCGCGGGGCCTTCCGCGCCGGTGTCGGCCAGATGCCAGACCCGATCCCCCGCTTGGAAAACCGCGACACCAGCGTCGCCGATCACGGCATCCCCCCCGCCGTCAACCTGTGTCACCCTCACCCCGTGCTTGAGCGCGAAACGCGGCAGCAGATAGTCCAGAAAACCTGTCTGAGTGATTTCGTCTGGCGCAGACAGGGTAAATCCGCGATCCTGCGCCAAGACCTTTATGGGCACAGTGGCCAGGGACAACAGGCACAGAACCAACCAGAAAAACCGTTTCACAATCATCACCCCACCCCCGCGCTCGCGCCAGCCTAAGCGGCCCGAAGCAATGCGGTCAAGGATACAGGAGACATCCAGATGAGCGAAGATTTCAACATGTCGATGCGCAAATTCCTCAAGCAGGTTGGCGTCACATCCCAGCAAGCCATCGAAGAGGCGCTGCGCAAGGCCGGTGACACCACGGGCAAAAGCTTTGAGGCCAAGATGGTGTTGACCATCGACGGGCTGGACATGGAACATGTCGTCACCGGCAAAATCGAAGGACAATCCTGAGGTGGCAGTTACAAGAGAACAGGTTCTGGCCATATTGGCAGACCTTACCGATCCGATCAGCGGCTCCTCCATTGTCGAGGCCGGTATCGTCAAGGCACTGACCGTCGATGACGGGGTGGTGCGTTTCGTGATGGAGGTCAGCGGCGAGCACGCGGCGGCCTATACCGCGCTCAAGGACGCGGGCGAGGCCCAGATCAAGGCGCTGGACGGCGTTAAATCGGTGTCGATCGTGTTGACGGCCCATAGCACGCCCAAAGCGCCACCCGACCTCAAGGCATCGCGCAGTTCGACCCCGTCGGGCCCGCAAAAGATACCGGGCATTGACCGGATCATCGCAGTGGCATCGGGCAAGGGCGGCGTGGGCAAATCCACGGTCGCGGCCAATCTGGCCTGCGCGCTGGCCGCCGAAGGCCGCCGCGTCGGATTGCTGGACGCCGATGTATACGGGCCGTCACAGCCGCGCATGCTGGGGGTGTCGGGCCGGCCCGCATCGCCGGATGGCAAAACGATTTTGCCGATGCGCAATTACGGCGTGACCATGATGTCGCTGGGGCTGATGACCAATGACGATCAGGCCGTTGTCTGGCGCGGGCCGATGTTGATGGGTGCCTTGCAGCAGATGTTGACGCAGGTGCAATGGGGCGCGCTGGATGTGCTGATCGTCGATCTGCCCCCCGGCACCGGCGACGTGCAGATGACCCTTGCCCAAAAGGCCGAACTGAACGGCGCGATCATCGTGTCGACCCCGCAGGACATCGCCCTGCTGGACGCCCGCAAAGGCATCGACATGTTCAACCAGCTTGGCACGCCCCTGATCGGTATGATCGAAAACATGTCGACCCATATCTGTTCGGCCTGCGGTCACGAAGAACATCTGTTCGGCCATGGGGGTGTCGCCAAGGAAGCGGAAAAGCTGAACGTGCCCTTGCTGGCTGAAATCCCGCTGCATATCGACATCCGTCTGGCGGCGGATGGCGGCGCGCCGATTGTGGTGTCCAAACCCGAAAGCACCCAAGCCATGGCGTTCCGCAAGGTGGCGAAAGACCTTATCGCGCAAGGCCATGCATGACCCGGCCTGAATTTCCACCGCTGTTTTCCGGTCAGGACGCAGAGGGCGGCGATCCCTTTGCGCTGGCCTGTGCGGCGGCGGAAGTGGGCTGCGATGCGGGGCTGGTGATCTTTGATCTGGGGGCTACCACCCTGCGGGCTGCCATCGTCTTTGCCCCGGACGTTCCACTTGCCGATGCGGCGGCGATGCTGCCGGTGTGCGGCGTGGGCTTTCAAAATGCGCTTGGCGCTTTGGCCCCGCCCGAGGTCGGCGTACATCTGGGCTGGGACGGTGGCGTTTACCTTAACGGCGGGCGTGCGGGTCACCTAGCCATGGCGGCATCCGGTAGCGACACTGGTATCGAGCCCGACTGGCTGGTGGTCGCCCTGACCCTGTCGCTCTGGCCCGATAGCGATGATACCGGCCTGACCCCTGACCAGACCGCGCTTTATGCCGAAGGCTGCGCCGATGTGGCCCCTGATCAGTTGCTTGAAGCCTGGGTGCGCCATACGCTTGTGGGTATCAACAACTGGGCCGATGGTGGCATGGCCAAGCTGCATTCCGACTGGTCCGGCATTGCCCATGGCCTTGAGGGCGAAATGACCGTGGCAGGCCGCACCGGCACTTATATCGGGCTTGATGAAAATCTGGGCCTGCTGTTGAAAATCGACAGCGAAACCGTATTGATACCGCTGACCGCAACCTTGACGAGGCCCGCATGAAACTAGCCCGCGCGATCCATTTTGACGAAAGCGACACCCGTGTTTTTCACAACCCTGCCCGCACCGGTGAATGGTGCGTTTCCGGCGGGTTCGAATTTTCGAACTGGGGCGAAGGCGATCTGGTCGGCAAGGCGCGGCAGGCCTTTGCCAACGGCTGGATGGGGATCGAAACCTTTGGCAGGGTCAGTTTTGTCGCGGTGACGCAGGTTGAACCCCACGAAAAGGATGTGCTTGCCAATCTGCTGGCCCAGCATTTCGTCGATATCTATGGCGCGCCAAGCCTTGAGGCGGCCAAAAACGTCGCGCTCGAAGAAATCGCGCAGATGGCCGAACTGGCAGAGGATCACGCGCCCAATACCCTGCTGACCGTGTCGCGCGAATTGACCCCCGCAGGGGTCAAGGAAACCTACCGCGCCATCGCCGCGCAAGAGGCGGACATCATGCAATTCGCCGTCCACGGGTCGCTGGACGAAGATGAACCCCATGATCATGGACACGATCACGGGCATCATCACCACGATCACGACCATTAAGGCGTTGCGTTAAACACGAACAACGCCTCGCCGTTGATCTTGTAGCCGTTGATCAGTGCCGCTGCGCGCGGGCTGGTCAGCCATGCTTCAAGTTTGACCGCCAAGTCGTTGCGAATACTGTCATTTTTATCAGGATTAACGGGTAGCAGCGCATATTGGTTGAACAGGGCCGGATCACCGGAATAGAGCAGCGCCAGATCGCCCTTGTTGCCAAAGTTCAACCAGCTGGCCCGGTCTGACACGATATAGGCGTTCATGCCCGACGCCGTGTTCAACGCCGCCCCCATCCCTGCCCCGACCGGACGGTACCAATCGCCAAACCCTGCAATGTCCAAGCCTGCGCTGGCCCAGATTTTCTGTTCGGCTTTGTGGGTGCCACTGTCGTCACCACGGCTGACAAAGGGGGCTTGCGCCGCCTCGATACGCTGTACCGCATCGGCGGCGCTGGCGGCGTCCACGATTGCAGCCGGATCAGCCTTCGGGCCGACAAACACGAAATCATTATACATGATCTCGCGGCGGTGGGTGCCGTGACCTGCGGCCACGAATTTTTCCTCGGCGGCCTTGGAATGGACCAACACCGCATCAACATCCCCCGCTTCGCCAAGGCGCAGCGCCTGTCCGGTACCCACCACCAACAACCGCACATCCAGATCAAGATCGGCCTTGATCGCAGGCAGCAAAACATCCGCAAGGCCCGAGTTATCAAAGGATGTCGTGACCGCCATGCGCATTTCTTCGGCACCAGAGGTCTGCGCCCATAGCAGCATGGCAACCGTTGTTAACAGCCGTTTCATCTTACGATATCTCCTCTGAGGAACGCGGCAAGCGCGGCGGTTTGCGGGGCTGCAAATTTCTCCGATGCAAGCCCGGTTTCGTGAATTTTGCCGTCCAGCACAAACACCAGATCCCGCGCCAGCCGCCGTGCCTGCCCCATGTCATGGGTGGCCATCACCAACTGCGTTCCAGCCGCTGAAATCTCTTGCAGCAGGGTCTCGATCTCGTGGGTGGCATGGCCGTCAAGGTTCGCACAGGGTTCGTCCAGAAACAGCACATCGGGCTTGCGCACCAAGGCACGGGCAATGGCCAGTTTCTGCCGCTCGCCCCCTGACAAACGGGTCGCGGGGCTGTTTTGCACCGATCCCAGCCCGATCCGGTCCAGCCAATATGCAACGGTTTCCCTGATCTGCGCGGCGGGCGTTCTGACCAGCCGCAAGGGATAGGCAAGGTTTTCAGCCACCGACCGCCGCAAGACAATCGGCGACTGGAACACAAACGCATGTTTCGACCGGTCTTGCGCGGCCCAGCTCACCGACCCCGCATTGATCCGCTCGACCCCGTGCATGACGCGCAGCAAGGTGGTTTTGCCAGATCCGTTTGGCCCGATCACGATTGTCGGCCCTTGCGGGTTCAGCACCAGATCAATCGGCCCGATGATCCGCTTGCCCTGCCTGCGCACCGCAACACCTTGTAACGTCAGGGGAAAAAGCGCGCTCACCACTGCCCCTCCCGCTCTGTGCGCGACAGGGTGTGGATCGCGAGGTTCACCACAATCGCCAGACCAATCAGAACAAAGCCCAAGCCCAGAGCCAAGGCAAAATCACCTTTCCCGGTCTCAAGCGCAATGGCGGTGGTCAGCACGCGGGTCACATGATCAATGTTGCCGCCCACAATCATGATCGCGCCGACCTCGCCTATGGCGCGGCCAAAACCGGCCAGCGCAGCCGTAAGCAAATTGCGCCGCCCGTCCCGCATCAACGTCACAATACGTTGCCATTTCGACGTGTTCAGCGAGATCAGCAAATCATGATATTCGGCCCATAGTTCACGCATGGATTGATGGGCGATGGACGCAATCACGGGCGTGATAATTACCACCTGCGCGATGATCATCGCCGTCGGAGTAAACAAAAGGTTCAGCACCCCGAACGGGCCAGCCCGCGACAACAAGATGTACACGATCAGCCCCACCACCACCGGAGGCAGCCCCATCAGCGCATTGATCATCGAAATCACGAAACGCCGATAACGGAACCGCTGCACGGCCAGATAGGTGCCCAAGGGGATGGCGATAACCGAGGCGATCACCAGCGCGGTCAGGGTCACCCGAAGCGACCTCAGGCTGATCTCCCACAACTCGGCATCAAAACTCGCGATCAACCAAAACGCAGCGCTAAACCCATCCCAAATATCAACCATAAAGCTGCGCGTTCCCGTTCCCCGTCCCTGGCAGGAACGGTCGGGTTTTCCGGCCCGAATGACAAGCAGAAACTGGACAGATCACAAGATCATACGCGGATTTCCCACGCTGCCGACACCATGATCGCGTTGGCTATTGCACGACCTGAACATCGACGGTCTGCACCCTCATATAGGCGGGTCCGAAACTGCTCAGAAACGGCACCTCGGCGGCGTCCATGCCCACACCGATGCGCACGATCTGATTGGGGGCGGCCATCCCCGTGGCATCAACCAGATGCCATGTGCCATCCAGAAACACCTCGGCGACGGCATGGAAATCCTGCGGCGTCACATAAGGCGCATAAACGCTGGCGAAACGCGCCGGGATCGCCGCCGCGCGCGCCAGCGCAATGATCACATGGGCAAAATCACGGCACACGCCCTGGCGTTGCACAAAAGTATCCAGCGCCGTTGTCAAACCGGTGCTTGATCCCGGAACATATTGAAACCGCTCGAATATCCAGTCACGCAAGGTCCCGATCAGGGCCCCGCCGCTCAGATGTCCATATTCCGCCGCGATAAAGTTCTGAAACTCGTCCGACTGGCAGTAGCGCGATGGCATCAAATACCGCACCGCATCGCTGGGCAGTTGGTGGGGCGGCGTTGCGGGCAGGTTTTCGATCGCCAAGGTCGGGCGGTTCACCTGGAACCGCGCCTGATAGCTGCACGTCAAATTCCGGTCCGTCCGGATCAACATCCGCTCGCCCAGATTGGCCTCGCCCGGGATATGCACCTTTTGAAGTGTGTCGCTGAGCCGGAAGCTTTCGCGCAGCAGAGTCTGATCGGCAAAGCCGGATGCCTGAATCTGCAGGATCAGATCGGTCGCCATGTTGATTTGATAGTCAAGCTGCACATCAATATCGAGGATCATCACAAGGCTTTCCAAGCAAAATTACCGGTGTCACTGCCGCCGTTAAGGGGATTTTGGCGCTAAAGCCAGAAGACCGCAGTACGCCAATGCCCCCCGCTCAGCAACATAGATCGCCTGCGTGCAATTGGCAGCAGATTGCCGAAAATATATCGCCCGTCCTGCCAATCCTGCCCCTGCACAGACAAAGTGACAAAGTTTTACAGAAAATTTCAAATCAGCGTATTAATGGGGTTGAAACACCAGTTGGGCTTGGATAGTAGAACGCTCACGGGTCGTTAGCTCAGTTGGTAGAGCGCTTCGTTTACACCGAAGATGTCGGGAGTTCGAGTCTCTCACGACCCACCATTCCTCCCCCCTCCCAAAATCTCGTAACCTATTGATCCAGCCTGTGTTTTACGCGCGTTTGATCTGCGTCCGGTGACAAGCCTTGCCCCCCCCCGCACACCCGCTTGGCAAGCATAGCACATCCCGCCCTCGGTTTTGCTAGCCTGCGGGCCCTGCCGCCTGTAGCCTTGTCCTTGCCTATGGTTTTTCGCGCAGATGGGGAGGTGTTCATGAGATATTTATCAAGTTTTGCTTTGGTCGCGCTGGTCACGGGGATGCCAGACCTTGTGCTTGCGCAGGAATTCGACATGTCCGTTGTGCCGGACGGTCTGGTCGCGCAGGATCAGGCCCCCAGTGGCAACTTCCTGACCGCGACCGAGGTGCGGCCGATCTTGACCGCGACCAAGGGGAGTTGGGTGGCTGTCAGGGAATACGACGGTCAGGACCTTGTCTATGTTACCCATTTATGGGCCTGGCGCTGCGGCCTGTCTGCGCTGGCCTTGTCTGTGAACGATGCGCCTTTGGCGGATTGGCCCCTGCCCGCCTGCCATCTGGACAGCGCAGCGCCCGCCGCCATTCTGCAAAGCGACGGCCTGCCCTATATGCGCTTTCCCTTGGGGTCGGTCAGTTCGGTCAAGGTGCAAGTCGTCTATGACGATCTGGGCATGGACAGCGCAACCTACGCGCGGGCATCGGTTCTGATGCCGTAGGGCCGCACGGGACGCGCAAACGCAAAAAGCCCCCGGCAGAACCGAGGGCTTTCAAAATCGAAAGATCGGCAGCGCGGCCTAAATATCGGTTTCATCCGTGGCTGCATCCGCGTCCTTTGGCTTGTCCGTCGGGGTCACCTGACGCACTTTCACGCGCATCATTTTACCATTCCCAAGGTCTTTCTCGTTCACGACCTTGAATTTCCCCATCGGCAAAAGGTTCAGCTCGCGGTTATCGGCCAAGGCTTCGCCCAGAATTTCCAGCATCGCCTCGACAACGGGCTTGGCGTCTTTTTTCTTGACGCCGGACCGTTCCACGACAGCGTCGATCAGTTCTTTCTTGCGCATGACGGGGCCGATGATCACAGCGTGCGGGGCATCGGCGTTTGTGGTGCCATCGGGGCGCGCGTTGGCGGCAGCCTGTGCCTTTGGCGATTTGTCGGCTTTCACGTTCGAAGCGTCAGACGGCTTGGCCGAGGCTGATTTCACTTTCGTCGATTTCACTGCGCTGCTCATGGGAATTTCCACTGCCTTATTGGTTAAGATACCATTTCATAGTGTGATCGCGCTGCAAAAGCCAGCAATCCTTGCGGTTAACGCCACGTGTAACACCATATTTAGGCCTTTCGCCCTGCCTTAACGCAAAAAGCCGCCCCTGTGATCAGGGGCGGCTTTCGGGACCATATCAAAGGGTTCAATGCGCGGTTGCATTGTCCCCGTTTTGGGATTTCTTGGCCAAGGCAGCGGCGGCCGCTGCGTCTTCGGCTTCCTGATCCCATTCGATGGGTTCGGGCTGCCGGACCAATGCGTGCTGAAGCACCTCGGACACATGTTTGACCGGAATGATTTTCAGGCCTTCCTTCACGTTGTCCGGGATATCCGGCAGATCCTTTTCGTTCTCTTCGGGGATCAGAACGGTCGTGATCCCGCCGCGCAATGCAGCAAGCAGTTTTTCCTTCAAACCACCGATCGGCATTGCATTGCCACGCAGCGACACCTCGCCTGTCATGGCGATGTCGCGGCGCACGGGGATCTGTGTCAGCACGGAAACAATCGACGTCACCATCGCCAGACCAGCCGACGGACCATCCTTGGGCGTTGCGCCATCGGGCACGTGCACGTGGATGTCGATCGTGTCGAACTTTGTTGGCTTCACCCCGATTGACGGGCTGATCGACCGCACATAGCTGCTGGCCGCATCGATGGATTCCTTCATCACATCGCCCAGCTTGCCTGTGGTTTTCATCCGACCCTTGCCCGGCAGGCGCAATGCCTCGATTTGCAGCAATTCGCCACCAACCGACGTATAGGCCAACCCGGTCACGACACCGACCTGATCCTCAAGCTCCGCCAGACCATAGCGGTACTTCTTAACACCAAGGAAATCCTCGATATTGTCACCCGTTACCGTGATGCTCTCGGCTTCTTTCTTGACGATCTTGGTCAGCGATTTACGGGCCACTTTCGCGATTTCACGCTCAAGGTTCCGCACGCCTGCCTCGCGGGTGTAATACCGTATCATGCTGGTCAAGGCACTGTCATCAATGGCAAATTCCTTTGCCTTGAGGCCGTGGTTCTTGATCTGCTTGGGCACAAGATGCTGTTTGGCAATCTCGCGCTTTTCTTCCTCGGTATAGCCCGACAGCGGGATAATCTCCATCCGGTCAAGCAACGGGCCCGGCATGTTGTAGCTGTTGGACGTGGTCAGGAACATCACGTTTGAAAGGTCATATTCGACCTCAAGGTAGTGATCCACAAATGTGGAGTTCTGTTCCGGATCAAGCACCTCGAGCATTGCCGACGCGGGATCGCCGCGGAAATCCTGACCCATCTTGTCGATTTCATCGAGCAAGATCAGCGGGTTGTTGGTTTTCGCCTTTTTCAGCGCCTGAATGATCTTACCGGGCATGGAGCCGATATAGGTCCGGCGGTGACCGCGGATCTCGGATTCGTCACGCACACCACCAAGGCTGATGCGAATGAATTCGCGACCCGTGGCTTTGGCAACGGATTTACCAAGCGATGTTTTACCCACACCAGGAGGGCCGACAAGGCACATGATCGGGCCTTTCAACTTGGACGACCGCTGCTGCACGGCAAGGTATTCCACGATGCGTTCTTTAACCTTTTCAAGGCCATAGTGATCATCGTCGAGCACCTGTTGTGCTTTGACCAGGTCCTTTTTGGTGCGCGATTTGACGTTCCACGGGATCGACAAGATCCAGTCGAGATAGTTGCGCACAACGGTGGCTTCCGCAGACATGGGCGACATGTTCTTGAGCTTTTTCAGCTCGGCATCGACCTTTTCTTTGGCTTCCTTGCTGAGCTTGGTGTTCGCAATGCGCGCTTCCAGCTCGGCCAGTTCGCTTTTGCCGTCCTCGCCATCGCCCAGCTCGGTCTGAATGGCCTTCATCTGCTCATTCAGATAATACTCGCGCTGTGTCTTCTCCATCTGGGATTTCACGCGGGTCTTGATCTTTTTCTCGACCTGCAAGACAGACATTTCGCCCTGCATCAGGCCGTAAACCTTCTCAAGACGCTCGGACACGGAAAGCGTTTCAAGCAGATCCTGCTTTTGTTCGACTTCAATGCCCAGGTGTCCGGCAACCAGATCGGCAAGCCGCGCAGGTTCAGTCGCTTCCGACACGGCGGCCAGCGCTTCTTCGGGGATGTTTTTCTTGACCTTGGCGTAGCGTTCGAATTCTTCGGCGACGGTCTTGATCAGCGCCCGTGTGGTGGTTTCATCACCGGGGATTTCGCTCAGATACTCGGCCGTTGCCTCGAAAAAACTATCGTTATCAAGGTATTCTGTGATGCGGACGCGGGCTTGCCCTTCGACCAGCACCTTGACGGTGCCATCGGGAAGTTTCAGCAGTTGCAGCACATTGGCCAACACACCTGTCTGAAAAATACCGTCTGCATCAGGGTCGTCAATGCCGGGGTCAACCTGACTGGACAGCAGAATCTGCTTGTCGTCGGCCATGACTTCTTCCAGCGCACGCACCGATTTTTCGCGGCCCACGAAAAGCGGGACAATCATATGAGGGAACACCACGATGTCGCGCAGGGGCAACACGGGATACGATGCGTTCAGAGGCTCTAACATGCTCTTTTCCTTTTACTGCAAGACGATACTGGCCCCTAAGCTAGGCAACCGTTTGATCGTCTCCTGTTCTAGGTAGGGTATTTGGGGACCCTACCCGCCTGTTTCAATCCCCATTCTGCCATGACCGCGTGAGGCAGGGCCATCTGATTTGGGGTTTTTTGCCAGAATGAACCGCCATCGGCGGACAGACAAGCACGGATCAGTTAATTTCCGGTCAAAAGGGTCTTTGCAAAGGTGTTTCCGGCCTGAAAAAGCATCAGGCCGGAAATCAGGGCATTATTCTGCGGTGGTTTCTTCCAGAAAGGGATAGTCGGTATATCCCTCCTTGCCACCGGCATAGAATGTCTTGGTGTCGCCTTCGTTCAGCGGCGCGTTCAGCTCAAGCCGTTTGGCAAGATCGGGGTTGGCGATATAGGGACGGCCAAAGGCGACCAGATCGGCCTTGCCCTGTTCAACCGCCTCGATCGCCATATCGCGGTCATACAGGTTGTTGGCCATATACACGCCGTCAAACAGTTGGCGCAGCTTGGCGATATCCTCGCCTTCCTTGACGTCGCGCGACTGGCCGGTCGATCCTTCGACCATGTGCAAATAGGCCAATCCGAACTTGTTCAACGCGCGGATCACATATTCGAACGTCTCTTGGGGGTTTTCATCGGCAATGTCATTGGCGGGCGAAAACGGCGACAGGCGCAGGCCGACATGGTCGCCGTCCCAGGCATTTGTCACGCCTTCCAGCACTTCGAGCAGCAGACGCGCGCGGTTCTCGACCGATCCGCCATAGGCATCGTCACGCTTGTTGCTTGAGGTCTTCATAAACTGGTCGAGCAGATAGCCATTGGCACCATGCACCTCGACCCCGTCAAAACCGGCCTTTTTCGCCATCTTGGTCGCGTGAACATAATCGGCGACAATGCGCGGCATCTCGTCCAGTTCCAAGGCGCGCGGTTCGGATGTTGGCACCATGCCTTCGCCGGTGAAGGTTTTCATATTCGCGGCAATGGCGGATGGGGCGACAGGTTTTTGGCCGTCGGGCTGGATGTCGACATGGCTGATCCGGCCAACATGCCACAGCTGGATAACGATCTTGCCGCCCGCCTTGTGCACCGCATCCGTAACCTTCTTCCATGCCGCGACCTGACCTTCGGTATAAATACCGGGGGTCTTGATATAGCCTTTGCCTTCGGGGCTGATCTGGGCGGCTTCGGTGATGATAATGCCGGCACCCGCACGTTGGGCGTAATATTCGACATGCAGATCGCCGACTTCGCCGGTGTCATTGTCGGCGCGGCTGCGGGTCAGCGGGGCCATTACGATACGGTTCTTGGCCTCGATCGCGCCAACCTTGAGCGGGGTGAAAAGCTTTTGCGTCATGGGATATGTCCCTTCCTTGTCATTTCTTGTCTTCAACAACTAACCAACAGACGCGCAACGACAAGGACCGGTTCACATGTTTATTTTTCACCCGACCGGTTGAAGTTTCAAAGCGGCTCTATATCGCCCTGCGCCCTTTGCGCATGAAAACCCGCCTGCCATGCGTCAAACGTGCCTGCGGCAATCGCCCCGCGCATACCGGCCATGAGTTCCTGAAAGTAATGCAGGTTGTGCCATGTCAGCAGCATCCCCGAAATCATCTCCTGACTGCGGAACACGTGGTGCAGATAGGCGCGGCTGTAGTTCGAACAGGCCGGGCATGTGCAGTCTTCGTCCAGCGGGCGCGGGTCGTCGGCGTGGCGGGCGTTTTTGATGTTCACAACACCGTGCCGCGTGAACGCCTGCCCCGTCCGGCCAGAACGGGACGGCAAAACGCAGTCCATCATGTCGATGCCACGGGCCACAGCCCCCACAATGTCGTCAGGCTTGCCCACCCCCATCAGATAACGCGGACGGTCCACAGGCAGCATGTCAGTCGCAAAATCAAGGCAGCCGAACATCGCCTCCTGCCCTTCACCCACCGCCAGACCGCCCACGGCATATCCGTCAAATCCGATGTCCACCAAGGCCTTGGCGCTTTCCTCGCGAAAGTCCTTCTCCAGCCCGCCTTGCTGGATGCCGAACAACGCATGACCGGGCCGGTCGCCAAAGGCATCACGGCTGCGCGCGGCCCACCGCATCGACAGGCGCATGGAGTCAGCGATCCGGTCGCGGTCGGCGGGCAAGGCAGGGCATTCGTCAAAACACATCACGATGTCGGACCCGAGCAGCTTTTGAATTTCCATCGAGCGTTCAGGGGTCAATTCATGCTTGGACCCGTCGATGTGGCTTTTGAAGGTCACACCTTTTTCGGTCAGCTTGCGCAGGTCGGCCAGGCTCATCACCTGAAAGCCGCCAGAATCCGTGAGGATCGGTTTGTGCCAGTTCATGAATTTGTGCAGCCCACCCAACCGGTCAATGCGTTCGGCCGTGGGGCGCAGCATCAAATGATAGGTATTGCCCAGCAGGATATCGGCACCGGTGGCGGCCACGCTTTCGGGCATCATCGCCTTGACGGTGGCGGCCGTGCCCACGGGCATGAACGCAGGTGTGCGAATATCGCCCCGCGGGGTCGAAATGACGCCGGTCCGGGCTGACCCGTCGCGCGCCTGAAGATCAAATGAGAATTTTTCCATGACAGCGCCTATAAGATGTCGCGCAATCGCGTGCAATCACGATGGCGCTTTGCTTTTGTGGCAAGATCGCGGAAACTGCCCCCACGCGCATCTTAAAGGAGAGCATCCCGTGCCCATCGAAGACATCCTTATCAATCTGCTGCAAAGCAACCTTCCGCTGGTTCTTCTGGCACTTTTGCTGATTATTCTGGTTGTTAAAGGGGTAAAGATCGTCCCGCAATCCGAACAACATGTGGTTGAACGGTTCGGGCGGCTGCGGGCGGTGATGGGGCCGGGCATCAATATGATCGTGCCGTTCATCGACAAGATCGCGCATAAGATTTCAATTCTGGAACGGCAATTGCCCACCGCCAGCCAGGACGCAATCACCCGCGACAACGTGTTGCTGCAGGTCGATACCTCGGTATTCTACCGCATCATCGAACCCGAAAAGACCGTCTACCGTATCCGCGATATCGATTCCGCCATCGCCACCACCGTTGCAGGCATCGTGCGCGCCGAGATCGGCAAGATGGATCTGGACGAGGTGCAATCGAACCGCACCGCCTTGATCACCACGATCAAGCTGCTGGTCGAAGATGCCGTGGATAACTGGGGGATCGAAGTCACCCGCGCCGAAATTCTGGATGTGAATCTGGATGCCGCCACCCGCGCCGCGATGATGCAACAGCTGAACGCCGAACGCGCGCGGCGCGCGCAGGTGACCGAAGCCGAAGGCAAGAAACGCGCGGTGGAGCTGGCCGCCGATGCGGAGCTTTATGCCTCCGAACAAACCGCCAAGGCCCGCCGCGTGTTGGCCGACGCCGAAGCCTATGCCACGCAGGTCGTGGCCACAGCCATTGGCGAAAACGGGCTGGAGGCCGCGCAATACCAGATCGCCCTGAAACAGGTCGAGGCGTTGAACGCGCTTGGGGCCGGTGCGGGCAACCAGACGATTGTTGTTCCCGCCCAAGCGCTTGAAGCCTTTGGCGATGCGTTCAAACTGCTGAAAGGGCGCGGCTGATGCTGGTCGATTATCTGACATTCTGGTGGGTCTGGGTTTCCATCGCGCTGTTGCTGGGGCTGATCGAAATCCTGCTGCCCGGCAATATTTTCTTAGGCTTTGCCCTTGGGGCGTTGGCGATGGTACCTGTTGTTTTCCTGCTGCCTGAGGCAGGCACATCGCTGCTGCTGGCCGCCTTTGCAGGGCTGTCGCTGCTGTGCTGGATCGCCCTGCGGCTGGTGTTTCGCAAACAATCCAGCGGGGCGCGGATTGTGACACGCGATATTAACGAAGGTTAGACCATCGTCGGTATCATGTTTGGCCAGCGTCCCGGGGCTCTGCCCCGAACCCCGGGATGATTTACCATTTGGAAGCACCGCGTCACGCCTTGAGAAGCGCCAGGTGACCTGCTAGGCGGCAGCATTGATTCATCGGTGGCGGAGTATGTGGTATGGAAGAGTTGAATTTCGGCTGGGAAGAATGGATTGCCCTGCCATCCCTTGGCCTGCCTGCGATCAAAGCCAAGATCGACACCGGTGCCAAGACATCGTCGCTGCATGCCCATGATATCGAAGTCTTCGGTTCGGACGCCAAACCAAAGGTGCGGTTCAATGTGCATCCGGTTGCCGGCAACGAAGATATCGTCATCACCTGCTCTGCCCCCATCATCGACCGCCGCGAGGTGACTTCGTCGAATGGCGAATCCGAATTGCGCTATGTGATTTCGACCACGTTGGATGTTGCCGGGCAAAGCTGGCCGATTGATATCACCCTGACCAATCGCGCAGGCATGGCCAGCCGGATGTTGCTGGGCCGGCAGGCGCTGACCGATCACATCACCATTTCCGCCACAGAAAAGCGCCTTCAGCCCGAGCTGAGCTATGACGTTTACCATTCTGCGGCCGTGCGCCACACCGCCCCCAAACGCGCGCTACGCATCGCCGTTCTAAGCCGTGAGGCCGAGAATTACTCGACCCGCCGCCTGGTCGAGGTTGGCGAGGCGCGCGGTCACACGGTCGAGGTGATCGACACCACGCGCTGCTATATGGCGATTAACGCGATGGCCCCCGAAGTGCATTATGACGGCAAACGCCTGCCCCGATATGATGCCGTGATCCCGCGTATCGGTGCGTCTGTGACGCCCTATGGCTGTGCAGTAATCCGCCAGTTCGAAACCATCGGCACCTATTGTGTGAACGGATCAGCCGGCATTCTGGCCAGCCGCGACAAGCTGCATGCCCATCAGGTGTTGGCCTCCAAGAAGATCGGCATGCCCACCACTGCATTCGCCGCCTCGCCCAAGGACACGTCGAACCTGATGGCGCTTGTCGGCACCGCGCCGCTGATCGTGAAACTGCTGGAATCGACCCAAGGCAAAGGTGTCGTTCTGGCAGAAACCAAGAAAGCCGCCGAATCCGTGATCGACGCCTTTCGCGGCCTCAAGGCGAATTTTCTGGTGCAGGATTTCGTCAAGGAAGCCGCCGGCGAAGACATCCGCTGTCTGGTGATTGACGGCAAGGTCGTCGCCGCGATGAAACGCACCGGCGCGGAGGGCGATTTCAGATCGAACCTGCACCGGGGCGGATCGGCCAAAGTGGTCCGGATCACCAAGCAGGAACGCGATACGGCCCTGCGGGCGGCGCGGGCGTTCGGCTTGGGCAAGGCGGGCGTTGACCTGCTGCGCTCCGAAACCGGGCCAAAGGTGCTTGAGGTGAATTCATCACCCGGTTTCGAGGGAATCGAGAAAGCGACCGGCAAGGATATCGTCGGGATGCTTTATGGTATGATCGAGGCCCGCGTGAAGCCGCAACCGGTGCGCAAACGCAAGGGATGATTAGGGATTTGCCCCTCTGGACGCTGGGCCCAGTAATCCCTATATAAAGTGTCAGAAATAGAAGCGAGGCCCCCGATGACCGACAGCACCCAACCCCTTGAAGGGGCACCGTTGATTGCGCCCTCTACCACCGACCATCCGCTGTACGAGCAGATCGTCGAGGCCTGCCGCACGGTCTATGACCCTGAGATTCCGGTCAATATTTACGAGCTGGGATTGATTTATACCATTGATATAAATCCCGAAAGCGAAGTGAACATCAAGATGTCGTTGACAGCGCCGGGCTGCCCTGTTGCCGGTGAAATGCCAGGTTGGGTTGCCGATGCGGTCGAACCCCTGCCCGGCGTCAAAACCGTCGATGTCGAACTGGTCTGGGAGCCACCATGGGGCATGGACATGATGTCTGACGAAGCCCGTCTCGAGCTTGGGTTCATGTAAGATCCGCTTTGCAGGCCCCTCACAGCACCATCGCATGATGTCAACATCCGGCAGCAACACAGCTCCCGGATGTTTTCAATTCCAGGGCACCCGACCTGCGGACCACAATTGCAGGCGGTTTGAGGCAATTGCAGCGGCCTCCCGCCACGCCGCCTCTCACCCGCGCCTCCGAAATGCAGCGCGGCTTTGGTCAATTTCACCGCTACCGCTTGAGAATGCGCCCACAACCCCCTATCTTTGCCGTAACAGGAGTATCAATGATGTTCGCGATCCCCGGTAAGCAAGCTGTCACAATCACCCCGAAAGCCGCCACGCAAATCAGCAAGCTGATGACGCAGGCAGGCCATGCAGGGCTGCGCATTGGCATCAAAAAGGGCGGCTGCGCGGGCATGGAATACACCATGGAATACGTCAACGAACCCGACGCCAATGACGAGGTCGTCGAACAGGACGGCGCGCGGGTGCTGATCGCCCCGATGGCGCAGATGTTCCTTTTTGGCACCGAGATTGATTACGAAACCTCGCTGCTGGAATCCGGCTTCAAATTCCGCAACCCCAACGTGACCGAAGCCTGCGGCTGCGGTGAATCAATCAAATTCGGCTGATCGCCCTGCAACTGATGCAGTGTTAGCGCTGTCACAGACACCCTAGTCGTTGCCCCGTTCCGGCCCCGCTGCTATCCCGTTGTAAAAGAACAAAAGGGATATCGTCATGCGTCGTAAACTTGCCGCCGGAAACTGGAAGATGAATGGCACGGCTGCCGCGCTGTCCGAACTGGTTGAACTGGCCCGGCAGGTGACCCCGGCCGATGCCGAAACCCTGATTTGCCCGCCTGCCCCCCTGCTTTATCCCGCCTGTGACAAACTGCGCGGCACTGCCATCGCGATTGGTGCCCAAGATTGCCACGCGCAACCCGCCGGAGCCTTTACCGGTGATATTTCGGCAGGGATGGTGGCGGATACCGGGGCGACTTACGTGATCCTTGGCCATTCGGAACGCCGCGATCTGCACGCTGAAACAGACGCCGATGTCGCCGCCAAGGCGGGCGCGGCATGGGGCGCAGGGCTGACCGCCATTATTTGCATCGGCGAAAGCGGCGAAGACCGCGCGGCGGACAAGACCCTCGATGTTATCGCTGGCCAATTGGCAGGCTCCCTGCCCGATCATGCCACGGGCGAAAATACCGTGATCGCCTATGAACCCATCTGGGCCATCGGCACGGGCAAGACCCCGACTCTCGATCAAATCATCGAGGTGCATGATTTCATCCGCGCCCGCCTGACCGGCCGATTTGGCCAGCAAACCGGTGATGCGATCCGCCTGCTCTATGGCGGCTCGGTCAAACCCGACAATGCCGCCGAAATCTTTACCGCTGAAAATGTCGATGGGGCCCTTGTTGGCGGTGCCAGCCTCAAGGCCGCTGATTTCGCCCCGATCATCAAGGCCCTCTCCCGGGCCTGATTTCATTTTGCTAAATAAACTCACGGCACCACAGACGCAAAAGGGCGGCACGTCGATCTGACATGCCGCCCTTTTTCTGTTTTCAATCCGCTGCTTGCTAGCGGACCAGAACCTCTGGCCCCATCATCAACGTCGGCAACCAGGTCGAAATGATCGGGATGTAGGTGATCATGATCAGGAACACGAACAGGACGGCGGTAAAGGGCAGTGCTGCCTTGACCACATTCATCATCGGCATGTTCGCCACGCCCGAGGTCACGAAGAGGTTCAGACCAACGGGGGGGGTAATCATCCCGATTTCCATGTTCACAACCATGATGATGCCCAGATGGATCGGGTCGATGCCCAGCTCCATCGCGATGGGGAACACCAGCGGTGCAACGATGATCAACAGGCCCGACGGCTCCATGAACTGGCCGCCGATCAACAAGATCACGTTGACGATGATCAGGAACATGATCGGTCCAAAGCCCGCGCTCAGCATCGCGGCCGAGATCTGCTGCGGGATTTGTTCGTCGGTCAGAACATGTTTCAGGATCAGCGCGTTGGCGATTATGAACATCAGCGTGACGGTCAGTTTGCCGGCCTCGAACAGGGTATCGCGAACATCGCGGTGAAAGAACACAGTGACCAGCGCCAGCGGTTTGCGCAGCAGTGACGTATTGCTGCCCTCGCCTTTGGTGTGCAACGGCCCCATGTCGCGATAGACGAAACAGGCGATAAAGAACGCATAGACAGCGGCCACAGCGGCGGCTTCGGTGGGGGTAAAGATACCGCCATAGATGCCGCCCAGAATGATCACGATCAGCATCAGGCCCCAGCCCGCTTCACGCCCCGAGGCAAAGACTTCGCCCCAGCCGCGCCATTCACCCTGTGGCAGTTTCTTGACCCGCGCCATGATGTAGATCGTCAGCATCAGCATGAAGCCAGCCATCAAGCCGGGGATCACACCCGCCAGGAACATACGGCCCACGGATACATCTGTGGCCGATGCATAGACAACCATCACGATGGAGGGTGGGATCAGGATGCCCAAGGTGCCCGCGTTGGCGATCACGCCTGCCGCGAATTCCTTGGTATAGCCGGTTTCACGCATACCTGCGATCACGATGGACCCGATGGCAACCACGGTGGCGGGCGACGACCCGGACAGGGCCGCAAACATCATACAGGCGAAAACACCCGCAATCGCCAGACCGCCCGGGAAATGCCCGACCAGCGCGATGGAGAACCGGATGATCCGTTTCGCCACCCCCCCGGTCGACATGAAGGACGAGGCCAGCACGAAGAACGGGATCGCCAGCAGGGTATAGTGCCCCGCCATCGCCTGAAAGAAGGTCTGCGCAATCGACGCCAGCGACGAATCCGACAGCACCAGCAGGAATATGATGGATGAAAAGCCGAGGCTGACAGCGATGGGCAAACCCAGCAGCATCAAGCCGACAATCATCAGAAATAGAATGAGGACTTCCATCCGGTTAATCTCCCGCGTTCATATGTTTGACGGCCTCGATATCGTCCTCGGCCTCGTGGCTGACGATCAGGCTGGTTGAGACTCCGGTGAAAATCCGCACGCCCGCCTGAATAAAACGGAACAGCAGCAACGCCATGCCCAAGGGCAGCATCGCATAGGGGATAAAACGCGGCAGTTTTTCATAGGCTTCGCCCTGGTTCATCGACGCCTCGATAAAGCGCAGCCAGTCGGGCATCGGCATATCGACGGTCGAATACCACGCCTGATCGCGGCTGTTTTCAAACCCGGTGGGGAACCAGCGGCCCGATGTGGCATCAAGCCCCGCAAACGGTGCCCAGTAATCCCATGCGCCTTTCAGCAACAGCATCGCGTAGAAGATGCAGACGACCGAAGCGATCAAGGCCAGCACGCGGCGTACAGGGGATGAGAACAGGTTGATAACGGCGTCGACACCCAGATGGCCTGTGACTTTCACCGCATAGCTCATTCCGAAAAGAACCAGCCAGGCGAATAGAAAGGTCACCGCTTCGAGGCCCCAGATCAGGCCGGTGTTGAAACCGTAGCGCAAGACGACGTTGATGAAGGTGATGATCGTCATCAGGCCCAAGATCACGGCAATCGCCGTTTCCTCGAACTCGTGCACGATCCGGCCCAAGGCCGATGTGGGTTGATATCCAGATGACATGAAAAACTCCGCTGAAATGCAGAAAGCTGGCAGGTGTGCAGGGTGCCCTGGCGGCCAGATGAAAAAATGCCCCGCCCATTACAGGCGGGACATTCATTTAAACGTTTAGTGTTTTGCGTTGATCGCTTGGGCAGCGTCGATGTTTTCCTGGCCAACATCTGCCTGGAACTCGGACCAAACCGGCATCATCGCATCAACCCAGACCTGGCGTGCATCTGCGTCCAGCTCGATGATGGTCGAACCGGCATCCAGAACCGCCTGGCGTGCGTTGCTGTCGACTTCGCCCACGGCCGCGTTACGCGCTACGGTGACTTCTTCCAGAATTGTGGCAAGCTGTGTGCGCACGTCGTCTGGCAGGCCGTTCCACCAATCGGTCGATGTCACGACCATATAGTCGATGATACCGTGGTTGGTTTCGGTGATACCGTCCTGAACTTCAAAGAACTTCTGGCCGTAGATGTTGGACCAGGTGTTTTCCTGACCGTCCACAACGCCGGTTTGCAGCGCGCCATATACTTCGGAGAACGCCATTGGCTGCGGGGAAACGCCGATCGCTTCCATCTGTGCCTTGATCACGTCAGATGCCTGAACGCGGAATTTCAGACCGTTTGCATCGGATGGTGTGTTCAGTGGCTTGTTGGCAGACATCTGCTTCATGCCGTTGTGCCAGAATTGCAGACCGGACAGACCGCGACGCTCCATCGAGGCTTTCATCGCCTGACCTGTTTCGGAGTTCTGGAACTCGTCCACCGCTTCGATGTTCTTGAACATGAACGGAAGGTCGAAGATGCGGAATTGCTTGGTGAACTGTTCGAATTTGGACAGCGAAGGTGCGGCCAGTTGAACATCGCCTTGCAGCATGGCTTCGAGAACCTGATCATCGTTGTACAATGTCGAGTTCGGGAACACTTCCATGCAGGCTTTGCCGTTCATCTCTGTGTTTACGCGCTCGGCAAGCAGGGTGGCAGCGATGCCTTTTGGGTGCTTGTCGGTGTTTGTCACGTGGCTGAACTTGATCAGGATTTCGCCGTCGTCACATGCGGCAGATACGGCACCTGCGCTCACGGAAAGGGTCAGCGCAACTGCGGCTGTTGTCAGGAATTTCATGTGGTGTCTCCTCCCAGAGAACTGATTTTAGGGTCTCGGCAATCGGGTGACCGACTGCGATGGAAAGAGTAGAACGCCAAACCGCGACCCGTACAAGCCTGTCGAGGCGGCCAGATTTTCAACCAGGAAAGCGCAATGTTTTTCGCCGCTTAGCGGATTTTCGCCGATTGGCCGGCAGAATGGCGATCTGGCGATGTGCGAAAAGCCGCACGGTGCTTTTGGCGGTTGTGCGGAAAACCGCACAAACTCAGGTGCGGTAATCCTCGGCGCGAATCCCGTAGCGTGTCAGCTTGTCATAGAATGTCTTGCGCGGCAGTTTCAGCGTCAGGGCCGCGGCACTGGCCTGCCCCCCCGCCCGCTTGAGCGCGGCCCGCAGCAGCGACTGTTCGACCTGCGCCATCTGTTCGGCCAGTCCCAGTTCCGCATCCGGTGCCGTATCCTCGGCCACCCCCATGACAAACCGCATCGCCGCCGACATCAGGGCGCGCGCATTGCCCGGCCAGTCCTGCGCCATCAGATCCGCAATCACCTGAGGCGAGATCGGCGGGACGGCAAGGCCGGATTGTTCCGCCGCCTGATCCACATAGCGCCGGAACAGGATCGGAATATCCTCGGGCCGCTCTGCCAGTGACGGTATCCGCACCGGCATCACCTCAAGCCGGTAGTACAGATCGGCGTGAAACCGTCCCTCGCCGACCAACGCGGACAAATCATGGGTGCTGCCCGCGATCAGCCGCATCTCGGTCCCGCCTTCCAGCGCTTCGATCAGGGTCAACTGGGTCTGCGCGGGCAATTGTGTCACCTCGTCCAGAAACAGACTGCCACCCGCCGCTGTGGCAAGCGCATCGGTCAGATCGGCAGGGGCCAGCCCGCCCCCTGCACGTTTGACAAACGGGGCTTTTGAGCGCGCGGAAGACAGGTGAATGACCTCGGCGATCTTGGAAATGCCCGATCCATAGGGGCCGATCACCAGCACCTCGGCATCGGTGGCGGCGGCACGGCGCACCTTGCCCCGCAAGGTTTCCGCAAGGGTCGAGCTGCCAAAGATCAGCCGCGCTGCCGGATCGCCGCTTTCGACCATTTGCAGCAGACGCCGGTTTTCCAACACCAGCATCCGGGTTTTCAACGCCCGCTCGATCACCGCCAGCAGGGCGACGGGCGCACAGGGTTTTTCCAGAAAATCAAAGGCCCCCGCCTCCATCGCGCGCACGGCCATGGGAATGTCACCTTCGCCGGTCAGCAAGATCACCGGCAGATCGGGGTCTTTATCCTGCGCGTAATCGAGCAAATGAAACCCGTCGCGCCCCGGCATCCGCATGTCTGACAGGATAATGCCGTCAAACGAAGCGGTAATCCGGTCTTTTGCCGCGACAAAAGACCCCGCCACGATGACGTCGATATCGGCCAGTTCCAGCGTCTGCGCCAAGGCCTCGCGGACATGGGAATCATCATCAACCAGCAAAACGGTTCTGCTCATGCCGCATCCTCGATCATGTCTGCACGTTCAAGCCGCACAGAAAACATTGCCCCGCCTTCGTCAAGGTTCCTGCCGCGAATTTGCCCGCCAAAGCTTTGCACGATGCCATAGCTGATCGACAGGCCAAGCCCCATGCCGCTGCTGCCGCCAACAGATTTAGTGGTATAGAACGGGTCGAACATCTTGTCCGGCATCTCTATGCCCGGACCGGTGTCGCGAAACTGCACCGACACGGCGTCGTCCAGCTCGATCCGGATCGTCAATTTGCGGGTCTGTGCCCCCGTCATGGCGTCTGCCGCGTTGGTTATCAGGTTCACAAACACCTGACCAAGCCGTACCTCGCCGCCGCGCACCCACACCGGATTTTCAGGCGCGCGATATTCAAGCGACACATCCGCCTTGGCCAGATAGGTTTCGGTCAGCTCAATCGCACTGGCAATGACCCGCGTCACGTCCACTTGGGTTTGGGGCACGCTTTCTTGTCGCGCAAAGGCCCGCAGGTTCTGGATGATCCGCGCCATACGCTCGGCCATCTGCGAAATCCGCGACAGGTTTTCGGCCACGCGCTCGGGCTTGTCACGGGCCATAAACTGACCTGCGTTTTCCGCAAATGACCGGATCGCCATCAACGGCTGGTTCAGCTCGTGGCTGATCCCCGCCGACATCTGCCCCAAAGCCGACAGCTTGCCCGCCTGCACCAGATCGGCCTGCGCCCGCTTGAGCGCCGCCTGCGCCTCTTCGCGCTCTGCCGCCTCGCGGCGCAATTCGGTGTTGCTGGCGTTCAACGCAGCGGTGCGTTTGGCGACCCGCCGTTCCAGCCGTGCATTTGCCTGCGACAGGGCGCGGCGGCGTTCGGTGGCCAGAAACAACAACGCCCCGAAGGCCAGACACAAAGCAGCCACTGCGGCTGCCTGCGACGCCGCCAAGCGCCGCGCCGGGGCCACATCAAGCAACACCTCGCCAATGAAACCCACAACCGGCAAGGGCATGGTCAGATGCAGCGCTTCATCCGGGAGATACGGCCCCCACCCCATTTTCCAGATTTCATGGCCCTTGATCCACCCGGCCTCGAACGCCGGAACGGAACCGTCAGGGGGGATCAGGCCCGGTTTGCCCGCGGGGCGCTGCCAAAACAGCATTTCCGACCGGTTCGCGATCTGCACGACGCCATCCTCATCGGTGAAAAACGCAGCCGGATTACTGCCGCGCCAGTCATAGTCGATGCCGTTCAGGTCGGTCGTTACCACCACCGCGCCTTTGACCAGACCCGCATCGTCAAACACCGGTGCCGCATGAAAATAAGCGCGATCGGTCAGCGGCAGACTGGGCCCATGCCCCCAGCCAAGCGCCCCGCGCAATGCACGGCGCACAAAGGGCTGGTCGCGCAAGACCTCTCCGGGGGGGCTTTGCGGGGATGCCATAACCCGCCCGTTGGCATCGACCACACGCACATCAAGTGCTGCCGATTTATCCGCCACATCCTGCAGGAAATCACGTGCAGCGCCGGGCAGTTTATCGGCCAAAACATCGTTGACCTGAGGGTGATCTGCCAGAAACACCGCCAGATCGCGATAGCGTTGCAATTGCCCGACCAGACGGTCACTGGCGAGCGACAAATCGGCCCGCCCCCGTGCGCTGAGCTGGTCCAGCCCTTGCCAATAGGCATAGCGCCAGACCCCCGCAGACAGGGCCGCAACAATTGTCAAAAATATCAGCCATGTCGCAAAGCGGCGACCAAATCCGGTGTTCATCTTGGTAATTTGGCACAGACACGCTTGCAAAGACCAGAGGGCGCAGTATTCCTGCGGATCATGAAAACCTTTCGCCAATCCCCGCAAGACCCTGATTTCGTGCAAAATCCCTATGCCGCCTATGCCCGCGCCCGCAGCGAAGGCCCGGTGGTGTATTGGGAAGACTATAACATGCTGGCCGCTTTTGATGCCGCCACGGTTCAGGCGTTGCTGCGCGACAGACGGTTGGGGCGTGAAATTCCTGCCGATCAACGCCAACCCGTCCCTGCGCATCTGGCCGATTTTCACGCGGTCGACCAGCATTCGATGCTGGAGCTTGAGCCCCCCACACACACCCGTTTACGCGGCCTTGTGCTGCGCGCCTTTACCTCGCGCCGGATTGCCGGACTGGCCCCCGAAATCGAAGCGGTCGCCGCGCAATTGCTGGCCGATCTGCCCCAAGGGCCGTTTGATCTGATCCCCGCCTTTTGCACGCAACTGCCCGTGCGCATCATCGCGCGGCTGTTGGGCGTACCCGAAGCCATGTGGCCCGATCTTTTGCGCTGGTCCAATGCGATGGTCGCGATCTATCAGGTCGGCCGCACCCGCGCTGTCGAAGACGCCGCCAATCAGGCCGCCGCAGATTTCAGCGATTTCCTGCGCGGCTATGTCGACCAGCGCCGTCACGACCCGCGCGATGATCTGATCACCCAGTTGATCGCCGCCGAGGAAGCAGGCGAAAAGCTCAGCACCGACGCGCTGATCGGCACCTGCATCTTGCTGCTGAATGCGGGCCACGAGGCGACCGTCCATGCGCTTGGCAACGGGGTCGCCTGCGCGCTGACCCATCAAACGCCGCTGGCGGCGTTTCAGACCGATACCATCGCCGCCACGACCGAAGAAATCCTGCGCTATGACCCGCCGCTGCATGTGTTCGAACGCTTTGCCTACGAAGACATCGACCTAGGCGGCATCCCCTTGGAAAAAGGCAAGAAAATCGCGTTGGTGCTGGGGGCTGCGGGGCGTGATCCTGCGGTCTATCCCGACCCTGACCGCTTTGATCCCGCGCGGCCCGTGAAGCCCCATGCGGCCTTTGGCGGGGGCCTGCATTTCTGCGTCGGTGCCCCGCTGGCACGGCTTGAAATGCAGATTGGCCTGCGCGCGTTGTTCGACCACGCGCCACAGTTGCGCCTGACCGAACCGCCGCGCTATGCAGACAGCTATCATTTCCACAAACTTGAACGTTTGATGGTAGAAATTTAGCCGCGCGTTACAGCGGCAGCATCGTCGTGGACTTAATCTGCTCCATCGACAAAAGCGCTGTGACGTTATGCACCCGCACCTCTGAAATCAGCGCCTGATAAAACGCGTCATAGGCCCGCGCGTTTTTGACCCGCACCTTGAGGATATAGTCGATATCGCCCGCCAGACGGTGTGCTTCCTGCACCTCGGGGCGGTCTTGCAGCGCCTTGAGGAATTTCGCCTGCCAGTCGGCTTCATGCTCTGATGTGCGGATCAGGACAAAGAAACACGCCTCAAAGCCCAAGGCCTCCGCATCCAGCACGACAGTGTGCTGCCCGATCACACCTGCCTCGCGTAATTTGCGAATCCGGTTCCAGACAGGCGTCTTGGAAGACCCGACTTCACGGGCAATATCGTCCAAAGACTGGCTCGCATCCCGTTGAAGCTGCGCCAAAATCTTCCGATCTACCTCGTCTATACGAACGTCCATTCTGCCTATCCTTTGGTTTGTGGTCTTCTGTTCTGATTGGCTGATGAAATAGAACGTATGTTCTTATGTGTCCAGACATCTAGCGCCATATCGGAATTATTTCCTATATATACCGCAAGCCAAGCGCAAGGACAGTACCATGGATCATTTCCCAATCTTCCTATCGACCAAGGGGCAACGCATTGTGTTGTCAGGCGGCGGCGAGGCCGCGCTGGCCAAGCTGCGCCTGTTGATGAAGTCCCAGGCCAAGATCAGCGTTTATGCCGCCGACCCTGCGCCCGAGTTGGTGCAATGGGCAGAGGCTGGCCGCATCACGTTGCACAAACGCGCGCTGCGCCTTGGCGATGTTCTGTGCGCGAAACTGTTCTATGCCGCCGACGAAGACGCGATAGAAGACGCCCGCACCGCCGCCATCGCGCGGGCCGAGGGCGCGTTGGTGAACATCGTCGACAACCTGCACGACAGCGCCTTTATCACCCCCGCCATTGTTGACCGTGACCCCGTCACCATCGCCATCGGCACCGAAGGGGCGGCCCCTGTGCTGGCCCGCGCGATCAAGGCCGATCTTGAGGAACGCCTTCCTGCGACGCTGGGCACGCTGGCGCGCATCGGCAAAGGGTTTCGCAAGATGGCAGATGCCCTGCCCTTTGGCCGCCCCCGCCGCGACTTCTGGCGCGACTATTACTTTAATGCGGGCCCCCGTGCCGTGGCTGATGGCGAAGCGGCTGTGACCGGAACGCTTGATACCCTGCTGGCCGACCACCTGACCCGTGCTGCCCGCCCCGGCCATATCGCCTTTGTCGGCGGTGGCCCCGGTGATCCGGAATTGCTGACGCTCAAAGCCCGCCGCGCCTTGGACGAGGCCGATGTCGTTATCTACGACCGACTGATCAGCCCCGAAATCCTCGAACTCGCCCGCCGCGAGGCGCTGATGATCGACGTCGGCAAGGAGGGCTTTGGCCCCTCCACATCGCAGGAAACCATCAATGATCTGCTGGTGGAACATGCCCAAAACGGCGCGCAAGTTGTGCGTTTGAAATCCGGCGATGCCACCGTGTTTGGCCGTCTTGACGAAGAAATCGACGCAGTTGATGCACATAACATCGGCTGGCACATCGTGCCCGGTATCACATCAGCCTCGGCTGCCGTCGCCGCCATCGGGCAAAGCCTGACCAAACGCAACCGCAACGCATCCGTCCGGTTCCTGACCGGCCACGACATGAAAGGCTTTGCCGATCACGACTGGGCCACTTTGGCGCGCCCGGGCGAAGTCGCTGCGATCTATATGGGCAAAAAATCCGCCCGCTTTATCCAGGGTCGCCTGATCATGCACGGTGCCGACCGCACCACGCCCGTCACCGTCATCGAAAACGCCTCGCGGCCCGAGCAACGCATTCTGGAAACCACGCTGGGCCGCTTGCCCGTCGATCTGACAGACGCGGACATGAACGGCCCCGCGCTCACATTCTACGGCCTTGCCCCGCGCGCGGCGGCACTGGCCTCAACGGAAATCCTGCAAGAGGAGATGGCATAATGGCCAAGCCCTTCACCCCCAAAGTTGTCACCGCAAACGCCCTGCTTGAAGGCGACGTGATCTATCAAACCGCCACCGGCTGGACCCGCGATCTGGCCCATGCCGAGTTGCTGACCGACGAGGCCGATGCCGATCTGCGCATGATCGATGCCAGCCAGCAGACCGGTCTGGTCGTCGGCGTCTATCTGGCCGATGTCGATGCCAGCGCCGCCCCCAAGCCCGTGCATTTCCGCGAAGCGTTCCGCGCGAAAGGCCCGTCAAACTATGCCCACGGCAAACAGGAGGCCCTGTAATGTACAGCTATACCGAATTCGACGATGCCTTTCTGGCCGAACGCAACGCGCAATTCCGCGCACAGGTTGAACGCCGCATTGACGGATCGTTGACCGAGGATGAATTCAAGCCGCTGCGCCTGATGAACGGTCTCTATCTGCAACTGCACGCCTATATGCTGCGCGTGGCGATCCCCTACGGCACGCTGAACGGCGCACAGATGCGCAAGCTGGCCGATATCGCGGATAAATGGGACAAGGGCTATGGCCACTTCACCACGCGCCAGAACATCCAGTACAACTGGCCGCAACTGCGCGATGTGCCCGACATGCTGGATGCGCTGGCCGAAGTGAACATGCACGCGATCCAGACCTCCGGCAACACCATCCGCAACGTGACTGCGGACCACTTTGCCGGTGCCGCCGCAGACGAGGTCGCGGACCCGCGCCCCGTGGCCGAACTGATCCGCCAATGGTCTACCGATCACCCCGAATTCCAGTTCCTGCCGCGCAAATTCAAGGTCGCCGTGTCAGGCGCGCCCCATGACCGTGCCGTGATCAAAGCGCATGATATCGGGCTGCAGATCGTCGAACAGAACGGCGTGCTCGGCTTTCAGGTGATCGTCGGCGGTGGCCTTGGCCGCACCCCGATGATCGGCAAGGTGCTCTATGATTTCGTCGCCTCCGAAGACCTGCTGCCCACCCTCGAAGCCGTGGTTTCGGTCTATAACCTGCTGGGCCGCCGCGATAATAAATACAAAGCCCGGATCAAGATCACCGTCCATGAAAATGGCATCGACGACATCCGCGCCCGCGTCGACGCACGCTATGCGCTGATCCGCCCGCAGTTTACCGGCGTCGACCAGCAGATGCTTGCGCGGATCGAGGCGGATTTCGCCAAACCGACCTTCAAGACCGCCCCACTGGACGCTTATACCCAAGCCTATGACAGCGATCCGGTCTTCCGCAGCTGGGCCGATACGAACCTGTCAGACCACCACGCGCCGGGCTATGCCATCGTGTCGATCAGCCTCAAGGCCCATGGTGCCACCCCCGGCGATGCCTCCTCGCACCAGATGCATGTGATGGCCGATCTTGCCGCGCAATACGGCCATGACGAACTGCGCATCAGCCACGAGCAGAACGTGATCCTGCCCCATGTACACCGCAATGATCTGCCGGCCCTGCACGCCGCGCTGAAAGACGCCAAACTCGCCACCGCCAACATCGGCCTGATCAGCGATATCATCGCCTGCCCCGGCATGGATTACTGCGCGCTGGCCACAGCCCGTTCGATCCCCATCGCCCAGGAAATCGCGACCCGCTTTGACGCACTCAAGCTGGAACACGAAATCGGCCCGCTCAAGATCAAGATCTCGGGCTGCATCAATGCTTGTGGTCACCACCACGTGGGCCATATCGGCATCCTCGGCCTCGACCGTGCGGGCGTCGAAAACTACCAGATCACTCTTGGTGGCGACGGCACCCAAGACGCAACCCTTGGCGAACGCGCCGGTCCCGGATTCTCGGCTGACCAGATCATTCCCGCCATCGAACGTCTGGTCCTCGGCTATTTGGATTTGCGCAGCGACCCTGCGGAAACCTTCCTGCAAACCTACCGCCGTCTCGGGTTGGCCCCTTTCAAGGCCGCCCTTTATCCGGAAGCCCGTGCCAATGCCGCGTGACACCCTTGTTCCAAATGGACAAAAAATCCTCCCCGAAGGGCCGGATCGCGTCGCGCAGCTGACCGCCAAAGTTGGTGTGCTGAACGACAGCATGCGCCATCACAGCGCCACAGACGTGCTGCGCGCGGCGATTGAAAACGTGCCAAAGCTCGCTCTGGTCTCCAGCTTTGGCGCGGAATCGGTGGCCTTGCTGCATGTGGCGGCCATGGTGAAACGCGACTTGCCGGTCGTGTTCATCGACACCGAGATGCTGTTCGCAGAAACCCTCGTCTACCAGCAAGAGCTGGCGGAACGGTTGGGCCTGCGCAACATCCAGACCATCCGGGCCGCCGATATCGCCGAGAAAGACCCCGACGGCACCTTGCATCTGCGCGATACGGATGCCTGCTGTGCGTTTCGCAAGACGGTGCCTTTGCAATCCGCCCTCAAGGAATATGACGGCTGGATCACGGGGCGCAAACGGTTCCAGTCGGGCACCCGCGCGTCTCTGCCGTTTTTCGAGGTCGAAACCCCGCCAAACGCGCCGGCCCGGATCAAGGTGAACCCGCTGGCCCATTGGCAGGCCTCGGACGTGTCCGACTACATTGACGAAAACCGCCTGCCGCGACACCCGCTGGTCGCCCAAGGCTATCCCAGCATCGGCTGCGCGCCCTGCACATCAAAGGTAAAGCCGGGCGAAGACCCCCGGGCAGGGCGTTGGCGCAACACAGAAAAAGAAGAATGCGGCATCCATTTTGTCGACGGTAAAATGGTGCGGATAGGAGCAAAGACATGACACAACTGGTAACCGATCACGGCTTTATCACAGACGACTGGGCAGCCGGTTTCACCGCGTTGGGATGCGCCAATGATGCGACCTCGCTTGATGTGCCGTCCGACGCCCGTCCCGAAGACATCCAGATCAGCTCAAGCTTGCAAATGGTGCGGATCGATTTCCCCAGCTCGGCGGACGGGCGCGGCTTTACGATCGCGCGGAACCTGCGGTTGCGCGGCTATACCGGACGGCTGCGCGCCCGTGGTCATGTCTTGGCCGATCAATATGCGATGGCGCGCCGCGCCGGATTTGACGAGGTCGAGATCCCCGATGATCTGGCCGCGCGTCAGCCGCAGGATCAGTGGCTGGCCCGTGCCAATTGGCGCGACCATGACTATCAGTCGCGGCTGCGCAGCTAAGACCGGCCTTTTCCCTCCCCCCCACTTGCCCCTATACAAAGGACGGCGGGCCAGATGCCTGTCGATGAAATCATGACCGAGCAGACAGCCTTGACCCAAACTGACGCAAAACCCGTTCCGACCTTGCCAGACGCCCAAACCGTTACTTCCGTCAAACATTGGACGGACCGCCTGTTCTCGTTCCGCGTGACACGCCCTGCGTCACTGCGCTTTCGGTCGGGTGAATTCGTGATGATCGGGCTGATGGGCGATCCCGACCCCAAGACCGGCAAGCAAAAGCCGTTGCTGCGCGCCTATTCCATCGCCTCCCCGTCTTGGGACGAAGAGCTGGAGTTCTATTCGATCAAGGTGCAAGACGGTCCGCTGACCTCGAAATTGCAGCACATCCAGCCCGGTGACGAGATCATCCTGCGCCCCAAGCCCGTTGGCACGTTGGTGCATGACGCGCTGTTGCCCGGCAAGCGCCTGTGGCTCTTTGCCACCGGCACCGGCTTTGCGCCGTTTGCATCGCTGCTGCGCGAACCTGAAACCTATGAAAACTTTGATCAGGTCATCGTGACCCACACCACCCGCGATGTGGCCGAACTGGAGTACAGCCGCAGCCTGATCGACGAAATCCAGAACGACGAGATGATGCACGAGCTGATCGGCAAGGATAATCTGGCCAAGATCGTCTATTACCCCACCACCACCCGCGAGCAGAGCCCCAAAATGGGCCGCATCACGACCTTGCTGCAAGACGGCACCGTGTTTGCGGACCTTGGAATTGACGGCATCAATGCCGAAACCGACCGTGGCATGGTGTGCGGCAGTCTGGGGTTCAACAAGGATATCAAGGAAGTCCTCGAAGGGTTCGGCCTTGAGGAAGGGGCCAATTCCGATCCCAAGCATTACGTGGTGGAAAAGGCCTTTGTCGGCTAAAAGCCCCCCTCTTTGCAGAGAAGAAAAAACCGCGCCCTCTTGCGAAGGCGCGGTTTTGTTGTTTTCAGCTGATCGGTTCAGATCACATGTTCAAGGCAGTGCGGATACGACCCAGGATCGCTTCCAATGCTTGGGGGTCGTCTTGGGCAGCAATCAGGCCACGCTTGAGCATTGTCTTGTGCAACTCTGACAAGGACGATTGATCAACAAGCGCCTGAACCTCGTCAAGGTCGAAACCTGCGACAGTTGTCAGCGCGTCCGGTGTCGCAACGGCCACCTCGGCAGAGGCAGCGGCTTCGGCGTTGACAGCGGCAGTTTCTGCTGCGGCCTCAACAGCTTGGGCTGCCTCGGCTGTTGCTTCTGCGGCGTCAGCGGCAGTGTTTTCAGCTGCGGTTGTCGCCTCGGCTGCGGCCTCGGAGGTTGCGGTTGCAGCGGCGTCGACCGCGTTTTCTGTGGTTGCCATCGCGTCAGAGGCTGCCTCGGAAGTGGCTTGTGCCGCGTCGGTTGCAGTCTCGGTCACGGCTGTTGCGGCATCGGATGCCGCTTCGGCTGCGGCTTCGGTTGCTGCTGTTGCAGTGTCAGCGATCACAGTGGCGGCATCGGATGCGGCCTCTGTTACGGCATCAGCGGCTTGCGCTGTGGCATCTACTGCCTCGGCAACGGCACCTTCGGTTGCTTCAACAGCTTCGCCAACGGCGGATGTTGCGCTTTCCAAAGCGGCGGGTGCGTTGACCGCGTCGGCGGCTTCGGTTGCGATTTCTTGAACCGAACGGCCGGAATACAGCATGTACCCCCCGATTGCGATCAAGGCCGCAATGATGATCCAGACTAGATTTTTCATGATGTTTGGTGTCCCTTTAAAAATAGCGGTTTTTTCCACGCACACGCTAAAAGCGTGCTTGTCGCGTCAAATGGGGCTTGGAATGCCTAGTTGCAAGCGTAATTGGCTATTTTTGCGCAACTATAGCGCATTTTGCGGCTTGAAGAAGGACGGTGGCGCGTTTACCTTCTGACTTCGAGAATTAGGAACAATCAAAGGACGTTCATCATCGCTCGCAGACCCCATAACGCGCCGCCACAAAGAGACACAGGCCCGCGCATTAACGAAAATATCCGCTCTAACGAAATCCGCCTGATTGGTGCCGACGGCGAAAACGTCGGGGTTGTCACGCCCGGTCGCGCCATGGAAATGGCCGAGGAAGCGGGTTTGGACTTGGTCGAGATCTCTCCCAATGCCAATCCGCCCGTGTGCAAGATCATGGATTTCGGCAAATTCAAATACGAGACCCAAAAGCGCGAAGCGGAAGCCCGCAAAAAGCAAAAGATCATCGAGATCAAAGAGGTCAAGTTCAGACCGAACACAGATACCAATGACTATCAGGTCAAAATGCGTAACGTGTTCAAGTTTCTGGACAATGGTGACAAGGTAAAGATCACGCTGCGGTTCCGCGGTCGTGAGATGGCCCACCAGAACCTGGGTCGCGAATTGCTGGAACGTGTTGCCGAAGACACCAAAGAAGTCGGCCGCGTCGAGAACTTTCCAAAGATGGAAGGCCGCCAGATGGTTATGCTGATCGGCCCCTTGCCCAGCAAGTAACCCCTATTTTTGGTATCAAAACGCAAATGCCCCCGCGATTTCTCGCGGGGGCATTTTTCGTTTCTAAGCTGCCGCTTACTGCTGAAGCAGGCTGGTGATGTTCCTCACGACCGCGCGACGGTTCGCAGGTTCCGCGTCCCGCGTGCGCACTTTCAGCGCGCTTTCACCGTAGCCTTGGGTGATCAGGTTCGCTGGCGGCACGTTGAAATACTCGGTCAGTGCCAAGGCAACGGTTTCCGCACGACGGTCGGACAGGGCAAGGTTATAGCTCTCGCTGCCCACCGCATCGGTGTGCCCTTCGACCAGAATCACCGTGCGTGGATCATTGCGAATGGCGTTGCTGATCGCGGTCCCGATCTTGGCCAATGCTTTGGCTTGCTCTGGCAAGATCGCGGCTGACCCGGTGGCAAAGCGCACGGCGTCCAGTTCGATTTCCGGTGCCAGCGCGCGCACCTGCTGGATGTCACGCACCTGCCGCAAGGAGAACCGCTGCGCTTGCTCGCCGCGCATCTGGGTTTCCAGCGCCAAACGCAAGGCTTCTTCGTTCTGCTCGCTGGCAAGGCTGTATCTTTGCTCGACCTGTGGCAGTTCGTTCACCACGATGCGACGCTCGGTGCGGGTATCGTCGAACAGCACATATTCATTGCCCTGCGGGTCGATGTTGATGCGGCGCAAGACAGTGCCGTCACGGCCCAGAATGGTCACGACCTGGCTGCCATCGGGCTTGGTCACGGTTGTGCGGGCAGACCCGTCGTTAAACGTCTCGCGGCGCACTTCGTCCCCGGCCTGACGAACCAGCGCATCGTCGTCTTTCAACACGCGCAGATCGCCATTGGCATCTTCGACAACCAGACGGTCACCCGAATTGCTGACAACCTTGGACCCGTTTTTCAACACCGCGCCAACGGCCACAGCCCCGAGACCCAGCAAAAGCGCCTTTTCAAACTTGCTCAGGCCTTTGTCTTCTTGCGGAGCAGCTTGTGCTGCCGCCTGCCCTGTCACCTGGGTTGAAAACTCCTCGTCAGAGCTGCGGGTCTGCTCGGCAGTGACTTCTTCTGTCTCTACCTGCGCTTCGGCCTGACCACTGTCTGCGGCGGCGGCAGCTTCGGCAGCAGCAGCAGCTTCAGCGGCGCGCTGTTCCTGGCGTGCTTCCTCGGCGGCTTGCTGCGCGGCCAGTTCGGCTGCGATCTGCTCTTCGGTTGGCGCAGCCTCGGTCGGTGTTGCTTCGGCTTGTGCGGCGGGTGCCACTTCAGCAGCAGGCGCTTGCGTTGCTTCGGCCTCAGCCGCCGGTTCTGGGGTTACCACGACTTCAGCTTGTGCCTCAGGTGCAGGCTCGGCCTGCGCCTCTGTGGTCACTTCGGCCTCGGCTGCAGGTGCAGGGTCAGCAGCAGGTGCCGCTTCCTGAGCCGCCGCCTGATCGACAGCGGCCTGATCGGCAGCGGCCTTCGCCTCTGCATCGGCTGCGATCTGCGCCGCAATGGCTTCTTCCTGCGCTGCTGCCGCGGCAGCATCCGCATCCGCTTGCGCTTTTTCTGCAGCCGCCCGAGCCTCCGCGGCGGCCTGTTCATCCGCAGCAGCCTGAGCCTCTGCGGCGGCTTGTGCATCTGCCTCTGCCTGCGCTTGCGCCGATACTTCAGCCTCTGCGGCGGGGGTTTCTACCGCGCCAGTCGTGTCCAGAACGCCAGAAACGGTGCCTTGCAGCTGATCGCTCAACTGCTGCGCATCCAGCACTTCGGTGCCATCCGGCAGAACACAGGGGAACACGGCTTCGCTGCCTTCGGCCGCACATGCAGCAGACGTTGATTGCGCAAACCCGCCCGTGGGCAACGCGAGCGCCACGCACATCGTCAAAGAGGTCGTTGATTTAAGAAGTCTAAACATTTCATATCCTTACGGAATTACACTCGAACGCCGTTCGGGCAGCGCTTGTTGTAAAACACATGTCCGGCCATTTGGTTCCAGCGGATATTTGCAAGACAGCGGAAAGCCGCCTTTGATCGCTCAAAGACGGCTTTCCCAAATCACATCACCAGCAGGTTCAGGCCAGCGCAGCCACGGCCCGCTTGGTCATGACACCAATCAAATGGGCGCGGTAATCACCGGTCCCGTGCAGATCACCGATCATGCCTGACCCGTCGATCTTCAAACCGGCAACCGCATCGGCACTAAAATTGCCAGACAAAGCGTCCTCCGCCTCGGTCCAACGGAACACCCCGTTTTCCGATGCACCGGTAACCGCCACACGCACACCATCCGCAAACTTGGCAACATAGACCGCAACCAAAGGAAACCGCGACGCGGGCTGGATGAACTTCTCGTAATGCGCCTTTTCAGGGATCGGGAACTTCACCTCGGTGATGATCTCGCCCTCGTCCAAAGCGGTGGCAAACATCCCCTCAAAAAAATCGTCCGCAGCGATTTCACGCGCATTGGTGACGATGGTGGCACCACTGGCCAGAACCGCCGCCGGATAGCAGGCAGAGGGATCATTATTGGCAACCGACCCGCCGATTGTGCCACGGTTGCGAACGGCAGGGTCGCCAATCCGCGCCGCAAGCCCCGCAAGGGCGGGATATTGCGCGGCCGCTTCCTTGGCGACAACCGCATGCACAGTGCCCCCGCCAATGCAAATACGCCCCGCATCATCGGTGCAAATGCCCTGCATCTCTGCAATGCCTTTCAGCGACACCAGAACCGACGGCATCGCCAAACGCGCCTTAAGCGTCGGGATCAAGGTCTGCCCGCCACTCATCGGCTGCGCTTCTTCACGCCCCAAGGCCTTGACCGCATCCGCGATGCTGGTCGGCTTTTCTACGTCGAAATTATACATCTTCCGTCCTTCCAATCAGAGAGCGCGCCATAGCCCTTACTCCCCTCTTCATTTTGCCAAGTAAACTCCGGGGGTGTGGGGGCTGGCCCCCACTCCCGTCCTCTCAAATCAGCTGTTCATCGCTGCCCATACGCGCGCGGGCGTCACGGGCATGTCGATGTGCCCCACATCCTTGCCCCCCGACCGCATCGCATCCAGCACCGCATTGACCACCGCTGGTGGCGATCCGATCGCCCCTGCCTCGCCGCAGCCTTTCACGCCCAAGGGGTTGTGCGTGCAAGGCGTCTGGCAGGAATGATCCACCGTATAGAACGGCAGGTCACTGGCGCGCGGCATTGCGTAATCCATATAGGACGCGCTCAGCAGCTGGCCATCGCTGTCATAGGTACAGTTTTCCATCAACGCCTGACCGATGCCTTGTGCCAACCCGCCATGAACCTGACCCGTCACGATCATCGGATTGACGATATTGCCAAAGTCATCTGCCGCCGAGAACCGCTCGATGGTGACATGACCTGTTTCAGGGTCCAACTCAACTTCGCAGGCATAGGCACCGGATGGATAGGTAAAGTTGGACGGATCATAGAATGCCGTCTCTTCCAGACCCGGCTCGATGTCTTCGAGCGGGTAGTTATGCGGCACGTAAGCCGCCAAAGTCACATCACCCCAGGCCACGGATTTATCCGTGCCTGCGACGCTGAACGCACCGTCCTTCAGCTCGATATCACCCTCGGAGGCTTCCAGCAGGTGGGATGCGATCTTTTTCGCCTTGGCGATGATCTTTTCCGTTGCCCGCACCATGGCCGAACCGCCCACCGCAAGGGAACGCGACCCGTAAGTCCCCATCCCCATTGGCGTATTGGCCGTATCGCCATGCACGATCTCGATCATATCCTCGGGGATGCCGATCATTTCCGCGATCACCTGCGGAAAGGAGGTCTCGTGGCCCTGGCCGTGGCTGTGCGATCCGGTCATGACGACCAGACCACCGGTTGCATTCACCCGCACGGTGGCGGATTCGTACAGACCGGCGCGCGCACCCAGTTGCCCCACAAGGTTCGACGGCGCGATGCCGCAGGCCTCGATATAGCAGTTCACGCCGAAACCGCGCAGCTTGCCTTTGGCCTCGGAGGCTTTGCGGCGGGCGGCGAAACCGGCCATGTCGGAAATCTCTTCCAGCTTGTCCATGGTCGCCACGTAATCGCCGGTATCATATTCCACCGCCACGGGCGTGGCATAGGGGAATTCGGTGATAAAGTTCTGACGGCGCAGGGCAATCGGATCGACGCCCAGTTCATGCGCGCATTTATCGACCAGACGTTCCAACTGATAGGTTGCTTCGGGGCGGCCCGCGCCGCGGTACGCATCGACAGGCACGGTGTTGGTGAACACGGCCTTTACGTTCACATAGATCAGCGGCGTTTTATAGTTGCCCGCCATCAAGGTGCCGTGCAGCCATGTGGGAACGCTTGGTGCGAAGGTCGACAGATAGGCACCCATGTTGGCGTAAGTATCTGTGCGCAAAGCGGTAAAGTTGTTGTCCTTGTCCAGCGCCATCTGGATCTTGGTCACGTGGTCGCGGCCATGGGCATCCAACATGAAGGCTTCCGACCGGCTGGAGGTCCATTTGACCGGACGGTTGCAGGCCTTGGCGGCGAAGGTACAGAACGCTTCTTCCTGATAGTGGAAGATTTTCGTGCCAAAACCGCCGCCCACATCGGGGGCGACAACGCGCAGTTTGTGTTCGGGGATGCCCAACACGAATGCACCCATCAACAAACGGATGACGTGGGGGTTTTGCGAGGTGGTATATAGCGTGTGATCGCCGGTGCCACGGGCATAGTCGCCAACGGCCACGCGCGGCTCCATCGGGTTCGCGACCAGACGGTTGTTAACCAGTTCCAGCGTGGTCACGTGGTGGGCTTCTTCGAACGCCTTATCAACGGCACCCTTGTTTTCCTCGACGAAACCCCAGTCGTAACACAGGTTCGACGTCAGATCGTCATGGACCTTGGTCGCGCCTTCCTTGACGGCTTCCTTCATGTTGATGACGGCGGGCAGATCGGTGATGTCGAGCACGATTGCTTCGGCGGCATCGCGTGCTTCGGCCAAGCTTTCAGCCACAACAGCGGCAATCGGTTCACCAACATGGCGCACCTTGCCATGGGCCAGAACAGGGTGGCGCGGTTCTTGCATGACTTCGCCATGCTTGTCCGTGATCTGCCAGCCACAAGGGATCGACCCCACCGCTTCGAAATCCGCACCGGTGAAAATCTTGACGACGCCGGGCATGGTTTCCGCCGCCGATGTATCAACCGAGTTCAGGATCCCATGCGCGATATCCGAGCGCAGAAAGAACACATAGGCCTGACCGTGCAGGTTGATATCGTCCGTATAGTTACCTTCTCCGGTCAGAAACCGGATGTCTTCGCGCCGCTTGCTGCTGGCACCAATTCCGCCATCCTTTGGCATAGTAAATCCTCCCTATGGGGTGCCACTTTGTGTCGGGCACCATCGCGTTTGCAGGTTTATTCTGTTGGT
Source organism: Sulfitobacter sp. HGT1 (assembly GCF_013282155.1). Lineage (GTDB taxonomy): Bacteria > Pseudomonadota > Alphaproteobacteria > Rhodobacterales > Rhodobacteraceae > Sulfitobacter. The sequence goes on from NZ_BLWI01000010.1 coordinate 344,536, forward strand.
GTGGCGCCACCCAGAACCACAGGGATACGCCTTTTTGATGCGGCTTATGTGCCTGCCCCTGCCTCCTCGCAGGTGCAGATGCGCCGCTTTTTATTCGGTTTATTCAGCCGCCAATGCGCTGACGTCCTGACCGGATGCGGCCATGATCGCTTTGACGATATTGTGGTAGCCGGTGCAGCGGCAGATGTTGCCGTCCAGATAATGGCGCACTTCGGCGACGGTCGGTTTTGGGTTGTCTTTCAAAAGGGCTGATGCAGACATGACCATACCCGGCGTACAGAAACCGCATTGCAAGCCGTGGTGATCCTGAAACGCCTGCTGGATCGTGTTCAGCGATCCGTCTGCGTTTGCCATGGATTCGATCGTCTTGACGTCAGCGCCGTCGGCTTCAACCGCCAGCATGGTGCAGGCTTTGACCGCTTCGCCGTTCACATGCACCACACAGGCACCGCATTGGCTGGTATCACAGCCGATATGGGTGCCAGTCAGTTTCAGGTTGTCGCGCAGAAACGACGCCAGCAAGGTCCGGCCTTCGACGTCGCCAGACGCGGCTTTGCCGTTCACGGTCATTTTGACCTGTGTCATAGAGTTCCTCCCTTAGGTATTCTTGTTCTCGTTGTACCGAGTTAAGCACGCCCCCACGCGGTTGAGAACCAAAATTTTCGCGACGCTTGAAAACATGCACAATTTTGCACGTCTTCGGTAAGACTTAGCCGCGACGCGGTTGCGGTCGCGTCACGATTTCCTTGAGCAACCCACCAACGCCCATGCCCGCGATATCGCGGTCCGTGACCGCAATGCCGCAGACGATCCGTGACAAGACCCAATCCGCCCCGTTCAAGGCAGGAGATCGTGCGCAGCCGGGCAAACCGATCACCTGCCGGTCACCCAGATTGCCCAGAAACAGCAGATTGCCCGGATCAACCGGCATCCCGAACCGCGCAACCTTACCCCCTGCCGCACGCAGGGCAGACGGGGCCACATCGTCGATGTCAGAGGTCGCCGATCCGGTCAGGATCAGCACCAACTCAGTGTCGGCCGCCGTGATCGCCGCGCGTAACGCGTCGGTCTGATGGGGCACCATCACCACATTCTTCAGCGCGACATTCAGCGCGACAAGCCGGTTGGCGATGGCCTCGCGGCCCTTGTCCCCTGCCCCGCCCTCTATCTCGGTGATGATCAATGTCGCATCTTGCAGCTTCGGGGGGGCCAGACGGATGGCCCCGCGGGCCGCTGCGCAGGCGCGGGTCAGGTCGGCCTGATCGACCCCGTAGGAGATGATCTTGATCGTGGCGACCATGCCGCCATCCGCCATCTGCTGAAACGGCGGCACTGTGGCGAGCGTGATCATCGGATGCACGGCGTTCGCGGCCTCCAGTGCGGGGACATCCAGAACAGCCACCCCCGGCCCTTTGGCCAGCAGGTTTACCCGGCCGGTAAAGGCGTTGGTCATCTCCAGATGCCGGTCTAGATTCCCGTCCAGATCGGGCGCATCGGACAGCAAGGCCTGCGCCAGTTGCGCGGCGGCGGTGTTTTCATCCACATCCGTGGCAGCCAGCCGTGCCACCGTGATCCGGTTGATGCCAGCGCCCAGCAGATCGGCAATGTGGTGATCCTCAAGCAGAACACCCTTGCGCAGCCGCCCCTTGGGCAGGGCCACGGAATGGGCGAGGAAGGCACCTTTGGCATCGGTTGTGGGGGTTGCGCCGAACTTCACGGTTTTCTCAGGCTCTGGACCATCTGCGCCAAAATCGACACCGCGATCTCGGGCGGGCCGGATGCGCCGATATCAAGACCCACAGGCCCTGCAATCCGCGCGATATCCTCGGCGCTGAACCCTGCCGCAGACAGCCGGTCGACGCGCGACGCATGGGTGCGTGTGGACCCGAGCGCACCGATGTAAAACGCATCAGACCGCAGCGCGATGTGCAAGGCGGGATCATCCAGTTTCGGGTCATGGGTCAGCAGCACAACGGCGCTGCGGGAATCGACGCCGACCTGTTTCAACGCGGCATCGGGCCAGTCGTTGATCACGCGGGACTCGGGGAAGCGGGCTTGCGAGCCGAAAGCCTCGCGCGGGTCGATGACCACCACGTCAAACCCTGCAATCTGCGCCATCGGGGCAAGGGCCTGCGCGATATGCACCGCCCCCACGATGACCAGCCGCAGCGGCGGGTTGTGGATCGCAATAAAGGTATCACCGTCTTCAGCGACGCCGGAACGATCCATGCGGAAACGGGCTTCATAGCCGTCGCGCACCAGACGCGCACTGCCCCCTGACAGTGACACCTCGTATCCGACAGGCTGGCGCGCCGCGCGTGCCTTGACCAGATCGGACAAAACATCAAACGGCATGCCGTCATTGCCAATCGGTTCGACCAGCACGCGGATTTTTCCGCCGCAGGCCAGCCCCACGGCAAAGGCATCGCCATCGCTCACGCCATATTCCAGCAGCCGCGATGTGCCGTCCTCGATCGCCTCAAGCGCCTCGATCACCACGGCCCCTTCGACGCAACCGCCCGACACCGAGCCCTGCATTTCGCCATCGCCGGAAATCGCCAGCTGTGCGCCCACACGGCGCGGGGCAGACCCCCAGGTTTCAACAACCGTGGCCAGCGCGGCACCCCGGCCCGCCTGGGCCCATGCATAGGCGCGTTCTGGTGCGTCTTCAAAGATATCCATTGGCCTGTCTCCGGTTTTGCGATGCGGTGCAGTTCCACATATGTACTGCGCGACGGCCCATCGCTCAATCAGATAACTTGCACGCCGCCGCCCGCACTACTACATCTTGGCAATCATAACCGAACGGAGCCGCACCAATGCCGATGCAAGCCAGTGAAATCAAAGACCTTCTGCGCAAAACCTTTCCAAATGCCGAAATCGAAGTCGAAGGCAACGACGGGGTGCATATGGCTGCGATGGTCATCGACGAAAGCTTTCGCGGGAAAAACCGCGTGCAGCAGCAACGTGCCGTCTATGCCGCGCTCAAGGGCAAGATGGATGGCCCCAGCGGCGATCTGCACGCGCTGGCCCTGACCACCAAGGCACCCGACTGATATGGTAGACCCGGTCCTTGTGGTCATTCTCAGCGTTCTGGTGCTGATCGTGGCGGTGCTGCGCGGCCTTCAGGCATTGCGTCACACCCGCGGCACCGAACGCGGATCGAAACCCGGCACGGGCTATCACGAGATCGAAACAACCTATCACTCTGGCGGTGGCGGGGGCGGACATCAAACCAGTTACCGCATCCCCCGCGACCCGCAAGAATACGCCAAACGCTTTATACCAAAGGACAAATCGAAATGACCGACACAGTTACCCAGATCAAAGAAACCATCACAGCCAATGACGTTGTCTTGTTCATGAAGGGCACCAAGTCGATGCCGCAATGCGGGTTTTCGTCCCGCGTTGCAGGTGTGCTGAATTATATGGAAGTCGAATTTGCCGATGTGAACGTGCTGGCCGACGAAGCGTTGCGCCAGGGCATCAAGGATTTTTCCGACTGGCCCACCGTGCCACAGCTTTACGTCAAAGGCGAATTCGTCGGCGGGTGTGACATCATCACCGAAATGACCCTGTCCGGCGAATTGGACGCATTGTTTACCGAAAGCGGTATCAAGTTCGACCAGGACGCCGCCGATAAAATCCGCGAAGCCAACGGCTGATTTTACGGGGGCCGGCGCGACAGACGCGCCGGCCCTTTTTTTCCACTTTTCTGGCCCCCCCAATCTGCCCCCCCAAAAAAACTTGCAGCGTGTTACCTCGCTTTGCCGTGGCGATAATTATTTTGGCCACCCCCATTCCCCCCCTTGTACCCATGGCCCGCCGATCCTTATCTGAATTGCGGGCGGATGGATTGCCCCGGGAATTGTCATTTTGGATTACATCTATGTTGCGGCCGGGCTTGTGTGCCTGTTTCTGGGCGGCGACGCATTGGTGCGCGGCAGCGTCGGTATCGCGCTAAGGCTGGCAATGTCGCCCCTGCTGATCGGTCTGACCGTGGTGGGGTTTGGTACCTCGACCCCTGAATTGCTGGTGTCTGTGAATGCCGCGTGGCGTGGCGTGCCTGATATCGCCGTGGGCAATATTGTCGGGTCCAACATCGCCAATATCGCGCTTATTATGGGGGTCACGGCGCTGGTCTGGCCGATCCGTGTGTCCGGTGCCACGATGCGCCGCGATACCGGTGTGATGATCGCTGCAACTCTTGCCTTGGTGCCGGTTTTCCTGATGGGGGAAATTGGCCGGGTCGCGGGTACAGGGCTGCTGGCCGGGCTGATCGGGTATCTGGTTTGGGCCTATCTACAGCCCGGTGATGTGGCGGAAGATATCGGCAACGACAGCCCGAAACCCAACGCCATCCTGTCGGTCATCTGGATCATTGCCGGGCTCGTCGCGCTGGTTTTGGGGGCGCGGTTTCTGGTCGACGGGGCGGTTTCCATCGCCCGTGACGCGGGCCTGTCCGAGGCGTTTATCGGGCTGACGATCGTGGCGGTTGGCACGTCCCTGCCCGAATTGGCCACATCCGTTGTCGCCGCGTTCCGCCGTCAGTCAGAAATCGCGATCGGCAATGTGATCGGGTCCAACATCTTTAACGTCTTGGGTATTCTGGGCGTCACCGCTGTGATCAAGCCGATCCCCGTTGCCGATCGTTTCGTGAGCTTCGATCTGCCCGTGATGATCGCGGTGTCGCTGCTGATCACCGCGCTGCTGCTCAAGCGGGCGGTGATCGGGCGGCGGACAGGCGCGGTTTTGCTGTTGGGCTATGCCGCCTATGTGGTGCTGGCTCAGGGTTAACCCGCAGCCTTGTCCTCAATCTCTTGGGCTAATGCTTCGGCGCGGGCGGCCATTTCGGCCAGCCCGTCGTTTACGGATTGCGGAATGACCGGCACCTCGATGCGTTCGGGTTCGACCACCACATTGCGCAAACCTTCGAGTTCGGCTTCGCGTTCAGCCAGTTCCGCGCGAACTTCGCTGATCTGGTCTTCGACGCTGGCGGTTTTATCGGCCAGTAACAGGCCTGCCATCAACAACATCCGCGCCTCGGGCATCCGCCCGACCTGATCGGACAAGACCTGTGCCTCGTCGTCCAGCATCTTGGCGGCGGCGTGCAGATAGCTTTCCTCGCCCTCCTGGCACGCGACTTCGAACTGGCGACCGCCGATGGAAATAGTGACTTCGGGCATCAGGCGTTCTCCTGCGCGGCTTCAACGAGAGGGGTAAGGGCAGACAGGATCGCGTCTGCCTCTGCGATTTCGGCGGTGCGGGCGGCGCGCAGGGCGTCCAGTTCGGCAAGCATGGCCTTGTTGATCAGATGAGGATCGCCGACGCCTTCCTGGTTTGCATCACGCAAGGCCGCGCAGGCTGCGGATAATTTCGCATTGGCCCGGCGCACCCGCTGCAATTCGACATCCAGCTTGGCCATGCGGGCTTGGACCTCCTCCGTTTGTGCCAGCTGGGCCTGTGCGGCGTCCAGCGTGGCCTGCACCTCTGCGGTTTCGGTCACGAGCCGCTGCTTGAGGATTTTGACACGCTCGGTCAGCTGCGCATTGGCAAGGCGTTCGTCTTCCAGTTCTTGTGACAGGTCGGGGATGCCTTCCTTGGCCGTGCCAAGTTTCTCCAATCCGCGCGACGCACGTTCCATCGCAGCCAGAATTCGGCCCTGCAATTCTTCTATGTCGCTCATGCCCAATGTCCCTCGCAAATCAATTGTCGCAGTTTGCCAACCATCGAATCGGTGGTCAACGCTGTTGCAGCTAATCCTACCCAAACGCTGGATGAAATACTGCCCCTTTAAGAACAACACCTTGCGGCAGGCTTTTCATGCGGGAAAATAGCAAGGGCGGTTGCCCTTGATCTTTGCGGGGTGGCTGGTATTGATCCGGCAACCTCAAACCTCCCCCTGATAAGGAAGCAGCCACCGTGGACTTGAACGCACTTGCGAAAGCAAATCCTGAGCATTGGTCCAAAGCGACCGCCATTCGCGCCCTGACATTGGACGCCGTTGCCGCCGCCAATTCCGGCCACTCTGGTATGCCGATGGGCATGGCGGACGTCGCGACCGTCTTGTTTGAAAAGCACCTGAAATTCGATGCCTCCAACCCGCTGTGGCCGGATCGTGACCGTTTCATCCTGTCGGCAGGCCACGGATCGATGCTGATCTATTCGCTGCTGTACCTGGTGGGCGATGCGCAATTCCCCCTCGAAGAGATCAAGAATTTCCGCCAGATGGGCGCGCGCACTGCGGGCCACCCTGAGAATTTCCTGGCCGATGCGATTGAAACAACCACCGGCCCCTTGGGTCAGGGGATTGCGAATTCCGTGGGCTTTGCAATGGCCGAAGAAATCCAGCGCGCCCAATACGGCAAGAAAATCGTCGATCACTTTACCTATGTGATCGCTGGCGACGGCTGCCTGATGGAAGGCATCAGCCACGAGGCAATCGCGCTGGCCGGCCGTCACAAGCTGGGCAAGCTGATCGTGATGTGGGACAATAACAACATCACCATCGATGGCCCCGTCACCCTGTCCGACACCGTGGATCAGGTGGCCCGTTTCAAGGCCGCCGGTTGGCATGTCGTCGAAATCGACGGCCACAACCCCGCCGAAATCGACGCCGCCCTGACCGAGGCGCGCGCTTCCGATCTGCCATCGATGATCGCCTGCAAAACCCACATCGCCTTGGGTCACGCGGCACAAGATACCTCCAAGGGCCACGGTGCCCTGACCGATGCCGACCAGATGGCCGCTGCCAAAGCCGCCTATGGCTGGACAACCGGCCCGTTCGAAGTGCCCGCCGATGTGAAATCCGCATGGGAAGCCATCGGATCGCGCGGGGCGCAGACACGCAAAGACTGGGAAGAGCGCTTCGACGCCATGTCCCGCACCAAGCGCGAGGAATTCAACCGCGCCTTGGCCGGTGACGCGCCCAAGAAACTGTCCGCCACCATCAAGGCGTTCAAAAAGCAGATCTCCGATTCCGCCCCCAAACTGGCCACCCGCGCCAGCAGCGAAAAGACGCTCGAGGTGTTGAACCCGCTGTACACCGAAACCGTGGGCGGTTCGGCTGACCTGACCGGGTCCAACAACACCAAGACCGCCGATCTGGGCGTGTTCGACATCGACAACCGTGGTGGGCGTTACGTCTATTGGGGTGTCCGCGAACATGGCATGGCATCGGCGATGAACGGCATGGCGCTGCACGGCGGCGTGCGCCCTTACGGCGGCACGTTCATGTGTTTCACTGACTATGCGCGCCCTGCCATGCGTCTGGCCGCGTTGATGAAAATACCAACCGTTTTTGTCATGACCCATGACAGCATCGGTCTGGGCGAAGACGGCCCGACACACCAGCCCGTTGAGCATCTGGCGATCAGCCGCGCGACACCCAACACCTATGTATTCCGCCCCGCCGACACGGTTGAAACCGCCGAAGCATGGGAAATCGCGCTGACGTCGAAAGAGACCCCATCGGTGCTGTCGCTGACCCGTCAGGGCCTGCCGACCGTGCGTCTTGAGCATAAGAACAAGAACCTCACCGAACAGGGTGCTTATGTGCTGGCCGATGCCGAAGGCAAACGTCAGGTCATCCTGATCGCCACAGGTTCCGAAGTCGAAATCGCCCTCAAAGCGCGTGATATCTTGCAAGAGCAAGGCATCGGCACCCGCGTTGTGTCCATGCCCTGCATGGAACTGTTCGCCGAGCAAGATGAAGCCTACCGCCGCAAGGTTCTGCCCGCAGGCCCGGTGCGTGTCGGCGTCGAAGCTGCCGTGCGTCAGGGTTGGGATCAATGGCTCACAGGCGAGCGCGGCAAATGGAACAAGGCCGATTTCGTCGGCATGGACCGCTTCGGTGCCTCTGCCCCCGCAGAAGAGCTGTTCGAAAAGTTCGGCATCACGCCACAGAACGTCGCCGACAAAGCCAAGGCGCTGCTGTAACCCGGCCTCGCGTTCAGAGATTAAAAAAGGGGGCCGCGATGGCCCCCTTTTGCGTTTTCAGGTTGTTCTAGACCGCTGCGCATTAAATGGTGCAGTTGCAACACGCAGCCCTATTCTGCAAAGGATCGCAGAGGACGTGAAGCTTTCACAGAGTTCTTCGGGAGTGTGCACGCAAGAGGTTTCGCGGAGCCTGTCTATGTCTGGTGAGCGGACAAAGCTGCCTACCGAACTAGTCAGTTCATCAAAGACCCTTGCTGAGTTGTCCAAACGGACTTTCGCGATCATTGCGGCGACAAGATGAATATTCTGTCCTCTGTCAGCTAATTAAACTAGGATTAAAAGTGCCAGACCATGTTGGTCACGCCCATTGGGAGCTGCAGACTCATGGACAGACGCGCACCCTTGAAGCCAGTGCAACGAGCGATCCTGTTGTCTCTCGCAATCGGCCTGCCCGTCTGGTTTGTCTACGTTTTCTATCGGATGCCACGGCTTAGCAATCTTCCAAGAATGTTCTTCGTTCCTGAACCTCTTAGCGCGGCACTCCTATCACTGACTTTCGGGCTGGCGGTCTCGGCGATCCTTGTCCTTTTCATGGCGAACCGCCGCCGAATGGGGTCGGTTTTGAAACCCAACCGGGGCCGGCTGATTGTTGCAGCATTTCTGGGTTTTACCATGCACATATGGAATGCAGAGTTTATGCCGATTGTTCCTATCGGCCTCGCGATTGCACTACTGCCTGAGTCCTTTTTGTTTTTTGTACTGTTCGTCTTTCTCGGGGCGCTTCTCTCGGTCCTTTGGTACATACCTTCTTGTCTGATTGTTTCGGGTGTCAGATCGAAACCATGGCGGGTAGCCTTGGTTGCCCTGTTTTGGCTAGGGACCGCCAGCGGTTGCATTTTGATCTTCGGAGTAACTGACCTCATCTAGTATTGTTGCGTCTATCTGCCGAAACCCTGGCCGAAAACACCAAACGATCAAGGTCTGCATTCGGCTCACACCCGCCGTTCCCCACACCCACCACTCCCCGCAGATCGCTAGACCGCTGCGGGGTCTTTCTTTTTGCCGCTGAACACGGCGCGCCACAGGGGGGTGACGATTTTCTCGCCCACGGGGATCAGGATCAGGCCAAGGGCCAGCCCGAACACGCCGTCCATCGCGGCCTTGGCGATCCATTCGACAGCGCCGGTATAGTTCGCGGGTACCAGGTGGCCGACATAGGCAGCCGCGTCATGGATCAGGTGGCCCAAGGTGTCAAAGCCCAACACCTCCATGCCGTGGATGATGATCGAACCGCCCACCCACAGCATCGCCGCAGTGCCGACAATGGTCAGGGTGGTCAGGAATTTCGGCATACCGCGCACCACCGCACGGCCAATGACCCGCGTCGGGCCAAGGTTGCCGTTTTTCGCCATGTACAGCCCCACATCATCGGCCTTAACGATCAGCGCCACCGACCCGTAGACCGCCACGGTAATCATCACCGCAGCCGCAGCCAGTGCCGCCGCTTCCATCCAGAAATTCGTGACTGCAAGGTTGGACAGGATAATCGTCATGATCTCGGCCGACAGGATGAAATCGGTCTTGATCGCACCTTGGGCCTTTTGTTCTTCGAGATGAGCGGGGTCTTCTATCGTTTCTTCCTTGCCGGGGTATTCCTCGTGCCCTGCCCCGCCAACCCCCAAGGCATGGGCGACTTTCTCGGCCCCCTCAAAGCACAGATAGGCACCGCCCAACATCAGCAGCGGCGGAATGGCCCAAGGCGCGAAATTCGACAGCAGCAAACCTGCCGGCAGCAAAAACACCAACTTGTTTTTCAACGATCCCTTGGTGATCCGCCAGATGATCGGCAATTCACGCTTGGCCTCGAAACCGTGCACATATTTCGGCGTCACGGCCGCATCGTCGATCACCGCGCCCGCAGCTTTGGCGCTGGCTTTGGCAGCCTGGCCGAACACATCATCGACGCTTGCCGCCGCCACCTTGGCAATCGCTGCGACATCGTCCAACAGCGCCAGTAAACCACTCATCAAAATTCTCCAATTCAGTCAGGTGTAAACTTAACCCAGTCGCCCGCGAAGGCAAACACCCTGTGACATTTACCGCTAACATCCCTGGTTAACGCTAACATACGGAAATTATAAGCTTTTACCCTTTCAGTCACGGCCTAGCTGCCGTTATAGAGCGCGCAACGTCACCCGTATTTTTCAAAGGACGCCCCATGACCATCAAAGTCGGTATTAACGGATTTGGCCGGATTGGCCGTTGCACCCTGTCACATATCGCAGCGTCGGGCCGCGATGACATCGAAGTGGTTCGCATCAACGCAACAGGCCCGCTCGAGACAGCAGCGCATCTGATCAAATACGATTCCGTCCATGGTCGCTTTCCAAACGAGGTAAAAGTCGGCAACGGCACGCTTGATCTGGGCCGTGGCCCGATGGAGGTCATGTCGACCTACAAGATGGAAGAGCTGAACTGGGACGGCTGCGATGTGGTTCTGGAATGTACCGGCAAATTCAACGACGGTGAAAAGGCCAAGGTGCATCTTGAGCGCGGCGCAAAACGTGTGCTGCTGTCGGCACCGGGCAAAAACGTCGACCGCACAATCGTTTACGGCGTGAACGACCATGAATTGCAGGCCTCGGACACGATGATTTCAAACGGGTCCTGCACCACCAACTGCCTGGCACCGATGGCCAAGGTTTTGCAGGATGCATTCGGCATCGAATATGGCATCATGACCACGATCCACAGCTATACCGGCGACCAGCCCACGCTGGACCGCCGCCATGATGACCTGTACCGCGCCCGCGCGGCGGCCATGGCGTTGATCCCCACCTCCACCGGTGCGGCGGCTGCCTTGGGCGAAGTTCTGCCCGCGCTCAAGGGCAAGCTGGACGGTACCGCCATGCGCGTGCCCACCCCCAATGTCAGCGCGGTTGATCTTACTTTCCGTGCCTCGCGCGATGTTACCGTCGACGAAGTCAACGCCGCCATGCGTGCCGCCGCCGAAGGGCCGATGAAACGCGTTCTGGGCTATGATCCCGAAAAGAAAGTCTCCATCGACTTTAACCACACCGAAGAAAGTTCAATCTTTGCCCCCGATCAAACCATGGTCGTCGCAGACCGCATGGTGCGCGTGCTGGCGTGGTACGATAACGAATGGGGTTTCTCTGTGCGCATGGCCGATGTTGCCGTCGCCATGGGCAAACTTGGCTAAGTCTTGCAGCCCCCGCCTTGCCCTGTCATATCTGGGGTCCTGTCGTTTAAAGTCAGGGCCCCGCGCAAGGAAGATGCAAAATGAACACCCCGATCACCCTGGTTTTGGCGGCGTTGCTGACCATCGGTTTGGTTGTGGACACGTTTTATTTCGGCACTGAACACCTGATCTTTCTGACGAAAAAGTTCATGGACCTGATCGAATGGGTCGCTTTCTGGCGCTAATCGGAAACTTGCGTCCCGCATTTACCCGTCTTTTCAACAATCCCGTCCCTGATTATCCCCGCTTCGGTTGACTTTCAGTGTTTTATCGCGATGTTAGCGCTATCACACTCAGGAGGACGCCCCAATGGCTACGAAACTCGCAATCAATGGCTTTGGCCGCATTGGCCGCAACGTGCTGCGCGCCTTGATGGAACAAGGGGGCGACGACCTGCAAGTGGTCGCAATCAACGATCTGGCCCCGCTTGAGACAAACGCACATCTGTTTGAATTCGATTCCGTTCATGGCCGCTATGGCCGTCCGGTAACCTTGGGCGACGGGACCATGGATGTGGGCCAAGGGCCGATCCGCGTCACAGCAGAGCGTGACCCCGCGGCCCTGCCCTGGGGCGATGTGGACATCGCGCTGGAATGCACCGGCATTTTTGTGACCCGCGACGGTGCCGCCAAGCATCTTGCGAACGGATCGAAACGGGTCCTGATCTCGGCCCCCGGAAAAGACGCCATGAAAACAATTGTTTACGGTGTGAACCACGACATTCTTGATGCCGATGACACGGTCATGAGCAACGCATCCTGCACCACCAACTGCATGGCCCCGCTGACCAAAACGCTGAACGACGCCTTCGGCATTGTGCATGGCCACATGACAACGATCCACGCTTTTACCGGCGACCAGCCCACCCATGACACAGCCCATAGCGATCTGTACCGCGCCCGTGCTGCATCCCTGTCGATGATCCCCACCACCACCGGTGCGGCCAAGACTTTGGGCAAGGTTCTGCCGGAACTTGACGGTCTGATCGGCGGCACCGCGATCCGCGTGCCGACACCGAACGTGTCCTGCGTCGATCTGGTGATCGAAGTTGCGCGCAAGGTGACTGTGGAAGAAGTGAACCAGGTGCTGCGCAGCGCATCCGAAGGTGCCCTCAAGGGCATCATGGGCATGGTCGACAAACCGCTGGTGTCCATCGACCTGAACCACGACAGCCATTCCTGCGTCGTAGCGACCGACCAGACCTCGGTTCAAAACGGCACACAGCTGCGCGTTCTGGCGTGGTATGATAACGAATGGGGCTTTTCGAACCGGATGCTGGATACATCCCGCGTGATCGCGAAATTCCTCTAGGGGCTACCCCCTGGAGAAACGATTCTTCAGCTCGGCATTGACGGCGGGCGTCACAAATTTGCTGACGTCCCCGCCAAGCCGGGCAATTTCCTTGACCAGCTTGCTTGCAATCGCCTGATGTTCTGCCTCGGCCATCAGGAACACCGTCTCGATGCTGTCATCCAGCTTACGGTTCATGCCAACCATCTGATATTCATATTCAAAATCAGCGACAGCCCGCAGCCCGCGAATGATCATCTGCGCGCCGACATCACGGGCGCAATCAATCAGCAGGTTCTCGAACGGGTGCACCACAATGTCGGTGCCGGTCTCTTTTGACAGGGCCGCACATTCCGAATTGATCAAGGCAACGCGCTCTTCCAGCTCGAACAACGGGCCTTTGTCACGGTTGATCGCAACGCCGATGACCAGCTTGTCGACCAATGTCGCGGCACGACGGATGATATCAAGGTGGCCCAGGGTGATCGGGTCAAAGGTGCCGGGATAAAGGCCAACGCGCATAGGGAAATCCAGTCTTCTTGTGTCGTAATTTCCGCGGCAGGCAAACACTTAAGCGCCTGAAATGCAACGGCCTATTTGGATAATGGGAAAGAGACGTGGGGGCTAATGCCCCATGATCATCCCCTCAAGGGCGTCTTTTTCCATCGACAGCTCCATCAAACGGGCCTTGACCACGTCCCCCAGCGAAATCAGCCCGATCAACGCGCCGTCTTCCAAAACCGGCATATGCCGGAACCGCCCTTCGGTCATTTTGCTCAGGATAGCGTCCGACCGCTCGTCCTTGGTGCAGGTCACCAGCTTGCGTGTCATCAGGCTCTCAACGGTCATATTCAGACAGGACCCACCCTGACGCCCCAGCTCGCGTACAATATCGCGCTCGGATAGAATGCCATCGGGTGATTTGCCATCGCTCGAGATGACCAACGTACCGATCCGCTTGTCCGACAGCATCTTGGCAGCCTCCGCGATCAGCATATCCGGCTTGACCGTTGTAACACTGTCATCCGCCTTGGTTTTCAGGATTTGAGACACAAGCATTTTGGAACCCTCCGCAATATTATTGCTCTGGACCCTAGGTTCCCTTTAATACTGTTGCCTGTCAAGTATTTGCCTCAAGTCTTACCACTTCTGCCCGCACCCCTTGCGCCAACTCCTCTGCAAAGCGGCTCAACCGTTGATTCCGGCGGTCATCCTCATGCCGGATCAGGTAAAATGCGCGGCTTAACCTGACTTCGGATGTCAGAATACGCGTCACGCCGGGGGTGGCAGGCAGGCAGAAATCATGAACGATTCCAACGCCCCCACCCTGCCGGATCATATTCACCTGCACCGACACCGAATTGGACGCCAAGGGAACGCGGGTCATGCCCAATTCGGTCAGATAATCCAACTCGCGGTCGAAAATCATGTCGGGGATATAGCCGACCAACCGGTGCCCCTGCAGATCGGCGGGGGTCCGGATCGGAGCGCTTGCATCCAGATAGGTCCGGGATGCGGCCAGATGCAGTTGATAATCGGTGATCTTTTGCACCACCAACCGCCCCGCCGTGGGGGCGCTGACCCCGATCGCCATATCGGCCTCACGCCGCGACAGGTTGAACACCCGCGGCAAGGCAACAATCTGGATATCCAATTCGGGATTAGCCGCAATCAGCCGTGCACAGACCTGCGGCAACAGGTAGTTCGCGCAGCCATCCGGCGCCCCGATCCGGATCTGCCCCCGCAACCTGTCGGACGGCTCGGCCACCTCGGCTGTGGCCACGCGCATGGCCTGCTCGGCCGCCTCTGCCCGCTCCAACAACTGCACCCCGGCCTCGGTCAAGGCATATCCGGTGGGCGATTTCACAAATAGAACCACCCCCAATCCCTTTTCCACCCGCGCCATGCGCCGCCCCAGGGTCGCCGGATCAAGCCGCAAGATCTTGCCCGCCCCCGACAGGCTTTGTTCGCGCGCAACGGCCAGAAACAGACGCAAGTCATCCCAATTCCCCAACATCGCCGCTTCTCCCTTTTCATTTTGCCAAACAAACTCCGGGGGAGTCCGAAGGACGGGGGCTGGCCCCCTTCCGCCGTCAAATCCCGCAGGGCCGTCTTGCAAAAATGCAAAACAGTTTTGACTTCATGCCCCTTTCCCAATCATTTTTGCAAGCCTATCGTGCCCACAAACATAACCGGAGGATTCCCATGCAAGAGCTCACCCATTATCTGAACGGCGAACATGTCAAAGGCACGTCAGGCCGTTTTGCCGATGTTTTCAACCCTGCGACAGGCGAAGTTCAGGCCAAATGCCCCCTCGCCAACGAAGCCGAGATGGACCAGGCCGTGAAATACGCCATGGCCGCACAACCTGCCTGGGCCGCCGTGAACCCGCAGCGCCGCGCCCGCGTGATGATGAAATTCGTCGATCTGCTGAACCGCGACATGGACAAACTGGCCGAAGCGCTTTCCCGTGAGCATGGCAAGACCCTGCCCGATGCCGCTGGCGACGTACAGCGCGGCCTTGAAGTGGTCGAATACTGCATCGGCGCGCCTGAATTGCTCAAAGGCGACTACACCGACAGCGCCGGCCCCGGCATCGACATGTATTCCATGCGCCAGCCTTTGGGTGTCTCCGCCGGCATCACGCCGTTCAACTTCCCCGCGATGATCCCGATGTGGATGTTCGCCCCTGCCATCGTCTGCGGCAACGCGTTTATCCTCAAGCCATCCGAGCGTGACCCGTCCGTTCCGTTGATGCTGGCCGAACTGCTGGAAGAAGCAGGCCTGCCCAAAGGTATCATTCAGGTCGTCAACGGCGACAAGGAAGCGGTCGACGCGATCCTGCACCACCCTGTCATTCAATCCGTGGGCTTTGTCGGCTCCACCCCGATTGCCGAATATATCTATGGCACGGGTTGTGCGAATGGTAAGCGCGTTCAATGCTTTGGCGGTGCCAAGAACCACATGATCATCATGCCGGACGCCGATCTGGACCAAGCGGCAGATGCGCTGATCGGTGCCGGTTACGGTGCTGCCGGCGAACGCTGCATGGCGATTTCCGTGGCCGTGCCTGTGGGCGATGAAACAGCCGACCGTTTGATCGAAAAACTGATCCCGCGCATCGAAAAGCTGAAAGTCGGGCCATACACATCGGGCAAGGATGTCGATTACGGCCCTGTGGTGACAGCGGCGGCCAAGGCCAACATCGAACGTCTGGTTCAAACCGGCATCGACCAGGGCGCGACCTTGGTTGTCGACGGGCGTGACTTTAAATTGCAGGGCTACGAGGACGGTTTTTTTGTCGGGCCGCACCTGTTTGATAACGTCACCAAAGACATGGACATCTACAAGCACGAGATTTTCGGCCCCGTGTTGTCCACTGTGCGTGCCAAAACCTACGAAGAGGCGCTTGGCCTTGCGATGGATCACGAGATGGGCAACGGCACCGCGATCTTTACCCGTGACGGGGATGCGGCGCGCGATTTCGCGAACCGCATCAACGTGGGCATGATCGGCATCAACGTGCCAATCCCTGTGCCGCTGGCCTATCACACCTTTGGCGGCTGGAAGAAATCCGTCTTTGGAGATCTTAACCAGCACGGCCCCGATGCGTTCAAATTCTACACACGCACCAAAACCGTGACCTCGCGCTGGCCGAGCGGAATTAAAGAAGGCGGCGAGTTCAACTTCAAACCGATGGAATAATCCATCTTCTGCGGGGGTTTCGGCCCCCGCAGACCGCTTGCGCCCTGCGCAGCCCTCGTTATAATTAAACATATGTTCAATTCGACAGGTCTTGGGAGGGATCATCGCTATGGATTTCGCACTTTCAGAAGAACAATCCGCCATTTTCGATATGGCTTATGGCTTTGGCCAGGAACATATCGCCCCCTTCGCGCGCCAATGGGAAAAAGACGAAACCATCCCCAAGGAAATCTGGCCCAAGATCGCCGAGCTTGGCTTTGGCGGCCTCTATGTCTCCGAGGAGGCCGGCGGTTCCGGTCTGACGCGGCTTGATGCCACATTGGTGTTCGAGGCGCTCAGCATGGCCTGCCCCTCCGTTGCGGCCTTCCTGTCGATCCACAACATGTGCGCCAAGATGCTGGACAGCTTTGCCAGCGATGAACTGAAGGCGCGGATCATGGACGACGTCTTGTCGATGAACACCGTGCTTAGCTATTGCCTGACCGAACCAGGCTCCGGATCGGATGCTGCCGCGCTCAAGACGAAATGCGACCGCACCAATGACGGCTACACCCTGAACGGGACCAAAGCGTTTATCTCGGGTGGCGGATATTCCGACGCCTATGTCGCCATGGTCCGCACGTCGGATGACGGTGCAGCGGGTGTGTCCACGGTCTATGTCGAAGACGGCACAGCCGGCCTGTCTTTTGGCGGTCTTGAGGATAAAATGGGCTGGCGCAGCCAGCCAACCGCCCAAGTGCAGTTTGACAATTGCAACATTCCTGCCGGAAATCTGGTAGGCGAAGAGGGTAAAGGTTTCAAATATGCGATGATGGGGCTGGATGGTGGCCGTTTGAACATCGCCGCCTGTTCACTGGGTGCTGCACAGACCGCCCTGACCTCGACCCTGCATTACATGGGCGATCGCAAGGCGTTCGGGAAGTCCATCGACCAGTTCCAGGGGCTGCAATGGCGTCTGGCGGATATGGAGATCGAGCTGCAAGCCGCCCGCACCTTCCTGCGCCAAGCCGCATGGAAGCTGGATAACGGCGCGCCTGACGCGACCAAGTTCTGCGCCATGGCCAAGAAATTCGTGACCGAGGTCGGCAGCAAAACCGTTGATCAATGCCTGCAACTGCATGGCGGATATGGATATTTGGCCGATTACGGTATCGAAAAGCTCGTCCGTGACCTGCGCGTTCACCAGATCCTTGAAGGCACAAACGAGATCATGCGCGTCATTGTCGCCCGTGACATGTTGAAAAACAAATGAGCGATATCTCTATCCGCATCACGGGTCGCGCTGGTCGGATCACCCTGACCCGCCCCCATGCGTTGAACGCCATGACCTACGAGATGTGTCTGGCCATCGAAGACGCCTTTGACGCGTGGCGCGACAATGACGCGGTTGATCTGATCGTGCTGGACGCGATTGGCGACCGTGCCTTTTGTTCGGGGGGGGATATTGCCGAACTCTATGCCACCGGCACCAAGGGCGATTATGCCTATGGGCAAAAGTTCTGGGCCGATGAATACCGCCTGAACGCCAAGATTTTCGCCTATCCCAAGCCTGTCGTGTCGTTCCTGCAAGGGTTCACCATGGGCGGTGGCGTTGGCCTTGGGTGCCACGGGTCGCACCGCATTGTGGGCGAAACCAGCCAGATCGCCATGCCCGAATGCGGCATCGGATTACTGCCCGATGTTGGCGGCACCTTGATGCTGGCCCTGGCACCGGGGCGCATTGGCGAATATCTGGGCACGACCGCCACACGTATGTCCGGCGCAGACGCTATTTTTGCCGGTTTTGCAGATAGTTACATCCCGGAGTTAAACTGGCAAAAGGTCACTGAAACCCTGGAGAGCACAGGCGATATCGCGGCACTTGATGCGGCCAAAATCGATCCGCCCGCGTCGCCGCTGGCCGCACAGCAAGACGAAATTGACGTGCTTTTTGATGGCGAAACGCTGAGCGATATCCTGACCAATCTGCACGTCAAGGACAGCCCCTTTGCGCAAGAATCCCTCAAGAAGATGGGCCGGATGAGCCCGCTTGCCATGGCCAGCACCATAGAGGCCCTGCACCGCCTGCGCGGCCCGTCCCTGAGCATCGAGAAAGCCCTCGATCTTGAATACCGCTTTACCTTCCGCGCGATGGAGCATGGCGATTTCCTTGAGGGGATCCGCGCGGCAATCATCGACAAAGACCGCAATCCAAGCTGGCAGTTTGCGGATATGAATGTTCCCACAGCCGCAGTCGCCAAGATGCTGCAACCCTTGGGCAAAGACGCCCTTAAACTGGAGAAAATGACATGAGCACGTTAAATATCGGTTTCATCGGGTTGGGAAATATGGGTGCGCCGATGGCGTCCAATCTGGCCAAGGCCGGGCACACGGTTACCGGGTTCGACGTTGCCGGCACCAAGGCTGAGGGCGTTGCCGTGGCCAGTGATCTGGAAGGTGCTGTCGCAGGCATGGATGTGGTGATCACCATGCTGCCGAACGGGTCGATCCTGCGGCAGGTGGCAGCGCAGGCAATCCCGCATATGACCAAGGGGTCGCTGTTTATTGATTGCTCCACCGTGGATGTGGAAAGCGCGAAGAACACCTCGGAAGCCGCTGAAAATGCGGGTATTTTTGCAGTTGACGCTCCGGTATCAGGCGGCATCGGCGGGGCGGCTGGCGGCACGTTGACCTTTATGGCAGGCGGCACCGAAGCAGCCTTTGCCAAGGCAAAGCCGCTGTTTGATATCATGGGTCAGAAGGCCGTGCATTGCGGTGATGCGGGTGCCGGTCAGGCTGCGAAAATCTGCAACAACATGATCCTTGGCGTCACCATGATCGCCACCTGCGAGGCCTTTGCGCTGGCAGACAAGCTGGGGCTGGACCGTCAAAAAATGTTCGACGTGGTCAGCACGTCGTCGGGGTACAGCTGGTCGATGAATGCCTATTGCCCTGCCCCCGGTGTCGGCCCGACGTCGCCCGCCGATAACGGCTATGCGCCGGGGTTCGCGGCTGAACTGATGCTCAAGGATCTGGGATTGTCACAGCAGGCCGCCGAGATGGCCAATGCCGACACGCCGATGGGTGAACTGGCCCGCGCGCTTTATGCCCAATTCGTCGAGGATGAAGATGGCAAGGGCAAGGATTTCTCGGCCATGCTGCCGCGTTTCGAGAAACGCAATCGGGGATGAGTTTCTGAGGGGAAGGCCGGGGGTTTCACACCCCCGGACCCCCGTGGAGTTTATCTGGCAAAATGAACGGTGCCTTTATTCGGCGGCAACCTTGCGCGGGGCCAGCATCGGTTTGAGGTAGTGGCCTGTGTGGCTTTCCGCGACCTCGGCGACCTGTTCGGGGGTGCCTGTCGCCACCACACGGCCCCCGCCATCGCCGCCTTCGGGCCCGATGTCGATGATGTAGTCGGCGGTTTTCACCACGTCGAGGTTGTGTTCGATCACCACGACCGAATTTCCCTGATCGACCAATTCATGCAGCACTTCCAACAGCTTGCGCACGTCTTCGAAATGCAGGCCGGTGGTGGGTTC
The DNA here is from genome assembly GCF_013282155.1 of Sulfitobacter sp. HGT1. Taxonomy (GTDB): domain Bacteria; phylum Pseudomonadota; class Alphaproteobacteria; order Rhodobacterales; family Rhodobacteraceae; genus Sulfitobacter. Next base: position 364,249 of record NZ_BLWI01000010.1, read on the forward strand.
ATCCAGAATATACAGCGTCCGCCCCGTGGACCGTTTGCTCAACTCCTTTGACAGCTTGACGCGCTGCGCCTCGCCGCCGGACAGGGTCGTCGCCTGCTGGCCCACCTTGATGTAGCCAAGTCCCACGCGCATCAGCGCATCCATTTTCTCGCGGATGGACGGGACGGCCTGAAAGAAGGTCTGCGCGTCTTCCACGGTCATATCCAGCACGTCGGCGATGGATTTGCCCTTGAACTTCACCTCGAGCGTTTCGCGGTTATAGCGCTTGCCCTTGCAGGTTTCGCATTCGACATAGACATCCGGCAGGAAATGCATCTCGATCTTGATGACGCCGTCCCCCTGGCACGCCTCGCAGCGCCCGCCCTTGACGTTAAAGCTGAAGCGACCGGGCTTGTAGCCGCGCGCCTTGGCTTCGGGCAGGCCCGCGAACCAGTCGCGGATCGGCGTGAAAGCCCCGGTATAGGTTGCAGGGTTCGACCGCGGGGTGCGCCCGATGGGGCGTTGGTCGATGTCGATCACCTTGTCCAGATGCTCCAACCCCTTGATCGTTTCGCAGGGTGCGGGCGTCTGGCGGGCCCCGTTCAGGTTCATGGACGCGGTTTTGAACAGGGTTTCGATGGTCAGGGTCGATTTGCCGCCGCCCGACACACCAGTGACGCAGACAAACTGCCCCAAGGGGAAGTCAACGGTGACGTCTTGCAGGTTGTTGCCCGTGGCTTTGACGACCTTGATCTTTTTCTTGTTGCCCTTGCGCCGCTTGGCCGGCACCGAGATTTCGCGTTTGCCGGTCAGGTATTGACCGGTCAAAGAGTTCGGGTCGTTGGCCACATGTTCGGGCGTGCCGTGGCTGACCACCTGACCGCCATGCACACCGGCCCCCGGACCAATGTCGAAAACATAATCGGCCTCGCGGATCGCTTCTTCGTCATGTTCGACGACAATCACGGTGTTGCCCTGGTCGCGCAGGTTCTTCAGCGTCAGCAGCAGCCGGTCGTTGTCGCGCTGGTGCAAGCCGATGGAGGGTTCATCAAGGACATAGAGAACCCCCGTCAGCCCCGACCCGATTTGCGAGGCCAGACGGATGCGCTGGCTTTCCCCACCGCTGAGCGTTCCACTTGAACGTGCCAGCGTAAGGTATTCTAATCCCACGTTATTCAGGAATCCGAGCCGCTCGCGAATTTCCTTGAGAATGGCGCGGGCGATCTCGTTCTTTTGCTTGCTCAGCTGGTCGGGAACGGCATTGCACCAGTCGAATGCCTCGCGGATCGACATCTGCACAACCTGACCTGCGTGCAGACGCTGGTCGGGGGTGCCATCGACGGGGCCGATCTTGACGGCCAGCGCTTCGGGGCGCAGTCGGTAGCCTTCGCAGGTGCCGCAGGGGCGGTTGTTCTGGTAGCGCTCGAACTCTTCGCGGATCCAGTTGCTGTCGGTCTCGCGGTAGCGGCGTTCCATGTTGGGGATCACCCCTTCAAAGACACGGCTGACCTCGTAGACGCGGCCCCCTTCATCGTAGCGGAACTTGATCTCTTCCTTGCCGGAGCCGTGCAAAAACACCTGCTGCACCTTTTCGGGCAGGTCTTTCCACTTGGTGCTTTTGTTGAATTCGTAATGTTTGGCGATGGCTTCGATGGTTTGCAGGAAATAGGGCGACTTGCCCTTGCGCCACGGGGCCAACGCGCCGTCATAAATCTTGAGATTCTGATCCGGCACGACCAGCCGTTCGTCAAAGAACAGCTCCTTGCCCAAACCGTCACAGGACGGGCAGGCCCCAAAGGGCGCGTTAAAGGAAAACAGGCGCGGTTCGATCTCGGGGATGGTGAAGCCGCTGACGGGACAGGCGAATTTCTCGCTGAAGGTCTGGCGTTCGGGGTCGCCTTCGGCGGGCGCGGTTTCGAGGATCGCAATGCCATCGGCCAGATCAAGCGCTGTGCGCAGGCTGTCGGCCAGACGTGTTTCCAGCCCCTCGCGCACGACAAGGCGGTCCACGACCACGTCGATGTCATGGCGGAATTTCTTGTCCAGCGTCGGAGGTTCGTCCAGTTCAAAGAATTCGCCGTTTACCTTGACCCGCTGGAACCCCTGCTTGCGCAGCTCGAGGAATTCCTTGCGGTATTCGCCTTTGCGGTCGCGCACGATGGGGGCCAGCAGATAGGCACGGGTGCCCTCCTCCATCATCATGATGCGGTCGACCATGTCCTGCACCTGCTGCGCCTCGATAGGTTTGCCGGTGGCGGGGGAATACGGAGTTCCGACACGGGCGAACAGCAGACGCATGTAATCGTAAATCTCGGTCACGGTGCCGACGGTCGAACGGGGGTTTTTCGACGTGGTTTTCTGTTCGATCGAGATTGCCGGCGACAGGCCGCTGATGTGGTCCACATCAGGTTTCTGCATCATATCAAGGAATTGGCGGGCATAGGCGCTTAGGCTTTCGACATAGCGGCGCTGCCCTTCGGCATATATCGTGTCGAAAGCGAGCGAGGATTTACCGGAACCTGACAGGCCCGTGATCACCACCAACTGATCGCGCGGAATATCCACGTCGATGTTCTTTAGATTATGTTCGCGCGCGCCGCGCACTTCGATGTATTTCAGCTCAGCCATCAGACACCCCCGTTAAGACTCTGTACATAGGGGCGCGTTGCGGATTCTCCAATGGAAAAATCAGAACACATCGGGAACGTTACATGCGGTTGCGCAGCCTGCCCAAAATCAGGTGCGCACAGAGCCCGCCGATACAGGCCAGACCCGCGACCACCGGCATGCCAGCATAGCCAAAGCTTAACAGCACCGAGGCGATGACCGGCGTTCCCAGCGTATTGCCCAGATTGCCCATTTGCGCCATGGCCCCGTTCGCTTGGGCTTGGGCGGCCGCAGTATCGTTCAACTGCGGAACCGCTGCAAAGCTGGCCCCCTGGATCAGCCCCAATGCCGCCGCAAGGGCAAGACAGGCCAAAGGCGCGCCGGGAACCGCCCATAGCCACGCCAGACACAGCGCCGATCCGGCAAAGCCCAGTTCGACCACGCGCACGGCTGACACATGGCGCAGCAGCCACACACCCATCGTCATGGAGACGATGATGCTGACAATCGGCATGGCGGCAAGGATCAGGTTGCGCAACTCCGGGGACAGATAGGGCGGCAGGACGGTCAGGATCGACACAAAGCAAAAGGTATAGAACAGCCAACCGGCAGCCGGTGCGCTGATATAAGGTGAGCGGTAGATCGTGCCGTGATCGCGCATGATCTGGCGCAGGTTCAGGACGGGTTGCGGCCCTTCGGGCGGAAGCCGTTTGAGCCAGCCGGATAAAAGTACCGCGAAAACAGCCATATACGCCGAATGCGCTGCAAACAATGCCGGTATTCCCCAGCCCGCAACCAAGGGCCGCCCCAGCAGCGACAACACGGCAAAGGCCACCCCAAAGAACGTCCCCCAGAGCGAAAGGGTCAACCCGCGATCCTTGGGCGCGCTGAGTTGCGCGATCAAGGTGGGGGCCGCGACAACAATGGCCAGATGCGACGCGCCCTCAATCACGCGGCTGGCCAGCAGCAGCGGCAGGTCGGGCAAAAGCGCCTGAAACGCCGACACCCCCGCCCCGATCCAAAGCGCGCTGATCAAGGCCCGCCGGTAGCGCACCCGCGCCACGACCAACCCCGCCACCACGCCAAAGACGATGCCGACCAGCCCCACCAGCGACACCACAAAGCCCAACGCGGCCCCTGCCCCCGGATAGACCGCAGGCAGCGCGTCGAAAACCACGCTGACCTTGCCATATTGCGCAGCGGCACCCAGACCCGCGCCCCATAGGGCGAATATCAACGGAAATGGTGTTTTCACGAGACGACCACCGCCGCTTCAGGTCTTTTGCGCCAAGGCCCATGCGCAGATCGGCATATCCGGGTCGTTGGAGATATCATCCGTGGCCTCGTCATATTCGGGGGGCCATTTTTCTTCCATGTTGCGCAGGGCGGCGTTGCGGTTGCCCCATTGGCTGGATTGAATGGCGTCTTCGTCGAACCCGCATTCGATCAGCAGGTTCTTCAGCCCCCGCGCAGACCAGCGCGAATTATCCGCAGGGGCCGCGTGAAATGGCACGAAAAACGGCACGGCCACCCAGAAATGGCCGCCCTTTTTCAACATCCGGCGGACGTTTTTTGTGGCGGCATAGGGACGGTCCAGATGTTCCCACACCTGATTGGCGAGGATCAGATCAAATTTGCGGGGGCGGTCCTGCGGATTGTCCATGATCGGACCGGCGCAGATGTCATATTCGGGATAGCGGAATTGTTCGTAGGATTTGAAATCGAACATCTCGCCCCATTTGCCCGAAATCTCAGCAACATCAAGCTGCTGCGGGATGAGGTTCTGGATCATCCGGCGGGATGCCGGGCCCATGACGACGCGATTTAGACTTACCATATGCAATCTATGGCAGGGGTGCGCCACTCCGTCCAGAACGGAATGGCGCGGGTCGTTTTTACATGTGGATGACTTTGCCGTAAGCGTCGAGAACGGCCTCGTGCATCATCTCGGACAGGGTCGGATGCGGGAAGACGGTGTTCATCAGGTCTTCCTCGGTTGTCTCAAGCTGACGGCCCACGACATAGCCCTGGATCAGTTCGGTCACTTCGGCCCCAACCATGTGCGCGCCCAGCAATTCGCCGGTTTTTGCGTCGAACACGGTTTTGATCATGCCCTCGGGTTCGCCCAAGGCAATCGCCTTGCCGTTGCCGATAAAGGGGAAGCGGCCTACTTTGACGTCGAAACCCAGTTCCTTGGCCTTGGCTTCGGTATAGCCCACGGACGCGATTTGCGGGTGGCAATAGGTACAGCCCGCGATGGATTCAGGTTTCACAGGATGCGCGTGTTTGCCCGCGATCAGTTCGGCCACCATGACACCTTCGTGCGACGCCTTATGCGCCAGCCACGGGGCCCCCGCGATGTCGCCAATGGCATAAAGCCCGTCAACGCCGGTCCGGCAATATTCATCGGTGACAACATGGGTGCGGTCGACTTTGACGCCCATTTCCTCAAGACCCAAGTCTTCGACGTTGCCGACGATGCCCACGGCGGAGATCACGGTATCGAATTCTTGCTTCTCGATCTTGCCGCCCACTTCGATATGGGCAGTGACCTTGTCAGCCGCGCGGTCCAGCTGTTTGACGACAGCCTTTTGCATGATCTTCATGCCCTGCTTTTCAAACTGCTTTTTCGCGAATTTGCTGATCTCCTCATCCTCGACGGGCAGGATGCGGTCCATCACTTCGACGACCGTGGTGTCAGCGCCCAAGGTGTTGTAAAAACTGGCGAATTCAATGCCGATGGCACCCGATCCGATGACCAGCAGCTTTTTCGGCATATGCGGAGGTTGCAGCGCGTCCTTGTACATCCAGACGCGTTTGCCGTCGGCCTCAAGGCCCGGCAGGTTGCGTGCGCGCGCCCCCGTGGCCAGCACGATGTTCTTGGCCGTCAGATCTTCACTGCCCTTGTCGGTCTTGACCGAAACCTTGCCCTTGCCGGCCAGTTTGGCCGCGCCCATGAACACGGTGACCTTGTTCTTTTTCATCAGATGGCCGATGCCGCCCGACAATTGCCCCGCAACCTTGCGCGACCGTTTCACAACAGCATCCAGATCATAGCCGATGTTATCCGCCTTCAACCCGAATTCGGCCGCGCGGTGCATCAGGTGGAACACTTCGGAAGACCGCAGCAGCGCCTTGGTCGGGATGCAGCCCCAGTTCAGACAGATGCCCCCCAGATGTTCGCGTTCGACGATTGCGACCGACAGCCCCAATTGTGCGCCGCGGATCGCAGCGACATAGCCGCCGGGCCCTGCACCGATCACAATCAGATCAAAGGATTTTTCAGCCATAGGGAAACCTCGCAGCATGGGAGAGAAAATATAGTTTAGCGGTAAACTATATTTTCCCGCACAGCAACCGCGAGATTCCGATGCCCCCGATCAGAGGCGTCAGGCAGCTTCGTTTTCCAGCGCGCGCACGGTGCTGCCATAGCCGCCATTGGCAATGTAGGATTGTTCCAGCGCCGTGTAGGGGCGGTCCAGCGCGTCATTGCGGTAAGGAAAGCGGCCAAACTCGCGGATCACCTTGCGGTGGGCGCGGGCGTGCAGCAGGTTGCTGGAACTGTGCGGCATCCGTTCACACATCAGACGCACGCAGCGGTCCTGATCGATCAGGTTTTCAGAATGCATCATCGGCAGGTAAAAGAACTGCCGCGCGGGCGGGTCAATGCGCATGTCCCAGCCCTTGTGGATCGATGATTTGGCGACAGCCAGCGCCGCGCGGTCCGATGCAAAGGCACGGCCCTGCCCGCGGAACATGTTGCGGGGAAACTGGTCGGTCAGGATGATATAGGCCAAGGCCCCCGCCGGATAGGTGAGCCAAAGTGAGAACTTGCCCTCGCAGGCGGCTTCCCATGTCTCAAGAAACTTGTCACGGATGACTTGGTCGAAATCCTCGTCAACGATGTACCATTTGTCTGGTCCGGCATCATCAAGCCAGAATTTCAGAATATCATCGGGGCCAATCACATTGCGTTCCTTTGCCTAGCCGTTCCCTGAACATAGGTAATGAGAAATATAACAACTTTGAAACACAAGTTTTGCAACAAAAACGTCACAAAACCAACTCTTAGGCGGCACTTTCTTCGGCTTGGTCGCTTTCGACGGCGTATTCATGCGCAACCTCGACCGCCAGTGCGGTTGTGGCGGCCGAAAACGGGACGTATTGGCTGGTTTCATCGGTAGCGACTGTGGGCCGTACAGTGGCACGGTAGAACGCATAAACGGCAAGCACTGCGAACAAGACGGCCGTAAACAGATAAAAGCCCCCCGGCCCAAGTGCCGTGCCCATCATCCAACCGGTGATAATCGGCCCCATGATCGCCCCCAAGCCATTGATAAACAACATCCCGCCGGATGCGGCCGCCATGTCTTCGAGGTCAAGGAAATCATTCGTGTGGGCGATCAGCAGCGAATACAGCGGGTTCGACATCCCCCCGACGATAAACGCCGACACCAGCAACACAGGGAACATATGGCCCATCATCATGCCCAAAACAGACCCCAGAAACCCGACAACCGATGTGATGACGATCAGCAGGCGGCGGTCCATACGGTCGGACACCCATCCGATCGGATATTGCAGCAGCATCGACCCGATGAAAAACACCGCCACAAAGACCGAAATCTGCGCGACGCTCAGCCCAGCTTCGGCCCCGTAAACGGAGGCCATGCCAAATTGCGCCGAGAACACGCCGCCCAGCAGGAACATCCCCACACAGCCCAGCGGTGAAGCGGTCATCAGGCTGCGCAGGCTCATGGGTTTGGTGGTGTCAAATGCAGGTGTCGGGCTGACGGCCAGCAAGATCGGCGTCACGGCAAGGCTGACCAGCACCGATGGAATAACAAACAAGACAAAGCCGGACGGGTCCGCTGTCAGCAGCAAGGCCTGGGCGATCACGATGCCTGCGGTTTGCACGATCATATAAAGCGACAGCGCCTGCCCGCGGTTTTCATTGGTGGCCGCGTTGTTCAGCCAGCTTTCTGCCGTGACATAGACCACCGAAAAGCAGAACCCGATCAGCACGCGGCCAAAGGACCAGACGATGATGTTGGGGAATGTGGGATAGAGGATCATCACTGCCGAAATCATCGACGCAACAGCGGCAAACACCCGCACGTGACCGACGCGCCGGATCATGCCGGGGGCCATGCGCGACCCGCCAAGGAAGCCCGCGAAATAGGCCGACATAACGATCGACATCTGCAAGGTCGAGAAATCTTCGATGCCGCCGCGGATACCCAATAGTGTGCCTTGCATGCCGTTGCCGATCATCAGCAAGCACATACCCAGCAACAGCGCCCATACGCTTGCGAAAACCTTTAGCATCTATCGAATCCCATCTTCCGTTCTGTCCCTCCCTGATCCTGTTCGAGGGATATGTCATCCCCTTGTACGACACTCAGGCGGGTTTTTGCGCCTCGGGCAAAAGCAATGATGCGTCACCGTAGGAAAAGAACCGGTAATTTGAATCAATTGCGTGGGAATAAATGTTTTTTATCGCGTCCTGCCCCATCAAAGCTGCGACCAGCATCATCAATGTGGATTTCGGCAGATGGAAATTTGTCATCAGCGCATCGGCGACATTAAAGGTGAACCCCGGCGTGATGAAGATATCGGTATCGCCTTCCCACGGCTGGATCGCCCCGCTGCGGCCTGCTGTTTCGATCAGGCGCAGCGCCGTGGTGCCCACGGGAATAATCCGACCGCCCGCCGCTTTGGTGGCTGCAATCTCGGAGGCGGCTTGAGCACTGACCTGCCCCCATTCGCTGTGCATCTTGTGGTCAGATATATCGTCTACCTTGACCGGCAGGAACGTACCCGCGCCGACATGCAGCGTGACATGGGTGAAGTCGACCCCCATCGCCGCCAGCTGCGCCAGCAGCGCGTCGTCAAAATGCAGCGATGCGGTGGGGGCGGCCACGGCCCCTTTGTTGCGGGCGAAAACCGTTTGGTAATCGGTCATGTCCTGCGCATCGGCGGGGCGTTTGGCGGCAATATAGGGCGGTAACGGCATGGCACCGGCGGCATTCAGCGCCGCGTCGAAATCATCGCCCGCGCAGTTGAACCGCAGATGCCCCTGCCCGTCTTCGATCGCCTCAAGCGTCGCCCGCAGATCATCGCTGAACACGACCTCTTCGCCGATCTTCAGCTTTTTCAACGGCTTGATCAGAGCGGCCCAGGTCCCTTCGGCACGCGGCTCAAGCAGGGTGACCTCGATACGGGCCTGCACCGGCCCTTGGGCGCTGGCGCGGTGGCGCAGCCCGTTCAGGCGTGCGGGAATAACGCGGGTGTCATTCAGCACCAGCCGGTCGCCCGCGCGCAGCCAGTCGGGCAGATCGCTGACTGTTTTATCATGCAGCACGGGGCCCTCGGCCACCAGCAAACGTGCAGAGGTGCGCGGGACTGCGGGGCGCGTGGCAATCAGCGCGTCGGGCAGATCAAAATCAAAATCGCTTAGTTTCATGGCAGCCGCTTAGCGCCCCTCATAAGGTGCTACAACCGGTTTTTCCGGCGCAGCAGGTGTGGCGGGCAAGGTCAACCCGCTGACCCCGTCGACCGGCGGCAAATCGGGGGGCGGCGCACGAAAGATCTCGCGCAGGAAACCGGGGGCCAGTGCAGAGAGCGGGTTTACCGACACTTGCGGATCTTGGGGCGTGCCGCCGAGAGTATAGTTGAACCCCAGCAAGCCTTCGCCTTTGCGGGTCAGAAAGCTGCCGATCCCGTTGAGCAGATACACCGGGGAAATCACCCCTTGCAGGGCCATGCGACCGGTATCGGTGGCAAAGACGCCATCCATCGAAATGCCCAGCGATGCGCCCGTGGCGCTTGCCTCCGCCAGGGTGATGCGGTTCGGGGTCATGCGAAACCCGGCCTCGACCGTATCGAAATAGATGCCATCGCCATTCAATTCATTCACCAGCCCGACAACCGACACCGCATTGACCAAGGCCGCAATCGCGGGGGCGTCCTTGATCCTGACATCGGTGATCTGGGCGCGCCCGTCGAACGCGCCGCCCGACCCGACCGGCACCAGGGTCAGCGACAGGTTTCCGCCGCGCACCTGTGTCAGCATATTCGCCGAGCGCAAGACCCCGCCCGCATCCGCCGAATTCAGCTGGATCGCGCTGCGCCCGTTTTGCGGCACCACGCGCCCCGACACAGGGGTGCCGCCGTTCAGGTTCGCGGTAAACCGCCCGTCAAGCCCCCAGGCCATATCAAACTGGCCGCGCATATTGGTCAGCGCGATCTTGTCGGTGACCTGAAGCCGGTCAAGCTGCACCAGCATCGGCGGGCCTTTGATGCCGCTGGGCTTCGATGTGCCAAATTCGGCCTTGCGCAGATCAAGGCTGCCGCCCCGCACGACGACCTGCACGGGCGCGTTTGGCCCCTGCCCCAACAGATCGACCGGCATGTTCAGCCAGCGTCCGACAGTCAGCGTGTCAAAGCGCACCCGCTCCAATGCGCCGCCACTGGCCAGCTTGACCGACCCCTTGGCCGCCAACCCTGCGGCTTTCGCCTCGATCAGATCAACTTGGGGGACCGGCCCCAGCTTGCCCGCCACCAGCAGCGATCCCGTGGCCGCGGCGGGTTTACTCCACCCCAGTTGCGGCACCTTGAGCTGCAACCCTTTCATATCCGAAGTGATTGAAAACGAAGGCGCGCGCCCCTTGGCCAGATCCAGCGCAAACCAGCCGCGCCCTTGGCCCGACACGCTGCCGGGGGGCAGTTTGATGTTAAAGGTATCAAGCGCTTTTTGGTTCAGCACGATATCGGCGCGCACTTCGCTGGGGGCACCGGCGCGGCCCAGGGGCTGTGACCAGCCGCCGTCAAACGCCACACCGTCAATATTGCCCGGCCCTTTGATCGTGATGTTGCTGTTTGACACCACCACGTTCATTTTTTCCGCAGCAAGGGTCCGGTCCTTGACCAGAACATCGCTGCGCAGGTCCAGCAGATCGCCGCTGATGTCAAAGACGGTCAGCTTGGGGTCCGATCCTTTTTTCATCGGAAAGGCAATCGTGCCGGACAGGTCCGCCGTCCCTTGGGCCAAAGTCACCGGCTGGTTGGCTTTGTCCATGATGCTCAGCGGCGGCAGGTTCAGCAAGGACAGCACCGAGGTGATCGAGGATTGGGTGTTCAGCCGGACAATGCCGGGCGGCGCATCCTTGATCGTCACGTCAGGCATGATGAAAGACGAGGCGCTGATCGCGATCTCGCCGCCTTGGGGGGCAGTGATCCGGCCACTGTCCACACTTGCGACAAAGCGGTTTTTCAGCAGGCTGGCATGGCCGCTGGCCTTGGTGATATTGGGCATGCTGCGCAAGAACCGCGCCTCGGTCTCCAGAAAATCAAACGCCAGATAGGTCTGCGGCCGCGCGTCCGGCTGCAATCGAAAGGCCACATCGACGTTCCTGAGCTTGCCCGCATAGACATTCTCCGCCACCCATTTGCGGGTCTTGACCTTGGCCTTCTCGGGCCACAGTTCCATGACCCGCTCGGGCGAGATTTCGTTCAGACCGGCATCGAGTGCGACCTGCCAGCCGTCCGGCCCTGCGGTTAAATCACCCCTGACGTTCAGCGTTGTATCGGCGTCGTGGATATCCATGCGCCCGAGGGTCAGGTGAAACGGGTTGAGCTTGATCTGAAGGTCCAGATCGGCCCCGTCGATGCTGATGGGCTGGGCGTAAACTTCGGCCGGATTGGCCACCAGATCCCGCAGTCGGATTTGCGCGGTCAGATCACTGAGCTTGCCGTTCTTCAACGCGCCGATGGTTGCTTCGCCTTCGATGCGCCCCGACACCCATTGGCTCTGGACCGACAGTTCATCAAATTGCAGCAGCTTTTGGTCGGGGTGATAGCTGAAATAGCTGCGCACCCCGTCAAAGGGGATCGGCGTTGCATTGGCATTGGGCTGCACCACGCCGCTGCCGATCTGCAAGGTGGCGTTCAGCGGCTCGAAGGCACCGTCGTCGTCGATGCTGCTGCGCACCGACCCCGAAATCGACGCGCGCAAGACGTTCAACCACGCAAAGGCCGGGCTTTGCACCGCGATGTCTGCGGCATCGACGCCATCAAAGGTCACGCCGAATTGCGCGGCGGTATCGCCCAGGACGCTGGTGTAATTCGCCGCCAGCGTGGCCACGTTTGCGCCGCCCCCCAACACCGCAAGATCGGCGGTCACGCTCAGGATATCGCCGTCGCGGGTCATCCGCAGACGCCCGCCATCCGCTGTCCAGACCCGCGAGGATTGCAGATCGGTATAGCTGAGGGTCAAGGCACGCACGTCGATCGACCGCAACCGGCTGAGCGCGGGCATCAGCAGCGCCTGATCCAATTGACCGATCAGCTGCGGCATGGTGGCGGCGCGCCGCTCGGCCGGGGCCTGGCCCGCACTTGCCCGCAAGGCGACGCGGCCATCCTGATCACGGCGCAAATCCGCAACGATGCCCGACAGCGCCAGATCGCGCAGTTTGATCTGCCCTTCCATCAAGGCGCGGGTTGAAAAACTGGCGCGCACCTCGCGGAAGGCGGCCAGTTCGGCCCCTTCGGGATTTGTGACCGACACATCCTGCAACCGGATGCGGGGCCGCCAGCCATCATCCACGATCAACACCATCTCGCCAAATCTGACCCGCGCTGTCGGCAAATCTTGCGCCAGCCGCGCCTCGATCCGGGTCTCGACCCATTGCGGCACAATGATGGGACTGCGGATCAGATACAGCGCCGTTCCCGCCACGGCAGCCACGCAAATCACGATGAACAACAACGACCATTTGGTCGCCTGCCACAGCCGTTTGGTTTTTTTTGCCGGTGTGCTGGCGGTTTCGTCTGACATGATCGTCCGTTTTCAGGGCTCTGGGGCTTTAAGTTCCGCCAAGCCGTTCTACTATGCCACCCTAAGATAAGGCTTCCAAGACAATAGAAAGTGACCCATGTCAGAAATATCCCAGCCCGCCCCCGATTTTACAGCCCCCGTCACCGGCGGCGGCGAGGTGACCCTGTCGGCGCTCAAGGGCAAAGCCGTTGTTTTGTACTTTTATCCCCGCGACGACACCCCCGGCTGCACCAAAGAGGCCATCGGCTTTTCCGAGCACCTGCAAGCGTTCAAGGACGCCGGAGCCGAGGTTTTCGGCGTGTCGCGCGACACGATGGCCAAGCATGACAAATTCACCGCCAAACATGAACTGACCGTGCCATTGCTGACCGATGACGATGGCACGCTGACCGAAAGCTATGGCGTCTGGGTTGAAAAGAACATGTATGGCAAGAAATCCATGGGGATCGAACGCGCGACCTATCTGATTGATGCGCAAGGCAACATCGCGCGGATCTGGCGCAAGGTCAAAGTGCCCGGTCACGTCGAAGAAGTGTTGGAAGCGGTGCGCGCGCTATGATGCCGCTGGCACAAATGGCCGAAGCCGTCTTGAGCACCGCAGATGGCCGCGAGAAGACCGCCCTGTCGCATCAGTTTGCGGCCCAGTGGCGTGCGGCCCGCGCCACGGGTGAAAAGCCCGAAATCGGCACGGCCAACCCGCCGATGCAGCCCGCACGGCCCGAAAAGCCCGAACTGCTGTCGCCCCGCGACGTGCCCCACCGCAAGCCCGGCTCCCCCGAGGGGCGCATCGCCTTGTTGCATGCTGTGGCCCATATCGAATTGAACGCCGTGGACCTGCATTGGGACATCATCGCGCGGTTTACGGACATCAAAATGCCCATCGGTTTTTATGATGACTGGGTCAAATCTGCGGATGAAGAATCCAAGCATTTCAATCTGATGTGCGATTGCCTTGAGGCCTTGGGCAGCCATTACGGGGCCTTGCCCGCCCATGCCGGCATGTGGCGCGCAGCCGAAGATACGGCGGATGATTTCATGGGCCGCCTGGCCGTTGTGCCGATGGTCCTCGAGGCGCGCGGGCTGGATGTGACGCCCAACATGATCAAGATTTTCAAACAGGCCAAAGCCACCCAGGCCGTCGAGGCGCTCGAGACGATCTATGCCGAGGAAGTGGCCCATGTGGCCTATGGGTCGAAGTGGTTTCATTTTCTGTGCGGCCGCCACGAGATGGACCCGAAAGACGCCTTTCACGCGCTGGTCCGGAAGTATTTCCACGGGCTGTTGAAACCCCCGTTCAACGAGGAAAAGCGTGCCGAAGCGGGTATCCCGCCCGATTTCTACTGGCCCCTCACCGAAACCGCATGACCCGAATTCGAATGAATGGTGCTGAACAAGTCATTGAATAGGCGGATTTTCGCCACCCTTGCGGACAAATAATTCAAAAGGCGCCCATTCAGGGGTAACAGGCTTGCCCGATTGGACACCCTTGGCTAAGCACACCTGATGCTAACAGCGCCGGCCCCGGCAGGCGAGAGCGCTGAAGCATGGAACAAGGACGGAACAAGGGATACCAAAACGTGCGAACGAGGTTGGCGATTAAAATCCATTCGGTTCTGGAAAATTATTTTCCAGAGCGACGCGTCTTTCTGAAATCAGACACCGATACCCGTTTTATTCGCCTTAGACCCGGAACCCAACTTGTCGCCTTTGCCGGATGTACCGCCCTGGTTGCCTGGGCGATCATCGCCACGGCGATCCTGCTGATGGATAGCATCGGGTCGGGTAATTTCCGCGAACAGGCGAAACGCGATCAAAGCACCTATCAGGCCCGCCTGTCCGATCTCTCCGCACAGCGCAACGGCCGCGCCGAAGAAGCGGTGGCCGCGCAGGAACGTTTCAACGCCGCGCTGAAACAGATTTCGGTCATGCAATCGGAATTGCTGGCCTCCGAAACACACCGCCGCGAGCTTGAGACCGGGATCGAAGTGATCCAATCCACCTTGCGCGACACAATGAAACAACGCGAAGAGGCCCGTGTGAAACTGGCCGCCATCGAGGGCAGCGTCGCCGAAGGTGGCACTGCGGTCGCACAGAGTTCGGGGTCTTCCGCGCCGATCAGCATTCTTGCAGATGCCCTTGCCCGCACCGCCGCGGAACGCGATCAGGTCGTGATTGATGCCCAGGACGCACTGATCCAGGCCGAGGACCTGACCCAGAAGCTGGCCGTGATGCGTGACCAGAACGATGCGATTTTCCGCCAGCTCGAGGAAGCCATGACCGTTTCCGTGGCCCCGCTGGACAAGATGTTCCGCAGTGCCGGAATGCCCACAGACCGGATGCTGGAAACCGTGCGCCGGGGATATTCCGGTCAGGGTGGCCCTTTGATGCCGCTTAGTTTTTCCACCCGTGGCGAAGAACAAACAGCCGATACAATGCGCGCCAACCGCCTGCTGAACCAGATGGACCGGCTGAACATGTACCGCATCGCGGCGCAAAAAGCGCCCTTTGCGAACCCTGTGAAAAACGCATTCCGCTTTACCAGCCAGTTCGGCTTTCGCCGCGATCCAAAGACCGGCGGACGCCGCATGCACAGCGGCGTAGACTTTGCCGCAAGTTCGGGCACACCGCTTTACTCAACGGCGGACGGTGTTGTAACACATGCAGGCTGGGGCTCAGGATATGGCCGGCTCGTCAAGATACAGCATGAGTTCGGCGTCGAGACACGATATGCGCATTTGTCAAAATTGCGTGTGAAAGTTGGCCAAAGGGTATCGCGCGGACAGCATATAGGTGATATGGGGGCCTCAGGACGGGTAACCGGTGTTCACCTTCACTATGAAGTTCGTATTGGTGGCAAGGCTGTAAATCCCATGATCTTTATCAAGGCTGCAAACGATGTTTTCTAAAAGCAAAATCAACGATCCCGCCCCAAAGCAAGACGCACCAGCGTCCGGCACGTCGGCATCTTCTTCTGCGCCAGCGGCACCTGCCGTACCCAAGGCGAATGAATTCAAAGCAAGCGCACCAAAGGCCAAGCCGCCCGCGTCTATCCTGTCGTCCGATCTGCACGTGACCGGCAACATGAAGACAACCGGCGACATTCAGGTCGAAGGCACTGTTGAGGGCGACATTCGCGCGCATCTGTTGACCATCGGTGAAACCGCCACCATCAAAGGCGAAGTGATTGCCGATGATGTTGTGATCAACGGTCGTATCGTTGGCCGTGTGCGTGGCCTCAAGGTCCGCCTGACATCGACCGCACGGGTCGAGGGCGACATCATCCACAAGACCATCGCGATCGAAAGCGGTGCGCATTTCGAAGGCTCCGTTCAGCGTCAGGACGATCCGTTGAACCCCGGTTCGAAATCCGCCCCGGTACAAAAGCCGAACCCGGCTTCCTAAGCTTTCACGCTGACAAGATTTTCACGGGCATCGCAGGCAACTGCGGTGCCCGTTTTCTTTTTTGGGGGGGGCATCCTTAGCGAAGGGCGCGTTCGAGCCGTGATTGACCGCTCCCGCGTCTTCTTCCAATGGCATCACTACGCGGAGGAAATAGGGTGAATGGTCAACATACCGTGGCATGAACAGGTCCGGCTATATGCCGGATTTTGACTTACGTCAGTGGGTCAATTTCGTCAGCGTGCTAGATACGGTGGAACTATTACGCCGCAGCATTCGTTGGTGTGGTAGAATGGAACATCGGCCGTGTTCGCCTCGACAGTCAAAGTCTTGAGGATCAGAATAATCTGTTTGATCCAGCACACCGAGTATGAAGGACTTTCAATGAAATACGCTCCCCTCGCTTTTGCAACAATCTTTGCATGCGCAACCACCCCCGCTCTTGCGGCCAGTGTTGCGCTTCCAGTTTCTGCGCTTTCCTCAGCTTCTGAAGTTTCCGTTGTGACCTTGCACTCAGCCCTGAACGACCAGATCGTCCAAGTCAAAAACGACAAGGCTGATAAGGATCAGAACAAGTCTAACGGGAACAAACCCAAAAAGCCGAAAGAACCTAAAAAGCCCAAAGAACCCAACTCGGCATCGAAAAAAGACAAGCCGAACAATCAAAAAGCCGAAAAATCCAATACGCCCGACAAAGCAAACAAGCCCGACAAGATCGTAGCTAAAGTCAAACGGTCGAAAGAAGACCGTGTGCGGATTTCGAATGAAATCCTGCAGGTGCCTGCCCCCAAGAGCCGTGACATGACCGTGCTTCTTGGTGCCGCACCGCTTGTGCTGTTGGGTTCCCAAATCAGCTTCCCCGATGTCACGGACGAGCAACTCCTGACCTATCGCAACTGCCCCCCGGGGCTCGCGAAGAAGGACCCACCGTGCGTGCCTCCCGGGCTTGCCAAGAAAGGCGTGACCTATGACGAATGGGTAGCGTATGACGCTGATCGGCTTGACGAACTCTATCTTGAGCAGCGAGGAGACTACTTGGAGCCATACGGGTCTCTTGATGACAATAACCTGCTCCTCAGTTCCGACCAGATTGCATCGCTCTACGGGCTTCGTCCCGCACCAGCAGGTAATCGCTATGCTTTGATAGACGGCCAACCGGTTTTGCTGAGTGACAAAGATTACACGTCGCTGCTGCGGATCAATGATATGGCGCGGGTTGAAAACCTTCCTGCTGGGCTGCGTGTGGCACCTACCGCCGCGCTGACCCAAAGCGAATTGCGTCAAACCTACAAGCTGCCGGAGCTTGCGCCGGGTTACAACTATGCCGTGGTGAATGGTGAGTTGGTGACTTTGCAGGACAGCGCATTTGAAACTTTGCAGTTGATCCGTATCGCACGCGCCATCTTCTGATCTGCTGCCATATTAATTTTGAAGGGGGCTGCTTTATGCGGCCCCTTTTTTTCGGATTTAGATACGGTCTTGCGATGACCCTTGGCTTATCCTTGGCCATCACCCGAGCGTCTGTTTGTATCGCCGCGTTTCTAGAACTGACATTGACGCGAACAAAGTCTTCTCTTCTGGGTAATCAGCGCTCCGCGCCAATCGGGCCGTTTTCGTTTCCGGCCTCCAAAGCCTCGGATAAACGAAAAAGGGCGGACTTTGCAGCCCGCCCCATCAAATCGTTCTAACGATGATCTCAGTCGGTAACGGTGACTGTTTTCATCATATCAGGGGTGCCCACGACAGCGCCATTGCCGCCTGTGCCACGCTTTATCGCGTCCAGCACGTCCAACCCTTCGGTAACCTTACCCACAACGGTGTACTGCCCGTTCAGGAAGTGACCTTCGTCGAACATGATAAAGAACTGCGAGTTCGCGGAATCAGGGTTCTGGCTGCGCGCCATTCCGACAATGCCACGGTCAAACGGCAGGTCCGAAAATTCGGCCGGCAGATCGTCCATGTCAGAGCCACCCATACCTGCACGCCCGGTGTCGCCACCGGCCTTGCCGAATTCGACATCGCCGGTTTGCGCCATGAAGCCGTCGATCACGCGGTGAAACACCACGCCATCATAGGCCCCTGCTTCGGCCAATGCCGTCAGGCGGGCCGCATGCTGGGGGGCCACGTCTTCGAGCAGGTCAATCCTGATCACGCCCTGGGCTTCGCCATCGACGGTGATTTCAAGCCCGCTGGCGACTGCCGCGCTGCCCATCAGGACGGTGGTGACAGCTGCTGCAAATAGCTTACGCATCTGCGGCAACTTTCACGCTGATCATGCGGTCAGGGTTCGCAGGCGGCTCGCCACGGGTGATCGCATCAACATGTTCCATGCCGGAAATGACCTGACCGTAAACGGTGTACTGACCGTTCAGGAAGTCATTGTCCTTGAAGTTGATGAAAAACTGGCTGTTGGCGCTGTCGGGGTTGGCGGAACGTGCGGCACCGATGCTGCCACGCGCATGGGGCACCTTGGAGAATTCAGCCGGTACGTTTGGCAAATCCGACCCGCCTGTGCCCGCGGCACGCAGGTTGAAGTTGTCTTCCATGTTGCCATTGGCCACGTCGCCTGTCTGCGCCATGAACCCTTCGATGACGCGGTGGAAGGCCACGTTGTCGTACTTGCCCGCGCGGGCCAGTTCTTTCATGCGCTCGACGTGCTTTGGGGCAAGGTCCGGCAGCAGTTGAATTGTGACGGTCCCGCCCTTGAGTTCCATCAGGATCGTGTTTTCTGGGTCTTTGATCTCGGCCATGCCGCTCTCCTATCCGTAAATTTGGTAAATCGTTGCCTGTTACCTAAGACGACTTGCAGCAATTGCCAAGCAGGTGCATTGACCCCGCGCGTGATAACGGCAAAACACAGGGCCAACTGCGGAATGAATTGGGAAAACAGATGAGCTGGAAAACACTGGATGACATGGACCTGCGCGGCAAGCGGGTTCTGGTGCGGGTTGATATCAATGTACCGGTCGAAAACGGACGGGTCACCGATGACACGCGCATCCAGCGGATCGTGCCCACGGTGCATGACATTCTGGCGAAAGGCGGCAAACCGCTGCTGCTGGCGCATTTTGGCCGCCCCAAGGGCAAACGCGTGCAAGACCTGAGCCTGCTGGTTGTGAAACCCGCGCTTGAGGCTGCCCTTGCCCGCAAGGTGGTGCTGGCCGAAACGCTCGAAGCAGCCGAGACCGGCACCGAGGAAATCGCGGCCGCCGATGTGGTTTTGCTGGAAAACATCCGCTTTCACCCCGGCGAGACCGCCAATGATCCCGAATTCGCGCAACGTCTGGCGGGTCTGGGCGATGTCTATTGCAACGACGCGTTTTCGGCGGCGCACCGCGCCCATGCCTCGACCGAAGGACTGGCGCGGTTGCTGCCCGCCTGTGCAGGTCGCCTGATGCAAGCCGAACTTTCCGCGCTTGAGGCGGCATTGGCCAAGCCCGAACGCCCCGTGGGTGCCGTGGTGGGCGGGGCCAAGGTGTCGACCAAGATCGAGTTGCTGGAAAACCTCGTGAACCGGCTCGACCTGCTGGTGATCGGCGGCGGCATGGCGAATACGTTTCTGGCCGCAATGGGTGCGCAGCTTGGTAAATCCTTGTCGGAGCCTGATTTTTTCGACACCGCCAAAGACATCATGGCGCAAGCCGACAAAGCCGGATGCCGCGTCTTGCTGCCTGTGGACGGGCTGGTCGCGCGCGAATTTGCGGCGGGTGCGGATCACGAGGTGGTCCAGCTGGGCCCCGATACCGTGCTCGACGACGACCAGATGGTGTTGGACGCCGGACCCGATACTGTTGAACTGGTCCAGAACGCCTTTGCCGGATTGAAAACGCTGATCTGGAACGGCCCCATGGGTGCCTTCGAGATCGCGCCCTTTGATACCGCGACCGTGGCGGCGGCACAGGCGGCAGCACGACTGACCCGCGATGGCGCGTTGATTTCGGTCGCGGGCGGCGGCGACACGGTCGCGGCGCTGAACCAAGCCGGTGCAGCGGATGATTTCACCTATATCTCGACCGCCGGTGGCGCGTTTCTGGAATGGATGGAAGGCAAGACCTTGCCGGGTGTGGCCGCTTTGGGGGGCTAGCCGTTTTCTTTCAAAGAAAACGGGCCGGAATTTTTGGAAAATTCCGGCACCCCGATGTGAACAGAATTCCGCTAACAGCGAATCAGGGGATTCCCTTTGCGAATCGCCTGTGTCATACTGGTGCCACGTCCACCAAGAGACGGTTTGAGGCAGACCCAGATGAACCGACCCCCCCGCCCCGCATTCGGCACCCTATTGTTTTTCTCGATCGCTTTCGGGCTGGCGTTGTATTTCGCTTTCGCCGCCGTGCAGGGTAATTTCGGCCTGTTTCGCCGCGCCGAGATCGTGGCCGAGGCGCAAGACCTCAAGCTGCAATTGACCCAGGTCCAGACCGATGTGACGCGCATGGAAAACCTGACCGCGCGCCTGTCCGACGATTATCTCGACCTTGATTTGCTGGACGAACAGACCCGCAAGGTTCTGGGCATGATCCGCACCGACGAGATCGTCATCCGCTAACCCCCCGTCTTTTGCACCGCCCGTGATCGTGCCAATCAAATGTGCCTGACAGCACAGTTTTAAGGTTCCGGGCAAAAGCCTCTCGCTATCAATGTTCGAATCCGTTATTAGATAGTTTAACGCTAAACTAATTTGCGCGTGCGCGGGACAACGTTACGGAGGATTTGCCTCATGGCTGCCAAGAAACCGACCAAGAAAACCAATGCCAGTGCCGATGAGCTGAAGGCCTATTACAAGACCATGCTGCTGATCCGGCGGTTCGAGGAAAAGGCGGGCCAGCTTTATGGCATGGGTCTGATCGGCGGCTTTTGCCACCTTTATATCGGGCAGGAAGCCGTTGTTGTCGGCCTTGAGGCCACCACCAAAGAAGGTGACAGCCGCATCACCACCTACCGCGACCACGGTCACATGCTGGCCTGTGGCATGAACCCTGACGGCGTCATGGCCGAGCTGACGGGCCGCGAAGGTGGCTATTCGCGCGGCAAGGGCGGTTCCATGCACATGTTCTCGAAAGAGAAAAAGTTTTACGGCGGCCACGGCATCGTGGGCGCGAACGTGCCCTTGGGCGCGGGTGTTGCCTTTGCTGACAAATACAAAGGCAATGACAACGTCACCTTTACCTATTTCGGCGACGGTGCCGCGAACCAGGGTCAGGTCTACGAGACGTTCAACATGGCGGCCCTTTGGAAGCTGCCGGTGATCTTCGTGATCGAGAACAACCAATACGCCATGGGCACCTCTCAGCAACGCTCGACCTCGAGCGCGGAAATCTGGGAACGTGGCAAGGCCTTTGGCATCCCCGGCGAAGCGGTCGATGGCATGGATGTGCTGGCGGTCAAGGATGCCGGCGAACGTGCTGTGAAACACGCGCGCAGCGGCGACGGCCCCTATATCCTCGAGATCAAGACATACCGCTACCGTGGCCATTCGATGTCGGACCCGGCCAAGTATCGCACCCGCGAAGAAGTGCAGAAAATGCGCGACGAGCGTGACCCGATCGAACAGGTCCGCAACATCCTGCTCGAGAATAAATACGCAAGCGAAGACGATCTGAAGGCGATCGACAAAGAGATCAAGAAGATCGTCAACGACAGCGCCGAATTCGCCAAGACCAGCCCCGAGCCGGCCCCGGAAGAGCTCTGGACAGATATTTACGCAACTGAAGTCCCGCAGGAGGCATAATAAATGGCAACCGAAATTCTTATGCCCGCCCTGAGCCCGACCATGGAAGAAGGCACGCTGGCCAAATGGCTGGTTAAGGAGGGCGATACCGTGTCCTCTGGTGACGTCATGTGCGAGATTGAAACCGACAAGGCCACGATGGAGTTCGAGGCCGTCGATGAAGGTGTGATCGGCAAGATCCTGATCGCCGAAGGCACCGAAGGCGTCAAGGTGAACACCGCGATTGCCGTGCTGCTGGAAGAAGGTGAAGATGCCTCTGCCGCTGACAGTGTATCGTCTGATGCGCCAGCGGCGGCCCCTGCCCCCGCAGCGCCAAGCAAACCCGCAGAGGCCAAAGCGCCCGCCGCGCCCGAAACCGACACCACCCCCGATTGGCCCGAAGGTACCAAGCTGAAAAAGCAGACCGTGCGCGAAGCCTTGCGTGACGGTATGGCCGAAGAAATGCGCCGCGACGAAAACGTGTTCCTGATGGGCGAGGAAGTTGCCGAATATCAGGGCGCTTACAAAATCTCCCAAGGGTTGCTGGATGAATTTGGTGCCAAGCGCGTCATTGACACCCCGATCACGGAACATGGTTTTGCCGGTATCGGTGTGGGTGCGGCCTTTGGTGGCCTGCGTCCGATCGTGGAATTCATGACCTGGAACTTCGCCATGCAGGCGATTGACCACATCCTGAACTCTGCCGCCAAGACGCTGTATATGTCCGGTGGCCAGATGGGTGCGCCCATGGTGTTCCGTGGCCCCAACGGTGCTGCGGCGCGTGTTGGCGCACAGCACAGCCAGGATTACGCGGCATGGTACATGCAAATCCCCGGCCTCAAGGTGGCGATGCCCTACTCCGCATCCGATGCCAAAGGCCTGATGAAATCCGCGATCCGCGATCCGAACCCCGTCGTGTTCCTTGAAAACGAGATCATGTACGGCAAGAGCTTTGATGTCCCCGATGTCGAAGACTACACCGTCCCGTTCGGCAAGGCCCGCATCTGGCGCGAAGGCAGCGATGTGACCATCGTCAGCTTTGGCATCGGCATGACCTATGCGCTTGAAGCCGCTGAGAAACTGGCCGCCGAAGGCATCGACGCCGAAGTCCTTGACCTGCGCACCCTGCGCCCGATGGACACCGCCAGCATCATCAAATCGGTGATGAAGACCAACCGCTGCGTCACCGTCGAGGAAGGCTGGCCGCAAGGCTCTGTTGGCAACTACATCACCAGCGTGATCATGCAAGAAGCGTTCGATTATCTGGACGCGCCGGTGATCAACTGCACAGGCAAGGACGTGCCCATGCCCTATGCAGCGAACCTTGAAAAGCTGGCCCTGCTGACCACGGATGACGTGATCGCAGCGGTCAAAAAAGTCACTTACAAATAAGGAGCGGACCACATGCCCATAGAAATCCTCATGCCCGCCCTCAGCCCCACAATGGAAGAAGGCACATTGGCCAAATGGCTGGTCAAAGAGGGCGACACCGTGTCCTCTGGCGATGTGATGTGCGAAATCGAAACCGATAAGGCCACGATGGAGTTCGAGGCCACCGACGAAGGTGTCATCGGCAAGATCCTGGTCGCGGATGGCACCGAAGGCGTGAAAGTGAACACGCCGATTGCTGTGCTGCTGGAAGACGGCGAAAGCGCGAGCGACATCAGTGCAGCCTCTGCCCCCGCCGCCGCATCCGCCCCTGCCCCTGCGTCGCAAGCGGCATCCGCGCCTGCCCCTGCGGCACCTACTGCGCCTGCGGCACCTAAGTCAGGCGACGGCACCCGCATTTTCGCAACCCCGTTGGCGCGGCGCATCGCTGCGGACAAAGGGTTGGACCTGTCCCAAGTCACAGGCTCCGGCCCCCATGGCCGCATCGTCAAAGCCGATGTCGAAGGCCTGTCCAAATCCGACGCCCCGAAAGCCGCAGCAGCAGCCCCGGCCGCAGCCGCAGCAGCCGCCAAACCCGCGCTCGCCGCAGGCCCATCCGCCGACGCCGTCATGAAAATGTACGAAGGCCGCGCGTATGAGGAAATCACCCTCAACGGCATGCGCAAAACCATCGCGTCGCGCCTGACCGAAGCCAAACAATCCATCCCGCATTTCTATCTGCGCCGGGACATCCAGCTGGATGCCCTGATGGCGTTCCGGGCTGACCTGAACAAACAACTCGAAACCCGCGGCGTGAAACTGTCGGTCAATGACTTCATCATCAAGGCCTGCGCCCTGGCGCTGCAAGCCGTGCCCGATGCCAATGCAGTCTGGGCCGGTGACCGCATTCTGAAACTGAAACCGTCAGATGTGGCTGTGGCAGTGGCCATCGACGGCGGGCTGTTCACCCCTGTGCTGAAAGATTCCGAGAATAAATCGCTCTCGGCCCTCTCGGCTGAAATGAAAGACCTCGCCACCCGTGCCCGCGACCGCAAACTTGCACCGCATGAATATCAGGGCGGCAGCTTTGCGATCTCCAACCTTGGCATGTTCGGCATTGATAACTTCGATGCGGTCATCAACCCGCCCCATGGCGCGATCCTCGCCGTTGGCGCGGGCGTGAAAAAACCTGTCGTCGGAAAAGATGGCGAACTGGCAGTGGCCACCGTGATGTCGGTCACCTTGTCAGTAGATCACCGCGTTATCGACGGGGCCCTCGGCGCGCAGCTGTTGACGGCAATCAAGGACAACCTTGAGAACCCCATGACCATGCTGGCCTGACCCCAAATCCAAATGGACCAAAATCCTCGGGGGGGCTTGGGGGGCAGACAGCCCCCCTTCTTCTTTTCAAAGGGATGGGGCAGACAGCCCCCCTCTTATAATAGAAACAAAGCCGGGATCATCTGATCCCGGCTTTTCCATTTTCTTACAGCGGATCGGTAAAAACCTCAGTCGCCTTGCGGGCCGATGATATGGTCCATCAAGATCGAAGGTTGGTCACAGCCCGCCTCGCCTACGACACGCGCCGGAATGCCGGCAACGGTTTTGCATGGCGGCACGGCCTCAAGCACCACTGAACCCGCTGCGATCCGGCTGCAATGCCCGACGGTGATATTGCCCAGAACCTTGGCCCCGGCACCGATCAACACACCATCTCCGATCTTGGGATGCCTGTCCTGTTCCTCTTTGCCCGTCCCGCCCAGCGTCACCGAATGCAGCATCGACACATTGTCGCCCACCACAGCGGTTTCCCCGATCACCACAGAATGCGCATGGTCGATCATGATGCCCTTGCCGATTTTGGCAGCCGGGTGAATGTCGACGCCGAAAATCTCGCTGACCCGCATCTGAACAAAATACGCCAGATCATACTGGCCCTTCATCCACAGGTGATGCCCGACCCGGTAGGCCTGAACAGCCTGATAGCCCTTGAAATACAAGATCGGCTGCAACAAACGGTGGCACGCAGGATCGCGCTCATAGATCGCGACCAGATCGGCACGGGCCGCTTTGATCAGCGATGGATCACTTGCATAGGCTTCCTGCACCATTTCACGCACAACCATCATCGACATTTCATTCGATGCCAGCTTGGCCGCAATTCGGTAGGACAGTGCTTTTTCGATGGATTTATGGTGCAAAATACACGCATGGACAAAGCCGCCCATCAACGGCTCATCGCGCACAGCCTTCTGCGCTTCGGTCAGGATCTGATCCCAAACAGGGTCAACGGATGCAATATTTCTGCGCGGTTCTGCCATGACAATATCCTTCTTTGTCCTGACAATATATCATTTCCGCGCAAAGTGCCAAACGCAAAGCCTTGATCACCCGTATCAATATCCATGATCCAAACCCCGCCTCCCTTGGGGCGACATCAGATCACCACCGACGCTGCGGGCCCTATGCCATAGCTGGCCGACACCTGCGCAACCGAAATCAGGGCAGCCCCCGCCAGACCATCGGCCAGTTGCACGGAATCATCATAATGCCAGGTCGGGCCATTGGTTCGGGTCTCGCGGATGACCCGCCCGTTTTGCGACACACGGATAAGGTATTGCTCGGTTTCTTCGCCCAAGGGCACCTCAATATTGTCCCACCCGTCCCCGTCTATGCGGGTGCGCCTGATCCAGTCAAAGGTCTTGCCGCTTTGGGTCGTCGTGCAGCGCAGGTGACAGGGGCGCAGTGGCCGCAACCCATTGCCATCAAAGGCTTGGGAACGGTGGATATAAGACGGATCATCATAGCCGCGCCGCGCAGGGCCAATCCGGTAATTCTGGACAATGCGCCGCAAATTGGGGCTTAGGGCCAGTTGCGAGGGCACGCCGTTCAGCAAAACGAATTGCGATCCCACAGGCCAGACAGGCGGCATCAGCGCATCAGACCCCGCCTGCCCGCGCAGCCGTTTGGTCAACCAATAGGTGTTCGGGGCTACCAGGTCCGCCTCGCCAAACTGGAAAACCTCCCAGTTGTCCGCCGTTCCATCCCCGATCGCCGCCAGATTTGCACCGCCAAGCAAGGCCGGGATATCAACGCTTTCCAGCGCGCCACTGGTCAGCCGCACTTGCAAGACGCTGCCATGATCCAAAACCCCCGCACGCGATGCAGCCATATCGGTTTCGGTGACGCCCATTGTCGCGCGGATTGGCAGGACTTTGTTCAATTGATAATTTTCGTCCGTAGCAGCCCCATAAACCGCGACACTGCCCGGCCAAGGCTGCGCAGTTGTGGCGACATAGGGCGCGTGTGGCACCTCGTCCCCGCGCAGCAACGGCAGATCCATGAACAATGCGGTGACCGGCACAGGCGCTGAAAACGGCCTGAGCGCGGCAAGTTCGTCATCAAACGGGGCGGGATCATAGACTTCGGGTTCAATCCGCACCGCCTCGACCAATTGCAGCTCGCCCTGCTCGACACGGTCGATGCGGTACAGCGCGTCGGCTTCCTCCCCGTCGGCGGGCAGTTCGATCACATCCCCAGCCCCGACGGACAGCATCGAGGGCGGCAAGGCCAGCCGGACCGTTTCGCGCGACACCCGCGCCTCGGTCAACCAACGTTCGATCACCTGACGCCCCTCTGCACGGGTCAGGGCCATGTTGAATTCGGACGCGGCGATTGCGTGGGTTGCGTCCTGCGCCAGAACCGCTTCCTCTGCGAGGGTGTCGAAATTCCCGTCGGCCTGCACAAACCGCAGACGTACACGGCCGGCGATTTCGGCCTGTGCTTCGCGGGTCTGCTCCATGCTACCGTTCAAATCATTGCTGACCGCCAGCAAGGTCCGATCCAGACGCACAGCATTCAACCCGTCGCGCATCACAAATTGCAGCACACCGCCCCGCTCTACCGCGTCAAACCCATAGCGCAACATCAGCGGTTGCAGGCTTGCCCGCGCATCGCTGACCTGATCCACGGCATAGCCCCGCACAACACCATAAAGCGCCGACGTATCAAACGCCTCAAGCCCCGCACGGCGACAGATTTGCGCGACCACCGCCGACAGCGGTTGCGAGGACGACCGCCCGTTCAGCCAGTGCCCCCGCGCATAATTCTGCCCGTCGCTCCATAGATTGCGGTTGTTGGGAAAATACGGATAGGGCCGCGTATCCCAAGCCCAGACAAATGCACGCGACATATCAATCATCGGTGCGCCATATTCTGTCGAAACCGGATTATGCGCGGGGTCCGACCAATAGTCGGTAAAGGCGCGCAGATATTGCATTTGCAGCAGATCGTCCCGCGCGCCGGTCGAATGGTGCGGCAGGCTGCTCTCCGAGCTTTTGAGGTCCAGAAATTTATTCGGCTGGTTGGTGCCCTTGTCTATCGCGGCACAACCGTATTCCGTAAACCAGACCGGCTTTGACCCGGGCACCCAAGCGGTCGGGTTTTCGGCGCGAACGCCGCCAATGCGGTCGTGATGCGGGTTGGACCACCAGTTGCGAATATCCTTGTAGCGATAGATCCATGGCTCATCTTCCTGCGCATCCGTGATCGGCGTGCGTATCTGCGCGGCGCGGGCCTCGTCTGAATGATAATACCACGCATATCCTTCCCCACCTTCGATGTTGGACTTGAGGTAGTCGAGGTTATGGATCGCGTCCCATTCCTGCCCGTCCAGATGATCGCGGGTTTCGCGCCAGTCCGACAGCGGCATGTAATTGTCGATGCCGATGAAATCGATGTTCGGATCGGCCCAAAGCGGATCAAGGTGGAACAAGCGATCGCCACTGCCGTCTTGGGGTTGGTATCCGAAATACTCTGTCCAATCCGCAGCATAGCTGATCTTTGTGTCTTGCCCCAACAACGCACGCGCCTGACCTGCAAGGTCGCGGAACCGCTGCACGGCGGTAAAGACGCCAGCCGCCCCCCTGATCTGGGTCAGCCCGCGCATCTCGGTGCCGATGCAAAATCCTTCGACGCCGCCCGCCGCTGCGCAAAGCGCCGCATAATGCAGGATAAACCGCGAAAGCGACCATTCGTCAGGGCCAAAGTACGTCACCTGCCCGCCCGACACCTGAAAATGCGCCGCTGTCACGGTACCAAAGAACGCTGCGACCTGCGCATCCGCCGTTACCGTCCCGTCAGGGCTGCCCGCATACCCCGGAGCCCTGGACAAGGTGATCCGACCGCGCCAGGGCAGTTTGGGCTGGCTTTGCGCATCGCTATAGGGATCAGCAAGGCTGTTGCCCGCCAGCTGATCCATCAGGATGAACGGGTAAAACAGCACCGCCTTGCCGGCAGCATTCATCGCCTGAATGGCCTCGATCACTGCGGCGTCTGCTGGCGTGCCCCCGTAAACCGGCCTGTCGTCCTCGCGTCCGATAACTTGCGCCGTTCCGCGCGTCAGCGTCGATACCCTCCAAGGCATGTTTTCACCCTCAATCGTGGGGCTTTCAACCTTGGGCCTGACCGAACAATCCCCGCAACGCAGATCGTCGCCAAACCAGGACACAACCAGCGACGCGGCCTCAAGCCGGGGCAGATCGGACGTCAAACTCTCAAGCGAAGCCAGAAAATCCGGCTTGCCCGCCGGTGTTGATACGTTTGCGCTCCATCTTGCGCCTTTCCCATCCGCATAATGCACAGGGGTCGTCGCCAGCGCATATTCGCCGGTTCCGGGGATCAGCGCGACGCCGCTCACACCATGGGTAACACTTTGCGCGCCTTCCGGTGATCCGGCTTCCTCGGGGCGTGTGACCTCGAATGAAAACTGCGGCACGCGGTTGCCAAATTGCCCAAGCGGCAGGTTGTCAAACACCACATATGCCGTCCCGCGATAGGCTGGCACGCGGTCCGCCCCTTCGATCGCGGCAATCGTGGGGTCAGGCAACTGGACGCGCGTCCCGTGATAGACGCTGATGTTCAGATCGGTTTGTGCGACTTCCTCCCCATCGGCCCAAATGCGGTGCACGCCGGTGATCTCCCCCTCGCACAAGGCGACAGCAAGGCTGACGGCGTAGCTGTATTGCGTGGTTTGCGGGGTCGATGGCGCACCCTTGCCGCCGCCCCCACTGACTGTGGTGGTCTCGGTAAAGTCCGATGCCCATATCACCTGCCCGCCGATCCGCATCCGCCCATAGAGCTGCGCAATGGCCGACCCTTCGCCCGCGTTGGTCAAACGGAAACGATCCACCTTGCCCGTTTCAACCGCTTGTGCGCCCTGACCCAGCAGGCGCTGATCCACCACCCGCCCCAAAGTCGCGCCCACAGCCCGCCCGACCGCAACCGAGGACAACCCCGCAAGCGTGCCCCCGATCGAGCCGCCAATCGCCGCACCTGCTGCAGAAAGTAAAATCGTCGCCATCAGCTCGCCTCCGTCGGAAATGCAAATCGTGCCACCACACGCCGCCGCCAGGGCGCACTTAGCGGGCTTTCGGTCACACCGTGACCGCTGTAGGCATGGATAAACGTCGCATCCGGCCCTACCTGCGCCGCCAGACCCAGATGCTTGGCGACCGCATTGCTGCGCATCCGGAACAACAACACATCACCTGCGGCGGCGTCCTCCAGCGGTTTCGCCACAAGATGCCTGAGGGCTGCTTGCCACAGCCGTTCGTCGCCTTGCGGCTCCGACCAATCCATCGAATAGGCCGGCACCGCTTCCGGCTCCGGCCCCATGACCTCGCGCCAAATGCCCCGCAACAAACCCAGACAATCGCAGCCCGCGTCTTTGACGGCACTTTGATGCACATAAGGTGTCCCGATCCAGCCCCGCGCAGCCGTGACGATCTGATCCTGAAAAGCTGTCATCGCAAGGAACCACCCGTGTTTGCGCCGGATGATTTTGGCACCGCCATCACCCAATCCTCGTTGGGAATGTCAGGAAAACCCTGGAAATTCAGCAAGTTGTTGAACTTTAACCGGCAGGTTTCCATCCGCTTGTCGCAGCCTGCCACCAGACGCACCTGCATCCCTTTCGTGACGTTGCCGCGGATCGGCTCCCACAGTTCCACCTCGCGGGAGCCGTCCAGCTTGCGGTCGTGTTTCACCATGCCCCACAAGCCAACGGCGGCCCCGTCCAGAACCTCTAGCCGCCCGCGCGCGAACCAGCCGTCGTCAAAGCCCGGCAGGTCATCCCAACGGAATATCCGGCCTTCCTCGCAGCGGTCGACAGCGGCTGAAACCGCATATCCCGGCGTTGCCAAATCAAACCCGCACCCCGCGTCGCCCAGAACGGCCGTACAGGGCTTTTGATAAATCCGGCCAAGCGGTCGGTTCAGCGCCTCGGTCAAACCGCGCAGCTCGGCCCGAAATGCCCCGCCGGAACGGTGCATTTCCCCGATACTGCCGCGAAACAACACGGTGCGCTGCGCGACATCAACCCAATTGACCCGCCAGCACGTCACTTCGGCCCCGTCAAAGCGCCCCTGCTCGATTTCATCCTCGCGGATCGCCCAATGGCTCAGCGCGCCCATTGCTTCGGTGTTATCCACCGACAAACCGGTGCTTTGCGCCAAGGCACGCGCGCTCAGACCACTGTCCGCGCGAAACGATACCCCTTCAAAGGACAACGCCCGATCGTGATCGGTAAACGCCAAGGTGACCCCGTCCTGCCTGCGGATCGCCCAGGCATGGCAAAGCGTCGTCAGCCCGGTTTTCACATGCGCATCAAGCGCTTGGTTGAACTTTGCCATCAGACCCGCACCTCGATCACCGGAACGTTGGGCACCTGTCCGGCCTGAAAACTGGCCACGCTGACCAGAATCCGGTCCGTATCAAACCGCACAGGCACGTCGAATTCAAACCCGGCCGACACAACCAGATCACTGTCCGGCGCGCTTGCAAAACGGATCACGCCCGTCGCAAGGTCGATCTCGAAATCAATCCCTTCTTGCAACTCGTCCTGCTCAATCCCCACGCGCACAGTGCCTTGTACCGGCTTGGTAATGGGCCGGTGATAGCTGTGATCGCCAGATCTATAGACCTTCACCAGTTGGAAATCCGTCAGCGTGCCATCCCCGAACCCAAGAACCTGATCGTCGAAGGCGACCGCGACGGCCGACCGGCAGGATTTGAAATCCGCCCAGTCTTTCCAGCGAAACCCATACATCTGACCGAACCGCGCCTCAAAGAACGCGGTAAGCGCCTGCACATCGTCGATCGACCGCATCCCAAGCCCTGCATCATAAACCCTGCGCGAATGGGCCCAAGGTGTGTTGCGTTCCTCAAACCCGTTCGCAAGCGTGACCACATCCGTGCGCCGCTGCGGCCCACCAACCGATCCGAAACTCAACGAGGGTGGAAATCTGATGTCGTGAAAATCCATATCGGCGCTCCTTTACCGGTTGCGGTTGCCGCTGTTCAGCGCCCGTGACATCTGCGCTGCGATCTGGCTTTGGCTGCGCTGGAACCCCTGCACATCCGGGGTCGAGATATTCATGACCACGGTCGTGCCCCCACCGCCGCCGCCCTTCACGCCCAGCTTGCCGTCCGGACCACGTGCCAGCGGCATGATCGCCTCCGGGCCCGCTTCGCCCATAACGCCCATGCCGCCGCGCATCCCGAATGCCGTCGCATTGCTGACGATCCCGCCTTGCGCAAAAGGCATGACCTTGCCCTGGGAAAACGGTGCCCCATTGGCAAAAGGCAAAATCCCCTGAACCAACGATCCGACGCCCTGACTGATCAACCCGCCAAAGTGATCGGCGACCGGTTTCATCGCGGCGTTATAGGTCGTGTTGACCATCGACCGCGCGACCGTCGACAGTGCATCCGACAGTTTCATCCCATCGAATGCCACCCCGTCAAAGGCGCGTCGCAACCCGCGGCTCAACCCCTTTTCCAAACTCGCCACGTCCTTGCCCGTGCCGGCAATCGCGGTCCGCATCCGGCGCAGTTCGCTGTCAAAACCGGATACCAAAGCGCTGGTTTCAGCCAATGTGCCGTTCAGCCGCTCCGCCCCGTCCTCAAGCCCGTCAAACGTCTCGTCTGTCATGTCTTTTCCCCTTCCGATGTGTCGGGATAGGCCGCCATCAACGCGGTCAATCCGTCGCTCAATAACGGTGCCTGTGCCCCGGTTGTGCCCAGCATCAACTGCAACTCGGCGGGCGTCAGCGCCCAGAAATCCGCAGGCGTCAGCCCCAAGCCCTTAAGGCCCGCGCGCATCAATGCTGGCCAATCAAGCCCCGTTTGCACTGTCACGAAGGCACCGCAAACGCCCGTGCCAACAGCTCGGCAGCTGCCTTGGCCGCGGCCATCGGGCCACCGTCGATCTGTGCCTGTCCCAATCCGGCTTCCGTTGTCTCGAACCCGCCCGCGCGCAAGCCGGCGACCAGCAAGCGCAACACGTCACGGCTGGAGAAACGGTTGCTTTCAAACCGCTCGACCAAAGCCACCAATGACGGCTCTTCCAGCGTCTCTTCCAATTCGGCCAATGCACCCAGGGTCAGGCGCGCCACATGACGCTGCCCGTCAATCACCAGCGCGACATCCCCCCTCCAAGGATTTGCCATGCGCTAGACCCCGGTTTGCGGGTCAACGACCACGTCGGGCGTGAACACCAACTGCCCCGCCGATTGCAGGCTCAGCTCATAAGTTGCCTCGCCGTTCAACGATCCGCCATATTCAATCGCGGCCACCTGAAACGGGCCTTCGATGATGCCAAAGCTGGGGATGATGATCTGGAAATCCGGCGTCAGCCCGTCAAAGAACAGCTGCCGTGCGCGTTCATCCGTCCCCGCATCGCGAAACACCCCCGACCCGCTGATCGCGGCGGAACGCACACCGGCACCGGCCAGCAATTCGCGCCACCCGCCGTCACTGTCCAAAGACGTGACTTCAACCGGTTCCGCGTTGAAACTGATGCGCGTGGCCCGCAAGCCCGCGATGGTTTCAAACTGACCATCCGTTGTCATATCTACTTTGACCAAAAGGTCCTTACCTGCTTGAACGCTCATCTCGGTTCTCCTTGAAAATGAAAATCATTGCTTGCCTCAGCCGTCCTGGACCCGTGCGCGAAACTGCATGTCAATCTGGCGCAGCTGCGTGGCGGCGATAAATCTGGCCGTGGCGCGCTCGAACCTGAGGCTCACCAGATGCCCCCTGCTCAGCCCAAGATCGGCGTTGTGCAAAATATCACTGACCGCAGCCGCCACCTGCTTGGCACCGGCAAATCCGGGGGCATCGCTGACAACAGAAATCCGGAACCGGTGCATGGCCCCCGCGCCTGACCCGTCAGACGCATCGCGCACGTCTTCCTCGCCCAAGCGCAGATATAGCGGCGGCACATCGCCCGTAGGGGCCGCGTCAAAGATCGCCCCCCCGACCAAACCCGCCAGACCTGCATCGGCCGTCAGCGCGGCAAACACCGCCTGCTGCAAAGGGGCTGTCATGGCATAGCTCATACGACCAGCTCCTCTTGTGCGAGGCAGATAAGATAGCGCCCCTGCGGATCACGCTCGGCCACGGTCTCAATGCTGTAAACCCGATCCCCGTCGCGAAACCGCTGCTCCGGCTTGGGCCGCTCGGCGCTGCCAAAGGGTGCTGCACGCAGGCTGATCGCATATCCCATCCGGCTGACCGCGACTCCGGCGCTGCCGTTCTCGCGGCCACTGCGCGCGACGACTTCGGCCCAGACTTCGCCCAAGGCGGTCCACGCAACCTGATACCCGCCCGCCCCGTCGCCCTGACGCGTTGGGGTCTCCAGCACCAGCCGGCGGTTCAGGTGCGGGCCCTTCATTGGACCGCTCCAAACCCTAGGCGCACCGATTTATAGCGCTCAATCAGACTGCTGACCCCGAACGGCATACACCCGTCGCTCAGGCTGGTTTCATGGCGAAACTCGTAGTAATGCGCAGCCAGCAAGAACACCGCCTGCTGTAAATCGGCAGGCACCTGCCCCCAGGCCGCGCCAAAGCCCGCGTCAATCACCAAGGTCACAGACCCGCCCTTGGGCACGCCGGGCAAAGCAGCGCCGGTCGAGCGCAAAACAGGGCGCTGCGCGTCCCGCTCCAGCCAATAGCGCTGTGGGTCGATCACCGTCTCGGCCCCGTCACGCGCCACAATGGTCACGGTACTGACAGCATGCACAGGGGCCAAGGGCAACGCTTGTGCATCCACGGCCCGCCACCCCGCTAGGGACCAGTGAAACACCCGTCGCAGCAGGGCCTTGCCGGTGCGCGCCTCGATCGCGGCCAGGGCCGCGCGCAAAAAGCTGACCAACACCTCGTCTTGCAAACTGTCGGTGCCAAAACCGCTCCCCAGCCGCAAATGCGCCTTAAAGGCATCAACGGGCAATGCGGTATCCGGCACGCTTGTCTCTTCGATCAACATCATGGAACGTCTCCAAAATTTCCGTTCTTCCCTGTCCCCTGAAAAGGAACCCGGACGCGCACCAGGCTGCATTGCTCGGTCGGAGGGAGCAGCTAGACAATGCACCCAAACCTTGCGGTACGCGCCCGGACCGGGGCCAAGTCGCCCCGGCCCCGTGTTCGACGCCGCTTTACGCGATGCCGAATTTCAAAAGCTTGATTGCCGCAAAGTCGCTGACATCGCCGCCCACACGCTTGGTGGCGTAAAACAACACATGCGGCTTGGCGCTGAACGGATCACGCAGGATGCGCAAGTCGGGCCGCTCTGCCACGGTATAGCCCGCCGCAAAGTCACCAAACGCGACCGAGAATGATCCCGTCGCCACATCCGGCATGTCCTCGGCCACCAGCACGGGATAGCCCATCAGGCGGGCTGGCTCGCCCTGCGCCAGGCCGTCCGACCACAAGAAACGCCCATCCAGATCTTTCAACTTGCGCACACGGCCGGCGGTTTTCGAACTCATGACAAAGCTCGCATTGGCGCGGTACTGCGCACCCAGCGCATAGACCAGATCAACGACTGAATCGGCCGTAACCTCGCCATCAACACCCGTCGGCACATAGCCCAGATTGCCCCAGGTCCAGATTTCGTTGTCGATCTTGCCATGCGCCAACACCCCCTTGGGCTTGTCGATACCATCGCCGCTGATAAATGCTGCCGCCTCGGCGCGCGAGAACTTGTCGGCAATTCGCCCGGCCAGCCAGCCTTCGATGTCAAAGGCGGAATCGTCCAGCAGACGCTGCGACGCCTTCGGCAAAGCGCTCAACTCGTGCAACTGCACGGTAATGCGATCAATCTGCGGCGTGTCCGTTTCCCCCACAGATCCGGCCTCCGTGGCCCAACCGGCCCCGACATCGGTGTGATCTACCAATACGTCATAGGATGTCGCCTCGACCTGCACGACCGACGCAATCGCGCGGATGGATGCCGTGGCATTCAACACCGACTTCACCCGATCCGAGGTCTGCGGATCGACCAGATACCCCCCATCCGAATTGACGGCAGAGGACAGCGATTTGCTCTCCATCTCAAGGCCGCGCAACCCGTCATCATCACCATTGCGGATATAGGCGTTCATTGCCTTTTGATGGGGCGCACCCGTTTCCACAGCACCGCCCAAAGGTGTACGCGCAGGCAAAGTCATTTTACGGTCCAACATAGTCATTCGCTCTTCTGTTTGTTGCAACTTGGTCGTCATTTCGGCCTGAAAGCCTTTGAAATCCCGCACAAAGCCGGTCACAGCCTCGCGGACTTCCTCTGCGGCGGACGCAGGTGCGCCACGCGATTTGGTTTCCATCTGATCCATTCACTTACCCTTGGTTAAAGTTGGAATTTTTTGGCGTGCCGCGATGGCCTGCATCTCGGCCCGCGCGCCTTGGAACGCCTCCGCCATCTCGTGCAGCACGTCTTCCACCGCGACGAAATCACTCTTTGCGGCAACCCGCGCTGTGGGCAGCATCGGAAAGGTCACCAGCGACACTTCCCACAGGTCCAGCTCGGTCAACATCCGCTGGCCAGCGTCGTTCTTTGCAGCCCGTACCGTGCGATAGCCGATGCTCAGCCCGTCAATGGCCCCCGCCGCGATCAAGGCCGCGGCTTCACGCCCCCGTGCCACACTGTCCAGAATACGCCCCTTGACCCACAGACCGCGCGCATCCTCGCGCACCTCGTCCCAGACGCCGATGGGCTGACCGGGATCGTGCTGCCACAGCATCTTGATCCGGCGTCCCGCCTTGCTCCCCGTGGCAAGCGACGCGGCATAGGCCCCCTTGCGCACGATATCTCCCCCCTGATCTGCCGCCCCGAACAAACTGGCGTAGCCGCTGATCTCGGTGCCACCCTCTACGGTGATCCCTTCCCCGAAACGGGCGAACTTATGCTCCAGCCCAGCGCCGTTCACAGGCAAGCCTCTCTCGTTCCCCGACCAATGGACGGGGCTAAACATGTCACTTTCCATGACTGCCTCCTTTGAAATTCATTTCCCTAGGGCTGGACCACCAGAAACGATTGCACCCCTTGCGCCAGAATGACCGCCACCACCCCATAAACCGTCAGCCACAACCGCCGCTCCAGCCGCTCCATCATCTCCTCCAGCCGGTCCAACCGCTGCAAAAGGTTCTCGTGATGGATCGCACTCACCCGCTCATGCGCCTGCAACCTCAATCCCGGCGCACATTCGAACTGGTCCAGATGGCTTGGCTCACGCATCAGCCGCCACCGCAGGCAACCCCAACAGGCTGCGCTTCTCCGCCTCACTCAGAAAATCGGCCGCAGCCACACGCGCCCATTGGGCATCGCGCTCTTGCGCCAGGGCCGATACCTGATCCAGATCCGGTTTCAACGCGACCGCCTCCCCCGAGAACCCTGACAACCACTGCGCCAATGCCGCCGTCACACGGGTCGCCAAAGGCAACACCGTCAACCGATAGAAAGCCCGATGCGCCTCCTGATAATTGGCATAGGTCGCATCCCCCGCGATCCCCAGCAACATCGGCGGCACCCCAAAGGCCAAGGCAATCTCGCGCGCGGCAGCCTCCTTGGTCTTGTGGAACTCCATATCCGAAGGCGAGAACCCCATAGGCTTCCAATCCAGCCCGCCTTCCAGCAACATCGGCCGCCCCGCATTGCGCGCGCCCTGATGATGGCTCTCCATCTCGGTGACCAAGCGGTCATACTGGTCATCACTCAACTTACCCTGACCTTCCGCCCCCCGGTAGATGATCGCACCCGACGGGCGCGCCGCATTGTCCAACAACGCCTTGCTCCACCGCGAGGCCGAATTATGCACATCCATCGCCATCGCCGCCGCCTGCATGGGGCTAAACCCGTAATGATCGTCCTGCGGATGAAAATTCTTGATGTGACATACCGGTGGCACGGACCCGCTGGCATCAAAGCGGTGCTTGCGCCCCCCGACAGCATATTCATAAGCCACAGGCCAGCCATCTGCACCGGGCACCACCGACATCCGGTCGGACCGCAACACATGCAACTCGGCCGGCACGCCTGCCTCGCCGCCCACAGCCTCGACATAACCGTTCCCCGACAACAGCAACTGCCCGTAAAGCGCCTCCAGCAACTCGGCCCGCCCTTGCGCCCCGTTGGGACGGCTCACCAACCCCATCAACGGATGCGTGTCATAGCGCCGCTCGGCATCCTGCAACACCAGTGGCAAAGCCGCGGCCGCCTCGGCAATCAACTTGACCGACCGAAAGCCGACAGGATTCCCGCAAAACCCGACCCGCGTCAGGCTCACCGCATCCCGCGGGCTCCAGGCCACACGACCACTGGTCTGATAGGCAACCACAGGCCCGGTGGCCGATGCCTTGCGCTCGGGCAGATCAACCGCCGCCCCGCGCCTTAGAAAATCAAAAACCATATCGCCCCACTCCTGTGCCCGCTTCGCTCAACTGCTGCGCATCGTCCGCATATTCAAAATGCCACCAAAGCTTTAACGCCGCCAAAACCGACCGTACGCTGCCCCCGCAACACCGCCCCCAATTCA
Organism: Sulfitobacter sp. HGT1; assembly: GCF_013282155.1. Lineage (GTDB taxonomy): Bacteria > Pseudomonadota > Alphaproteobacteria > Rhodobacterales > Rhodobacteraceae > Sulfitobacter. The sequence goes on from NZ_BLWI01000010.1 coordinate 402,016, forward strand.
TTTTGCCAAACAAACTCTCCCCGAAGGGCCGGCCCGCCACACACGCCCCCCTCACAGCAACCGCACCCCCGGTGCCCGCCAATGCGCCGCAGGCTCGATCATCAACTCGTGCAAGGCCCACACCAAGGCATCGACCCGGTCCGGTGACCCACTCCCCTCATAGCCCCGCGCCGTCATCCGGCACATCTGGTCTTCCAACGCATCAAGGCCCGCCACATGACCGACCCGCCCCTGCTCGTACAGGGCCGCCACAGGCTCGGCCCGTGCAACCTTGCCCCGTGACGCATGAACCGACTTCAAGGGCACCAGCGGGTCGATCTGGCGCAGCACCTCGCCGACCATCAGCCCGCCCTGATTGGTCTCGACCACCAGCCGGTCGGCACCATGCTGCTCCATCGCTGAAATCGCGGCCCGCGCCCAACCTGACGGCGTGGCCCCTTGCACGGTGCAATCGGCCAGAACAACCGCCCGCCAGTTCTGCGGCGGCCCCTTGGTCTGCGCGCCAACCACCACGATCCCGCATTCATCCGACCCCGACCCGGCGGTCGTCGCAGGATCGACCCCGACGACAATCCGGTCAAACGCGGGCACGTCGCGCAGCCGTCCGCCCTCGATCATCTCCGAGGTCCACAGCGCCCCTTCGGCATCCGCCAGCAACACACCGTCCAGTTCCTGCCGCCCCAACCGCGTCCCGCGATAACGCGCACGTACTTCTTCCAGAAACGACCCCGCCAAATTCGCGGCATTCGCTTCCGTCGGCGCATGGGTGCTGACCGTTGACGGCGACGCCAACAGCTTTTTCAGCACACCGACATTGCGCGGCGTCGTGGTCACACAGACCCGTGGGTCATCCCCAAGCCGCAACGCAAACTGCAACTGGTCCCAGGTTTCCTCGGCCTTCTTCCACTTGGCCAGCTCGTCAACCCAGGCCCCGTCAAACTGTGGCCCGCGCAAGCCTTCGGGGTCATGGGCCGTATGCACCGTCGCCACCGCACCATTGGGCCAGACCAGCCGCTTGCGTGTCGCCTCCCAATCAGGCCGGCGGTCCGCAGGCGAACAGGCCAGAATGCCGCTATCCCCAAAGATCATCACCTCGCGCACCTGCTCGATCGTCTCGCCCACCAGCGCCACGCGGCGGCACCGCCCCGCATCCAGGGGCCGCGCACCTTCGACCATCGACCTTACCCATTCGGCACCGGCACGGGTTTTGCCCGCACCCCGCCCGCCCAAGATCACCCAAGACCGCCACGCGCCTTCGGGCGGCAGCTGATGCGGCATCGCCCAGAACTCGAATAAAAAAGGGAGAGCCATAAGCTCTCCCTCATCCAGTTCATTCAGAAACTGGTCTTGCAGCGCCGCATCGGCGGAGCCGATCCAGCTTGCACCCGATCTCAGCCCGTGCCCGGTCAAGATCAAGGGCATACCCCCCTCGAGCAATGCCCGCTTGTCTGTTCCTACAGTCATTCAGATAACTCTCCACTTTGACGCAGGTCGCCACCATGCCGCTGGCTTTACCCAGTGCCTTTGACGCCGCAGTTTCGTTCAGTTCCTCCCCGGATGTGGCCTGTTCTCTCAGGCTCTCGATTTCACGACGCAGGTCGCGGATTGCCGATTGAAGCGCTTTGAAATGCTCTTCGCTCGTCGCAATCTCTTGCTCCGGGGTAATCATAGTCATTTTGCTCTTACCTCTCGTTTGGAACCTCCAAATCCGAGCGAACACGAAAAAACGGCCACCGGAAATTAATCCGGGGCCGTTTGCCCATTTCGTCTAGCATGCCTAGATATCTACGTCAGAGCGGTCGCAAAGTCAAGGAAAACAAAGTTACCGAAACCTTCCAACCCCTTACGATGGTTAAGGAATTCTTAAAATCCCCACCCCACCCACAAGGCCAACCCCAAGGTCAGTCTCCCCCCGTTGATGCGTTGCCCGCCGCTGCTGCACCACGCTCGGCTTCAATCACGCGCCAGGCTGCGACATTGCGGTTATGCTCCTCCAGCGTCACCGCAAAAGCATGTCCGCCCGTGCCGTCCGCAACAAAGAAAACATATTTTTCTTCAACGGGTTGCGCCGCCGCCATCAGGCTCGCAAGACCGGGGTTTGCAATCGGCGTGGGCGGCAATGCCGGAATGACATAGGTGTTATACGGCGTCTCTGCACGCAGCTCGCTGCGGCGCAAACCACGGCCCAGAATACCCTCGCCCTTGGTGATCCCGTAGATCACCGTGGGGTCGGTCTGCAACCGCATCCCTTGGTTCAAACGGTTGATGAACACACTTGCCACCTGCCGACGTTCTTCGGGCACACCAGTCTCTTTTTCGATGATCGACGCCAAAATCAGCATTTCTTCGGGGGTTTCAATCGGCAGACCGGGGTCGCGCGCTTCCCATGCCTCTGCCAAACGCCGCTCTTGCGAGGCTTGCATCGCCGCCAAAACCGTAGTGCGATCCTGACCTTGCCGCACCTCATAGCTGTCCGGTGCCAACGTCCCCTCAGCAGGCACCGCATCAACGGAGCCTTCCAGCAAATCAATCGACTTCAACGCCTCGACCACCTGCCAGCTGGTCACACCTTCTGCCATGGCGATACGGTACCGCGTGTCGGCCTGGGCTTTGGTCTGGGTGTAAACCTCGGGCACCTCATCCACACCGGGTGTGAACTCGGCCCGCTCCACGAAACGGCTGGTTGCCGGATCCAATTCGCGCACCTGCGTGCTGATCCGGTTGATCCCGATGCGGTACACGACTTCGGTACCGCAGGTGCTGGCCCCGCCCCGTGTGACCGTGTCCACGATCTCTTTCATGCTGGCTTCGGGCTCGATCAGATAGCTGCCGAACTTCAGATCATTGGTCTTTTCTTCATACTTGGACCCAAGCCGGAAAATCGACGCCGAACGCACCGCGCCCTGCTCGGCAAGGTTATCGCCGACAGCCCGCATGTTCGATCCACGCTCGACCTGCAAACAAATCGCCTGCGACAGCGGTCCGGGCGCGTCATACTGCCCCCGGCCCCAGATAATGACGCCCCCCAAAAGGAACAGCGCCAAAATCAGGAACGTCACTGCGTTAGACGCAATATGTCTCCACATTAGGAAATCTTTCCGAACAACACGCTCGCGTTGGTGCCGCCAAACCCGAACGAGTTGCTCAGCGCGACATCAATCTTGCGCTCGACCTTCTTGTTCGGTGCCAGATCAATCTTTGTCTCGACCGCAGGATTGTCCAGGTTGATGGTGGGCGGTGCCACCTGATCACGGATCGCAAGGATCGAGAAAATCGCCTCGATCGCGCCGGCGGCCCCCAACAGGTGCCCCGTGGCGGATTTGGTCGAAGACATGGTGACGCCGCCGACAGCATCCCCCAACATCCGCTCGACCGCGCCCAGCTCGATCACATCCGCCATGGTCGATGTGCCATGCGCGTTGATATAGTCGATGTCTTTTGGCTCAAGCCCCGCACCGCGCAAGGCACTGCGCATGGACCGTTCAGCGCCGTCACCATCTTCGGCAGGTGCAGTGATGTGATAAGCGTCGCCAGACAGACCATAGCCCAGCACTTCGGCGTAAATCTTGGCACCGCGCGCTTTGGCGTGCTCGTATTCTTCCAGCACCACAATGCCCGCCCCTTCGCCCATGACGAAACCGTCACGGTCCGCATCATAGGGACGGCTGGCTTTCTTGGGGTCGTCGCCACGTTTGGTCGACAAGGCCTTGCACGCGTTAAAGCCGGCAATACCGATTTCGCAAATCGCGGCCTCGGCCCCGCCTGCAATCATCACATCGGCGTCGCCATGCATGATCAAACGGCTTGCGTCGCCGATGGCATGGGCCCCGGTGGAACAGGCCGTCACAACCGAATGGTTCGGACCACGGAAGCCATAGCGAATCGACACCTGCCCCGAGATCAGGTTGATCAACGCGCCGGGCACAAAGAACGGGCTGACGCGGCGCGGGCCTTTTTCATGCATCATGATGGCCGTGTTGGCGATGGAATTCAGACCACCAATGCCCGACCCGATCAGAACACCGGTGCGTTCCTGATCTTCGCGGTCGGTGGGCAACCAACCTGAATCCTCGATCGCCTGCTGGGCAGCGGCAACACCGAACATGATGAACGTATCAACCTTGCGCTGCTCTTTCGGCTCCATGTATTTGTCGGCATTGAACGTGCCGTCGGTGCCATCACCAAGAGGAACCTCGCAAGCGTATTGCGTGACCAAACGACTGGCATCAAAGCCCGTGATCGGCCCTGCGCCCGATTGACCGTCCAAAATTCTGGACCAGCTGGCCTCGACCCCATCGGCCAACGGCGTCACTAGCCCCAAACCTGTCACCACTACTCTGCGCATATCCAAGCCCCTTGGTGTTTTTGTGCGTTAACCGGCTATACCTTGGCAGCGTGTCGAATTTCAAGACGCGATGCATCGCTTCGATTTCAGACGGGCGGGCCTTTGCGCGTCATCAGGCACACATCCGTGCCCTCGACCGCAACTTCGCGCAGCGCGACATAACCCAAGGCCTGCGCCAGATGCAGCGACACTTTGTTCTGCACATCAATCATGCAAACCGTGCGCCCCGTGACCACGCGATCAAACCAGTCATGGGCAGCTTTCGCAGCCTCCAGCCCCAATCCGCAGCCTTGCGCATCGGGGGCCAAGACCCAACCGGCCTCGGGGAAAGGGTCGAAATCATCCCCGAATCCGCGCGACCCAAAGAAAAATCCGGTTTGCCCGGCCATTTCGCGGGTGCCATGCGGCTGGATCGCCCATTGCCCGAATCCGACAATCTGCCAATGCCCCGCATTGCGCAAAAACGCGTCCCAAGACCGCGCCTTGGGCCAGGGTTTGCCGCTGATATGGGTGACAACCTCGGGCGTGGCCCAGATTTCGGCATAGCGCGCGAAGTCTTCTGAGCGCATGGCCCGCAAGGTCAGTCTGGCAGTGTTGATCGTCGGGACAGCTCGGGACATATGGTGAATTGCTTTCACGCTGATTGTTTTGTGCCCCCACTGTCACCCAAGCCCGCCCATTGAGACAAGCAAGAACCAACCGCGCAAATGAAAAACGGCGCCCTTCCGCTGTGGAAGAACGCCGTTTCAGAATTATTCTGCCGACCAACCCGCCAGGCGGGTCAACGGCGCAAAGCTTAGGAAGCTTCTTTGATGAACTTCACGGCGTCGCCGAAAGTCTGGATGTTTTCAGCCGCATCATCAGGGATTTCGATGCCGAATTCTTCTTCGAACGCCATCACCAGCTCAACAGTGTCGAGGCTGTCTGCGCCTAGATCGTCGATGAACGATGCGTTCTCGACAACTTTGTCTTCTTCAACACCCAAGTGCTCTACAACGATCTTCTTTACGCGGTCTGCGACGTCGCTCATAATCAGTCCTCATTCATTCGGGCAACTCTTGCCCTCTTCTGTTTCCGCCCAAAGCCGAAAGGCCCGTTTGGATCGTGCCCCGAAGGGCGGCTATGGTCCTTGTTGACACAAGGCATGGGGGGCAATCAAGCCTTCCCAAATTCAAATCTGCGCCTCCTTTAGCATAAGACGCAGCTTTGGCAAACGCTTTGCAGCGCGAGGTCACAACATGGCCATACCACCGTTCACATGCAAGGTCGTTCCTGTGACATAGGCGGCTTCGGCACTGGCAAGATAAACGACAGCGGCAGCAATTTCGGATGGCTCGCCCATGCGGGCCGCCGGAATCTGCGCCATGATTCCCGCTTTCTGATCATCGGTCAACTTTTCGGTCATCGCCGTTGTGATGAACCCAGGCGCAATCGCGTTGACCGTGATCCCACGGCTGGCGACCTCATAGGCCAGTGATTTCGACATCCCCACCATGCCCGCCTTGGACGCGGCATAATTGGCCTGACCGGGGTTGCCCGTCGCCCCCACGATGCTCGAGATGTTCACGATCCGGCCCCAACGCGATTTCATCATGCCGCGCATCACGCCTTTGCACAGCTTGAAGGTCGCGGTCAGGTTGACGTTGATCACCGAATTCCATTCATCATCCGACATGCGCATGAACAGGTTGTCGCGGGTGATACCGGCGTTGTTGACCAGAATATCAACCGATCCCATCGCCTCGATCGCCTGCTTGGGCAGGGCTTCGACCGCGTCCATATCGCTCAGGTTACAGGGCAGCACATGGGCGCGCTCGCCCAACTCGGCCTTGAGCGCCTCCAGCGGCTCTGTCCGTGTGCCAGACAGCCCGACGGTCGCACCCTGCGCATGCAAACTGCGTGCGATATCCGCACCAATGCCACCGGACGCACCTGTGATAAGCGCATTTTTTCCTGTCAGATCAAACATATACCCGTCCTTTATTTCTGGTTCATCGCAGCGGCATCTGCCGCGGTGCCAACATTCACGCAAGCGATGTCTTTGTTGATGCGGCGGATCATGCCGGACAAGGCCTTGCCCGCGCCGATCTCCCAAATCTCGGTCACGCCCTGCGCGCCCATCCATTCAACCGACGACAACCAGCGCACCTGCCCGGTGACCTGTTCGATCAGCAATTTGCGAATCTGGTCCGGGTCGCTGACAGCTTGCGCGATCACATTCGCAACCACCGGCACCTTTGGCGCGTGCATGGTCACATCGGCCAGCGCGCCGGCCATTTCCTCGGCTGCGGGGGCCATCAACGCACAGTGAAACGGTGCAGAGACAGGCAACAACAAGGCCCGCTTTGCCCCTGCCGCCTTGGCCAGATCAAGCGCGCGTTCAACGGCGGCCTTGCTGCCCGATACAACATTCTGCGCGGGATCATTCTGGTTGGCGACCTGACAGACTTCGCCTTGGGCGGCCTCGGCTGCGACCTGTTCGGCCTGCTCAAAGCTAAGCCCCAGCAACGCGGCCATTGCCCCCTGCCCGACCGGCACAGCGGCCTGCATGGCGCGCCCACGGATGCGCAGCAACCGCGCGGTATCGGCCAGCGAAAACGTGCCCGCCGCACAAAGTGCTGCATATTCCCCCAAGGAATGGCCCGCAACATAGGCGGCTTTCTCGACCGTGATCCCTTCGGCGTTCAACGCGGCCATTGCCGCCATCGATGTGGCCATCAACGCAGGTTGCGCGTTTTGGGTCAGGGTCAGCGCCTCGGCGTCACCTTCCCAGATCAATGTCGACAGTTTCTCGCCAAGCGCCTCGTCGACCTCGTCAAAGACAGCCTTGGCTGCCGGATAGGCGTCTGCCAGATCGCGGCCCATACCGATGGTTTGCGCGCCTTGGCCCGGATATACGAATGCAATGCTCATAAGGTCCCCCCGTTTTTCATTGGAACGGCTTTACCGCGTGGGCTGCGCGCAAACAAGCCTGCACCGCCCCTGTGCGGATATCCAGATTGTCTGGCACCTGGAATCAATTACAGTGAACCCGAATGAAACCGGAGACCAAGATGGCCCTTAGCAACACTGCAATCCGCTACGGCGGCGTTACGAAATTCTTTCACTGGCTGACCGCCCTGCTGATCCTGTCGCTGATTGCATCCGGCATGTTCGCCGAGGATCTCCCCCATGAAACACAGATCCAGCTGACCCAGAAAGCGTGGTTCTTTTCCCTGCATAAAACCATGGGCGTCACGGTGTTTTTCGTGGCCTTGCTGCGGATCATCTGGGCCATCAGCCAACCCAAACCCGGCCTGTTGAACGCCGATAAAAAGCTGGAAAGCTGGCTGGCTGAAACCGTGCATTGGGTGCTTTATGGCTCGATCGTGATTGTGCCGCTTGCCGGTTGGATCAGCCACGCCGCGGCGTCCGGTTTCGCGCCGATCTGGTGGCCGTTTGGCCAGAACCTGCCGCTGGTCCCCAAAAGCACCTCCATCGAACATCTGTTTGGCGCGGTGCATGTGATTTCGGGCAAGGTCCTGATTGGCGCAGTCGTCCTGCATGTCGCAGGCGCGCTCAAGCATCACGTGATCGACCGCGATTCGACCCTGCGCCGCATGCTCCCCGGAGAGCCGCCCATCGGCCCCATGCCCGCACAACACCACAGCAGCGCGCCCGTCCTGACCGCCCTTGCGATCTGGGTCGCGGCCCTGGTTGTCGGGTTCGGCCTGGGCATTGCGGGCGACAAGCAAGGCGCAGAGGCATCCCAGGCACCGGCATTGGAACAGGTGGCCTCCGAATGGACGGTGGAGGACGGCACAATCACCATTTCCGTCAGCCAGTTCGGCTCAACCGTCGAAGGCAGCTTTGCTGACTGGACCTCGGCCATCGCCTTTGACGAAACCGTGCAAATCGGCAAGGCGGGCACGGTCACGACGACCATTTCCATCCCGTCACTCACCATGGGGTCGGTCACCGGTCAGGCGATGGGCCCTGATTTCTTTAACGCCGACAACTTCCCAACTGCCACGTTTGAGGCCGATATCAATGTCGCCTCCGACAGCTATCTGGCCGATGGCACGCTCACCATCAAGGACCAGTCGGTGCCGGTGTCCCTGCCCTTTACCCTGTCGGTCAGTGACGACCGGGCGGTGATGCGCGGCACCACCACATTGGACCGCCGCGCCTTTGCGATCGGTCAGGATGTGACCGACACGGCAACCTTGGGGTTTGAGGTCACAATCGAGATCAGACTGACCGCCACCCGCCCCGCGCAATAACAACACCTACCATCCAGACATAAAAACGCCGGGGTCATTGCCCCGGCGTTTTCAATTTCAACGATCGTAGTAAGGCTTACTCAGCCTTCATTGCCTCGATCGAGATGTCGATTTGCACTTCGTCGCTGACGAATGGCGCGAATTTGCCAAGGTTGAAGTCAGAGCGCAGAACAGTCGCTGTGGCATCAAAACCGGCCCAAGGCTTGCCCGCCATCGGGTGGTCGCCCATCTGGTTCAGCTTTGCGTCCAGAACAACCGATTTGGTCACGCCGTTCATGGTCAGGTCGCCAGTGATCAGGCCGGTCGTCTCGCCAGTTACTTCGATACCGGTCGATGCGAATGTCACCATGTCGCCGTCGGCTGCGCCAAAGAAGTCATCGGACATGAAGTGATCGGTGCGGGCCTGCCAGCCGGTGATCATGTCCATCACGGGAAACGATACCGACACGGAAGAATTCGCAGGCTCTGCCGCGTCCATCATGATTTCGCCGTCAAATCCGCTGAACATGGATGTGGTGGTGGAAAAACCAAGGTGGTTATAGGTGAAAACGATCTGGCTGTGGCTGGCGTCAAGAACGTATTTCTCGGCAGCGAATGCAGATGTGGCCCCAAACGCGAGCGCAGAGGCAAGAAGAACGGATTTGAAAGTCATGGCGATACTCCAGGTTGCAATTATGTATGTCCCACAATTGCGACTTATGGTCACGTAAACAATCCATCAAGGTCAAACACTGTCTGCGCAGGAATGAACAGTCAGGGTACAACACGGCGCAGGTTTCGCGCGGTTTTCGGCCGCATAGACCTGGTGCCGTTTCTAAAGCCTGACCCCTGCGTCAAGCAGACCCGAAACCAGAAAATCCATGGTTTTCGGTTCGGTCACATGCACATCAGCCAGAAATTCGCCCTGCTGATCCCAGAACTTCAACACATTCTCGGAGTTCTCGACCCGGCCCAATTGATCAAATCTGCTGCTATACACCACCAACATGGCCCCCATCGCACCGGGGCGCAGAATGCGCAGTTCGGACCGCGACACATCCAGTTCGACCTCGGTCTGGGCGGTGGGCCGGACTGCGAAGACCAGCCAGAACCCCAAAAGCAGCGCAATTGTCGACAGGCCCATCTTCATCAGCATCACATCGCCGCTGAAATCCGCGCCCGGCAACACCCAAAGCCCCGATGCCGCCGCAATCATCGAAATACCCAAGAGCCGTTGCAACATGCAAACAATGGTCCGAAGCCCGTCCGAAGACCCGTTTGCCCCCGGATAGCTTGCGCTGCCGGTCATGAAATCGGATGTTGCTGACATATGTTACCCTTTGCCTCTTGTTGGCCACCTGTCCGATGCGACCTTTCCTTAGGTCCAGAGATCGCGGCAAAATAAGGCCGTAAAAAGGAAGCATCGTGTCAGACACCGGGCAATTGCACGAAATGCGCAAGCCCGCCCGCCTGGCCGTCTGTATTGCCCCTTGCCCCGCACGCGAAACCGTGTATATCGACCCTTCGTTTTGCATCATCTTTTGAACCGCGCAGACTCTCGTGGTGAGGCCGCAAAACGCTCTTGCCTCGCCTATGAAATGCGCCTTGATATAAATAGGAGTGCACATGCCGCTTTATGAGCATGTTATGATTGCGCGTCAGGACTTGTCCAACACGCAAGCAGAAGGCCTTATCGAACATTTTGGCACAGTTTTGGCTGACAACGACGGCAAGCTCGTCGACAGCGAATACTGGGGCGTCAAAACGATGGCCTATAAGATCAACAAAAACCGCAAGGGCCACTATGCCTTCCTGCGTTCGGACGCCCCTGCGACCGCAATTCAGGAAATGGAGCGTCTGATGCGTTTGCACGACGACGTAATGCGCGTTCTGACCATCAAAGTTGATGAGCATAAAGAACTGCCATCCGTTCAAATGCAAAAACGTGACGAACGCCCCGAGCGCGGCGAGCGCCGCGAGCGCCGTTGATCATCAGCTTGAAAGAAAGGACATAAACCATGGCCGCAAAACCATTTTTCCGCCGTCGTAAAGTCTGCCCCTTCTCGGGCGACAACGCACCGGCAATCGATTACAAAGACACACGTCTTCTGCAGCGCTACATCTCTGAGCGCGGCAAAATCGTACCATCCCGCATCACAGCAGTCTCTGCGAAAAAGCAGCGTGAATTGGCCCGTGCCATCAAACGCGCCCGCTTCCTCGCCTTGCTGCCCTACGCCGTTAAGTAAGGAGAAAGCACATGCAAGTTATCCTTCTGGAACGTGTGGCCAAGCTTGGTCAAATGGGCGAAGTCGTGGACGTAAAGCCAGGCTACGCACGCAACTATCTGCTGCCACAAGGCAAAGCGCTGTCGGCTTCCAAAGCCAACATCGAAGCCTTTGAAGGCCAGAAAGCACAGCTTGAGGCGCAAAACCTCGAGACCAAAAAAGAAGCCGAATCCATGGCGGACAAGCTGAACGGTCAGCAGTTCGTTGTGATCCGTTCCGCTTCCGATTCGGGTGCTTTGTACGGTTCGGTTACAACACGTGACGCAGCCGACGTTGCAACAGCCGAAGGTTTCACAGTCGACCGCAAGCAGGTCGTTCTGCGCAACCCGATCAAAGATCTGGGCCTGCACGATGTAACAGTCAATCTGCACCCCGAAGTCGAAGCCACCATTCAGCTGAACGTCGCACGTTCCGTTGAAGAGGCCGAACTTCAGGCCGCAGGCAAATCGATCCAGGAACTGGCCGCGGAAGAAGAAGCCGCAGCAGAGTTCGAAATCTCTGAATTGTTCGACGATATCGGCTCTGCCGCGAATGATGACGAAGATCTGGCCGAAGCTGTTGAAGCGCAGGAAGACGACGAAGCGAAAGCTTAAGTCTCTCCCCGTCCAAGAAAAATTGACGCCGCTCCCGATCACTCGGGGGCGGCGTTTTCTTTTGGCCGCCCCTCGTAGGGCCTGCCCTCTTGGCTCACCCATCTGCGCTTCTACGCTCATTCAGGGGCAGTTTCGGCGACCATTTGCCCATGCAAACCGCCAAGGTTGCAGCGCACGTCAACCGATGTAGGGTCTCCAAAGCAAAAACCAGAGTTTTCAAATGCCAAACATCTCTCGCCGTCTTTTGTGCCTGATGCTCATATGCAGCACAGGCGTTGCTGCTTGTGCCACTACGCCACCAGCGCCCCCCGCCCCGGCCCCGCAAATGCAGCTCTATCCGAACGAGACGCCTGAACTGCGCAGCCTGATCAACAAATGGGCCGACTTCTACGACGTGCCCCGCCCGCTGGTCCACAAGCTGGCCATCCGCGAAAGCACACACCGCCCTGAGGCGCGCAACGGGCCCTATTTCGGGCTGTTGCAGATCCTGCCTGCCACAGCCCGAGGGATGGGTTTTCAGGGCAGCGCTGACGACTTGCTGAACCCAGACCTAAACCTGAAATACGGTGTCAAATATCTGCGCGGTGCATGGCTGCTGGCAGACGGCGATCACGCGACCGCAATCAAATGGTACGCCCGCGGCTACTATTACGAAGCAAAACGGCGAAACATGCTGGTAGAGACCGGCCTGCGCAAAGGCTGACCGGAAAATTTCAAATTTTCCGGCCCGGAATTTTTGAAAAATTCCGCCCCCGCCAAATAGCAAAAGGGCCACCCAACCGGATGGCCCTTTTCTAATTCAGCGTATCAAAGCGGTAAGACTTATTCGTCTTCCAGTGCTTCAACGGCTTTTTGCAGATCTTCTTTGGACACTTCTTTTTCGTTCAAAGTTGCCTGCTCGAACACATAGTCAACGACTTTGTCTTCAAACAATGGCGCACGCAGCTGCTGCTGCATTTGCTGGTTTTGCTGAACGAATTCAAAGAACTGACGCTCTTGGCCCGGGTACTGGCGCGCCTGGTTCATGATCGCTTGGGTCATTTCGGCGTCTGTTACCTGAACTTCGGCCTTCTGACCCAGCTCTGCCAACAGCAGGCCAAGACGAACGCGACGTGTGGCCAAAGTCTTGTGCTCTTCTGTGGTTTCGATTTCCGGGTGGTCGTGGCCCTGAACATCAGGGTTCTCTTCGTGCCACAGCTGATGCGCAATCTGGCCCGCTTCGGCATCCAGCAAGGACGGTGGCAAGTCAAAGCTGACCAGCTTGTCCAGCGCGTCCAGCAAACCACGTTTCATGACAGCGCGCGATGCGCCCATGTATTCGGCTTCCAGACGCTCGGCGATCTGACCTTTCAGGCCAGCAAGGTCTTCGGCACCGAATTTGGTGGCCAGCTCGTCGTCGATCTTGGCGGCAACAGGCTTCTTGACGTCTTTGATTTTGCACTCAAACACGGCTTCTTTGCCAGCAAGGTGAGGCGCTTGGTAATCGTCTGGGAAAGAAACGGTAACGTTCTTTTCCTCATCCGCAACAACACCGACCAGCTGCTCTTCGAAACCGGGGATAAAGGAGTTGGAGCCCAGAACCAAAGGATAATCCTCGGCGGCACCACCGTCGAACGCAACGCCGTCAACCTTACCAAGGAAGTCGAACACGATCTGGTCGCCGTCTTTGGATTTCACGCCAGCTTTGCGCGATTTGAAATCCTGTGCGGTTTCGGCAAGGTTTGCCAGCGCTTCGTCAACGGCCGCATCGTCAGCTTTGACAACCATTTTATCAAGCGTGATGGAGGTCAGATCAACTTCGGGGATCTCGGGCAGTGCTTCGTAGGTCATTGTGACCTCGACATCGTCGCCTTCTTTCCAGTCTTCGTTGGCCATCTTTACATCAGGCTGCATCGCAGGGCGATCGCCGGATTTTTCAAAGTGCTCTTGCATGGCGCCATCAATGGCTTCCTGCATGGCTTCGCCCATAACCTTCTGGCCGAACTGCTTTTTCAGCAGCGCCATAGGTACTTTACCTTTGCGAAAGCCCTTCATTTCGACTTCGGGCTGTGCTTCGGCCAGCTTCTCGTTGACCTTGGCCTCCAGTTCAGCTGCTGTCACAGTGATGGCATAGCCGCGTTTCAGACCTTCGTTCAGCGTCTCGTTGACCTGCATGTTTGCTCCATAGGGTAAGGCCGCGCGATTATTGGCGCGGGCGGAAAAATTTCCGCTCTTCTATTTGGGCCTGCGCTTGGGCGCAAGCGGATTTGGCTCTGGCGTGTCAGGGCGGGTCGTTTTCCACCCCCCCGTTGGCACATCACATGCCCAAGGCTTCTTTATACATCTCCAACACCGCTTCTTCTTCGGCGATATCGTCCTTGTCGCGTTTGCGCAGGGCAATCACCTTGCGCAGCACTTTGGTGTCATAGCCGCGGGACTTCGCCTCGGCCATGACCTCTTTTTGCTGCTCTGCCAGATCTTTCTTTTCGGAATCAAGGCGTTCGATCCGTTCAACGAACTGGCGAAGCTCGTTTGCAGTGACGCGGTAGGTCGCATCGCCAACGACGTCGGCGGATTCGGGGTTGGTGGCACTGTCGCTCATTGCGGGGTCCTGTGTCTGGAAAGGGTCAGCGCCCTGACTAACGCCGCACCTGCCCTCCCGCAAGCCACACTTGCGATACCTTGCCAATTGAGGTAGCCCGCGCCTCATGGAAAATGCATCAACTTCTCTGTTCGACATCTTGATCTGGGCCGGCGCGCTGATCTCGCTGGTGGGATTCTTTGGCCTTGTTTGGTGTATCGTCACCGTGATGCGCGCAAAACGCGCCAATCTGCCCGAGGATGACATGCGGCTGGTCTTGCAAAAAGCGCTGCCGCTAAACCTTGGCGCGCTGTTTCTGTCGGTGATCGGGCTGATGATGGTCGTGATCGGGATCATGCTGGGCTAATCGCAGTCTTTGTGATTTGCTTCTTGCCACACATTCAAAAAACTTTATGTATTATGGCGACGCGGGCCGCTTTGCGCCCTTTCTTAACGTGTGATCGGAATAAAATATGATTGAGATGGATTGGATCTGGGGCCTGATTGGCGGCCTCATCATCGGCTGCGGCGGTGCCGTCTATTTGCTGGGCAACGGGCGCATCATGGGGGCCAGCGGCATTATCGGTGGTCTGGTTGACGGGTCGGGCCGCAGCAACTGGATCGAGCGGGTATGTTTCGTCGCGGCGCTGCTTATCGCCCCTGCGGTACTGATCCTGTTTACGGGAGTTCCTGGGGAAACCAACGTGACCGATAACTATGCCTTGATCGTGATTGGCGGCCTTTTGGTCGGTGTCGGTACACGGATCGGCGGCGGCTGTACCTCCGGCCACGGGGTCTGCGGTATTTCGCGGCTGTCCCCACGCGGGATCGTGTCGACCTTGATCTATATCTTTGCGGGCGCGGTGATGGTTGCTGCCCTGCGCGCCATGACAGGAGCACTGTAAGATGCGGAATATGTTTGCCATTTTGTCCGGTGCCCTGTTCGGCATTGGCCTGTACCTTGCCGATATGACCAACACGGTCAAAGTTCAGGGGTACCTTGATTTCTTCGGTAATTGGGATCCGACTTTGGCCTTTGTTATGGGCGGCGCGATCTTGCCAATGGCCGTTGCCTGGGTTTTGACACGCAACCGCAAACCCGTGATTGGCGGCGAATTCCCTGCGCCCGCGCCGGCAAAGTTTGACCGCAAGCTGATCATCGGTGCCATTCTGTTCGGCATGGGCTGGGGTCTGGTCGGGCTTTGCCCGGGTCCGGCTGTCGCATCGCTGAGCTTTGGCGGCGTTGCAGGGTTGGTCTTTCTGGTCGCGATGCTGGCGGGCATGTTGATTGCCCCCAAAGTGTCACCACTGCTGGACAGCAAAGGCTGAGCTGGTTAAATCAAGCTATGGATATGCGCAAAATCACCCCCCGCTTCTTTGCTTCGCCTCAGATTGATCCGTCCGACATGGCCGCGATCGCCGAGGCAGGTATCACCTTGATCCTGTGCAACCGCCCGGATGCGGAAGTGCCCCCAAGCCATCAGCACGAGGCCATCAAAGCCGCCGCCGAGGCTGCGGGGATCAAATTTGCGTATCAGCCGCTGACCCATCAGACGATGACACCTGATGTCATCGCCAATAACCGCGCGATCAGCACGGCACTGGACGAAACCGTGCTGGCCTATTGCGCGTCAGGGACACGCTCTACCATTGCTTGGGCGCTTGGTCAGGCTGGCGAAGTTCCTGCCGACGAGCTGATCGAAGCCGCGCGTGCGGGGGGCTATGATCTGTCCCACATGCGCGGCGTCCTAAGCGCGTCATACGCCTAGGCGACTAGCACGCATAATTTTTCGATCAGCCGGTCTGAAACTGGCTGATCGGGTTTGCGTCATTTCCCTCCCCCTCCTCATCCTCGAAACCCGGCAGGTCCGACATGTCGGGCATCGGGGCGTTGGCAAAGCCCATTTCAGGATCAGGCAACCCTGACGATGGCAGATCCGGCATTCCTGACGATGGCAGATCCGGCATTCCTGACATTGGCATATCAGGCAACCCTGACGTTGGCAGATCCGGCATGCCTGACATTGGCATCCCTTTGTCTGGCATTCCTGACGTCGGGAAACCTGATGTCGGCAATCCGAAGTCTGGCAAACCGGCATCGGGCATCTGCGGATGCTCAGGCAATGCAGGCAGGTCTTGCACGCTATAGAAATCTTCGAATTGTGCATCTAGTGCGCCTTCGTCGCGCAATGCATTGCCGTCAGTCTCCCTTCGTCTTGGCGCATCCTGTTTTTTCGCACGGTGCTTCAAACGCAATGCGCGCTGGCCATCCTTCTGGCCCAGCACGCCTTCTCCCAATATCCGCCCCTGCCGTGTGCGCACCTGTGCCGTCTCAAAACTGACATGGCCCAAATCAAGCACCTGCCCGACCTGCAATGCCCCTGCCGCCCGGATCGACATCTTGATCTGCGTCAGTGACACGATCAAATCAGCCTTCAGGCCCAAGACATTCTCGCACAGGGTTTTTCTTGTGCCCGACACGGCACCGTCTTCACCGTCCGGGTCAGTCTGTTCGACCTTGGGCGGTGGCGCAGGTACCGGCAGACAGAACAGCATTTCGCCCTGCCGCGCCCCTTTGCACAAATCCAGCGTAAAACGCAGGATATGAAATTCATGGGCATCCAGCGCCAGCATCAGCAAGCGCACATCCTGCGCCTTGGCTCCGAACCGGAACCCCGTCAGCATCCGCTGTTCTTTTTCGGTTTCGGGCAAAGGGGCCGCGCGTTCCAACAGGCTGTTGATCAAGGGCTCGATCAGCGATGCATCCGTGGCCGTCATGGCGCGCGCGGGTCCGTCCCCCTTGACCGGATGCACTTCTCCCATTGTTTGCTGCTGGATCAGCCCCCCGACCAGCGCCGGGGCAACCATCACCGCCCCGCGTGCCCCGGCCGGACCATCCAGCAGGATCAGCAAATGATCGTCCTGAAACACGTCGACACAGGCATCGTTTTCAATAATCTCCTGCGTCGCCCCCAATGTGGCCACGGGCAGCGAAAACAGATCATTGCCGACTTTGGACAGGGTCAGCCGCAGCGCCTTGAGCACGGAAACAGTGCGCGACTGGTGCAAAGCCCGCCCCGCATGCGCCTTGCGCCGCATCACTGATTGTTGCTGCTCCGTCACTGGATACTCCGCCGGACTCAAAACCCCATTAGGTCAGGTCTAGACGGTTAATGGTAAAGATGACCTTTATGCAGATGCGGCGGCATCAATATTATCACTGGCACCGTTGCGCGGCATCGCAGGCAAAGTCACGCGAAATCCGGTGCCCTGCGCATCGGGCAAATAGGTGATATTCCCCTGCAAACGCGTGATAATTTCACGGCAGATCGCAAGGCCCAAACCCGCCCCTTCGCCGCCCTGTCCCGGAACGCGGGCAAATTTCTCAAAGATCAACGCACGCGATGCCACTTCAATGCCGCTGCCGTTGTCAATAAAATCAATCGCAACCTGATCGCCTTGCAGCATGACGTTGATCCCCAGTTCCGGCGTGTCAGAGACACAATATTTCTGCGCATTGGTGATCAGATTGATGAACACCTGCGCAAGCCGGTCCAGATCGGTCTCGAGCATCACGTCTTCGTCGGCGGGGTTTCGAATGATCTTGATCGTGCGGGTATTTGCCGCCTGTGCCGTGGTCACGGCAAGGTCAAGCACCCCGCGCAATGCGCCCTTTTGCCGGTTCAACGTGACGGCCCCGTTTTCCAGAACCGACAACCCCAGCAGATCGTCCAACAGCCGCGTCAGGCGGATCGTCTCGGAATGGATGATCGACGCATAGCGGGTCTTTTCCTCGGGGCTTAATGCTTCGGCATCGCGCAAGATTTCCGAGAACGACCGGATTGACGTCATGGGCGTGCGCAATTCATGGCTGATCTGGCTGAGAAAACTGTCTTTTTGATGCGACAACTGGGTCAACTTGTCATTGGCGCTGCGCAGTTTTTCCGCCGTATCCGACAATTCACGCGACTTGATCTCGAGTTGGCTGGAATATTCCAGCATCTGTGCGGATTCGTCGGCCACCGCCAGCAGGTCGCGTACCGATACCGATGTGCCCCCCACCAGTTGCGCCACCATCGCATGGGCCGTTGCGGCCCCCACCGATGCCGCAAGCTCGCGCTCCAGCGCCTGAACAAAGCGCGGCGTGGGTTCCGGCAATCCTTCGGCTTTTTCCTGCAACTGCGCCTGAGCGCGAAAAAACGCCTGCGCCTCGACCGGCCCCAGAATGCGCTGCGCCATGATCATCAGGTCTTCGGTTCCGGCCTCGGAGGCGGTCCAGCCGCGTGTCGGGCTTGAATGGTCAAAGATGTTGACGAATTGCGCGCCCTGCAACCGCTCCACCGGAGAGGGGAAACTGACCAGTGATCCAAAAATGAAAGCCAGCGTGTTGAGCGACAGGCTCCAGACCACGGCATGCACGGTCGGGTCCAGCCCGCTGACGCCGAACATCGCCTCGGGGCGCAGCCATGCCAGCCCCCACAACCCCTGCTCAAAGGTCTGTGCAGACAGCGCTCCGTCGGGGCCAAAGCTGGGCAAGAGCATGGTGAACACCCACACGGAAAAGCCGATGCACAGGCCGAAAACCGCCCCCGTACGGGTTGCCCCGCGCCAGAACACACCGCCCAGCAAAACCGGCAGAAACTGCGCCACCCCGCCAAAGGAAATCGTCCCGATGGCCGCCAGCGCGCCACTGCCCCCCGAGGCACGGTAATAGAAATAGCCAAGTGCGATGATAAACAGGATCGACAGCCGCCGCGACAGGATCACCACATGGCGCACGTCCCCCGACTGCTGCACGGTGCCCTGCCCGAAGGCCAGCCAGATCGGCATCACGATGTGGTTGCTGACCATTGTGGACAGCGCGAGGGTCGCCACAATCACCATCGACGTCGCTGATGAGAACCCGCCCAGAAACGCCAGCATCGCCAGATTGTTCTGCCCCTGGCTTAACGGCAGGCTCAGCACGAACAAATCGGGGTTCGACCCTTCGGGCAGCAGGTCAAGCCCGACCACCGCGATCGGCACGACGAACAGGCTCATCATCATCAGATACAGCGGAAAGGCCCAGCTGGCGATTTGCAGATGGCGTTCGTCGTCGTTTTCAACGACCAGAACCTGAAACATCCGTGGCAAACAGATCAGCGCGGCGGCGGCCAGCAAGGTCAGCGTCGCCCACCGCCCGCCATCCACCTGCCATGTTCCGATGTCAGACCGGTCGATCTGTGCCATCGCCTCGGTCACGCCGCCGGCAAGGCCCCAGACCACAAAGATACCGACGGCAATCAGCGCCAGCAGCTTTACGATGGCTTCGACCGCGATGGCGATCACAACGCCGTGGTGGCGTTCGTTGACGTTCAGGTTGCGGGTGCCGAACAGGACGGTAAACAGCCCCAGCCCCACCGCCACCCAAAACGCGGCCTGCGCGGTGTTGATCGGGTCGCCGGCCCCTCCGGTCAGGTTTGGCGGGGCGGCAAATATCGACAGGGACAAGGTAACCGACTGCAATTGCAAGGCAATATAAGGGGTCACGCCGATCACGGCCATCACCGTCACCAGAATAGCCAACAGGTTCGACTTGCCATAGCGCGATGAAATCAGATCCGCGACCGATGTCACGCGGTGGGACCGCCCGATGCGCACAAGGCGGCGCAGCAGCCACCACCAGCCGATCATCACAAGACTGGGGCCCAGATAGATCGTCACATATTCCAGCCCCGACCGCGCGGCATAGCCAACCGCGCCGTAGAACGTCCAGCCGGTGCAATAAATCGACAGCGACAAGGTATAGACCAAAGGCGAGCGCAACAGCCAGTCGCCCCGCCCTTTGACCGCCGCCCGTTCAGCCGCAAAGGCAACTGCAAACAACCCGACAACATACAGCAGGCAAACCGCAATCAGTTGGTTCAGGGACACCATCAGCTTTGGTTTTCCCGGGCAATCTGGCGCGCGGTCCGCCGCCACAGAAACACGCCCAGCACAATCATGCCCAACCAGACCCCAAAGATATAGCGCAGCGCATGAGACGTGGTCACCGCCGGATCGGACGCCTGATCAGGGACCGGCCACAAAAGCGGCACCAGCCAAAAGGCCAGCGCCAGAACCGGCAGCAGCCGCACGGCATCCATCAAGCGGCGAAACCGGTAGCTGCGCCGTGCCAGAAACAGGGGCGATCCGGGCCGGTTGGTGGTCATGACGGGGTCGGCGTCGCCGTGGTAAGCGACTGGACCGCCTCAAGCATTTCTGCATTCGAAAACGGTTTCGTCATAAAGCGGCTGACACCGGCACCTTCGGCCATCTCGCGGTCACGGGCCTGCCCGCGCGCGGTCAGCATCAGGATCGGCAGATCGGCAAATCCCGGATCGGCGCGCAATTCCTTTAAAATCTCGAACCCGCTTTTTCCGGGTAACATCACATCAAGCATCACCAGATCGGGGCGGGCCTTGCGGATCACATCGACTGCCGTCGCACCATTGGCCAATGTTTCGACCCGCCAGCCCTCGCGGCCCAGCAAAAAGCGGATCGCCTCTGCAATGTTTGTTTCATCCTCGACGAGCACCACGTGCTTTGCCATCGACATATCCCTCCCCTGAAGGTGCCTGCCGCTTTGAAAAGCGATCTTTGACACCGGTTTGAAGGATGCACCTTATTGCCGGGACTGTCAAAACACTGTTGGCGCTAACACCGCCGATACACGGGATACTAGACGCCGTCGTTCAGGATCGATGGTTCGCGCCGTGCCGGACAGTGGTCGCGCGGACAGACCCGGCAGGTCGCCCCCACATCCAGCCTGGGCCCCGCCGCCAGCCCCTGCGCGGGCAAAATCAACATCACCGACTGCACCAAGGGCTGCGCATTATAGCTGTGCGCGGATTGGACTTCGCAGGCGGCAATACAGTCGAATTCAGCGTGACTGCGGCCCAATTGCGCCAGCCGTTCCTTGACCACGACGCCGGGGTTTCCCAACACCGCAAACAGCGGCCACAGCGGGCAGCCCGCGCCAAAACGCGGCACCACGAAACCTTCGATGGATTTGCGGAAAATCACCGTTCCGGACCGGTCGCAGACCAGCAAACCGGCCCCCAGATCGGGCATTGCGGCCATCCGCCGCAGCACGCGGCCGACCGGTTGATGCAGCTGCTGCGCCAAGGCCATCGGGTCACGGCCAAGGCTCTCCATCACCTCTGCGAGCCGCGCAATCGGCAAGGCATCCGCATCCACAGCGACCTGTTGCAAGACCGTGCGCGCGATATGGCGGGCCGCGACGCTTTTCAATTCGGGCGCGGCCTGGGCCAGCGCCTCGATCGCAGTCTCGTCATGGCCGGCTTGTTCCAACACGGCAAACTGGAACCGGTGCGCCGCCAGAAAGGCCTCGACCTCTTCTTGGGGGGAACTGGCGGCGGGTGTGGTTTCGGGGTCCGCCTCAAGATAACCGACCAAAGCCTGCGCACTGTCGGCCAGACGGCGGCTGTCCTGGTCAATGTTGATGTGAAAACGGTCGCGCCATTCGGGTTCAAGCGTCTTGGTATCTGCCAGGATCGACGCCGTGGACCGGATCGCCGCCGCCGTGGTCAGCAATTCATGCATGGAGGCCGCAAGATGGGGGTCATGGGCCAGACGGTCGGTCAGGGTTTCGATGGTCCGCTCAAGCGTTGCAATGCGCCGTTGGGTGTTGGCCAGCACATCCGCCCAGCCGGGAAAACGCCCGGCGAATTCATCCGCGCGCCCGACCTCGGGGCCGCTGAGCCCTGCATCAACCGCCGCCTCGCGCAGGGTGCCAATCAGCGCGGCTTCGGCCCCTTCTGTGAGGGCCGTCGGCTCGACCCCAAGTGCTGCGGCGATGTTCAGCAACAGCTTGCCGCCGATTCTGCGGCGGTTGTGTTCGATCAGATTCAGATAGCTGGCCGAGATTCCGATGACATTGGCAAGGTCGGCTTGCTTCTGCCCTGCCATGATCCGCCGCTCGCGAATACGGCTGCCGGTCAGCGCCTCACGCAACAATAGTCTTAGATCCCGAATTAGCGCGCAATTTCAACGGCTTTCTGCAATGCAACATCATAAAGTTTACAACTTCCTCGCCTTGTTTGCGAATATATTTACAGAATAAGTGTTTTTATCAAGGGGCTTATTGATTGGTTTTCAGTTTTCCCCTCATATCGTCTTTGCACCTCTGTGCATCGTGTACATGGAAAATAACCATGACGCGGTTTCAACAATTGGGAGGAAATACATGTCATTTTCGAATTTGACACGTCGTGGTCTTATGAAGACCGGTGCCGTTGCCGGCGCTGGCCTTGCACTGCCGACGTATCTTAGCGCTGCGTCGCATTCCGGCTTTACCAACGCGCCACAGGGCGACACGGTCACGCTGGGCTTTAACGTTCCACAATCGGGCCCCTACGCGGATGAGGGCGCAGACGAACTGCGCGCATTCGAGCTCGCGGTCGAGCACCTGAACGGTGGCGGCGACGGCGGCATGCTGCAAACCTTCAGCTCCAAGGCGCTTGAAGGCAACGGTATCATGGGCAAGAAAGTCCAGTTCGTTACCGGTGACACACAGACAAAATCCGACGCGGCACGTGCTTCGGCGCAGTCGATGATCCAGAAAGACGGCGCAATCATGATCTCCGGTGGCTCGTCCTCCGGTGTGGCTGTTGCTGTTCAGGGCCTGTGCCAAGAAGCCGGCGTGATCTTCATGGCGGGTCTGACCCACTCCAACGACACAACAGGCAAAGACAAGAAGGCCAACGGTTTCCGTCACTTCTTTAACGCCTACATGTCTGCTGCCGCTCTGGCACCGGTTCTCAAGAACCTCTATGGCGACGACCGCAAGGTCTACAGCCTGACAGCCGACTACACATGGGGCTGGACACAGCAGGAATCGATCCAGGCCGCAACCGAGGCAATGGGTTGGGAAACCATCAACGACGTGCGCACACCGCTCGCCGCGACT
This sequence comes from Sulfitobacter sp. HGT1, assembly GCF_013282155.1. Taxonomy (GTDB): domain Bacteria; phylum Pseudomonadota; class Alphaproteobacteria; order Rhodobacterales; family Rhodobacteraceae; genus Sulfitobacter. The sequence continues at coordinate 424,990 of NZ_BLWI01000010.1, forward strand.
GACTTCTCCTCCTATATCGCACCTGTTCTGAACTCCGGTGCCGATGTTCTGGTTCTGAACCACTACGGCGGGAACATGGTTAACTCGTTGACCAACGCTGTTCAGTTCGGTCTGCGCGACAAGCAGGTTAACGGCAAGAACTTCGAAATCGTTGTTCCACTCTACTCCGAGCTGATGGCTCGTGGTGCAGGCAAGAACATTGCCGGTATCGTTGGTTCGCAGAACTGGGATTGGAAGCTCGAAGACCAGCTGGGCGCACGCTACACAGGTACAAACGCCTTTGTTCAGTCGTTCGGTACCAAGTACGGCTTCCCGCCAAGCCAGGCTGCTCAGACCTGCTATGCACAGACGCTGCTTTATGCTGATGCGGTTGCCCGCGCTGGTTCGTTCAACCCATGTGCCGTTGTCGAAGCTCTTGAAGGCTTTGAATTCGACGGTCTGGGCAACGGCCCGACGCTGTACCGTGCCGGCGATCACCAGTGCTTTAAGGACGTTGTCGTTGTGAAGGGTAAAGAGAACCCAGAAAACGAATACGATCTGGTGGAAATCGTTGAAGCAACACCAGCCGAGCAGGTTACCTATGATGTCGATCACCCGATGTTTGCGGGTGGCGAATTGGGCAACTGTAACCCAGGCGCGTAAGTACAAGTCTAAGGCGGAGGGATACCTCCGCCTTTTCTTGCAGGCGGTCTGATCCGCCTTTCACTCATTAAAAATTCGAGGGCCCCGCGATGGACGCCATTCTTTTGCAACTTCTAAACGGGTTGGACAAAGGCTCAGCCTATGCGCTCATCGCGCTTGGTCTGACCCTGATCTTCGGCACGCTGGGTGTGGTCAACTTTGCACACGGCGCGATCTTTATGATCGGCGCATTCTGTGCTGTTACACTTAGCAAAATCTTCAGCTTGAGCCATCTGGCCTCCGAGCCGTCAGGCACTGATTTCTTGGGCAAGCCCAAGTACGACGATGTCCTTTATATCAAAGAATGGTTCGGCGAGAGCGCCGGTGCATGGATGCTCGACTGGTCCGTTCCGCTGTCCATCCTGTTTGCCATCCCTGTGATGATCGCCATCGGCTTCATCATGGAGCGCGGTCTGATCAAACACTTCTACAAGCGCCCTCACGCCGATCAGATCCTTGTGACCTTTGGTCTGGCGATCGTGCTTCAGGAAGTGATCAAGTATTTCTACGGTGCAAACCCGATCCCCACCGCCGCCCCCGAGGCGTTCCGCGGGTCGTTCGATTTCGGCGTGCTGCTGGGCTTTGATCCCAACGCGATCATCTACCCCTACTGGCGCCTGATCTATTTCGCCTTCTCGGCCGTGATCATCGGTGGCGTCTTTGCCTTCTTGCAGTTCACCACCTTCGGGATGGTTGTGCGCGCCGGTATGGCAGACCGCGAAACCGTCGGCCTTTTGGGGATCAACATCGACAAGCGCTTTACCATCATGTTTGGCATCGCCGCCGCAGTCGCGGGATTGGCAGGTGTCATGTACGCGCCGATTAACTCGCCCAACTATCATATGGGCATGGATTTTCTGGTTCTCAGCTTTGTTGTGGTTGTTGTCGGCGGCATGGGCTCTTTGCCCGGTGCGGTGCTGGCGGGCTTCCTTCTGGGTATCCTAGAATCCTTTGCCTCGATGAACGAAGTCAAGAATATCCTGCCGGGTATCGACCAGATCATCATTTATGTTGTCGCGATTATCATCTTGCTGACACGCCCACGGGGCCTGATGGGCCGCAAAGGCGTGATGGAGGAATAAGCCATGCTTGGACTGAACAAAAAAGACCTTGGGGTATTGTTGCTGGTGGCTCTTCTTGCCATGGCCGCACCGATCCTGCTCAACCCCTTTCCGGCTGATTCCGGCATGGCGCAATTCAACGCGGGCTATCCCGACCTGATGCAACGCTTTGTGATCTTCGGGATTTTCGCCATCGGCTATAACATCCTGTTTGGCCTGACCGGCTATCTCAGCTTCGGCCACGCCGCCTTTCTGGGTGTGGGAAGCTACTCCGCCGTCTGGATGATGAAGCTTTTGTCGATGAACGTGATCCCAGCGATCCTGTTGTCAGTGATCGTGGCGGGCCTGTTCTCGGTCGTGATCGGCTATGTGTCGCTGCGCCGTTCGGGGATCTACTTCTCGATCCTGACGCTGGCCTTTGCGCAAATGTCGTTCAACCTGGCCTATTCGGTGCTGACACCGATCACCAATGGTGAAACCGGCCTGCAAATCTCGCTCAGTGATCCGCGCATTCTGGACGGGGCCAATGCACCAAGCTACCCCAACCTCTTCGGGGCGCAGATGAACTCCGCGGCCACCATTGATGTTGGCAGCTGGTCCTTCACCTTCTCCGTTGGCTACTACCTGTGTGCCCTGCTCATGCTCGTTGCCTTCTATATCTCGATCCGCATCTTCCGCTCGCCTTTCGGGTTGATGCTGCGTGCCGTGAAATCGAACCAGCAGCGCATGAACTACACCGGCCTGAACACCAAGCCCTACACATTGGCGGCCTTTGTCATCTCGGGCATGTATGCCGGTCTTGCCGGTGGTTTGCTGGCCGCGATGGACCCGCTAGCCGGGGCCGAACGGATGCAGTGGACGGCCTCGGGCGAAGTGGTTCTGATGACGATCCTTGGCGGTGCCGGTACCCTTTTGGGGCCAGTATTGGGCGCGGGCTTTATCAAGTACTTTGAAAACATCTTCTCCAAGATCAACGACAACGTTCTGCATGGCTGGTTTTCCTTCATGCCTGACGGGATCGAGGACTTTATCATCACGATCATCCACCCCTTCGTGGGCAAAGGCTGGCACCTGACACTGGGTCTGTTGTTCATGCTGGTTGTGATCTTCCTGCCCGGTGGTCTGGTCGAGGGCGGTCAACGCATCGGTCGCCTGTTCCGCCGCAAGAAAGCGGATACCAACACGCCTGACGGCACAAAAACCCCTGCAGAATAAGGAGCGGACGCGATGAATATTCTTGAAGTCAAAAACGTCAACAAGCGCTTTGGTGGTCTGCAAGCGCTAGGCAATGTGAACCTGAATGTTGCCGAAAACACGGTCCATGCGATCATCGGACCGAACGGCGCGGGCAAATCCACCCTGCTCAACTGCCTTGTCGGCAAACTGATCCCCGATACCGGATCGGTTATGTTCGACGGGCGGTCGGTGCTGGGGCGCAAACCCTACGAGATCAACCAGATGGGCATTTCCCGCGTTTTCCAGACGCCCGAAATCTTTGGCGATCTCAGCGTGCAGGAAAACATGTTGATCCCGTGTTTTGCCAAACGTGACGGGGCTTTTGCGTTGAACGGCTACGGCTCTGTCGGCAGCCAACGCGATGTGATCGACAAAGCCGAGGAAATGCTGGTCGAGATGAAACTGGCGGATAAACGTCACATGCACGCGGCTTCCATGTCGCGTGGTGACAAACGCCGGCTCGAGATCGCGATGTGTCTGGCGCAAGACCCCCGCCTGTTGCTGCTGGATGAACCGACAGCCGGCATGGCGCGCGCCGATACCAACAACACCATTGATCTGCTCAAACAGATCAAAGAGGAGCGCGACATCACCATCGCCATCATCGAACATGACATGCATGTGGTGTTCTCGCTGGCCGAACGGATCACCGTGCTGGCCCAAGGCACGCCCCTTGTCGAAGACACCCCCGATAACATCAAGGGCCACCCCAAGGTCCGCGAAGCATATCTGGGCGAATCTCAAGACGCTGCATGACGTTGGGCGGGGCTCGGACCCGCACCCCTCGTAAGGATAGAATTATGAACACGACCCCCGATTTTTCCAATAGCGCCAACCACGCGGCGACCGCCCCCGCCTATCTGTCGGTGTGGGATATCCATGCCTATTATGGCGAAAGCTATATCGTGCAAGGTGTCAGCTTTAACGTTCACGAAGGCGAAATTCTCGCCCTTCTGGGGCGCAACGGCGCGGGCAAGACATCGACGTTGCGCACCATCGCGCAGATCGGCGACCCGGAATTGCGCAAGGGCGAAGTGTGGCTGGATCACAAACCGCTGCACAAGATGGCCAGCCACGAGGCCGCGGCCAACGGCATGGCACTGGTCCCCGAAGACCGCAGGATCATCGCCGGCCTGACGGTCGAGGAAAACCTGCAACTTGCGCAGATCGCCCCACCCATCGGCTGGTCGCTGGAACGCATCTATGAACTTTTCCCCCGCCTGAAGGAACGCCGCAAACAAGAAGGCGTGACATTGTCGGGGGGTGAACAGCAGATGCTCGCCATCGCCCGCGCATTGGCGCGTGACATCAAGGTGCTGCTGCTGGATGAACCTTACGAGGGTCTGGCCCCGGTGATTGTCGACGAGATCGAAAAGACACTGAGCTTGATCAAATCCCAAGGGATCACGACCATTCTGGTGGAACAAAACGCCGTGCGCGCGCTGAAACTGGCGGACCGTGCGGTGATCATGGACACCGGCAGCGTGGTCTTTGACGGCTCCGCCGAAGAAGTGTTGAACAATGCCGAATTGCGGGCCGAATACCTCGCCATCTAAAGCGACCGGCAGCGGGGGGCGGCGGAATTTTTCAAAATTCCGGTCCGGAAAATTCGAAATTTTCCGCCCCCGTTGCCCCTTTAGGGTTTCAACAGCAACCGCAGTTCCGTCTTTAGCACCTTGCCATAGTTGTTTTTCGGCAGGCTATCGACCCGGACATAGGTTTTGGGCCGTTTGAACCGCGCAATGCGGTCAAGGCACAACGCGTCAAGCTCGCCCTCAGGTGCCGTTCCCACAATGAAGGCCACCACTTCCTCGCCCCAATCAGCATGGGCACGCCCCACAACCGATGCTTCAATCACCCCGCCATGTTCCAGCAGGATTTCCTCGACCTCGCGGGGGTAGACGTTCGAGCCGCCGGTGATGATCACATCCTTGCTGCGGTCTTGCAGGGTGACATAGCCTTCGCCGTCCATCATCCCCACGTCCCCCGTCATCAGCCAGCCGTCTTGCAGCGTTGCATCTGTGGCGGCCGGATTATTCCAATAGCCCGGCATCACCGTCTGCCCGCGCACCATGATTTCGCCCGCGGTGCCATCGGCGACGGGCCTGCCATCCGCATCGCCGATCCGCACCTCCACCGCCGATTGCGCGCGCCCGACCGACCCCAGCCTTGCCCGCCATCCGGGGTGCGTGCGATCCGAAACAGCCGCGCGCGGCAGTGCCGTGATGCCCATGGGGCATTCGCCCTGCCCGTAAATCTGCACGAAGACCGGCCCGAAATAATCAACCGCATCAATGATATCGGCGTTGTACATCGGCCCGCCCGCATAGACGATCGTGCGCAGCCCCGTGCCGTCACGCCCCAATGCCCGCGCCCCGTCGGTCAGCCGTTTCACCATCGTGGGGGCTGCAAACATGTGAACCCGCCCAAAGTGTGCTGCCAAATCCAGAATCTCCGACACCTCAAATCCGCCCGAAGCGGGGCAGACATGGCGCGCGCCGGCCTGCACATGCATCAGATTGTACAGCCCCGCGCCGTGGCTCATCGGGGCGGCATAAAGCGCTGTATCATCGCCCGAAACCTGATCCACATCCACGCCGTAGCAAAGCGCCATCGACAGGGCCATGCCGTGGGTGATGATCACGCCCTTGGGTTTGCCCGTCGTACCCGAGGTGTAAAACAGCCATGCCAGATCATCCGCACCACGGCTCGCCACCGCGTCAACCGGCGCGGATGTCAGAATTTCATCATAACGCGCCGAAGGGGTGACAATCACATCGCTGCTTAGACCCGAACCCTCCCCCAAACCCTCGGCCAGTCCGGCACTGGCAAAGACCACGCGCGCGCCGGAATCGGCAAGGATGAAGTCCGCCTCGCGGCTGTGCAGCTTGGCGTTGATCGGCACAACGGCGGCCCCAGCATACCAGATCCCGTAGAACACGATCAGATAGTCCGGCGTGTTCTTCATAAAGATCGCCACGCGGTCGCCGGGGGTCACGCCCTGCCCGCGCAACCAACCCGCCACCGCCCGCGCACGCGCGTCAAATTCCGCATAGCTTGCAACACAGGTTTCCCCGTGAAACAGCGCAGGGCGATCCCCGCCCGTCTGCGCGCTGCGTGCCAGCCAATGTGCCAAGTTCATACCCGATGCCCCCTCGTTTTGCGCAGTTTGGCAAGGCCCTGCCCCTTAGGCAACTGGTAGCTTTCCATAACCGCGCCCATGTCCTATAAGACGTCAACTTTGGGGCACAGGCATTCGCGCCCCGCGTTATATACTGGCTGAGGAACAAAATGACTAAAAACACCCATGACGCAGATGTGGCATTTATCCGTGCGCTTGCAGAGTTGTTGAACGAAAACGACCTGACCGAGCTTCAAGTCAAACGTGATTATGCAGAAGACGACAGCCTGAATGTGCGGGTCAGCCGCAAGCCGCCTCAGCAGATCGTGGCCCCGCAGCAGATGCATGCGGCCCCTGCACTGATGGCGTCTCCGGCACCGGCTGCAATGGCGTCACCTGCGCCTGCGTCCCCCGAAAACATGGACCCGGCCTCCGATCCGGGTGCGGTTGTGTCGCCGATGGTTGGTACGATCTATATGCAAGCAGAACCCGGTGCCCCTTCCTTTATCAGCGTCGGGACGACCGTCGCCGAAGGGGACACGTTGTTGATCGTGGAAGCCATGAAAACAATGAACCACATCCCCGCCCCGCGTGCGGGCACGGTCAAGCGTATCTTGGTCGATGATGGTGCAGCCGTGGAATTTGGCGCACCTTTGGTGATCCTGGAATAAGGCGAAAACCCATGTTCAAGAAAATCCTTATCGCCAACCGGGGCGAGATCGCGTTGCGCGTGATCCGCGCCGCGCGCGAAATGGGCATCGGTTCGGTCGCCGTCCATTCGACTGCGGATAGCGACGCGATGCATGTGCGCATGGCCGACGAATCTGTCTGCATCGGCCCGCCGTCGTCCCAGCAATCCTATCTGTCGATCCCGTCGATCGTGGCTGCCTGCGAAATCACCGGTGCCGAAGCGATCCACCCCGGCTATGGCTTTCTGTCTGAAAACGCCGGTTTTGTGCAGATTCTCGAAGACCACGGCCTGACCTTTATCGGCCCAACAGCCGCGCATATCCGTATCATGGGCGACAAGATCACCGCCAAGGATACCATGAAAGAACTCGGCGTGCCTTGCGTGCCCGGATCTGACGGTGGTGTCCCGACACTGGATGACGCCAAGCGCATCGGCGCAGAAATCGGCTATCCTGTTATCATCAAGGCCACGGCTGGTGGTGGTGGCAAGGGCATGAAAGTCGCGCAGACTGCGGCCGACATGGAACGCGCCTTTATGACCGCCCGCGCCGAAGGCAAATCGAACTTTGGCAATGACGAAGTCTACATCGAGAAATATCTGACCACGCCGCGCCACATCGAAATTCAGGTGTTCGGCGATGGCAAAGGCCGCGCTGTGCATCTGGGTGAACGCGATTGTTCGCTGCAAAGGCGTCACCAAAAGGTATTCGAGGAAGCCCCCGGCCCGTCGATCAGCCAAGCCGAGCGCGACCGTATCGGCAAGGTCTGTGCCGACGCGATGGCCAACATCAACTATATCGGTGCGGGTACCATCGAATTCCTCTACGAGAACGGCGAGTTCTATTTCATCGAAATGAACACCCGTTTGCAGGTGGAACACCCTGTCACCGAAGCCATCTTTGGCGTCGATCTGGTGCGCGAACAAATCCGTGTGGCTTCCGGCATGGACATGTCGTTCAAGCAAGAAGACCTCAAGATCAACGGCCACGCGATCGAAGTGCGTATCAACGCCGAAAAACTGCCGAACTTCTCGCCCTGCCCCGGTAAGATCACGCAGTACCATGCCCCCGGTGGCCTTGGTGTGCGGATGGACAGTGCGCTGTATGACGGCTATTCGATCCCGCCCTATTACGACAGTTTGATTGGCAAGCTGATCGTGCATGGCCGTGACCGCCCCGAAGCGCTGGCGCGCCTGAAACGTGCCTTGGGTGAATTGATCGTGGATGGCGTCGATACGACGATCCCGTTGTTTCACGCGCTGTTGGAAGAAAAAGATGTGCTGACAGGGGATTACAACATCCACTGGCTGGAACATTGGCTTGAAACCAACCTGGGCAATGCCTGACCTGACGCCGGACCTGCTGTTAAAAGGCTATTCCGTGGGGATTTTCCCCATGGCAGAACACCGCGACGACCCGGAAATTTTCTGGGTCGATCCGCGGCTGCGCGGGGTGTTTCCCATCGACGGGTTTCACATCTCGCGCAGTCTGGCGCGCGCCATGCGCCGCACCAAATTCACCGTCACCATTGATACCGCCTTTGCCGATGTGGTGCGCGGTTGTGCCGACCGCGAAGACACATGGATCAACGCCGAGATTTTCACCCTGTACCAAGCGCTCCATGACCGCGGGGCGGCCCATTCCCTTGAGGTGTGGGACGGTGATGAACTGGTCGGCGGGGTGTACGGGGTCACGCTGGGGGCCGCGTTTTTCGGGGAAAGCATGTTTTCGCGCCGCGATAACGCGTCAAAAATCGCCTTGGCCTGCCTGATCGACCGGCTGAAACGGGGTGGGTTCACGCTGTTTGATACGCAGTTCCTGACGCCGCATCTTGCATCACTTGGCGCGATAGAGATCACCCGCGATGCCTATCACCGCCAACTCGACGCCGCACAGCAGCTTGAAGCAGATTTTAGCGGCCCCGCCCCTGCGACCCCTCAGGAGGTCGTGCAGCGGATGACCCAAATGTCGTAACGCGGGTGTTCAAGCGCCGACAATGCCGGGGCAGACGCGATCATCCAGCCTGAAAACAGCCGGTTCTCGCTTGCTTCTTCCCTAATCTCAAGCTCTGCAAAGGCATCGCCCGCAGGGTTGCCAGACGGAAAGCGGCAATCATTCATCTGAACTTCGAGGTTGCCGACACGGATGATCTGGCCGCGCACCATCTCGTAGTCTTTCGTGGTGCCCGATATCTTGTCCAGGGCCCGCAGGACGGCACCATTGGCGCTGGTCACCTGCTGCGCCTGAACCGGGGCGGCCAGCAGCGCCAACATAATCAGAATCTTGCGCATGGATTATTCCGGGCTCCAGGCCTCGTAATCGCCCCGATCTGCCGGTTTTGCCTGACGGATCGACCCTGCTGGCGCATAGGCCAGTGGCGTGCCGGTCAGGTTTTCCTGATGCGACTTTTCCCATGCCTTGTGCACCAGCGGGCGGTCGACAGGGGTTTGATCCCATGTGTGGTGCAGCCAGCCGTGCCAATCGGGGTTCACGCGCGACGCCTCGATCTCTCCGTTGAAGATCACCCAGCGTTTGCTGTCATCGGCGTTACGGTAGTAAATATTGCCTTGGGCATCGTCACCCACCTTGATGCCCTTGCGCCACGTAAAGAGCTGCGTGTTCAGCGTCTGGCCGTTCCACCAAGTAACGCAGCGCAAGAAAGAAGATAGAATGCCCATTTAGGTCTCCTGAAGCTTTGTTTTGTCTATGCCCGATTGGTGGGGCAACGTCTAGTAGCCGCTCGGCACGCCTGCTGCGTTTTTGTCTGCCGATCCGGTATTTTGCGCGCGTTTCCGTTCAAAAGCCGGTTTGGTGGGCGGGATATATCAAATCTTTGCTTTTTCCGTGTCGTTACCCTATATTAACACTCACGGGCATAGAAGCATGCGTGTCTGCGAGAAGAACTGGCGCGTGGGTCTTTTTCACGATATTGAACGAGTGTAGTGATTGAGGGGTAGAGCAATGACAAGCGATGGTTTCGGCAACGGCCTTCCCCGTGACGGATTCGGCAACGGCTAAGGTCGGACATCTATAGAATATGATTGCGCGCGGTTTTCTTTATACAATTTGCGCGCTCTTTGCTTTCTGCACGATCTGCATCTTCCTGTTGATCCTGATGCCATTGGCATCGGCCAGCGTATCCAGCGTTTATGCGCAGTTTCCAGAAACGCCCGCCCCCCAATATTCCGCTTTTTTAACAGCAACGGGCACGATCGTTGCCGCCATTTCTGTGATTGCCGCGATCCTGACCTTTTGGTTCAGCACCCGCGCTGCACGCCACGCGCAACGCAAGCAGCACACGATTACGGTTTTGCTTGAAACGCGGCTAAGCTCAGAATTTCAGGGCACAATTGAAAAACGGCGCGCGCATTTTCCTGAATATACCGACGTATCCTTTGAGGATTGGGACCAAGCCCGCAAGGCGACCGCGCCAGCGGATGCAACACCAGAAGTCATCCATGCGCAAAAGATCAAACGCGACAGCGCCCTCGCCCTGACGACCCTGCTGAACTATTACGAATTCCTCGCCGTCGGCATTACCGAAGGCGATCTGGACGAAGACATGCTGAAGAAAACCCTCAGATCAATCATGTGCAATCTTGTGGATGATTCCAGACATCTGATTGCCGGCATGCAAAAGGTGAACCCGAACACCTATGAGCACCTTACAATCCTCTATGGTCAATGGCGCAAGACTGATGCCCGCGACATCAACGGGAGACAGAACGAGCGCCCTATCCCCCGCCTTGTTTAGGCTGTGGGGATGCAGGCGGTGACTTCGATTTCGATGCGGTATTTGTCGTCGATCAGGCCGCATTCGATCATCGTGGCTGCGGGCGGTGTGGCACCAAAGGTTTCCGCAAGGATCGGCCAGCAGGGCTCAAATTCAGCACGGTCCGGCAGGTAATAGTTCACGCGCACGACATCGGCCATGGAACAGCCCGCTTCTTTCAACGCGCCCGTAATCGTGGCCAAAGCGGCGCGGCATTGGTCGGTGACCGTGTCGCCCTGCCCCACGGTGCCTGCAACATGCACAAACCCGCCTGCAACGACCGCGCGGCAATAGCCGATCTTGGCCTCGAATTCGCCACCCGAAAAGATACGCTGTGTCATGGTTTGTCCTTTGTGAAACATATGCAGGCCAGTCAGACCCAATAGCCGATCTGCCGTCAAGATGCCAAATACAAAAGCCCGCCAAACACCCGCCGTCAAACGAAAAAAGCGCACCCGTCAGGGCGCGCTTTGTTCAATCTTTATGCGGTTTCTGGCCGGTTGGCTTAGCTGGCTGATGCCGGTTCTTTTTCCGCGTCGGCGTGGATCATCAGCGGTGCCGCGTCAGACATCACGGCCTCTTCGTTCACCACAACCTCTGTCACGGTGTCCATGCCGGGCAGGTCGAACATCGTATCAAGCAGGATGTCTTCGAGGATGGAGCGCAGACCGCGCGCACCGGTTTTACGTTGGATCGCACGTTTGGCGATTGCCGCCAGCGCATCCTCGGTAAAGGTCAGCTGCGTGTTTTCGATCTCGAACAGGCGTTGGTACTGCTTGACCAGCGCGTTCTTGGGCTTGGTCAGAATGGTAACAAGCGCGTCTTCATCCAGATCTTCGAGCGTTGCCAATACCGGCAGACGGCCAACGAATTCCGGGATCAAACCGAACTTCAACAGATCTTCGGGTTCCAGATCGGTGAAAATCTCGCCGACGCCGCGGGCATCCTTGTCACGCACATCCGCACCAAAGCCCATGGCCGACCCTTTGCCACGTGCGGCAATGATCCGGTCAAGTCCGGCAAAAGCACCGCCACAGATGAACAGGATGTTGGTCGTGTCCACTTGCAGGAATTCCTGCTGCGGGTGCTTGCGGCCGCCTTGTGGTGGAACGGATGCAACCGTGCCTTCCATCAGCTTGAGCAGTGCCTGCTGTACGCCCTCGCCCGATACGTCACGGGTGATCGACGGGTTCTCGGATTTCCGCGTAATTTTATCGACTTCGTCGATATAGACGATGCCGCGCTGTGCGCGCTCAACGTTATATTCGGACGATTGCAGCAGTTTCAGGATAATGTTCTCAACGTCTTCGCCCACATAACCGGCTTCGGTCAGGGTGGTCGCGTCGGCCATTGTGAACGGAACATCCAGAATACGCGCCAGCGTTTGCGCCAGCAGCGTCTTGCCGCAGCCGGTTGGCCCGATCAGCAGGATGTTGGATTTCGCCAGCTCGATATCGCCGCCTTTTTGGGCGTGGTTCAAGCGTTTGTAGTGGTTGTGCACGGCAACAGACAGCACCTTTTTGGCCATCGCCTGACCGATGACATAGTCATCCAGCACGTCACAAATGTCTTTGGGAGTCGGCACGCCATCGGTGGCTTTCAGGCCGGATGCCTTTGTTTCCTCGCGGATGATGTCCATGCACAGCTCAACGCATTCATCACAGATGAATACGGTCGGCCCCGCAATCAGCTTGCGCACCTCGTGCTGGCTTTTACCACAAAAGCTGCAGTAGAGAGTGTTTTTGCTATCGCCGCTGGTCGTATTAGCCATTTCAACCCTTTCAGGTCTGTCTTGTGATCTTGCCCGCCTGTCGGCAGTGCAGTTTATTTTTTGCTCCGGAACAGCTTAGGCTAGCGATGCGCGGTCCACAATCGCAAAATCATGTACCGCGCACGCCTTATTTACTTGCCTTTTTTATCGGCGTCCGGGTCGTCCATTTTGCCGCGGTTTTCGACGATTTCGTCGATCAAACCCCAGTCTTTTGCCTCTTCGGGGGACATGAAGTTGTCCCGCTCAAGGGCGGCTTCGACTTTCTCGAGGGTCTGGCCGGTGTGCTTGACGTAGATCTCGTTCAGGCGCGTTTTCAACTTTTGGGTTTCTTGCGCGTGAATCATGATATCTGTGGCCTGCCCCTGATACCCGCCAGAGGGCTGGTGGACCATGACGCGGCTGTTGGGCAACGAGAAACGCATGCCCGGCTCGCCCGCCTGCAACAACAGAGACCCCATGGAAGCGGCCTGCCCGATAACGAGCGTGGACACCTTGGGTTTGATGTATTGCATGGTGTCATAGATCGACAGGCCCGATGTCACAACGCCGCCGGGGCTGTTGATGTACATGGAGATTTCTTTCGACGGATTTTCCGCCTCAAGGTGCAGCAGCTGCGCGACGATCAGCGAGGACATGCCATCATGCACAGGGCCCGACAGGAAAATAATCCGCTCTTTCAGCAGACGCGAGAAGATGTCGTAAGCGCGTTCGCCCCGGCTGGTCTGTTCGACCACCATCGGGACAAGCGTGTTCATGTAGGTATCATATGGATCGTTCATAAAGCCTGCCTGATTGTGCTGTCCGCAGGACCATACCCGCGAAACCGTTACCCACAGATTAGTCTCGCCCTACTTGGGGTTCAAGGGGGGGTGTCCCATCCAGTTACCCCCGCGCCGCCTTGGGCCGGGCGGCGGGCATGACAAATCTGTATTCTCCGTTTCCACCGGGCTGCGCCGCCGCATTCGACTGTTTGCGGCGGTTTGCCCCCAAAGGCGGGCAAAAATATGGCGTGGGATGGGTTTTTTACGCCCCAACGGTGATTCCGCGGCTGTTTGGGGTTTGCCGCCAAAGCGGTCACAACGCTCGCGCGGGGTTTGCGCCGATCCCGATCCTTATGTTGAAAATCATATGACAATTGGACGCATTTTTTTTCTTGCAGCACCTTCCGCATCGCCGCCGCTTTGAACCGCCGTGCTCGCGGCCTTGACCCGAACCCGCGCATCCTGTCACAAAACTTTCATCGGACATGCATATCCCTGTGACAAAACACGCCGATGTTCCGCGGGAGATCAAAGCACACATGCAGGAGCAGCCATGACACGCCATGATATCCTTAAAGACCCGTCTATCGGCAACAAGGCCGAGGCTTTTGAAGCCTTTGACGACATCCCCACAAACCCCAACCTTGAGCGCACGATTGGCGATGTGATCAACGCCCGCTATGGCCGCCGCGAGATTTTGCGCGGGATGCTGGGCGTGACGGCGACGACCACGCTGTTCGGCACCTCGGCGTTGGTGGCCCCGCATCAGGCAAACGCCGCCGGCCACGGCAGCCGCTATGCCTTTGACGAATTGACATGGGGCAACGACGAAAACCACCACGTCGCCGATGGCTATGACGCGCAGGTCTTGCTGCGGTGGGGCGATCCGATCACCGCCGATGCACCTGAATTCGACGTGATGAACCAGACCGCCGCCGCGCAGTTGAAACAGTTCGGCTATAACAACGACTATGTCGGCTTTGTGCCGCTCACTGACGATGGCCGCCGGGGTTTGCTATGTGTGAACCACGAATACACCAACGAAGAGGTCATGTTCCCCGGTCTGGGCCGTCAGGACAGCGTTGAGTTCTCCGGCATGACGCCCGAGCTGATCGACATCGAAATGGCCGCGCATGGCGGGTCGGTTGTCGAAATCGCCAAGGATGCTTCCGGCACGTGGCAGGTTGTGCGCGACGGCAAGATGAACCGCCGCATCACCCCGCTGGATACCGAAATGACGCTGGACGGCCCCGCCGCAGGGCACAAGCGTCTGCAAACCAACGACGATCCCACAGGCACCAAGGTCATCGGCACGCTGAACAATTGCGCCGGCGGTCTGACCCCTTGGGGCACATGGCTGATGGCCGAAGAAAACTTCCACGGCTATTACTGGACCGACAATCTGGATGCCGACGGCAAGCCGGTGATTGATCCCGCCAGCCGCGAAGCTGCCTCGCAGAAACGCTATGGCGTGCCGGGGATGTGGTATGCTTGGGGCCAGAAATACGACCGCTTCAACATCGATAAAGAACCCCACGCGCCAAATAAATTCGGCTGGGTTGTCGAAGTCGACCCGATGGACCCGACCTCGACCCCGATCAAGCACACTGCATTGGGCCGTTTCCGCCATGAAGGTGCCGAAACGACTGTCAGCAGCGATGGCCGTCTGGTGGTCTATATGGGCGACGACAACCGTTTTGATTATCAGTATAAATACGTCTCGGGTGGCAAGGTATCGGACGACCGCGCCGCCAATTCCAAACTGCTCAGCGACGGCACGCTCTATGTGGCGCGCTTTGACGAAGACGGCACCGTTGTCTGGTTGCCCCTGATCCACGGTGAAGGTCCGTTGACCGCAGAAAACGGCTTTGACGACCAAGGCGACGTGATGATTGACACGCGCATCGCCGCCGATCTGTTGGGTGCCACCCCGATGGACCGTCCCGAAGACGCGCAACCGCGCGGCGATGGCACGGCCTATATCATGCTGACCAACAACTCCAAACGCGGGCAAGACGATGTGAACGCTGCCAACCCCCGCGCCAAAAGCAGCTTTGGCCACATCATCGAGATCAAGGAAGACGGCGGCAACCACGCGGCAACCGCTGGCACATGGTCGATCCTGGTGAAATGCGGCGATCCATCGCTGGCCGAAGTCGGCGCGCAGTGGAACCCTGAAACATCGGAAAACGGTTGGTTCGGCAGCCCCGACAACTGTGCCATTGACGCGGACGGGCGGCTTTGGGTCAGCACCGATCAGGGCGGCAACTGGGATAAGACCGGCAAATCCGACGGGCTTTATGCGGTCGAAACCGAAGGCGAGGCGCGCGGCACGTCCAAGCTGTTCTTCCGCTGTCCCGTGGGCGGCGAGATGTGCGGCCCCTATTTTACCGATGACGGCGAAACCCTGTTTGTCGCGGTGCAGCATCCGGGCACCGATGGCACCAAGAACCTTGCCGGGTTTGAACGCAACAGCACCTTTGAAGACCCGGCAACCCGCTGGCCCGATTTCGACCCCGCCATGCCGCCGCGCCCTGCGGTGGTGGTTATCACCAAACAAGGGGGCGGAAAAATCGCGGTATAACTGCCCCTTACGCTTAGGAAGGCCCCCCATTTAAGCAGGAGTAACGCCCGAAGCCCCCGCTTCGGGCGTTTTTCTTGTGGCGGATGGATGCGGAGAACAGCGTATCGAATCATCTTTACAAAACTAGTTTTATAGTTTTATTTGATCCCATGACAAATCACATCAAAACCGCCCGCGCTCTTGCCGCCCTTGGCCATGAAACCCGTTTGACCGTCTTTCGCCTGCTGGTGCGTGCAGGCCATGAGGGGTTGAACGTGGGCGAGATCGGCCAGCATCTGGGGGCCGCACCGTCCACCCTTGCCCATCACCTGAGCACATTGGTGGATGCGGGGCTGGTGCTCCAGACCCGTCAGGGGCGGCAAATCGTCAACCGCGTGGATTTCGACGCGATGCAAGAAACCGTGGCCTTCCTGACGTCAGAATGCTGCGTCGGTGTCACCCTCAGCAAGGATCAAGCCGCATGAGCGATATCACCCTTCCCCCGCGCAACCGTGGCGTCGATCTGCTGCACCGCATCTGGACAAACGAACGGGTCTGGCTGTTTTGCGCGGCCCTGCTGGCAATGTTGTTCCTTGTGAACCCGCCACAGGCCGTCACCAGCGCGCAGTTCGCCGCCAACAACCTGTTGAATGTCGCGCCGTTTCTGATCCTGTCAATCGGGATCGCCGCCTATGCTGGGGCGACCGGGGCCGACGGGTTGATTGCGCGGGCCTTTACCGGATCGCCCGCCGTTATGATCATGATTGCCGCAATTGCGGGCGGGCTTTCACCGTTTTGTTCCTGCGGGGTGATCCCGTTGATCGCGGCCCTGCTGGCGATGGGCGTGCCGCTGTCCGCCGTCATGGCGTTCTGGCTGGCCTCGCCGGTGATGGACCCGTCGATGTTCATACTGACCACCGGCGTGCTGGGGGTCGAATTTGCCGTGGCCAAGACGCTGGCCGCCGTTGGCTTGGGCGTCTTTGGGGGCATCGTGGTGCATGTCATGTCCAAAGCGGGCGGACTGACCGACCCCTTGCGCGACGGCGTCGGCAATGGCGGCTGCGGCGCGTCAAAGGTGCGCAGCGTGCAGCCTGTGGTCTGGACGTTCTGGCAAGACAACACCCGTGTCACCAAGTTCTGGCGCGAGGCGGTGAAAACCACGTTGTTCTTGGCTAAATGGCTCACACTGGCGTTCTTGCTGGAAAGCCTGATGCTGGCTTGGGTTCCGGCAGAGCTGATCACAAATATGTTGGGCGGTACCGGCTTTGCCCCCATCGGCGTGGCCACATTGGTTGGGGTGCCGGCCTATCTCAACGGCTATGCGGCGCTGCCACTGGTGGGCGGATTGATCGGCCAAGGCATGGCACCCGGGGCGGGTCTGGCGTTCTTGGTGGCAGGCGGCGTGACATCCCTGCCCGCCGCCATCGCCGTCTGGGCCCTGGTCAAACGGCCCGTGTTTTTCCTGTACATCGCAATCGCACTGGTCGGGTCACTGACGTCAGGCATCCTGTTCCAACTTTGGATGTCGATCTGAGCGCCTTACTCGGACAGACAGTTTTCAAAGGACGTCGCCAGCCCCTGGATCACCTCGCCATAGAGCGCAGGCCCCGGGGTCAGCCCGGCCCCCAAAGGATCAAGCGGCGCGGATTTCAGACTGCGCCCGTCGGCCAGCGCAGCGACAAGGCCGGGATTGAACTGCGGTTCGGTAAAGACGCAGACGGCGTTGATCGATTGAACCACATCGCGTACATCGTCGAGGCGCGCGGCACTGGGGGCACTGCCGTCACTCAGCGACAACGCGGCGCTGGCCTCCACCCCGAAACGCGCCTCGAAATAGTGATAGGCATCGTGGAAGACCGCAAAAGGACGCCCCTGCACCGGGGCAAGCTGGGCCTGAATACGGGTTTGCAATCCGGCCAGTTCGGCCTGCCCTTTGGCGGCATTGGCGGCATAGGTCTGGGCATTGTCGGGGTCAATCTGGCCAAGCGCATCTGAAATCGCCCCCAGCCACAGGGAGGCATTGACCGGATCAAGCCAGAGATGCGGATCAATGGCACCGGCGGCGTGGTCGTGGCCCTCTTGGGTATCATGTGTATCGTGGGCTGCCTCATCCGCGTGATCGTCATGCCCCGCGTCGTCCGCGTGATCGTCATGCCCCGCGCCGTCATCCGCGTGATCATGGACCTCGAACGCGACCCCTGTGCGGTTCTCCAACACAAACGTCCCCGCGACATCCTCCAGCTCAAGATGCAGCGCAGCGCCCGCCAAAGTCTCAATCGGATCGCCCAGCCACGCCGTCAGCGACGGGCCGACCCAGACCACCAGATCTGCCCCTGCCAGCGCGCGCGCCTCGGACGGGCGCATGGCATAGCTGTGCGGGGATGCGCCCGGCGGGATCGTCAGGTCAGGCGTGCCCAGCCCTGCCATCACCTGCGCCACCAACGAATGTACCGGCGCAATATCGGTCGCCACGCGCGGCACATCCGCCCAGGCGGCTGTCGACAAAAGCAAGAAGGATACGGGCAGTAGACGGCGCATGGCGGCACTCCAAATGTTATAATATAACGCTTGTTAGATCAGATGTTATAACATATCAATACCCCACCCTGTAGCGGAGGCAAAATGACCACCATCGGCTTTGAGACCCACGACCACCACGCCTGTGTCAGCGAAACCATGGCCAAGGCGGAAAGCCGTTGCGCCGCCCAGGACCTGCGTCTGACGCCCGTGCGTCGCCGGGTGCTGGAACTGCTGCTGGCCGAGCACCGCGCGCTTGGGGCCTATGATATTCTGGGGCATCTGTCCGCCGAAGGGTTGGGCACCCAGCCCCCTGTCGCCTATCGCGCGCTGGATTTTCTGGTCAAGGCCGGCTTTGCCCACCGGATCGAAGCGTTGAATGCCTATATCGCCTGCACCCATCTGGGCAAAGACCACGCCCCCGCCTTTCTGATCTGCCGCAGTTGCCAGTCTGTTGCCGAAAGCGGCACGGCCCTGACCCAAGGCCGTCTGGGCGATGCCGCCCGCGCCGCCGGTTTCCAGATCGAACACACCGTCGTCGAAGCGCAGGGCCTGTGCCCCGCCTGCCAACCGCAGGACGCCGCATGAGCCTGATTTCAACGCAGAACCTGACCCTTGTTCTGGACGGGCAAACCGTTCTGGAAAACGTGAACATCGCCATCGAAAAAGGCGAGATCGTCACCATCGTCGGGCCGAACGGGTCCGGCAAATCCAGCTTGCTGCGCGCGCTGATCGGGGCGCTGAAACCTGCCAGCGGGTCCGTCACCCGCGCCGACGGGCTGCGCATCGGCTATGTGCCGCAAAAGCTGCAAATTGATGCGACCCTGCCCCTGACCGTTCAGGGGTTTCTGAACCTGCCCCACCGCCACCCCCGCGCCGTCGTAAATGACGCGCTTCACAAGGCGGGTGTGGGCGATCTGGCAAAACGGCAGATGGCTGATCTGTCGGGCGGGCAGTTCCAGCGGGTGCTGCTGGCCCGCGCCTTGTTGAATGCCCCCGACATCCTGATCCTCGACGAAGCGACCCAAGGGCTGGACCAGCCCGGTGCTGCTGCCTTCTATCGCCAGATCGAAGAGGTCCGCCGCGAGATGGGATGTGCGGTTTTGATGGTCAGCCATGATTTGCATGTGGTGATGGCCGCATCGGACCGCGTGTTGTGCCTGAACGGGCATGTCTGCTGCGAAGGCACGCCCGAGATCGTCGCCGATGCCCCCGAATACCGCGCCCTGTTCGGGACCGGCACCCAAGGGGCCTTGGCACTGTACCGGCATGAACACACCCATTCCCACGATCACACCCATGATCACAGCAATTGCGACGGGGCCCATTGATGTTGGATGATTTCGTACTGCGCGCAGCCCTTGCGGGCGTTGGCGTGGCGCTGGCCGCTGCCCCGTTGGGGTGCTTTGTGGTCTGGCGGCGCATGGCCTATTTCGGGGATGCAACATCGCACGCGGCCCTGCTGGGCGTGGCGCTGGCGCTGTCACTGGATCTGCCGATTTTTGGCGGCGTTCTGGTTGTGGCATTGGCGATGGCGCTGATTGTGGCCGGGCTGAACGGGCGCAATGTCAGCACCGACGCCTTGCTGGGGGTGCTGGCACATGGGGCGCTGGCCATCGGTTTGGTCGCGGTGTCCTTGCTGCCGAACCAGCGGGTTGACCTAAGTGCTTATCTGTTCGGGGAAATTCTGGCCGTGACCAAGGGCGACCTAGCCGTGATCTGGGGCGGTGCTGCGGTTTCCATCGCGCTGCTGGTCTGGCGTTGGCAGGCGCTGCTCTCGGCCACACTCAACCCCGATCTGGCCACGGCCAGCGGGCTGAACCCCAAACGCGAACAGCTGATCCTGACACTGGCGCTGGCCCTGACGGTTGCCGTGGCGCTCAAGGTCGTGGGGGCGCTGCTGATCGCTGCAATGCTGATCATCCCCGCCGCCGCTGCGCGCCCGTTTTCGCGCACGCCCGAGACGATGGCGATCATGGCAGCGATCATCGGCATGATCGCAACCTTGGGCGGGCTGGCTGCGTCCTTTGCCTTTGACACGCCGACAGGGCCAAGCATGGTCAGCGTCGCGGCGCTGCTTTTTGCCCTCTCGGCCGGTCTGGCACCTGTATTCCGGCGCTAGGCCTTTGAAATAACGGCGGTCGCCTCGATCTCGACGCGGGCTTCATCCTCGATCAGGCCCGCGACCACAACCATCGCCATGGCGGGAAAATGCCGCCCCATCACCTCGCGGTAGGCGCGGCCCACCTCGGCTTGCGCGGCCAGATATTCGGCCTTGTCGGTCACATACCAGGTCAGGCGCATGATATCTTCGGGCACGCCGCCTGCGGCCTCGACCACCGCGCGGATGTTGCGCAACGCCTGTTTCATCTGCCCGATGAAATCATGCGCCTCGAACTTCTGATCGGCAGTCCAGCCGATTTGCCCGCCCACAAACAGATGCCCGTCCGCGCTAAGCATTCCGTTGGCATAGCCTTTGGCCGGTGCCCATCCTTCGGGCTGGATCACTTGATGAGACATTGAATTTCCTTTTCAGACAGGCGCTTAGACGCCAAGATATTGATCGGCCACACTGCTATCGAGGGCATCCATGCGCCCCGACCAGACAGAGGCACCGCGTTCCAGAATGACAGCGCGATCCGCGATCTGTCGCAGTTCGGCCAGTGATTTATCGACAACCAGCAAGGCCAGTCCCGCGTCACGCTTGAGCGTGGCAACAGCGGCCCAGATTTCCTGACGCACCACAGGGGCCAGCCCCTCGGTCGCCTCGTCCAGCAGCAGCAGCGTGGGGTTGGTCATCAACGCACGGCCAATCGCCAGCATTTGCTGTTCGCCCCCCGACAACGACCCCGCAATCTGGTCACAGCGTTCGCCCAGACGGGGAAACAGGGCGCAGACTTTCTCGAAATCCCACGGGCCGGGGCGCGCGGCGGCGATCAGGTTTTCGTAAACGGTCAGCGGGCCAAAGCACCGCCGCCCTTCGGGGACCAGACCCAGCCCCGCCTGCGCAGCCTTGTAGCTGGGCAACGGGCCTATATCGCGGCCATTGAAATGCACCGTGCCGCCTGACTGTTTCAGCATCCGGCAGATCACCTTGATCGTGGTGGATTTACCCATGCCATTGCGCCCCATCAGCGCGCAAACCTCGCCTGCCTCAAGGGCCAGATCGACGCCGAACAAGGCTTGGGACGGGCCATAAGACGCCGTGATTCCTTTAAGTTCCAACAAGCTCATGCCGCATCCTCCGCACCCAGATAGGCCTCGCGCACGGCCGCGTCGCGTTTGATTTCATCGGCAGTGCCCGTGGCGATCACCTGCCCGTAGACCAAGACGCTGATCCGGTCAGCAAGGGCAAAAACCGCGTCCATATCATGTTCAACCAGCAAGATCGGGGCCTGTGCGCGCAAATCATCCAAAAACCCCGTCAGCCGTTTCGACCCCGAAGCCCCCAGCCCCGCCATCGGTTCATCCATCAAGAACACCTTGGGTTCCAGCGTCAGGGCGACAGCGACCTCAAGCAGGCGGCGTTGACCGTGGGACAGATCGGCGGTGCGTTTGGCGGCCTGATCGGCCAGCCCCACCCGCTCCAACGCTGCCATGCCGCGATCGACCAGCGCGCGGTCTTTCATCACGGGTCGGAAAAACCGCATGACAGCCCCGTCGTGGCCCAATGCGCCCAGCACAGTGTTTTGCAGCACCGTATATTCCATGGCGAGCGACGAGATCTGGAAGGTGCGACCCAGCCCTGCCCGCGCCCGCGCCACTGTCCCCAAAGGGGTCACGTCGCGGCCTGCAAATTCCACCGTACCGCTGTCAGACCGCAGCCCGCCCGCAACCTGTTTGATCAGCGTTGACTTGCCAGCCCCGTTCGGGCCGATCAGGGCGTGGATTTCGCCCGGCATCAGCGTCAGCGACACATTATCCGTCGCCTTCAGCGCGCCAAAGCTTTTGTTAAGGTCGGATAATTTCAGCAAAGGATCAGTCATGTGCCACCTCGCGTCCGGCAATCGTGCCGATCAGACCACCGCGCGCAAACAGCACGACCCCCAGCAACAACAGCCCCAGATAGACCTGCCAGAATTCGCTAATGCCGCCCAATGTATGTTCCAGCAGAATGAACAGCGCGGCCCCGGCCACAGGGCCGAACAACCGCCCCACCCCGCCCAGAATGACAAAGATCATGATTTCCCCGCTGGTGTGCCAGCTGAACATCGTAGGGCTGACGAAACGGTTAAGATCAGCAAACAGCGCCCCCGCCAGCCCCGTCACAGCCCCCGAAATCACAAAGGCCACCAGCCGGATACGAAACGGCGTAAGGCCCACGGTTTCGACCCGTTCCGCGTTTTGCCGCGCAGCCGATAGCGCCAGCCCAAAGGGGGCCTTGGCCAGACGGCCCGCGCCGAACAGGACAATGGCCAGGACCCCGAAAGCGATGGCAAAAAACTGGATCGGGTCAAGGGTGTTCAACCCCGGAAAATCGTTGCGAATATAGATAGATAGCCCGTCTTCACCGCCGTAGGCTGGCCATGAAATCGCGAAATAATACAGCATCTGCCCAAAGGCGAGCGTGATCATGATAAAGTAAACGCCCGTGGTGCGCAGGCTCAGCGCGCCAATCGCGAGGGCGGCAAGCGCTGCTGCGATGATGGCCACGCCCCAGATCACCAGCATCGATTTGGTGCCTTCGATCAGAAACGGGGTTTCCATCAGGGGCGTATAGCTTTGGGCGTGGCTGGCAAGGATGCCCATCGCATAGCCCCCCAGCCCGAAAAAGGCAGCATGGCCGAAACTGACCAGACCGCCCAGACCCAGTGCGATGTTGAGGCCAACCCCCGCCAAGGCAAGGATTGCGGCCTTGGTGGCCAGGGTGATGATAAACGGCTCGTCCAGCGCAAAGGCGGCCAGTGCGGTGACGGGCAGGATCGCGAATAGAATGACGTTCAGAAAGGTTTCGCGGGTCATGTTACGTCCCTCCAAACAGGCCGGAGGGTTTGAACAGCAACACCCCCACCATCAAGATATAAATCGCCATGGAGGCGACAGCCGACCCGACGGACGTGGCCGATGATGCCTGCATGAATATCCCCAGAAGCGGCGGCAGCAGCACGCCCCCCAAGGTATCGGTCAGGCCCACCAGCAACGATCCGACCAGCGCGCCCTTGATCGACCCGATGCCGCCGATCACGATCACCACAAAGGCAAGGATCAACACAGGTTCGCCCATGCCGACCTGCACCGACTGGATCGCGCCGACCAACGCACCGGCAAGCCCGGCAAGTGCGGCACCAAGGGCGAAAACCAGGGTATAAAGTTTTGAGATATCAACGCCCAATGCGGCAATCATCTCGCGGTCGGCCTCTCCTGCACGTATCTGGACGCCGATGCGGGTTTTGGCGATCAGCCAGAACAGCCCCAAGGCCACCAGCAAGCCCACGCCGATAATCACCAGCCGGTACAGCGGGTACAAGATACCACCCGGCAGCATCACGGGACCGGCCAGCGCCGCAGGCACATCAAGGAACAGTGGAAAGGAGCCGAAAAGCCAGCGCGTCCCTTCCGAGAAAATAAGGATCAACGCAAAGGTGGCCAGCACTTGGTCCAAATGGTCGCGGTCATAAAGGCGGCGGATCACCAGCAGTTCGACCAGCGCACCAGCAGCAGCGGCGGCAGCAAGTGCGGCGACCAAGGCCAGCGCAAAGGAACCGGTCCAGCCCGCCACCGCAGCAGCGGCAAAGGCACCGACCATATAGAGCGATCCGTGGGCCAGATTGATCAACCCCATGACGCCAAAAATCAACGTCAAACCGGCAGCCATCAAGAACAGCATTACCCCGAACTGAAGTCCGTTCAGAACCTGTTCGATCAATAATATCAGGGACATATAGGTCGTTCCTCAGGTGAATATTGCAGGCATCGACCTGTCAAAATGTGCTGCGCCGACAGAGCGGCGCAGCACGTTGGATTACATTTTGCAGTCTGCACCATAGACATCTTGATGGTTGCTGGCCGCGACCCCGATGATCTTGTTGGTCACGATGTCACCCTCTTTGACGACTTCGCGCATGTAGATATCCTGGATCGGATGGTGGTTTGGGGCAAAGGCAAACGCACCACGTACCGATGCGAAATCGGCCTCTTCCAATGCGGCCTGAAAGGCGGCGGCGTCTTTCACATCGGCTTTGCCCATCGCGCTTTGCAACAACAACGCCGTGTCATAGCCCTGTGCCGCATAAAGCGACGGCAAACGACCATACTCTGCCTGGAAATCGGCAACGAATTTCTTGTTCGCCTCGTTGTCGATGTCCTTGGACCAGTGCGATGTGTTCTTGACACCCAAGGCCGCATCACCGATCGCGCCCAGAATTCCCTGATCAAAACTGAACGCAGGGCCCATTACTTTCTTATCCACACCGGATCCGGCATATTGTTTCATAAATGAAATTCCCATGCCCCCAGGCAGGAAGAAATAGACCGTATCGGCATCTGATGCGCGTATTTGTGCAATCTCTGCGGCATAGTCTGTCTGGCCCAATTTGGTATAAACCTCGTCAACGACCTCACCTGTGAAGGTGCGTTTGAACCCGGTCATGCCATCGGTCCCCGCAGGATAGTTGGGTGCCATCAGGAATACTTTTTCGATGCCATTCTCGCTGGCCCATGACCCGCTTGCCTCGTAAAACGCATCATTCTGCCACGCCACGTTAAAGTAGAAGGGGCTACAGCCCTTGCCGGCCAGCGCCGACGGACCCGCGTTTGGTGACAGATAGAATTTGCCCTGTGCGGTGACCGCTGGCACCACGGCCATCGCAAGGTTGGACCAGATGATACCGGTCATCACATCGACCTTTTCGGACTGGATCAGCTTGTCGGCCAGTTGCACCGCGATATCCGGCTTGCGCTGGTCGTCTTCGATCACAAGCTCCAGGTTTTCATTGCCCTTGGCCGCCAGCACAAAGCCGTCGCGCACGTCGAGCCCAAGGCCCGCACCGCCGCCTGACAGGGTCGTGATCATCCCGACCTTTACCTTGCCGCCATGGGCTTCGGCATAGGCCATCCCGGCGCTTAATGCGGCAATCGAGGCCGCTGCAATCAGTGATTTCAGTTTCATAACTCTCTCCGTTGAAGTGTTGAGCCTCTTTAGACGGGCTCGTTTGGTCGTTTCACAGTGACGTTTGCGGGCTGGCCGTCAAGCAGTGCGGGCTTAAGTAACCCGCGACTTTACTTTATATTTATCGTCGTCCCACAGATTGTTGTTCATGACATCGGCGATGATCTTGACCGCCGCCGTCACGTCGGCGCTGTCGATATAAAGCGGGGTAAAGCCAAAGCGCATGATATCAGGCGCGCGGAAATCGCCGATCACACCACGGTCAATGACGGCCTGCATCGCGGCATAGCCTTGCTCAAAGCGCCAAGACACCTGACTGCCCCGGATCGCCGGATCACGGGGGCTGGCCAGCGTCAGCGCAGGCACATCACGTTCGATCTCGGCGATGAACTGCTCTTGCAGCGCGATCGACGCGGTGCGCAGATCGTTCATGTCCACATTCGCCCAAAGCTCCATCGCGACCTCGAGGGCGGTCAGCTGGATCACAGGGGGCGTGCCCACGCGCATCCGCTCGATCCCGTTACCGGGGGCGTAATTAAGATCAAATTCAAAGGGTTGACGGTGTCCCAGCCACCCTGCCAACGCAGGTTCAACGCTATCCGCCAGATCGGGCCGGACATAGATGAAACCGGGCGCGCCGGGGCCGCCATTGAGGTATTTATAGGTACAGCCCACGGCAAATTCAGCATTCGATCCAGCCATATCCACCGGCAAAGCCCCAGCCGAATGGGCCAGATCCCAGACCATCACAGCGCCCTTTGCATGCGCCAGATTGGTCATCGCCTTCATGTCGTGTTTGCGCCCCGTGCGGTAATCCACCTCGGTCAACATCACCACGGCGATGTCTTCGCTGATCGCATCCGCCACCTCTTCCGGGGCCACGGTGCGCAGCTCATAGCCCTGCTCCAGCAGCTTCACCAGCCCCTCGGCCATGTACAGATCAGACGGAAAGTTGCCCGTGTCGCTCAGGATCACGCGGCGGTCCTTGCGCAGCTTCAGCCCCGATGACAACGCCTGAAACACCTTGATCGACAGCGTGTCGCCCATGACGACGGACCCGTCCGGCGCGCCGATGATACGCGCGACCATATTGCCGACGCGGGAAGGCTGCTCCATCCAGTTGGCCTTGTTCCAGCCGCGGATCAGCATTTCGCCCCATTCATCCGCCATCATCGCCTGCACCCGTGCAGGCACGGCGCGCGGCAGCGGCCCCAGCGAATTGCCATCCAGATAGATCACGCCCTCGGGCAGGAAAAACGCCTCTTTATTCAGTATATCAGCCACTTAAAGCGCTCCTCTTACGTGCCATAATTCAGGGAAAAGTTCGACTTCGAGCATCTTGCGCAGATAGGCGACGCCATTGGTGCCCCCCGTCCCGCGTTTGAAACCGATGATCCGCTCTACGGTCGTGACATGGTTAAAACGCCAGCGGCGAAAGTAATCTTCAAGATCAACGAGTTTCTCAGCCAATTCGTAAAGCGCCCAATGTTTCGACGGGTTTTCATAGACTTGCTGCCACAGATCCTGAACCGCCGGGCGGGCCTCCCAGTTTGTGGTGCCGGGATCGCCGGCAAGGGGCGCATGGTCTAACCCCTTGCAAAGATGCGCAATTGCGACCTGATACAGACTGGGTTGCGCCAGTTCGTCTTGCAACGCCTTGAGCGCATCGGGTTTATGTTTATGCACCTGCATCAACGCGCCGTTGCGGTTGCCCAGCAGATATTCGACCAGCCGGTATTGGTGCGACTGGAACCCGCTGGAATTGCCCAAAGACGGCCGGAACGCGGTGTATTCGCTGGGGGTCATCGTGCGCAACACATCCCACGCGCTGTTAAGCTGTTCAAATATCCGCGCCACGCGCGACAGCATCTTGAAGGCCGACGCCAGATCATCCGACAGCATCACCCTGCGGGCCGCCTGCAATTCATGAATGGCCAGCCGCATCCACAGCTCGGACGTCTGGTGCTGCACGATAAACAACATCTCGTCATGGGCATCACTTAGCGGATGCTGCGAGGATAAAATCGCATCCAGCCCCAGATAATCGCCATAGGACATGTCCTTGGCAAAATCCATTTTTGCCCCTTTTGAGGCCTCTTCAAAACTGCTCATTCTTTTTCCCTCAGCGCGAAACGCTGTATTTTCCCTGTCGCGGTTTTCGGCAGAACATCAATAAAACGGATGTCCCGTGGATATTTAAACGGCGCAATGGTCGCTTTAACATGATCCTGCAACAGCTTGATTGTGCTTGTATCTTTTGGTGCGCCTTTGGTCAAAACGACATGCGCCTGCACGATGGAGCCGCGCTGCTCGTCCGGCTTCGCGACCACGGCACATTCCGCTACAAAAGGATGCGACAGCAATGCCGCCTCGACCTCGGGACCCGCAATATTATACCCGGACGAGATGATCATATCATCGTTGCGCGCGGCAAAATGCAGGTATCCATCGGCGTCCATGCTGAAACTGTCACCGGTGATGTTCCACCCGTTCTGGACGTAAACCGCCTGCCGGTCATCGGCCAGATAGCGGCACCCTGTCGGCCCCCGCACGGCAAGCCGCCCGACCTCTCCGCGCGGCAGCTCCGCACCATCTTCGCCAATTACCTTGGCCTCGTATCCGGCGACGGGCTTGCCGGTGCAGGCCGCGCGGTGATCGTCAAACCGGTTCGAGATAAAGATATGCAGCATCTCGGTCGCGCCGATCCCGTCCAGCATCGGCTTGCCGGTTTTTTCCTGCCAATCGTGGTAAACAGGCGCGGGCAAGGTTTCGCCCGCACTGACGGCCGCCCGAAGGCTTGACAGATCGGCACCACGGTCCATCGCCGCCAACATCGCGCGATAGGCGGTGGGGGCCGTGAAACACACAGTCGCCTTATATTTCTCGATGATCTCGATCATATTCGGCGGTGACGCGTTTTCCAGCAAGGTCGCTGCCGCACCGAAGCGCAAAGGAAAGATCGCCAGCCCCCCCAGGCCAAAGGTAAACGCCAGCGGCGGCGATCCTACGAACACATCGCTCGGTGTGACCTGCAAAACCTCGCGGGCATAGCCGTCAGCGATGATCAACAAATCGCGGTGAAAATGCATCGTCGCCTTGGGGCTGCCCGTCGTACCCGAGGTAAACCCAAGCAGCGCCACATCATCGACAGCCGTATCAACCGCCTGAAACTGAACGGGTTTCTCAAGCGCCAGCCGGTCCAGTTCGGCGTCATGGTTGCTGGTGCCGTCAAACCCCACAACCGATTCCAAGTATTGAGACCCCTTGGCGCAGGCCGTCATTTCATCCATCAACCGCGTATCACAAATCGCGTGGCTGATCTGGGCCTTGTCGACAATCGCCGTTAACTCTCCGGCGCGCAGCATGGGCATGGTGTTTACCACCACCGCCCCCGCTTTGGTCGCCGCCAGCCAACAGGCCACCATCGCAGGGTTGTTCGCCGACCGGATCAACACGCGGTTGCCGGGTTTCAGCCCCAGGTTCTCAACCATCGCGCGCGCCAGCTTGTTGGTCCAGTCCGTCAGTTCCTTATACGTCCGGCGGCGGCCATTTCCGATCAGCGCAGTGTGATCACCGAACCCTTTTTCCACCATTGAATCAGTAAGTTCCACACCGATATTCAAGCGATCGGAATAGTCGAACCCGTCAAGCAGCAGGTCCGGCCAACTGTCCTTGGGCGGCAGGTTGTCGCGTGAAAACCTATCGAAATGTCCTGACGGCTGCATGTCCACCTCTCCCTACATCGCGCCAATGGTCTGGCGCGCGATAACAACCCGCTGCACGTCCGATGCACCCTCATAGATGCGCAGCGCACGAATTTCGCGGTACAGGCTTTCCACCATCATCCCGTGACGGACCCCGTCACCACCAAACAGCTGAACCGCCTTGTCGATCACCAGTTGCGCGTGATCCGTGGCAAACAGCTTGGCCATCGCCGCCTCGCGGGTGACCCTCGGCGCGCCCTGATCCTTTAGCCAGGCGGCGCGGTAAATCAGCAAGGCCGAGGCATCCACATCCACAGCCATATCCGCGATATGGCCCTGTACCATCTGCAAATCCGCCAGCGGCTTGCCCTGCACCTCGCGCGTTGTCACACGCTGCAATGCCTCGTCCAGCGCCCGGCGGGCAAAACCCAAAGCGGCCGCGGCGACCGTCGAGCGGAACACATCCAAGACCGACATCGCAATGGCAAACCCCTGCCCCGGTGCGCCCAGCATGGCGGACGCAGGCACGCGGCAATCGGTGAAACGCAAGGTCGCCAAAGGATGCGGCGCAATCACCTGCAAGCGCTCGGCAATCTCGAACCCCGGCAAAGCGGCGGGCAGGATAAAAGCAGAAAGCCCCCGCGCGCCCGGTGCTTCGCCGGTCCGCGCAAAAAGCGTGTAAACATCTGCGATCCCACCATTGGAAATCCAGGTCTTCTCGCCATTCAGAACATAGTCATCCCCATCCCGCGTCGCCGTCATGGTAGAATTCGCGACATCGGAACCGGACTGCGGCTCGGTCAGGGCAAAGGCAGAAATCGCCGCGCCCGACCGCGTCTTGGGCAACCACTCGGCCTGCTGTTCAGGGGTCCCGAACAGACTGATCGCACCGGTCCCAAGCCCCTGCATGGCAAAGGCAAAATCGGCCAACCCGTCATGCCGCGCCAGGGTTTCGCGGATCAGGCACAGGCTGCGCACATCCAGCGCCTCACCGCCCTGCGCACCGGAATAGCGTAACCAACCGCCCCCGCCCAACATCGCCACCAGCGACCGACACGCCGCATCCGTATCGCTATGATCCACGCCGGCCAAAGCCCCCGCGGACCAGACATCCAAATCATCGGCCAACGCCCGATGCCGGTCCTCAAAAAACGGCCAATCCAGAAAACTGCGGTCAGACATGACGCCCCGCCCCCCTGTTCATTTTGCCAGATAAACTCCCGCCGGAGGCTCCCGTCCTCACATCAAACACCACCGCTCAATTCCCCTCGAACACGGGCCGCTGCTTGGCGACAAAAGCGTTATAGGCGCGCTCGAAATCGCCGGTTTGCATGCAGATCGCCTGCGCCTGCGCCTCGGCCTCGATCGCCTGTTCGATCGACATGGACCATTCCTGTGCCAGCATCGTCTTGGTCATCATATGGGCAAAGTTTGGACCCGACTGGATTTGCTGCGCCAGCGCCAGCGCGTCAGCCTCCAATGCATCGCCTGCCACGAGACGGTTGAAAAAGCCCCAGCGTTCGCCCTCCTCCGCCGACATGGACCGCCCGGTATAGAGCAACTCTGCCGCGCGGGTCTGGCCGATGATGCGCGGCAGGATCGCGCAGGCCCCCATGTCACAGCCCGCAAGCCCGACACGGGTGAACAAAAACGCTGTCTTCGCCTCTGGTGTGGCCAGGCGCAGGTCGGATGCCATGGCAATGATCGCGCCGGCACCAACGCAGATACCGTCCACGGCGGCGATCACCGGTTTGCCGCAGTTCACGATGGCCTTGACCAGATCGCCGGTCATGCGGGTAAAGCGCAGCATGTCTTTCATGTTCATGCGGGTCAGCGGCCCGATGATGTCATGCACATCTCCGCCCGAGCTGAAATTCCCGCCGTTCGACCCGAAAATCACCACATCCACGTCATCGGCATAGACCAGATCACGGAACCAGTCGCGCAGTTCGGCATAGCTGTCAAAGGTCAGCGGGTTCTTGCGGTCGGGGCGGTCCAGACGGACCGTGGCGATGCCGTCCTTGATTTCGCAGAGAAAGTGTTTCACGTCGCTACGCATGGCTTGGGTCATTTATTTTTTCCTTATTTTCAGCAGCTTGCGCCACCACAATTAATTGCGCGGCCATGGCGCGGGCATCTGCCGCGCTGATCCCGCTAAGCATCTCGTTGATCCAGCCCTCGTGGGCGTTGGCCTGGCGTGCGAATTCCACATTGCCTGCCGGTGTCAGCCGCAAGGTCATCGCGCGGCGGTCCCCCGGGACAGGAACCCGTTCTACCAGCCCTTCGTCGGCCAAGCGGTCGGCGATACCGGTGACATTACCGTTGGACACCCGCAACACACCTGAAAGCTGGCTCATCTTCAGGCCTTCGGGGTGGCGCGACAGGGCGGCCATCACGTCAAAGCGCGGCAGGGTGGTCTTGAAATCGACCCGCAGTTTGTCGCGCAGGTGCCCGTCCACGTGGCGGGTCAGCCGCAGCAACCGCAACCACAGGCGCAGCCGATCTTTCGACGGGCTGCTCATATCTCGCCGCCCGATACCGCCAGCGCATGGCCATTGACCATCGACGCGCCGGACGAGGCAAGAAATGCCACAGCCGCCACAACTTCGTCGGTGGTGATCATGCGCCGCATCGGGTTGCCGCCGACAACCAGTTTTTCCGCCTTTTCGCGGGGGATATCAAAGCGGGTCATCACGTTGTTCACCGCCGCCTGCCCCATATCGGTATCCACGAAACCCGGGCAGACCGCGTTGCAGGTGATGCCGTCACGGGCGACTTCCTTGGCCAGTGCGCGCACCAGCCCGATCACCCCGTGTTTTGCCGCCACATAGGCCGAGATATTGGGCCCGCCCTGCAAACCGGCGGTCGAGGCGATGGCAATCAGCCGTCCCCCTGCCTGCATCCCCGCCAAGGCGGCGCGGAAGGTCAGGAAGGTGCCGGTCAGGTTCACGTCCAGCGTCGATTGCCAGTCGGCCAGCGTCATGTCGCGCAGCTTGGCGGATTTACCGGCACCTGCATTGGCGATCACGATATCATAGGGCGCGTCGAACAGCGCCTGAACCGATGCCTCGTCGGTTACATCCAGGATGCGGCACGTCATGCCGCGGCCCCCGTCGGTTTCCTCAAGCGCGTCCATCCGGCGGCCCACGATGGTGACATCTGCACCGTCCTGCGCGAAGTGCCGTGCGATGGCACGCCCGATGCCCGATCCGCCCCCTGTGACAAGTACTCTAACCATCAGACACGCCCTTCCATTTCTGCGGCGCGGTCGGCATTGCGCCACGCCTGATCTCGTCCCGCCTCATAGGGTTTTGGCCAGACCGCCTGACGGTCGCCAATTGCGGCCCCCTGATGCAAGGTCCAATAGGGATCGGCCAGATGCGCCCGCGCAAGGCAGACCAGATCGGCCCGCCCCGCCATGAGTATTGAATTCACGTGATCGGCCTCGAATATATTGCCGACCGCCATCGTCTTGATCCCGCCATCGTTGCGGATCCGGTCCGAGAACGGGGTTTGGAACATGCGGCCATAGACTGGCTTGGCTTGGGTCGAGGTCTGTCCGGCGGAGACATCAATGATATCCGCCCCTGCCGCGTCAAACATCGCTGCGATTTCAACGGCTTCTTCAGGGGTTACCCCGTCATCGCCCGCCCAGTCATTGGCCGAAATACGCACCGCCATCGGTTTGCCTGCGGGCCAGACAGCACGCATCGCGGCAAAGACCTCCAACGGATAGCGCATCCGGTTTTCAAGGCTGCCGCCATAGTCATCATCACGCGTATTCGAGAGCGGAGAGATAAAGGACGAGACCAGATAGCCGTGCGCCGCGTGCAGTTCGATCATATCGAACCCTGCGCGGTCGGCCATTTCGGCTGCGGCGACAAACTGTGCCGTCACGGCGTCCATATCCGCACGGGTCATTGCCTTTGGCACCGCGTTTTCATCCGACCACGGGATTGCCGAGGCCGAGATCAAAGGCCAGTTGCCCGACGGCAAGGGCGCATCCATCTTTTCCCAACCGACCTGCGTCGACCCTTTGCGGCCCGCATGGCCGATCTGGCAACATATTTTCGCATCTGTTTCAGCATGGACGAAATCGGTCAGCCGCTTCCATGCGGCCTCGTGCGATGGTGCATACAGCCCCGGACAACCCGGCGTGATCCGCCCGTCCGCCGATACGCAGGTCATTTCGGTATAAACCAGCCCCGCCCCGCCTTTTGCGCGTTCGCCGTAGTGGATCAGATGCCAGTCGGTCGGCGCGCCATCGACCGCCTTGTACTGCGCCATGGGCGATACCACGATGCGGTTTTCCAGTGTCATATCGCGCAATTGGAAGGGTGCGAACATCGGCGCGCGGGCGGGCAGATTGGTGCCTGCGCCCGCTTGCTTCATGAACCACGCCTCTGCCCCGCCCAGCCATTTCGGATCGCGGGCGCGCAGGTTTTCATGGCTGATGCGTTGGCTGCGGGTCAGCATCGAATAGTTCAACTGCACCGGATCAAGATCAAGATAGCGTTCCACGTCCTCGAACCACTCGACCGAATTGCGCGCGGCCGATTGCAGGCGCAGCACTTCCAAACGGCGCGCGGCCTCGTATTTTTCAAAGGCGGTCGCCAGATCCGCATCATCCGTCACATGTTTCGCCAGCGAGATTGCGGATTCCAAGGCCAGTTTCGTGCCCGACCCGATGGAAAAATGCGCCGTAGCCGAAGCATCGCCCAGCAGAACGACATTCTCGTGGCTCCATTTTTCACACAACACACGGGGGAATTTGATCCAGGCCGACCCGCGAATATGCCCCGCGTTGGTCATCAGCTTGTGACCGCCCAGATGGTCCTTGAAGATTTCCTCGCAGGTGGCGATCGATTCCTGCTGGGTCATCTCGCCAAAGCCGTAGGCATCATAGGTTTTCTGCGAGCATTCCACGATGAAAGTCGCCGTATCGGGATCGAATTGATAGGCATGAACCCAGACCCAGCCTTTGTCCGTCTTCTCGAAGATAAAGGTAAAGGCGTCGTCGAATTTCTGGTGCGTGCCCATCCAGACAAAGGGACAGCGGCGCACATCGATATCGGGCTTGAATGTGTCCTCAAATTCAAGCCGTGTTTTTGAATTCAACCCGTCGCAGGCCACGACCAGATCATAGTCATCCATATAGGCGGATGCCGATTTCACTTCGGTTTCGAACTGCAGGTTAACGCCAAGGGCACGGGCGCGGTCTTGCAAGATCAGCAGTAGCTTTTTGCGCCCGATCCCGCAAAACCCGTGACCGGAGGACGTGATCACCTGCCCTTTGTGATGGAGCGCAATATCATCCCAATAGGCGAAATGGCTGCGGATTTCAGCAGCACTGACAGGATCGTTTTGTTCAAGGTTATCAAGCGTTTCATCTGACAGAACCACACCCCAGCCAAAGGTGTCATCAGGCTTGTTGCGTTCCAGAACGGTGACATCTGCATTCGGTTGGCGCAGTTTGAGCGAGATCGCAAAATACAGCCCCGCAGGCCCGCCCCCCAGACATATTGCACGCATCCCGTCTCTCCCGATTGGTGTCGTTAACCGTGACGGTAGAGTGAGTCGCTTTTTTCTTCAAGCATATATATTTTAATCCTAAAATACCTAGTCGCAGAGCGTCTGGACGCGCAAGCCGAACCGTGCACCAACACGAAGGCTGCAGAAACGCTTCTATGCGTTGTTTGCTAAGCGAAATTTTAAGATGAGTGGTGCCCCCACACGGCGAGCGGTGAAGATATTCAAGCACCTAACCTACTGGGATTTAACAATATTTCAAGTGTCAAAAATTTCTTGTATAACTAAATGTGTTACCTTAAAAACACCAATCCCCACTATATAACAAACTATGATGTTGCGGCTTACGGCACCAAGCGGACAAATCTGCAAGTGTGAACCTACGGAGCCTGTGGTTGGCCCGAAGCCCGAAGAAGAGGTCAATTGCTTGCCCTGCCTTGGCAAAGAATACAAACCGACCGGCATCAGAATTATATGAAAAACGATGGTACCATCACCATGCAAGTACACCTGCCACCATTAAGACAGGCACCACTTTGTGATCCGAAGCCCAATTAGTGGCGAAAGATGAAACTCTAACGCTCTTTGGGGGCGAAAAATGCTTAAAACCCGTCCATCGGCATGTGCCCTCTTGCCACCAACAAAGCTGCAATGCACTGTGCAAAGTAACTTGTGTGCCTAAATTATTTTGGAACCAGACACCAAATCATTTAAGCCCAAATTTGAATAAGAACGCCTTAATAGTGTCCGCCAGCAAATCGAAAGCCACCGGATCGGAGAAATTAATAGACATGGAAAAAAAATTAGCGAAACAAATTCTTGAACGCTTTGAGAAACTTCAACTATATGAAGCGAATGAAGCCGAAACAAGATTGAAATTAATTGATCGAATTTTATTCGAGGTCTTGGATTGGACACACGACGACGTAACAGTCGAGGAGCACGTATCCGAAGACGGAACTACGGAATATGCAGATTATGTTATACGGACTGGATTTTCATCATTTGTAGTTGAAGCAAAAAAAGTTGGACGGGCCGAGCTAACAGTGCCTACGAAGCGAAAGGAGAACCTAAACAGAAAGTTGGTGTCCGGCGAAACAGGGGACGCCATTCATCAGGCAAGAGATTACTGCAGAAAACTCGCCGTTCAATTTGCGGTAGTTACAAACGGCAGTCAATGGATAATTTTTCCAGCGATGAGAACTGATGGTGTTAAATTTGAAAAATCTAGTGCTATTATTTTTCCAAACCTTACAAGCGTGCTCGAAAACGATCTCGATGAATTTTATTCTTTGCTTTCAAGAGGCGCGGTCATATCAGGGGCTCTTGACAATGAACTTCTCGGGCGACGTGAAGATCAACTAATTGAACGACGACTGAATCAATACATTGACCAGCCTTTTACAAAAATAAAACGCAATAGCATTTACACCGTTATTGAAAATGAGATTGAAACTGCTTTTTCTGAAGACATCACAACTGCAGACATTGATCTATTTCGTAAGAGTTATGTGGAAACTGCGGATAGAACGAAATATGATCGTCGAATAGGAATGCATATCCACAAAAGAAGATCAGCTAGTAAACTCTCGCCAGTTAGAGCGATGACGTCTGGCGGTCGGGCTAAAGTAAGCGACAGTATTCGTGCGGCTGCAAAAAAATCGAAGCCTGTTGCAATGCTGATTTTGGGTTCAGTTGGTGCAGGGAAAACCACCTTCATCAATCACACTAGGCTTGTAACGAATAAAGACTACTTCAGAGTATCAGAAAAAGAACCTTACCCGCATTGGATTCAAGTTGATTTCAGGAATTTTGGCCGATCTGAGAATGCCTCTGAGTTTATTTTTTCGGAAATATTTAAGTACATCATGGATGACCCATTTCTTTCGGATTACGAACGCTGCCTCAAAAATGCGTATAAGTCTGAAATTGCTTCACTAAAAAAGGGACCATTGGCACTTCTTGCAGCCGATGAGAGAGAAATGAACATTAGGATTGCAGAGCTTTTGCAATCTGACTATGAAAAGCAGCGTCCCTATGTAGAAAAAATACTCAAATATGCATCCACGGATGCGGCAATTTTCTTAGTTCTGGACAACATAGACCAATTTGAGGATGAGCAAATTCAAGATGACATCTTCTCAAATGGAATAGCCATTTCTCGCCGTCTAAATTGCAACGTTATATTAGCAATGCGGGACAATACCTACTTTCGAAATAGGGGGCTCCCAATATTCGATGCCTTTGACTTTGAACCTATAAATGTAGAGCCTCCTGAAGTGATGACTGTGCTTGCAAAACGCTTCGTTATCGCAAAGGAACTTCTTGCCGGTAAGGCTGTTAGCTTTTCGGGGGAGGATGGCAAGGACGTTTTTGTTGAGGACGCGTCTGTAATAGCTGATCTTCTGATTGAATCGATTATAGGAACTACGGTCGGGAACTCAATTTCCCTATTTTCAACGGGTGACATTAGGTTTGCTTTGCGAATTACAAGGGATTTTCTTAGAAACGGTTACAGCGCGACTGGACGAGCAGTTCAGTTCTATCAGAGGCACGGAACTTACAAACTTCCAGAGCATGAAGCCATGAGAGCGATAATGATTGGAAGTCGTGCCGTGTATTCTGAGGAATACAGCCCAATCGCCAACCCCTTCGATGCTAGACTTGATATGTCGAGCGCCCAGTTACTGAGGATGTTCTTACTTCACGGTCTGGTTAATCATGCCACAAGAAGGAATTTCGAGCCAATATCAGGTGAAAAACTTCGAAGTGTTTGCTTGGAAATTGGGTTTGCTCCAGATATCACCTTAAAGGTTTTAGAGGATCTATGCCGTGCTCGCTACATTTTCACCATTTCGCATGGCCCTGCCAATTTTGAGGCTGATTTTATCCCCTCCCATCTTGGCGGTTTCGTCATTAGAAACTTGATATCCAACTTTGTGTTCGTTGAAAATACAAGCATGGACACCTTCATAGAGGATGAAGCTCTCTGGCACGAACTGCGCAACGAAACCGAGGAAGTTTTTCGCATTCGAAAAACCACTGAAAAGATCCAAAAGAGGGTGGAAAGAGTAAGGCTGTTTTTTGGCCACATGGTCGAGCGCTATGCAGTAATTTCTGATGAAGCTGCGAGGAGAGGTCTTGCAGTAGAGTGGCTGGGAAATCCGTTGAAAGATGCTATGGGGAACCTGAATGCCAACTGTGACCGCATCGTGCAATCTGCAACAAGAAATTATGGAGAACAATAGGTGAGCCCCTTAGTCTATTAAACATTTAGTCTGTGTGAACGGCCTTCTACGTAAAGGTAGAACGGGTTCTTCAAGGGTGTTTCATTTACACAGGGGCAGTTAGCTGGACACATTGCCTGAAATGATTGCCCCCCTCCCCCTAAAACTCATGCATTACCCAGAAACCGGAGGGCAACTGGCTACATCAAGGAAAGCAAGCCTTAGGATACCACTCTAAACCCCTCTTCTTTACACACCTGCATCGTCTTTCCCGTTTCGCCAATTCCACCTGATACATTCAAGTTATCTCAACAATCCGATAGACCGACCTTTCGGAGATCCCAAGTTTCTGTGCAGTTGCCCGTTTACTTAGCCCTTCTGCCAACAGATCCATGGCCTCCTGCTTATGTATCATTGCAGTAGCCTTCCTTCCCCTGTACTTGCCCTGCGCCTTGGCCTTAGCAATGCCTTCAAGCTGTCTCTCCAGCATCATCTCTCGTTCAAACTGGGCCACAGACCCTAAAACGTTAAGCATCAGCTTTCCCGTCGCATTTGTCGAATCCAGGCCAAGGGCCAATATCCGAAGGCCAACACCCTTGCTCTCAAGTTCCTCAAGGATCTCCCCCAAGTGTTTGATTGATCTGGCCAAACGATCCAACTTTGTAACGACTAAGGTATCACCTTCACGGGTGTAGTCGATAGCGGCCCTTAGCTGCCCCCTGAGGGCCACAGAGCTGATTTGCTCCTCGTAGACCCGATCACATGGGATTGCCTTCAGCGAGTCTTTTTGAGCCTCTAGGGATGCGATTTGTTCTAGTGTTGATGTACGTGCGTAACCGATCATCATTGTGATGTCCTCCTTACCTGACAATAGGGTTTAAGGAGTTGAGGCAGACCACCTGCCAAAAGCTAAAACCAACTCCATTGTCAGTACAAAGCGACACCATTGGGGCCTGACACATGGGCATGGTCTATTGGCAGGGTTGGTTTGGCGCTAGGGTGGGCGGAGTATTTAGTAGAACCTATGAAGATATCCAAACTTCTAAGGTTATCGGTTATTCTTGTACGTCCCGATTGATCGCGCTAGTTAAAATCAGTGAATTTCGGAAGTCCTATCGACAATGCGTTACATTCCACAACTAGTATATGATGAGATGCTCGTGCACAGCCGTCGCAGGGAGCAATTTATGGGCCACCACATCGTTCAGAGTGAACGTGGGGAGACTTTATCAATAGTTTTGGGTGGAATTATACTTCTAGAATTAGACGACAAGTTTTTAGAAAATTCATCAATGATTTCAAGTATGATTTGGCTTGGTCAAAGTAGATCGGCTTTCAGTCAATCCATCACTTCTTTCAATTACCATCAAGAAGCGTTCGAAGAATGGTGTAAATCTCTTAAAGAGGCAGATTTCAGCGATTTGCGCCCTGTTGAAAATGATTTTCTTAGTCGCTTTGAGTTCGATCCTTTTGATCCCTCTACAACTCCAAGGGGGCCAAGTCCTCTGTACGGTCGCGGGGGGAGGCCCCTCGTGCATGGGCATCTGCCGTTTGCAGGACAAACGACTGACGATTTTGTTTTCTATCGGTGTGAGCCGTTCCCAACTAGTCGGTCCATAAACAGATCTACTGGGGAAATATCAGTGTCTGGCGGGCTCTATGGCTTTCCACCATCTGAACTGCAATTCGTCCCCTCTGGATTTGCCGCCGTCGGTAGATACGCATTGCCAAATGTTGCTCCTTCGATATTTCGGTGGCAGTTAAAAGCGCCGTCGGGAGTGGACTTCAGCGCGGGGGCCTCTGTACCTCTTTTCGGACAGGCTGGTGGCGGAGTAGAGGTTTGCATGGAAAAGGATTTCCAAAATGTTGGCAACGTCGCTGATCCAGTAGTTCTACCTTCGCTATAGCTAAAATTCTGTTCAGGTAGCTGGTTGGCGCATTCATCTGTCTCAAGCGTCTTACGGATGTTTGACTGAACCAAATGGAAAAATTCTGTAGGGTAGCCTGTCAAGCCGAAGGGCTGGGGGGCCAGCAAAACCCACTTCAAAACTAGGGGTTATTTCTGTTGTTATTGTTGCCATTTCCATGGGGCTGACATTGGAAGGTCTATGGTGAATTCTCAACGCCCTGAGGGACTCTGTAGTGGGCCCTACAGTGCCTTCCCTCGCTTTCGTGGGGGTATGGCAGGCTAGCCCCCTAAACAGCCCTGCATGAACCGTGAATTGTGTTTTATTGTATATACTTATACCGAAACCGTCGACCTAATCGGCCTGAAGGGTTGCTTTGGACTGGCCCAAGGGAGGCAACTGATTTTTCGACCACACTGATGCAGACTGATAATCCGCTGAACTTCTGCCATTTGCGATGATGCCTGAAATCCGACTGTTCAGAAATTAGCGTTCATAGTTATGGCGTAATGTCCTAAGATCAACCTTGGGACAACGTTGATGCTGTATTCAATCAGACCTCGACTCAAGGTCTCAACCTAGTAAGACCCAAGGGACAACCCTCAACCATCAGTAAAAATGGGGTGGCTTAATCTGGGCTTGATACCAGCAATCTTAGAAAACGAGTCTGAGAGAACCATTGCCGCCTTTGCTG
Organism: Sulfitobacter sp. HGT1; assembly: GCF_013282155.1. Taxonomy (GTDB): domain Bacteria; phylum Pseudomonadota; class Alphaproteobacteria; order Rhodobacterales; family Rhodobacteraceae; genus Sulfitobacter. Next base: position 465,331 of record NZ_BLWI01000010.1, read on the forward strand.
CATCGCTCTTTCTTACGATCAAACAATCATGCACAGGCAATGCCGGTATTGAGTGTTCCCTAGCAAGGGCAAGCATCGAATTGGAAACGATGTGCGACTCAACAGCCTGAAGCCTTGTGGAGCCAAGCTGGCTGTCTTCTAGCTTCATCAATATTGGGTGTTTGCCCAATGCCGCATGCTTGATCTGATTAAACTTTGTGTTGTCATACTTGCCCCAGTCGTCCCTTGGTACCTTCCCTAAGCCGATGATGAGATTGATTGCCTTCTTTACATCATCCCTAGCCACGCCTTCGATCAGATACGGGTCTGTGGGCAGATCTAATTGTTCGTTTAAGAGGCCATAGACCAACGTAAGCTGGCATGCAGATATGTCGATTTCACAGACAGGCTCTCCGTTGATGGTTATGTCCGCCCTTAGAGCTGAAGGCCAATTGATATAACAATATCTTGGTCCATAAAATCGCCCACCATAGTTCCAGTCAAAGTCATACAGATCGCCGTCATTGAAAATCCGGTGCAGATAGGGCGCTGGGCCAAAGTTGAATTCCCAAGTGGCCAGAAATTCGTTGATCTCGTTTACCTCGGCCCTGAGTTGTTGCAGCTTGCCTGTGTTGTCTGGATTAAGGACTTTTCCGCTCTTCTCCCCCTTTAGCTTTTCGGCCTTCACGATGATCGGAGCAAACTGAGACTGCGCAATTTTATAGTGCTGACCAATTGTCGTCGGCGTTATTCCATGCTCCGACATCACCTTCAAAAGCGAAGGCTTGGCCCGAAGTCTGGTAGCCCACATGAAGGAGGAGGTCTCCGGATGGTATCTGTCACCATCAAATTCACTGCTGCCCCTAAAACCGTTAATCACCTCAATAAGTCCTAGGTCTGCCCAAGCGGACTTGAGGGTGTCGTAGTGGCGGCTTTCAGCTACCGTGTTTTTGAAATCGTCTCGTTTGCTAGGCCTGAAAAGAAAGCCCTCAGCCTCTTCATTCAGAGCGGCAACAAGCAAATCAGCAGCGAGTGCAGACAATGTCCGCTTGAAGCGGACTAAGGCGTCGTCTTTAAATTTCCTCTTACGTAGACCGCTTGAAAACAAATAAGCCTGCGTCTGGTCCGATAGGAAATGTTCCAGCGCCTCAGCGGCGTCGGAGTGTAGAACAAGTTCAAACTCGGCAAACTCAGCTTTGCGTAGAACTTCAGGGGCGATATCCGGTCTTGTTTCAACATCCATGATCTGGCTCCCCTATGGCGTCTGCGATCACGATCTTCTTCATATGCTCTGCAAGCACGACGACCGTGTAGCCTGTACCATAGCCCTCCCCTATCCCCTTATTCGTCCAACCACCTATGACATTGCGCAACTCTTGTGGGGTCTGGACCTCCTTCAGCCTGTCCTGAAGGCTGTGCCTAAATGAATGGGTGCTCTTTCGGTCGCTCTCAGCAATCCGGAGCGTTCTCAACCACTTCGACAAGGTGTTGGAAGCATAAGTGCTCTTATTGGTCAGAGGCTTCTTTGCGAAGTCGATGTACCTCGGGAATACATACCCATTGGAAGCATGTGCGACTGCCCTCTTTGCCGCCCAGAGGGATACCCCAACCAAAGGCACCTTCCGCTCTGATCCCTTCGTTTTAAGCCGTCTCGCTTCATTTGGACGAACTGAAATGTAAGGATCGGACGCATCAAGGACTACGTCCTCTTCCCTAAGCCCGCATTCCCCAAGTAAATCTCTGATTTTGCTATCCTGATCGTGGTATTTCGTATATAAATCATGGCGTTGACGGCTGAGACGG
>NZ_BLWI01000011.1 GCF_013282155.1 Sulfitobacter sp. HGT1
ACAACCACTCATTTACATTATCAATTGCTTATTTAGTTCAAGCATAAGACGGCATACGAGATGATCTGGTGACTGTAGTTTCGACGGGTGCTCTTCCGATCTAATGTCGGTTATGGTGTCTTAGATATGGATCAGCGTTAGTTCGCGGGAAACGTAATACGCCAGCCTATTTTGGTGGGTCCGCCTTAGAAGAGAGCGGGCCCCAAGCCGTTGCTTGGTTGTATTGACGGACATTCGCGACATTGGGGCGGGAAGCGCGTCTCGCAATTTGCACCACCTTGTTGGACCATGCGCGATGGCAGTATGCGCCGACGTATCGACACCATGCTTGGCGCTTCCTGCTCGGCTAATGCACCAATTTGCCGGGTGAAGGAGAGGTGACGCCGACATTGGAAATGGGCAGGTTGTAGTACCTTGCCAGTTCGGAAAGACAAAGGGCCGGTTCGGGGAAATGTGCTATGCCACTGGGGTCTCGGGCATATGTCTATCCCACGGTTCTACGCAGCAGTCGCATCCTGCTGGAAAGACCGCACACTGTAGGTTCACCCTCAGCCGGATGTGGCCGTTGCAGCGAATGGCCGGCCTCGCGGGCCGCGCCGCTGCAAGAAATGTACGGCGCGCAGGTTGCCCGCCTTTCTTGTATATCTGGGTGGCCTTTGTCCGCCGCATTCAATGCGCACCATAAGCCGTCACTACCAACCCGATCCCTGATAACCCGACCGTTTTGGCGCGGTGAGGTGTCAAGGCGCTCGTGAAAACGTCTGGGCCAGAGATATTCGGGCCCAACCATCAGGGGGTCTTCCCTCCACTTCGCAAAGGAGCCGCGGGTGCCCGGTTGATCACGATAGGGCCAATCGGAAGCTGTCGGGTGGAAGGTCGCCATCCTCAACGGCCGCTTGCGCCACTCTTGTTGCGCTTCAGGGGCTCGGGGCGATCAAGGTCTGCGTCATGCCTTTTTCCGTGCAGATCAGAGGGCCAGCGCGAGGTCGAGGATTTCGTGCGCATTCCTGTCACACATCAGCATGTGGCTGTTGCCGGTGCCGATATCTGGTGCCTCGATAAACGCAACGCTGTCACCTGACGCCAGTGCGCGCCAGGCGGCGCGGCGTGCGATCCAGGCTTGATCCGCCTCCAGATAGTCTCCGGCAAGGATGCGGGTCGGCGTGCCGTGCAATTCGGTAGGATCTTCGGGATAGCCCGATGGCTCGAGCGCGATGAGCGCGGCAAACCCGGACGGGTTGCGGCGATGCGCGTCAAACGCAATCTCGGCCCCTTGGCTGTGGCAGATTACGGTGGCGGGGCCGGTGCGGTCCAGAACAGCCAGCAGGGCATCGGTCTGCACGCCCGAGGTGGTCAACCAACGCGGCACGAACCAGCGGGCGAAGCTGTCGAACTGCGCCACAGGAAATTGCTGCCCTTCAAACGGCGTGCGGGACGTGAACCCCTCGCGCGGGCCGATGCGGAACAGGGTCCAGGCCTCCTCCATGCTGCGCAACAACGGCTCACCTTGCCAATGACCTGGGGCAAAGCCCGCGCGGCCACGTTCTGCGTTGTCGACCACATGCACCTCGTAGCCCTGCGCCAGCAACAGCTGCAGCCAGCCGGGGCGACCGTCCGGGGTCTTGTCCCAGCAACTGCCGGACATGCCACCGCCGTGCAGCAGCACCACCGGCGGCGCATCATTGCGGGCTTGGGGGATGAAATACTGCACATAGGCGTGTTCGATGGCGAAATGGCCGCGCGGGTCGACCTCGAGCGACGCGGTGCGGGTGAAATTCACCTGACGCGGCGTCCCCGTGGTGACCTCTGCGATACGCCCGCCCGCGGTATAAGACCCGAAATCGCGCAAAAGATAAGGTGGAGTCTGGGACACTGAAACCCTCCGGTTCTGTCCCTGCGGCACGCGCGCGCCGCAGGGGTCGTTGGGGTCAGTTCAGGTCCGACAAGGCCTGATACTCGTTGTAGCTGGCGGCATAGGCGCGGTAGCTGTCGATGACCCGCTTGAACATCGCGTTCTTGGCGGATTCCTCGGCATAGACCTCGTCCGCAGCCTTGCGAAGCGCGTCCAAAACGCTGTCAGGGAACCGCTGCACATTCACGCCATTGGCGCGGAACTCCTCCAGCGCCTCGCCTTGGGCACCGGCGGCGACGCCCATGGCGTAAAGGTCCGCATCGGCGCAGGACACTTCGATCGCGGTGCGCTGCGCGTCGGTCAGCGCCTCCCACTTGTCCTTGTTCATGTAGAATTCGATGAAACCGGCGGGCTGATGCCAGCCGGGGAAGTAATAGTTCTTGGCCACGGCATCAAAGCCCATCAGCTTGTCGACCAGCGGAAAGCTGAGCTCGGTCGCGTCCAGCCGACCGGTTTCCAGCGAGGTCGAGATTTCGCCCGCAGGCAGGCTCATGGCGTTGGCACCCAGCTTGCCCAGGATCGTGCCCCCCAGGCCGCCGATGCGGATGTTCAGGCCCTGGATGTCCTCGGGGGTGTTGATTTCCCTCGTGTACCAGCCGCCCGCCTCGGACAGGATCACCCCGCAGGCCATGGGGACAAGGTTGTAGGGCGCGTAAATTTCGCGCCAAAGCTCCAGCCCGCCACCATGGTTCAGCCAACTGATATAGGACAGCGGATCACCGCCAAATGGCACCGAGCCGAACAGCGCCGCCGCCGGTTCCTTGCCCGCCGCATAGGCCGCAAAGGACCAGCCCGCGTCGATCGCACCCGCGCTGACGTTGTCGAATATCTCGCCCGGAGGCGACAGTTCCCCCGCGAGAAGGTAGTCGAAGGCAACCTCGCCGCCGGTCAGGGTTCCTACATTCTGGACAAAGCGTTTCGCCGTCGGGTCCAGTACGGGCAGGCCGGGAAAGGCGCTTTGCAATGTATATTTGTCCGCCACCGCAGCGGTGGCCGTCAGGGCCGCCAGCGCGGCCATCAGCATTGTCTTTTTCATGAGGTTCCTCCCTTTCATGATGGTCATTTTGGTCATGATGTGAACCCGGTGATCAGCCGGGGAAATAGGATCAGCAGCACCAGCACCAGCACTTGCAAACCGATGAAGGGCAGCACGCCGCGATAGATCTGCGGGGTCGTCAGCGCGTTTCCTGCCGCCCCGCGCAGGTAGAACAGCGAAAAGCCGAACGGCGGGGTCAGAAACGAGGTCTGCAGGTTGACTGCCACGAGGATGCCGAACCAGATTTTTGTGTCCTGCCCGGCCAGCCCGTTGCCGAAATCAAGGCCCGCCACCACGGGGGCAAAGATCGGCAGCAGGATCAGCGTGATTTCCAACCAGTCCAGCACAAACCCAAGAACGAAGATGGCCACCATGACCACCGCCAGAACCGTATAGGGGTCGGTGCCAAAGGCGGTGATCGCCGCCGATACCATGTCATCGCCGCCGATGCCCTTGAACACCGCAGAAAAGCATGTCGCCCCGATCATCACGAACAGCACCAGCGCCGTGGTGACGACAGTCTGGCGCGCGGCATTCATCAGCATATTGGTGCTGAACTTGCGATAGATCACGGTGATCAGCAGCGCGCCGAAGGCACCCAGCCCACTGGCCTCGGTCGGGGTGGCCAGGCCCGCGACGATGGAGCCGAGGACCGTGATCACCAGCGCCAGCAACGGCCCGAGATCGAACAGCAAGCGCAAGGGCGAGGGGCGGTCGCTGCGCGGCAGGGCGGGCAGCCCGCGTGCTTTCCAGATCACGAAGGCACCGTAAACCGTCACCAGCAGCAGCCCCGGCCCCATGGCTCCGGCGAACATCTGAGGCACCGGGGTCTGCAACTGGTCACCCAACACGATCAGCATGATCGAGGGCGGGATCAGGATCGCCAGCGTGCCGGAGGCCGCGATCAGCCCCGCCGAGGTGGGCTTGTCGAACCCCGCCTCCTGCAACCTTGGCAGTGCCAGCATCGCCAGCAGCACGACCGAAGCGCCCACGATTCCCGAAGAAGCCGCCAGCAATACGCCGATCACCAGCACCGAAATGCCCATGCCCGCGGCGCTGCCGCCCAAGGCGCGCTGCGCCGCACGCAGAGACCGTTCCGCCGCGCCGGACATTTCCAGGATCAGCCCCATGAAAATGAACATCGGGATCGCCACCAGCAGCCAGTTCGACAGGACGTTGGCGTAAATCCGGCTGACCAGCAGGTTGAAAAACGCGGTGGGCAGATCAGACACAAGGATGAACAGCGCGGCCGATCCCGCCAGCACCATGCCGACGCGGTATCCGGCCATGATCCCCGCAAGCGTCAGGGCGGCCATGGCAAGCGGAAGCACCATGTCCATCAGCGCACACCCCGCAGCAAGCGCCAGGTTTCCACCAGCACAGCCACCGCCAGCAGCGCCAGTCCGAGCGGCAACATCGCCTTTATCAGCCACAGGTCGGCCAGTCCGCCGTTGCTTGACCCTTCGTCGGCGCGCCAGGCCCGCGCGGTGAAGTTCCACGCGGCGGGCAGCGCCAGCGCCAGAAAGGGCGCGGCAAAAAGCAGGTTTCCGGCCAGATTGATCTGCGTCTGCGTGCGCGAGCCAAGGGTCTGGTACAGGAAATCGACACGTACATGACTGTCTGTCAGCCAAACCAGCCCGGCCGGCAAAAGCCCGGTGATGACCAGCAGGTGCCATTGCAGATCCAGCAGCGAATTCAACGTGATCGCAGTGCCCACCAGTGCCCAAGCGCGGTCGAACGCAACCACCGGATTCACGTCGAGCGCACTGCAGGCCACCTGCACCACGATGACGCCCATCATGCCCACCATGCATGCGCCAAGCGCGGTCAGGGACAGGCGCTCCAGCGTCTTGCCCATGTGTCTCTCCTCCCAGTTAGTTCCACATGGAACAATATATTTCCATCTGGAGCAATCTTTTTTTTAGGCTATGATCGCATTATGAAGCTAATTGACATTCTTGACGCGACGCCCTTTGGCATCGGCTACCGGCTGGCCTTCCTGACCAACTTCTGGCGGGAACCGATCCTGCGGCAGATGGAGAAGGACTTTGGCATCATCCGCCCGGAACTGACCGTGCTGATGTGCCTGAGCTTTCGCGACGACGTGCATGCCCGCGACATTTGCGAGGTGACGGAACAGCCGTCGAACACAGTCAGCCGCGGCGTCGCCTCGCTGGAAAAGAAGGGCTACCTGGCCCGCACGCGCGACACGGACGACACCCGGCGACAGGTATTGCGGATCACGCCCGAAGGGCGCGTTATGCATGACAAGATCATGACGCGGTTCGCACAAGCCGAACAAAAGATGCTGGGCGTCCTGTCAAAGCAGGAACAGACTGATCTGCTATGTCTTCTCGACAAGGTGGCGCGTGACGTGGAGAATTGGCGCAGTTAAAAACCTGCTCAATTCAGCAGGTACAACCGGAGCATGCCGCCCCTGTCTGTCGTTGGGGGTACTGGAACTGCGAAGCTGGGCTGGGTGCGGGTCGTGAACCGAATGACAGGTTTGTCCCGAAAGCCCAATATTCTACCTCTTACTCTGCAAGAAACTTCTTCACCGTCCCCCAGATTGCGGCCGCATCTTCACGCAAATGCTGCGGGTTTCCGGCAAGGTGCCCCCAATTCGATCGCATCGAGCGCAGCCTTGAAATCGTCGCTGAAGACGTCGTTGTTGGAAATGTCGGTGCCTATCTAGGTCTGGATCATGGATAACAGGTATCAGATCACGGCGCGCTCAATCTCGGCCCCGTTTGACTTCGGTATCCGCCTGCGATCCCATGTAACGCCGCTCCGCACCACCCGCGCTGGCGACCCGACTGCAAGCGAATTCGCAGGAATTTCACCAAACACCATAGCGCGGCTACCGATAATGCAATCCTGCCCGATCTGCGCGCCCTTCATGATCCGCACGCCATGCGCCAGCCACACATGGTCACCGATCACGATATCACGCGGTGGATTTAGCCGTTCACCTGATTGAACGTCTAAAATCGAGTGCATATCGCTCACATCCATTGTGATATCGCCCGACAACATGCAGTTGTCCCCAAGCGTTATTTTGCCCGCCTCATGCAGTGAAATATGCGCCATCATCATCGTGGTTTTATCGCCAACCCTAAGATGGGTCTGCCCGGCACGGCATCGAAAACTCCCGTTCAGCACACAATCCTCGCCGATTTTGATCGAGCTTTCGCTGTTTCTGATCTCGATCATTCCGGTGCCAAGGATCGTATTCGCACCAATCAGAAGGTGATTGTTTCGGCCAAAAATCCGTATCTGGAATCCTTTGCCCAGCTCGGCGGATGCATCAATATCCACCTGATTATTCAATCCGTTATCGACTATATCCAGCCTTCTCATGGTGGGTCTATCGACAAGCGGCCCGGCGGTTCTCCCGAAAAAATCGATCTTTTCAATTTAACCTCCCCTTAAGCAAAGGCGTGCAGATCTGACATCCAATCTAAAGAACTTAGAATCGAAAAGACTGATTTTGTATAAACAGCTCGCCGCTCTTTTTGCCCGATACACCGCTGCGCACCTGAAAGCGCAGGGGAAACCGCAGGCGCTTACTGGTTCCGATGGGCGGGTTATTGGCGCGCTGGACGTCATAACCTTGGACAAGGGGCATATCCGGCTGGCTGGCTGGTCACGCGCCGATGAAATTGTTCTGCATATGAACGGCATCAAGGCCAGCGTTCAGCCCGGTTTGCGCCGCGATGATGTCGCGCAGGCTTATGGTTTTGATGCACATCTTGGTTTCGATATCACCGTGCCGTTGGGGCCCTTGAAATTGACTGAAATCGCGCGCTTTGGGCTGGAATTTCATAGCGTTGGACCAGACCAGCCAACGATCGCGATGACACTGCCCTTGGACCATCTGCACCTGGTTCGCCTGCAGGTTCTCTATGCCTTTCTTGTTGCGATTTTTACGCAAATCCCCCCTGGGATTGGATGGCTGGCGACCAGCAACCCCAAATACCGCGGGCGCATCAAACAGGGTTTGCAGCTTACCGCGCTGCCGCAATCGCGCGAATTGGATCCCGATCTTTTTCGCATTCCCGACAAACTGCCACAGCTGCGACCAGACAGCCGTATCACGATCATTATGCCTGTTTTCAACGCGTTTGAGCTACTGCAAGACGCCCTTGAACGGGTCAAAAACCACACCGAACTGCCATGGCGGCTCATCCTGATCGAAGATGCCTCGACAGATATCCGCGTCCGCCCCTTCCTCAGAAGTTGGGAAAACGGGCATTCCGATCAGGTTATCCTTATAGAAAACAAGGAGAACCTTGGGTTCATCCGAAGTGTTAACAAAGGGTTTGAAAAGGCCTTGCTTTGGTATGACCCTGTGGTCTTGCTGAACTCTGACGCGTTTGTTCCGGTCAACTGGGCGGCCCGGTTGATTGGGCCCCTTTTTGCACGCAAGAACGTCGCAACGGTGACCCCCATGTCCAACGACGCCGAGATTTTTTCGGCCCCGCTGATCTGCCATCCACAAGAATTAACCACAGGGCAAGGGGATCTTATTGACAAAACGGCAGCATCCCTGAACCCGACGGCTGAACAAATCGCGATGCCAACAGGGGTCGGATTCTGCATGGCGATGAATCTTGCGTATCTTTGGAAAGTCCCCAATTTCGATACGGCTTTCGGGCGTGGCTATGGCGAAGAAGTCGACTGGTGCCAGCGGGTCCGCGATTTGGGCGGCCTGCATCTAAGCGCGAATAACCTGTTCGTTGAACACCGCGGCGGTCAGAGTTTCGGAAATGAGGAAAAGCAGCGCCTTATTGCTGAAAATAATAAGAAAATTCGCCAAAGATATCCGGATTTCGACCGCGACGTTCAACACTTTGTTCAATCTGACCCGCTACGGTCCACCAGACTGGCGCTCGCGCTCGCTTGGGTGGGGGCACAAGACAACTATCCGGTTTCCATATATCTCGCGCACAGTATGGGGGGCGGCGCAGATGCCTATCTTGCAAAAAGGATCGCCACGAAACACCACACCCTTGACCGGTCTGCTGTGGTGCTGCGGGTGGGGGGCAAACAGCGGTGGCAGATCGAACTTGTAACCCCTGATGGAACCATATCCGGCAACACCAACAGCCTGGATTACGTGTTGCAGATGCTGGCACCGATCTCGCGCCGTCGCATCGTCTATTCCTGCGGCGTCGGTGACCATGATCCCATCGATTTACCCGGTGCGCTTTTCAAGCTCAGCAACAACGGTCGCCACACGATCGAAGTTCTCTTTCACGATTACTTCCCCATATCTCCATCCTATACGCTACTGGATGATACAGGCATCTATCACGGCGTGCCCCCAGCCTTGAACACTGATGGCGTCAAACCTGCGGGCTCCCTTCCATCGCAAACACTTAAAGACTGGCAAAACGCCTGGTCCATGATTTTGGAAACTGCAAAAGACATCATCGTCTTTTCGCCCAGCAGCGCAGAGATTGTGAAATCCGTATATCCGGGCATTTCGGAAAAAATTTCAATTCGCCCTCACCGACTGTTGCAAGATGTCCCGATCATCCCTGCACGCCCAGTCGGGTCGCGGCGGGTCGTTGCGATTCTAGGGGACATTGGCCTTCAGAAAGGCGCAGGGATCATCAAGGATCTCGCCCGGAATTTTGAGAAAAACGACATCGGCCTCGTCATTATCGGCAACTTTGACAACAGTTTTCCCATTCCGCCTTCCGTGCCCGTTCATGGCAGCTACCGGATTGAAAACCTTACGCATATTTGTGCACGATACGGGGTGACCGACTGGCTTATTCCGTCAATCTGGCCGGAGACATTTTCCTTTACGACCCATGAAGCGTTGGCAACGGGTCTGCCTGTCCACGCCTTTGACCTTGGTGCGCAAGGGGCCGCAGTCAGGCAGGCCAAGAACGGGTTTCCGATTGAATTTTCGCAAGGCGGCCTTCAGCACAAAAACCTGATCGAGCATTTCCACAGATACCTTCACCCGCACCGGAATGCTGCGTAATGAGCCCCATGTCTGTCCCCATCAAAAAGCTACAGGCTGTCGGTGTAGAGGTGTTGAACCGCGGCGGTTCTGCTGTGAACTTGCCGCAGCATACGATCATCGAAGCGCCCGCAAGCCTGAAGTGGACCCAGTACGAACATTCGATCGAGCTTGGTGCCTTTTCTTATCAGGTTTCGGGATATTGTTTTGCCGCACGGATTGGACGGTACTGTTCATTTGGCGAAGGTGTGCAAATCGGTCGGCAGAACCATCCGACGCATTGGGCATCCACCAGCCCGGCCTTTTATTTGGGGGATGAACTGTTTGATCTTGCAGATGGTTTTGCGGCGGCCGAACATTACCACAACTATAAATTTACCTTCAAAGGGCCACCAACCAAGGTCAAAATCACGACAATCGGCAATGATGTTTGGATCGGCCATGGCGCATATATTGCCGCTGGCGTGACGATTGGCGATGGCGCGATTATTGGTGCCCACGCCGTTGTCACACGCGACGTTCCAGCATTTTCCGTGGTCGCGGGAAACCCTGCCAGCATCAAAAAAATGCGACTGCCCGCCTCGCTCATTACTCCGATGTTGCGCAGCCAATGGTGGCGATTTGCGCCGTGGCAAATGGACCACCTTGATCCGTCAGACCCGACCGAATTTTGCAAGGGCATTCATCATATGCTTGCCGGAACGGCCCCCTATCAGCCTGACCCAGTCGACCTGCGAAATGGCATTCCAGCGTGAGGAAAATCGTATTCCTTCATATCCCTAAAACCGCCGGGCAAACGGTGCACTCGGAACTTTCACGTATCGTGGGGCCAGGCCAGACATCGCCGGTCCGCGTGCACACTCAAGCGGAGCAAAACGGGCAGTTTCCTCCCGGATACACGCTATATTCCGGGCATCTGGATTGGGAACATCTTGATCAAGTGCAAGGAGACCGGTTCGTTTTCACGATACTGCGGGATCCGTTTGAACGTATCGCGTCATTTTACTTCTATCTGCATCACAAGTCGTTGGCGCTGCCCCCGGCGACGCTGAACGAACCCGCGCACACCGGCCTTAGGAACATCAGGGAACGGACGGTTGATGATTATTTCTTTGGCGGTGCTGCCAATTGGCAGCAGTTCATTCTTGATCACTACGACAACTTCTATTGCACGTATTTCGCGACCCGGAAAATCCGCGGGGCAAGCGACGTCGCAAAACTTCACCCCAATGATCTGATTGAGATGGCCCAAAAGCAGGCAGACCTGCTGGACCGCATATACCCCATCGAACGGCTAACCCTGCTTGAAGCGGATATTGCCCGCCTTACGGGGGCGCGCATTTCAGTCGCAGAAAAGCGGGTCAACGCGGGGCCGCAAGCAGAGGGCACGAAACGCTGGCCCCAACTGCTTGAGAAAATCGAAAGTGATGCCAATCGTGAAAAGCTGACGGGTTTTGCCGTCAAGGATATCGAGTTGATGCGACGTCTGCGCCATCAAGGAGTTTTGCACGGATGAGCCGTTCACAGCTTTCCCAATCGCGCCAATATGCGCAGGGCCAAATCACCAGCCAGAGTTTGCCGGTAGACACCAAGCGATTGCGGGGATGGCCGCCAGTTGATCGCCGGCTGCGCCCGCCAATCCGCAAAATCGAACAAAACGCGGCGATTTCGGCGGGTCAGAACGGGCGAAAGACCGGTCAGTACATTCAGGTTTCGGTCGACCCAACCCGCAAATACATGCTGGATCACTGCCATCGCCCGGCGCCCCGCATGTGCCTGACTACACCCAAGAAGATTACCGCCATGCTGACGGTAAAAAAGGCCGGGCCTCGCATCATGGATGATATCAAAACCGGCCCCAGTCGCAGTTTGATACACCCACCAATCATGAAACGGGACACCCGCATTCAACGCAAAAGGCAAGGCACTGCGCAAAAAATCGGTGACGTCGGGCGGTATCACAAGGGTATTGCCGCGCAAAACATTCTGCACCAAGGCATTCCCGAATGCGAACGGCCGCTGGAAATCGGTAGATATGCCAACTGTGTTCAGGCTGGCATCGGTATAGATACTGCGGCTCGAATAGATTTCAGCACCTGTCCCGCGCCAGATCATATCAACCGCACGCGCCAGTTTATGGGGCAACCAAACATCATCCTGATCGGCAAAGGCGATCCAAGCACCGTCCAATTCAGAGTGCCCCAACATTGTCATGAAATTTTGCGCGCATCCCTGACCGGGTCCGCAAATCAAACGGATATTACGATCGGGGTGGTCTGCGATAAACCTTTTGACGCATTCGACGGTCTGATCGGTCGAACCATCATCGCTGATCCAAAGGCTCCATTCCCGATGGGTTTGGGCAAGAATGGAATTCAGCTGCGCCCCGATAAACGGCGCGCCATTCATCGTACAAAGCAAGATATGAACATGCGGCGATTTCAAAACAATTCACCCCTTACACCACTCGTTTACAGGCCAACAAAAAACACAGACCGCTTAATATTCAGTGATCGGGTTTAGGATATGGCACACACAGATCCGCTGCCCGATGGCACGCCTGCCCGCACGCGCAAATTGACCCATGACATCCGCAAGGCGCTAAAGATGAGGGAGAGAGAGACCGCCCTGGCGCGAATTGAAAAACAGCGCAGTGCCAAAAAGGCCGAGATCGCCGCGAAAGTGCAGCAAACAGATTTGATCCTTGCGCAGGGTAATCTGCCCGCCTTGCGGCAAACGCACCATCCGGTTGCCCCCCCTGTGCGGGATGCCCGTATCAAACCGCGCCACCGTGCGGTTTTCCTGAGTTTTGTGATCTGCGTCTTGGGCACAAACCTCGTGTCGGCTTGGTATTTGTGGGAACGCGCAGCAGACCGCTTTGTGTCGGTTGCCGGGTTTTCTGTTCGTACCGAAGATACCAGTTCGGCGATTGAACTGTTGGGCGGCGTTGCAGAGCTGTCTGGATCCGGGTCTTCCGATGAAGATATTCTGTACGAGTTTATCCAAAGCCAGGATCTGGTGCGCACCGTGGACGAGGCGCTTGATCTGCGCAGTCTTTGGTCAAAGGCCGATCCGGAAATCGACCCGGTTTTCAGCTATCACCCCCCGGGCACGATCGAGGATCTGACCGACTATTGGGCGCGCATGGTCGATGTCTATAGCGATGGCAGCACCGGTCTGATTGATCTGGAAGTGCAGGCGTTTACCCCACAAGACGCCCAAGACATCGCGCGGTTGATCTATGAAGAAAGCAGCCGGATGATCAACCAGCTGTCCGATATCGCGAGAGAAGACGCAACACGCCATGCCCGCGAAGAGCTGGAGACCGCCGTTCAACGGCTGAAAATTGCCCGATCCGAGGTGACGAGGTTCCGCAATCTCAATCAGGTGGTATCGCCCGATGCGACATTGCAAATCCAGACGGGGCTGCTGTCTTCGCTGGAAACGCAACTGGCCGAAACGCTGATTGATATTGATATGCTCCGACAGACCAGCACGGCAAAAGACCCCCGCACCAAGCAGGCAGAGCGGCGTCAGGCCGTGATCGAAGAACGGCTGAAGCAAGAGCGTGCGAAACTGGGGATCGGCAGTGGCAACGGCACGGCTGACAGCGGTTTCGCCGATCTGGTAGGAGAGTTCGAGAGCCTGTCGGTTGACCGCGATTTTGCCGAACAATCCTATACTGCGGCGCTGGCCTCTTATGACGCCGCAGTCGCGGAATCGCGCCGCCAGACCCGTTACCTTGCCGCGCATGTCAAACCGACCCTGGCTGAAAAATCTATGCGCCCCGACCGGCTGCTCACCATGGCGCTGGTTGCATTATTCAGCTTTCTGATCTGGGCAATTCTTGTGATGATTGGCTATTCCTTAAGGGATCGGCGCTAGATTTCGCCATGATCCTTTTGCGCAATCTGACAAAATCCTATCATGTGAACGGCACCCGAAAACTTGTCGCCGATCGGATAAATGCAGCCTTTCCCGGCCAAGTTTCCGTGGGGCTGTTAGGGCGCAACGGGGCAGGAAAATCTACATTGTTGCGGATGATTGCGGGCACGGCCGACCCGACATCCGGCGAAGTGTTGAGCGATGGTAATGTGTCGTTTCCGGTTGGCTTTGCCGGGTCCTTTCACCCCGATATGACTGGCGCGCAAAACACCAGATTTGTTGCGCGCATATACGGTGCCAACAGTGACGCCCTTATGGATTATGTCGCGGATTTTGCCGAACTTGGCCCCCAATTCCATGCGCCAATCCGCTCGTATTCATCGGGGATGCGGTCCCGCCTTGCCTTTGGTGTGTCGATGGGGCTGACCTTTGATACCTATCTGATTGATGAAATTACCGCCGTTGGCGACGCCGCGTTCAAACGCAAAAGCAAAGCCGTCTTTGCCGATAGAATGTCGCGTGCCGGGGCGATTTTTGTAAGCCATTCCATCGGGTTACTGCGCGAGATGTGCAGCGCGGGTGCGGTTCTTGAGAAAGGTCAGTTGATTTACTTTGACGATATTAACGAAGCGATAGAACTGCACGAGTACAACATGAAACCCTGACCCCACGCGTTTGGACAAGGTTTCATTCATGCCTGATTATTCCTTTCCATCAACGGCCACGATGGTTTTTTGCATTGGTGCCCAAAAGGCAGGGACGACCTGGCTTTACGACGCTTTGCGACAAAGCGATGAGGTATATTTCTCGCGGAACAAGGAACTGCATTATTTCGATGTGATTGCCGGCAAGGCGAGACAGGTGTTCGACATCCGTATTCACGCGGCCCAGACCTTGGCGCAACGATTGGTCCCACAGTTGGGCCCCCGAAACCGCGCCAACCTGCAACAGCTGCGCGACCTCACCGATCTTTTGGATATTTATACTTCTCAGGCTGACGACCACTCGGCCTATCTTGATTATTTGCTGGATCAGTATGACGGCCAACCTGTCGTATGTGATATCACGCCAGCCTATGCGGTTCTGGATCGCGAGGTTTTCGCGCAAATGGGGCAGATCGGGTCTGCCAAATTCATCTTTATCCTGCGCGACCCGATTGACCGGATGTGGTCACAGATCAGAATGGCGATCAAAACGACCAATCCGCCGCCCCCCTGTTTTCAGGATGCCTGCATTGCCCGCGCGCAACATCTGATTTCAACCGGGCGATTGACCAAGATCGAAAGAGCGGATTACCGGCGCACTATTAATGAGTTAGAGGCCGCGATCCCATCCGACCGGATCAAGTACCTGTTTTACGAGGATCTGTTCAAACCTGCTTCGATGGATCGCCTTTGCGGGTTTTTGGGGATCAGAAAGATCGCGGCAGACCCAGACACGCATATTAATCCGGGCACAAAGGCGGTTATGCCCAAGGATGTTCGCGCAGGGCTTTTTGATGCCTTTGCCCCGCAATATGCTTTCGTTCAGGAACGCTTTGGCGATCTGGTACCCGATCAATGGGATGGCGGGTTTCAATCAACGCTTCCCCCAACCGGGACCGCCTGATGATCGTCGATCCCGTCACGGTAGCGCGCCCATTGCGCAGGGTCCGCAGCCCCCAGCGCTTTATGACCGCACGAACGATCTGCGCGCTCATTTTGCGAGAAATGACAACAAGCTACGGTCGGTCCCCCGGCGGGTACCTCTGGGCCTTGGCGGAACCTGTTCTTGGCATCGCGCTGCTGTCGGTGATTTTTTCAATCGGGTTTCGCAGCCCCCTGCTGGGCACAAATTTTGCGATGTTTTATGCAACTGGCCTGCTGCCTTTTTTGATGTTCAATGACCTTAGCACCAAGACAGCGCAGGCGATCAACTATTCGAAACAACTGCTCTCCTACCCGCGGGTCACTTTCGTCGATGCAATCGCGGGCCGGTTCATTCTCAACCTTCTGACGCAGCTCCTTGTGGGGATTATCGTGTTTTCAGGCATCATTATTGCCTTTGAAACCCGAACAAGTCTTGAGTGGGGAAAGATCATCAGCGCTTTCACGATGACCGCCGCCTTTGGGCTGGGGGTCGGGACGTTCAACTGTTTTCTGATGTCGATGTTCCCGATCTGGCAGCGCGTGTACAGCATTCTAACCCGCCCTCTTTTGCTGGTCTCCGGCGTCATTTTCACACTGGAGGCCGTTCCCCACCCTTATCAGGACTGGCTTTGGTACAACCCGCTTGTGCATATTATCGGGACCATGCGCGCCGGTTATTACAACAGCTATGATGCCGTCTATGCAAACCAGACCTATGTGTTTGCGCTTTCAGGTCTGCTTGGCTTCTTGGGGCTGGTGTTCCTGCGCAGATATCACCGTGACATCATGGAGCTTTGAGCGGGCAGAGGCATACCCAGAAGACAAGACATCAGACCAAATCCAGATCATTCTCCAGTATATCAAGGGATTCCACATCCAGCAGATCAAGGATGTTGCCATTCCCAAAATCCAGCGAAACATATCCTTCGGCAGTCAGGCTGGCATATTGAGACAGTTGCGACACGGTGCGCGTTCCGCCGCCCCACAACATCGAATCAAGAACCAGCGTATCAATTTCATTCTGAAAGTCGAAAATCTGATCATGGCCGGAGGTGAAAATGAACCTGTCCGCACCAATCCCCCCGGCCAACAGGTCATCACCATCCCCACCATCCAATGTATCATGGCCGGCGTTGCCCTTGAGCAGGTCATTCCCAGACCCGCCGGTCAGAAAGTCGGAGCCGTTATCGCCCTGCAAACGGTCATCACCGTCACCGCCGTCTAACGTGTCGTTGTTGATCCCGCCAGCAAGCCAGTCATTGCCGCTTTGGCCTTCCAGCTTGTCCGCCCCTGCATTTCCGTACAGGCGGTCATTGCCATTCCCGCCATACAGCTCATCCGAACCCGCGCTTCCTGCCAGCGTGTCCTGATCGTTGCCGCCCCACAGACTGTCAGAATTCAGCCCGCCTGTCAGCTGATCATTGCCGTCATCGCCATAAAGCCGGTCAGCGCCATTATTCCCGTTTATCACATCGTTGCCACTGCCACCGCCGATGGCATCAAACCCGTCCCCGCCCCAAATGAAATCGTCACCATCTTGGCCGCGCAGGGTATCCCAACCGATGCCTCCCCAAATCTGATCGGCCCCCAGACCGCCCTCAAGAACATCACTGCCGGCGTTGCCAAGAATGTCATCATCGCCCTCGTCCCCGTTGATCGTGTCATTGCCACCCATTCCCGAAAGGGTATCATTGGACGCAAGGCCCTGAATAATATCGGCTGCGTCATCGCCATTTAACGTGTCGGCCGCAGGGGTGCCGCTCAGGTTCTGCGGCACAGGGATAGCAGGGGCCGTTTCGCTGTCCGGTTCGTCAGGCAGCACCAGATTTTGCGGAATATACGATGTTCC
The DNA here is from genome assembly GCF_013282155.1 of Sulfitobacter sp. HGT1. GTDB lineage: Bacteria > Pseudomonadota > Alphaproteobacteria > Rhodobacterales > Rhodobacteraceae > Sulfitobacter. The sequence goes on from NZ_BLWI01000011.1 coordinate 16,288, forward strand.
CAACGTAATCCGGGGCATCATTTCCGCGTATGAAATCGGCTTTCCATCCGCGGATTGAACGGTCAGGCTTTCTTGGCCAAGGGTCAGAATGGCACCGGTACTGGTCGACTGGAACGCCGATTGCGGTATGTTGCGCACAAGGGGCCAGCCCGAAAGATCAAGCTGATCTTGCGCAATGTCGAAATCACCGATTGTGTCCGACGACCCATCCGCCGTCATGATGAACCTGTCAGCACCCGCGCCGCCGGTCAGCAGGTCGGATCCGGTGCCATCTACCAAGAAATCGGCCCCCTCCCCCCCAGAAATCGTGTCATTCCCCGCATTCCCCATCAGGAAATCATCCGCGGTGGTGCCGGACATAACTTCGGCCGTGGATGTGCCCGAAACCGGCGCAGCACGGCCAGAGATATCGAGGGTAAAGGCGCTTAGCCCTGCCTCGGCCCCTGACGCGACAACAAGGTGCAAGGCATCATTCTGCACAGAAAAACCTAGCGCCGACACCGCATCAAGGGTGGTGTCTATCCCGTCGACGATCGTGCTCAGGTGTAACAACCGCCCATCGGGGGAGAGTTCAAAAACCGATACACCATCATCCCCGCCCGCCGCCGCCAGATAGGCGCGGTCGTTGTGCACCACTGTTCGCAAATGCGATACATCATCAAATCTGGTGTCCAGCGTATCCAGCAGGTGGTCTGTCAACTGCATCGATCCATCTGCACCCAACCGCACAACGGTAAGGGAACCGCTGGCCGATGATGCCATCACGCCAAAGGACTGATCCCCGACAGTGACAATCGAAACCGCACTGGGGCTGGCAATACCCACACCATCATTGGCCGATACCCTGGACACCTCTATCGGGCGGCCAGCGCTGTCCAGCGTCATGCTGATCAGCGCATTTTCAGAGGCAGAGCCGACCAAAAGGATAGGCGATCCGCCAATATCGGCAATACACAGCCCGGTCAGGGCCGCCTGCGATGATACCCCCGCACCCGCGTCCTGAACCATTGTGACAGATGCGTTGTCATTGATCCGCCACACCCCGACAGTATCGGACCCACGGGCGATACCGTATAAATAGGGCAGGCCGTCAATTTCGGCGACTTCGGCCCCCAGCATCTGCTGCGGCAAGGGCGCGCCAGTCACAGCCGCCAAGTTTGAAAATGTGCCATCCGCCGCAAGGTCGATCTTCGTCAACGCTGCATTTTGAACGCCGGTCAGATACAAGCTGTCGCCAACAAGGGTCAGTTTATTGACCGACCCCGATTGGGTCGAACCTGCAATCGCCCGGCTATCAAGCTGTGTCAGCCCCCCGTCAGCACCAATGCGGTAGGCCAATAAATCACCGCCTCCAAAGCGCGAGGTCGTGTATAGGATCGCCCCCGAAGGCGTGTCGGACACAACCATGTCGGTCACCCCAGTCAGAAAAAAATCTGGCCTGCCCGACAATGTTACCTTGTGTTCGAACTCCATTTATTCCAATCCCCAGACATCCATTGGGGATGATAATGCGCAAGCTTCGTTAACCGCTCCTATGTGCTCTGTGGCAACTTAATGGCATTCACCGCGAATTTGATCGATTGGACATCACAGATAAATCCCGCCCGTCTGCACCACCCCGGCACTGTCACCCGGAAGGGTCACGCCACCGCTGTCGATGACGCCATTCGCGGCCAGATCATAGCCTGCGCCAAGGGCGCTCCCAACAAAGCTTTGCCCGGCAAAACGCGCGACACTGGCGTGTGTACAGATGCAAAACGCATCAAGAAATTCCGGCGTCCCCGCCAAGGTCACACTATGCCCGTTCCCGTTAAACTGCGCCCCGTCAGTCAGACGCAGGTGAAAGCCGGCGTTCCCGTCGATCGAACACGCGCCTTCCAATGACAGGCGGGCGGCGACCCCCTCAAGATGCCCACCGGCATCACCGAAAACAACAGCATCGACCATCAGATGCGCTTGACCTGTCACAGATAATGCAGCCGCCACGGCACTCGCGTTTTGCACCTTGATGCCGCGCAGCAAAACCTGACCAGCAGAAATGGCAAACGCCTGTTCCACGGCATCAACGACGACCATCCCCGGTGCCGCCACATCCCCCTGGACGATCAACTGCCCGCCGCCGACCAACGCGCGCCCGACCACAATCGGTTGCACCAAACCATAGGTGCCGTGCGCAAGCTGAACGGTGATATCGTGGCCACCGGTATCAATTGCCTGCGCCGCCGCAAATGCCTTGGGGAGCGTGGCAAACGCACCCGCACCGGCTGACAAGCCGTCATTTGCGTCACTCCCCGATGCCGGGTCAACGAAATAATTGCGCGGCGCAGTTAACACTTCGCGCCATCCTGCAATCGCAGTCGTAATGCGCCCCGTCACCGCATCAACACGCAACGCTTCAACCCAACTCGCGCCATCCGCGCTGACCTTCAGGGCGAAATCATCACTGCCTGCGATGCCCATTTCAGCACGCCCGCCATATCCTGTCTGGAACAACAGACTTGCTGTATCACCTTGGGATGCCTTGTTAATCTTGAGCTGATGCCCGCCGCCGGCATTGTTCAGCAACACCGCATCCGATGACACAACCAACTTGTTATAGCTGTCAAAGCTTGCCCCGATGCCAAGGCCCGGCAAATTATCCAAAACAGCAGCGACCCAAGCCGCGCCATCAAAAACGACTGTGGTTTTGGTATCCAGCACCTGCGCCGTCCACCCTGCAAGGGGCGTAAAAAACTGCCAGCTCGTGTCAATAAAAGCCGCGATATTTCCGCTTTGCCCCGCCCATTCCGCCTGACCATTCGATGCCACGACATAGCGGTCCCCCTCGACCGCTGTGGCGGGCGGAACGGAGTGATCCACAGACACAACCGCCAACTGCACAACCACATCCAAAAGCCGCAGGGCCTCGTTGTGGGTCACGTGCTTTTGCGCTTGCGCGGGCTGGATATAGGGCATCGACAGGATCGGTGAAGTATCTGACATTACTGGGCTCCATGGCTTGGGCATCGGTTCTTGGCCAAGCTGCGTGAAACCCGTTAACGACCCGTTGGGCCGCCGAACGGCAAACACCCGTTTGCCTATCCCCGCGATCAATGCTTTGCTGCCCAAAATCGGGAGATATATATGACAAACGGCCTAAAAATCGACACCTCGGACGGCGTAACGACGATCGCGCTGGACGACCCAACCACCCTGAACGCCTTGACCCCAAATCTGGCGGTATCGCTGAGCGCTGCATTGGAAAACGCGGCCAAAACCAGCCGGGTGATTATCCTTACCGGCTCCTCCCGCGCGTTCTGCTCCGGTGCGAATTTGCATGCCAGCCCAACCGCGAAACCCGGCGATATCGACGCAGGATCATCGCTGGGTCTGGCCTATAACCCTATGATGATGACGATCCGCAATCTGGATGTGCCCCTGATCACAGCCATAAACGGCCCCGCCGCGGGCATCGGCGCGTCAATCGCAATGGCGGGTGACATCATCGTCGCTGGCAAGAACAGCTATTTCCTCGAGGCATTTTGCCATATCGGCTTGGTGCCCGATGGGGGTGCCACGTGGATGCTGGTGCGCAATGTCGGGCGTGTGCGTGCCGCCGAACTGGCCCTTCTGGGTGAAAAGCTCCCTGCGCAACAGGCGTTCGACTGGGGCATGATCACCAAAGTTGTCGAGGATGACGCCGTCATGGCCACCGCCCGAGACTACGCAACGCGCTTGGCCAAGGGGCCGACCCACGCGCTTGGCCTGATGCGCAAGCTTTTGTGGCAAGCGGGCGATGGCAGCTTTGAGACGCAACTGGATGAAGAACGCGATGCCCAGGCCTCAGCCGGAAAACATCCACACTTTACCGAGGGCGTCACCGCCTTCTTGCAGAAACGCAAAGCTAATTTCGAATAGGAGAACCCCCATGCCCGGTCCACTCGACGGTTTGCGCGTCATCGAATTTGCGGGTCTTGGCCCCGGCCCTTTTGCCTGCATGATGCTTGCCGATCACGGGGCCGAAGTGATCCGTATTGAACGCCCCGGTGGCACTCAGGGCGGCCCCGAAAGCGACGCCAGCACCGACATCTTGCTGCGGTCCCGCAAACGTATCGCGATTGATATGAAAACCGACAGCGGCAAGGCGGTTCTGCGCGATCTGATCGCGACCGCAGACGGCCTGATCGAAGGGTTCCGCCCCGGTGTCATGGAACGGCTTGGCCTTGGCCCCGACGACATGCTGAACCTGAACCCGAAATTGGTATACGGCCGCATGACAGGCTGGGGCCAGACCGGCCCCTATGCCCAGATGGCCGGTCACGACATCAACTACATCGCACTGTCTGGTGCCCTTCATGCCTTTGGCCGCAAAGGGGAAAAGCCCACGCCGCCGATCAATATGATGGGCGATTTCGGCGGTGGTGCGATGATGCTGGCCTTTGGCATGGTATCTGCGCTTTTGAACGTCCAACGGGGTGGCACCGGCACGGTAATCGACGCTGCCATGACCGACGGGTCTGCCTTGCTGATGTCGATGATCTACAGCTTTCATGGCCAACGCTGGTGGAAGGATGAACGCGGGGTCAACATGTTGGACACCGGTGCGCATTTCTATGACGTCTACGAAACCCGCGACGGCAAATTCATCTCTCTTGGTCCGATTGAACCGCAGTTTTATGCGAAGATGCTGGAACTGACCGGCCTTGCCGGTGATCCTGATATGGTTGCGCAAAATGATCCGCAAAAATGGGACGACATGCGCGACAAACTGGCCAAGGTGATCGCCGCGAAAACCCGTGACGAATGGGATGGTATCATGGTTGGCTCTGATGCCTGCTATGCCCCGATCCTGTCCCTGACCGAAGCGCCGGATCACCCCCATAACCGCAGCCGGGATACCTTTGTAACAGCTGGCGGTGTTCGCCAACCGACCCCTGCACCGCGCTATTCCTCGATCGAAACAACCCCGCCTGAAATGTCCAACGGGCAGACCCACACGCGCGAACTCCTCGCGGGATTGGGCTACACGGATGAACAGATCGAAACCACGCTGTCGCTTGGCGGGGTCTCGTGACGGCTTAAGCGACAGGCATTGATCCGCCGCGAAATTGTATATTCACCACCCTGCTGTGTTAGATATACAAAAGCGGAAATCAGGAACTATATTTAAAACAGGCCCACGAGGCCGCGGCGACCGCCGCGTATCGAAACTAGGATCAGGACATTGGCAATTCGAATCCGCCAAATCACTCGGAAAACGACATGAGCATGATGATCCCGGCATGGGTTGGCGGGGCGCTGACCCCCGTTGAAAAGCTGGAGGTGCACCAACGCGGGCTGCGTCACAAAGCGATTTCGGTCTTTGTCATGCGTGAAAACGAAACGTTGATCCAGCGCCGCGCATTGTCAAAATATCATACACCGGGGCTTTGGGCGAATGCCTGTTGCACGCACCCTTTTTGGGACGAACCCGCTTTGGCCTGCGCCAATCGCCGTCTGGACGAAGAACTGGGGATCAGCGGCCTGCGCCTGATACATCGCGACCAGATCGAATACCGCGCTGATGTCGGCAACGGTCTGATCGAACATGAACTGGTCGATATCTACACAGCCGAAGCAATCGCCTTTACCAGCATTCATCCAAACCCGGGCGAGGTCATGGACACCGCCTGGGTCGATCTGGACGACCTCGCCCAGCAGACCCGCGATGAGCCGGAAAAATTCACCCCATGGCTTCGCATTTATCTGGCCCAGCACAAAGACAGCATTTTTGCCCGCTGATAATAGTCGCCAAAACCCCGTATCAGAGCCTATAGCCGTCTCTAATCAGCCCAAAACGCCTAGCGCGATTTCGACAATATCATATCAGCTGCACGTTCCGCGATCATGATAACAGGCGACGCGGTGTTGCCCGATACGATTTTCGGCATGATCGACGCATCAACCACCCTCAACCCCTCAATCCCATGCACCCGCAATTCCGTATCAACAACGGCGCGGTCATCGCTGCCCATCTTGCATGTGCCAACAGGGTGAAAGATCGTCGTGGCGATATTTCCGGCTTCACGCAGCAATTCATCATCTGTCGCGATATGTGTGCCGGGCAACATTTCTTCCGGTTGGTATTTTTCCAGCGCCTGCGCAGTCATCAATTGCCGCGCTTGCTTGATGGATTGAACGGCGACCATCCGGTCCCGTTCTGTGCTTAGGTAATTCAGGCGAATATCAGGCTGCCGGTTGATATCGGTGCTGTCGATATGCGTCGCGCCAACCGAATCCGGGCGCAGGTTGCACACCGACACCGTGATCGCCGGAAACGGATGCAAAGGATCGCCCAGCTTGTCCGTCGACAAGGGTTGGACGTGATATTCCAGATCAGGCGTCTCAAGGCTCGGGTCGCTTTTGGTGAACATCCCGAACTGGCTGGGGGCCATCGACAACGGCCCGCTTTGGGTAAGCGCGTATTGCATCCCGATCTTGGCCTTCCCCCAAAGGCTATTGACCACCTCGTTCAGGGTTTTTGCACCGGTAACTTTGAATACGGTTCTGATTTGCAGGTGGTCTTGCAGGTTTTCACCGACCCCTTGCAGCTCGTGCAGCGGCGTTATTCCCAAATCTGACAAGCGGTCAGCCTGCCCAATGCCCGAAAGCTCCAACAGCTTGGGCGAATTGATCGCGCCGGCTGCCAAAATAACCTCTGCCGCCGCAGTGGCCTTTACGACCCCGCCATTATGCTCGAACTCCACCCCCGTTGCGCGCTTGCCATCCAAAATCACCCGCCGTGTATGGGACTGCGTCATGACCTTTAGGTTTTTCCGCTGCATCACAGGGCGCAGGAATGCCTTGGATGTGTTCCAGCGCACGCCATTCTTCTGGTTCACCTCGAAAAAGCCTGATCCCTCGTTTGTGCCTGAATTAAAGTCTAACGTAGGCTCTATGCCGAACTCTTTCGCGCCTTCCTGAACCGCTTCCAGAACGTCCCACCGCAACCGTTGCCGCGATACTTTCCATTCACCACCAGAGCTGTGCAATGGCTTGGCCTCATCATGGTGGTCTTCGCTTTTCAGGAAATAGGGCAGGACATCATCCCAGCCCCAGCCCACATTGCCCATCTGCCGCCAGCCGTCGTAATCCGCAGCCTGCCCGCGCATATAAATCATGCCATTCACAGAACTACAGCCGCCCAGCAATTTGCCCCGTGGATAAGACAAAGACCGCCCGTTCAAACCCGGCTCTGCCGCCGTTTTCATCATCCAGTCGGTGCGAGGGTTGCCGATACAGTACAAATACCCGATCGGCACATGTACCCAGTGATAATTATCGTCTTTTCCCGCCTCAAGCAGCAGCACGCGGGTCTTGGGGTTGGCAGAAAGCCGGTTGGCCAGAACACAGCCTGCAGTGCCGCCCCCCACGATGATATAGTCAAATTCCACTGGATACTCCCCGAATTACCGCATCTTACCGTCTGGCTGACCATGGGCAATGGTCTAAGTTTTCTCTGGACCGTTAGCGCTCACACCCTTATCAAATTCCAAAGTGCAAGGGCTGGGGGACACCATGATACTGTGTTGCGGAGAAGCATTGATCGACATGATCGAAGATAACGGCGCATTCACGCCCCATGTTGGCGGTGCCGTGTTCAACACCGCCCGCGCGTTGGGGCGGCTTGAACAGCCCGTCGGCTTTGTCTCTGGCCTGTCGACCGACATGTTCGGCACCCAATTGCGCGACGCCTTGCAAGAAAGCAACGTCGACACGTCGCAGGTCATCTTCGCAAACCGGCCAACAACGCTGGCCTTTGTGCAACTGTCCGGCGGCAATGCCACCTACACATTCTATGATGAAAACACCGCGGGCCGCTCGCTTGATGCAGCGAACCTTCCGGCAATCCCCGGCACGGTCAGCACGCTGTATTTCGGGGGCATCAGCCTGATTGGCATGCCCGCCGCCGATTTCTATGCAGCGCTTGCTGTTGATCAATCAGCGAACCGCGTCATCATGATTGACCCCAACATTCGCCCGCAATTCATAACCGACCCCACCGCCTATCGGGTGCGGTTGGCCACCATGATCGCTGCTTGCGATATTCTCAAGGTATCCGATGATGACCTGCACTGGATGATCGACGGCGCTGCACCCCTTGATGAAAAGGCTGCCCAAATTATGGCGCAGGGGCCAAAAGTCGTGATTGTGACCAAAGGCAGCGCTGGCGCAAAGGCCTATCTTGCAAGCGGCGAAACCGTCGAGGCCGCAGCCCGCAAGGTCACGGTCGTCGATACGGTCGGTGCCGGTGACACCTTTAACGCAGGGGTGCTGGCCAAGCTGTCGCAACTGGGCTGCCTAACGAAACAGGGCATTGCAGAACTATCTGCCGACGATGCGCTGGCGGCTTTGCGTCTGGGTGCCGAAGTCGCCGCAATCACCGTGTCGCGCGCAGGTGCAAACCCGCCCCTGCTGGCCGAGCTTTCAAACCCCGTTTGATTTGAAATTTTTGAGCGGGGTAAAGATCACAAATATACCTGCATCTGTGGTCCGCACATGGATTTCGGTTAGACCGGTATCGCCAAGATCGGGCTGCGCCGGGCAAAGATCGGGCGTTTTATCGCAGGCGATCACATCACGGCCAGTCAGGTGCTTTAACCGGAGGGTCAGCGCCTCGTTCGACTGAATGCTGGCCTTTTGTCCCGACGCGATGAACATCGGATTGCCGTAAACAAATACCTCACCCTTGAGCGGCGCGATTTCCTGCGCGATTGCCTTTGTGTCCGCATGCCAGGCGCGGAATTGACCGTAGAACAGAAAAATCTGAATGAAATAAACGCAGATGATCAGCAAAATCGCATTCTGACCCAGACGCGCTGGCAACCCTTTTTTAACGCTCATCAACTGAACCGCACGGACAATCGCCAATACGGCGAACACCCACATAAAGACAAAAGCCCGGGGCGGGACGATCACCCCGATCTTGAGAACCTGCACAATCACAAGCGCCATGCCAACAGCCAGCCCGCTCAGGATGTACAATCCTTCCAAGGGGGCACGTTTGAACAGAACGACAAAAGACGTGATCGAAAGGGCAGGGAAAAACAACATCAACGGCAGGAAGGCAAAACCGTTGCGGTTAAAGATAACCTTGAACGATTCCTCAAGTTTGGGGATGTTTTGAACGATACCGGCAAACCCGCTCGCCGATGTGGCCTCGCGCCAGTCTGCCATGGGCACACCGAAGACCCCGTGCACCTGCCAATTGATCGCATAAACGGTTAGAACCGCTGCAACAAAACTGGCGCAGAACAAGAACAGCAATCCCGCAAGATCACGCAGGGAATGATCCTCGGTCTTGGCGATACAGACCGCCAGCAAAAGCAGGGGATAGGTCGTGTAAGCCATAAAGCTGACGATCACGAACCCGGGCAAAAGCGCGCGCAACGTCCCGCTTGAAACCTTGCAGGCAAGCAGCCCGAACAAGGCGACGACGGCAAGGCCGGGGATCAACGTGTTAAACCAGACCGAAATCAGCATCGCGGATGGTGATACCATCAGCATCAAAACCATGAGCAAGGTGAACCAATTGGTGCCCTTGCGACCACTTGCCACCACAGCAAGCGACGCAACAAACAAAGCCCAGCAAGATTGATAGACGGCAAAGTTCAACCACGCCGGCGTCACCACCTCGCGAAGGTGCCAGATATAGTTCAGCCAGCGCCCTTCGTGCAGCGTCTTGTTCCAAAACAACGGCGCATCAGCGAAAAGTGCGGGATAATCGTCATGCCTGATCATCGGATCAGCCAGATTCATGGCCGACATGATCGTTACAGCAATCAGCGCCACCAGAAATGTGGGAAAAAGCTGCAAAGTTTTGCTGTCTTGCGCAGCTCCGATGTTCGTCGTCATCGCCGCAGTCATGCCGATACGGTGCCAACTGTCTTTGCGCGGCGGGCAAGAATGGCCAAAATCAAGGCCCGTGCCTGAGCGATAAAGGTGACCGCAGGGCGCGGCAGCAATCTGACTGTCGCCAAACGCAAACGCCATCCCAAATTACCCGCATTCCTGACGGGCTGACCAGCAGCGATTTCGGTATCCAGAATATCCTGTGGCAGCCCCTCGCGACCAGCGGCATTCACGTACAGGATCGCGTTAAACCGGTACCAAGGGGCGATATCCGTGTTGTTTTTCAGATCGGGACGGACGCAATCAAACGCGACATACCCACGGGCAGCGAACAAATCCTGCCAAAAGGACAGCGGCTGTTCATTCACATGAAACTCTCCGCCTTGCCCCGTGACCGCAGCCGAAAACAACACGCGATCCGACGCATTTGTCAGACTGTCGACAAGCGTTTCGGATGCCCTGGTGGGCAGATGTTCACCGACCTCAAGGCTTTGTGCCAGATCGAAACGACGGCCTGTTTCAACAGGCTGTGTCAGATCAGCGGCCAAGAAATCCTCGGGCGCGACTGCAAGTTGATCGCGGTTCACATAATCACCATCGACGGCCAGAACATCGGACGCACCGGCTTTTTGCCATTCATCCAGCCAGACGCCACGACCACTGCCCAGATCGATCACGCTTTGCGGCGCAAGCTTGGGGAACAGCAAGGCAATCATCGGCTTGGCCGAGGCGCGCGCACTTTGGTTGATATAGTCGAAAAACGTATCGTTATATATATGGCTCATGATGTAATTTCCGTTTTAGAAAAAGGAGAAGCAAAGACCCACAGGGTCATGAAGATGTAATTCTGTACGGGCAGATAGACCGTCACGATCGCCGCAGCGGTCCAATCTGGCGTGCCCGTCATGGCAGGCAGAACCGCCGTAATCAGCGCAGAACTGGCAAAGCCGAGACCAACCATCACAACAAAACGCAAAATCTGGCCAAAGTCGTTCAACTGGCGGCCAAAGGTAAACGCGGCCTGCCCGACATATTGCAGCATCACGGCCAGCAAAAACGCCAAACCATTGGCCAAAACCTGCGGCAGATCAGCCGCCAGAAACGTCAGGTACAGCAACACATAGGCTAATGCCGTGCCGCCCCCGACGATCCCGAACCGGATCAGTTTATGTTGCAGAATCTGCATCAGGCACGCAAACGGCGGCTAACAGGTGCGACGTCGCGGGTGTCTTCGCTGACGAAATACATCGGGCGGTTCTTGGCTTCGACATAAAGGCGGCCGATATATTCGCCCAGAATTCCCAAGGTCAGCAATTGTGCGCCCGAGAAGAAGCTGACGGCCAGCACCACAGATGCCCAACCGGGCGCGGTTTGGTACACAACAAGCGAGTAAATCACGTAGACCGCCATCAGGGCCGCCATGAACAAGCTGATAAACGACAGGCGCGTCGCCAGCTTGAGCGGCTTGGTCGAAAACGCTGTCATCGCGTCTATCGCAAAGCGCAGCATGGCGCGGAACGGGTACTTGGTTTCGCCCAATTCGCGGGGTGAGCGGATGTATTCGATGCCAACCTGCTTGAACCCGGCCCAGGCAAACATGCCACGGATAAACCGCGCTTTTTCCGGCATCGCCAGAACCGCGTCCAGCGAACGACGGTTCACAAGGCGGAAGTCGCCGGTATCCTGCGGGATCGGCACATCGGACATGGCATTCAGGAAACGGTAGAATAGATGCGCCGTGGCTTTCTTGAACATCGTTTCGCCACGACGTTCGCTGCGGCGGCCGTATACAACATCAAAACCGCGATCCATCATGAACATCATATCGGTCAGCAGCTCTGGCGGGTCTTGCAGATCGGCATCCAGCATAAAGATGCGGTCGCCCTGCGACGCCTCGAGGCCCGCAGTCAGCGCAATCTGATGACCCCGGTTCGCAGACAGCCTGACACCGACCAGCTGGGGGCAGATCAGTTTCGCAGCTTCAATAGCTTTCCAGGTGGCATCGGTTGATCCGTCATCGACCAGGATGATCTCAGCCTGATCTTTCCAGGGCTTGATGGCCTGCGCAAGACGCTCCACCAGACCGGGGATCGACTCTTCCTCGTTCATGCACGGGATAACAACTGAAAGATACATTCCGGCACTCCGCCCAGATTATTGACCTTTTAAGGAATAATCCGGTGATGTGGCCGAAATTGGGCAAGGATTGGGTGAATTTGAGGATCAGACTGTTCTTTATGCGTAAACAGTCTGAATTGGGCAGGGGTCGCAACGCAAAAGGCCGGGCGTGAACCCGGCCTTCTGGTATAACTCGATACAGATCAGTTGGTAACGGCGTTTCCAACACTCAAGATCTGCGGCAGGATCTGCGAAACAGCACGGCTCCATTTGGTGACGGGCTGCTGCGCGACAAAGATGATGTCATCCGGGCGCAGTTCAAACCGTGGGGCCAATGCAAAATGCGCAGCGTTACGTGCATCAAGATGCCACGCTGTAATCGCCCCGAACTCGCGCGGATCAGACGAGGACCGCAACACATAGATTTGCGAAACATCACCCGTCAAAGACGCAACACCATTTGCATCATACAACGCATCCGCAAGGCTTGCTGTCCGCTCGTATGGAAGGGCGAAACGCGATTGCTTGCCAACCTCGCCAGCAAGATAGACATACTGGCGCTTATCGGCACCCAGATCGACGCGTGCCTTGTAGTTGCTGCGTGCCTCGTCAAGGTTCGCACGGCGCAAGCCGACCTCGGCCTGCAATTCTGCCAAGGCGGAGGAACGTGCAGATTGGCGTGCCTGCACCAGTGTGATCTGCTGGGTGAAATAATCCTGAGCCTGAGACAGTTCGTATTCGGTATCCACAAACACCGCATCACCCGGCAACAGGCGTGTCTTTGTCAGACTTGCGCGCGAATATAGCTGGGTTAGCGGAATCTGGTACAACGTGCCATCGCGGTACAAGCGGATCGACGCATAGTCCTGATCCTCAACCGTGATGCCACCGGCAGCGGCCAGCGCCTCTTCCAGATACAGCGGTGTGAGCGTCACAGGAACCACAGTCGGCGTGGCAACAGCCCCCCCGATCGAGATTTTGCGCGAATTGAATTCGGAAATTTCCAGGCTGAACGTCGGATCAATCTGGTTTTCGACAAGCCGCTGGAACAATGCCGCTTCGGCGTCTTCGATCGTCAGGCCGGCAATCCGAACACGACCGACATCGGGGATGTTGATCGATCCGTCATCTTGAACGGTATAACCCTGACGGGAATTCTGCGCAGCAAGCAAACCCGAAAGTTGCTCGACCGACGATGTGGCGCGTGGCGTCGCAAGCAAGACAACGTCACCCACACCAATTTCATAAGGGCCAGGATCCGCAGCCGGTGGCAGCCGCATCTCAAGCGCCGCCGGACGCGATTCACTTTCAAGCGGCGGAACAGGAAGCGCACCAGTGCCGCGCGGGCCGGAACCCGACCCGGCTGTCTGCGAAAAGAACGCAGGAAGCGTTTGCGGAGAGTAAGGAGAGCGGTTGGCCTGAATGACTGTTTCCGGATTTAGATCCAGAACCCGAACATTCGCGCCGCCTGCGACACCCTCAACAACTTTGGGGGTGCGGTAAACGGATCCACAACCTGCAAGACTTAGGCCCAATACGGCCACCAATAAGTATCTCACAATACGTCACTCCCATCCAGTATTCGGTGTCAGCAGCAGAACGCTTCCGACTTCACTTTAATTTAGCGGATACCATCTTGGGTTTTGATATACCCAAGTTCGCTTCCGGCCCACTGGCGCGCTTGTACAATTGCGCCTGTATTCGAGCTAACCCAATAGGTGTTTGTAAACGACTGGTCCAGACTTTTGCAGTCTTCGGTCATCACCCTCGTGGGTATGCTTCCTGTTTCCAGATTGATGACAGCCGGCCCTTTGTTTTCGACCAAGCAGCGATAGGTACGCGTGCTGATTTTGTCATCGCCGGTCAGATTGCTGTGAAAACGGTCCGTATATCCCGTGCTACCAGACAGGATCAGGCCGATCGGTTCGGAAATGTCAGCGGCAAACAGTTCAGACCCGACGCCCCGCGTGCCCTGAAGCATACCATTCTGGATCATCAAGGCGCTCATGTCGGCGCTCAGCCAAGTCTCTATGCCATTCACTGTGTTTTCCAGCAGCAATCGGCCCGACTGGCCACGGCTTTCGACCGTGACAACCATAAGCGGCACAGATGTATCAGCCACCAATGCCGCAAAGCGGGGCGGGAACTGCCCTTTCGGTAACGGTTTCTGTCCGGGATCATTCGTCGCAATTGCAATACCGCGATCAACCAGGCGATCGGCGCTGGAACAGGCACCCAACAAAGCAAGCGCAAGGAAGCTCGCAAGAACACGTGTGATCATCGCAGATACCTCGCCCAACCGTCGCTCAGTTCCTTGCCGCGATAATCCCTCACGACACCGTACAAGCGGTTTTCAACAATCAAACGCGCGCCACCGTCACGTGTAATCGGCTGGATTTTCTGGGAAACGGTCGTACGCGATGGCTTCCCTGTGAGCCACGATAGCGGAATTTCAACGCGCAGACCCTTATCAAACGACCCTTCGCCGAAGGTGTCGAATGGCACGTCTGTCAACGTGAAATAGCCGCCAATCTTGAAGCCGTTGTTGAACTCCCGGTCGATTGAAACCGTCGCGCCATAGTCACCGGCAAGGTAACGACCCACGTCCAGCTGGCCGAAGAAACCATTGCCGAAATCATAATAGGCGGACGCATGGCCCGTCACGACATCATAGCTTTGAAAGCCGAATAGCATGTCGAAATCGCGCTGTTTCACATAGTTGATTTCAGCACCCAAGGCCAAACGGCTGGATGTCGGATACCAAAGAAGTTCCGCCGATACGCCGCCAAACATGCTTTCCAGATAGCCTGCGGAAACCCGGCCAAACAGATCCTTGCCCGGACGGAACATGTATTCCGCTGTCAGATTGTTGATTTCAAGATCGGATTGCTGGGCGTAGCGCACCGCGTTGGTGCGCACGGGTTCGATCAATGAATTCGAAACCCGATCTGAATCCGCAATATTGCCGACCAGCGGATAGCGGAACTGACCGGCAAAGGTCAGGCCCGCTGTCGGGCGATATGCCAGCTTGAGCTGCACGCCCAAATCAGCGCGAAGCGGGCTGTCAGGGTCAAAGAATGACGTTGCAATATACGGGCCGAACGACGTTTCAAAAACCGGAAAGGCATCTTCAAGCTCGCCCAGACGGCTTTCGTCATGCGCGTCTTCGATATCTGCCCGCGCCAGCGTACGCCAGGATCCGTCATAATCGAACTGGAGCTCTTCGAGGTCGGACCGCTGCGTTACGATCCGGCTGATCGGCATACCGTTGCTTTGGAAAACGACTGTAAGCTCTTCGATCTCAGGCGGCAATGTTTCTGCCATCACCCGCGCAGCACGGCCAGCGGCTTGCGCCTCAACGTCCCAACGGTCATTCTCGACACGCACGGTCGCTTGTGTGCCGCTCATCGTAAAGCCTTGAAGAGCAAGGCCATCAGCGGCCAGGCGTGATTTAAGAACACGTTGCACTGCGTCCTTGCCACCACCCTTTTCAGAGTTGTTCCAATCCGCAATCGCCAGCCGGTTGCGCTGCCCAACAGAACGTGGCGCGTTTTCTAAGCCCCCTGGAACTCTGCGCTTGGCCGGATTGATGACATAGCTCAGTTGCGCCCCGACCTCCTTGCCGCCAACCACAAACCCCTTGAGATTCACGCCGTTCTTGAACCGGTATTCCAGCCCAAAGTTCAGCGGCGATGCGATGTCGATCCCGGTATTTACAGATTCCCGTGTGTACAGATCAGGTGAATATTCGGCAAAAAAGGTCGCCTTGTCGTTGATCTTCCATTTCACACCGCCAAACAGCGCAGCCTCGCCGCGAAACCAGTTACCGGTTTCCAGCTGGCCACCAGTATTTGACCCCTTATTTCGGGTGTCAAATTTGTCTGAAAAAATGCTCAGAGGGTTGGAAAACGACCCGCGCCCGGCCAGGCGACCCCAGCCCATACCGCCAGTAACCTCGATATTCGAACCAAAGCTTTTGGTCGCAACGACATATTCGCTGCTTAAAATACCGGTCCCAAGAAAGTCACGCAGACCCACGGCAACAGCCGGGCGGTATTTCGTCTCATCAAGCATTTGAAAATGGATATCAAAACTGCGGTCAAACGTATCCCCGCCCAATCTCGCCGTTGACGGGCCAATATTGCTGATCTTTGAATAACGGAAACTTCCGTAAACACGTGGCAATACCTGAAAAGCAGCCGTGTACCGGAAATTAGGGCCAAATGCGCTTGCGGTGACGGCTAATTCGCCATCATTCATCACTTCGGCAGTTGGCATTTCTATAAGACCCGGCGTGCCGTAAGTCGTTAAAGACTGACCAGAAAGACTCGACGCACCCGTGATACCGACCAGAAGCAAACCTGCGGCATAGACTATTCTTGTAGCCCGCTCTTGCATCTGCGGTCCTTCTAATTATTTATGCTCAGTAGGCGAGCAATACAGAGTTTTGCTGGGGATTTCACTTCGTTGGGGCGACAATTCCGGCTTTTAGCGCAGTAATGCGCCAGTTTTGCAACACAGATTAACGGGCTGATTAAATGTTGGGAAAATGGTTAAAACGTTCCGAGGAACCGACCACACATATTGATCCGATCTGCCCCGATGAACCCTTCCTTGCCATTGGTGATATTCACGGCCGCTTTGATCTACTCCAGCGGTTTCCTGAAAATCGTCTTGGCGCGCAGATTGTCTTTTTGGGGGATATGATTGACCGGGGCGATCACAGCGCAGATGTTTTGAAAGTTCTGTTCGCCGTACCTGGCCTGATTTGCCTGATGGGCAACCACGAGGAAATGATGCTCGACTTCATTGCCCAGCCGCAGGCCCATGGTGGCCGGTGGTTGCGCTATGGCGGGTTGCAAACGCTTGATAGTTTTGGCGTCTCCGGAATCTCTGAAACCTCAACCGGAGGCGAGCTTGAGCGTGCGCGCGATGCGCTTGTCGATGCGATGGGGCGTGATTTGTTGGATTGGGTGTCGAACCTGCCCAAATGCTGGACATCGGGAAACGTCGCTTTTGTACATGCAGCGGCCGATCCTGCATTGCCCATCGACGCCCAAAGCAACCGCACACTGCTTTGGGGTCACAAGGATTTCGGCACTGTGCCGCGCAAGGACGGAATGTGGGTCGTGCACGGCCACACCATCACCGATACGCCCGAGCTCAAATCCGGTATCGTTTCAATTGACACCGGTGCCTACGCAACCGGAAACCTGACAGCCGCAACGATCACGTCCGGAGATGTCTCGTTTGAATATATTTGACCATAACATTCTGCCGGATTTAACGCGAATTTAGCATCCGCTCTGCATGATCCGCCGATCACTTATTGATTGGCAAAAGGGCCGCGCGGGCACATTATGGCGTTTCTCGACCATCCATCAAAACATATCAGGTTGGGGTATCAACAACCCGCTCAGGGCTTTTATGCCCAGGGCGGCAAACGTATTTTTGACGTAACGGTTTGCCTGCTTTTGTTACCGGCGGTCGGGGGGATTGTTCTGCTTTTGTGGCTTATCGCAAGGTCAGGTGCATCAACCGGATTTTTCGCGCACCCGCGGGTCGGGCGAAACGGTGTTACCTTCCGGTGCTGGAAAATTCGGACAATGGTCGAAAATGCCGATCATGCATTGCTAGAGGTATTTAGAGAAAACCCCGCAAAACAGTCTGAATGGGCTCTCAGCCGTAAACTTTCTAACGATCCGCGCATATTGCCCGTTGGTAAATACTTGCGTCAAACCAGCCTGGACGAGCTTCCCCAAATTTGGAACGTGATCAGGGGCGATATGTCATTGGTTGGCCCCCGTCCCGTCACCCGGTCCGAGATGTCACTGTTTGGCGATGGTACGAACGACTATTTGGCGATCAGACCCGGCATTACCGGTCTTTGGCAGGTCAAGGCACGCCGGACGCCCTGTTACATTCGCCGCGTCAAACTTGATCGCATATATGCGCGCAATGTGACATTTTCCGGGGATTTGCGGATATTGCTTTGGACACTGCCCGTGCTTTTCCGCCCCACGGGCCGGTAACCGGCCATATAAACGGGCTACCTGCCACTGCGGTTCAATGCGGCGAGCCTTATACCAACCCCGTGATCCCTGTTGCGGTCGTTCCCGTATCCAGCACCCGGGCAACCCGAAAGGGATAAACAACGCCGGCCATCAGGTTTGGCAAGGTCACTGTATCGCCGCTTTTCAGCACAACAGAAACATTCCCCGCCACCGACACCATGATTGCGCGGGTGACTTGCGCGACATCAGTTGCGTCATCGGGCGCGATTGTAAACCCGCCGCAAATTGGCCCGGTCAACCCGGCGCTATAGTCATGGAAATTATCAAATGTAGGCATACCCGTCTCCGTAATGAGGTTGCCAGACCATCCTTTACGA
The DNA here is from genome assembly GCF_013282155.1 of Sulfitobacter sp. HGT1. Taxonomy (GTDB): domain Bacteria; phylum Pseudomonadota; class Alphaproteobacteria; order Rhodobacterales; family Rhodobacteraceae; genus Sulfitobacter. Next base: position 34,667 of record NZ_BLWI01000011.1, read on the forward strand.
AAATGTAGCTTTCCTTAACGAAACGCGCGCCCTGTGGAACAGGACGCGCGTTATTCGTTTGGTTCAGTCTATGGGTTAGACGACACGGCCATGGCAGTGCTTGAACTTTTTACCGGAACCGCAGGGGCATTCATCATTGCGCGACGGATTGCCCCATGTCGCCGGATCATCTTCTTTAAACCCGTTTGCGGCGGCATCGTTTTCAACCGCTGGCGCGGCAGCCTGTGGCTGACTTGCCTGCATCTGCGCAACCATCTCGCGCTGTTCGGCTTCGGTCATTGGCCGGATTTGACCCAGCTTTTGGGTCACATCAGTACGTAAACTGTCGAGCATCGATTCAAACAATTGAAAGGATTCATTCTTGTATTCGTTCAACGGATCGCGCTGCGCGTAGCCACGGAACCCCACAACAGACCGCAGGTGTTCTAGCGTCAGCAGGTGATCACGCCATTTTGCGTCGATTGCCTGCAAAAGAACCTGCTTTTCAATGTTGCGCATGTTCTCGGGGCCGAACTGCTCGGCCTTGGCTGCCATCTGCGCTTCACATGCTTCTGTCAGGCGCTCGCGGATGACTTCGTCGTCCACGCCTTCTTCCTCGCACCACGCAACAACCGGCACATCAATGTTCAGCTGTTCAAGAACGGCTTGCTGAAAACCTTTTGTATCCCATTGATCTGCATATGTTTTCGGCGGCATATACTGGTCAATCAGGTCATCAATGACCTGCTCGCGCATGTCCGAAACAATCTCTGACAGGTCAGCGGCTTCCATGATGTCACGGCGCTGGCCAAACACCACCTTGCGCTGTTCGTTCATCACATCATCGAATTTCAACAGCTGCTTGCGGATGTCAAAGTTGCGACCTTCGACCTTGGCTTGCGCGCGCTCTAGCGACTTGTTGACCCATGGGTGAATGATCGCTTCGCCCTCTTTCAAGCCCAAGGTTGTCAGCACTTTTTCAAGCCGTTCCGACCCGAAAATACGCATCAGATCGTCTTCGAGTGACAGATAAAAGGACGAACGACCCGGGTCACCCTGACGGCCTGACCGGCCACGCAACTGGTTATCAATGCGACGGCTTTCGTGACGCTCTGATGCCAGAACATACAGACCGCCTGCCTCGATCACCTTTTTCTTTTCATCGGCATGTTCTGCTTCGATCTTGGTGCGGATTGCGACCGGGTCTGCATCAGGGTCCGCATCAAGCGCTTCCAGAACTTTCAGCTCGACGTTACCGCCCAACTGGATGTCGGTCCCGCGACCGGCCATGTTGGTCGCGATGGTCACCGCACCCAATTTACCGGCGTCGGCAACAATCTGCGCTTCCTGCTCGTGTTGGCGGGCGTTCAGAACGTTGTGCTCAATTCCGGCTTGCGTCAGCATCTGGCTAAGCATCTCGGATTTTTCGATCGATGTCGTACCAACAAGGCAAGGCTGGCCTTTGGCGTGGGCAATCTTCACCTCTTCGATCATCGCCTTATATTTCTCAAGCGCTGAACGGAAAACCTGATCGTCCTCGTCAACACGTGCAACAGGCACGTTTGTCGGAACAACAATAACGCCAAGGCCGTAGATTTCAGAAAACTCTTCTGCTTCGGTTTCGGCTGTACCGGTCATACCAGCCAGCTTGTCATACAAACGGAAGTAGTTCTGGAATGTCACCGAGGCCAGCGTCACGTTCTCTGGCTTGATGTCGACATGTTCTTTGGCTTCGATCGCCTGGTGCAGGCCGTCCGACATGCGGCGCCCTGCCATCATCCGGCCCGTAAACTCGTCGATCAGCATCACTTCGCCGTCACGCACGATGTAATCCTTGTCGCGCTGGAACAGCTTGTGCGCCCGCAGACCTTGGTTCACGTGGTGCACGATGGATGTGCTTTCAGGGTCATACATGGTCAGCCCCTCCTCAAGCAGACCACGCGCGTGCAGTTCTGCCTCAAGGAATTCGTTGCCCTCGTCTGTAAAGGTCACGTTGCGGGTTTTTTCGTCCAACTCATAGTGATCATCCTGAAGCAGCGGGATCACATCATCGACGATTTTATACATCTCGGAGCGGTCCTGCGACGGGCCGGAAATAATCAGGGGCGTCCGTGCTTCGTCGATCAGAATGCTGTCGACCTCGTCCACGATCGCAAAATTGTGGTGACGCTGGTAAATCTGGCTTAGCTCGGATTTCATGTTGTCGCGCAGATAGTCGAAACCCAGCTCGTTGTTCGTGGCATAGGTGACATCGCAATTATACGCGGCGCGCTTGTCTTCTTCGGTCATGTTCGACACGGCAGCACCGGTCGTCAGACCCAGCGATGCAAACACTTTGCCCATCCAGTCAGCATCGCGCTGCACCAGATATTCGTTCACGGTGACGATGTGCACACCCTTGCCCGTCAGCGCATTCAGATATGCGGCCAGCGTCGCGGTCAGTGTCTTACCTTCTCCGGTCTTCTGTTCAGAGATATTGCCCTGATGCAGAAAAATCGCCGACATCAGCTGCGTATCGAACGCCCGCAAACCCAAGGTGCGGCGCGCGCCCTCGCGGCAGTTGGCAAAGGCTTCGGGCAGCAGATCATCCAGACTTTCGCCATCCAGTGCCCGCTTGCGCAGCTCTTCGGTTTTTTCCTTGAGACCCTCATCGGTCAGAGCAAGAAATTGATCTTCCAGCGCGTTGATTTGTTCAACCAGCGGGCGGGTCGCCTTGATTTTACGGTCGTTGGGTGTCCCAAAGACTTTTTTGGCGAGTGTTCCGATGCCCAGCATGTAATCTCCTGCCGAAGTTATGATGTGTAGCGCTGATCTGCTTGCCCAGCCGCCGGACAACCCCTAGATAAAGGGTTGAACGTGCGCCAAAGCCGCGCCCATAGGGCGATGTAAGGGCCGTACCAAACCGTGTCAATGTGCAGCCCCCCGTGGCGGCCAAACCTAGGACAGATACATGCAAAAAACCCTCACTTTCTTGGCACCCTTCGTGGTTGCCGCTTCGCTTGCCCTGCCTGTCGCCGCGCAAGACGAGGTTAAGGCCGATACCGTTGTGGCAACTGTGAACGGAACTGATATCACGATTGGTCACATGATCATCGCACGGGCCACCCTGCCCGAGCAGTATCAACAGCTGCCACCCGAGGTTCTGTTCACAGGCATTCTGGATCAGCTGGTGCAGCAAACAGCGCTTGCACAAAGCTTTGAAGGTGCCCTGCCTTCGCGCGTCACCTTGGCGATCGAGAACGAGCAACGCCAATTGGTTGCAGGCGAAGTCATTGAGAAAAACATGGCGGCCCCGATCCCCCAAGACGAGCTGAACGCCGCCTATGCCGAGACATATGGATCGGCCGAGCCTTCGGAAGAATACAATGCCGCGCATATCCTTGTCGAAACCGAGGAAGAAGCGCTCGCCATCATCGAAGAAATCGAAGGTGGTGCTGATTTTGCCGAAGTCGCGAAAGAAAAATCGACCGGCCCTTCCGGCCCCGGTGGTGGCGACTTGGGCTGGTTTGGCCCTGGCATGATGGTCCCCGCATTCGAAGAAGCAGTTGTTGAGCTTGAAGTCGGCGCAGTATCCGCACCGGTTAAGACGCAGTTTGGCTGGCATGTAATCAAGCTTTCAGAAAAGCGCCTGAAAGATGCGCCCCCGCTGGAAGAAGTACAAGCAGAGCTTGAAACGCAAATCCGTCAGGTCCGCGTTCAAAAAGCGATCGAGCAGATGACTGAAGAAGCTGATGTTGACCGCTCCGCCTCCGAAGGGGTTGACCCAACGGTGCTGACCAACCTCGGCTTGCTGGAGTAAGCAAACATGGGCAAGATAACTGCCGTTTCCCCCCTCGCACCCGAGAAATTTCCCGACCTTCCCGTCATTGACGGGGTTCGGTTTGCCACAATCGCAGCTGGGGTCCGGTATCAGGGCCGCACCGATGTGATGCTGGCCGAATTGGCACCGGGGTCCACCATTGCCGGTGCATTTACCAAATCCGCAACGCGGGCAGCGCCGGTTCTGGATTGTCAGGCCAAGATCGGTGGCACCTCTGATACAGGTGCTGCCATTCTGGTGAATTCCGGCAACGCGAATGCCTTTACCGGAAAAGGCGGTGTGACTGCGGTCGAAGCAATCACAGCAGCGGTCGCCAAGGTCTGTGACATTCCCCAGTCGCGGGTGTTCACCTCGTCCACTGGCGTGATCGGTGAACCGTTGCCCTATGACCGCGTGACCGCGGTATTGTCCGACCTCAAGGGCAAGCTTGATGCGGGTGGCATTTCTGACGCCGCCAAGGCGATTATGACCACCGATACCTTTCCAAAAGGTGCCGCTGCAAAGGTCCAGATCGGGTCGAAAACAGTCTCTATCGCTGGGATTGCCAAGGGTTCGGGGATGATTGCGCCGGATATGGCCACGATGCTGGTCTATATCTTTACCGATGCAGTCGTGAACCAACCCGCGCTGCAAGCAATGCTGTCGAAACACACGGACAGCACCTTTAACTGCATCACCGTCGACAGCGACACATCCACATCAGACAGCCTGATTTTGGCGGCAACCGGCGCTTCGCGCGTCGATGCCAGCGACAGTGCCGACTTCTCGGAGGCCCTGCACGGGCTGATGCTGAACCTCGCGCATCAGGTTGTGCAAGATGGTGAAGGCGCAACAAAATTTGTTGAAATCGCAGTAACCGGTGCCGCAACTGATGCAGATGCCAAGATCCACGGCATGGCAATTGCGAACTCTCCGCTGATCAAAACCGCGATTGCGGGTCAGGATCCGAACTGGGGTCGCGTTGTTATGGCGGTCGGCAAATCCGGTGCCGCGGCAGACCGTGACCGCCTGTCGATCCGCTTTGGCGATATCGAGGTCGCCAAAGACGGCTGGCGCAGCCCCGATTACTCGGAGGAAGCAGCAGCAGCCCACATGAAAGGCCAGAACATCGTGATTGGCGTCGATTTGGGCTTGGGTGACGGCAAAGCAACCGTTTGGACCTGCGACTTGACCCACGGCTATATTGATATCAACGCGGATTACCGTTCGTGAAGATGGTGTTGGTCTCGGCTGTAGCCCTGATCGACGTGGACGGGCGCGTGCTTTTGGCACAGCGCCCGCCCGGCAAATCTATGGCTGGTTTGTGGGAGTTCCCCGGTGGAAAGGTTGAGACCGGCGAAACGCCCGAGGCGGCGCTGATCCGTGAATTGCAAGAAGAGTTGGGGATCGACACCTGGGCGTCGTGCCTGGCCCCGTTAACCTTTGCCAGTCACGCCTATGATGATTTTCACCTTTTGATGCCGCTGTTTGCCTGCCGCAAATGGCAAGGGACACCGCGCGCACGCGAAGGGCAAACCTTGAAATGGGTTCGTGCAAACGCCCTCAAGGATTACCCGATGCCGGCAGCAGATGTGCCGTTGATTCCAATTCTCAGGGACTGGCTCTAGCTTGAAGGGACTGATTGTTCCAGATTGAAGCCAAATTTGAGTAGATTGTTGCGATTATTGCTAGACACAATCAAGATACTACTTATAAGTGAAACATAGCCAAGTTTCTGGGGGGAAAGTAAATGCTACGTACAATTACAATTGGCACGACCGTGTCTGTTCAGGGCATCTTCGTACGCGATATGCCTGATGGGCGTGTGTCGGTCAAAGTCGACAATGACATTTTTACCGGCAAGCCAATCACCCGCAAAAGCTAACTGCCTCCGCTAGAGTTTTCAGCCGACCAACGACTTGCGGTGCCAATCCGCTGCGTAATGGCGGGTTCTGGGTTCAGGCCGGCAGATTATCCCTATTACAGACTGCGGTTCGATCGCATTCCGCAGTGTACGCCTTGGCGTCAAAGTTGACCTATCACTTTACGAGGCACCAGCGATCTCCCTAAAATCATCCGAAATACAGCAGCGTGAAACGACAAAAGCCCGACTTTTCAGCCGGGCTTTTGCTAATTCCTGATCTCGAGGTTGATTAGTCGAGCGTGCGAACAACTTCTTCGCGGGTAAAGATTTCGATGACATCGCCCGGGCGGATGTCTTCGTAATTCTCGAACGCCATACCACATTCCTGACCCGACGGTACTTCGGACACTTCGTCTTTGAAGCGCTTGAGCGTCTTCAATGTGCCCTCGTGGATCACAACATCGTCGCGCAGCAAACGTACACCAGCGGCGCGGCTTGCCTTGCCTTCGGTGACCAAACAACCAGCAACCTTGCCAACACCGGTCACCTTGAACACCTCTTTGATCGACGCATAGCCGATAAAGTGTTCGCGGATTTCGTTGCTGAGCAAACCACTTGCGGCAGCTTTTACATCGTCAACCATGTCGTAGATGACCGAATAATACCGGATCTCGACACCTTTTTGGTTCGCTGTTGCACGGGCCGATGCGTTGGCACGTACGTTGAAACCAATGATCGGTGCGTTTGATGCTTCGGCCAGGCCAACATCCGTGTCGGTAATCGCACCAACACCCGAATGCAGAACCCGTACACGAACTTCATCGTTGCCGATTTTCTCCATCGCCTGAAGGATCGCTTCGGCAGAACCTTGAACATCGGCTTTGATCAGCAGCGGCAACTCGGACACTGTTTCATCAGCTTTGGCGTTCGCCATCAACTGTTCCAGCGTCGTTGCAGCACCGGCAGCGGCACGTTTGTCCTTGGCAGCGTTTGCGCGATATTCAGCGATCTCGCGTGCCTGGGCTTCGGTTTCAGTTACGTTCAAAACGTCGCCCGCAGCAGGTGTACCATTCAGGCCAAGAACCTCGACCGGGACGGATGGACCCGCTTCTTTGACGCGCTCGCCCTGATCGTTGATCAGTGCACGAACCTTACCGTACTGCTCACCCACAACAAAGATATCACCTTGGCGCAGCGTACCGTTCTGGATCAGAACAGTCGCAACAGGGCCACGGCCAACGTCAAGCTGCGCCTCGATCACGGCACCAACTGCGGCGCGGTTCGGGTTGGCTTTCAGTTCCAGCAGTTCGGCCTGCAGCGCAATCGCCTCAAGCAGCTCATCAAGGCCCTGACCGGTAGTGGCCGAAACCTCGACGTCCTGAACGTCACCGGACATCTTTTCGACGATGACCGAATGTTGCAGCAGATCGGTGCGCACTTTGTCCGGGTTCGCCTCGTATTTATCGATCTTGTTGATTGCCACGATCATCGGCACTTTGGCCGCTTTTGCGTGGTTAATCGCTTCGATCGTCTGCGGCATCACAGCGTCATCCGCCGCAACAACCAACACAACAATGTCAGTCACCTGAGCACCGCGCGACCGCATCGACGTAAACGCAGCGTGGCCGGGTGTATCGAGGAAGCTAAGCACCTGACCCTTGTCGGTTGTCACCTGATAGGCACCAATGTGCTGCGTGATACCGCCTGCTTCGCCGGACTGAACCTTGGCTTTGCGGATCGCATCCAGCAACGATGTCTTACCGTGGTCAACGTGGCCCATGATCGTGATAACCGGAGGACGTGTGACCAGATCTTTCGGATCGTCCATTTCCTCTTTGATGACATCTTCGACGTCAGCATCAGAAACACGAACCACTTTGTGGCCGAATTCTTCGATGATGAGTTCCGCAGTATCCGCATCAATCGTTTCGTTCTGCGTAACCATCAAGCCGTTGTTCATCAGCGCTTTTACAACAGCACCAACGCGTTCAGCCATACGGTTCGCCAATTCGGAAACCACAATCGCCGGAGGCAGGTTCACGTTGCGCACGACCTTTTCGCGCTCGACCGTGCCGCCCATCGCCTTTTGACGCTGACGTTCCTGCTTGCGCTTCATCTGCGCCATAGAACGCTGACGGCCGCCTTCGCCACCGGTCAACGCCTGGTTCACTGTCAGCTTGCCAGAGCGACGGTCGTCGTTGCCCTTGTTGCGCTTGTTGGTTTCCTCGCGGTCGCCTTCTTTCTTGCGCACGACAGGTGCTGGTGCACCGCCCTTGGTGTTCGGCAATTTAGCCGATGCCGGCTGCGCCACTGACGCAGGTGCGGCCGCTGCAACAGCTGCTGCTTCGGCTTCTTCCTTGCGACGTGCATCCTCTTCGGCTTTCGCCTTCAGGCTTTCCTCGCGCTCGCGCTCTTCCGCCTCTTTGGCATCGATCTCGGCACGACGGCGCTCACGGTCTGCTGCGCGTTCTTTTTCTTCAGTCGCACGTGCTTCCGCTTCTTCGGACTCGCGCGCACGGGCAGCTTGAACTGCCTTCAGGCGGCGTTCCATTTCGGAATCGGTGATACCTGCCGGCCGCTTCTTGGGATCCCCAAGTGACGGATTGGCACCGGTGCCGGTTTTGGCACCCGCAGGTTTAGGCACCACAACGCGCTTGCGTTTGGTCTCGACCACGACGTTTTTGGTACGCCCGTGGCTAAAGCTTTGCTTTACGTTACCCGGGCGCGCTGGCGCGCCACGCAGGCCCAATGTCTTTTTGCCGTCACTATCGCTCATCTAGCTCGTCTATCCTTTCGGGTGACCGTTGCCACCCTCGTTTATGCGTACGCCTCTTAGCCGTTGGGCTTCCTCTACAACACGAGAGGTGAGTCCACCAGAGGCGAGCGCCCCATGTATCACAGTTTGGCGTCCGAATGCCAAACCCAATTCGTCTGCCGTCAGCCAGCCAATGTAGTGACCGAAGTGCGGCGTACTTAGTTTCGATTTGCCGCGACCCGATCCATCCACTGCTTGGATCAGGACTTCGGCTTCTTCCATTTGCAGCCAACCTTTGACCTTTTCGTATCCCGCCACGGCCTTACCGGCCTTGCGCTGAAGCGAAATCAGATCAACCACACGGCGGACGAGTTGCTTTTCAACCTCGTCTACCAATCCTTCATCAACCTTAACAGGTTGTTTAGCTGCGCGGGCAAACAGCCCTTTTTTCACAGCCAGCAGCAGCGCATCCCGATCGGCCGCCACATACATACCCCGACCCGGCAGTTTTCCCAGAATATCCGGGAAAACCTGCAAGTCAGGGCCAACAACGAAGCGGATCAGACCATTTTTCGGCTGCACTTCGCCCGTGGCGATGCATTTCCGCTCTGGACCGTCTTCCCGGTCTTTCGAAACGCCACCGCGCACCATATCGTTCCCCAAGGCCCTACGATCAGGCCTCGGCCTCCTCGTCTTCTACGTCGTCTTCTTCGACTTCGGTTGTTTCCAGTTCGGCCGGATCAACCCAACCCAGCAAGACGCGGGCCGTCATGATCAGGTGCTGCGCTTCTTCCAGCGACATGTCAAACGGTTCCAGCGTGCCATCGTCTTTGGTCCGCACGCCATCGACTGTCGTCCAGCCACCGGCCAGCTCCCAATCTGCGCATGTTGCAAAGTCTTCCAGCGTTTTTACGTCGTCTTTGGCCAACGCCTCAATCATTTGGGGTGTCAGACCTTCGAATTCAATAAGCGTGTCATCCACGCCCAATGCACGCGCTGCGTCCAGGGCCGCGTTGTTCTGCGCTTCCAGCACATCACGGGCACGTGCCTGCAATTCGCCAGCAGTTGCTTCGTCAACGCCGTCGATCACCAGCAATTCGTCAACTTCGACATAGGCGACTTCTTCCAGACTGGTGAACCCTTCGGAGACCAGCAACTGGGCAAAGAATTCGTCCAGATCAAGGTTGTCCATGAACAGTTTGGTACGCAGTTCAAACTCGGCCTGACGGCGCGCGCTTTCCTGCTCTTCTGTCATGATGTCGATGGTCAAACCGGTCAGCTGCGATGCAAGGCGCACGTTTTGACCACGACGGCCAATCGCAAGGCTCAACTGCTCTTCTGGAACGACGACTTCGATCTTGCCAGCTTCCTCGTCCAGAACAACTTTGGATACTTCAGCAGGCTGAAGCGCGTTCACCAGGAATGTGGGCTGGTCTTCGTTCCACGGGATGATGTCGATCTTTTCACCCTGAAGCTCGTTTACCACGGCCTGAACACGCGAACCGCGCATACCAACGCAGGCACCAACAGGATCGATGGAGCTGTCATGAGAGATCACAGCGATCTTGGCGCGCGAACCGGGGTCACGAGCAACGGCCTTGATTTCGATGATGCCATCATAGATTTCGGGCACTTCCATCTTGAACAGCTCGGCCATGAATTCCGGCGCCGTACGGCTCAGGAAAATCTGCGGGCCGCGCTGCTCGCGGCGCACGTCCTTGATGTAAACGCGGATACGGTCGTTCGGGCGATAGGATTCGCGGCCGATTTTCTCGTTGCGGCGCAGGATCGCTTCGCCAGCGCCCACATCGACGATGACGTTGCCGTATTCCTCGCGCTTGACCAGACCGTTGATGATCGTGCCGGCGCGGTCTTTGAATTCTTCGTACTGACGGTCACGTTCTGCTTCGCGGACCTTTTGCAAGATCACCTGCTTGGCGGATTGTGCTGCGATCCGGCCCATTTCGACGGGCGGAACTTCTTCGCTGAATTCCTGACCGATTTCGGGGTTGGCCATATATTGCTTGGCCTGCTCGACGGTAAATTCAGCCTGATAGTTTTCCAGCTCGTCATCGGCCACAACGGTACGCACACGGGTGAACGTCGCGCGACCTGTCTTGCGGTCGATGGCCACGCGAATGTCCATTTCAGCGCCGTAGCGGGACTTCGCCGCACGGGCGAGCGATTCTTCCATCGCTTCGACCACCAGATTGGGGTCGATCATCTTTTCGCGGGCAACAGCCTCGGCGGTTTGCAGCAGTTCAAGCTGGTTGGCTGATGTAATGGCCATTTAGTCGTCTCCCTCGGTGGACCCTTCGGTCTCGATGTCATCGAATTTGGTTTCGTCAATTGCACCCGACGCTTTGCGCTGGCGCAGCATTTCTTTGATCAGATCGTCGGTCAGGACCAGTTTGGCATCCGTAAGCCAGTCGAACTTCAGGCCGATCGTGCCTTCTTCGACATTGATCAGCACTTCGTCGCCGTCCACCCCGGCCAGCGCACCCTTAAAGCGGCGGCGGCCATCAATCAGATCACCGGTTTCAATCTTGGCCTCATAGCCTTCGAACATGTCGAAATCCTTGAGACGTGTCAGGGGCCGGTCGATACCGGGGCTGGAAACCTCCAGCGTATATTCCTCGACGATCGGGTCTTCGACGTCCAGCACGGCACTGACGGCCTGACTTACCAATGCCAGTTCATCAACTTCGATCCCGCCATCGGGGCGGTCGGCCATAATCTGCAACGTGGTCTGTTTTCCCGACATCAGGCGAACGCGCACCAGTTCAAACCCCAGATCCTCGATCACCGGTGTGATGATCTCGGCCATGCGGCGGTCGATGGCGGCTTTAGCAATCAGATCGTTGTTCATAGTCTCTCTTATCATCCTGCAATTTTCAGCAGGCATAAAAAAACGGGCGCGCGGCCCGTGTTCAAGATCGGTGGAGCATCTGGTGTGGACCCGAATGCGCCGCTGTTGAAAGGGGATATACGCCGTGATGCCCGAAACTGCAAGCCCCGTTAGGCGAACCACCAGCGTTCAGCCGCGCGTAGGTTGTCCAGGGGGCGATGCTGGCCGATTCTAACAGGCATTGCCACGCTGCGCGAAACAGCATGTGTCATGGCGCGGGAAAACGGGAGTTGGGCAATGTCATCAAACCCTTGCACCAATCCGGCATCATCAAGATCGGCGGCATCTACCAGGTATTCTGCCAACGCCTGCGCCCGAACGGCATCAGATGGAACCGAGACCAGTTCGACCGCATCGAACCATCCGGCAGTGTTCCCCTTGTAGTGATCCGCCACGCGTTCGGCCAAAACCTGCTGACCGGGGGTGAATTTTTTCAGACGGTACAACCCTGTACCGATCCCTTGATCAGCGGCATGCAGGGGCCGGATAAAATGATCAGGCCCCGCCAGCGTAAAAGGCAGGTCCATCGCAGGGGCATCAAGGGCAATACAAATCTGATGGTCGTTCAAAACCTCGACCCGCCCGTTCAGTTGCAAAGACCCGGCAACATCGCGCGCCGTCATTGGCTGACCGTCATGAAACGCCACATCCTGACGCAGATCAAACATCCAGACCCGGCCATCATCAGACCCTTGCCATCCGGTCGCCAATTCACCGCGCAAGGTGCCATCGGCGGCAACTTCGGTCAGGGTGTCGAAAATCAGCCCCTGGCGCGCGACCTTCATGAACAGACCATCGCCCTTGGCCCAACTGTCGCTGCGTGATGCGCCCGAAAGCGCCATCCGCAAACGCCCGCCTTGCTGTGGCATCGCAGCAGCAGACACACCAGTCGCCGCCAGCAACGCGGCGGCAGCACCCGTGGCAAACAACGCACGGCGATCCATCAAGGAACGGGTTTTGGTCATTGGGCGGCAATCCTGTCCATCGTGCGCACCAATTCTGCACTGATTCCGGGCTCAGACAAGGCATGACCCGCATTGCGCACCATCTTCAGCTCCACATTCGGCCAGGCTTGGGCCAGATTATAGGCGCTTGTGGGGGGGCAAATCATATCATAGCGGCCTTGGACGATAACGCCGGGAATATGGGCAATGCGCGGCACATGCGCAAGGATTTGGCCGTCAAATTCCAGAAAGCCCGCATGCGTGAAATAGTGATTCTCGAGCCGCGAGAAGGTGCGTGAATATTCCCCCGGCCCCTCGTGACCGCCGCCCGACGAATGGATCGACGCCAGCGCATTTTCCCATGCGGCCCATGCCTTGCCGTATTTGATCTCGGTCTGCATATCGCCGCAGAAAAGCCGCCGGTGATAGGCCGCAATCAGATCATCGCGTTCGTCTTCGGGGATCAGGTTCACAAAACGCACCCATAAATCCGGCCAGAATTTTCCCGCACCGCCACCGTAAAACCAGTCCAGTTCGGCTTGGGTCATCATAAACACACCGCGCAAAACGATGTTACGCACGCGATCGGGATGGGTCTGGGCATAAATCAACGCAAGCGTAGCACCCCAGCTGCCGCCAAAGGCGATCCATTTGTCGATGCCCAACGCTGCCCGGATACGTTCAATATCGGCTACCAGATCCCAAGTGGTGTTATTGGTCACCGAGGCAAAGGGCTTTGACCGCCCACAGCCGCGCTGGTCAAACAGAATCACATGGTATTTTTCAGGGTCGAAATAGCGCCGCATCGACGGGCTGCACCCGCCTCCGGGCCCGCCATGCAAAACGACAACAGGTATCCCGTTGGGGTTTCCGCATTGTTCGAAATACACGGTATGACCATCGCCCACGTCCATCATCCGCTGATCAAATGGATCAACGGGCGGATAAAGATATTGAACTGCGTGCTTTTGGTCCGGGATTTTGTCCATTACAGGCCTATATAGTCTTTGGACCTAAAAGAGCACAGAGAGATCAGAATGCAAGCGCCACTAAGCACCGTTGACCCCGCCGAGATTGAAAAGTTTCAGGCCATGGCCGCCGAATGGTGGGACGAGAATGGCAAATTCAAGCCGCTCCATATGCTGAACCCCTGCCGGTTGGAGTATATCACTAACCAGATTGCAGGCGAATTTGACCGTGACCTGAAAGCCCCCCTGCCGTTCAAGGGGCTGCGCATCCTTGATATAGGCTGCGGTGGCGGGTTGCTGTCCGAACCGATGGCGCGTCTGGGGGCCGATGTCGTCGGTGCAGATGCCGCTGCGGGTAACATTCCCGTCGCGCAGCTTCATGCCGAACAATCCGGCCTGACCATCGACTATCGCCACACCACAGCCGAAGCACTGGCCGAAGCAGGCGAGCAATTCGATGTCGTTGTGAACATGGAAGTGGTTGAACATGTTGCCTCCCCCATTGATTATCTGACCGCCTGCCGCCAGTTGCTGAAACCCGGTGGTTTGCACATCTGTTCGACCCTAAACCGCAATCCAAAGTCATTTATGATGGCGATTATTGGCGCTGAACACATCATGCGCTGGCTGCCAAAGGGCACCCATGAATGGTCAAAATTCATCACACCGGATGAATTGTTTGACCTGCTGCGCAACGCGGGGCTTACGCCGGTTGATCGCAAGGGTTTTGTGTTTAATCCGATCCTGTGGTCCTGGAGCCTGTCTGATCGCGACCTGAGCGTGAACTATGTAACCGCAAGCACCAAGCCTGCGTAAGGTCTTGCGCTAGTCCTCGGAATGCCTGCGCAACGCGCGCAGGGTTTCGAGGGTCGCACGCACCTGATCTTCGCCCAATTCATCGGCAACATTGTTAATCAGTGGCGTAATCGAACGTATCGCGTCATCGCGGGCATTTCGACCGGCGGGGCTGATTGCCACCATCTTGCGGCGTGCGTCATCCCAATCGGGGCGGATGTGAACATAGCCCGCCCAAAGCAGCTTGTTCAGGGTGTTGGTCATGGCACCACGTGTAACATTGAACGTCTCGGCCAGCTGCGCGGGTGTCTTTTCACCCTCGTGCCAGGCCAGATTATTCAGCACCGAAAAATGCGAAATTTCCATGCCTTTGGGCAGCACCCGCGTCAAACGGTTGCGCATCTTTTGATCAGCAGACAGCAATTCGCTGATCAACGTAATCGCGAGTGAGTTTCGGTTTTCCATCATAACTTGGTCAAGGTGCCTGAAATTCACGGCGGTTGGCAAGGCTTGGAACGCGGCGGCGCGCATCTGCAAGGCGGTTCATGTCCATCTCGAACGGATATACGCCGGGGGCCTCTCCCGCATCCAGGATCACCTCGCCCCAAGGCGCAACCGCCAGCGAATGGCCGTATGTGAACCGCGTTTTGTTGGTTTCGCTAAGATGTTCGCCCGTTTGCGCGGGGGCCAAAACAAAACATCCTGTTTCAATTGCCCGCGCCCGCAGCAACGTATGCCAATGTGCCGCACCGGTAACCGGCGAAAACGCGGCAGGCATCGTCAGAATATCAGCACCCGCATGCGCCAATGCCTGATAAAGCAACGGAAACCGCATATCATAACAAATGCTCATCCCCACTTTGCCAAAACCGGTATCAGCCACGACCGCCTTGTCACCCGGACGGTAGCCGGCTGATTCGCGGTAGCTTTCGGTGGCATCGATATCGACGTCGAACATGTGGATCTTGTCATAGCGGGCGACGATCTGGCCATTGGGGTCGACCATGAACGATCTGTTGGCAAATCGCCCGTCCGCATCGTCCGTCTTTAGCCCCAGCGAACCGATCAGCAGCCAGATCCCCTTGTCCCGCGCCACATCGCGCAGGGCAGCAAGGGTGATATCTTCCGCCTCGTGTGTCAGCACCGTGCGCTGGTGGTCACGGCTGGTCGACACACAATTCGTAACTTCGGGCGTCAGCACAAATTGCGCGCCCTGGTCCGCGGCATCCCGCACCATTTCAAACGTACCCGCCAGATTGCGGGCCGGATCATCCGTGACGTTAAGTTGAACCAGGGCTGCTTTCATCACGCTGCCAACAAGGCATCCAGCTTGCCCGCGCGTTCCAGCGCATACAGGTCATCACAACCGCCCACATGGATATCGCCAATGAAAATCTGCGGCACCGTGCGACCACCATTGGCGCGTTTGATCATTTCGGCCTTCCGCTCGGGGTGCGCCAGAACATCAACCTCGGCAAAGCTCACGCCTTTTTCATTCAGCAACCGCTTGGCCGCGTGGCAAAATCCGCAAAGCGGCGAGGTGTAAATCTCAACGGGTTTCATGGCTGTGTCCTTTTCAGCAAATCAGTTGAACACAGACTTAGGTGTCTTTGGCCACTCTTGCCAGTGTAACAACGCGTATCGGACCTGCACCAGCATCAATACAGGCGCGCGCCGCTGCAAATAGAGTCGCACCGGAGGTCATCACATCGTCAACGATCAAGACCGGTCGGCCCAGCATAAGGTGCTGCCGCTTTGGATGGGCGCAAATCGCGTCCTGTAGGATTTCAAACCTTTCGATCCGGCTTTTGCCATCCAGCGATGCGGTTTTACGGACGCGTCTTAGCAGATCAGGGCACCACGCCAGCCCCGTTTCCCGCGCCAATGCCCGCCCCAGCAACGCCGACTGGTTATACCGCCGTTTGACCAAACGCTGCCAATGCAACGGAACCGGCGCGACAAGCGTTTCGGCTGGCAATTGTCCGCGAAACGCGCGGGCCATCCAAAGAGCAGCGGGTTTTGCGATTTCCTGCCGGTCGCCATGTTTCAGCGCCAGCACCATCTTGCGACCCGTATCGGCATATAAAAACGCCGACCTGCCCTGCACCCATGGCGGCGGATGGGCAAGGCACCCGTCGCAGTGCGAAACCTCGCCTTCGCTGCCACCGGGCAGTGGAATGCCGCAGCTGTCACAGACCACGCCGCCAATAAACGCCGTATCGCGCCAACACGGGCCGCACAGGCCTGCGTGCCGGTCAACCGCCCCGCCACAACTCAGGCAGGCGGGCGGATAAATTAGACCAACAGTGGTTTGTATCTGGGCCAGCATCACCGTATTATTCCTTGCATGAACGCACAAAATATCCTCACGGACATCACCGCCCTGTCCCGCAGCCGAAGCCGCGCCAGCGATGACGGGCTGTTCTTGCATCGCGCAGCCTTGGACGAGGTCGATGATCGGCTAAGCTTGGTTAACAGGACGTTTACCAAACCGGCCATTGTCACCGGATTTCCGCAGGTCTGGGGCGATCTTTATCCCCAAGCGCCGGTTGTGCCGGATACCGACACGTTGGCGCTGGATCAAAAGGCGCATGATCTGGTGGTTCATGCGATGAGCCTGCATTGGGCCAATGACCCTGTGGGCCAGATCATCCAATCCCGTCGCGCGCTTGAACCTGACGGGTTGTTTCTGTCGGTCAGTTTCGGCGGGCAAACCCTGAACGAACTGCGCGCCTGTCTGGCCCAGGCCGAGGCACAGATCACCGGCGGCCTGTCGCCCCGCGTGGCCCCGATGGCCGAACTGCGCGACATCGGCGGCTTGTTGCAGCGGGCCGACCTTGCCCTGCCTGTCGCTGATTCTGTGACGCTCAAGACCGAATACACCGACATCTGGCACCTGATGCGCGACTTGCGGGCGATGGGTGAAACCAACGCAATGCAGTCACGCCTGCGCCGCCCCACGCGCCGCGCGGTGTTCCAATCAGCAGCACAGCTCTACCAAGACAACTTTGGCACTGAAACAGGGCGCATTTCAGCGACCTTTGAAATGGTCTTTTTGGCGGGGTGGGCCCCTGCGGATAGCCAGCCAAAACCCTTGCGCCCCGGATCAGCGCAACAGCGGCTGGCAGATGCGCTTGCCACCAATGAAACCCCGCTGAACGATTGACGTAACAGACAAACCGTCTATCTCACCGCTATTCACGTAAAAAGGATATCCTGATGACCAAGTCTTGCCCAGTCCATGCCCAACCGGATCACCCCATGATCCCGACACCCAAGGTGGGCATTCTACTGGCCAACCTAGGCACGCCGGATAACTATGATTACTGGTCAATGCGCCGTTATCTGGGTGAATTTCTGTCGGATCGTCGCGTTATCGACTACAGCCCGTGGCTGTGGCAGCCGCTGCTGCAGCTGATCATTTTGACCAAACGCCCCTTTACCAGCGGCGCTGCGTACAAGTCGATCTGGAACGAGAAAGACGGCGAAAGCCCATTGATGACGATCACAAAAGCCCAAACTGCCAAGATCAAAGAGACGATGCAGGCGCGGTATGGTGACGCAGTGATGGTCGATTTCTGTATGCGTTATGGCAACCCGTCGACCAAATCCAAGGTCGAGGCACTGGTCGAGGCAGGCTGTCAAAAGATCCTGTTTTTCCCGCTGTACCCGCATTACGCCGGGGCCACGTCGGCCACCGCAAATGATGCGTTTTTTGCGGCCTTGGCCAAGGAAAAATGGCAACCGGCGGCCCGCACGGTTCAGCCCTATTTCGATCGTCCCGATTATATCGACGCCTTGGCGACCTCGATCGAAAACGCCTATGCGAAGATGGAAACCAAGCCGGACAAACTGCTGTGTTCGTACCACGGTGTGCCGCAGCGCTATCTGATGGAGGGCGACCCCTATCACTGCCAGTGCCAGAAAACGACGCGCTTGCTTAAGGAACGGTTGGGCTGGGACGACACCCAGATCATGACCACCTTCCAGTCGAAATTCGGCCCCGAAGAGTGGTTGCAGCCCTATACCGTGGAAGAAGTCGCGCGTCAGGCCGAAGCAGGCAATAAAAAGATCGCCGTCTGCGCGCCTGCGTTTTCAGCGGATTGCATCGAAACGCTCGAAGAGATCAACGAAGAGATCAAGGAAAGCTTTGAACATGCGGGCGGTGAGGAATTTCACTATATCCCCTGCCTGAACGACGACGACATGCACATCAAAGCGCTGTCTAACGTGATCGAAGAAAACCTGCAGGGGTGGATCGACTAGGCCAGTTTGCCTGATCCTCAAGCTTTTGCCCGCTTACGCATTCAGGCGGGCATAGCTTTGGGTCTTTTCTTTGGAAAAAAGACATAAAAAAAGGCGGTGCAGAACACCGCCTTTTATTCGTGTCACGTGACTGAATTAGTCAGCAACAGCAGCAGCAACAACAACGAGCAGCAGCAAAGGAATCAAAATGCCCGAAGAAGAAGAGGTGGACTCTTCAACGATTACGGGTGCTTCGATGATTGGATCTGCCAGCGAGCCAGCAAATGCATTCGATGCAGCAGCTGTCAGTGCAGCGGCGAGAACGAGTTTCTTCATATCATAACCTCCAGAAAAGGCGTGCCTCACAAGGTGATAGCACGCGCCCAAGACTTACCTCGTGAAACTTTCTAAACAGCATATCCGGGTAATTGCAAACCCGGATTCAGCGTTTCAGCCCCACAATCACCGAAATATCGTCAAATAAGCAACACTTGGGTACCGACGTTCGTCAGTTCGAAAAGCTCGGCGATGTGCTCGTTATAAAGCCCGATGCAGCCGTTTGACGACCGACGGCCAATTTTGCGCGTATCGTGGGTGCCGTGGATACGATAATATGTCCAGCCGAGGTACAAAGCGTGCGTACCCAAGGGGTTATCAGGGCCCGCTTCGATCACGGCCGGCCACTCAGGGTTGCGCTCCAGCATGGATGGTGTCGGGCGCCATGTCGGACCAACCACCTTTTGAATGACACTCGTACGGCCACGGCGGGTCAGCTCGGCTGTCAGCGGAACGCTGGAAGGGTAGAGCTTATAGACCGACTGGTCGTCGGACCAGAAGTGAACGGCGCGGCTGTCAATATCGACCAGCACAGCACCTTTGTTGGTATTGCTAAAATACGGCCGCCAATCCAAAGTCCGAAAGCTCGAGATGTTGCGACGCACGGTCTCAGTGACGTCTCTCTCGGTTTCTGTGGTTTCGGTACCGTTTACGCTGCTTTGCGCCAGCGCGGGGCTGGCCAACATTGCAGCACTGCCGGCCAAAAATGCACGGCGCGACGACAGATTGAATTTGTGGTCAGACATTGGATGTCTCCTGGAAATGAGAAAAGCCCGATATTGTTACTCATATATGACCCGAAAGTCGCAGTATCAAATCAAACCGACGTTAACAGGCGCACTCACGCTGATGTGCGTTTGATCTGCAACGCTGGTCAGGGTAAGGGATCAAAAACCAAATTGAGTGGAGCTGCGCCATGATCCGTCTATTTTCCATCCTGATTGCCCTGTCCGTGGCGTTGGCCGCCTGTACGCCTGCACCAACCACAATGGGCACCGATGGCAAAGCGCTGCCAAAAGTATACCGCATCGGCCGCAGCGATTCCGGAAAACTCCAGTTCCGTATGCTTGATTCGGTCAACGCATTGCGCAACGCATCCGGCCTGTCCCAGCTTCAGCTTGATGCCAAACTGAACGCTGCCGCCGCGACACATTCCCTCGATATGGCGAACCAGAACCGCCCTTGGCACTTTGGCTCTGACGGATCATCCCCAGTGGATCGCATCCAGCGCGTTGGATACACAGGCGCGTTGGTTGGCGAAGTTATCTCGGAAACCTACGAAACCGAGATGGAAACCCTCGCTGCCTGGATGGAACAGCCCGATACCCGCCGCATCATCATGGCATCCGATGCCGTGAACATGGGCTTTTCGTGGCACCAGGAAAGCAATGGCAAAATCTGGTGGACCTTGGTCATTGGCAAGTAACCCGGCGGGTTACTTTTCGCCAATTCCCCGAAGGATACGCTAGGGGTTCAACGCGATAGGCGTGCCATCTCCCACCATCGCATAAATATCCTCGATCTCTTTGTTAGTGACTGAAATGCAGCCCCACGTCCAATCGTGACGGTTCTTTTCACCGGGCCTTTTCTGCCCGTGAATAAAGATATCGCCACCGGGCTTTTTATTCAACGCTGCAGCGCGCGCGCGGTCTTCTTCGTTGGGGTACGATATTCCAAGCGACAAGTGGAACTTGCTGTTCGGATTGCGACGGTCAATCAGATACAAACCCTCGGGTGTTTTACCATCGCCCTCGTGCAGCTTATGCCCGACAGGCGCAAAGCCCAACTTGAAGTCATAGGACTCAAGCACCTTGTCCTTGTGCATCAAGTACATCCGGCGGTCCGCCTTGTTGACGATCACATAGGTGACCTCGGGGCCACTATACCGCTTGAATTTGCTGTCACCGCCACACGCACCAAGGGCCACCAATGCGGTGCCCCCCAAGATCAAATTTCTGCGTTTCATTTACATGCCTCGTTTCGCCACGGCCTTTTCGACCTTTATCAGCTTCGCCTAGCATGTAGCAAAAATTTTCGAGGTCAAAAAGCCGTTACTGTTGCTGTTTTCCAGCCAACTGTCGTTCGATCAAATCGAGCTTGCGCATGACTTCTTCGCGGTAAACATCCGTGCGCTGCACCTCGTCTGCCTGATGCGCGTCTTGCATCGAATTGACGATCAAACCGACCAACAGGTTCACCACGGCAAAGGTTGTCATCAGAATGAACGGCACGAAAAACACCCACGCATAGGGGTAAACCTCCATTACGGGGCGGACGATTCCCATGGACCAGCTTTCCAATGTCATGATCTGGAACAGCGAATATGCGCTGGCAGGCAGCGACCCGAACCATTCAGGGAACGCACTGCCAAACAGCTTGGTCGCGATCACAGACCCGATGTAGAAAATGATCGTCATCAGTAAGAACACCGACCCCATGCCCGGCAATGCGGTGATGAACCCTTCGACGACGCGGCGCAAACGCGGGGCGACCGAAATCACCCGCAAGACACGCAAAATCCGAAGCGCCCGCAGAACCGACAGCCCTTGCACCGCCGGCACCAAAGCAATCGCCACAACTGCAAAGTCGAACAGATTCCAGCCGTTTTTGAAAAAACCGGTGCCCCGCCCGATGATCTTGAGCGTGATTTCAATGATGAAAATCGCAAGGCAGACGGAATCAAGAAACAGGATCGTCGGGCCAAAAGATTCCATCAGGCTTCGCGAGGTTTCCATCCCAAGCAATGCCGCATTGAAAACAATCACACCAATAATGAAATTGCCGACTGCCGGGGATTCGACCCAGGCATTAAGACGTTCGCCCATGGATGTGCTGCCTATCTGTGTTTGCGTTTGACCTCGGGGGCAGTGAACTGCGCCGCAAGCTCCACATGGGAAGACCAGCGGAATTGGTCAACAACCTGAACCCAATTAAGCGTATATCCCGCAGCGATCAAAACGGCAGCATCCCGCGAAAAAGTCACAGGGTTGCATGACACATAGGCCACGACAGGCGGCATTGCTTTGACGATCTCGGCCACCTGCGCTTCGGCTCCGGCGCGGGGCGGGTCCAGGACGAC
Organism: Sulfitobacter sp. HGT1; assembly: GCF_013282155.1. Lineage (GTDB taxonomy): Bacteria > Pseudomonadota > Alphaproteobacteria > Rhodobacterales > Rhodobacteraceae > Sulfitobacter. The sequence continues at coordinate 56,339 of NZ_BLWI01000011.1, forward strand.
CGCATCGGTTTTGGCCAGTTCATCCGGTAACAACGGACGGCGGAACAGATCGCGTGTCTCAAACGTAACGGGCTTTAGCCCCTTCGCCATGCGCCAACCGTGATCCAGCGCCGCTGTCATGCCAGCGTCCCCTTCAACGGCGTGTACTTCGGCGTTTTCGGCCAGCGGCAGGCTGAACGTGCCACAACCGGCGAACAGGTCGATCACATGACGGGCAGACCCGACCGCGTCACGCACGGCAGTCACCAAAGATGCCTCGCCTTGCGGGGTCGCTTGCAAAAACGAACCGGGGGGCGGGGTTACCTTGGCCACGCCAAAGCGTTGAACCGGCGGCGTCCGCATGGCGATCACGTCGCCATCCCACGTCAGACGGGCAAGGCCCAGCTTATCACACAGATGCGCTAGCTCCTGACGCAACGGCCCATCCAGCGGCTTGCCGTTCTGAACCGAAATATCCAGCCCCGCCCGCGAGGTCGTCACGGTGACGGCCAAGGCAGCCTTGCGGCTGGTGCCAACAACGGCCAGTTGTTCCGCGATCGGGATCGCGGCCATCACCGCAGGGTCCAGCAACTGGCAACCCGGTATTTCGATCACCACGTCTGATCCGCGCCCATGGAACCCGGCCATCGCGCCCTTTTTGGTGCGCTTGGCGGCAAAGGTCGCGCGGCGACGTGATTGCGGTGGCGAGGTCTGGATCGGCTTGAAAACCGTCTCGATCCCGTGTGCATCAAGCGATGCCTTGACGACACCCATCTTGAAATCCGCCACGAAACTGTCCGAGGCGTGCTGCAACTGGCAACCGCCGCAGGCTTTGAAATGCCTGCACGGTGCCGCAACGCGGTGTTCCGAAGGCTTAACGATGCGGATGTCGGTCAGGGTTTGCCCGTCGGGCGTACCTGTGACGACCTCTCCCGGTAAAGTCATGGGGGCAAAAAGCGGGCCGGCGGCAATGCCGTCGCCCAGGTGACCAAGTCGCTGAATTACATATTCTGTCATACACCGCGCATAGCGCGAAGGAAGCGCCAGCAAAAGCCCCTATTCAGCGGCCTTGATATCAAGAAACCCGCCGGACTGGCGTTGCCAATAGCGCGCATACAACCCGTTTTGCGCCAGCAGCGCATCATGGGTTCCGATTTCAACGATCCGGCCAGCTTCCATAACGGCGATCCTGTCCATCTCGGTCAGGGTCGACAGACGGTGCGCGATGGCAACAACGGTTTTGCCTTCCATCACCCGGGTCAGCGCGGTTTGAATGGCGGCTTCGACCTCGCTGTCCAGCGCGCTTGTTGCTTCGTCCAAAATCAGGATCGGGGCGTCTTTCAAGATCGCACGGGCCAAGGCGATGCGCTGGCGTTGTCCGCCGGACAGTTTTACACCCCGTTCGCCCAGATGCGCAGCATAGCCTTTGCGCCCTGTGTGGTCTTGCATGTTCTTGATAAACTCATGCGCCTCGGCCTTGGTGGCGGCGGCAATCACTTCTTCCTCGGTCGCGTCGGGTTTGCCATAGCGGATGTTGTCAAAGGCCGACCGGTTGAACATCGCGGTTTCCTGCGTGACCATCCCGATCTGACGCCGCAGGCTTTCCTGCGTGACGTTGGCGATATCCTGACCGTCGATCAGAATGCGCCCTTCCTCCAAGGTATAGAGCCGAAGCAGGAGCGAAACGAGGCTGGACTTGCCCGCCCCTGACGCCCCGACGATGCCCAGCTTTTCACCCGGTTTGATATCCAGCGCCAGATGTTCGACGCCTCCGGCCTCGCGGCCATAGGTAAAGCGGATATCGTCCAGCGTGATTGCACCGCGGTCCACAACCAGATCCTGCGCACCAGAGACATCACGCAACTGCTGGCGCGGGGTCAATGTGCGCATGCCGTCTTCGACTTCGCCCATGTTTGCGTAAAGCCCCATCAGCGTAAAGCTGACCCAGCCCGTCATCTGCGCCAAGCGCAAAGACACCGCACCCGTTGCCGCGATATCGCCCGCCGTCACCAAACCCAGCGACCAATACCAAAGCGCACCGCCAACCAGCAGCACCGGCAAAAGCCCCGCAATCGTCATCAGCCAAAACCGAAAAGAGACACTAACACGGCCAAAATCAAGGCTTGTGTCCAAAAACTTGTTCATCGCGCCAAGGGCGGCACGGTCTTCGAAATCGGCATGGGCGAATAGTTTCACGGTTTTGATATTGGTGATGGTATCAACCACCTGCCCAGTCACCATCGCCCGCGCACCGGCACGCGCCTGCGAAAACTTGCGGACGCGGGGCATGAAATGACGGATCAAAAAGACATATCCGACCATCCACAACACCAGCCCTGCCGCAATCCGCCAATCCACCGTTCCCAGCAGCATCACAGCCCCGACAAAAGACGCCGCCGCGAACAACACTGTGTGGATCATTTCAATCACCACATCGGTCAGGGCGCGGCTGGTCTGCATTTCCTTTTGCGAAATCCGGCCCGCAAAATCATTGTCGAAAAACGTAACCGCCTGCCCCAAGGTATAGCGGTGCAGCCGCGACAGGGCGATGTTGAACACATTCGGCCCCACGACAATGGACTGCATATAAGAACTAACGCCGAAAATCAGCGGCCGCAGGACCAAAAAGAACCCCAGACAGCCGATCATCAAACCCGTCTGATCGCTGAAAACCGCGCTTGGCGTCGATGACAATGCGGCGTCCACCACCCAGCCCAACACCAGCGCCGCCAAGACTTCGACCACACCTGCCGCGATGGAAAGCACGGCCGCCAAAGCCAACGCATAGCCGCACCCTTTGAGCGTCCAGCCAAAGAACGGCAGTAAACGCTGCGGCGGGTCGCCATCTGCGGGAGCAAAGGGGTCAATCCAATTGGCAATCTTCATCTTCACAAATCTTCCGTCTTGAGGAACCCGCCGGATTGCCGGCCCCAGAAATCAGCATATAGCCCGCCATTCGCCAAAAGCATCTCATGGGTGCCTTCTTCGACGATGCGCCCGGCGTCCATCACCAGAATGCGGTCCATTTCAGCAATCGTCGACAGACGGTGCGCGATGGCGATGACGGTCTTGCCTTCCATCATCCCGTACAGCGTTTCCTGAATGGCGGCTTCAACCTCGCTGTCCAGCGCGCTCGTTGCTTCGTCCAGCAGCAGGATCGGGGCGTTTTTCAGAATGACACGCGCCAAGGCGATGCGCTGCCGCTGCCCACCCGACAGCTTGACCCCCCGTTCACCGACTTGCGCGTCATAGCCCGACCGTCCGTCGGCATCTGCCAGATCGGTGATGAAATCATGCGCTTGGGCTTGCTTGGCGGCGGCGACCACCTCGTCATTCGTGGCGGTTGGCCTGCCGTATAGAATGTTTTCGCGGATGGTGCGGTGCAACAGCGCGCTGTCTTGCTGCACCATGCCGATGTTCTGGCGCAGGCTGTCCTGACCGACCTTGGTGATGTCCTGACCGTCGATCAAAATCTGACCGGTTTCGGGATCGTAAAACCGCAAAAGCAGCTTTACCAGGGTCGATTTTCCGGCACCCGACCGCCCGATCAACCCAATCTTTTCACCGGGTTTCACGACCAGATCAACCTTGTCCAATCCCCCCGACCCGCGGCCATAGTGATGGGACAAACCGATCATCTCGACCCGCCCCTTGGTCAGATCAAGCGCCGCCGCACCCGCATCATCCACAAGGGTTATCGGCTGGGCAATCGTCTCCATCCCTTCGGCGACGACGCCAAGCTGCTGAAAGAACGTCGATAGCGCCCACATGATCCAGGCGGTCATGGAGTTCAGCCGCAAGGTCAGCGCAGCGGCGGCTGTCACGGCACCAACCGTGGCGTGCCCGTTAGACCACAAAAAGAACGCCCAGCCCACGACACCAACGATCAAAAACCCGTTCAAAGTGACCAGACACACGTCCATCACCGTGAAAATGCGCATTTCCTTTTGAAAGGTTTTGCGGGCATTTTCGATCGCTGACTTGGCATAATTCACCTCGCGGTCATGATGCGCGAACATCTTGACCGAATGGATGTTGGTATAGCTGTCAACGACCCGCCCCGTGACCTCGGACCGGGCATCTGACGCCGCTTTGGACGCGACGCCGACACGCTTGACCGTCCAACGGGTCAGCAGCGCATAAAGCGTAAACCAAATCACCAGCGGAACCAGCAACTGCCAATCCGACGTTGTCAGCAAGATCGCAGCCCCGATCAGATAAGCCAAGGAATAGGATATCGCGTCAAAAACCTGAAACACGACCTCTCCGGCGGCGGGGGGTGTTTGCATGATCCTGTTGGCAATGCGCCCGGCAAAGTCATCCTCGAACCAGCCGACCGATTGCCGCAACACCTGCCGGTGCGCGCGCCAGCGAAACAACGTGCCATAGTTGGGCATAATCGCGTTGTTCAGCAGCAACACATCCAAAGCTTGCAACGCAGGCCGCAGGATCAGAATGAACAAACCGACCAAGATGAATTCAGTCCCGTATGTTTGCCAAACCTCTGCCGGCGACCCATCCAGCAGATCCACCAGACGCCCCATGTAATAGATCAGCCCGATTTCGATCGCGGCGACGACAATCGACATGATGCCAGTCAGGATGAATACCTTTTTGAACGGCTGGCTATAGTCGCGAAAAAACGCCCACAGCCCGGTTGGCGGTGTGTCCTGCTCGGGGTAATCGACATAGGGGTCGACGAGGTTTTCAAAAAAACGAAACATGGCAGGCATTTTCCAACGGTTTGGTTTGAAATATTGACCGTTGGTGACAAAAAGCCATCCGTTGCGATCAATTATCCGGTGTATTCAATAAAGTTGCAGGATCGGCGGTAAAATCCGATGCGATCCATACCGTCTCTAGCTGTTTTAGACGTTTGCCAAGCGTGGGCCCTGAATAGTCAGGCATCAGATCACCTGCCTTGATAGGAAAGACGGCTTGGGCTGCGTGATGAATCGTCTCTAACATTGGTAAATCGGGCGGAGTTTCAGCCATACAGGCCCGAAGCAGCAACGCACCCTGCGCAATCCCCTCACCATTTCGATAGGCGATTTCTGCAAGGCCCGGCCCTTCATACGCGGCAATCCTCAAGCGCTCCAACTCTCGCGCGTCGGCTTTGCTTAGCTTAAGCCGCTCTGCCACATCATCCCCGCCAAGTGCGGCAAGCCGCCACAACCAGTTGATCGACAGCCCTGCAAGCTGTTCAAAATGCACTAACATGCCGACCCAACGGTCATCCGATCCGGGCAATACCGTGGGCAACACCCCGGTCTGGCGCATAACTGCCAAGGATGGTGCCGGGTCCGGTGCCAGCAAAAGCTTTTTCATCTCGGCACCGACCCGCTCTGCCGACAGTGTCTCTAACCCATCGGTATTCGACGCAATTGCCGACAAGGCATCTGGATCAAACCCGGTATTTGGGTCCGCGTACCAGGCACAAAACCGGAAATACCGGAGCGTTCTAAGGTAATCCTCGCGAATGCGGGCATCCGCATCTTCGATGAACCGCACGCGGCGGGCACGCAGGTCTGCCATCCCCTCGAGCGGATCAATAATGCGACCAGACGCATCGGCATATAGCGCGTTCATGGTGAAATCGCGGCGGCGCGCGTCGTCATCAATATTGTCCGAAAACGCAACAACAGCGCGGCGACCATCGGTCTCAACATCCCGACGAAAGGTTGTCACCTCGAACGGTTTACCGCCCGAGACGACCGTAACCGTTCCATGCTCGACACCCGTTGGCACGGCCTTTAGCCCAGCGCGCGCGGCCAAGGCCATCACCCGTTCAGGCAATGCATCGGTCGACATGTCCACATCGCTGTCAGGCACGCCCAACAACGCGTTGCGCACACAGCCGCCAACAAAGTAAATGCGATGCCCGCCTGCTTCCACAGCTTCGCAAACCGCCTGCGCATCCGAATCGGCCAGCCAGCTGGTGTCGCCGGGAAGGGTTAAGTCATACGTTCTGTCCATGCCCGCAGCATACGCGCGGTTGCACCCCAAATGTAATAGGGGCCGTAGGGAACAACGTAATAATGCCGCTGTTTTCCACGCCAACGACGCGATTGGATCAAATAATTATCGGCGTTCAACACGTGGCTTAGCGGCACAGTAAACACTTCTTCGACCTCTCCGGGCTCGGGAAGAAAGTCAAAAACGTCTCTAACAAGGCCAATAACAGGGGTCACGTGAAAGTTGGTCACTGTTTCATGGGCAGGCAACGTGCCCAAAACCTCGACCAGTTCAGTCGGCAGCCCGATCTCTTCGCGCGCTTCACGCAAGGCGGCGGCAATCACATCGACATCGCCATCGTCCTGCTTGCCACCCGGAAACGCGATTTGCCCCGGATGGTGCTTTAGCGACGATGACCTTTTGGTCAGGATCAGTTCAAGCCGGCCGTTCTTTTCAATGATCGGGGCAAGGACGCCCGCAGGCCGCAAGACGCGATCCGCAGGCAGCACGACATCCTTGTTCAGGTCGAAATCGGACGACATGACGCCCGATTGCGCCAGCGCCGTCCGAAAACGGTTGATCTGATCATTCACCACGGGCGGCTTCGGCCTCAAATCCAACCGTCTTTGGGTCAAGATCATAATGCGCGCTACAGAACTGGCAATCTGCGGTCACACGGCCATCTTCCGTGGTCATCTTTTCGATGTCCTTGGCAGAATAGATCGACAGGCTTTGGCGCACACGGTCTTCGGAGCAGGAACAACCGAAACGTACCGGTTGGGTATCGTAGACGCGCGGTGTTTCCTCGTGAAACAGGCGCAACAACAAATCCGTGGGCGGCAAGGTCGGCCCGATCAGCTCAAGCTCGTCAACCGTATCAAGCAAAACATTGGCGCGCCGCCAGTTTTCACCTTCTTCTCCGTCAACCAGATCATCAGGCGTCAGGATATCGCCGGTTCCTTCGGCTTTGGCCGCAAAGGGGGACGCTTTGGGCATATGCTGCAACATCACACCACCTGCGCGCCAATGCTCGGCCTCGGTCGGCATCGACGATTTGCCAAAACTCAGCTGAAACCGCGTCGGCAACTGTTCGGACTGTGCAAAATACGCTTCGGCACAGGCAGACAGCGACCCACCTGCCAGTGGTGTGATCCCCTGATACGGGGTCATCCCTTTGCCTTGGTCGATCATCACGGCAAAATACCCTTCGCCAACCTGATCAAAGGCAGGCGCGTCGGTAATGCGATCCGCATCAAAGCTGGCATAGGCGCGGATGCGGGCCGGTTCGCCTTCGTCGGAGGGGCCATAATAATCAACAGCGATCATGCGCACGGGGCCATTTGACTGGACCTGCAACTGCAATTTCCACCTCAATTTGATCGTTTGGCCAATCAACGCGGCAAGCAAAGCCATCTCAGCGACCAGGGCTTCGACCTTTTCGGGGTAATCGTGCTGACGCAAAATCCCTTCAAGGACGCCATCCAGACGGGCAACGCGGCCCCGGATGTCGGACGCATCAAGTTGAAAGGGAAGAACGGTGTCGTCCCACGCGATTTTAGTTCCTTGGTTCATCAGGCTTTCCTTACAGGCGGACGATTGGCATACCGCGTCTATATAAGGGCAACAAGCCACACGAAAAGGGGTGTCACGTCATGCGAAGATTCGGAGAGCCGCCATTGGCGGGGAAAACCTATACCTTGCGGCCCGGTGCTTACGCGATATTGCCCCTGAAAAACCGGTTCTTGATGACAGCGCAACTGTCACCGCAGGTGGATGTACAGCTGCCCGGTGGTGGTATTGATCAAGGCGAATCACCCCTTCAGGCGCTGTACCGCGAGGTGATGGAGGAAATCGGCTGGTCCATCGCGTACCCCCGCCGCTTGGGTGCATTCAGGCGGTTTGTCTATATGCCTGAATATGACCTTTGGGCTGAAAAACTGTGCCATATTTATGTTGCGCACCCCATCCGCCAGATCAAAGATCCGATCGAACCCGATCACACCACCATCGTTCTGTCTGCCGAAGAAGCGCTTACTGTGCTGGGCAATGACGGGGACCGGTCATTTCTAGAGAAATATCACGCTAGCGCCCGGTGAATTCGAACAGAATTCCCGACACATCATCCGGAAAATCCCCCTGACCCGCGAATTCGGCCAGCTTCCACAGCATCGCCTCAAGCAAGGGTGGCCCTGTAACGTCGCGCAGTTCATAAAGCAGATCGGCAAGGCCTTCCTCCTGAATCATTACGCCATCGAGGTTGGGGCATTCCGTCACCCCATCCGATAAAATCAGCAGCCGGTCACCCGGCAACAATTTCAATTCGAATTTTCCATATTCGACACCCGCCATAAGCCCGACAGGAAACCCCCCCGGCCCGTTCTGTTCGATCTGGCCACCACGCCGCTGCACAACCGGATGGGGGTGGCCGGCCTGACACATGGATACATGCCCTGTGGTCAAATCAACCTCGGCCAAAAGCAGCGTGAAATAATGCTCTGTCTCCATTTCGCTTAGCACAAGTTCGTTCAGCTCGGACACGACCTCGTCCGGGGGACGCATGGCATAGGTTCCGTTGCTTTGCAGGATCAAAGCGATGTTTTGATCGGGCACGGCAGCAGACAGATAGCCTGCCAGCCGCGCTGTCATCAGGGCGGAACTGATGCCGTGGCCGGACACATCGATCCCGAACAGGCCCAGTTTGGTATCGTTAACCGGAAAGAACCCCACCAGATCCCCACCAACATGGCCGCTGGACCGCAACAAAAGCGAAAGCGTTCCACCATCAAAATCACGGGTGCGTTCGCGAACCAGTGATTGCTGCAATTTCTTTGCTTCTATCAGATCCTTATCAAGCAGGTCATAGACGCGCTGAAGTTCGTCCAATGTATGGGTGATAATCAGGTTTTTATCGGTCAACTGCCGCTGCATTTCCAAGATACGTTCGCCCGCCGCGATCCGTGCGCGCAGTTCGTCAACATCGACCGGTTTGCTTAGAAAATCGTCGGCACCACTGTCCAGCCCCTTGGCAACTTCGGCCTTTTCACTTTTTGAGGTCAGTAGAATAAAATAGCCATATTGCGTTTCGGACAACGCGCGAAATTCACGGCAGAATTCCAGACCGGACATACCGGGCATAACCCAATCGCTCAGGACCAGATCAGGCAGGCGATCTTTGCATTTCTCGATGGCCTCGGGGCCTGATGCCGCTTCCACCACCTTGAAACCCCATTTTTTCAGCGACGCACCAAGGATACGGCGCTGCAATTTGCTATCATCCACGACCATGGCAAGCTGCATAACGCCAAGACGTTGCGCTGAATCTGGGATTGGCTGGCTCTGGGGCATTTATTTGCGCAACTCTCAAGCTGAAAACACCGCCCTACTGCACGGTTATTTAACAGCTCATGAAGCATAAAAATTGAACAGAAAAACGGCTCAGGCCCACGCGCCGTTAATCTTGGTCGTCTATCCATTGAATGTATGGAGGTTGCACAATGATTGACTGGGCACAGATCAACACCTTGCGTGATGACGTTGGAAAAGAAGAATTTGCTGAAATTATCGATATTTTTATCGAGGAGGTAGAAAGCGTTTTCGAAAGGCTGCGCACGACACCCGACCTGAAAAATCTGGGTGATGATCTGCACTTTCTTAAAGGCAGCGCCCTGAACCTTGGGTTTTCGACATTTTCAGAACAATGCCAGCAGGGCGAAGCAAATTCGGCGGCGGGTCGCGCGGATCAGGTCGATATCCCTACAATATTATCAGCCTATTATGAATCGAAGGCGGAATTCCTGTCGGCACTACCCATGGCCCTGACCCGCTGAAATCACAGCACGAATTGCGCCAATGTTTCATCATTTGTGATGTCGGTATAGGTAAAACCGGCGTCTTTTAGCTGCGTCAGGAATGGCCCGAAGCTGTCAGGGCTGCGCGTTTCGATCCCGATCAGAACCGACCCAAAGTTGCGGGCCGATTTCTTGAGGTATTCGAACCGGCAGATATCATCGTCCGGCCCCAGAAGATTCAAAAACTCCTTGAGCGCACCGGGGCGCTGCGGCATGCGCAGAATGAAATACTTTTTCACACCGGAATAGCGCTGGGCGCGTTCTTTGACCTCGGGCAAACGTTCGAAATCAAAATTGCCGCCTGACGCGACGCACACAACGGTCTTGCCCTTTATCTGATCCGCAACATCGCCCAGCGCCTCGATCGACAGGGCACCGGCGGGCTCCAGAACGATGCCTTCAACATTCAGCATTTCGATGATCGTTACGCAAATCCGGTCCTCGGCCAAGTTTATCACGTCTTTCGGATCAACCCCCTTGAGCCGGTCAAAATTCCGCTGTCCGATTTTGGCCACCGCGGCACCGTCCACAAAACTATTGATCGGCGAAATATCAACAGGTCTGCCTTCGGCCAAAGCGCGGGCCAGACTTGGCGCGCCTTTCGGTTCGACAAACGTGTATTCGCAGGATTTCCCGAAATAGCTGTAGATACCCGAGGAAAGCCCGCCACCGCCAACCGGCAGAATAATATGATCAGGAATGCGGCCCAACTGCTCTTCAATTTCGACCGCGACAGACGCCTGCCCTTCGATCACATCATCGTCGTCAAACGGCGACAAGAAATGCGCGCCTTCAGCTACGCAAAATTCCTGCGCCGCAGCTAGCGTTTTATCAAAATAGTCGCCAACCAGCCGCACTTCGATCTGGGCACCGCCAAACATCTTGGTTTTCTGGATTTTTTGCTGCGGCGTCGTGACCGGCATGAAAATCACACCCTTCACCCCGAAATGGCTGCACATAAACGCGACACCCTGCGCGTGATTGCCCGCACTTGCACAGACAAACAGCTTCTGTTCAGGGATCACCTTGCGCATGGCGTTAAACGCACCGCGCAGCTTGTACGACCTTACCGGGCTCAGGTCTTCGCGCTTGAGCCAGATGTCAGCGCCATATTTTTCCGACAGATGTTCGTTGCGCATCAGCGGTGTCTGCGGGAACACGTCACGCATGGCTTGGGTTGCTTTTTGCGCTGCGGTTTTGAACGTATCAGTCATTTCATCGGCCTTTGCGTTGAATAACTGTCGATACGACCCCCAATGCGTGCGGTCAACGCAGCCTTCAATCTTGCTCACGCCTTTAAAACCCGATACCTCGCGATGCAAACCGCAAAGGAAATAACATGTCAGCGCCCAAAAAAGTTGTGCTCGCCTATTCCGGTGGGCTGGATACGTCGATCATCCTGAAATGGCTACAGACCGAATACGGTTGTGAAGTGGTCACATTCACCGCCGATCTGGGTCAGGGCGAGGAGCTTGAGCCCGCCCGCGCCAAAGCCGAAATGATGGGCGCATCCGAGATTTATATCGAAGATGTCCGCGAAGAATTCGTGCGCGATTTCGTATTTCCGATGTTCCGCGCCAACGCGTTGTACGAAGGGTTGTACCTGCTTGGCACCTCCATCGCGCGCCCGCTGATTTCCAAACGTCTGGTTGAAATCGCTGCCGAAACCGGTGCCGATGCTGTCGCTCACGGTGCCACCGGCAAGGGCAACGATCAGGTTCGTTTCGAACTGGCCGCCTATGCGCTGAACCCCGATATCAAAGTAATCGCGCCTTGGCGTGAATGGGATCTGACCAGCCGCACCAAGCTGCTTGAATTCGCCGAAAAGAACCAGATTCCTGTCGCCAAAGACAAACGTGGCGAAGCACCGTTTAGCGTTGATGCGAACCTGCTGCACACCTCCTCCGAAGGCAAAGTGCTGGAAGACCCCGCAATTGATGCGCCAGAATATGTCTATCAGCGCACTGTTGCGCCCGAAGATGCGCCTGACACGCCCGAATATGTCGAAATCGGGTTCGAGCGCGGCGATGCCGTCAGCATCAACGGCGAAGCAATGTCGCCCGCCACGATCCTGACCAAGCTGAACGAATTGGGCGGCAAGCATGGCTGTGGCCGTCTTGATCTGGTCGAAGGTCGTTTTGTCGGGATGAAATCACGCGGCATCTATGAAACCCCCGGCGGCACATTGCTGCTGGAAGCTCACCGCGGGATCGAATCGATCACGCTGGACCGTGGTGCGATGCACCTGAAAGACGAACTGATGCCGCGCTATGCCGAACTGATTTATAATGGTTTCTGGTTCAGCCCCGAACGCACCATGTTGCAGGCCGCGATCGACGCGTCGCAAACCCATGTGACCGGTACTGTGCGCCTGAAGCTGTACAAAGGCCACGCGCGCACTGTTGGCCGCTGGTCGGATCATTCGCTGTATTCCGAAGCGCATGTAACATTCGAAGATGATGCCGGAGCCTATGATCAAAAAGACGCCGCCGGGTTCATCCAGTTGAACGCGCTGCGCCTGAAATTGCTGGCTGCCCGCGACAAACGCCTGAAAAGCTAAGCGTTAGAGACGAAAGAGGCCCGGAGAGGCGGATATCTGTCCGGGCCTTTTTTATGCTAAATCAACCGTTTCCGGCTGGCCAAAGTTTACGTGATACGTTGGCGGTATAGCTGATCATAATAGGGCAAAGCCTTATCCAGAAGCAGTTTTCCGGTGCCGGACAATGTTGGCAATGGCCCTTCGGCCCCGGCAAAGCCTGTGCTTTGATGGACAGCACCATACCAATGGGATGCCCATACCCCATCCTCGGGCCGCGCACCTGCGGGCCAGGTCAACATCGCAGGATCAAACGGCAGATCAATCGCAGCGCATAGTTTGCGCAACATCCCCTCGGGGTCCGCACGAATATCGGCGCTGTCGATAACCAGCCCGCCGATCTTGTTATAAAGCGCGGTCTGCTGACCAAACCCGATATCATCGAAACTGGGGGCTTCGCGTTTGGCCGTATAGCTGGCGATCACGCGGGCGGGATGGCGGATCAGGTGAATGTTCACGCAATCCTTGGCCCAATCCATCGGGAAACCATCCAGCATGTGATGCGGCATATGCTTCATGTACAGATGCGGTGTACCGGGTTGTTCACACTGCGCCGCCACCTGCTGGGGATCAGTTTCATGTGCCGCCAGAATTTCACTACGCATCGGGTGATCATCGCCGGTCGCCGCCAGATAGGCCGCATAAAACGGCTCGTCCATCACCGCGAAATCACTGCGGTTGCCAAAGCTGTACATCATCGCCGTGCTTAGGTTGCGCGGACCGGACCACATCGCAATCCGCATCAGCGACACTCCTGCTTGATCAGACCCTTGTACAGATCGCGCAAACGCTGGGTCATCGGCCCCATGTCACCTGTCCCGATCTGCCGCCCGTCAATCGACGCAACGGGCGTCTGCGCCCCAAAGGTGCCGGTCAAGAACGCCTCGTCTGCGCCATACGTATCAACAAGCGAGAAATTGCGTTCAAAAACCAGAATATCATTGGCGCGACACAGGTCGATCACCTTTTGGCGGGTAATCCCGTTCATGCAGTAATCGCCCGTACTGGTCCAAACCGCGCCCTTCCGGACAATGAAAAAGTTACAGGCATTGGTCGTGTTCACGAAACCATTGATATCCAACATCAACGCCTCGTCTGCGCCCGCCTTTTCCGCAGCGATACAGGCAAGAATACAGTTCAGTTTGGAATGGCTGTTCAGCTTGGGGTCTTGGGTCATCGGCAAGCCGCGCAAATGCGGAACGGTCGCCAACCGGATCGGGCGCGGGATGCTGGGGCGCGAATGCTCCATGATAATCGTGATCGTCGGGCCGGATTGCGACAGTGAAGGATGTTGGAAAGGCCGCGTTTTGACGCCGCGCGTAATCATGAGCCGCGCATGGGCATCGGTGGTCATACCATTGGCCTCTTGCGTCTCTAACAAGGCTGAAATCAATGTTTCACGGGTCATACCAATGTTCAGATCAATGGCTTTTGCGGCCTCGAACAGGCGGTCAAAATGTTCATCGATAAAGGCCCAGCAGCCGTCATACAGGCGCAAGCCTTCCCAGATGCCGTCGCCCAACATGAAACCACTGTCATACACGCTGACCATCGCTTGCGCCTTGGGAACGATCTGACCATTCAGATAAATCAGGATCTCGTCATTGCGCGCGTCTTCTTCGGCTTGATGTGTGGTCACGTGATCTTGCATCTGGAATCCCCTTTTGAACGTGACGCTATGAATTTCGCCAGCCCGCGCCAAGCCTGAAATTGAAATCACTAGGCCGTGACATCGCCAAGCCGTGTGTTGCGTGACGGCGCGAACCACGTCACCGTTTCCGCAAAGAGGAGAAGAATGATGAGTATCGCAACAAATCTAAAGTTGATCGCCCTGTCTGCGACCATCGGTCTGGGCCTGATCGTCCAAGGAACCAGCGCAAAAGCCGCTGGAACAGAGACGCTTCTGGTTGCTGGCGGATGCTTTTGGTGCGTCGAATCCGATTTCGAAAGCGTCAAAGGCGTGAAAGAAGTCGTTTCCGGGTTTGCCGGAGGGTCGGTCAAAAACCCGACCTACAAGCAGGTCGTCGCAGGTGGCACAGGGCATTATGAAGTCGCGCAAATCCAGTTTGATCCGGCGGTTGTCAGCGTCGATCAATTGCTGGCGTTGTTCTTCCGGTCGGTTGACCCGACAGATGCAGGTGGCCAGTTCTGCGATCGCGGCGACAGCTATCGCTCCGCAATCTTTGCGGATGGTTCGGCCCAAAAGGCCGCAGCCGAAAAAGCCAAAGCAGACGCGCAAGCGGCATTGGGCAAAACGGTGGTCACGCCGATCTTGGGCAAGACAGCGTTTTATCCGGCTGATGACTACCACCAAAATTACTACAAAAGCGATGACCGCTTGGCGTTCAGCAGCGTTGGTTTGGGCGTGAAAAAATCAGTCGCTTACAAACGCTACCGGAACGGATGTGGCCGCGACCAGCGGGTGAAACAATTATGGGGCAAAGCTGCCGCTTTTACTCACTAAGATCGCCGTCGAAATCGTGATCCTGGATCTCCTTCAGGTCCGGGATCACGTCTGCCGTGCCCTTGCGCATAACCATCAACGCCGCAGCTTGCATGCCCAGGGTAATCGCGCTTTGCATGCTAAGGCCGCGGTCAAGTGCGGCGACCAGATAGCCGGTGAATGTATCACCCGCACCCGTAGTATCGACAACCTCGACCGGATAAGCTGGGAAAATCTCTTCGCTTTTCCCTTTGTTAGAGACCCATTTACACCCGTCGGCCCCCAAGGTGACAATGATATCATCAATGGGAAGCTGCTCCAGCGATTGCCCCAAAACCTCTTCCAGTTCGGCGGCTTCGCCTTCGTTCAAAACCAGCAGGTCAACATCAGCCATCACATCCGCGACGACTTCGGCCTCGAAGGGGGCGGCGGCATAGACAACGCGCATCCCAAGCGTCTTGGCGGTAGGGGCTGCAAATTCCTGACCCAATGTTTCATTCTGCATCAGCAAAAAGTCACCCGGCGACGCCTCGGCCAGGGCTGCGCCGATGATCCGGTCGTTCACCTCGTGATTTGCGCCTGCAAACAAAACGATAGAATTCTCGCCATCTTCGGCCACGCAGATATTTGCATGGCCCGTTGGCATGTTGATCATGTGGATATGCTGGGTTTCAACGCCATATTCCAACAGACGTTCGACCGCCCATTTACCGTCTGGCCCGACAGCCCCGATATGCATGACACGGGCTCCGGCGCGGGCGGCGGCGACCGACATATTGGCCCCCTTGCCGCCCAAACCCTGGCGAAATTCCTCGGCGGCGATTGTTTCACCGGGTTGCGGCAAATGGCGCAGATAGTAGAAATTATCCGCGTTAATCGAGCCGAGGTTCCAGATCATTCGCCGACCTTACACGCCGCCAGAATTGCCATGTTCAAGATGTCATTGGCCGTCGATGTAGTTGAACAAATCTGGATCGATTTGTCCAAACCTGTCAAAATCGGACCAATAACAGTCGCGCCGGCCATTTCCTGCATCAGTTTGACGGAAATGCTGGCCGAATGGCGGGCTGGTACGACCAAGATATTCGCCGGACCCGTCAACCGCGAGAAAGGATAGTTCTTTTGGCTTTCCGCATTCAGCGCCACGTCAACAGTCATCTCGCCTTCGTATTCGAAATTCACGCCGCGCTGATCCAGAACATTCGGGGCGCGCTGCATTTTTTCTGCACGTTCGGAAATCGGGTACCCGAATGTTGAAAAGCTGACGAAAGCCACACGCGGTTCAAGCCCCAAATGCCGTGCAACCTTGGCACCGCTTTCTGCGATGTTCGCCAGATCATTCTCGTCCGGCCATTCATGCACCAAAGTGTCGCCGATAAAGACGATGCGGCCTTTGTGCAAAACGGCTGTAATGCCGACCGCACCGTGTTGGGCATCGGCATCGAACACATGATTGATGCGTTCCAGAACATGCGCCGATTTGCGTGTCGCGCCAGTGACAAGGCCGTCACCATGTCCGTGCGCCAACATCAACGATGCGAAAACATGGCGGTCACGCGCCGCAAGCCGGTGGATATCCTTGCTGTCGAACCCTTTGCGTTTCAGACGATCATAAAGGAACGTTTTATAGGTTTCCAAATGCGGGGTATTGGCCGCATTCACGATCTCAAGTTCGCGGAACGCATCTTCCAGACCGGCGGCTGCCAGCTTGGCTTTTACGTCATCCGCGCGGCCGACAACCAACGCTTTGCCCAGACCGGACCGTTGATAGGTGACCGCAGCGCGCAACACCTTGGGATCATCCCCTTCGGCAAAGATCATGCGTGCTTGGTTCGCACGTGCGCGAGCGTTGATACCGCGAAGAATGTTTGCCGTCGGATCCATGCGCGATTTCAGGCTCAGCTCATAGGCGTCCATATCAATAATCGGGCGCCGTGCCACACCGGTGTGCATCCCCGCCCGCGCAACGGCTGGCGGAATACGGTGGATCAAACGCGGGTCAAACGGCGTCGGAATGATATAATCACGGCCAAAGCTCAGGTTTTTGCCATAGGCCAACGCGACCTCGTCCGGCACGTCTTCGCGCGCAAGGTTTGCCAAAGCATGGGCGCAAGCGATCTTCATCTCGTCATTGATCGCGCGGGCGTGAATATCGAGGGCACCGCGAAACAGATAGGGAAAGCCCAGAACGTTGTTGACCTGGTTGGGGTAATCACTGCGGCCCGTGGCAACGATCGCATCGGGGCGGACTTCGTGCGCTTCTTCGGGGGTAATCTCGGGATCGGGGTTCGCCATCGCGAAAATCACCGGATTATCGGCCATGCTGGCAACCATCGACGGGGTCACGGCACCCTTGACCGAGACGCCCAAAAATACATCGGCACCCACCATAGCTTCTTCCAGACTGCGCAATTCGGTCGACGCGGCATGGGCCGATTTCCACTGGTTCATACCTTCGGTACGGCCCTGATAAATCACGCCCTTGGTGTCACACATGATGCAGTTGTTATGCTGTGCGCCCATCGCCTTTAGCAATTCAAGGCAGGCGATCCCGGCAGCACCGGCACCGTTCAGCACAATGCGGACGTCTTCGATTTTCTTGCCCGAGATATGCAGCGCATTCAGCAGGCCAGCGGCACAGATAACCGCCGTGCCATGTTGGTCGTCGTGAAAGACAGGGATATCCATCTCTTCTTTCAGGCGCTGTTCAATGATGAAACATTCAGGTGCCTTGATGTCTTCAAGGTTGATGCCGCCAAAGGTCGGGCCCATCAGTTTGACCGCGTTAATGAACGCTTCGGGGTCTTCGGTATCCAGTTCGATATCAATCGAATTCACATCGGCGAACCGTTTGAACAGAACTGCCTTGCCTTCCATCACCGGCTTGGAGGCCAACGCGCCCAGGTTGCCCAAGCCCAGAACCGCCGTCCCGTTTGAAATCACCGCAACCAGATTGCCCTTGTTGGTGTAATCATACGCCAATTCGGGGTTCGCCGCGATGGATTCACAAGGTACGGCAACACCCGGCGAATAGGCCAGACTAAGATCGCGCTGCGTTGTCATCGGGACAGTCGCAGTAATCTCGAACTTGCCGGGCGTTGGCTCTAGGTGAAAGGCAAGCGCCTCTTCGGATGTGATACGGTTCTTGGACACTGACAAAGCTTCCCTGTTGTTTCAGGGTTTAATATCGACGAACAGCCCTGCGTACAATCATGATGGCGCTCACAGTCAGACGACGTAGCGAACCCAGTCGTGATTTTCGACAAATGCGTCATGCCGTTCGGGGAAATCCGCCTGCAAACGTGAAACCGCCCAACGGATCACCTGCGGCCTTTCGCAGCGGTTCGCGCACCAGATCATCCGGATCAGGGTTTGCCACCGCGATTTGTCAGCCTTGAAGGCCGCATCAAGGGCCTTCAGCTCGGATTTGGGCTCATCCACGGATTTATAGCAGTCGGCCATCAGCATTTGCAGATCGAAATGCCCCAGAGTCAGCTTTGGATGCGCCTCAAGAACGGCCAGCGCTTTTGCAAACTCGTCCGCGCGAAACAGCGACCGCGCAAGCCGAAGAAGATCGCGACGCTTGGGCATTTCGGGCACATGACCATCCAGAGACACGACAAAAGCCATCAACTGCCCGATCGCCTGACGGCTCAGCGCGGCAGGCAACAGCTCGTCCTTGAACGGGCTCGGCTCCTGCCCGGCTTTGACTCCTTTATAGTCGGCGAAAAAGCTCATGTATTTACACTGCGCCGCATTCGCGACGGGCCAGAAATCACCCCAACGGGTCATCGCAGTTTGCAAGGTTCCAACCTCGATCACATAGGCATCGGGGTTGGCGAACAACATATTCGTAAACCCCGCCCCGTGATACGAAATCATCACCTCGGCATTGGCCATCAGCGCAATCTGTTCCAGCGGGTGCATATTCTCAAACACAACATATTCGAAACCGAACAGCCGCAGATGATCGAACAACTCGTCCTCCCCCTCCATATGTCTTGTCCGGCTTTGGCGCGTATCCCGCCCGACATAGAATTTTTTGGGCAGATCACTGAAATCAAACCCCTCGATCCGGCGCAATGCACGGTCACGCAGGGCGGCCAGACCCGATTGAACAACATTCATCTGCAATAGGTTTTGCGATGAAATCGTCGCGGCCTGACCGTTCCAGAACTGGTCGGAGGGGGCCAGCGCATTCAGTTTTTCAGGCTCTAACATTGGGTTTAGATAATGGACACTGACCAGATCATAGGCCGTTAACACCCGATCATAGTCTTTCGGTGCCCGTTCAAAGAAGACGCGGTCCTTAAGCTCAGGAAACAGCACATCAACAAAGTTCTTCGCGAAATCCCGCGTTTTATCTTCGCGGTTCGGGAAGTGGATGAAGACGCGGCCCTGAAAATCCAGATCGTCCAAAACACATAGCTGGCTTAGCGTTTCGGTGATGAAGTGGTAATAGTTGAACGTGTTGCGGGCAATGATGGCGAAATCGACATCCGGCCCCAATGCATCGGGGTCCAGCTTTAACGTTTTCCCCTTGTTTTCCTTCAACCCCTTGGCAAAAAATTCCATCAGCCGCTGCTGCGGATCAAACTCTGCCTGCTCATTTGCCCAACGATACTTGTTCAATGCGCGTACGCCCGGCGCACCGCTTAACACAATCTTACCCTGGGCCATCAGCAGCGATTTTCGAAAGCCGACATTCTCAAGAACGGCTGGCACGGTCGCATACATGATCGGCTCTTTGAATTTCCGATGCCGCCGGGTTTGCGTAAGAAACGCCTCGATTTTTTCGTTCAAGGCAGGGCTGTCGCTGGCCCCCACACCGTCGATCAACGCAGGCGCGATCTTGCGCCAGTAATAGGGGGGCTGCGCCAATAATGTGACGCCGCCATCCGACCAGGGGTTCAAAAAAACCTGCTCTGGCTCTTGGGCAAGGTCCACCTGATTACGCACAGAAAACTCTTCAAATTAGGTCATTGAACATCTTTCTAGCACAGTCCGGACGCAGGTCCATCAGGATCGCCCCTTTCATGCCCGCCATTGGTTTTGTAAACAGGCATATGTTGAACGGGGGTTTGTGGTGAGCGACGAAAAAATCACGCCAATGATGGCTCAGTATCTTGAGCTTAAGGCGCAATATGCCGACGCTTTGCTATTTTATCGCATGGGCGATTTCTATGAAATGTTCTTTGATGACGCCGTCGCGGCCGCCGAAGCGCTGGATATCGCGCTGACAAAACGGGGCAAACACGGCGGCGAAGACATTGCAATGTGTGGCGTTCCCGTTCATGCCGCCGAAGGCTATCTGCTCACCCTGATCCGCAAAGGGTTTCGCGTCGCCGTCTGTGAACAGATGGAAAGCCCGGCCGAAGCCAAAAAACGCGGCTATAAGGCGATCGTGAAACGCGATGTCGTGCGCCTGGTGACGCCCGGCACATTAACCGAAGAATCCCTTCTTGATGCCCGCCGCCATAATTATCTGGCTGCCTTCGCCGAGGTCCGCGGCCAACATGCGCTCGCTTGGGTGGATATTTCCACCGGTGCTTTTCACGTGATGCCTGTGACGCTGGCACGGCTTGGCCCCGAACTCGCGCGTTTGTCCCCTTCCGAATTGATCGTATCCGAAGCAAAGGAAGCGGAACTCCGCGAATTGGTTGCCGATTTCAACCTGTCGCTCACGCCCCTCGCCCGCTCTGCCTTTGACAGCAGCAGCGCCGAAAAGTCCATCTGCGACCTGTTTGGCGTTGGGTCGCTTGATGCTTTTGGCAATTTCGAACGCGCGGATATTTCAGCGATGGGCGCGGTCATCGAATATCTCGAGATCACCCAAAAGGGCAAACTGCCCCTGCTGCGCACGCCCGTGAAAGAATCCGAAGCCCGCAGCGTTCAGATCGACACAGCGACACGTCGCAATCTTGAACTGACGCACGCGCTTTCGGGCGGCCGTGCCGGCACGTTGCTGGCGGTCATGGACAAGACGGTTACCGCCGGTGGAGGCCGACTGTTGGAACGGCGTATTTCATCCCCATCCCGGGTTTTAGAGACGATTCACGCAAGGCTTGAGGCAATTTCCTTTGCCGTTGAAAACACCCGTCTGCGCGAAGACTTGCGCCAGCATCTGCGGAATGTGCCCGATCTTGAACGCGCCTTGTCCCGCCTCTCGCTTGACCGTGGCGGCCCGCGTGATCTGGCTGCCATCCGCAACGGTTTGGCAGAAGCCAGCCAATTGGCAGAAAAAACCGATACCTCGGATTTGCCCGATCTCTTGTCCCAAGCCATCAAGGGTTTGCGGGGCCATGATGATTTGATCGACCTGTTGGATCAGGCGTTGATCGCCGAACCACCGCTTTTGGCCCGTGATGGCGGATTTATCGCACCCGGCTATGACACCGAATTGGACGAGGTCCGCACCCTGCGCGACGAAGGCCGCAGCGTTATCGCCCAGATGCAACAAGAGTTCGTGTCGACCACAGGCATTACCGCCCTCAAGATCAAGCATAACAACGTCTTGGGGTATTTCATCGAAGTAACCTCGACCCATGCCGATAAAATGCTGTCGGCCCCCCTGTCCGAAACCTTTATCCACCGCCAAACCACCGCGAACCAGGTCCGCTTTACCACGGTCGAACTGTCCGAGATGGAAACCAAGATCCTCAACGCCGGAAATCATGCGCTGGAAATTGAAAAGCGGCTCTATGACAGCCTCAAAAGCGCTATTCTGGCACAGGCCGGGCCTATTGGTGTGGTCTCTGCCGGTTTGGCCGAAGTCGATCTGGCCGCCGCTTTGGCAGAACTTGCCCAGTCCGAAAACTGGGTGAAACCACGCGTTGATAACTCGCGCGCCTTTGACATTACGGGCGGGCGTCACCCGGTTGTCGAACGCGCGCTTGCCCAACAATCGGGCGCGGCCTTTATCGCCAATGATTGCACCCTTTCCGCAAATGACGAAAACGCGCATATCTGGTTGCTCACCGGCCCGAACATGGCTGGTAAATCAACTTTTCTGCGTCAGAATGCGTTGATCGCCTTGATGGCGCAAATGGGCAGCTATGTGCCCGCGTCGCAGGCGCATATCGGTTTGGTCAGCCAGATATTCAGCCGCGTCGGGGCCTCTGATGATCTGGCCCGTGGCCGGTCGACCTTCATGGTCGAAATGGTCGAAACCGCGGCGATCCTGAACCAGGCCGATGATCGCGCCTTGGTCATTCTGGATGAAATCGGGCGCGGAACGGCAACCTATGACGGGCTTTCCATCGCATGGGCAACCCTTGAGCACCTGCATGATGTGAACCGGTCCCGCGCGTTGTTCGCCACCCATTACCACGAAATGACCGCGCTTTCGAACAAGCTGGACGGCGTTGAAAACG
Source organism: Sulfitobacter sp. HGT1 (assembly GCF_013282155.1). Classification (GTDB taxonomy): domain Bacteria; phylum Pseudomonadota; class Alphaproteobacteria; order Rhodobacterales; family Rhodobacteraceae; genus Sulfitobacter. The sequence continues at coordinate 78,533 of NZ_BLWI01000011.1, forward strand.
CGACCGTCACCGTCAAGGAATGGGAAGGCGAAGTCATCTTCCTTCACGAGGTGAAAAAAGGTGCGGCCGACAGATCCTATGGTGTGCAAGTTGCCCAACTGGCTGGCCTGCCGCCCTCTGTCATCGCCCGCGCCCGCGTTGTTCTTGAGGCGCTTGAAAAGGGCGAACGCGAAGGGGGTGCCACGCAAAAAACCCTGATCGACGATTTGCCGCTTTTCGCGATCAACCCCACGCCACCACCAAAACCGGCAAAGGCATCAAAAGTCGAAGCGGCCCTCGCCGATATTCTGCCCGATGAACTGACCCCGCGCGAAGCCCTTGATCTGCTCTATAAACTAAAAGAGGCGGCCAAAGATTGACCGCCCCCTTAAATTCCAAATGGAAATAAATCCTCCCCGAAGGGTCCGCCGCTAAGGCAAAACGCCTCAGCTTGCGGGCATGGACGAAACGCCAACCTGCGCAGGGCGCAACAGGCGATCGTGCAGCATGAACCCTTCGGCTGCGACCTGAATGATTTCACCGGCCTTTGTGCCTGGCACAGGTGCTTCAAACATCGCCTGATGCAGCTGCGGGTCAAACTTATCGCCGACTTCGGGCGCGATCACTTCCATACCGTGCTTTTTGAACACGTTCAAAAGCTCGCGCATTGTCAGTTCAATCCCTTCCAGCAATGGGCCCGAAATCGCCCGCTGCTCGTCGGTCACGGCTTCCAGCGCGCGCTTCATGTTGTCGTAGACCGGCAGCATGTCACGGGCCAGCTTTGACCCGCCATAGTTTTCGGCCTCACGGCGGTCTTTGTCGGACCGCTTGCGTGCGTTTTCTGCATCGGCCAGTGCCCGCATAAAGCGGTCTTTCAACAGATCACGTTCGGCGCGCAGCTGGTCCAATTCCAGCGCTTCATCGTCGATCTCTTCCATTTCATCCGCATAGGCCTCTGCCTCTGCGTCATCAATGTCGTCCAAAAATTCGTTGTCTCTCGGCTCTGCCATAGTCCACCTCTAGCTGCGGTTTGAGATCAGTTTCCCAACCAGCTGCGCCGTGTAATTCACAATCGGCACGATACGTCCATAATTAAGGCGTGTGGGGCCAATCACACCGACGGCACCAATCACCTTACGATCTGCGTTCATATAAGGGGAAACGACGAGAGAGGAACCCGAAAGTGAAAAAAGTTTGTTTTCAGACCCAATAAAAATGCGCACACCGTCGCCGCCATCCGCAAGTTCAAGAAATTCGGCAATATCCCGCTTGCGCTCCAGATCATCAAACAGTTGCCGGATCAGCTCGACGTTCTCCGCCTCGCCTTCTGCGTTGATCAAATTCGACCGTCCCCGCACGATCAAACGCTCGGGGTGTTCGCCGTCGCCTTGCCACAACGCAAGGCCGCTTTCGACAAGCTGTTGCGCAAGAATGTCGATTTCTTGCCGGCGTTGGTTGATCTGGGTCAGAATGGTCCGCTGCAATTCGGAAATGGTTTTTCCTTCAACCAATGAATTGAGGAAATTCGCCGCTTCGCGCATGCTGCTTGGCGTCTGGCCGGGCGGTGGCGTGAACAAGCGGTTTTCAACATGGCCGTCCGAGAAAACCAGAACGACCAAGGCTCTATCCTGCGAAAGAGAGACGAATTCGATATGTTTGATCGGTGCTTCGTGTTTGGGCGTCAATACCAGCGAAGCCCCTTTTGTAACCCCCGACAGCGCCGATCCGACGCGGTCCAGAATACCACCCACATCAGCACCGTTATCGCCCATGGTTGCGTCGATTTTCTCGCGGTCGATATCGGTCGGATCGCCGATTTCAATCATCCCGTCGACAAACATCCGCAACCCCATCTGGGTCGGAATACGCCCGGCGCTGACATGGGGGCTGCCCAGCAGACCCATATATTCCAGGTCCTGCATCACATTGCGAATGGTCGCCGCGCTGACCTTTTCGCTAAAGTCACGCGTGAGGGTTCGCGACCCAACAGGATCACCATTCGCCAGATATCCTTCGACCACGCGGCGAAACACTTCGCGCGAGCGGTCATTCATTTCATCTAGAACTGTGGGTGTTTTTTCCATGATGCCCTAATAAAGGGGCTCGGGGGGCAAACGTCAATCGGGGTTGCATCAAGATGGCGTGCAGAGTTATCCCCAATGCAACTCATAAAGGATAATCTTATGCGCCCCTCCGGACGGAAACTTGACGAAATGCGTGCTGTGTCTGTTGAAACAGGCTTTACCAAACATGCCGAAGGGTCGGCGCTGATCAAAATGGGCGACACCCATGTGCTATGCACCGCGACCATCGAAGACCGCGTTCCCCCGTTTATCAAGGGGTCCGGTCTGGGCTGGGTTACCGCTGAATACGGGATGCTGCCCCGCGCAACAAACACCCGCATGCGCCGCGAAGCCGCAATGGGCAAGCAAGGCGGGCGCACCGTTGAAATTCAACGTCTTATCGGCCGCGCCCTGCGTGCCGGCGTTGATCGCAGCGCCCTTGGCGAACGTCAGATCACCATCGATTGCGATGTTTTGCAGGCCGATGGCGGCACCCGCTGCGCGTCGATCACCGGGGGCTGGATTGCCTTGAAACTGGCTGTGAACAAGCTGATGAAAGCTGGCGACGTAAAGAACGACCCGTTGATTGATCCCGTCGCCGCGATCAGCTGTGGCATCTACGCGGGCCAGCCCATTCTTGATCTGGATTACCCCGAAGATTCCGAAGCCGGTGTTGATGGCAACTTTATCATGACGGGCACTGGCCGCCTGATCGAAACCCAGATGAGCGCCGAAGGGTCCACCTATTCGCGCGAACAGATGAACCATCTGATGGATCTTGCCGAAAAAGGCGTCGCCGAGTTGGTCGAAATACAGAAAGCCGCAACTGCATGACACGTAAATTCACTGGCGATCAAATCCTGATCGCCACACATAACGCGGGCAAACTGGCAGAGATGGCCGAACTCTTTGCCCCTTTTGGCGTGCGCGTTGTGGGTGCCGCCGAAATGAACCTTTCCGAGCCTGAAGAAACTGAGGACAATTTTATCGGTAATGCGCGGATCAAAGCGGTTGCGGCGGTCAAGGCAACTGGCCTTCCTGCGCTGGCCGATGATTCAGGGATAGAGGTCGAAGCTCTGGATGGAGCGCCCGGCGTTTATACCGCGGATTGGTCAGAGACACCAAATGGCCGTGATTTCGTCATGGCGATGACAAAAACCCACAACCTGCTTGAAGGAAAGAACGCCCCTCACCCCCGTCGCGCACGGTTTTGCGCAACTTTGATCCTGGCTTGGCCCGATGGTCACGAAGAGATTTTCGAAGGCAAAGTTGACGGCACCTTGGTTTGGCCGATGCGGGGCGAAATTGGTCACGGGTATGATCCGATGTTCCAACCTGACGGATACGAACAGACCTTTGGTGAAATGTCGCATGATGCCAAGAACCGGATCAGCCACCGCGCGGATGCATTCGCCAAACTGACCTCTGCCTGCTTTGACTGAAGATTGGTGCCAGGGCGGCTTTGGCCTTTATATCCACTGGCCATTTTGCGAGGCTAAATGCCCCTATTGTGACTTTAACAGCCATGTTAGTCGCAAAATTGACCAGAGAGCCTGGTGCGATGCCTACCTGGCCGAGCTTGAACGTGGTGCTGCCGAAACCCAAGGGCGCGTGTTGAACGCAGTGTTCTTTGGCGGTGGCACCCCCAGCCTGATGGACCCGGATATCGTTGCAGATGTGATCGCTGCGATCTACCGTCTGTGGCCAACAGCAAATGATCTGGAAATCACCCTGGAAGCCAACCCCGGTTCGGTCGAGGCAGGACGGTTCAAGGGATTTCACGACGCCGGGGTCAACCGCGTTTCAATGGGGATTCAGGCGCTGAACGATGCGGATCTGAAACGTCTTGGTCGTATCCATAACACGGCAGAGGCATTGGCAGCCTTTGATATTGCGCGTTCTACCTTCGATCGGGTGAGTTTTGATCTGATTTACGGCAGGCAAAACCAGACCTTGCCAGCGTGGCAATCCGAGTTAAAACAGGCCCTATCCCTAGCGATAGACCATATTTCACTTTATCAACTCACGATCGAACAAGGCACGGCCTTCGGTGACCGTTACGCAATTGGCAAGTTGCGCGGGTTGCCCGACGACGATCTTGGCGCAGATATGTATGCCGCCACCCAAGACATTTGCAACGAGATGGGCATGCCGTCCTACGAGGTTTCAAACCACGCGCGCGACGGGGCTCAATCGCGGCACAATCTGATCTACTGGCGCTATGGCGACTATCTTGGGATCGGGCCCGGCGCACATGGCCGGTTAACCCAGAACGGCCACCGCTTTGCGACTGAGTGTTTCAGCAATCCGCAGCGCTGGCTGGATGCCGCGGCCTCTGGCAAAACAGAAAAACCCCGAGAGGCGCTTTCTCCTGAGGATCAAGCCAGTGAATTTCTTATGATGGGCCTGCGTCTCAAAGAGGGGGTCGATCTGAAAAGATATTCGGCGCTCGCTGGCACCCCTCTGTCACAAAAAAAGATCATCCGGATGCAAGACATCGGGATGATCAGTTTGGAGCGTGATCAGCTGAAAGTAACGGATCAGGGTTTTATGGTCCTTAACGCTATTCTAGCTGAGCTATTGGCCGACTAGCTGACCGACAAAAGGCGGCAAAGCTCGTCCAGTTCGTCCATGTTTTTATAGCTTAGAACCATTTGCCCGGCTTCCTGCCCCGGCTTGTGGTTCAATGTCACTTTCATCCCCAAGCTTGCCGAAAGATCGCTCTCAAGCGCACGCGTATCTGCGTCCTTTTCGGTTAGCGCCTTGGGGGCCTTAAGTGGCGCGTCGTCTTTTCCAGCGTTTTGCTCTTTCTTAACCAAAGCTTCCGCCGCCCGAACAGACAAACCACCCGCAATAATCTGCTTGGCTAGTTTTACGGGGTCATCGGCAGGAACCAAAGTTCTGGCATGTCCTGCAGTAAGATCGCCTGTGCGAACCATTTCCAACACGGTGTCCGGCAGGTTCAAAAGGCGCAACAAGTTGGCGATGTGGCTCCGGCTTTTACCAAGCGCTTCGGCCATCTTTTCCTGCGTATGACCAAACTTGTCCATCAATTGGCGATACCCGGCGGCTTCCTCGATGGAGTTGAGGTCAGCCCGCTGGATGTTCTCGATAATCGCAACCTCGAGAACTTCGAGATCTGTAAATTCACGAACGATTACAGGAAGTTCGTGCAGTTTTGCCATTTGCGACGCGCGCCAGCGGCGTTCGCCGGCGACGATTTCAAATGTCCCATCTTCCCTGCGACGCACAATAAGAGGCTGAATAACCCCCTTTTCCTTGATCGAGTTCGCGAGATCGTTCAAATCCTCCGGATCAAACCGTTTTCTTGGCTGTTCGGGGTTCGGGGATATTTTCTCGATCGGGATGTACTGTTCGGCACTCCCCTGGGCAGCTACCGTCTGTGTTTCAGCAACATCTGCCATCAAAGCCGAAAGCCCACGCCCCAATCCGCGCCGTTTTTCTCTGTCTGCCATGTTTGACCCCTTAAATTACGCTATTTTCTAATACTTCCCGCGCCAGATCGCGATACGCCTTTGCGCCTTTTGATCCGCTATCATAGCTCAGCACCGGCATCGCAAAACTGGGCGCTTCACTGACCCGAACATTTCGAGGAATGACAGTCTTGTAAACAAGCTCCCCCAGATTTGCCCGCGCATCCTGTTCGACCTGCTGGGAAAGGTTGTTGCGCTGATCGTACATCGTCAAGACAACCCCCTCAATCCTGAGATCCTTGTTGCCGCTTTGCCGGACCTCTCGAATTGTCAGCATAAGTTGCGACAAGCCCTCAAGCGCGAAAAACTCGCTTTGCAACGGAACAAGCACCGAATGTGCGGCAATCATAGCATTAACGGTCAGCAAATTCAGCGACGGCGGGCAATCAATTAGAATATAATCAAATGCATAGCTGTCCATTTGCGTCTGCCGCAGCGCGTCATGCAAAAGAAAACTCCGCTTCTCATTCGAGATAAGTTCAAGATCAGCCGAACTCAAATCCACGGTTGCAGGCACGATATACAGGCCTGGCGTTTCGGTTTTCAGAACCACTTTATCCAGCGAAATGTCCTCAAGAAGCAGTTCGTAGGTAGTGAATTCGCGGTCATCAAGATCAATACCCAAACCCGTCGACGCGTTGCCCTGCGGATCCAGATCAACGACCAAAACCCGCTGATCCTGTTCGGCAAGGGCTGCAGCAAGGTTAATTGTCGTCGTGGTTTTCCCCACGCCGCCTTTCTGATTTGCGACTGCAATAATTTTTGGTCCTGCAGGGCGCGAAAGATCAGACATGGGTTAATTCCTTGATTCTAAGAATAGCGGCGGCAGGATTTGTAACGCTTGGGATGGGCTCGCAGGTGTATCGCCAAGCAGCTCTTGCAGCTGCGTCCTCAACCTGCCAGTTTTCACCCTTCGGGAAAAGCGCCGTTCCATCATTTCGGAGGTGCAAATCGGTAAACTGTAGCAAGGTTGTCAGATCCGCTAGCGCCCTTGCGGACAAAACATCAGCCTCAAGGCTTGGCAGTTCTTCAATTCTCTTGTTCAGCACCTGACCTTCCAAGCCCAGCTCCCTCAAGGCGGTGCGCAGAAACACACACTTACGCTGATCGCTCTCGACCATCGTAAACTTCGTCTCGCGACCATCTTCTGCTGACAAAATTGCCAAGACTATTGCAGGGAAGCCTCCGCCACTTCCCAGATCAACCCAATGATTTGCGACAGGCGCGTGCTGATAGAGTTGAACGGAGTCAATGATATGCCGCTCCCAGATATGCGGTATGCTTGGCTTTGAGATCAGATTGATCTTGGCGGTCCACTTCTCGACCAATTGCGCGAATTGCGCCAGCCGATCAGATGTTTCACGTGAAACATCTGCACCCTCAAACGCACTCACGCTGACTTCTTTCTGCTATCCCGCTTCAAATGCGATAGCAGCAACGTAAGCGCGGCGGGGGTCATGCCATCAATTCTAGCTGCTTGCGCAAGATTTGTAGGTGCTGTCTTTTCGAGTTTTGACGTAAGCTCGTTCGACAAGCCGTCAATTTGACCGTAATGAAAATCCGCAGGAATGACGTGAGCTTCATCCTTCTGCAAAAGATCAATATCCCTCTGTTGGCGCGCGATATAGTTCGCATAAAGCGCGTCACGCTCTACCTGGCGGCGGATTTCTTCGGAAACCTCAGCCAGATTTGGCTGCAAGCTTAACAAATCCTCAAAAACAACATCTGGAAAAGCCAAGAGTTGGAAACCAGACCGCTTGGTGCCGTCTTGATTGATTTTGATACCCACTTGCGCGATCTCTTTCGGCGACCAAGTAACATCGGATAAAAGCTGCATCGCCTTGTCCATCTGTTCCATCTTGTCTAGAAAAACGGCGGAACGCTCCTCAGAGGCACATCCAAGCTTCATCGCAAGCGGCGTCAACCGCTGGTCCGCATTATCAGCCCGCAGCGACAGGCGGAATTCAGCACGCGACGTGAACATTCTATACGGTTCGGTAACACCTCTCATGGTAAGGTCGTCGATCATCACCCCGATATAGCTTTGTGCACGGCTGAATATCACAGGTTCTTTGCCTTGCGCTTCAAGTGCCGCGTTCAATCCGGCGACAAGGCCTTGTGCTGCCGCTTCCTCGTAACCGGTTGTCCCGTTGATTTGACCAGCAAGGTAAAGCCCAGGGACTGTCCGGACTTTCAGCGTCAAATCCAACGCCCTCGGGTCAACGTAGTCATATTCAATGGCATAGCCAGGTTGCAGAATCTTTACATTCTCCAGCCCCGCCATCGATCGAACATATTCAAGCTGCACATCTTCAGGTAGGGATGTGGAAATACCGTTCGGATATATCGTGTGGTCATCAACACCTTCAGGCTCCAAGAACACCTGATGGGACGTTTTATCGGCGAAACGAACGACTTTATCCTCGATCGATGGGCAGTAGCGCGGACCGATCCCCTCAATGTGACCGCCGTACATCGCCGAGCGTTCCAGATTCGATCGGATGATCTCGTGGGTCTTTTCGTTTGTATGCGTGATTCCGCAAGAAATCTGTTTGGCCGACACACCTTTCGACAAAAACGAAAACACAACGGGATCATCGTCACCCGGTTGCATCTCAAGATTGGCCCAGTCAATTGTGCGCCCATCCAAGCGCGGCGGCGTACCGGTCTTTAGGCGGCCCAAAGGCAGATTGAATGAATCGATCCGGTTTGCGAGATCGACCGACGCTTTATCCCCCATCCGGCCACCGGAGCGGGACACATCACCAATGTGAATAACACCACGTAAAAAGGTGCCCGTAGTCAGGATTACGGTTTTGGACCTTATCGTCGTACCATCCGCCAGAACTGCCCCACAAACGCGGCTATCCTCGACAACAAAATCGGTAACCTCACCCTCGATAATCTCAAGATTATCTCGCTTTTCGGTCTCTGATAGCATCTCGGTGCGATATATGGCGCGGTCCGCCTGTGCGCGAGGACCTTGAACCGCCGGCCCCTTGCGGCGGTTAAGCAACCTGAACTGAATGCCCGCCTTGTCGGCGACCCGGCCCATCACGCCATCCATTGCGTCAATCTCGCGGACCAGGTGACCTTTACCAAGCCCCCCGATTGCCGGGTTGCAAGACATAACGCCAATTCCGTCGCGCGACATTGTAATCAGCGCTGTCGATGCGCCCATTCTCGCGGATGCGTGGGCGGCCTCTGCCCCCGCGTGACCACCACCTATAACAATGACGTCAAAATGTTTCACGTGAAACACTCCATCTATTTACCCAAACAAAAACTGGAAAAGATCACGTCCAGCAAATTTTCTACATCGATTCGCCCAACCAAGGCTTCCAGCGCACGAATCGAATGCCGCAGCTCTTCAGCAGCTATATCATACTGATCCGGTCCATGATCCAGAATTGACATCGAAAATTCCAGACCATCAGCGGCTTTCTGCAGAGCATTTCTATGCCGCTCGTGCGTGGCAAGGCCAGCAGTCAGGCTTCGCTTTTCCAAAACAGACTGAATTTGAGCGATCAAATCGCTTAACCCCTGCCCCGTTGTGCCAGAGACAGCACCGGCAGGATCGTCGCGCAAATCTGCTTTGGGCAAAAGGCGGATGTCTTCCGGTTCAGCCAAGACCGGCAATTCCTCGCCCTCTTCCACCAGAAAGACGCGCAAGTCTGCTTGTGCCGCGCGGGTCATCGCGCGATCGATGCCAATCGCTTCTACCTCATCGGCACCTTCTCTTAGGCCAGCGGTATCCAGCAAAGTCACCGGAAGACCACCGATATCCATCCGGACTTCGATGACATCACGGGTTGTGCCGGCGACAGAAGACGTAATCGCAGCATCCCGCCCCGCAAGTGCGTTCAAAAGCGTCGATTTTCCGGCATTTGGCCGGCCGATAATTGCGACTTCAAACCCTGTCCGAATACGTTCCGCCGTATGGAAGCCTTTGAGTTCATTCAATATATCATTGTTAACAGATGCAAGAAGCTCACCAACTTCACCGGAAACATCAACGGGAACATCTTCATCGGCGAAATCAATGGTAACTTCCAAAAGTGCCGCCGCTCTGATCAGTTTTTCCCGCCAATCGTCAACACGCTGACCAAGATGCCCGGAAAGAACACGAAGTGCCTGCTTGCGTTGTGCTTCTGTCTCTGCCTCGATCAGATCACCCAAACCTTCGACCTGGGTCAGATCAAGCTTGCCGTTTTCCATCGCCCTGCGGGTAAACTCCCCCGGCTCAGCCAAACGGGTATCCGGAAACGTCGAAAGCAAGGTCAGAACCGCTTTTACAACAGCGATACTTCCGTGAAGATGCAGTTCAACGACATCTTCACCTGTAAAACTGCTTGGTCCCTGAAAGACCAAAACCAAAGCGTTATCAATTGTCCCGCCATCCAGACCGACAATCGGCCTGACCGCAGCGTGGCGAACAGGGGGCAGCGGGTGTGCAATTTTCTCCGCAATTTCGAACGCATGAGCGCCAGAGATACGGATAACGCAAACCCCAGCACGCCCTTGCGCGGTGGCCTGGGCAAAAATCGTATCCATTGGTCTAACCCACTGTTATAATTTAATAACTTAGGTGTTCATTGAATCAAAGAAGTCGGAATTCGTCTTGGTTTGTTTCAGTTTTCCGATCAGGAATTCGATCGCATCCGTTGTACCCATCGGGTTCAGAATACGGCGCAGAACAAATGTTTTCTGCAAATCGATTTTATCAACCAGCAGGTCTTCTTTGCGGGTACCGGATTTGAGAATATCAATGGCCGGGAACACACGTTTGTCTGCAATCTTGCGATCCAGAACGATTTCAGAGTTACCGGTCCCTTTGAATTCTTCAAAGATCACCTCGTCCATGCGGCTGCCGGTATCAATCAATGCAGTCGCGATAATGGTCAGGGAGCCACCCTCTTCGATGTTGCGCGCGGCACCAAAGAACCGTTTCGGACGCTGCAAGGCGTTCGCATCAACACCACCGGTCAAAACCTTGCCCGACGATGGAACAACAGTGTTGAATGCACGGCCCAGACGAGTGATCGAATCGAGCAGGATGACAACATCACGCTTGTGCTCAACCAGACGCTTGGCCTTTTCGATCACCATTTCGGAAACAGCAACGTGGCGTGTCGCCGGTTCATCAAAGGTCGAAGATACAACTTCGCCCTTAACCGAACGCTGCATGTCGGTAACTTCTTCGGGGCGTTCATCGATCAGCAGAACGATCAAATAACACTCAGGGTGGTTTTTTTCGATCGAATTGGCGATATTTTGAAGCAGAACCGTCTTACCAGTGCGCGGCGGGGCCACGATCAGGCAACGCTGGCCTTTACCGATGGGCGATACCAAATCGATAATCCGGGCAGAACGGTCTTTGACGGTTGGGTCTTCGACTTCCATCGTCAGACGTTCGTCAGGGTAAAGCGGCGTCAGGTTTTCAAACGCAACTTTGTGGCGGGCCTTTTCAGGATCTTCAAAGTTAATCTTAGTGACTTCGGTCAGCGCGAAATAGCGTTCCGTGTCATCAGGGGCCTTAATCAACCCTTCAATCGTGTCACCTGTGCGCAGCGAATGCTGGCGGATCATTTCGGGTGAAACGTAAATATCGTCAGGGCCCGGCAAATAGTTTGCTTCGGGTGAACGCAAAAAGCCGAACCCGTCTTGCAACACTTCCAACACACCGTCGCCCGAGATTTCCCAGCCCTCATCCGCGCGTTCGCGCAAGATCTGGAACATCATCTCGCCTTTGCGCATCGTCGACGCGTTTTCGATCTCAAGCTCTTCGGCCATTGCCAGAAGGTTCTTGGGGGTCTGCGCCTTAAGATCAGCGAGGTTCAGCGTTTCGGTTGTCATGGAAATATCCTGTACCGGCCAGATCACATCAGGCGGGTCGTATCGTTAAATTTGTCAGACGGATGCAATCCCAGAACAGGGTGCGAAGGGATACATAGTCAGGACAGGTGCTTTCGTCAATCCGCTTAGAATTTTACGACAACCGACAAGACAATGACAATCATCAAAATTGTCGGAACTTCGTTCATCATCCGGTATTGTTTGCCGGTTAGGGTATTCTGCCCCGCGGCAAACCCCTTAACCCGTGCGTACAGCCATTCATGGAAGCCTGTCATTGCGATCACGGCCAATCCCTTGGTCCAGGGCCAGATCATCGACCAATCGACGATACCGGGCGTAAAAACCAGACAAAGACCAAAAATCCAGGTGGCAATCATTGCTGGGCGCATGATCACATTGGCCAACTTGAATTCCATCATGGTAAACAATTCATGAGTTTCCCCGGAAAGGCCGACCCGTTCCGTGTGATGGACCAACAAACGGGGAAGATAGAACAAGGCTGCCATCCACGAGATCACCGCCATGATATGGATCGACTTTGTCCAAGGATAGGCAAGGGCCAGAAAGTCAGACATGTCACACTCCGTTCATTGCCTCCTTTCTAATATAAATAAGAAAAGAAGAAAGATGATGATGTAAGTAGGGAGGCGATTTTCTGTGGATTAACGAGATATACGAGTGGTTATCCACTTGTTAACGTTTAGATCACAGATGAACGAGAAATATCAAAGTGCCAAAAATAATATATATATAACAGATGTTTAATGTAAAATAATCAAGTGATGCTACTGTACAAGACTGTGGATAATCTTGTTATAAACGCGATCCAGGGCTTTGCAAAGTTATCCTTATCCTACCCCGCATAAATCGGGATAGTCGCAGCGGAATTCACGGATATCCCGTGGCAACGTGCTTGCCCTCGCATTCTCGGGGATAAGTCCTTAAAAACTCCTTAACATCGCACACAGGTTATCCACATGGTTCAGACCCTCATCCTTGCCTCCGGCTCCTCCATCCGGGCGCAGTTGTTGCAGCAGGCAAACATCCCGCATCAGGTCAGCGTCGCGCGGATTGATGAACAAATGATCAAAGCTGCCTTGCTTTCCGAAGGGGCCCCGCCCCGTGATATCGCTGACTCTCTGGCGGAGATGAAAGCCCGCAGGGTCAGTGACAAGAACCCCGGTGCCTTGGTTCTGGGCTGCGATCAGGTGCTTGATCATCGTGGAAAGCTGTTAAACAAGCCGAAAACACCCCAGGACGCGATCGAACAGCTGACCGGATTGCGCGGGGATCGCCATAGCCTGCTGTCAGCAGCCGTTATCGTAGAGGATGGCAAACCGATCTGGCGTCACGTGGGTCAGGTCCGGTTGCGCATGCGCGATGCGTCTGACGCCTATATTGCCGACTACGTTGAACGAAACTGGGATAGCATCCAACATGCTGTGGGTTCATATAAACTTGAGGAAGAGGGTGTGCGCCTGTTCAGTGGCATTGAAGGGGATTACTTTAATGTCCTAGGATTGCCGCTGATTGAGCTTATTAACTACCTAACGATCAGGGGAGACCTGCCCGCATGACTTTGCCAAAAATTCCGCTTGCTGGCGTGATCGGATCGCCAATAGCACATTCAAAATCACCCCAAATTCATGGCCATTGGCTGAAAAATCTGGGGATTCAGGGCGCTTACATCCCTATGGATGTTGCGGCTGAGGATCTGGAACAGGTGTTGCGCACCCTGCCGAAAATGGGGTTCGTCGGCGCAAATATCACTGTTCCGCATAAAGAAGCAGTGATGGAGATTGTCGATATAATCACGGATCGCGCAGCTTTGATCGGGGCGGTAAATACACTTATTTTTCGCGCCGACGGCAAGATTCAAGGCGATAATACAGATGGTTACGGGTTTTTGGAAAACCTGAAAAGCGGCGCGCCCGATTGGGACCCAAAGGCTGGGCCCGCAGCGATATTTGGTGCCGGCGGGGCCGCGCGCGCCGTTATTGCATCGCTGCTGGACGCAGGCGTGCCTGAAATCCTTTTGTCCAACCGGACGCGGGTGCGTGCGGATAATTTGAAAACAGTCTTTGGGCCCCGTGTGACCGTCTATGATTGGGTGCAGGCCGGGAATATGCTGGATCATGCCGCCCTTTTGGTAAACACAACCTCGCTCGGGATGGTCGGCAAGCCGGAATTGCGTGTGCCGCTGGACGGGTTGCGCAAGCAGACTGTTGTGACCGATCTGGTTTATGCGCCGCTCAAGACGAACCTGCTTCTGACAGCCGAAGAAGTTGGCTGCGTGACCGTGGACGGGTTGGGTATGCTTTTGCATCAGGCGGTTCCCGGATTTGAACGCTGGTTCGGTACCCGCCCCGAGATTGACCGCGCCACCCGTGCGGCGGCGCTGCGCTGATGTTTCTGCTAGGTTTGACCGGTTCAATCGGGATGGGTAAATCGACAACCGCCGCCATGTTCGCAGAGGCGGGATGCGCCGTTTGGGATGCCGACGCCGCAGTGCACCGTTTATATGCCAAGGGCGGCGCGGCCGTGCCCGCCTTTAAAGAGGCATTTCCTGAGGCTGTGATCGACGGTGCCGTTTCGCGCCCCGCGCTCAAGGCGATCATCGGCCAGAACCCGGGAGCATTGAAAAAGATCGAAGCGATTGTGCATCCGCTGGTCGGTCAGGACCGTGCCGCGTTTCTGGCGCAGGCACCTTCGGACATTGTTGTACTGGATATTCCGCTGATCTTTGAAACCGGCGGCAATAAAAATATGGATGCGGTTGCATGTGTCACTGTTTCGGCAGAAACCCAGCAGGAACGCGTGATGGCGCGCGGGACGATGACCTTGGAACAGTTCGAGAATATCCGGTCCAAACAGATGCCGAATGACCAGAAATGTGCGCTTTCCGACTACGTGATCGAGACTGATACCCTTGACCATGCCCGCGCCCAGGTGCTGGCCATTATCGACGATATCAAAGGAAAAATGAACCATGCGTGAGATCGTTCTGGATACCGAAACCACCGGATTTGACCCCGAAAGCGGCGACCGGATTGTCGAAATTGGTGCGGTTGAACTGATGGGTCACGTGGCCACGGGCGAAACCTATCATCAATATATCAACCCCGAACGCAGCATGCCGGACGAGGCGTTTCAGGTGCACGGGCTTGGTGACGACTTTTTGCGTGATAAGCCCAAGTTCGCGCAGATCGGGCAAAGATTTCTTGATTTTATCGGAGATTCCAAGCTGATCATCCATAACGCTGCATTCGATATCAAGTTTCTGAATGCGGAGCTGAGATGGATGGGGTTGCCCCTTATCCCTTGGGAACAAGCGTTGGATACGCTGGCGATTGCCCGCAAGCGGTTTCCCGGATCACCCGCGTCGCTGGATGCGTTGTGCCGCCGTTTTGGCATCGACAACACGTCACGAACGCTTCACGGCGCGTTGCTGGACAGTGAAATTCTGGCCGAAGTTTATCTGGAACTGATCGGCGGGCGTCAGCCTGACTTTGGTCTGTCAACCAAGCCGGAGCGCAGGGCCGGTGATATGTCGGTGGAGTGGACGCCAAAGCCGCGGCCCAATCCCCTGCCCTCGCGGATTTCGCAGGACGAGGCCGCCGCCCATGCTGAGTTTGTCAGCAAGCTGGGCGACGGCGCGGTGTGGAAGACGCTTTAGGCGTCGGCTTTTGGGGGATTCTCGGCCTGACGGCGTGCGATTTCATTGCGGTAAAGCGCAACAAAATCAATGTTTTCCAGGTTCAGCGGCGGGAAACCACCATCGCGCGTGATGTCGCTGACAACGCGGCGCAGGAACGGGAAGATCATCCGTGGGCATTCGATCAGCAAGAACGGGTGCATCTGGTCTTCTGGCACACCTTCGATGTGGAAAATGCCGACATAGTCGATTTCCAACAGGAACAGCATGGCGTCGCCGTCTTTAGCCTTTGATGTGACCTGCAACTTGATTGCAGATTCATACTGGTTGTCTGCCGAACGCTTTTTGGCGTCCAGATTTACCTGAACCTGAACGTCAGGCTGCACATCACTTGGTGCCCCTTTTTGCGCCATGATGTTCTCGAACGACATGTCGCGAATGAACTGACCCAAAATGCGCATTTGCGGCTGGGCTGCTTGTGTCGGTTGTGGTGCTGCTTCTTCAGCCATGTTGCGGGCTCCTTGAGGGTAAAAAATGCGTTTTGCTGGCTTTATCAGACCTGGCGGCGGCGCTCAATGCTTTGTCCAACCCGATGGATGCTGGGCTTTCTTTTCGTCTTCGGACAATTCGTGGTATTCGCCGTCAATCACATCACCTTGCATGGGCCGGTGTGGTTCTTTTCGGGTGTTGGTAAACCCGCCGCTAAAGCTCATGGAGCCGCTGACCTTGACGCGCGACCGCATGGCCTGAAATGCAGCCCGCCGAATACCCGGTACCAACAGGGCAAAGCCAAGGGCGTCGGTGAAAAACCCCGGCGTCAGCAACAATGCGCCGGCAAACAGGATCATCGCGCCGTTTACCAGCGGTTCAGTCGGATCGCGGACTTCGGAAAGGGAGGATTTGATCTGGCTCATTGCCATCGCCCCCTGTGTGCGCATCAATGACGTGCCGATAAGGGCCGTCAAAACAACAATCGCAAGCGTCCAGCCGAGGCCAATTGCCCCACCTACTTGGATAAACAAAGCGATTTCAATCAATGGTACGGCAAGAAATGCCAAAAACAACCACATGTCGCGGGTCCTTTCATAAGGGCCAGAGTGGACTTGGCCCGGTTCACACCCTACATAAGGGCAACGACACGACGTTTCCATGTTTCTCACCAAGAGGTTCCTATGAATTCGCCTATGATACAGCTTCTGGTGCTTGCCGGCATTGCGGTATTCCTGATCTTGCGTTTGAAAAACGCCTTGGGCACACGCGACGGGTTTGAAAAAACACCCGAGGTCGACGTGTCTCCGAAAAAACCTGCCGGTCCCGCATTCGAAGTCATCGAGGGCGGCCCCGATCTGGACATCACGGATCACGCTCCCGAAGGGTCTGACACTGCAATCGCTCTGGCCGATATGAAGCGCGTCGAACCCTCCTTTGGCGTCAGCGATTTTCTGGGCGGTGCCCGCGGTGCCTATGAGATGATCGTCATGGGGTACGAGCATGGCAATCTGGACGAAATCAAACCGTTCCTGTCCGAAGAAATCTACGAAAGCTTTGTGGACGGTGTTGCCGCCCGCGAAGATCAGGGCCTGACTGTTGAATCCCATTTCATTGGCATTCGCGAAATGGAACTGGACAGCGCGACAATGGACAAAGCCACCAACGAGGCTGACCTGACCATTCGTTTCGTTGCTGAAATGACTTCGGTTGTGAAAGACCAGGACGGCAATGTTGTCGAAGGGAGCCCGACCGAAGTGAAACGTCAAAAAGACACGTGGGTATTCTCGCGGGTCATGGGCTCGGATGATCCAAATTGGCTGCTCGTTTCTACAGACGGTTAATTCGTGCCTGTGCGGGTACAATGCTGTGGGCGGGCCTAACGGTGCCGCCCGCTTTTGCAGACGTGACCTATACCATCATGGATTACGACCAGCTGGCCGCTTGGGAAACCGATGACCACGCGGCCGCGCTGACGACGTTTCTGAACACCTGCCGCGACATGAAAGACGTGGATTGGCGCAATCTGTGCAAATTCGCCGAAGCCGAACCTGAACCGCGCCAGTTCTTTGAGCTGTTTTTTCGCCCCGTGCTGATCGAAGACGGCGCAGAGGCGATGTTTACCGGCTATTTCGAACCTGAACTTGACGGTGATCTCTACCCGTCATCGCGGTATAAATATCCGATCTATTCCATGCCGGACGAGGCGAAAACGAACAACCCCTGGCTGCCCCGCAGGGATATTCTGGACACAGACGTGATGAAGGGCCGCGGCCTCGAGATTGCCTATGTCGATGATCCCGTTGAGTTGTTTTTCCTGCAAATCCAAGGGTCTGGCCGTATTCGTCTGCCAGACGGGCAATATATCCGTGTCGGATACCGTGGCGCAAACGGGCATCCCTATCGGTCCATTGGTGTCGAACTGGTGCGGCGCGGTGTCTATGATGCCCATCAGGTCAGCGCCCAAGTCATCAAGAACTGGGTGCGCCGTAACCCCGAAGACGGGCGCGATTTGCTGTATCACAACCCGTCATATGTTTTCTTTCGCGAGGTCAGCCAAGTGCCCGCAGACAAGGGGCCGCTTGGCGCGATGAACCGGTCTGTTACCGATATGCGGACCGTTGCGGTTGACCCAAAGTTTGTCCCCCTTGGCGCGCCAGTCTGGATTGAAAAGGAAGGTAAGAAACCGCTGCACCGGTTGATGATCGCCCAGGATACCGGATCAGCGATCAAAGGGGCCCAACGTGCGGATATCTTCTTTGGGACGGGCGACAAAGCGGGCCGGGCTGCCGGCAAGCTGCGCGATCCCGGGCGGATGATGGTCTTGATGCCAATCCAACGCGCCTATGCCCTGCTGTCAGAGCCCCTCTTATGACCCGGAAGCGGTTGAACAAGGATGACCTGTCGCTGTGGCAGAAAGTGACCGAACGGACAGAGAAACTGGACATGAACCAGCTTTTCCGCCCCGAAATTGATGCGCCCGCGCCCAGCGCACCGCAGATCCGCAAAACGACGTCGGTTATTCTGGGCAAACCCAAGCCCAAACCGCGCCGGTCTACCCACGACCTGATGCCGTCCCTGCCAGATCAGATCCGCAAGGCCCCTGTCCAGATGGACAGCAAAGCCTTTACGCGGTTGAAACGTGGCAAGCTAAGCCCCGAAGGCCGGATCGATCTGCATGGCATGACATTGGATCGTGCCCACCCTGCCCTGACGCGGTTCATTCTGAACGCGCATAAAAACGGCAAACGTCTGGTGCTGGTGATCACCGGCAAAGGCAAAATGCGCGACGAAGGCGGGCCAATCCCCGTGCGGCACGGGGTCTTGCGCCATCAGGTGCCGCAATGGCTGTCGATGGCACCGTTGGCCAGTGCTGTGTTGCAGGTCAGTCAGGCCCATATCAGCCACGGCGGCGGCGGCGCTTATTACGTCTATCTGAGGCGTCACCGCTGAAATCGGCCTAGCCTGCCTTGGTATTTCAGGATGCCAGTCGTCGCCATGGCAGCGGCGATCACATAATAGATCGCAATCGGGATCATCTGTTCAGGGAAATCCACGCCCAAATCAATGAACAGGCCGGTAACGCCCGGCCCGATTGCCGATCCGAACACCATCAACGCCGCTGCGACCGCCTTGATCGACCCGATATAGCGCGTGCCGTAAAACTCTGCCCAGAACACGGATGTTGCAGTGGCCTGCATCCCCTGCCCGACGCCGAATATCATCAGCCCGACGCCCGCCATGACGATCGTATCGGCATAGGCCAGCACTGCGAATGAAAGGGCAAAGGGCAGCATTTGCACGGGCGTCACACGGTTGACACCAAAACGGTCTACCGCCCAACCCGAAACAAAGGTCGAGATCACGGATGTCACGGTATAAAGCGGCAACAGGGCGACAAAACTGACCAGCGTCCAGCCTTTGACCTCGGTCAGGTGGACCTGCTGGAAGAACAGCGCCGTTCCCCAGGCAGCAGGCCCGATAATCATCGGGATCATGAGCCAGAACAGCCCGTGACGCATCATTTGCATCCGCGTCCAGTGCAGCCCGTCCATCCCTGTCCTTTGCGTGGTCTCGGCCATGGATTGCGGGGTGCGTTCCTGACGTAGCAGCATCAGCATTACCGGCATGGTGATCAGCACAAGCGCGGCGGCCAGCATCCACAGGCTGCGCCAGTGAAAACTGGCGAACAAGGCCACAAAGACAACTGGCAAGATCGCCTGCCCCGCTGCAAAACCCATAGACGACAGCGACAGCGCCTTGCCCCGCGTCGCTTCGAACCAGCGCACCATGGCGACGGACCCCAGTTGGGACATCATCCCCTGTCCGGTCAGGCGCAGCGCGTAGATCACAAAGATCAGCGCGATCCAATTGGGCACAGTGGCCATCGCCAGACAGGCCGTTGCCAGCGCGATCATCACCCAGAATGACAAACGGCGCACACGAAACCGGTCTGTCAGAACCCCCGCCCAGACCATCGTGATCGCCGAAAGCGTCGTGCCGATGGTGTAAATACCGCCCCATTGACCATCGCTCAGGCCGAATTCGCCCTTAATCTCGCCTGCGAAAAGCGAGATGAAATAGGTCTGCCCATAGGAAGACGTAAAGGTCAGCAGAAAACCAGCCAATAAAAACAGCCAATTGGCGCGGATAAACTGAAGATAAACCATGCGCCATCATTCTCAGGCGCATGGTGAAATGGAAAGCGTTAAAGCACGTAGCGCGACAGATCGGTGGACCGCGACAGTTCGCCCAGGTTCTTTTCGACGAAATCACCGTTGACGACGATCTTTTCACCGCTGCGATCCGGTGCGCTAAACGACAGTTCTTCGAACACCCGCTCCATCACAGTATAAAGCCGCCGCGCCCCGATGTTTTCGATGGTATGGTTCACATCTGCCGCGATCTTGGCCAGCGCTTTGATACCGTCTTCGGTAAAGGACACTTCCACTTCCTCGGTGCCCATCAGCGCGGTGTATTGCAGGGTTAGCGCGTTGTCGGTCTCTGTCAGAATGCGCACGAAGTCGTTTTCGGTCAGGGCGCGCAATTCAACCCGGATCGGCAGACGACCCTGCAATTCAGGCAGCAAATCAGACGGTTTCGCAATATGAAACGCCCCCGAGGCGATGAACAAGACGTGGTCGGTTTTCACCGGCCCATATTTTGTCGAAACGGTCGTGCCTTCGATCAACGGCAGCAAATCGCGCTGCACCCCTTCGCGGGACACATCACCGCCACGCGCGTCAGAGCGCGCGCAAACCTTGTCGATCTCGTCCAGAAACACGATGCCGTTCTGTTCGACCGCATCAATCGCCGCACGGTTTACCGTTTCGTCATCCAGCAGTTTATCAGCCTCTTCGCTGATCAGGATTTCATAGCTTTCCGATACGGAAAGCCGCTTCTTTGTCTTGCGGCCGCCCATGGCTTTGCCAAACAGGTCGCCCAGGTTCATCATGCCCATGCCAGCGCCGGGCTGACCGGGGATATCCATGGTCGGGAACGGGCTGGAGGTATCGCTTACCTCAAGGTCGATCATCGTGGCGTCCAGCTCGCCTGATTTCAGCTTTTTGCGGAACATCTCGCGGGTGCCTTCGCGGGCGTCTTCACCGGCGATGGCATCAATCACACGTTCTTCGGCAGCCTTGTGGGCGCTGGCTTTGACGTCTTCGCGCATATGTTCGCGGGTCATTAGGATGGCGCTGTCAACCAGATCGCGGATGATCTGTTCAACATCGCGCCCGACATAGCCGACTTCGGTGAATTTGGTGGCTTCAACCTTCAGGAACGGCGCGCGGGCCAGCTTGGCCAAGCGGCGGCTGATCTCGGTTTTACCAACGCCTGTGGGCCCGATCATCAGGATGTTCTTGGGGTACACTTCGTCGCGCAGGTCGTCGCCCAACTGCTTGCGGCGCCAGCGGTTGCGCAAGGCCACGGCAACCGCGCGTTTCGCGTCATTCTGGCCAATAATGAACCGGTCAAGTTCGGATACGATTTCGCGGGGGGTTAGATCGGTCATGGTTTGATTTTCTCCACCGTGAGGTTGCCATTTGTGTAAACGCAGATGTCCGCTGCGATCTTCATTGCGTCACGCGCGACAGCTTCGGCATCGCGGTCGCTGTCCATCATGCCGCGGGCTGCGGCCAGCGCATAGTTTCCGCCCGACCCGATGGCAGCCACGTTATGTTCAGGTTCAAGCACGTCGCCGGCACCTGTGATGATCAGCAATTCGGTACCGTCGGTGACAATCAACATCGCTTCAAGCTTTTGCAGGTATTTGTCAGTCCGCCAGTCTTTCGCCAACTCGACGCTTGCGCGCGCCAGCTGCCCCGGCGTTGCCTCAAGCTTGACCTCAAGCCGTTCCAGCAAGGTAAATGCATCTGCTGTTGATCCGGCAAAACCTGCCACCACGTCAAAACCGCCGGGGTTCAACCTGCGCACCTTGCGCGCGGTACCCTTGATCACGGTTTGGCCCAGACTGACCTGACCGTCGCCTGCAATGACCACCTCTCCGTCTTTCTTGACGCCGATGATCGTGGTCCCGTGCCATCCGGGGAATTCTTGGCTAGACATGCGCGGTCTCCTTCTTTGATCTTCTATATGGTCCCCGAAAACGCGGGGGACAAGGGTGCCGCCACTTGTGGCACAGACTTGCCAAGGCTAGCCTGCCCCTATGAGCGACGCACATCATCTGCATTTTCACCTCGAACCAGACCTGCGACAGGCGGCGGCCTTGGGTGAGCATCCGTTCATCGCAAAAATGGCGTTGGTGCTGGAATCTGCGGGGTTCAGGGTCGAATATCGCGACCATGGCGATACAGATCGCAGCAACGACACCTATGTTTTAAGCCATATGAAGCCGCCGCCGGAAAAGCGTGGCTTGGTATTCCGGCGCGTCTATGAATACCCGTTCTGGCAAATTGACGGGTCGGCCCAGCGCTGGGAATGGGATGTTGCCAAATCTGCATTCGATCCGGCGCTGATTTCTGGGCCAGAGGCTGCGCAATTCTATGAGTTCTGGCAAAAGCGCCAGTACCAGAATGCCCCCCGAACCACGTCCCGTGACGGTTTTGTCTATATTCCCCTGCAAGGGCACCTGACCGAGCATCGGTCTTTCCAGTCGTGCAGTCCGATCGCGATGGTCGAACACTGTCTGGCCCATGACAAAACCCGTCAGGTGATTGCGACGATCCACCCGACCGAAACCTATACCGATACCGAAATTGCCGCGCTTGAGGCGCTGGAGCGGAAATACCCGCGTTTGCGCGTGGATGTGGGTGATATGATCCCGCTGCTGCAAACCTGTGATTACGTTGTCAGCCAGAATTCCAGCGTTGCCTTTGCCGGATATTTCTTTGGCAAACCGGCGCTGCTGTTTGGCGATATTGATTTTCACCACATTGCCGTGCGCGCAGATATGGACAGGCTGGCAGACAGCTTTGCCCAGGTACAAACCCATCGCCCTGACTATGCGAAATACCTGTACTGGTTCTGGCAAGACCAAAGCATCAACGCAGGGCGGGATGATGTTTATGGCAAGATCGCCGCGCGGTTCCGGCGATTTGACTGGCCCATAGATTAAGGGCGCACCGTTTCCGGCACGCCCTTTGAAAAACTGAACTCAGATCAGGTTTAGATCGACTCTTCGATCCAGCTTTGGATCTGGCCTTTTGGGCGTGCGCCGGACAGGTTCGAAACAACTTCGCCACCTTTAAAGATGAACAAGGCCGGAATGCCGCGAACACCCATTTGCGCTGGGCTGTTGGGGTTTTCGTCAACGTTTACTTTGACGATCTTTACCTTGCCGTCCATCTCAGCAGAAAGCTCCTCCAGCGATGGGCCGATCTGCTTACATGGGCCACACCATTCTGCCCAGAAATCCACCACAACGGGGATATCGGAATTTTTAACTTCAGCGTCGAATGTTGCGTCTGTGACTGCGACCGTGGCCATGATGCTCTCCTGCACAAGGAATGATTAGAGTGGGAACCTATGTAGCCGCCGTGACTTCGTCAAGATCGACAGCGCGGGACAAGGCATTTGTGATCAGATCGTCGGGCAGTTCCATCAAGGTCGCACCCCGCGTCCATAAAATTGCAGTGCGAATACGGTGGTTTGGGAATACCTGCGCCAGCGCTGCGGCATAAGCACCCATCTGGCGCAAAATCCCACCGGGGCAGGCGGCAGGCGTGGTCGGCACAACGCGGTTCGTCTTGTAATCAATCGCCAGCACGTCGGTATCGGTCACCAGCAACCGGTCAATCGTTCCGTGAATGCGACCCAGGGGGATCGTCGCGGTAACCGGCACCTCGACCAGGGCATCAGGCGCAAAGATATGTGCGATCTCTGGCTTGGTCATCACGCCCACAGCTTCTTGAAGGGTGCGGTTGGCTGTTGCGGGGTCATAGCCGTCGCTGATGCTGCGCAGCTGGTCATCCCACAGATCGCTTTGCAAGGCGGGCATGGTTTCAAGCAGTTTGTGGACAAGGTTGCCATATGCTTTGGCCTCTGCTTCGGTCATCCCGTCCTCGCCGGCAAGCGCCTTGGCATCCCCGAGGTTAGAGGGTGATATCGTTGCGAAACGCTGCGGAACTTTGTCGAGTTTTTCGAGGAAAATAGGCTCTAATAAGGGGCGCTTTGGCGTCTCAAACCGTTGGTCCCGAATGGGCAGCTCATCCCAATCACCATATTCAAAGCGCAGTTTCCCGTTCTTTCCAACCGGTACAGCGCCGGCCTGACCCATTGCAGCACCGATCATCTGGTACCAACTGCTGTCATCCTTTGGCAGCTCACCGGCGGCGGCGACGATCAGCCATTTTTCCGCCCGCGTCATCGCCACATAGAGCAACCGCAACCGCTCGTCGCGTTCCCGGTCTTTGCGTGCCTCAAGCGCTGCGCGCATGGCGTTCGGCATATCGGTATCCGACATTTTCCAAACGGGAGTTTCGCCCATTTTGATAATCTCGTCGCGGATCACAAGATTGCGTTTGCCGGTGTCGGGCAGGATCACGATCGGTGCCTCAAGCCCCTTTGCGCCGTGCACCGTCATCACCCTGATCTGATCAGAGGCATTGTCGATCTGGCGCTTGATCTCGAGGTCGTCGGTCTGCATCCACACCAGAAACCCGGTCAGGCTGGGGATCGCGCCGCGTTCATAAGACAGCGCCTGGGAAAGCATCGCGTTAATGCCGTCTTCTGCCTCGGGTCCCAAACGCGCCAGCAATTTTTTCCGGCCCTCGTGACGCGTCAAAATCCGCTCGATCAGGTCATATGGCCGCAGAAAATCAACTTTGTCGCGTAAATCACGCAAGATTTCGACGGTTTCGGGGTAATCAGGATTATCGCGTAAAGCCTGCCAAAGGTGGTCTTGGGTTCGGTAATGCGACAGCTTGAACAGCATCTGTTCGGACCACCCGAACAAGGGCGATTTCAGCGCCGTGGCCAGTGACAGGCTGTCTTCGGGTGTGGCCAGAAACGACAGCAGCGCCGCCAGATCCTTGACCGCAAGTTCGGCACCAACCTTCAGGCGGTCCGCACCCGCAATGGGCAAGCCAGCGGTTTTGCAGGCGCGAATGATCTCGGAAAACAGGGCGCTGCGCCGCTGGACAAGGATTAGGAAATCACCCGCCCGAATGCGCCGCCGTTCAAACCCGCCCGGTGTTTCCGCATCGACAGGAAGATAATGATCCCCTTCGATCAGGGTTTTGATCTGCGCCGCGATTTTATCTGCCAGCACGACCGTGTGATGGTGACCCGATTGCTGGTCGACGGGATCGGACCATTCGCGATCATCCGGTTCTTCTGATTTTTCGACCAAAGGCCATAGATCAACACGGCCGGGCAGGGCGGATTTGAACGCAATATGTTGGCTATCTGCTGCAAAGCCGGCGCTGGCATGGGGGATGAAACTGGTATCGACCAGTTGCAAAATCGCCGATGACGACCGGAACGAATAATCCAGACTGCGTCGTTGGAATACCTGTCCGGCATCGGTGATCTTGCCTTCAAAAAGGGTTTGCTTGTGATCGAATTCCCGTGGGTCAGCCCCTTGGAAGGAATAGATCGACTGCTTTTTATCGCCCACGACGAACAAGGTGCGCGCATCGCCCTCGTTGGCACCATCGCCGCTGTAAAATTCGTCTGTCAGCCGTTCGATCACGTCCCATTGACGCGGGCTGGTGTCTTGCGCTTCGTCCACCAGAATATGGTCGATGCCGCCATCAATGCGGTACAAAACCCATGCAGCAACGGTGGGGTCGGTCAGCAATGCCCGCGCTTTAAGGATCAGATCGTCGAAATCCAGCCAGCCGCGTTTTTGTTTCTCAAGCGCATAGCGTTTCAGGAACGCATGGGCGAATTGGTGCAGAACAAACGTCTTTTGCGCCGCTTTAAGCGAAAGCCGCGCATTACGGGCAGTTTCAACCCGCGCCATCAGATCGTCGATCTGTGGCATGATATGCGACAAAACCTTTTGTGTGGCCTTGGTTGGCACGGTGCCAATTTTCGCGCTAAACGGTGACGCGGCTGAACCGCCGGTTAGAAAGACCCCCTCAAGAACGGGCAGGGCGGTGATGTCGAGCGCGCCAATCGACCGCAGCTTTTCCGCGTTTTTCTGGTCGGTGACGGATTTGTCTTTCATGGCGGCGATCATCTCGTCGATGATGGCGGCCTCTGATCCCAAAAATACCGACGATGCGATGGTTTCGGGGGTCAGGTCAGGGGCTTGATCAAACAGCGCCAGCACGTCACCCCAGGCCAACGGCACCTCGAACCCTTCGCGTTCACCGACAATGGCGCTGGTCAGCTTGCTGAAATCCTCGCCGGTGTAATGCCGGGCCAAAGCAATCACATGCTCCGCGTCATCACCTTCGACCATTTTATCCACGATCTCGGCCCGCAGCAGATCAGCAGCGCGGTCTTCGATTTCGGTGAATTGCGGGCTTACCCCGGCCTCAAGCGGAAACCGTCGCAGCAAAGAGGCGCAGAACGAGTGGATCGTTTGAATTTTCAGCCCGCCGGGGGTTTCAATCGCGCGGGCAAACAGCGTGCGTGCCATGCGCAGCTTTTCGGGGGTGAAGGCATCGGTCACGCCCAGTTCAGCCAATGACGCGCGCAGATCATTATCCTTGAGCATCGCCCAAGCGCCCAAGCGTTTGAACAACCGGTTCTGCATCTCTGACGCGGCGGCCTTGGTATAGGTCAGGCACAAAATGTGCTGTGGTTCGACTTCGTTCAACAGCAGACGTGCGACACGGTCGGTCAACACCCGTGTCTTGCCGGACCCCGCATTCGCACCCAACCATGTTGACGCATCGGGCCGGGCGGCATCAATTTGCGCGCGGGTTGCATCATCAAATTCCGATGTCATGTCAGATCCTCTGGAACGGGGTCATTCGTGCCATCCCATTCGCCAAAACGGGCAAGCTGATCGTAATCACCTGCGAAATCGGTGGTTTTCACCATGCGGCGCGATGTGAACCCCTGATCATCCGACAAATAGCTGGTCATCAACGCATGCAGCTTGGCCAGAACCTCGTGCGGGGGCTCTTCCTCTAGCGGGGCAGAAAGCTCAACCGGATTGCTGCCGAGCCCGATATAGGCGGCATTGGCAACACGGGCGACACCGATCTGTTTGAAGCCGCCTTCCTCGACCATCGCGGCCTCAAGCAGCAGTTGTTTATCAAATGCTTTTTGTTCGGCCTTGCTGGGCGGTGCGCCGGTTTTGTAATCATAAATCAGGATCTCACCATCATCCGTCCGGTCGATCCGGTCGGCAAAGCCGGTGAGGGTAAAGCCAAGATCGGCAAAGCTGTGGCTGCCCTTAGCGGCTTTTTCAAAGGCGGCGGGGCTGGAATAGCTTTGGCGTTTGATCTCGTTTTCCACAAACCAATCCGCGATGCGTTCAATTTTGGTCAGCCACATGACGCGGGCGGCAGGCCAGGGGGCTTCGACTTCCAGAACCTGCGCGGCAGTCTCTAACAAGTGGGATTTCGTCAGATTTGCAGGGTTTGCGGATACGGATTTGATGAACCGCTCCATGATCTCGTGAACGATGATGCCGCGCACTGGGGCATCAGGCGATTGAACCAGCGGATTAAGGGCCCGCAGTTTCAGGCTGTGTTTGGCATAAACCGCGTAAGGGTCGCGGATCAGTCGCTTGATTTCCGTCACTGACAAGGCATGGGGCCGCGCAGCACGTGGTGGCCGTGGCGAAGGCCGCGTAGCAGGGGCGACGCGGGTCACCGTTTCAAGGGCGCGAGCCTGTTCAAGCCAGTGATCGCCGCGTTTGATCATCGCCTTCCACGCCGCATCACCCCCCTGATCGGGCAAGCCGTTTAGCAGGTTGCCCAGGCGGTTCAGCCAGCGGGATGGCACGGTTTCAGCCTCGTCCGACCGGATGGCGCGGGTCAGGCAGACTTCGGGCGCGGCGATGGATTGCTGGTAATCATGCGCAGACAACCCGATGCGCCGTTCGGGCAACAGCAATCCGGCCTTTAGCCGCATCTGGCGGTTCAACCACGGATCTGGCGGCGGTGCCTCGGGCCAGGTACTGTCGTTCAGACCACCCATGATGATCAGATCGGCACCCTGAACGCGGGCCTCCATCGTGCCCCAGATCATCACATGGGGGTGCGGTGCATCACGTTCCCTGATCTCGCCGCTTTGCAGGAGGGCACCGACCAGATCGGCATAGTCCGACGCAGACATGTCACCGCCATATTCCGCATTTTCCGCCAGATTGGTCATGACCTTGCTGGCTTCTTCGCCCGACGTATGGTGCCACAGCCGGCTTTCCCTTGTGGGGTTTGATCCGTTGGCGATTGTTTCGGCCTGGCTCAGATGCTGCGCCACCCACGCCTCAAGAGGGCCGTCGCCCGTGCCCTCAAGATCGGCAAAGCTTTGGCCGACCCAGGTCGCCCAGACATCCATTTGATCAGGGTCCGGCGAACGGGCGACCGATTTGCGCGCCAACCGCAGGATACCTTCGGCGTCAGGATAGGGCAGGCCGTCGCGGCGTAGCTGCAATTCCAGCCGTTGGGTGTTGAGCTGATGCAGGTTGCGGTCGCCGCCGCTGTGGGTCAGCGGATGTTTCAGGATGGTCAGCAGCGCCTCTGAATCCAGCTTGCGCACGAACAGATCGGCAATGTGGCGCAGGAAACGGCCGGGGGGCGACAGGTGCAAGGGCGATCCGGCACTGTCATCGGGCACAATATTCCAGCGGTCCAGCGCCGATGTGACCTGCCGCGACAACATCCGGTCCGGCGTGATCAGCGCAGCGGTCTGCCCGTCTTCGACGGCTTTCCGCAAGCGCAGCGCAATCGCAATCGCTTCGGCGCGGGGGGTCGGGGCCTGGATCAGCGTCAGCCCTTGGGTCGCGGCCTGAAGGTCCGGCAATTTGGGCCCTTCGGTAAGCCAGACGTGGGTGACGGGGGCAGGGCGCAGTGACAAGGAAACCAAGGCATTGCGTTCGGGCGACGGGGGCTGCCTGTCTGTCCAGGCGGTGACATGCCTGTGCGACATATCAAGCGCACGCAACATGTCGCGAAACCGGTATTGCGGATGATCCTGCGACAGCTTTTCCTGATCGTCGCCCAGATCTGTCCAGACATTGCCGGGCATGTCGAAATCAAAACCAGGAAAGATGATAGCGCCCTGCGGCAACCGCGAAACCGCTTGCATCAACAGGGCGGATGTCCCGCGTGATCCGGTTGACCCCGCAACGATCACGGGGTGTTGGGGTGGTGTTTCTGCCCAGCTGGCAATCAGTTGCGCTGCGACTTGGCGCTGACGCGCGCGCGGGTCGGGGCGGGTGACACTTTCCCCAAGATAACGATGGGCGATGTCCAGGAATTGCTTGGCGCGTTCCCAATGCCCCGACTGGTCACTGACATCCAGATTGGTGACCGCCTCGACCGGGACGCCTTCGCCCTGCATTTCGTCGATCAGGCCAGCCAGACTGTCGGACAGGTCATAAAGCGATGCGCGCGGGGCCAATTCGGGCGCTTGATCCAGCAGTTTTGAAACCAGCGTGATCAGTTCCAACCGTCGCCGCAGCGCCGGGCTGGGGCGGGGAAGGGCGATGCCGGACGACAGGGTATCAAGGTTATCAATCAGATGAATGCGCGGCAGCAGGCTGGCGGGGCCTTTGTCGAAAAGCTCGCGCAGGCGGCGCTGCATCCGGCGGGTGTTAACAACCAGATCAATCCGCCCGATCGCTTGGGGGGGATGGCCGTTCAACCGGTCAAGCAGGCCGTTCAGCAGCTCTTGGGGGAAATCCACACCGGGGGCGAGGCCAAAGATACGTGGCGTGTCAGAGGGCTCAAACATTGGCATCCCTTAGCATGGTTTCCGCAAGGGTGATCCCTTCGGGGTGGCCGACATCACACCATTGCCCCGTATAGCTGATACCGTACATGCGGCCTTTGGCCAGCATCTTGTCCCACAGCAGGTTCAGGGAAAATGCCTGATCTGGAATAGTCTCTAACAGGCCGGTTTTGATGATTTGCACGCCGCCATAAATCACCCCGGCTCCCCGGGAAAGCTGCCCGTCTTGCCCCAGAATGAAATCACCCTTGCCGGAATGGCCCACAGCCTGACCTGTCGGAATTCCGATCAGCAGGGCATCCATGAGGTCGGGGTTCCAGGCGTCTAGCAGCATCGCCAGCGGGTTCGGTCCGGCCCAGATCGCATCGGTGTTCATGGTGAAAACCGGATCATCCCCCAACAACGGCAATGCATTGCGCAATCCGCCGCCCGTCTCGAGGATCTGGGGATGTTCAACAATGGTTTGAACATTGCGCCCCTTAAGATGGGCCAGCAAGGGTTCGGGTTTGTAATGCAGGTTCGCGACAATGCGATCCTGAGCAATACCCGTTGCCAGATCCAGCGCGTGATCAATCAGGGGCCGCCCCGCGACCTTGACCATCGGTTTGGGTTGGTCATGTGTCAGATGTTTCATCCGCGTGCCAAAGCCAGCGGCAAACATCATCACGGCGTGGGGTGTGTTGCGCATCGTGCTTTCAAATCCTCAAGGAAATCGGGGCTGGGATAGGGCAGGGTCTTGCCCAGAAACGTGGCCAGTTCAGCCAGATCGGGATGATCAAGGTTGCGCTGCAAATAGCCCCAGACCCGCGGGATATAATCAACATAATGCGCCTTGCCATCCCGCAGACACAACCGCGCGAAAATCCCCAGAATGCGGAGGTTGCGCTGCGCGCCAAGAACGGAATAGGCGTTTTTGAAAGCATCAGGCTTTGTGCCTGTGACGCTCGTGTAATGCGCAATCATATCGGCTTCGATCGCGGGTGGAACGTCGCGGCGGGCGTCCTGAAGGATCGACACCAGATCATAGGCCGGATGCCCCAGCAGCGCGTCTTGAAAATCAAGCACACCGACTTGCGCAACGCCTTTCCGGTCGGGCAGCCACAGCAGGTTCTCGGCGTGGAAATCCCGCAGGATCACAACGCGGGCGGCCTGATCAAGCTGCCGGGCCAGTGGCCGGAACAGGGCATCAAAACCGGCGAATGCGGTTTCGTCGTTTGCATACCAGCCAAAGGCCAGATCGGTCATACTCACCAGCCAGTCGGAATTGCAGATTGGCAATTCCGGCGGTGGCGCTTTGTGCAAGGCCACAAGCATGTCGGTGGCGGCAGTATAAAGCGGGGCGGTCATGTCGGGTGTGTCGACCATCAACCGTGCAAACAGCGCATCGCCCAAGTCTTCGATGATCAAAAACCCGTTTTCAGTATCCTGCGCCAGAATGCGTGGGGCGCTGAGCCCGTTCAGGATCAGGAACTGGGCAATGCGCACAAAGGGTCTGACGTCCTCGCCCTTGTCGGCGGGGGCATCCATGAAAACCGCCGCGGTGCCATCGGGCTGTGTCAGCCGGTCATAACGGCGGTTTGAGGCGTCGCCGGCCAGCAGGGATTGCGTGGCGGCCCCCCATCCGGCGGTTTTGATAAAATCTTGTGCTGCGGTGCTGCGGGGTGTCATTTGCGCCAGCTTTTCAATTTCGGGCCCCATTTGCCGGCGTCCCAGCTTGCCGTCAAAACGCGGCCGTCGTCGCCGGTTGTCGTCAACGTGATCTTCAACGCATTTTCAGGTTTGAGCGGCCCCAGACGATCCGGCCATTCCACCAGACAAATCGCATCCTCGAACGCGTCTGAAAGGCCCAGTTCCTCGATCTCGAATGTTGAGGTCAGGCGGTATAAATCCGCATGCCAAACCGGGCCGGCGGATGTGTCATAGGTTTGCACAAGGGTGAACGTCGGCGAAGGCACATCTTCGGGGGCGGTCAGCAGCGACTGGATAAGGGACCGCGCGAAATGGGTTTTGCCCGCCCCGACATCGCCGGTCAGCAAAATTGTATCGCCAGCCGCCAAAGCAGCACCCAGGCTACGGGCGGCTTGGCTGGTGTGGTCTGCATCTGGCAGCTCAAGGGTAAGGGTGTGGTCAGACATATGCCCAAGCTACTTGGCCAGGCAGGTGCGCTGCAAGGTGAAAGCGGTGCTTAGCTGTCTTGCGGAAAGCCAAGGAAGGGCTTGAGGGGGACAACCACATCGGGGGGTTTGATAATGTGAAACCTGATAAGGGTCGCCCCTGAAACAATCGGAGAAATCATGCAGGTCATATGGGTGCCGTCTGTCAGATAGACTGGGATGCTCCAGCTTTTGCGGTCTGCGAAACTGCGCACGAAATTTTCAATTTCAAACCACATCGGATTCTCAGCGGCCTTTCGTTTCCAATCCTGGATCGCATCGTGGATCGTAATATCGGCAAAGCTGGTATTTGGGTCGACTTTCCAAAGATTTTGGTAGGCCGTGTTGGAAAATGTCAGAATGCCGGTGCCGGAAAATACCGCAATGCCATCGTCCAATGTGTCCAGCATGGATTGCCCCAGCTCAAGCTCGGCGCGGAAATTGCGGGTCAGGCTGACCTCGGCGCTGATGTCTTCGATCAGAAATGCGGTGGCCCCGTCGGGGTGCGGGCGCCCCTTTACGCGAAAGGTCTGGCCTGAATCCAGCGACCAGATGTCCTCGTACCTGCCATCATGGGCCGCGTTGACCAGTTCAGAGATTGCGGTGCGCCAATCGGCATAGTTCTTTGGTTCGGGCATTTTGCGGGTTTCGCGCAGACGGTCAAAGAAGGTTTGCAAGGCTGGTCTCGCGCTCAAAAACTCCGCCCGCAGACCGGTAAGATCGACCAGCGCAGGGTTGAACAGGGCAAGCTGACCGTTGCGATCAAAAATGGCGAGACCAATAGACAGTTGCGCAAATGTCTTGGTCAGGGTTTGCACGAAATTGCGTTGCGCTTCTTCGGCATGGACAAGGTTGCTGATGCAAATGGCCTGAAAGTTCAACATCCCGTCAACCTCGCGATATTGGACATCGAACCATTCTTTCTTGCCTGAAACGGTATCGCGCAGGGAAACGCGCTGGGATGATGCAGCGCTTTCGGGCGTAAACAGCGGCGTTTCCTCGACAGCTTCGTTCGGGAATATCCGCGCATGTAATTCTTCGTAGGCGGGGTTCCACCAAAGCACTGTGCCGTCTTTGGTTGCTTGCCACACGGGGACTGTCAAAGAGGCGGTCAATCCGTTGGATAAAATCCTGCTTTCAGAAGCTTCTGCATGCTGGTGATCCTCGTGGCAAAGAAACTGGACCCTGCTGAGGCCATTGTCCCAACTGATATGGATCTGCGTTGGCCCGTTCAGGTCAATTGCCTCAAGGGTCAGGCTGCCCGCACCTTCCAGTCTTGGCTGTTTTGGAAAAAGGGTAAAGCGGTCCAGTATTTTTTCGCGCAGATCGTCCCATTCGTGAAATCCGGCTTCGAGCGGTACAAGATTTCGGGTCCCTTCGGATGCGTACTGCAAAACCCCGTGATCAAAATGATAAACCTGATCGTCAGCGGCGGTTTTGTGATGTGGATTTTGGTGTTTTGTCGGGCTGTTGATCCAGCCAAGGGCAAGTCCGCCAGAAACAATGGCGAAACATATCATCAAAATGAAATCGATTGGATCGATCACGCGACATTCCTTGTGACTGTAGCGGAATGTTTGCGGTTCAAATGTTAACTAATGGTTAATTTTTGACCGACGTGAGGTTTGCCCGCGACGATCCTAGACAACGATGGGCATATTTTCGCCCTGCGGGATTTGGGTTTCTCCCCACACGGCATCAATCTTGCGACGGGGCCAAACGACCTCGACCACCGCGCCAAGCCTGCGCCGGTCTGCACGTGATGCGCGGTCTGATCCATTGGCAAAGCTCAGCTCAGCGCCCGACCGTTCCAGCAGGGTTTTCGCAATGAACAACCCCAAGCCCATCCCCTCGTATTCGGGACGCTCGGCCGAGGTCTGCTGTGACCTGCGTCTGCGCATCAACGGGTCACCGATCCGGCCCAAAAGATGCGGAGGAAAGCCCCTGCCATCATCGAAAATGCGGACTGAAACCTGGGTATCTGTCCAATTCGCTTCGACCCAGACTGTGCTATCGGCAAAATCGACGGCGTTTTGAATCAAATTGCGCAGACCGTGAATGATTTCGGGTTTGCGCAGGATAGAAGGTTGCTCTTGCGCCGGACCTGCGGTTTTCCCGAATGAAAACTCGATCGCTTTTCCACGGTCTTTGTGCGGTTCAGCGGCCTCTTCTATCACGGCGCTGAGCGGTGCCTGCCTCAGATGCAAATCGTCTTTTCCGGCGCGGCCCATGTCGCGCAAAATATCGCGGCACCGATCGGCCTGATCGCGGATCAACGCGGCATCTTCGGCAAGTTCGGGGTTGTCTTGCAATTCATCCAGCAGCTCTGCGCTGACCAGTTTGATCGTTGCCAGCGGGGTGCCCAGCTCGTGCGCGGCGGCGGCGACCACCCCGCCCAGATCGGTCAGCTTCTGTTCACGCGCCAGTGCCATCTGTGTGGCAACCAACGCGTCCGACATGGAATGGATTTCGGTCGTAACCCGACGGGAATAAGCGGTCGAAAACAGGATCGAGATGACAAGCGCGACCCAGTGGCCGAAAACAAAGATACCCGGGATCACCAACACCCCGTCAGTCTGGGTTTTCAGCGGCAAATGATACAGCGACAACAGGCTGACAAGAACGATTGCGGTGGTGCACAAAATCACCGTTGATCGCAGGCTAAGTGTCGTTGCTGAAATGGTGACCGGACCCAAAAGCAGCAAGCAGAACGGATTGTGCAGCCCGCCCGTCAGAAACAGTAAAAACGACAGTTGCAGCAGGTCGAACAGCACCATCGACAGGTTTTCACGCTCTGACAGGCGCTTGTTTTCGGGGAATACAAAGATCGCGACCAGGTTGCCCACAACGGACACACCAATAGCCAGATAGCAAAGCCCAAGCTCAAGCTGGAGGCCAAACAGCCGTTCTGCCACGGTTATCGCGGTTAACTGTCCGGCGATGGCAACCCACCGCAGCACGATCATTGTGCGCAGTCTGATCCAGTTCGCCCGGGTACGATCGCCCAAGGGTGTAATTGTGGCCTGCGTCATTGGCGCATCTTTTCAACTTGATACATTGCATAGATAGGACACAAGCGTAGGTCTGCTATACACAGTGATCAAGAGCCCCAATTGGCGCAGGAGAATGATGATGACGCGAATAATTGCAATATGTGCCGCCGTGGTGGCGCTCGGTTTCATGGCATTGACCCTTTATCTGGGCACTGGCGGGGATAGCGATGACAAATATGCGCAATGCAAGAACTCTGCCGTTGCAGGTGACAGTGATTTGGGCGGCCCGTTCGAACTGGTGAATTCAGCCGGTCAGACGGTGACCGATACGGATGTGATCACCGAACCAAGCCTGATCTATTTCGGCTATACGTTCTGCCCCGATGTCTGCCCGCTTGATGTTGCGCGCAATGCCACTGCCATTGATATTCTGGAAGAACGCGGCATGTCGGTCACGCCTGTCTTTATCTCGATCGACCCGGCACGCGATACGCCTGAAACCGTTGGCGAATTCGCCGATAACATGCACCCAAAGATGATCGGGCTTACCGGCTCGGCTGAACAGGTCGCAGCGGCAAGTGCAGCGTACCGCACGTATTACAAAGCCCATGAGGCCAAGGATGAGTTCTATCTCGTTGATCATTCGACCTTTAGCTATCTGGTGATGCCCGGCGAAGGATTTGTCGACTTTTTCCGGCGCGATGTGTCGCCTGACCAGATGGCAGACAAGATCGGCTGCTTCATCGAAAATCAGTAGAAAATTTGACCTGCACAAAGAAGCACTACATAGCTGTTTATGAATGTGACGACCAACCCGACAAGAGCGAGGCACAACATGGCTGAGACGCAGGCGCTTGATCTAGGCGATGATCGGACTTTGCTTTTGGTGGACGACGACGAACCGTTCTTGCGTCGTCTGGCCAAAGCCATGGAAAAACGCGGCTTCGAGGTGGAAACCGCAGGTTCCGTCGCCGGGGGTCGTGCCATCGCAACAGCCCGCCCCCCAGCTTATGCCGTGATTGATCTGCGGCTTGAGGACGGGAACGGTCTGGATGTTGTCGAAGTTCTGCGCGAGAAACGCCCTGACGCGCGGGTCGTTGTGCTAACCGGATATGGCGCGATTGCGACTGCGGTGGCTGCCGTGAAAATCGGCGCAACGGATTACCTGTCCAAACCGGCTGACGCCAATGACATCACCAATGCGCTGTTGGCGAATGGTGATGACCTGCCCCCGCCCCCCGAAAACCCGATGAGCGCGGACCGCGTGAAATGGGAACACATCCAGCGGGTCTATGAATTATGCGATCGCAACGTGTCTGAAACAGCACGGCGCCTGAACATGCACCGCCGGACATTGCAGCGCATTCTTGCGAAAAGAAGCCCGCGTTAGGATCTAAACGTCGTATCGTTTGCTGATCTTGTCGACGATCTGGCCAGACGCAAGTGACACCCCTTCGTCAAAATGCCAGTCGCGAAACCCGCGGCTTTGATAATAGGTCAGCCCGCCCGAATTATCGGCGCGGATTGTTGCGTTGATCCAGACATAGCCCAGCTGTTTTGCCGCCGCTGATGTGGCGCTAAACAACGCCGACCCGATGCCAAGACCGGTGCGCCCGACCTGCACAAATGTCGCGACATCGCAGGCCTCGGCTGGCAAATCGGGATGGGGGCTGATCCATTGAAAGCCGACGACCTTTTCATTCTCGTCCAAGGCAACATGCCACGCGCTTTGCTCCGTGTTTGACGCCATCCATTGTTTCAGATCACCCCCCGTGACAGGCCGGGTGATTGCGGTGGTGCCGCCAATCTCGATAATCTCGTTCAACAGTCGCGCCATATCGGGGGCATCCAGGGCAATGGGGGGTCTGACTTTGGTCATGATATCTCCTTGAGCAGGATCGCGTGACGGGCGGTGAAATCATTGCGGGTCTCGACCGGCGGGCGCAGCACGATTGCCAGATCTTCGATGATGCGGGTGTCGGGTTTGCCAAAAAACCGTGTTGCTTCGGTTTCTGAAAACCCTGCGATCTGGGTCGCTTCCATCCAGGCGCTGATTTTATCCGCTTTCTTTATCTGTTGTTTGACGGTCTTTGGTATCGCGGCAGGCAGCCCGAAACGAATGTGGATTGCGGCCGTTAACCGCTCATCCAGCGCACCGTAGCCGGGCCCGACGGCTGCCTTTACAGGTGAAATCATATCGCCGATCACATATTCCGGCGCATCATGCAGCAGTGCGGCCAGCTTCCATTTGGCGGGTGATTTCGGATTCAGACGCGCAAACAATGTTTCGACCAACAGCGAATGTTCAGCAACGGAATAGGCGTAATCCCCGTGGGTTTGACCATTCCAGCGGGCGACAAAAGCCAACCCGTGCGCGATATCTTCAATCTCGATATCGACGGGGGTGGGGTCAAGCAGGTCCAGCCTGCGGCCC
Source organism: Sulfitobacter sp. HGT1 (assembly GCF_013282155.1). Lineage (GTDB taxonomy): Bacteria > Pseudomonadota > Alphaproteobacteria > Rhodobacterales > Rhodobacteraceae > Sulfitobacter. The sequence goes on from NZ_BLWI01000011.1 coordinate 115,470, forward strand.
GACAGCATGCGTTGCCATGCACGGGGTTGCTGCGCCATGATGATCCTCCGTCATTCGGTTTTGCCCTGTTCATCCCACGTAGCCCGCAATCATGGAACCGGAAATGCGCAGGGCGGCCCGGTTCCGAGCGCCGGAATGGTGCAAAATAGATCACTTGTTAATGCATCTTCCCATCAATCGTTGAGATTGCCGCTTTAAAGTGCTACGCGCGTGGCAAATATCCGATCTTTTGAAAAGGGATGCCAAATGGCCAACGATTATATCGTTAAAGACATTAACCTTGCTGCATATGGCCGCAAGGAACTTGATATTGCTGAAACAGAAATGCCGGGCCTGATGGCGCTGCGCGAGGAATACGGGACGAAGAAGCCGCTGAAAGGCGCGCGCATCGTTGGATCCCTGCACATGACGATCCAGACCGCTGTTCTGATCGAAACGCTGGTTGAGCTTGGTGCCGACGTCCGCTGGGCATCGTGCAACATCTTCTCGACCCAAGACCACGCTGCTGCGGCGATTGCTGCCGGTGGTACGCCTGTATTCGCGATCAAAGGCCAGTCGCTGGAAGAGCATTGGGATTACCTTGATAAATCCTTTATGTTCCCCGAAGGCCCGAACCTGATTCTGGACGATGGCGGCGATGCGACACTGTACATCCTGCTGGGTGCCCGTGCCGAAGCCGGTGAAGACGTGATTGCAGTGCCGCAATCCGAAGAAGAAGTCGCGATCAAGGCGCAGATCAAAAAGCGTATGGAAGCAAGCCCCGGCTGGTTCACCAAAATGCGCGACCAGATCAAAGGCGTTTCCGAGGAAACAACAACCGGCGTTCACCGCCTGTACGAACTGGTCAAGCAAGGCCAGCTGCCCTTCCCTGCGATCAACGTGAACGACAGCGTCACCAAGTCCAAGTTCGACAACAAATACGGCTGTAAGGAATCGCTGGTCGACGGCATCCGCCGCGCCACCGACACCATGATGGCCGGTAAAGTTGCCGTCGTCATGGGCTACGGTGATGTTGGTAAAGGGTCGGCTGCGTCCCTTGCTGGTGCCGGTGCCCGCGTAAAAGTCACCGAAGTTGATCCGATCTGCGCGTTGCAAGCCGCGATGGACGGTTTCGAAGTTGTGCTGCTGGAAGACGTACTGGCAACTGCCGACATCTTTATCACCACCACAGGCAACAAAGACGTGATCCGCATCGAGCATATGCGTGAGATGAAGGACATGGCGATCGTTGGTAACATCGGCCACTTTGACAATGAAATCCAGGTTGCTGCGTTGAAGAACCACAAATGGACCAACATCAAAGAACAGGTCGACATGATCGAGATGCCTTCGGGCAACCGTCTGATCCTGCTGTCCGAGGGTCGTTTGCTGAACCTTGGTAACGCGACTGGCCACCCGTCTTTCGTGATGTCCGCGTCCTTTACCAACCAGGTTTTGGCACAGATCGAACTGTGGGAAAACACCGGCAAATATACAAACGACGTATATATCCTGCCCAAGCATCTGGATGAAAAGGTTGCGCGTCTGCACCTTGCACGGATCGGCGTTAAACTGACCCAGTTGAGCAACGAACAAGCGGCCTATATCGGCGTATCCGCTGATGGCCCGTTCAAGCCAGAGCATTATCGCTACTAAGCGGGGTGTGGGGTTAACCCCACCCTACGATCACATCAACGCCGCCTTGCAGAAATGCGAGGCGGCGTTTTTTTATCTGACATCACGCCCCTGGTTCAGGATGATCACATTCCCGCTGGAAACATCCCCCGCAGGCGAGATCAGAAACCCGACCCATGCCGCAATCTCTGACGGCTGCATCGCACGGCCATGGGGCATTTGCGCGATGGCTTTTTCCAGCACTTCCTTGCTGACCACACCGAACAGGGGCGTTTCTGTCATCGCGGGTGCAATCGAATTCACGGCGATCTTGTCGGTGGCGTAGCGCCGCGCCAGATCCTTGGTCAGTGTGTCCAATGCCGCTTTTGAGGCGCGATAATGGGGCGGGTCAAAGGCGTCGAAATTATACGCCCCGTTGGAACTGATGTTGACGATTTTTCGCACGCCATCGCGCCCGGCCATCAGCTTGATCGCGGCCTGACAGCAGTGGAACGCACCGGAAAAGTTCAGCGCCATCTGCCTTTCGAATTCGCCCACAGGAATGTTGGGGAATTCAGACATGAAACAGGTGCCTGCGTTGTTGACCAGCGCATCGACACCCTTGTGATTGGCCTCAATCTGCTTGAACGCCTTTTTGATCTCTTTCGGGTCGGTCAGATCGATGGAGATACCTTCGAAACCGTCCGACAGCATGTCAGCCAGCCCGATTGCGTCGATATCCAAGCCGATGACATGAAAACTGTCAGCCCTAAGCCTGTCTACAATCGCCCGCCCCATGCCGCCTGCGGCCCCTGTAACCACTGCAATCTTCTTCATCTCAGTCCCCCACGCCATTTGCGGTTGGCATTTTCATCAAACCCGCGTTATCCAAAATAGATGTAAACGCATGTATTTTTCCATGCAAGGAGAGCCAGATGCCCATTCGACCCGCTCGCAGAATTACCGATACCAGCCCAAAGAACTTTGGAATGTTTGCCAAGGCGGTCGGGAGGACAGGCGATTTGATCCATCTGGAGCTTGGCATGCCAGCGGAAGATACCCCCCAACACATCAAGGACGCAACGATTGCTGCCTTGCAACGGGGGGCGGTGCATTATTCCGATCTGCAAGGCCTGCCGGAACTGCGCAGCGCCTTGGCGGATAAGCTGCGCCGCCAGAACAAGCTGGACGTGACAGCCGATAATGTGCTGATCACCAACGGTCTGACCCAAGGGTCATTTGCTGCCTTCATGGCGTTTCTGGATCACGGCGACGAGGCACTGTTGCTGGCCCCCTATTATCCGCAACATATCGGCAAAGCCGAGCTGGCAGGTGCCAAGGTCACCATCGCGCCCTTGGATGCTGAAAACGGGTTTTCCATCAATCGCGCCTTGATAGAGCCACATATCACCTCGGCGACCCGCGCGATTGCCTTGATCAACCCCTGCAACCCGACAGGCCGCGTCTATACCCGTGATGAACTGCAAGTCATCGCCGATCTTGCACAGGAACACGATCTATTGGTGATCTCGGACGAGGTGTATGAAGAGATCACCTATGACGCGACGCATATTTCCATTGCGTCCTTGCCCGGCATGAAGGCGCGCACGATCTCGATGTTTGCCTTTACCAAAGCCTATGCGATGGACGGTTGGCGCTTGGGCTATGTTGTCGCCGATAGCGATTTGATGGGACCGTTGATGAAGATCACGACCAACGAAGTGACCCATGTGAACACGTTCATTCAGCACGGTGCCCTTGCGGCGGTCACGGGCGACCCGTCCATTTTGGCGGGCATGGTCGCACGGGATCGCACGCGGCGCGATCTGGTGATCGGGCGGCTGAACCAGATGCCCGGTGTGACCTGCGCCACGGTCGAAGGGACGATTTACGCCTTTCCGGATATTACGGCGACCGGATTGACGGCGCAGAATTGTGCGGACCGCCTGCTGGAGGAAACCGGTGTGGTGGTCGAGGCAGGCAGCTTTTACGGTGACGCAGGCGAGGGGCATTTGCGTGTGTGTTTCGGGTGCGCTGAAATTGACGTGCTGACCGATGCGATGGACAGGATGCAACGGTTCTTTAACGGTCTTTAGATCAGTGTTTTCAACGCGATAAACAGGTTTGAAACATGCGCCGCTGTGGTGACTGCACCCGGTGACAACCGTAAAATCCGGCCACGGCAATCAACGTGAATATGTTGATCCCGCAATTGGCCAACCAGCGCCTGCGCATCAACGGCGGGCGGCAATTGCACCATGATGGACCCGCCCCGCTTTTCAGGGTCTCGCGGGGTCGCAATGGTCAGCCCAGCATCGTCTGCGGCAGCGATAATCAGATCGGTCAATGCGCGGTTCTGGCCCGGCAAGTCAGGTTGCGCCGCGTGCCAGCGCAGGGCAGGAATAGACCCTAAACAGGCCAAAACAGATGGTGTCCCATGGTCAAAACGCCGTGCATCGGGCGCATAATCAAACGCATCCAGATCCCACGAAAACGGATTGTCCTGCGAAAACCACCCCCGCAATTCGGGCGTCACGTCGTCGATCAATTCCTTGCGCATCTGGATAATGCCCGCACCCGGTGTGCCGCACAGCCATTTCAAACTGGTCGAGATCACGAAATCGGCGGGATAGTCGTTTAACGAAAACGGGATGATCCCGATTCCTTGGGTCAGATCGACCCCGATCAGCGAGCCCATTTCACGCCCGTGGGCGATCAGCCGTTGCAAATCGCAGCGGTGCGAGCTGGTCGAGGTGACAAAAGTCAAAAGCGCGAGGCCGACATCGCTGCCCCAAGCGTCAAGCAGATCATCATCATTTACCCAAAATGCACCATCGCGTATCGGCACGGTGTGCAAGGTGAACCCCATCCGATCTGCCAAGCCGTTCAGCAGGAAATGCAGCGAAGGAAAGCAATCTGCCGCGATCAACACCCGTTTGCCGCGCAATTGTCCCTTGGGCAGCCCGCCAAGGATCGAAAACAACGCGGTTGTCACATTCTCGGCGCTGGTCAGGGTGTCAGCCGGTGCGTCGATCAGATCACGCCAAAGGGTCAGAAACTTTTGGCGTTTGCCCAAAACAGTGGGCCACTGCGCATCATCCGGCTGACCCCAGCCAGTTGAAAACGCGGCCAGGGCGGCTGCCATATCCTGTGCTTTGCCGGGATATTGACCAATGGAATGGTAAAGAAAGTAAGCAGGATCAGGCATAAGCCCCTCGTTTTAATGTAGAACCCAGATGGCATGTGAATTTAGTTGCAAACGCATATAACGCTACGTAGCATCTTATATCAACAACAGTGCAGCCACACAGTCAGGGGAGAAATGAATATGAGCGGCGCAGATAGTCTGACGAACCTTGCGATGATGTTGGCGACAGGGGCTGTCGAAGTGATCGACTGCTCTGGCAGCCTTGGCCCCGATACGCCGATTTTGCAACTGCCCGAAGATTTTGCCAAAAACACCCCGAAAATCGAGATCCACAAAATCAGCGAATACGACAGCGACGGCCCGTTTTTCGCGTGGAACTGGCTGAAACTCGGCGAACATTCCGGCACCCATTTTGATGCGCCGCACCATTGGATCACGGGCAAGGATTACGAAGACGGCTATACCGATACGCTGGATGTGCAGCGCCTTGTGGCACCCGTCAACGTGATCGACTGCGCGGCACAATCTGCCCAGAACGAAGATTTCCTTTTGACTGCGGATGGCGTTAAAGCCTGGGAAGCCGAACATGGCGCGATCGGCAAGGGTGAATGGGTCGTGATGCGCACGGATTGGGACAAACGCGCTGATGATGCGGCAAAGTTCCTGAACGCTGACGACACAGGCCCGCACAGCCCCGGCCCGACCCCCGACTGTATCGAATACCTATTGTCCAAAGGGATCGTTGGATGGGGCACGCAATGTATCGGCACCGACGCCGGCCAAGCCGGAGGAATGGAGCCGCCATACCCCGCCCATAACCTGCTGCACCGTGACAATTGCTTTGGCCTCGCCTCCCTTGCACATCTCGACAAACTGCCTGCAAAGGGGGCCATTCTGATTGCCGCGCCTCTCAAGATCGAACGGGGCACCGGCAGCCCGATCCGCGCCCTTGCCTTGATCCCCAAAGCTTGAGATTTAACACCCCACTTTCGGCCCTAACCTGGGGTCGGCTATTGGAAGGGACCTTTCGGATGACTGGCAAGGAAATTGCTGAAATAGACTCCTTGGGCGATATGGGGCTGGACGGCTTTGCCCCCTATCTGATGAACAGGATCATGGGGCGCTACAACGCTGCCTTGCAGGAAGAAATGTCCAAGCTGGGTCTGACGACGCCCCAGATGCGGTCCCTTGCCGTGCTGTCTGTGCGCGACGGGATCCTGATCCGCGAACTTGCGGTTTATGCCGTTGTTCAGCAATCAACCCTTAGCCGGGGCTTGGATACATTGGCGCAAAACGGTTTGGTTCTGCGTCAGCCTGACCCCGACGACAGCCGTGCCACCCGCATCTTTCTGACCGATGCCGGCCGAGAGGCATTTAGGCGTCTATGGCCACATATGTCTGATGCATATCACGCGATGTTTGTGGGCATTGAGGGTGACGAAAAACAGGCGTTCATCGGCACATTGCAAAAAGTGCTGAAAAACATTCGTAAACACGATTTCTGAAAGGGCTCAGATGGCCGAACGTTCCTTCAAAAAAGAGGTAGAGCATCTGCGCAAGGGCGACGGAGACGTATTTACCGGAGAAGGGATATTGGCCCTGACCAAAGCGCTGTTGGAAAACGGCGTTGGCTATGTTGGCGGCTATCAGGGTGCGCCGATCAGCCATTTGATGGACGTGCTGGCCGATGCCCAGGACGTGCTGGGCGAACTTGGCGTCAGGTTCGAGGCAAACGCAAGCGAAGGGGCAGCCGCTGCGATGTTGGCGGCGTCTGTCCACTATCCGATCCGTGGTGCCGTGACGTTCAAAGGGCCGGTTGGCGTAAATGTGGCGTCGGATGCGCTGGCGAACCTCAGTTCATCCGGTGTGACGGGCGGCGCTTTGGTGATCGTGGGCGAAGATTACGGCGAAGGGTCGTCGATCATGCAAGAGCGATCCCACGCCTTTGCCATGAAATCGCAATTCTGGATGCTGGACCCGCGCCCGAACCTGCCCAGCATTACCAAAGCGGTGAAAGATGGCTTTGAACTGTCCGAGGCCAGCAATACCCCTGTGATGTTGATGGTACGGATCAGATCGTGCCACGTTACAGGCAGCTTTGAAACCCGCGATAACGTGCCGCCGCCGTTGACGGTGCGCGATGCCCTGTCTGCCCCGCGCAGTGATTTCGCCCGCGTGGTTCTTCCTCCGATGAGCTATCTTCACGAACAGGACAAAGTTCAAAACCGCTGGCCTGCGGCGGAAAAATTCATCATCGACAACAAGCTGAATGAAATCATCGGCCCCAACCGCGCCCCTTTGGGGATCGTTGTTCAGGGGGGCATGTATAACGGCGTGGTGCGGGCGCTTCAGCGGTTGGGGCTGGCAGATATCTATGGCAACAGCGACGTGCCGCTTTATGTTCTGAACGTCACATATCCCTTGGTTAGGGACGAATTTAACCGGTTTTGCGAGGGCAAGGATCATGTGCTGGTTGTCGAGGAAGGTCAGCCTGAGTTTATCGAGCAGCAGCTTGGCAGTTTTCTGTACAAAGCGCGCAGCTCGGTCGAATTGCATGGCAAAGACATGCTGCCGATGGCTGGTGAATATACCGGGCAGGTAATGCTGGACGGTGTGACCGCATTTCTAAAGGCCGCCGCGCCTGAAATGTTGCCGGGTGCCGTTCGTGCCCCAAATGCAAAGGCCCCGCAGATACCGGACCTGTCCAAAACCGTGCCGATCCGGCCACCGGGGTTCTGTACGGGTTGCCCCGAACGCCCGATTTTCGCTGCGTTGAAGCTGACGGAACAGGAACTTGGCAAGCATCAGATCAGTGGCGACATTGGCTGCCATCTATTTGCCGCCTTGCCTCCGTTTGAAATTGGCGGTTCGACGATGGGCTATGGGTTGGGGCCTGCGTCAAACGCCGCTTTTGATGGCGGTGGCGAACGGCGGGCGATCTCTATCCTTGGGGATGGCGGGTTCTGGCATAACGGGCTCAGTTCCTCGATCGGGAACATGGTGTTCAACAAATCAGACACGGTCGCGGTGATTGTCGACAACTATTATTCCGCCGCAACGGGCGGGCAGGACGTGCTGTCCAGCCGCGCAATAAACGACACTAAATCGACGAATAATCCGATTTCAGCAGCGTTAAAGGGGGTTGGTGTCGAATGGGTGCGCCAGATCGACCGCACCTATGACGTTGGCAAAGTCCGCGAGGTTCTGCGCGAAGCATTAACGACCGATTACGCCGGACCAAAGGTGATCGTGGCATCGTCGGAATGTATGTTGAACAAACAGCGCCGCGAAAAGCCGCTGCGCAATCAAGCGATACAGGATGGCCGCCGCGTTGATATCCCGCGCTTTGGCGTGGACCCTGATATTTGCACGGGCGATCACGCGTGTATCCGGCTGTCGGGCTGCCCGTCGCTGTCGTTAAAGAAGCTTGATGACCCGCTGCGCGACGACCCTGTGGCGCATATTGACCAGACCTGCGTTGGCTGCGGCAATTGCGGCGAAGTCGCGGACGAGGCGATCCTGTGTCCGTCATTCTATCAGGCGGATGTGGTGCATAACCCGACCGGTTTTGAGGCATGGCGGGCAAGACAACGCATCAAGATTATCGGCTGGCTGCAAAACCGCCGTGCTGCCAAACGGTTGGCCCTATGAACGCGCTGTTTCCGGAAAAGCCCCAAGATGCGGGCCTTGCCAAGATCACCAAGCTGGCGGTGATGGCTGTTGGCGGGCAGGGCGGCGGCGTTCTGACGAGCTGGATCGAGGCATTGGCCCGTGCGCAGGGCTATGATGTGCAGGCCACCAGCGTTGCAGGTGTGGCGCAACGCACCGGGGCTACGATTTATTACATCGAAATGATCCCCAGAACCGATCAGCTGCCGGTCTTTGCCCTGGCTCCGTCCGCCGGCGATGTTGATATTCTGATCGCAGCCGAGATGATGGAGGTCGGGCGCGCCGTCTTGCGGGGGTTCGTGACCCCGGATCGCACCGTGTTGATCGGATCAACCCACCGGGCGCTTGCCGTGTCTGAAAAGACGGTGCCGGGTGACGGTATTGCAGATGCCGACGAAGTCCGCGCCGCCGCTGAAATCGCTGCGCAGAGACTGATATTGGCCAATATGGAGCAATTGGCCGTCGATCAGGGCTCGGTTATTTCGGCGAGCCTGTTTGGTGCCCTTGCCGGGTCCGGCGCTTTGCCATTTCCGCGCGAGGCGTTCGAGGACGCGATCCGCAAAAGCGGCAAGGGAGTCGATGCCAGTTTGCGCGCCTTCAAAGCGGGCTTCGATGCGGCGCAGCATCGCGAAACGGTGGACGTGCAGAAACCGGAACCCGAACAGAAGATCACCGGACCCCAAGGGGTGTTGGACGAATGGAACGCGCTGGTCGACCGCATCAACGCAATGCCGCCAACCGTTCAGCAGATGGCTACGGCGGGCCTGCGAAAGGTCGTCGATTTTCAGGATTGCGGCTATGGCGCGACCTATCTGGATCGGCTCAACGCGATGATCGCCCGTGACAGCGCCGCGCAAGATTGGCTGCTTAGCGTGACAGCCGCGAAATATATCGCCAACGCGATGGCCTATGACGACATGATCCGCGTTGCCGACATCAAGACGCGAAGCCCCAGATTCGACCGCATCCGCAACGAAATGGGCGCGAAACTCGATCAGGTCATGCAATTGACCGAATATTTCCACCCAAGGGCAGAGGAAATTGCCGGGCTTTTGCCCGCAAGGCTTGGCGCGTGGATCGAAGGAAAGCCAAAGGCGATGGCGCGGCTGGATCGGTGGTTTGGCATGGGGCGGCGGTTGCGCACAGACAGTCTGCCTGCCTTTGTGATGCTGCATCTTCTGGGCGGGCTGAAATCCTACCGCCTGAAAACCCGCCGCCATGCGGTCGAGGTTGCGCATCTTGAGGCGTGGCTTGACCGCAGTCTTGCGCCACTTACCAATGATTACGAGCTTTGCGTTGAACTGCTGCGGTGCAGGCGTCTGGTGAAAGGGTATTCCGACACCCATGCGCGGGGATTGGCGAAATTTGACAGCGTCATGAACGCCGCCGACATGTTGAAGGGGCGCGAAGATGCGTCCGATTGGGTTGCCCGCCTGCGCGAAGCCGCCTTGCAAGACCCCGACGGAAAGGCGCTTTCCGGCGCGTTAGAGACTGTTCGGAGCTTTGTTTAACGCAAACCGCGCGATTTGTTGAAAACAACCATCCGTTCGTTCTGCACACAGGGAAAGGCCGTCGATTTTCAATGGCGCGGGGATCGTTGGGCAAAGGTAGCCATCCAGAAAGTCGATTACGCGGTCTTTAACATCGTCGGGGATCGGCCCGGTCAGTGTGATGTGAAACTGAAAGAATTCTTCGACCCCGGCATAGCCCCATTGGCGCAACAGCTGTCGCTGGCGATCAGACATGTTGCGTCGGTTCTTGCGGTCAAATTCGGCGGTGGTGATCGGTGCGCGAAACCGGTCCAGCGAACGCACCACTGCGGCGGCCAGCGTGTTCAGCTGCGACACATCCCCTTTGGGGGTCAGAGCCAAAAATCGGCCAATCTGGGTCAGGTGCAGCCCTTCAATCGACAGTTCTTGATGCGAGGTACAAAAATCCCCTAACGCCTCCGTCAAATCCTGCTCGGTCACGGCGGCGGCTAGGGTAAACGGGGCCTTTATCGTGGCGTGCAGCCCGTATTTGCGCGGCCTGTCTGTTATCGCGGCAACGTCGATACCATCGATATGTGGCTGCGCAACGGCGCAGCCTTTGGCCAAATCCCACCCCAGCCAGGCGGCACCCGATTGGGCAAACCGGCCTGACTGCGGCGTGAAATAGATGGCGTAGCGTTTGAACATGGGTTCAGCTACTCCGACGCGGGCTAAAGGTCAAAGATACCGGTTCACCAGATTTTCCAACGCCTCTTGGCGGCCCGAGGCTGGCTGCGGGTTCAGGTTGTCTGCTTTGACCTGTGCGTTGATAGCCTCGAGGTTGCTGTTCAACAGGTCCTGACCGCGCGCCGAACCCCAACCAGCATAGCGGGCATCGCGGGCGGCTTCCAGCTTGCCGTCTTCCAGCATCGCGGCTGCGGCTTTCAGACCACGGGCGCAGACATCCATCGCGCCGACATGGGCAAGGATCAGATCCTGTGCGTCCAGCGATTGACGGCGCAGCTTGGCGTCGAAATTGGTGCCGCCTGTGGTGAAACCGCCTGCCTTGAGTACTTCGTAATAGGCCAATGCGACTTCGGGCACCGAATTGGGGAACTGGTCGGTGTCCCAACCCGATTGGTAATCGTTGCGGTTCATGTCGATCGATCCGAAAATACCAAGCGCAGAGGCAAGCGCCAGCTCGTGTTCAAACGAATGCCCGGCCAAGATCGCGTGACCCTGTTCGATGTTTACCTTCACCTCGTTCTCAAGCCCGAAATCCTTGAGGAAACCGTAAACGGTGGCGACGTCGTAATCATATTGGTGTTTGGTGGGTTCCTGAGGTTTAGGCTCGATCAGGATGCCGCCCTTGAAACCGATCTTGCGTGCATATTCGACCGACATTTGAAGGAAACGGCCCGCCTGTTCACGTTCGCGTTTCATGTCGGTGTTCAGCAGGGTTTCATAGCCTTCGCGCCCGCCCCACAGCACATAGTTTTCACCACCCAGCTTGTGGGTGACGTCAATGCATTCTTTGACGGTCGCGGCACCATAGGCAAAGACATCAGGGTCCGGGTTGGTCGCCGCACCCGACATATAGCGGCGGTTCGAAAACAGGTTCGCGGTGCCCCACAGCAGCTTGGTGCCTGTCTGCTCCATCTTTTCGCCGAAATAATCGGTGATCTCGTGCAGGCGCGCAGTGCTTTCGGCGAATGTATCGCCTTCGGGCCGGACGTCGGCATCGTGAAAACAGAAATACGGCTGGCCAAGGATCTTGAACATGTCGAACGCGGTATCGGCCTTGACCTTGGCGTGATCCATCGTGTCGCCGAACCAGGGGCGCTCAAACGTCTGGCCGCCAAACGGGTCGCCGCCTTCCCAGGCAAAGCTGTGCCAATAGGCAACGGCAAAGCGCAGGTGTTCCGCCATCGTCTTGCCCATGACAATCTCATCAGGGTTATAGCTGCGATAGGCGAAATCATGGGTCGCATCGGGATCGTAGGTGATCGTCGGGATACCAGCGAAAAAGTCGGTCATGGGGAGGCTCCTTAAGTGTAGGTCAGCGCAGGGACTTGATTGCGCGATATGTCTCGGAATAGCGTTCGTGCGCGTCAGCAAAAGCTGGAACGAGCTTTTGATCAGGCTCTATCACGCGGGAAACGGGGGGCGGCACAGCAATTTCGGCACCTTCGCCAGTTGCGGCCATGCGGCCCAGACGCGCAGCGCCCAAGGCGGCACCAAAGTCACCAGCCGCAGGAAGCTGGATCGGCATATCCAGCGAAGTTGCAATCGCCTTGAGCCAGTAATCGGACTTTGACCCGCCGCCGACTGCCATCAGGCTGTCGATCTTGGTACCGGTCAGCGCCATCGCATCAAAGCTGTCGCGCAGGGCGTGGGTGACGCCCTCTAGGACGGCGCGGACCATTGCGGCGCGATCTGTCGCGTGACCCAAATGCAGGAATCCGGCGCGAATTTGCGCATCGTTGTGGGGCGTACGTTCGCCGCCCAGATAGGGCATGAATATCGTGCGGCTTGGGGCCTGTAGCTGCCCCAGATCACCGGTCAGCGTTTGGGCATCTTCGTTCAACACCCCCGCCAGCCAGTTCAGCGCATCTGTCGCAGACAGGATCACTCCCATCTGGTGCCACAGATCAGGCAAGGCATGGCAAAAGCTGTGCAAGGCGCTTTCGGGGGCTGCGGCATAGTTGGGCGTCGCGGCGAACAACACGCCAGAGGTGCCCAGCGACACAAACGCCTGCCCCGGTTTCACAACACCCATCCCGATGGCGGAGGCGGCATTATCCCCACCACCCCCCGCGACGGGAATGCCCGCAGGCAGGCCAAGTTTGGCGGCGATTGATCCGGTCAGGGTGCCAGAAACCTCGGAGCCTTCGACGAGACGGGGCATTTGCGCCCGTGACAGACCCGACAGCGCCAGCAGTTCATCCGACCAGTCGCGCGCGCCAGTGTCCAGCCAGCTGGTGCCAGCGGCGTCGGACATTTCTGACACGGCTTCGCCCGTAAGCCAGAACCGCAGGGCGTCTTTGGGCAGCAACACTTTGTCGATCTTGGCAAAGATATCTGCTTCGTGCCGCCGGACCCATTCAACCTTGGGCGCGGTAAAGCCGGGGAAAACGATGTTGCCCGTGACCTTGCGCCAGATCGGGTTGGCATCCATTTCAGCCGCTTCAACGGCAGCGCGGGTATCGTTCCACAGCATACAGGGGCGCAACGCCGCGCCGTTTGCATCAATCAACGTCGCGCCATGCATGTGACCGCTTAGCCCAATGCCCTGAACAGCGCTAAGATCGACGCCAAGACCGCGCACGGCAGCTGCGCAGGCGGTGAACCAATCAACGGCGGTTTGCTCGCTCCACCCGTCATGGGCGCGCGATACCTGCAAAGGCGCACTGGATTCGGCGATGATGTTTTCATCACCGTCCACCAGCAGCGCTTTCAGGCCCGAAGTACCTAAATCAAGACCTAAAAACATGTGTTTCCCCGTGTGTTAGAGCCTAAGCAGCGTCGCGCGCTTTACCCATGATGATCATGCTGAGGATGTCATCCTCGGTCACGTCACCGACTTTTTCAGTGCCGATCAGCGTGCCGTTTTTCATTACCGATACGCGGTCGCACAGATCCAGCATTTCGCGTGTGTCGTGGCTGATCAGGAAGATGCCCAGACCTTGGGCCTTCAGCTCCTTGATCAAATCGGCGACCATCTTGCTTTCGTGCACGCCCAAAGCGGCAGTGGGCTCATCCATGATCAGGATTTTCGCGTTGAAATACACCGCGCGCGCAATCGCCACCGACTGCCGCTGGCCACCCGAAAGCGCCGAAACAGGTTCGCTGATCTTTTTAAAGTTTGGGTTGAGCCGCGCCATGATCTTGCGCGTCTCTGCCTCCATCTTGGCGTCGTCGACCAGACCGAAACGGGTGGTCAATTCGCGCCCCAGAAACAGGTTGCTGGGCGCATCAAGGTTATCGGCCAGCGCAAGCGTTTGGTAAATCGTTTCGATGTTGTGACGCCGCGCATCACGGGGCGACTGGATGTTGACCTTTTTGCCCTCGATCCAGATTTCGCCTTCGTCCATCTGATAGGCACCGGCCAAAATCTTGATCAGCGTCGATTTGCCCGCGCCATTGTGGCCCAGCAGGCCGACAACTTCGCCCGGATATAGATCAAGCGACACGTTATCGACGGCACGCACGCCCCCGAAGGACAACGAGATATTCTTAAGCTCTACTAAAGGTGTCATCATTTCCCTCCTGTGCGGCGGCGATAGACAATGTCGATCCAAACGGCGAGGACAAGAACAGCCCCCACAACGATGTTTTGCAGTGGCGCGTCGACGCCCACCATGGCCATGCCCGATTGCAGCGATTGCATGATCAGCGCCCCAAGGATTGCGCCGTGAATGGTGCCGATCCCGCCCGCAAGGGCCGTGCCGCCAATCACCGCAGCAGCGATGACGCGCAGTTCATCCAGCGTGCCGATGTCGTTGGAATGGTTGGTCAGACGGGCCGATGCGACAACCGCAGACAGCGCGACCAAGGCACCCATCAGCGCAAAGATCTTGACCGTCAGCAGCCGTGTGTTGATGCCGGACAGCTCTGCCGCGTCAGGGTTGCCGCCTGTCGCAAAGATATAGCGTCCCAGCCGCGTGCGTTTCGCAATCACGGTCATGCCAATGGCAATCGCGATCAGCAGCAGCACGGAATAGGGAATGCCATAGGCGGCTGTATAACCCTCTGGCATCGCCTCGCCATTTGCTTTGAATTCACGGATCAGTCGCGCGGTGGGCACCTCATAGGCGTTCAGGATGGCGACAAAGCCAAGGATGCCGACAGTGATGATCAACCCGACAATCGCTTCTGCCCAGACGGGTTTGACCGGAAAACCATGCCCGATCTTGTTGCGACGCGACGCCGACAGGGCCCAAAGCGCAAGGACGACGGCGATCACGCCAACGACCCAGGACCATGTTTCGCCCAAGGTGCCATTGATGCCGCCAAAATTGCGGAATGTTTCATCCAGCGGCCCGATGGTTTGACCGTCGGTCATGTACCACGCCACGTTGCGCCAGATCAGCAAGCCGCCCAGCGTCACGATAAAGGCGGGGATCGTCAGATAACCGACAAGCCACCCCTGAAACGCGCCGATCACGGTGCCTACGATCAATCCCGCCAGAATAGAGATCCAAGGGATCAGCGGGTGACCAAGGCCAAGCCCCAGCATCTTGGGCAAAATGTCGGTTTGGGTAATCGCCATCGCGGCCGAACAGGTTGCCAGCATGGCCCCCACGGACAGGTCGATGTGGCGAGTGACGATCACAAACACCATGCCAGTGGCCATAATGGCGACGCTGACGGTCTGGATGGTCAGGTTGAAAATGTTGCGCGGCGTCAAAAACCGGCCGTCTGTCAGCACGTTGAACACCAGACACACCAGAACAAAGGCACCGATCATGCCCAACAGGCGTGTGTCGATCTCAAGCTGGGTCAGGAAAGAACGTTTAGAGGCTGTCGGTGACCGATGTGAATCTGTCCCGGGTGTCGATGTATCTGTCATGTGATTGGCTTCCGGATTGGGTCGCGGTTTCTTTCAGCGGTCAGGGCATTGGTTCGAAAAACAGCCCGCGCATAAAAGGAATAAGGGGGTGCATCCCGACCGGGGCCGGGATGCAATTGTTTTGATTACTCGCAGGCTGCGACGTCTGTAACACCTTGGCAAAGCGCCTCTTTGGTGATCCAGCCGGCGTCCAGAACGGCGTTCAGGTTGTCGATGGTAACCGGCACAGGTGCCAGAAACTTGGCCGACAATGTTGTGCCGCCGGGCGATGTCCATTCCTGTGCGCCATCAACGGCACCCATTTCTGCACCACCAGCAAGGGCAACTGCGATTTCAGCAGCGTTCTTACCCAGATCGCGGGCGTCTTTCCAAACGCTGACGGTCTGTGTGCCCATTGCAACGCGGTTCAACGCAGCGTGGTCGCCATCTTGGCCGGACACAGGTGTGCCTTCCATGCCTTGTGCTGTCAGGGCTGCAACCGCACCGCCAGCTGTACCGTCGTTGGATGCAACAACCGCATCAACCTTGTTGTCTTGCGCTGTCAGGATCTGCTCCATGTTGCGCTGTGCGTTGGCAGGCAACCAGCCGTCTGTGTACGCTTCGGCAACGATGGTGATGTCGCCCGCGTCGATTGCAGCTTGCAGCACTTCTTGCTGGCCGCCACGCAGGAAATCGGCGTTTGGATCGGTGGGCGAGCCCTTGATCATGACGTAGTTGCCTTTTGGCATGGCTTCCAGAACGGCGCGGGCCTGCATACGGCCAACTTCGACGTTGTCGAATGTCAGGTAAAACGCACGAGGATCTTCGATCAGGCGGTCATAGCCAACAACCGGAATACCTTCATCAGCCGCGGCTGTGATGGCCGGGCCAATCGCTTGGCTGTCTTGTGCCAGAATGATCAAGGCATCAACGCCTTGGGCGATCAGGCTTTCAACATCGGACAATTGCTTGGCTGAAGACGACTGCGCATCGGCGCTGACGTATTTCGCACCGGCAGCTTCCAAAGCAGCTTTGATCGCGGCTTCGTCAGTCTTCCAGCGTTCTTCCTGAAAATTGGACCAGCTCACGCCGACAGTGATGTCTTGTGCTGCTGCGGCATGGGTGAATCCGGCAGTGGCGACAGCCGCTGCCATAAAGAGTTTACGCATTTCTTTCCTCCCAGATGAAATGATTCCGATGTCCCAGATGGCATCGATTTTTTCTCCGTGTCCTGAGGTTGCGCGTTTTAATTCAGTTGTCAAAATAAATTTTCAAAAAAACGATAAATAATTTGACAGATGTCCGCAAAAGGCGGCTTATTTCGACTGATCCGGGGAGAAGTATTTGGATCACTGGATCTGATGGGGGAATAAAGTTTGGCTAGCGAACTAATTCGGCAGGGCAGATTGGAAGGCAGCGAAGCAGCGCCTTTTGGCTGCGGGCCGCGACTTATGCTGTCGCAAGAAGATACCCGCCCGCTGCGTCAGCAGGTGTTCGAACAGGTGCGTGCGGCAGGGCACATGCCCCGCATGGACGTGGCGCGCACCCTTGATATCAGCCCCGGTTCGGTCACAACGATCACATCCGACCTGATCACGCGCGGCCTGCTGCAAGAGGTCGAGGACAGCCAGCGCGGCACCAGCCGTGGCCGTCCGCCAATCGCCTTGCGTGTGGCCCCGTGCAGCCGGTTTGTGGTCGGGATGAAGCTTTCAGACGAACGCCATACCGCTATCCTGCTGGATCTGGCGGGCACGGTCATCGCCGAGGCGCAGTTGACCAGTGGTGCATTACGCCAAAGCACAGCCGAAGTTTTAGCCGAGGTTTCGACCCTAATTAAGAAGCTTTTGCAGAAAGCCGGGCAAGAGCATGATTCCATCAGTGCTGTCGGGATCGGCCTGCCGGGGATCGTGGATGCAGGTACCGGAGTTGTAAAATGGTCGCCGGTGATGACCGACACCGACATTCCGCTGCGCGAATTGCTGATGGAGCAGTTGGACCTGCCCGTATCGCTGGACAATGACACCAACCTGCTGACGCTTGCCGAATTGTGGTTCGGTGCGGGGCGGGGGACGTCGAATTTCGTTGTTGTTACCATTGAACGCGGCGTTGGCATGGGGCTGGTGTTGAACAACCGGCTGTTCCGCGGCGCGTTGGGCCCGGGGATGGAGCTGGGCCACACCAAGGTGCAGCTGGATGGGGCGCTGTGCCGCTGTGGCCAGCGCGGGTGTCTTGAGGCTTATGTCGCTGATTACGCCCTTGTCCGCGAGGCTGGCACCGCGCTGGACCGCGATCCCAGATCCAACAGTTCTGCGGTGACCATGATCGAGACATTGTACGAGGAAGCAAATGCCGGAAACGAGGCCGCATTGGCCATTTTCCGGCGGGCAGGGCGGTTCCTGAGTGTGGGTTTGGCGAATATCGTCCAGCTGTTTGATCCCGAGCGGATCATCCTGAGCGGCGAGCGGATGCGCTATGACTATTTGACCACCGACGATATGTTAGCCGAGATGAACAGCATGATTCTCCCTGCCGGACGGACGCCAACCCCCGTCGATATTCACGCCTGGGGCGGCTCAGTCTGGGCCAAGGGTGCTGCGGCGCTTGCCTTGTCCGAAGTGACAGATGCGCTGCTGGGGGAAAACGCCGCATGATCTGCCGGCTGTCTATTGTCTGCGTCCTGGCAGCCGGATCATTGCAGGCCGAACCTGTGTTCAGCGATATCACCACCGCGTTGCCCGACCATATGTACACCGGCGGCTGGGAACATTTTGTCGGCGGTGGCGTGTCGGCCTTTGACTGTTCGGCCGATGGTTTGCCCGATCTTGTGGCAGCGGGCGGCACGTCACCGATGATCTTGCTTAGAAACGTCTCTAACGCAGGGGCTATCGCGTTTGATCCGGTCTCTGTATCGGGCGAGCTGACCGGCGTAACGGGGGTCTATCCGGTTGATATTGATGGCGACGGGGTTCTGGATCTGTATGTGATGCGTGTCGGGCCAGACCGTGTGTTGCGCGGCGGGCCTGATTGCGGTTTCACGGATGTTACCGAAAGCTGGGCCATTCCGCAGACCGATCAATGGACAACCGCCTTTACCGCCTGGTGGGACGAAGGCGCGCAGTTTCCCACCTTGGCTGTCGGTCACTATGTTGACCGCGCCAACCCTGACGGCCCGTTTGGCACATGTGATACGCAAACCATCCTGTCCCCAGCCGCCACCGATACGCTAACCTATGCCGCCGAAACGCTTGCGCCCGGATATTGCACCTTGTCGATGCTGGCGGCCCAAGATGCGCGTGGTGTAATGTCGCTGCGCATTTCGAATGATCGGCATTACTATGTTTCCGGCGGGTCGGAACAGGTGTGGGATATCAAGGAGCGCCGCTTTCTGGGTCCTGATGACGGTTTTGCGACCGTGTCACTTTGGGGTATGGGAATTGCCAGCCGTGATCTGACGGGGGACGGTCGGGACGAGCTGATGTTGACGTCGATGGGGGATCAACTGATGCAGATCGCCCAACCGGATGGCACCTATATAAACGCGCCCTACGATATCGGCACCTTTGCGCATAACCCCTATATCAAGGGCGATGGGCGGCCATCGACCGGCTGGCACGCGACGTTTGGTGACGTGAATAACGATGCGCTGCCTGATTTGTTTATCGCAAAGGGCAATGTCGACCAGATGCCCGGGATGGCAATGCGTGACCCCAACAACCTGTTGATCCAAGGCGCAGATGGCCGGTTTGCCGAAGCAGGCGAAACGGCTGGTCTTGCCGATGTGGCGCGGTCCCGTGGGGCGGGTTTGGCCGATTTTGATGGCGACGGTTTGTTGGATTTGGTGGTGGTGAACCGGCGCGCACCGATGCGACTGTATCATAACGTCAGCACAGATTCGGGCAACGCCATCGCGGTGCGGCTTGACGGGGCTGGTGGCAACCGCTTTGCTATAGGCGCGCGGGTCATGATCAACGCGGGCGGATCAGGGCAAAGCCAGCAGGTCACTGTTGGCGGGGGTCATGCGGGCGGCGTGGCCTTGCCGCTGCATTTCGGGATCGGGCGCGCGGAAACGGCCCAGATCACCGTACGCTGGCCCGATGGTACAACAAGCGCGCCCATCACCGCCAAGGCAGGCGAAACAGCCGTGATTGTTCAAGCGGATTAATTCGGGGCACCGCCCACGGGCAAACCGCTGGGCACGTCACGCGGGATGCCAAGCCGGCCATTCAACGCCGTTTCATCATCCAGTGTGCGCAAAAACGAGACTAACATGGCGATATCTGTTGAACTCAGCCCGACAGGCGCGCGGATCAGCGCGGCCTGAAGGATGTTGTCGCGGGCGGTCGGGTCATCCATTTCACGCCAGTCATCGGTGGCAAGCGGGGGCAAGCGCACCGCGCGTCGTTCGTCGGTATCATCAGCATAGGTTTTTGCGGCGGATGCCGGATCAAGGTGATCGTAAAGAAACCTTTCGATCCGGCTGTGGGCACCGGCATGGCCCCACGGCCCGGTCTGCATCACGTTGCGCAAGGACGGTGTGCGAAAGGCAAAAGCATCACCTGGATCGCCGGTAACTCCTTGGCGGCCCAAATCATGGGCATGGGTCTCGAAGGCCGCTGCCTTGCCGGGGCCAAGCTGCGGTGCACCCATCGCGTGAAATTTATGGTCGGTCTGGAACGGGCCGGAATGGCAGGTGCTGCATCCCGCATCGCCATAAAACAGGTCCAGCCCCTTGGCCGCATCCAAGGGGTAATCCGTCTTGGGATCACGCAGGTAAGCATCGAAAATAGATGTATCCGACCGCCATTCATGGGCAATAAACACTGCTATCGCGTTGGAAATATCGGTAAAGGCAATCTGGTCAGGACTGTCGATATGGTCATAAACGGCTTGGAACCGCTGGGCATAGCCGGGCAGCGCCGCAACCCTGCGCGCCAGAATATCCCAAGCGCCACCTTCACCTGTGATCAGCCCCTGTCGCACGGCCTTGGCCACATCGTTTTCGCGCCCTTGCCCCGCCATTTCATCCGGGCTGAGAACCGGAAACATGGTTTGCGCCGACAAAAGCGAGGCAAAGCCCTCCAGCATGTCGTCGTCCAGCGGGGTGCGAAACCCCGAGGTCATGGCCGCGTCAACTTCGATCCGGCCATCATGGAACAGAACGGTGAATTCCGATGCACCAAGGTTGAACAAAGCGGGCGAATTGCGGGGAATCCGGTGCTCTGGCATGTTGTCAGGATCACCGCGCCGCTCAAGCCCCAGACCAACGCCGCCTTCGCCCAAGCCCAGCGATACCCCGTCACTGGTGGCGAAATCCGGGTGGTGGCAGGTTGCACAGGCGATGTTCTTATTGCCTGAGAGAACCGGATCATAGAACAGCAATTGCCCCAATATCGCTTCGTCCATGTTCACAGGATCAAACGCTGATGCCGGTACAGGTTCAGGCAAGGGGTCGGCCAAAGCGGCAACCGCGCTGAAGGCAAACAGAACAGGGGATGAACGACGTAAAATCATGGGGACAACATTGCGCAATTTTTCCGTCTCAACAAGGCTGGTGATCCCAATTTTGCAGGGCCTTGGCAACACGTTCCAAGCCGTCTTGCAGATTGACCGCAGCACCGCCGCCGACACCCAGTCTGATGTGGTTCGGCTGGTCATAGGCGCTGCCCGGCAGCAGGAACGTGCGATACGGGTCCGCCAAAAGGGTGCGGGCAAATAGATCGCTGTCAATACCATCAGGTAGACGTGCCAGCCCGATCAGCCCCGCACGCGGCGATATCCAAGAAAGCCCGTCCTGCGCCTCCACCCAAGCGTTCATCTGGGCAAGGTTTGCGCGGCCTTCTGCTCTGGCCTTGTGCATGGCTGCGCCAAAGCGGTCGGGCCGCAGGGCAATTTCGGCAATGACTTCGCCCATGATGTTCATGATCTCGGATGAATTTTCACGTAAAATAACCGCGTCCATGATCATCTGGGGATCGGGGCAAATCATCCAGCCCGTGCGCAACCCCTGAAGTCCCAACGCCTTTGAAACAGAGCCGGTGGTTATCCCACGCTGATACATACCGGCGACAGACGGTGCGCGGGGGCCATCCCATTCTAGCCCGGCGTACACTTCGTCGATCAGCAACCACGCCCCGACCGGATCGGCGATGCGCACCAGTTCGGCAATTTCGTCAGAAGACAGCAGATCGCCTGTGGGATTGTTCGGATTGGTGAGAAAGATCATCTTGGTCCGGTCGTTTACCACATCGGCAATCTGGTCGATGGGCAGTCGCCAGCCGTCCGCCTCGCGCCGTTCGATCCGCGTGATTCTGGCCCCGATCGCCTTGGCCAGCACCTCGGCTTGCGGCCAGCCGGGTGTTTCGATCACGATCTCGTCGCCGGGTTGAAGCGTTTGCATGATTGCGAGGTAATTCGCCTCGGCTGCCCCGGCGGTAATCAGGACATCGGCGGGGGTGCAAATGCCCGTCAGTCCCGCTTGGGCCAAGACATGATCGCGCAGTTCCGGCAGGCCGCGAAAGTCGCGGTTGTTCCAATCCAGCGATTGTTCGGGGTTCAGGTCGGCCAGATAATCCCCCAGCTTGGGTGACCCTGACAGCGAAAAGCCGACAATCGCCTCGGGGGCGGCATCGGTGGTTTCCAGCAGATACTGGAACAGGGTGTGTATCTTGACTTTCATGACGCGCCTTGGGCTAACATGCCCGCGATAGGGGCCGGATATATGAATATGCAAGTTTCGTTGAAAGGCAAACCGATCCGTCTGGCGGTGCTGGATTACGGGTTGTTCCGCGTGCATTCAGGGCCCCGTGATGTCGGGATCTGTGGGTACGTCATCCAGACGGACGCAGGTGAAACCGTCTTGATAGACACTGGTTTTCCGCAAAAATATGCGAAGGATGCAGATGCAGCCACGGCTCAGGACAGCTTGGGTGGCTTTGGTCAGGTTTTGTCAGTGACCGCCGACAACATGCCCGGGCCGCAATTGGCCAAACTGGGCTTGTCCAAAGGTGATGTGACGCTGATGATCCAAAGCCATACGCATATCGATCATGTGGGCGATATGGGCGGCTATCCCCAAGCACCAATTCTGATCGCCGCAGCCGAGCGCGCGTTGCCACGGCCACTTTATTGGTCCGGCAAACAGGCGATGGAGTGGCCGGATGCCGATTACGCACTGGTCACGCAGGATTTCGCGCTGGGGGATGGGTTTGACGTGCTGCTGTGCCCCGGACATGCGCCGGGTCAGTTGGCGTTTATGCTGCGGCTTCCACAAACCGGCTGGGTGTTGCTGACGTCAGACGCGATCAGCCGCGCGTCCGAGATTGACGAGAAATTCGCGGGATCATGGGATGTTGATCTTGCCATCCATCATGGTGATCGGTTGATGCAGATGGCGGCCGAGCGGGATGCCCTTATCATCTTTGGCCACAGCCCCGAAGACTGGCCCACATTAAAAAAGGCACCGCATTGGTTTCCGTGACTTTGCGTCAACGTCACAAAAAACCTTTTGCGACTGAAAATTTCTGACTAGGCTTCGCTCCAAGGCCGTAATCATCGGTCAAATACAACTGTGGGAGATATCAAATGGGAAAAAGAGACGAATGGATCGCGAAATACGCGGATGATCTGACAAATAAATGCGGCATGACGCCGGATATGGCTTTGCTGACCAAAGTTACAATTGGCTGCGGACCGTCGATCTACAACGCGGATGCGCAAACAGTGGCCGGATCGCAAGCAAGCGAACTTGAGCTGGTTAAGAATAACTTTCTTATCAAAAAGCTGGGCATGGCAGACGGCCCCGAGCTGATGGAAGCGATCAATAAAGTGATCGAAGTATACGGCAAATCAGAGCGCAACAAATACCGCGCGGTGATTTATTATATGCTGACCAAGCATTTCGGCAAAGAATCCGTCTACGGTTAAGCCCGGACAGATTACGAAACCAAGACCAAGTCATAGGCGCCCGGTTGGTTAATCGGGCGTTTATGTATTGTAAGGCCTTTTAAACATTAGATTCTTGCGCCGACGCAGTTGCGGCTGTATCCAAACCAAGTCGGCCAGGATGGCCAGAACAAATTTCGATACACACGAGGTGGCCTTTCGGGGGACGTGTGGGGTGAGAAAGGGTTCTGGCGGGGTGCCGGAACCCTTTTACAAATCACGCTTCCGTATCGCCCATCGCGCAAATCTGCTGCCACTGCTGATCCGTAACAGGCTGCACTGACAAACGCGGGCTTGTGACCAATGGCATATCGTCAAACCTGCCATCTGATTTGATCTGATCCAGCGTAACGGGCTTTTTGAACGGTCGCACGGCTTTGATATCGACGCATTCCCAACGCTCATCGTCGGTTGAACTGTCCTGATGCGCCTCGGCGCACACCTCTACGATGCCTACAATCGCGCGTTCGCCTTGGGAATGGTAAAAAAATCCACGATCCCCCAACGCCATCTCGCGCATGAAATTCCGCGCCTGATAGTTGCGTACGCCGTCCCATTCTTCGCCCTCGGCACCTTTGGCGACCTGGTCATCCCAGCCCCAGGTCGATGGTTCGGATTTGAATAGCCAAAACGCCATCAGCCGATGACCCTGTTCCAAGCGATTAATTGCACATCCGCGAACAGACCGGCCTTGGCATAGGGGTCATTGTCGGCCCAGCTTTGCGCGGCAGCCATATCTGCCACATCCAAGATCACGAGTGATCCACACATTTGGCCGTCAGCATCCAGCAAAGGGCCGGCCTGCGCAACGCATCCGGTCGATTTCAGATAGTCGACATGGGCGGGACGGTTTTCCTGACGCACGGGCAGTGCACCGGGTTTGTCGTGGGCGAATAGGGCAACAAACATGTTATTCTTCCTTTAGCGGACGGTTCAAAAGCGCTTTCATGGCGCTGGGCACATCTAATCTATTCTCGACCAACCCTGCAACGGCTGCGGTGATCGGCAGGTCAAGACCGCGTTCACGGGCAAGCGTATCAACGGCGCGCGCGGTGGCAGCCCCTTCGACGGTTGTTGTGCTGTCAAAGGGCTGCTTTTCGCCAAAGGCCAGCCCCAGCCGGTAATTCCGCGATTGGGTCGATGTGCAGGTCAGCACAAGGTCACCAAACCCCGATAGCCCTACCAAGGTATCCGGCTTGGCGTTCAGGTGTTCGGCCAGCCGTTGCATTTCGGCAAAGCCCCGCGTCATCACAGCGGCACGCGCGCTTTCCCCCAAACCGGCACCGATCGCGGCACCACAGGCGATGGCGACCACGTTTTTCAATGCGCCCCCCAGTTCGGCACCGATTGTGTCAGTGGTCCGGTAAAGCCGCAGGTTATTGGTGGTCAAAGCGGTCTGGAGCATTTTACCCACATTCGCATCCGCACAGGCGAGGGTCAGTGCCGTGGGCAGGCCGCGCGCGATATCAGCGCCAAAGCTGGGGCCTGTCAGAATGGAAGGCACCGCATCGGGCAGCGTTTCGCGGATCACTGCGATCGGCCCCAGCCCGGTTTCCAGTTCGATCCCCTTGCAGCACGCGACGATGTTCTTGCCGTTCAAATAGCCGGCGTTCTGGGTCAGAAATCCGCGCAGTTTTTGCATGGGGACCGTCACCAGCAGGATATCGGCCTTGGTCGCGTCCTCGATCATATCGGTCACAAACAGCGGGTCGGGAAAGGGGCAGCCCGGCAGCCGTTTGGCATTTTCACGCACCAGCGCCATGTCACCACTGTCACGCGCCCAAAGCGAAACAGGCCCTTTATGCGCCAGTGAAATCGCCAGCGCGGTCCCAAAGGCACCGGCACCAAGAACTGCAATGCTCATGCTTTTGCTCCCTTTTTTCCGCTGCCCAACATTGACGGTTGGTTGGTGTCCAGCGGCCATCTTGGCCGTGCGGATAACGTCAGATCATCCGGCCCGCGCAGGCTGCTTTGCTCTGCTGCGGCAAAGGCGATCATGGCGGCGTTATCTGTGCACAAGGCCAGCGGGGGCGCGACAAATAGGGCACCATATTCGTCCGAAACAGTCTCTAACCCAGCGCGAATGGCCAGATTCGCCGCAACCCCGCCTGCAACACACAAGGCAGGCTCGGCAGGGTCGTGATCCATATAGGCCTTCATCGCGCGTCGCGTCTTTTCCGCCAGTACATCAACGACAGCGGCTTGAAATCCGGCGGCAAGGTCGGCTTGATCCTGAACGGTAAGCCCGCCTTTTTCGGCAATAACCTTGTCACGGGCCCGCAGAACAGCCGTTTTCAAACCGGAAAACGACATATCGCAATCGGGACGGTCCAGCAGGGGCCGGGGCAGCGCAAAGCGTTTGGCATCGCCGGTCAAAGCGGCCTGTTCGATGGCAGGCCCGCCCGGTTGCGGCAGTGATATCAGCCGCGCAACCTTGTCAAATGCCTCGCCCGGGGCATCGTCAATCGTGCCGCCAAGCCGTTGAAACCGGTCCGGCCCGTGCACCAGCAGAAACTGGCAGTGGCCGCCCGATACCAAAAGCATCAGGAAAGGATAGGCGACATGATCGGTCAGGCGCGGCGTCAGGGCGTGACCCGCCAGATGGTTCACCCCGTAAAGCGGCTTGCCCGTTGCGGCCGATAACCCCTTGGCACACATGACCCCTGACAGCACACCGCCGATCAGACCGGGGCCAGCCGTCACGGCGATCGCATCAACATCACCCAGTGTTAGAGCCGCTTTTTTCAGGGCTTCTTCTACGCAAAGGTCCAGCTTTTCGGCGTGCGCGCGGGCGGCGATTTCAGGAACGACACCACCAAAAGCGGCGTGAAGATCCGTTTGGCCCACGACAACCGACGACAAAACAACCCCGTTTTCACCGGGTGTATGACGTACTATTGCGGCAGCGGTATCGTCGCAGCTGCTTTCCAATCCAAGAACAATCATGGCCGTTTCCGTTGCAAGGGTGTTCCGGGCCAAGTAACACCTTGGGACAGACGGAACAATCCTTGGGGTGCCTTGGCCGAATGACATTGCCTGTGCTGATCATGACCCGCCCTGCGCTTGCGTCCCAGCGGTTTGTTGACGCGATCAAGCCTGAGGTGCTGGCAAAGCTGGCGCTGATTACCAGCCCCTTGCTGAAAATTATGCCGACAGATGCGGTCGTGGACCTGACGCGTTATCGAGGGGTGATTTTCACTTCGGCAAACGGGGTCGATCATGCGGGGAACGGTGATGGTTTTCCGGCCTATTGCGTCGGTGCCCGCACGGCCGAGGCCGCAAGGCAGCGCGGCTGGAATGCCAGCGTTTTGGGTCAAAATGCAAATGAATTGATTGAAAACCTGATCAAAGCCCCGCCCCCGGCCCCTTTGCTGCATATCGGCGGCGTCCACCAGCGCGGGGATATCGCTGCGCGATTGACAGCTGCGGGGGTGCAAACGGATGTTGTTGCCGTGTACGATCAACAGCTTTTGCCGCTCTCGATGGCTGCACAAACCGCGCTTGCCGCTGGAATCCCCTGTATCGTGCCGCTGTTCTCGCCCAGAACGGCGACGCAGTTCGTTGCTGACTGCGCAAACTTACACAAAGCCGTGGTGATTGCGCTAAGCGATGCTGTGGCAAAGCCGCTTGCGCAGTCCGACATCGGTAAACTTGTGGTTGCCGACTGCCCTAACGCCGCATCCATGCATATTGCGCTTGAAACTGCCGTAGATTGGGCCACGTTACCTTGAAGACCAACCTGATTGCCGTCTAAGGTTGAGGATATTGCCTGACAAACAGTCAGAATCGGAAAGGTTTCAAGCGTGGCGAAAGCGAAAACTCCAACCACTGGCGGCGACAAGCCCACGGAAAATACGGCCTCGCGTGCGTCCTCTGCCGCGGCCAAGCCGAAACCCGTGCGTAAAACGCCAGCCAGAACAACGAAACCCGCTGAGAAGGCTGATCAAGTGAAAAAGCCGACCCAGCCTGCACCCGCGACGCCGGCACCCACTGCCGCCGCGAAGGCACCCAAAGATCCAACGACATCTTCGACGCCGGATGTGCCCAAGATGGACAGCGCAAAGCCTGCTATCGCACCCGAAACCTCAGCCAAGGCCGAAACCGTCGATAAACCGGTTGAGAAAAAGGCCGAACCTGCAAAGCCGGCAACCGAGCCTGTGAAAACAGCCAGCACCGCATCTGTGTCGTCCCCGCCTGCTGCGCCCAAGGTAGAACCCGAAAAATCCAGAAGCGTGTTTTTTCCGATGGTTCTGGGGGGGATCGTTGCCGGTGCCATCGGGTTTGCCGCAGCAGAGCTGAACGTTTTGGGGCTGCGTTCTGAGGATGCAGCACCAGCCACATTTACGCAGGACCTTGCCGCACAAGAGGCGCGGATCGCCAAGCTTGAGCAAGCAAGCGCAGCGCCTGCTGCTGCCCCCGCAGATATGTCCGGAATTGAAGCCGCGATCGCGGATTTGTCCGCCCGTGTAGACGAGATTGCCAGCCGTCCAGCCCCAAGCGCGGGTGATGGCCCACAAATCGACACATCAGGGTTCGAGGCCGAACTGGCCGGGCTCAAGTCTTCGGTTGAAACCCAACGTGACGAAATCGCGAAGCTTTTGGAGAACGCGCTGAGCGTGGAGGAAGCAACAGAAAAAGCCGCGAAGGCCGCAGCAGCACAATCGGCCCTTGCCCGGATCGTTGCGGCGATCAGCACCGGCCAGCCGTTTGCGGATGAACTTGCCGAATTGCAGGCCAACGGTATCAACGATCTGCCCACCGTTCTGGCAGAAGCCGCCGAAACGGGCGTTGTGACCAGTGCGAATTTGCAAGACCGTTTCCCCGATGCCGCGCGGGCATCCTTGGCGGTTGCGCGTGCAGAAGAGCCTGCGGGTGCCACTGGCGGCTTGGGCAATTTCTTGAAAAACCAGCTTGGGGCGCGATCTGTTATCCCGCGCGAAGGCAATGACCCCGACGCAATCTTGTCGCGTGCCGAAGCGGCGATGCGCGAAGGGCAACTGGCACAAGCATTGACCGAAATCGACGCCCTGCCCGACAGCGCCAAAGCGCCATTGGCCGACTGGATCGCGGATGCGCAAGCCCGTCAGGCAGCGCAAGATGCCGTAGACACCCTGACGCAACGCCTGACGGCAAATTAAGGAAACTGATATGCTTTGGTCATTGATTAAGATCGTTGTGTTTGTTGCGGCCATTGCCGCCTTGGCATGGGGTGCCGGTTTCCTGCTGGAAAGCTCGGGCGGATTGCAGGTGACTGTCATGGGGACCGAATTCAACTTTGGCCCACTGCAATCTGTTATCGCAATTATTCTGTTGGTTATCGGGGTTTGGGTGTTGCTCAAGGTGATCGCGCTTTTGGTGGCGACCTGGCACTTCCTGAATGGCGATGAGACCGCGTTGTCGCGCTATTTTGATCGCAACCGCGAAAGAAAAGGTTACGAGGCCCTGTCCGAAGGGTTGATGGCGCTGGCCAGTGGCGAGGGCCGGTTGGCGTTGGCCAAGGCCGCCAAAGCGGACAAATATCTGGAAAAGCCTGAACTGACCAATCTGCTGATTGCCCAAGCCGCCGAAATGGCCGGCGACCGCCGTTTGGCCGAAGAATCCTATCGCAAGATGGTGGAAAATACATCGACCCGTTTTGTGGGCATACGCGGCATCATGAAGCAAAAACTGGCCGATGGTGACACGGACACAGCGCTGATGCTGGCAAAGAAAGCCTTTGCGTTGAAGCCAAAGCACGAAGAAACCGGCGATGTTTTGCTAAAGCTTCAGGCTGAAAAAGAAGACTGGAAGGGTGCACGCGAAACGCTGAACACCAAGTTGAAAAATGGCCAGTTGCCGCGCGATGTTCACAAACGCCGCGATGCCGTTCTGGCCTTGTCCGAAGCAAAAGACATCATCAGCGACGGCAGCAGCATCGAAGCGCGCGAAGCGGCGATCGAAGCGAACCGTTTGTCGCCTGACCTGATCCCGGCGGCCGTGATGGCGGCGCATGGTTTTATCGATCAAGGCAAACCCAAATACGCCGCCCGTCTGCTGAAAAAGGCATGGAGCGTTCAACCGCACCCCGATCTGGCCGCAGCCTTTGCCGCAATTGCACCAAACGAGAGCCCGAGCGAACGGTTGAAACGGTTCACGGCGCTGACCAAAGCGCAGCCGGATCATGCTGAAACCAAGATGTTGCTTGCTGAACTGAACATCGCCAACGAAGATTTCCCGCAAGCGCGGCGGTCTTTGGGTGATCTGGTTGAAACCGATCCGACAGCGCGGTCCGTCACTTTGATGGCTGCGATTGAGCGGGGAGAGGGCGCGTCTGATACTGTCGTCAAAGGCTGGCTTGCCCGCGCGCTGACCGTATCGCGTGGCCCGCAGTGGATTTGTGACAACTGCCAGCATATCCACGCTGCATGGGCACCGACCTGCGAAAACTGCCACAGCTTTGATACGCTGGCGTGGAAAACACCGCCCATGTCCGAAGTCGCGATGCCGGGCGGGTTGCAAATGCTGCCGCTGATCGTAGGCGCAATCGAAGATAATTCAGGTGCGGATGCGCAAGCACCCGTTGCAACGCGGGCTGATATTGAGGACGCCGAATTGATCGACGACCCTGTTGATGCCGAGCAAGATAAGAAACAGCCGGATACCCCTGCGGAAAAGTAACCGCCGGACTGCACAAATCGTCAGACCGATGCCAGCGTACCCCGTTGGCGTCGGTCTTTGTTTTTGTGACGCAGGCGCTTTGATCAGCGCCCCCTGTTCAATGCATCCCCCGAAGGCCTATATAGTGGGTAACCCTTTCGGTTAGGATGTTTGAAATGGCGCGGGACGAAATACAAACACTGTCGGTAAGCGGTATGACCTGCGGAGGCTGTGCCGCGCGGGTCGACAAGGCCTTGCGGGCCGTGCCCGGTGTGACCGAGGTCAGTGTGAACCTTGCGGACGACACGGCGATGGTAACCCATGCCAAGGGCGCGGTAACGATCCAAACCCTTGCCAAAGCATCGACAGATGCGGGCTATCCCGCCGTGGCCGCGACCAAAACCACAACGCAAGACCACGCCATCCACAAACGCGAAGAGGCAGAGGAAGTCGGGCGCGCCTTCTATGTTGCTGCGGCGCTGGCGTTGCCGGTAGTTATCCTGGCGATGGGGGCTCATATGGTCCCTGGGATGCACAGGTTGATCGCTGGCACAATCGGCCATCAGGGCAGTTGGCTGATCCAGTTTGTCCTTACCACGGTTCTGATCCTTGGTCCCGGCCGCAGGTTCTATTCATTGGGCATACCGGCCTTTCTGCGCGGCGCACCTGACATGAACAGTCTGGTTGCCTTGGGCACGGGGGCTGCGTTTTCTTATTCGACCGTCGCGCTGTTTTTGCCGCAACTTTTGCCGGCCACCGCCCGCGAGGTCTATTTCGAAGCCGCCGCCGCAATCATCGCGCTGATCTTGCTGGGCCGCTGGCTCGAGGCGCGCGCAAAGGGCCGGACAGGTGCCGCGATCCAAAAGCTGATGGGGCTGCAACCCAATACGGCGCGGGTCAAACGCGGGGCAGATTGGGTTGATGTGGATATTTCGACCCTGAAAGTCGGCGATGAGATATTGATCCGTCCGGGTGAACGCTTGCCGACTGATGCTACGATCCTGAGCGGCGATTCCGGCATCGACGAAAGCATGATCACCGGCGAACCGATGCCGCAACGCAAAACGGCTGGGGATCCTGTGACCGGTGGTACCGTAAATGGTACAGGCAGTCTGACATGCCGCGTGACGTCGGTTGGGGATGATACGACGCTGGCGCAGATCATTCGTATGGTTCAGCAAGCCCAAGGCGCGCGGTTGCCGATCCAGGGGTTGGTTGACAGGGTTACGCTTTGGTTTGTGCCTGCCGTTCTGGGGATCGCGCTGCTGACGGTCGCCATCTGGGCATTTTTCGGGCCTTCGCCGGTGTTGTCCCATGCGCTTGTTGCGGGGGTGTCGGTGCTGATTATCGCCTGCCCCTGTGCAATGGGTCTGGCCACACCGACATCCATTATGGTGGGCACTGGCCGTGCGGCTGAAATGGGCGTGTTGTTCCGCAAGGGCGACGCGCTGCAAGCCTTAAGTGGCGTTGATATCGTGGCGTTTGATAAAACGGGTACCCTGACCCAGGGCCACCCGGCGCTGACCGCCCTGATCCCTGCGCAAGGCCGGTCGCGCGACAGCCTGTTGGCGCAGGTTGCGGCAGTGGAAATTCTGTCGGAACACCCGATCGCAAGCGCGATTACCGCCGCCGCAAAACACATGACACTGCCCGAAGCCACAGGGTTTCAGGCGATTAATGGCCAAGGGGTCACCGCATCAGTAAATGGTCAGGACATTCACATCGGGAATGCGCGGCTGATGGAGGAGCTGAATGTTGATACATCATCCTTCGTGACCGAATTCGACACCCGCGCAGCACAGGGTGAAACCGTGTTTTATGTCTCTGTTGCGGGGAAAATTGCAGGTTTGGTCGCAATTTCCGATCCGATCAAACCCGATAGCAAAGCCACGATTGCAGCGCTTCACCAACGCGGCATTCAGGTCGCGATGATTACCGGCGATGACCCCAAAACAGCCCATAGCGTGGCAGCGACCCTTGGCATTGACCACGTCGTTGCGGGCGTTCTGCCTGATGGTAAAATCGATGCGCTGGACAAGCTGCGCGGATCGGACAAAAAGATCGCCTTTGTCGGGGATGGCATCAATGACGCCCCTGCCTTGGCCCATGCGGATGTCGGGATCGCCATTGGCACCGGCACCGATGTCGCGATTGAATCCGCCGATGTGGTGTTGATGTCCGGCAGTCTGACCGGCGTAAACAGCGCCATTGCCGTGTCCCATGAAACCTTGCGCAATATCCGCCAGAACCTGTTCTGGGCGTTCGGCTATAACGTGGCGTTGATCCCCGTTGCCGCAGGTGTGCTGTATCCGGTGTTCGGGATTTTGCTGTCACCGATCCTTGCCGCGTCGGCCATGGCGTTTTCGTCGGTGTTTGTGCTGACCAACGCTCTGCGGTTGCGGCGCATAAATGTAAAGGTTTGATCCTTAACGGATGACGCCGGAAAAATTGGGCGCTATCCCAGACATGTAATCTTCAGAAAGGGCACGTACATGACGTCTGAAACCTATGCATTTGAGCCGCCAAAACAGGCAAGTCTTGCGATCAAAGGATCAGACGCACGGTTTCCCGTACGCCGTATCTTTTGCGTTGGCCGGAATTACGAGGCCCATGCGATCGAAATGGGCAAAGACCCGACGCGCGAGGCCCCCTTCTTTTTCACGAAACCCGCTGACGCGGCGATTGATACGCCTTGCACCATCCCCTATCCGCCACTGACCGAAAACCTGCATTACGAGATCGAATTGATCATCGCGATTGGCAAGGGCGGCGCTGATATCGCCGAGGAAGACGTGATGGATCACGTCTGGGGGGCATCGGTCGGCATCGACCTGACCCGCCGTGATTTGCAGAACGAGGCCAAAACGATGGGCCGCCCGTGGGATTGGGGTAAAGCGTTTGATTATTCGGCCCCCATCGCGCCGATTGTCCCGATTGCCGATGTGCCTTCTGTTGAAAACGGGCGCATCTGGCTGGCCGTGAACGGCGAGACGAAACAAGACGCCGATCTGGCCGATCTGATCTGGTCTGTGCGTGAACATGTGGCGACCCTGTCGCGCGCGATGACGTTGGCCCCCGGTGATATCATCATGACCGGCACACCGGCCGGTGTTGGTGCAATCATAGCGGGCGATGTTGTCACAGGCGGCGTTGAGGGCATTGGCACGCTCGAGGTCACCATAGGCCCACGAGCATGACGGGTTTTGCGCTGCATAACTATTTCCGCAGCTCTACCTCGGTACGGGTGCGGGCGGCGCTGAACCTCAAGGGGTTGGCATACGACTATATCCCGCTGTCTTTGCTCAAGGGCGAACAGGCCAGCCCCGAACATCTGGCGCTGAACCCCTCGGGCCTCGTCCCCACTTTGGTCACACCGCAGGGTGCATTGCCGCAATCGCTCGCTATTCTCGAGTGGCTGGACGAGTCGCATCCGGAGCCACCGCTGCTGCCTTCCGACCCTTGGGGCCGTGCACGGGTGCGAAGCCTTGCGCATATTGTCGCATTGGACATCCATCCGGTGAACAATCTGCGCATCCTCAAGCATCTTGAGACAGAGTTTGGGGTGGATGCCCAGGGCAAGGCCGCGTGGTTCCGCAAATGGGCAAGTGCGGGCCTTGAGGCATTGGAAAAGCGGTTGGCATCCGAACCGGAAACAGGCGATTTTTGTCATGAAAACAAGGTGGGTCTTGCCGATCTCTGCCTCTATGCGCAAGTGCTCAACAACGTGCGGTTCGAGGTGGATATGACACCCTTCCCGACGATCCGGCGGATCCACGAGAACTGCATGGCGATCCCCGCTTTGGTGCAGGCATCACCGCCCAACCAGCCCGATGCCGGCTGAAACCTGCCCATTGGTCGATATTGACTAGTGCCGTTGCGCGCTATCTTACTCCACAAGCTTTAAACGGGAGACGACACATGAAACTGATCTATACAGCACTTTTGGCAACCGCCTTTGCAGCCCCTGCATTCGCAGGCGACGTAGCCGATGGCGAAAAGAACTTTGGCAAGTGCAAGGCCTGTCACGCGATCGTCGATGATGCAGGCGAAGTGATCCAGAAGGGTGGCAAAACCGGCCCGAACCTGTTCAATATCGTTGGGCGTCAGGCCGGCTCGGTTGATGGCATTAAATATAGCGATGCACTGGTTGCGGCTGGCGCAGCGGGCCTGATCTGGGACGAAGCCACTTTGGCCGCCTATATGACGAACCCGACCGATTTTCTGCGTGAAACATTGGACGACGCCAAGGTGCGGTCGAACATGTCGTTCAAACTGCGCAAGGGTGGCGAAGACGTGGCTGCATATCTGGCCAGCGTTTCCCCCGCCGCGGGCGAAGCAGAGCCTAAAAGCGAATAAACGACCTTGAACGGATAACCAAAAGGCCCGCCCAACGGTATCGTTGTGCGGGTCTTTTACTGTGATGCGACCGATGTGCGGGTCTTTTCCGCGCGGGCACGGGCCTTGGCGGCCTGTTCGGGCAAACCTGTTTTTTCATAGATATCGCCCAAAAGCATGTTCAGCGGCACGCCGTCAGGGTCATAGGTGCGGCGCATCTCAAGCACTTGTTGCGCGGCTGATGCACGCCCGTCGTGAACCAGCGCATCCAGATGGATTTGCTCGAACAGGTCGCGCTGCGCATGGCTGCCGCCACATTCCGCCATGCGGGGCAACGCCTGACCCAACAGCGTGATCGCAGTCGGCCAATCGCCCTTGCTATGTGCGATGATCCCGCGGGCAGCAGGCAGGGCGACTTCTGCCCACGCAATATGATCATGTTGGCGGGTATCTGCGGCGCGGGCTTTGATGGCAGCCATCAGGGACTGTGCCTCCGGTTTGGCTGTGCGACCTAACGCATATAGATATTGCAGGGTCAGGAATGCATTTACCGTATCCTGCCCGCGCAATGCGATGTGATCGGCAACATCTGCCCATCGGTCACCCACGCTGACGCCTGCGAATTCCATCCGCGCCAGCAGCGACACGGCACCGACCTGATCCTGGGAATAGTCTTTGGCCAAGCCCCAGATATGCGTGTCATAGGCGCAGCGCACGTCGTCATGTCGCCCCTGTGACAGATAAAACAGCGCCAGATGCCACCAGTTATGACTGCGCATAAAGGAATTCAGGGGCTGCCATGTGCCAGCAACGCTTTCCAGAAACGCGGCCCCTTCGGATACGCGCCCTTGGGTAAGCATGACATGCGCCAAGGCGTGATGGGCCCAAGGTTCGTCGTGGCGCAGGGACATGGCCCGCCGCGCGGCGGCTTCGGCATCGTCCAGCAGGTGGCATTGTTCATAGCCGAACGCGATCATGCCGTGCACATAGGGGATATCAACGGCGTCTGGCAGGGCCTTGAGGGCAAAGCGCAGCATACCGGCGGCATCACCGGTGTTGAATAGATGATACTGCGCCAGCTTGAGCATGGTGACATCGCGCGGATGGTCGGTGGTAATGGCATCGCATCCTGCCAGCATCGCGGGGATATCGCCATCAACCCATTGACCGATGGTTTCAATCACCTGCGCCTCGCGTTGGGTGCCGGGGTCGGCTGAACGCGCGCGGGCCATATAGGGTGCAGCCTTGGCCGGGGCGGCGGGGGCCTCAAGAAACATCCACAGCATCGCGGCATAGGCATTTGCCAGCCCACAGGCCGGGTCGGCATCGGCTGTCGGAATGATATTCGGGGCCTTCGTCTCATAGGCGATGAAACCGTGAATGAAATCATTGATCCCCTGAAGGGTCTGCGGGTTTTGCGTGGTGATCGGCAGACCGTATAGATCGGTTGTCATACTGCACCCTTTACTAAATGCCCTGTGTTAGAGCCAAAATGCGTCATGATATCGTTCAGCAAGACGCGCAGAACAATCTTGTCATTCCCCGCCAAAGCAAATGCCGGCCCACTTGGGAAGGGAATGCTCAGGCATTCAGATCCCTCCAACACGGCAGCAGGTCACCCGGGGCAGGGGTGGCCTCGTAGATCGCGCGGGCGATTGCACGGGCAAGGCACAATGATGCCGCGTGGCCGATAAGGGCCAGCATCCGATCCTCAACCTGATGACCTGCGGTGCTGAGCGCGAACACCAGATCCCCGTCATGCGGGGTGTGTGCGGGGACTGTTGCGCGGCCAATACCGTCATGGGCTGCAACCGCCATCCGCTTGCACTGCGCCTTTGTTAGGGTCGCATCTGTGGCAACAATCGCAATCGTGGTGTTTTCGCGCGGCGACATTGCTGCGATTTTCCGACTATCAAGGGTAAGCCCCAGGCCGCTGGCGGGATCAGGACCAAGCCCGCCGAATTCGCTGCCCATTTCAAACGGGGCAGCATAAAAATGACGATCGCCGGGGGTTGTCACGGCACCCACGGGATTTGCGGCAACCAATGCGCCAACCATCGTGCCGTCGGGCAATTGCAACGAGGCAGAGCCAAGCCCGCCTTTGACCATAGCGCTGAGCGCGCCAGTGCCCGCGCCAACCGTTCCCAAGGCGAAACTGTCGCTGGCCGCATCAAATGCAGCACGACCAAGGGCGCGGTAGGGGTTTTCGGCCCAGTCTTTCTGGCCGCCGTTCAGCAAATCAAACAAAATTGCGCCGGGCACCAAGGGGATCGTGGCAGGCCCCACCTGAAAGCCGCGACCGACGGCGCGCAGACGGTCAACCACGCCAGAGCAGGCATCCAAGCCGAAAGCAGACCCGCCCGACAGGACCAAGGCATCGACGGCAGCGACGGATTTGTCCGGTGCCAGCAAATCGGTTTCGCGCGTACCCGGTGCGCCGCCCATCACATGGACAGAGGTGGTAAAAGGTGCATCGGCGGTCAAGACCGTGGTGCCGGATTTCAAGGGGTCATCCTGAGCGTTGCCGACACGAAGCCCGGCGATATCCGTAATCAGGTTTTGGGGACCGGTTTTCATGGCTTCGTGCCTGTAGCAAGGGCGGAACGCTCCGCGGGGAGTTTATTTGGCAAAATGAAAATGGCCTAGATACAACGGCCGCCGTCGACTTCCATTGCGACGCCGGTGATCATGCTTGCCTCGTCCGAGCACAAGAACAGGGCAGCGTTGCCCATGTCTTCGGGTTGGCTGAAACGACCGAGCGGGATGGTGGACAGGAACTTGGCGCGCATTTCGGGGGTGTCTTCGCCCATGAAGGTTTTCAGCAGCGGCGTTTCACCCGCAACGGGGTTGATCGCGTTGACGCGGATGCCTTGGGGGGCAAGTTCAACCGCCATGGTCTTTGTTGCGGTGATCATCCACCCTTTTGAAGCATTGTACCAGTTCAGGTTCGGCCGCGGGGACACACCGGCGGTAGAGGCAACGTTGAGGATCACGCCGGTTTGGCGTTGTTTCATATGCGGTACGATGCTGCGGGCCGTCAGGTAGACGGATTTTATATTTACGCGGGTGACACGGTCAAAATCGTCTTCGCTGATCGTCTCGAGGGGGGCAGGCATATGCGAAACGCCTGCGTTGTTGACCAGGATGTCGATATGGCCCCATGCCGCCAGAGCCGCATCTGTCATCGCCTGAACCGAAGCACCGTCGCCCACATCAACCTGTTGGGCAATTGCATGATCGCCCATTTCAATGGCGAATTGTCCGGCTGCGGTGCCATTGATATCGGCGACCATCACGCGTGCGCCTTCTTGCAAAAAACGGCGCACGATGCCGGCCCCAAAGCCGGAGGCACCACCTGTCACGATTGCGGTTTTTCCTGTCAGTCGCATCTTGGGTCTCCTTGTTGGGGTTTGTTGCAGGTATGCTACGCAGGATCTGTGCCGCCGCCAAGTGGCGTGTTGAAGAAGGCGTCGGGGACATCAGGGGCGTTCGATCCGAAAGGTGAAGCAGCCGATCTGCTGCGCCGTTTTGGGTGGGCCTGCTGTGATCTCGCAGACGTTTTCGCAGTCGGAAAGGCATTGTTCCCAGAACGCCATGCCGCCGGGAGAATGGGTGGCCACGCCCAATGTCCAATCGCCGCCAAGGGCGTTGAATATCAGATGCGCGGCCTGTGTGCCGATCCCTTGGTGGCGGTGGTCGGGGCGGATTGTGAATTCTGTCAGCTCGTGGGTGCCATCCGCATGGTTCCATACCAGGGCGAACCCGATGGGCACCCCGTCGAGGTTGATCAGATAGGGGTGCCGGCCCTTTTCGATCCAGTAGCGGTCAAGCGCCGAGGGGTAATAGACCGGCCCATCGGGCAGCAGTTCGGCGAAATACGTTTTGGCCATCGTATCCAACACCGAACGGTTGTGTTCTGGAACGGGTGCGATTGAAAGCGTCACGGGTTAATCCCCCCAAGTTCGGGCAGCACGGGCGCTGCGGCAAGCAGCGCTTGGGTATAGGGATGCCGAGGGTTTTCAAAAACGGTTTCGGTGTCCCCTTGTTCAACGATCTGGCCGGATTTCATCACCAACACGCGATCCGTAATGGTCCGCACCACCGACAAATCATGCGAGATGAAAAGATATGTCAGATCATAGGCTTTGCAAAGATCGGCCAGCAGGTCGAGGATTTGGGCACGCACGGACACATCCAAGGCGCTGACGGCCTCGTCGAACAGGATCAGATCGGGGCGGATGATCAGGGCGCGTGCGATGGCGATGCGCTGGCGCTGGCCGCCGGAAAATTCGTGAATGTATTTGCGCGCGTCATCCGGGGTCAGACCGACAGCGGTCAGGGCCTCGGCTATGGCATTTTCACGCGCGGCACCGTTGGGCGGGTCGGTCAGCAGGTGAAAGGGTTCGGTGATCAGGCGGTCAACGCGGTGACGGGGGTTGAAGCTGCCAAAGGGGTCCTGAAACACCACCTGCATTTTGCGGCGCACGGAAAGGTTCGGCTTGTTTCCGGAAAAAACCGGCTCTCCCTCGAGGGTGATTGTGCCTGACTGGATCTGTTCAAGGCCCAATATTGCCTTTGTCAGGGTCGATTTTCCACAGCCGGATTCACCGACCAGACCCAGACGCTCGCCTCGTTTGAGGGTAAAGGACACGTTATCGACGGCCCTGAATGTGCCGGAACTGCCAAGCACAGTGGTACGGGGCAGACGGTAATCACGGCTGACATTTTGCACCTCAAGCAGGGGGGCGGGTGGTGGCGCGGGGGGCAGTGCAACCTTGTGGTTCGAAGCCGCGAATAGCATTTTCGTATAGGGGTGGTGCATGTCGCGCAGCAGGGATCGGGTTTCGCCTTGTTCGACCACTTCGCCTTTGCGCATGACGACAATGCGGTCAGCCATATCGGCAACGACGGCCAAATCATGGGTGATCATCAGCAGGCCCATATTATCGGCCTTGGCCAGCGATTTGAGCAGGTCAAGGATTTGCGCCTGTGTGGTCACATCCAGCGCCGTTGTGGGTTCATCGGCGATCAGCAACCGGGGGCGAAGGGCAATCGCCATGGCAATGACAACGCGCTGGCGTTGGCCACCCGACAGTTCATGCGGATAGCGGGACAGGGGGAATTTCACATTTGGAAGGCCGACACGTTCCAGGGTTTCCGCCGCCCGCGCCAGCGCATCACCGCGTGAGACTGACCGGTCATGCACACGGATCGTTTCGGCGACTTGATCCCCAATGGTTTGCACAGGGTTGAGCGCGGTCATCGGTTCCTGAAACACCATGCCGATGTCGTTGCCACGGATCGCGCAAAGTTCCTGTTCGGACAGTTTCAGCAAATCCTGATCGCCCAGCATGATATGCCCTTTGGCATGGGCACCCTTGGGCAGCAGTTGCATCGCAGCCAGGGCTGTCATGGATTTGCCCGATCCGCTTTCCCCCGTGACGGCGACGATTTCGCCTTGATCCACGGTGATCGTTACATCATGCAAGATCGGATAGCTGTGGATCGCGACCGACAGGTTGGTGATGCTGAGCAATGTCATACCCGCGCCACCCGCAACCGTGGGTCAAGGTAATCGCGCAAACCGTCACCCATCAGGTTCAACCCCAACACGGTCAGGATGATCGCAAAGCCGGGGATAAGCGCCATATGCGGCGCGATCGACACCAGTGTTTGGGCGTCTGCCAGCATCCGCCCCCATGACGGTGTCGGCGGTTGGGCACCTAGACCCACATAGGAAAGGCCCGCCTCGGCCAGAATACCCAGACTGAACTGGATTGTGCTTTGGACGATCAGCAGGTTGGTCACATTCGGCAGGATATGTTCAACCGATATGCGCGTGGCGGATTTTCCAGCAACTCGGGCAGCAAGGATGAATTCGCGTTCCCAAAGGCTTAGCGCGGCACCACGGGTGATGCGGGCAAAGACCGGGATGTTGAAAATGCCGATGGCGATGATGGCGTTGATCGCGCTGGCCCCGAAGATTGCTGTGATCAGGATAGCAATCACCAGCGAGGGGAAGGCAAAGATCAGGTCGTTGCCGCGCATGATCAGCTCGTCCACCAGCGACCCGCGCCGTGCTGCCGCCCACAGGCCTAACGGTATGCCCAGCCCCATGCCGATGCCAACGGCCACCAGCGCAACGGCGATGGATGTGCGGGCCCCCACCATGATCATGCTTAGAATATCGCGGCCAAAGTGATCTGTGCCCAGCAGATGATCGCCGCCAATTCCCTTTAGCTTGTTGGGGATGTCCATCGCGGTGTGATCAAATGGCGTCCAGACGAATGATACCAGAGCGGCAAGGATGAAAAATCCGGTGAGCGCCGCGCCAATGATCAGATTGCGGTTCATGTGCGGGACCTTAGGCGCGGATCGACGGCGGCATAGGCCAGATCGACCAGAAAATTGACCAGAATAACCGAGAACACCAGCAACATCACAACAGATTCCACGACGATCAGATCGCGCGCGGATATGGATTGAAACACCAGCCGCCCCAATCCGGGCAGGTAAAACACCTGTTCGATGATGATGGACCCCGCCAGCAAAAACGAGAATTGCAAACCGATGATCGTCAGCACCGGGATCAACGCATTGCGCAAACCGTGCCGCCACAGCGCCTGGCGTTCGGTCAAACCTTTGGCGCGTGCGGTGCGCATGTAGTCCTCGCCCAAGACATCCAGCAGCGATGACCGCATCACCCGCGCAAGGATCGCGGCCTGGGGCAAGGCCAGCGCGATTGCGGGCAATGTCAGGGCATGCAGACCGGCCAACAGCCCTTTGTCCCAGCCAACAAACCCGCCCGCTGCAAACCACCGCAGATTGATCGAAAAAATCAGCACCAGCATCATCGCAAACCAGAAGTTCGGCACAGCGACACCCAGTTGCGTGGCCCCCATAACGCCCAGATCCCCCGCACGGCCCCGACGCGAGGCGGCATATATTCCGGCGGGAAAGGCGATCAGCGTGGACAGAGCCAAAGCATAAAGCGCAAGCGGCAGCGACACCCACATGCGCGCGGCGATCATATCAGCGACGGGGGTGCGGTATGTATAGGACGTGCCGAAATCACCGGTCAGCAAACCGCCAACCCATGACAAATACCGTTCGGGTTTTGACGCGTCCAAGCCAAGTTCCGTGCGCAGGGCGGCCAATGTTTCGGGCTGTGCATTCATGCCCAGCATGAACGAGGCAGGATCACCGGGCGCGATTTCGATAACGGAAAAGATGACAAGGGATGCCACAGCAAGGCTGATGCAAAGGGAAAGCAATCGTTTGATTGTATAACGCAACATTTTCACAGGTTAGGCGCGGATTTTGAACGCGTCCAGATAGGAAAGGAATGTCACCCGCTGATTTGGCAGCTTTTAACCATCTGAAATAAAATAAAATTACAGGATGTTCGCAAAAGTTGGAACAATAAGGCAACTGGTCGTGTTGGTAATGCAGAAGTTAGTAACAAGGAGCTTAACGATGACCAATACTTTTAAAACTCTCGCAATTGCCGCCCTGATGGGTACCATTTCCGCACCGGCATTTGCCGCGGCTCACGCCAGCCCGCAGATGACATGTGGCGAGTTCAACCAACTGTCCGAGGAAGACCAAGCGACCGTCGCATCCATGGCGATTGCTGAAATCGACGATGGCTATAACGGCGAATCCCTTGATGATAACGCCCGTGCCACCGATATGTCAGCGGATGTCACCGCTGAAGTCGCGACTGATGGTGTGGCTGTCAGCGATTCGATCATAGACGGCGAAGCCAGAGCGGTAGAGCCAACAGGCGGAAACACCGAAGCGTCCAATGAAACGGCGGAACCGACTGTTGTGACGGCAACAAAGCAGCTTTACCGCATTTGTTCGCTCAACTTTGACGCGACAGTAGGTGAAGCAGCAGCTGGCCTTGTTGGCACCAAGTAATAGCTGTTTGTTAACGAGTTTGAACGGGCGCATTTTTGCGCCCGTTTTTTTGTGAAACATGCCTCGCTATCCGATGCCAAAGCGTTAGATATCTTGGCTATGCGCAGACCAATGTTCATCGGGCACGAAATTTTCCGGGGTTCTAGTTATGGGCGCTGGCACCCGTTGCGTGTGCCGCGGGTATCGACGGTAATCGACCTGTCCCGTGCAATGGGATGGTTGCCTCCATCGCAATACATCACCTCTCCTCGGGCGAAACCAAAGGCCTTGATCGGTTGGCACACGCCAGAATACATCGCAGCCTTGCAGCGCGTTGAAGCGGACCAGAAAGCGACCGCTGATGATTTGGATCGCCATGATATCGGCAGTGTGACCAACCCAGTCTTTGGTGAAATTTTCCGCAGACCTGCCACAGCTGCGGGCGGGTCGATCCTTGCCGGTGAATTGCTGCGCGATGGCGGCGTGATCTATAACCCTGCTGGTGGGACCCATCACGGGATGCCAGACCGCGCCAACGGCTTTTGTTATCTGAACGATCCGGTGTTGGCGATGAAATCCCTGCGCCATCATGGTGTCCGCCGCATCGCCTATGTTGATATCGACGCGCATCATCCCGACGGGGTCGAGGTCGGTTTTGGCGGTGATCCCGACTGCCTGATGATTTCAATTCACGAAGACCGTCTTTGGCCGCGCAGTGGGCCCATCGAAAATGATGCGGGTGGAAATGCGTTTAACCTGCCTGTGCCGCGCGGGTTGAACGACAGTGAAATGGCCCATATCCGCGATCATCTGATCTTGCCCAAGGTTCAGGCGTTCAGGCCCGATGCGATTGTGTTGCTGTGTGGTGCTGATGCCGTGGAGGAAGACCCCCTGTCGCATCTATCACTCTCTAACAACGCGCATTTGGATGTTTTGCGCGGGCTGATGGGTATGGCCCCGCGCCTGCTGGTGCTTGGCGGGGGCGGGTATAACCCGTGGTCGGTCGGGCGGTTATGGACAGGGGTCTGGGCAACTTTGAACGGGTTGGAAATACCTGAACGTCTGCCCGACAAGGCCCAGACCGTGCTGCGCGCCTTGCGGTTTGATGGCAACCGTCGGGGCAAAAACCCGCCCGATCACTGGTTCACAACCTTGCGCGACACGCCGCGCCAAGGGGGCGTTCGGGATGAAATCAGACAGATGGTAAAGCTGCTTGCCGCACGCAGCTGAGGGCAGGCGCTATCGTTTGTTGGAAATAATCGCCCGTGCCACGAAATAGCTGACCGGAATGGCAAGCACCGCACCAATCACGGCCCCGCCAAGAATAGGCGTGAGGGTATCGTAGCCTGAAGCCAGAGCGACAATGATCAAAGAGCCTGCCAAAGATGTTGCGACGATTGAATATAGAATTGATGCAAGGCGTAACATGTCGCGCTCTCCGGTTGTTTGGTTTGTGGGCAAACTATCGG
Source organism: Sulfitobacter sp. HGT1 (assembly GCF_013282155.1). Lineage (GTDB taxonomy): Bacteria > Pseudomonadota > Alphaproteobacteria > Rhodobacterales > Rhodobacteraceae > Sulfitobacter. The sequence continues at coordinate 159,183 of NZ_BLWI01000011.1, forward strand.
CGGGGCAGGTGGCCCGTCCTTGATGTATATCAACAAAAGCCCGTGTGAATCCCGGCCCCTTTCCCAACGAAAAACGCCCCCGCAAAACGGAGGCGTTTCAATTTCTTTAAAAGACGAAGGTCTATTCAGCCCAGGTTACGCCCGTCAGGTCGGTTGCCTGCGTCGGTGCGTTTGACCAAAGGCCTTGCACCCCGGCCTTGGCGACTGACATGGCGGCCAATTGGAACAGATAGCCGTTCACATAGTCTTGCGAGATCATCTTTTGCGCGTGGCCCAGCATTTCAGTCCGCATATCCGCATCTGTGGTTGCGTTCAATTTGGCCATCAACGCCTGGAAATCGGGGTTGTCATACTGGAAATAGTAATCCGGATTTGCGTAGATTCCGATGTCCATCGGTTCGGTGTGGCTTACGATGGTCAGGCCAAAGTTCTTGCCCTTGAACACAGTCTCAAGCCATTGCGCCCATTCGACATTGTTGATCTTTGCGGTGATCCCCACATCGGCCAGTTGCGCCGCGATGATTTCACCGCCACGGCGGGCATAGGAAGGGGGCGGCAGGTCAAGCGTTGTCTCGAACCCGTCTGGGAAACCGGCCTCGGCCAGAAGGGCTTTGGATTTTTCAGGATCAAACGCGCTGATCGCGGTTTCATCTACATAGGCCGGATTGTGCGGTGCGAAATGGGTGCCGATGGGCGTACCATAGCCGAACATCGCACCGTCAATGATGGCCTGACGGTTGATCGCATGGGCGACGGCTTCGCGCACCTTTACGTTGTCGAACGGCGCTTGCTTGTTGTTCATCGCCAGAATGGTTTCGCCCTCGGTCGATCCGACCAGCACTTGAAAGCGCGGGTCTGCCTCGAATTGGGGCAGGTTTTCAGGGGCGGGGAAGCCAACGAAAACATCGACATCTTCGGCCATCATCGACGCAAAAGCTGCAGTCGGGTCCGAGATGAACTTGAATGTTGCCATGTCCAGCGCGGCAGGCGCACCCCAATAGGTGGGGTTCTTTTCGATCATGATGTTATCGCCCTGCGTCCAGCTGGTGAACTTGAACGCACCGGTGCCGATGGGCAGCTGTTTGATGTTGTCGATGCTTTCGGGTGCCACAATCACGGCATCGCCCCACGCAAGGTTGAACAGCATGTTGCCGTTCGGCTCGCTCAGCTTGATCTCGACCGTTGTGGGATCAATCACATTGACCTCGGAAATGGCACTAAACAACGCTTTTTGCGCGTTGGCGCTGTCTTCGGCCCCGATCCGGTCAAGGCTGAATTTCACATCTTCGGCGTCCATTGTGGTGCCATCGTGAAAGGTCACACCTTCTTGCAGCTTGAACGTATAGGTCAGACCGTCTTCTGAAATTTCCCACGATTTTGCCAGACCGGGAACAACCGATCCATCGCCCATGAACCGCGTAAGGCCTTCAAAAACGTTGGAATAAAGCACCTGATCAATCGCGCCAGCAGCGGCGCTTGTCGGGTCCAGATGTGGCGGTTCAAGTTGCATTGCGACGGTAATGTCGGATTGTGCAGCGGCACCACCGGCCATCAGCGCGGCAGCGCAAGTACCAAGAATAAGCGAGCGAAGGTGAAACATCGGAGGTCTCCTGTTAACTTTCAAAAAAAGTCTATCCAGTTCGAAACGCTTTGACCAGCACTGCCATAACACTAACAAATTTGTATTGTGCCGCTTGCGCTGGCGGTTTATGCGCCACCTTCGCTTATCAGGCAGGGGTGCGTTATGACTGCGGTATCTTCCACATTGGGAATTGATTTCGGGACGTCCAACTCTGCGGCGGGCTATGCCATCGACGGTGTGCCCCGTCTGATTGATGTCGAGGCAGGCGAAAACACCCTTCCCACGGCGTTGTTTTTCGATGTCGAGGAAAAGCGGATCATATACGGGCGCGGTGCCCAAGAAGCGCTGATCGGCGGCGACGAGGGGCGGTATATGCGCGCGCTCAAAAGCCTGCTGGGCACGCCCTTGATGCGCGAAAGCCGGATGTTGATGGGCAAGCGGATGGATTTTGTCGCCATCGTGGCCAGCTTTCTGGCCGAGATGAAAAAACGCGCCGAAGCGGCCACAGGCCAGACATTCGATCGTGCGCTATCGGGGCGCCCTGTGATGTTTCACAGCGCCGATGCCGCGCGCAATGCCCAGGCGTTGGTCGATTTGACCGAATGCTATCACCTTGCCGGTTTCAAAGACGTGCGTTTCATGCCTGAACCCGAAGCAGCCGCCCTGGCCAACCGCGGCGTGCTTGAACCCGGTGATCTGGGGCTGATCGTGGATATCGGTGGGGGTACATCGGATTTTACGCTGTTTCGCCAGCAAGGCGACGCAGGCATTCATATTTTGGCCAGCAAGGGCCTGCGCATGGGCGGTACGGATTTCGACCGGGAGCTCAGCTTGCATCACGTCATGCCGCATCTGGGCATGGGCAGCCAGATCAAACATGTGTTCGGCGATGAAACCCATGCCGCACCCCATGCCGTGTTCACCGATCTGGCGACATGGCAAAAAATCCCGTTCCTTTATACCCGCGAACAACGGCGTGCCGTCGATGATCTGGCGAAATATGCGGTCGAGCCTGATTTGCTGAACCGTCTGGTCAAGGTGCTTGAGGACGAGCTGGGCCACGACATCGCCTTTGCCGTCGAGGCAGGGAAGATCGCGGCGAATGATGTGGCAGCGACCGCGCCGCCCGAAATCAAACTCGATATTCTGGAGCGTGGTCTGCGCGTGCCGCTGCCCCCCGCGATGATGGCCGCGACATTGAATGAAATGGCCAATAGCATCGCGCAGGTTGCCACCGATCTGGTCGCGCAGGCCGACCTTGCGCCTTCGGATGTGAACAAGCTGATCTTTGTCGGCGGGTCGAGCCTGATGGGGGTGATCGACATGGCCATGCGCGGCACCTTTCCGCAGGCTGAATTGCATCGGGGTGCCGCAATGACCGCGATCGTCGACGGGCTGGCAATTGCCGCGTCCCACGCTTTTGCGACGGAATAGAGCCTATTGTTTCGGCAAAAGCAGCGTTTCGAGTGCGGCACCCATCACGCAGGCGCTGTCGATCATATCGTCGATGCCAATATATTCGTCAGGCTTGTGCGCCAGTTCCAAGAGGCCCGGACCGTAGGCGATACAGTTCTTGAGCTTGCCAATCCGGTCGATGTGTTTCTGGTCATATGACCCGGGCGAGGCGACGTATTCTGGCGCTTTGCCCATGATATCCTGAATGGCGCTGGCCACGGTTTGAACGATGGGGGCGTCCCGGTCTGTCATTGAGGGCAGCACCGAATTCAGCTCAGTCAGCTCGTAATCAAAATCGACCCGCGTTTCGCGCAACCCTTCCAGCAGGGCGCGCACTTCGTCGCGCACTTGGTCGAGCGGTTCTTCCATCAGGAACCGCCGGTCAATGGTGATCCGGCAACTGTCGGGCACGCAATGGGCGGGCAGGCCGTCGAAATCTTCGTCGTTTTCCTTTTGACCGCCGTGGATCGAATTGATGTTCATGGTTGAACTGCGCGCCCCTTCGGGGACGACGGGCATATCGGTGTGACGTGCGGCCATGGCGGGGAACAGCTTGTTCTCGAACTCGGACAGGACGGCACCCATGTGGCGCACGGCGCAATCGCCCAGAAACGGCATCGAACCGTGGGCGATTTCGCCCTTTGTCTCGATCTCCGCCCACCAGCCACCGCGATGGCCCAAACAAATCCGGTCTTTCTGCAAGGGTTCGGGGATGATCACATGCTGGACCCGTTCAGGGTTAAAGAACCCCTGTTCCGCCAGATAGGCCACGCCACCATAGCCGCCGGATTCTTCATCTGCGGTGCCGGAAATTTCGATCGCGCCGGAAAATTCGGGATGCGTTTCGATGAACGCTTCGGCGGCGATGATAGACGCGGCCAACCCGCCTTTCATATCGCAGGTGCCGCGCCCGTAAATCTTGCCGTCCGAGATTTCGGCCCCGAAAGGGTCAAACGTCCAGCCTGCGCCGACTTCGACCACATCGGTATGGCTGTTGAAATGCACCGTTTCCCCGGACTGCGTGCCCTCGCGGCGGGCGATGATGTTCCAACGGGGGTATTTCGCACTGTCGCCGGGGGTGCCGTGAGCGCGGATCAATTGCGTCTCGAACCCGTGCTGTTTGAGCCTTTTGTCGAGGTATTCACAGATCAACAGATAGTCGCGCCCCGGCGGGTTGAGCGTCGGGATGCGGATCAAATCCTGGGTCAGCGCGATCAGGTCGTCACGCTTGGCGATAATGGCGGCGGAGAGTGTGCTTGTCATAGGTGCATGTTTGATCGTGTGCATTGATATGGCAAGCGGTGACTTGGGTTGCGCCGTTGGATTTGAGTTTATTTTGCAAAATGAAACAGGGCCGGAGGGATTATCCGGCGATGTCCTTTATTGCGGTGAGCAAAGCGCGGACTTCGTCCAATGTGTTGTAATGGCACAGCGAAACGCGCACGGCAGCATCCAGGCCAAGAGGGGTCAGGATGTTTCCGGAGTAGTGATCCGCCTTGCGCAGATGGGTGCGGATGCCCTGGGCATTGAGTTTTTCGACAATCTCGGCGGCGGGGACCGATTTGAGGCTAAAACAAACCAGACCTTCGCGGTCGGGGTTACCCGTGCCCCCAAGAATGGTGGCATCGGGCAGATCGGCGAGACCGGCAAGGTTGCCTGTGCCGAACAGCAGGGCGTCGGTCAGGTGTTTTTCGTGGTCATGGATCGCGACACCGGCGGCTTCGATCTGGGCGCGGGGGGCGGTTGCATCGGAAACCTGCTGGCCCAGCCATTCGAAATAGCGCACCACATCGCTGAAGGTGGCGTAAGCGCCAGTATCGCGCGTGCCCATTTCCCAATTTCCGGCGGGGCCGTCCTTGAGCGTTTCAATCGACAGCGTGCTCAGGCGGTCCGACGCCCAGGCGATGCCATAGCCGTGGCGCGAGAACAGTTTGTAGGGCGAGATCACATAGCCGTCGATGTCGTAGCTGGCGATGTCGATACGCCCGTGGCTGGCGTGCTGGATGCCATCGACGAAGATGAACGCATCGGGGGCAACGGCGCGGATCGCGGCACTGATACCGGCGACATCATTGGCGATGCCGGTGACGGGTGACGTGTGCAGGATCGTCGCGACCCGTACTTGGGGTGTCATCAGGGCGGCATAGGCGGCGGGTGTGACCTGCCCTGTGGCATCATCATGGGGGACGTTGATATAGGCTTTGCCCGTTTTTTCGGCCCAATGCAGCGCGGCGCTGCGCGAGGCGGGATGTTCAACACTAGAGCCTATCACAGCGCCATCGGGGGTGCCCGTCACAGCGGTGCGGATCAGGCGGAAGGACAGTTCTGTGCCGCTTTCGCCAACGAAAAACTGGCCGTTGGGCGCGTTGAAAAACACGGCCATGTCAGCCTTGGCCTGTTTGATGGTTTCAACGAGCGCATGTGAGGCGGGGTTGTCGCGGCCCTGATTGTCCGGGATCGACGCGAACAGGGTCGAGGTCTGTACCACCGAATTCAACGTCAAAGCGCCACCGGCATTTTCGAAGAAGATGCGCGGCCCCTGGAACGGGCAGGTATCCACATGGGCAAAGCTGGCGCGGATCGATTGCATGAGGTCTGAGTTGTGCGTGAACATTTTGGCCCTGACTGCGTTGGCGTGAGTGGATTTGAGATTTCTGCGCTGGTTCGCCCTTGAATCACAACCACAATTATCTGCTTGGGTCATCAGCATTTAGGCGCGGTGGGTCGAAATGGTGGCGTTGATCCCGAAGGGACAACCGGGTCCGGGGGCTGTGTTCGGGGTTTTTATTCCGGCAATTTCGGAAAATATCGTCTGGGGGTGATCAGTTTTGCCCTCGCGGCTTGGGGTCAGCGGCGCGATGAGGTAGAAGTATTGAAATAGCTATATCCCGAGGCGTTTGTCAGCCCGTGGGTGCATTGCCGGACCGCATCGAAAGGACCCGATCCTTGGGAAAAATAACATTGGATACGGTCGTGCTGTATTGGACTGCTTTCAGGGCGATGATTGAAGATATCAGCGAACGGAATATTGCGCTGATTGCGGCGGGTGTGGCGTTTTATGGGATGTTGTCGCTGTTTCCCGCATTGGCGGCCCTTGTCACCTTGCTGAGCCTGATTTCGGACCCGGTCGTTGTGATTGCCCAGCTCGAAGAGATGCGTGGCCTGCTGCCTGACGACGTGTATGACATCATGAACCAGCAAATCGTGTCTTTGGTGACCACCAGTTCCGAGACATTGGGTTGGGCCGGCGCGATATCGGTGCTTGCGGCGTTGTGGTCTGCCCGTGCCGGTGTCGGGGCGATGATGATCGGGTTGAACAGTGTCTATCACCAGCCCAACCGGAATGTGGCAAGGCATTACTTTCGTGCGCTGATGCTGACCTTTGGTTTGGTTATGGTCGGGATCATTGCGCTGGTCACCGTGGTTATTGCGCCGATCGTTCTGGCCTTCATCCCCTTGGGTATCTTCGGAGTTATTTTGGCTGATCTGATCCGCTGGAGCATTGCCATTACGGTGCTGCTGGCGGGTATCGGGGTGCTATACCGGTTCGGACCAAACCACCGCACAGCCAAGCCAAACTGGCTGAGCTTTGGCGCTATATTCGCCGTGGCCTCTTGGGCGGTGGTATCCATCGGATTCAGCTATTACGTCGCTAATTTCGGCAACTACAATCAGGTTTACGGGTCCATTGGGGCTGTGATTGCGATGTTGGTGTGGCTTTGGATCAGCAGTTTTCTGGTGCTTATGGGCGCGTCCTGGAATGCTCAGGTCGAAATGCGTCTGCGCCCGGACACCGCTATCGGGCACCCGCATCAACCGGCAAAGCGCGGGCCTGCCGTTGCAGAGACGTTCATCACAGCAGAAAAGGGCCAGTCTGAATAGACGGCCCTTTAATGGATGCCTGCGGTCCCAAACCCCTTTTACCGATGAGAGTTTGACCCAAGCGGTTATAAACGCGCGTTCTTTCCTGCGTTGAAGCCGTTGATCAAAGCGACGACCAAAGTCGCGATACCTTCGACCCCGCCCAACGCCTGTGCACGCTGCTGTGCCTGAAGGCGCAAGCGTTCTGCTTCTCTTTGGTGTTTCAGGTTCCGCGATCGGATGCTGGTGGCAGCGACCATTACCAGACCCGCGCCAAAAAACACGCCACCAATGACCAGACATGCAATTAATGTCGAGGTGATCGTGAGCAGGAATATCCAGGCTGCCGCAGACAGAAAGATTGATCCAACCACAAGGCACAAACCAGCACCCAGACCGATTGCTGCGGTCTGGGCTGTTTCAGCCGCTCTTTGGGCTACTCTGTCGGTGAGGGCGTCCAATATGGCTTGCATCACCGGCGTGCCGTGATCAGCCCGATCAGAAAACCAACCCCTGCTGCAACACCCATCGCTGTGGCTGGCTGCGTGCGAATAAAGTCTTCTGCGGTTTTCTGCGCGTCAACGACCTTCTCTTTGCCAAGGTCGGCGTAATCATGAGCGGCTGCCTTTGCCTGATTTGCGGCATCGCGTGTTGTGCTTTTGCTGAACTGGCTGACCGAACTGGTCAGGGCAGCAATGTCATCCTTGAGGATTGCGATTTGCGTGGATAGATCTTCTACGGTGACGTCTTTGCTCATTTTAATGTCCTTAGCCATTTTCTGTCTCCTTAACGTATTATCTGTCCTACAAACGCGCGGGCTGTGATTCAGTTCCATTATATCATAGCGGTCGGGGCACGAACGGGTTGATGCAAATCAATCAGGGTTGCCTGAAAACGGCCCGCAAGGAAGTGCAGTCCCCTGGTCGGGGCTGTCTGGCTTTGGGTTAGGATTGGCAGTTGTGCCTTAGCGGGTACCGAACCGCGTTTTGAACCAACTTGGCAATGTCACGCGGTGTTTGAACACCTTGGAGCTGCTTCTGAGTACGTTCTCTTTTTCATCGCGGATAGGCTCGGTGGTGATTGACCGATAGGCTTCATCCCGGGCGCTGGTCCAATCCTTTTCTTTGTACCGCGCCAAATTTGCGTAAAACCGCGAAGCGTCTTTGTCAGCCTCACGCCAGGCGGCACCGGGCAGACCTTTGCCTTCGGCGTTTCCAACTTCCATCCGGTGGTGGTTGGCATCCTCAAGGGCCTTCAGGTTGGCGTATTTAAGGTGCAACAGATACACCCCCTGAGGAAGCTGGAACGCGGCCGTGGCCAGCTTGCGGGGGCCGACCCAGATGCCGTGGCGCCACAATGCTGTCCCGCGTTTTGAGGCCCAGGCCTTGCTGTAATGGCCGGTGAAAACTGCTGTGGACCGGTGGCCCAGGGCCATTTCGCCCGCGTTCAAAATCTGGTCGCCTATCGTTTCGGCAACATTCAAGCCCAAGGCGAACATGGCATTCGACGTGGGATTTTTGAAAACATCGTCAAAAGACGCGTAAAGCGCCGGGTCAAAGCAAACCAGTTCATCGGCATCGGTGCGAATGACCCAGTCATAGGACAGCCCCAAGCCATCCGCGAAACTGTTCAACATCTGCCCACGACGCCGGTCGAACCCTTCGAGGGTTTCACGCGGCACGGTAATAACATCTGCCTGGGGGCATAGTTCGGCGATCATCGGGTCAGCGCCATGGGCGACGATATAAAGGTTATCGTACCCTATCAGGCGGCCATAATGCGCGTACCATTGCGAGAGCGCCCAGTAGTCCTTGTAAACCATTGTGATTGCGCATGTGCTCATGGGTTCTTTTATGCCGCGTCTAAAAGCTGTGACAAGGGCTTTTGATTTTTAGCGGCGTTGGACCATGTGGCGATGACCCAACGAAAAAGGCCGCGCTTTGGGGCGCGGCCTTTGAATGCTGTTCCGAAAACCGATCAGGTGTTCAGCGTTTCCGTCGAGGAAAAGAACATCGCTTGCGATACGGCCGATACAACCTGATCGACGGTGTATGGCTTGGAGATCAGGAACGCGGGTTCCGGTTTGTCACCTGTCAGCAGACGTTCGGGGAACGCAGTGATAAAAATGACCGGACGGTGCCCGAGATCGGCCAGCAGATCATTCACCGCATCAATACCCGAGGAGTTATCCGCAAGCTGGATGTCCGCAAGGATCAGGTCAGGCACATCGGCCTTGCCCAATTTCACGGCTTCATCACGGGTGCGGGCGATGCCGGTGACCCGGTGGCCCATGTCGGCAACGATGGATTCAATGTCCATCGCAATGATCGCCTCGTCTTCGATGATCATCACCGAACCTGTGACACTGTCGGCCATTTCACGGCGGGCGATCTGCACCAGCTGGCTGGCTTCTTCTTCTTCGACGTTGATGATCATACCGACCTCGGCAAAAGAAAACCCTTCGATGGTGTGCAGCAGCAATGCTTCGCGGCTGTGGTTGGTCAGCTTTGCCAGATGCTTTTGCGCGCGGGCACGTGCGCCGCTTTCGCCTTCCTCAATGGGGGCACCGGCGCTGGCCCAAATGCTGTACAATACTTTGAAAATTCCGGTCCGCACATCCATGCCGTCCAGCACAGAGCGATCAACCAGAATTGCCTCGAGGGCTGCGGCCGCAAATGCATCGCCGCTGGTTTGACTACCGGTCAGCGCGCGGGCATAGCGGCGCAGATATGGCAGGCATTGACTTAACGCATCGCTGACACTGGTGGTTTCTTTGGCGTCCGTCATTTATCGTTGTCCTTTTAAAATATTTATGGAACCAAACCCCGCGGGTATGTGTTTAGTTCCATATCGTGTGCAAGAAATCTTAAGTAAAGTCAGGAAAATTGTTGATGCAGCTGGGCAAAAACGATGACAACGAGCGTTTTATCGACGAAAATCTTCGCCGTGTCTATGAAGAGACTGTCGAGGAAGGCATACCTGACAAGTTCAAGGATTTGCTGAAAAAGCTGAAAGAGCAGGAAGAAAGCTCCGGGCAGCCAGCTACTGGAAAGTCCGAATGAGCAGGTCAGACCCACGCGATGAGCTGGTAGAACACCTGCCAGCCATGCGCGCTTTTGCCATCAGCTTGACGCGAAATTCTGCGATTGCGGATGATATGGTGCAAGATACGGTCGTAAAAGCCTGGACCAACATCGACAAATTCGAGGTCGGGACCAACATGCGGGCCTGGCTGTTCACGATCCTGCGCAACACCTATTATTCGTCACGTCGCAAGGCCAACCGCGAAGTTGCGGATGTTGATGGTGTCTTTACCGAAAGTTTGGCTGAAAAGCCGGCACATGACGGCCACATGCAAATGACGGATTTCCGCAAGGCATTGAACGAACTGGCAGTCGAACAACGCGAAGCACTGCTTTTGGTTGGGGCGTCCGGTTTTTCCTATGAGGAAGCCGCCGAGATGTGTGGCGTTGCCGTGGGGACAATCAAAAGCCGCACGAACCGCGCACGTGCAAAAATCGCCGAGCTTATGGGCCTTCGGGATGATGAGAGCCTCGAGATGACAGATGACGCGACGATGTCGGTTATCTCGTCTTCCAAAGTTTCGTCCTTTTAACGATGACCTCAGGTTTTCTTGGTGCTGACGTCTTTCGGGGGCTGACCTTTCGGGTTTTGCTGTTTCTGTCTTTGGCGTTGCTGCCGATCGGGTTGATCTCGGTGGTGCAGACCCGCGAGATCGCCGATCAGAACATGGTAAATGCCGAACTGTCTTTGCTTGCTATTACAGAGCAGGCGTCGTCGACCGAAAGCAGTCTGATCCAGGAAGCCTTTGGTGCTGCAGATGCGCTGGCGGCTGTCGTTAACCTAATCAAGGCCGATAGTTTCTCGTGCAGCTCGTTTTTACGTGAATATCAGGAATCCTCCAATCTTTATACGATTGTCAGCTTTGTCGCTGCTGACGGGAAGATGGAGTGCGTTTCGTCGAGTGCATCGGCGGACCTGAGCGAAAACGTGATTTTCAAAAGGCTGCTGCATAATAAGAAACGTGCGGCAAACTTGTCGTTGACCCCCCCTTTCAGCAAAGAACCCGTGCTTATCGTCAGCGTGCCGTTAAATGTCGAAGATCAATTGCTGGGCTTTGTAAATATGTCGATCCCAGAACGTGTCTTTCGTCAGGTTCTAGAGCCGGACCTGGAAATCCGGCCCACCGCGATGGTGACTTTCAACGCTGATGGCGACATCCTGACCACAGAAAATGATCGCGCTTTTGCAGAAAAAGAGCTCCCGTCCTTTCAAGAGCTTAAGTGGTATACTGGCCAATCGGGCCGGGTGATCCGTGACACCAATGGCGCAGGCGATGACCGGGTTTATGCGATCCTTCCCATTGTTCCGGGTGTTGTTTATGCCATGAGCGTCTGGCCGCCTGATTCCCTTTTTCTGAAGGCCGGTGCCGCTTCCCGGTTGAACCTGTTGCTGCCGGTTGTGATGTGGATCGCAAGCTTGGTTGTGGCGTTTTGGGCGCTGAACCGGCTGGCGATTAAACACATTCGCAAACTTGGCCGGCAGATGCGGCATTTCGCTTTGAACAGAACGCTGCCACGCACCGCACTGAGCGGCGTTGTTCCCACCGAAATTGTGGACATGGAAGAAGCATTCCTCGGGATGGCGGAATCGATCCTGCGGGACGAAGCCAAATTGGAAGACAACCTGCGCCAAAAGAACATCCTTTTGAAAGAAGTGCATCATCGGGTCAAAAATAACCTGCAACTAATTTCGTCGATCATGAACATGCAGATCCGGCAGGCAAAAACGCCCGACGCCAAGCGCGTCTTGCAGCGGCTTCAGGACCGTATCCTCAGCCTCGCGACTGTCCACAAAAGCCTGTATCAAAACGACAACCTGACGCGTGTCGATGGCGGCGTGTTGATGCATGAAATTGTGAACCAGTTGCTGAGCGTCGGCCTGCCCAGCGGGTCGGGCATCAAAGTCAGGCAGAATTACGAAGCGATCCAGCTTGACCCCGATGATGCGGCACCTTTGACGCTGCTGGTGTCGGAGGCCGTTACAAACGCGCTAAAATACGTGTCCGTGGATCAGGTCGAAAAAGGGTCGATCGAGGTTAGCTTGAAATACACTGGCCCAGAAATGGCTTTGCTGACGGTCAAAAACTCGACCGGTCATGGTGAAGTCGAAGAAGGTACCGGACTTGGGTCACGGCTGATCAATGCGTTTTCGCGCCAGTTGAACGGGCAGTTCCAAGTGCTGGAAGAAGCCGACAGCTATACCTTGACCGTCGAATTCCCAGTGCCGCAGAAATCCAAGATCGTTTACGATTACTAACGGGCATCTGCGCTCTGAAACGCGCTCTCGGAATTGTTACATATATAACTATTTCTATACGTCAGCCTCTGCCCAAGAGCCAAAAGAACTTGACCGACAGTTTTGGAATTATCATGCGAAACGCCTTGAAATAAAGGCGATATTCCGTGTCGGCCGCGCCCAACCATAATGTCGCGAGCCATATTTCGGCGAATTTTCAGCTGTGCGTTCACGAAAATGGGACCGAAACCCGATTTTCGATATGGAACCATAAGCTGTGACGCCCGTTGAGGCCCCGAGACCTGAAACACGAATTTTGAAAGGAGGCAGCTGTGACAGTAGACTTGTTCATCGGATCCTTGATGATCCTGACCTTGGCTGTCATCGCCATCATTTCCTTGACGACCCGCAGACGCGGCGACCAACGCAAGAACAGATGGTCGGGTTTCCGATCGGATGATGACGACAACAACAACATGACGGGTACGTAGGCAGGCCCGGATCGCCTGTTTTCAGAAGCTGGGCGGCGTGCAGGCGCTGACAACTACGCAGACCGTATCGCCGATATTCCGGAAACGATGTGGCAGCCGGCTATCAAAAAGATAGCCGTCACCTGCGCCAAGCACCTCGATCATGCCATCGACAGTCACTTCGACCTCGCCCGAAATCACGACGCCGGCCTCTTCTCCCTCGTGCACGATCCATTCAGGCCCGGTATCTGCGCCGGGTTGATAGGTTTCGTGCAGAACCTGCAAACTGTGCTGCTCCGCATTGCCAAGCTGGCGAAGGGAAACCTGACCCTCGCTTGAAGGCGAAACTTCGACAAATTCATTCTTGCGGTAAAAGACCTTCGGGGTCTCTTGATCCTCAAGAGTGGCGAAAAACTCTGCCATGCTGATCGGGATCGCATCGAGCAAACTTTTCAGCGACGCGACAGACGGGCTGGTTTTGTTCTTTTCAATCAACGAGATTGTGCCGTTAGTTAGGCCAGCCAAACTGGCAAGCTCCCGTTGTGAAAGCCCGCGCTCCTCGCGAATCGTTCTTAGCCTTTGACCGATGTTCATGTCTGGCCCCTGAATTTTTCTTTCCTGACCTCTAACCTGTATCTGCGTGCGATCACAGGCGAATTTTAGCCGCGCCTCGACGCTACCCATCTGGGCAAACCAAACTTCATTGACAATTAAATTAAACGCAATAAGAGGATTTTAAACGCAACACCTGCGTCCTACAAAAGGAATTGTATATGTCCAGCACAGTCAAAAAGCAGTCCCGCAAAGGCGCTGCACAGAAATCGGCCAAAAGCACGGTGGTCCCAGATATGCTCCAAGCGAACGTGACAGTTGAAACAAATGCGCAGTTGATTGCCCGCCGCGAACTGGCTGTGCCACGTGGTGTTGCCTCTGCCGCGCCGATATATGCAAAATACGCCGAGAACGCAGAGCTTTGGGATGTTGAAGGCAACCGCTATATCGATTTCGTTGGCGGTATTGGTGTGCTGAACACAGGCCACCGTCACCCAAAGGTGATCGCGGCAGCAAAAGCCCAAGAAGACCAGTACACCCACACCAGCTTTCAGGTTGTGCCTTACGGCCCTTATATCGAGCTGGCCGAGAAACTGAACGCGCTGGCCCCCGGTGATATGCCGAAAAAGACGCTGCTGGTCACCACAGGTGCCGAAGCGGTTGAAAACGCTGTTAAAATTGCACGCGCTGCAACGGGTCGCCCCGGTGTGATCGCCTTTACCGGCGGATATCACGGTCGCACGCTGCTGACGCTGGGCCTGACTGGCAAAGTGTCGCCCTACAAAAAAGACGTGGGTCCTTTCCCGTCCGACATCTTCCGCGCGCCTTTCCCGTCCCAGCGTGACGGTATCACCGTGCAGGATGCGATTACCGGCCTGAAAAACCTGTTCCTGACAGATGCGCAGCCCGAACGTGTTGCTGCCATCATCATCGAACCCGTACTTGGCGAGGGTGGCTATACCCCCGTCCCATTCGACATGATGCGCCAACTGCGCGACATCTGCGACGAACATGGCATCCTGTTGATCGCTGACGAAGTACAGGCCGGTTTCGGCCGCACAGGTACGTGGTTCGCAATCGAACATTCCGGCGTTGTGCCTGACCTGATCACCGTGGCGAAATCCATGGCGGGCGGCTATCCTCTGGCGGGCGTGATTGGCCGTGCCGATGTGATGGATGCAATGGCCCCGGGCGGCTTGGGCGGCACCTATGGCGGCAACCCTGTTGCTTGCGCCGCAGCCTTGGCAGCCATCGCCGCGATCGAGGAAGAAGGCCTGCTGGCGCGATCAGCGTCGATGGGTGATCACCTCAAGGCGCGCTTTGCCGAGATCGGCGCACGCTCCGCACCGTTCCGCATGTGGGATATCCGCGGTTTGGGTGCTATGGTTGCAGTCGAATTCGTGACGGATTTTGAAACAGCAGCGCCTGACGGCGGCTTTACCAAACGTGTCATCGCCCATGCGATGAAGCGCGGCCTGTTGCTGCTTAGCTGTGGCATGCATGGCAATGCCATCCGTGTGATGGTGCCCCTGACGGCGTCGGATGAAATCATCGAAGAAGGCCTGGCCATATTCGAAGAGTCTGTTCAGGCTGCAATGGCTGAATAAGCCGGGATCACCCGAATTGAGAAAGGCGCGCCGGGAAACCAGCGCGCCTTTTGCGTTTGTGGACGTTTTCTTTCAAAGAAAACGGTCCGGAATTTTGAAAAATTCCGGCGTCTGCGTTAATCGAAGGGCACAAAGCTCGAAGCCTGCGCGCGGCTCCAGCGGGTTTTGTTGCCCTTGTAGTCCTGTGCCTTGTCATCAAGCAGATACCCTTCGGGAAGGTAGCCATAGACCTCGTCGCCTTGCACCATGCTTTTGTCGCCTTGGCGCAGCATCATATGGCGGGGGAGAAACTCACTCGGGTTTTCCAGCCCCGCAGCGCCTGTCATTTCACCCAACGCTTTCAGGGTATTGCGATGAAACCGGGCAACGCGTTCGCTTTTGTGGCCGACATCCAACGCGCGTTGGCGGGTGGGGTCTTGGGTTGCGACACCAACGGGGCAATGGTTCGTGTGACATGCCTGCGCCTGAATACAGCCGATCGCAAACATGAAACCGCGCGCGGAATTGCACCAGTCTGCCCCCAAGGCCAAGGCCCGCGCGATGTCAAAGGCCGATACGACCTTGCCCGCCGCGCCCAGCTTGACCTGATCGCGAATGCCGGCACCCCGAAGCGTGTTGTGCACAAAGGTAAGCCCCTCGACCATCGGCATACCGACATGGTTGGCAAACTCAAGCGGTGCAGCCCCGGTGCCGCCTTCGGTGCCGTCGACCACGATGAAATCAGGGACAATGCCGGTTTCCAGCATCGCTTTTACCATACACATGAATTCACGCTGGTGGCCGATGCACAGCTTGAACCCCACCGGTTTGCCGCCCGACAAGTCCCGCAGTTGACCCAGGAAATCCATCATCTCGATCGGCGTTGTAAATGCCGAATGCGCCGCAGGGGACACGCAATCCTGCCCCATCGGCACGCCGCGCGCCTCTGCGATTTCCTTGCTGATCTTCGAGGCTGGCAACATGCCGCCATGCCCCGGCTTTGCGCCTTGGCTTAGTTTAACCTCGATCATCTTGATCTGATCGCTACTGGCTTGATCCCTGAACTTTTCGGGGTCGAATTGCCCGTCATCGGTGCGGCAGCCGAAATAGCCCGAACCGACCTCATAGATCAGATCACCCCCGCCGGAGCGATGATAACGGCTGACCCCGCCTTCGCCTGTGTCATGCGCAAAACCGCCCATCTTGGCACCTTTGTTCAGGGCGCTGATGGCGTTTGCGGAAAGCGATCCAAAGCTCATCGCGGAGATATTGTAGATCGACGCATCGTAGGGCTGTTTGCAATCCTTGTTCCCGATACGGACGCGAAAATCAGTGTTTTCAATATGGACGGGCTGGACAGAGTGGGTCACCCAGGAATAGCCCGCATCATAGACCCGCATCCGGGTCCCGAAGGGCCGGGCGTCCTCTTGACCCTTGGCGCGTTGATAGACCAACGACCTGTCGTCGCGGCTAAAGGGTTCTTCATCCTGATCGGATTCAATCAGGTATTGTCTGATTTCCGGGCGAATCCCCTCAAAGAAGAACCGCATGTGGCCGAGCACCGGATAGTTGCGAAGGATGGAATGTTTTTCCTGAATGACGTCGTAGACGCCCATCGCCGACAGGACCCCGAACAGGACAAGCGGCACGATGAACCAGAGCGACCAGGTGATCAAAAGGATAAGCGACAGCAAGGCTAAAAGCAGCACCCCCGCGAACGTACCAAAGCGGGCGAGGGAAGAGATTCTTTTCATATTTGCTCCTGCGGATGGGCATTTGATGGGCATTCGGTAAGGTTGATACAGCCTATAGCATAAAAACTTGAGAATTCACGAACGGATCATCTTTTACCCCGTCAGATATGAAATCCGGTCGTTTGATTTTTTCAACGTCTGGAAATTATTGGGGTTTAGTGGGTGAAAATAATTTTCCTATATGTTTTTAAAAACAATTGGTTAGTCCGTATTGATCCGGAGCGACTGGAAGGTGTGGGTATTAAATCCAACGCATACGCGCGATTGTGCAAAATGCGCAGCAAGCGGGCCGGTAAAGGTTCAGTTGCTGTCATGCAGCGCAAAACAACCCTTTTTGCGGGATAAATTTGCTTGTTTTACGCCTGAATATCTGCGCTCATTTCAGGTATTATTGAAACCCCGCGCACAATGACGGGGGTTCTGAGAAAAAGTTGGGAGACTTAAAATGACGATTTTCAAGTCCATCGCTATCGCTTCCGCACTGCTTGCGGGTACAGCTGTGACAGCACAGGAAAAATTCATCACCATCGGTACAGGCGGCCAAACGGGCGTCTACTTTGTTGTGGGTCAGTCGATCTGCCGCTTGGTTAACCGTGACAGCGCCACAACCGGTCTGAAGTGCACGGCACCTTCGACAGGCGGGTCCATCGCCAACATCAACGCGATCAAGGCCGGCGACATGGACATGGGCGTTGCCCAGTCCGATTGGCAGTTCCACGCCTATAACGGTTCCTCGCAGTTCGAAGGCGACAAGTTCGACAAAGAGCGTGCGGTTTTCTCTGTACACTCCGAACCGTTCACCGTGATTGCACGTGCCGATGCAGGCATCGAAAGCTTTGACGACCTTAAGGGCAAGCGCGTGAACGTGGGCAACCCCGGTTCCGGTCAGCTGGCCACGATGGAGGTCGTTCTGGCCGCCAAGGGTTGGACAATGGATGACTTTGCATTGGCATCCGAGCTGAAGCCAGCCGAGCAAGCCGCCGCACTGGGCGACAACAAGGTTGACGCAATCATCTACACCGTGGGCCACCCGAACGGGTCGATCCAGGAAGCCGTTTCCACAGTGGATGCCAAGCTGGTTCCAGTCCAGGGCGAAGCCATCGACAAGCTGGTCGCTGACAACCCGTTCTACGCCTATGCGTCGATCCCGGGTGGCATGTACAAAGGTACAGACAGCGACGTGAAAACTTTTGGTGTGAAAGCAACCTTCGTGACGTCTTCTGATGTTGCCGACGATGTTGTGTACGAAGTTGTAAAAGCTGTTTTCGACAACTTTGACCGCTTCAAGAAGCTGCACCCCGCGTTTGAGAACCTCAAGGAAGAAGAGATGATCACGGATGGTCTGTCCGCCCCTCTGCATGACGGTGCTGTGAAGTACTACAAAGAGCGTGGCTGGATGGAGTAATCCACCCCTCTAAAATAACCGGAAGCGGGCGCGCCCCGCTTCCGGCCCTGCGTTACCGACGATCTACCCAAAGATAATAAAAGTGCACCTGTCCTAAGACGGGGCCGCCAAGGGGACGTAACATGTCAAACAACGATCAACAGCAAGCCGCCGCCGTCGAAGCCGAAGCCGCAGGCCGAGGTGGCCTGAGCCAAACGGAACTGGATGAGCTGGTTGCTTCCTCTGATACCGGTGGCCGTTCTGCGACAGGGGGCGTTGGTGTTTTCCTTGCCATGACCGCCCTTGCATGGTCGCTGTTCCAGCTTTGGATCGCGTCACCTGTTCCCTTTATTGTGGGTTGGGGTGTTTTCAACGACACCGAAACCCGTTCGATCCACCTTGCCTTTGCTATTTTCCTGGGGATCGCCGCATTCCCTGCCGCCCGCACCAAAGTGCAACTGGGCCTTGGCGTCGCGGTTCCCATTATTCTGGCCTATCTGTTCATGGTCGGTGCCAAAGATGGCGTTTCGACATGGTGGATTCCGCTGGTTGCCATTGCTGTTGTCGCCACTGTTGTTCTGGGATCCCCCAAAGACCGCATACCGGTTTGGGAATGGATCTTGGCCGTCGTCGGGGCTGCTTCTGCCCTGTATCTGTTCGTCTATTACCGTGAAATCTCGGGCCGCGTCGGTGCGCCAAACATGCAAGACACCGTTGTTTTCGTCATCGGCATCATGATCCTGCTCGAGGCGACCCGTCGCGCGCTTGGGCCTGCCTTGATGATCGTTGCGTCCGTGTTTCTGATCTACAACGTGCTTGGTCCGGTCATGCCCGACATCATCGCACACAAGGGCAACAGCCTGTCCGAGATCGTGAACCACCAGTGGATCACCACCGAAGGTGTGTTCGGTATCGCGCTTGGTGTCTCAACCTCGTTTGTTTTCCTGTTCGTTCTGTTCGGCGCATTGCTGGATAAAGCTGGCGCGGGCAATTACTTCATTCAGGTGGCGTTCAGCCTGATGGGTCACATGAAGGGCGGGCCTGCGAAGGCTGCCGTTGTTTCTTCGGCCATGACGGGCCTCATCTCGGGGTCCTCCATCGCGAACGTGGTGACCACGGGTACATTTACGATCCCGTTGATGAAGAAGGTCGGGTTCAGCTCTGAAAAGGCGGGCGCGGTCGAGGTTGCCTCGTCTGTGAACGGCCAGATCATGCCACCCGTTATGGGCGCGGCCGCGTTCCTGATGGTTGAATATGTCGGTATCCCCTATTTCGACGTGGTCAAACACGCGTTTCTGCCAGCGGTGATTTCCTACATCGCGCTGGTGTATATCGTGCATCTTGAGGCCCTGAAGGCCGGTATGGTCGGCCTTGAACGCCCCTATACCCCCAAACCCATCATCCAACGCCTGCTGGTTTCCGCGTTTATCGTGGCTTGCATCTGTGCGCTCAGCTTTGCCGTTTACTATGGTATGGGCTGGTTGCGCCCCGCATTCCCCAACAGCGCGGGCTACATCATCTTTGGTGTGCTGACAGCCGTTTACGCCGCCCTGCTCTATGTCGGTTCAAAAGAAGAGCCGCTCAAGCTGGACGACCCGAACGCCCCTGTCACACGTTTGCCAATGCCTGGCCCGACCGTACGGTCCGGTCTGCACTTTATCCTGCCGATCGTTGTGCTGGTCTGGGCGCTGATGGTTGACCGCTTGTCCCCCGGTTTGTCGGCCTTTTGGGCGACGACCTATATGGTGTTCATCCTTGTTACCCAGCGTCCGCTGATGGCGATTTTCCGCGGCGAAAGCAAATTCGCCAATGATGTGGTCGAAGGGTTGAAAGACCTGATCGACGGCTTGGTCGTCGGTGCGCGCAACATGATCGGTATCGGTATCGCCACGGCGACGGCGGGTATCATCGTGGGCGTGGTCAGCCAGACCGGTGTTGGTTCAGCGCTTGCCGATGTGGTCGAGGTTCTGTCGGGCGGCAATATCCTTGCAATCCTGTTCCTGACCGCAATCTTGTCGCTGATCCTTGGCATGGGTCTGCCGACCACAGCGAACTATATCGTTGTGTCCGCGTTGCTTGCCCCCGTCATCGTAACACTGGGCCAGCAGAACGGACTGATCGTGCCGCTGATCGCTGTGCACCTGTTCGTGTTCTACTTTGGCATCATGGCCGATGTGACGCCGCCTGTGGGTCTGGCCAGCTTTGCCGCTGCCGCTGTATCCGGTGGTGATCCGATCAAGACCGGTGTGGTCGCGTTCTTCTATTCGCTGCGCACCGCCGCCTTGCCGTTCCTGTTCATCTTCAACACCGAACTGCTGCTGATCAACGTGACCATGTTCCAAGGCATATTCGTCTTCATTGTCGCGACCTTTGCAATGCTGCTGTTCGCGGCGGCGACCCAAGGTTGGTTCCTGGCGAAAAACCGTTTCTACGAAACGATTGCCCTGCTGCTGATCGCCTTTACGCTGTTCCGTCCGGGGTTCTGGATGGACATGGTCTTCCCACCCTATCTTGAGGAAGCCCCGGCCGAGATCGTGCAGGCCGCAGCCGATACACCTATTGGCCAAGACTTGCGCCTGCGCGTGTCCGGCGTTGGTGATCTGGGCGATCCGATCGAATTCGTTGCGCTGCTGCCGATCGGTGCGGGCACCACGGGCGAGGAAAAGCTGGAAGCTGCCGGTATCGTGACGCGCATGGATGGCGACAAGATGATCATTGATGATGTGCTGTACAATTCACCGGCGTCGACCGCCGGTCTGGACTGGGATCAAGAGGTGCTGCGCGTGCTCAAGCCTGTGCCAACACCAAGCAAATACTGGATGTTTATCCCTGCGCTTTTGTTGCTTGCGCTGGTTGTCTTGCTGCAACGGGGCCGCAACGCGCGCGGCTCCCGCAAGACCGCAGCAGTTTAAGCAAAAAAACCGATGTGCAAGTTACGCATAGAAGCCATGCACAGGGCGCTGAGGGCACCAGCATGTCACCTGTTTAATATCCTGAACAGACGGGATATGGACGGTTCAACTTGGGCTTCTGGCGGGGATGTTTTCCGCCAGACCAGCCCCTTTGGACGGAGTGACCAGTTATGACACCTTTCGCAATTGCCGGCGTGCAAATGTACGTGAACGCCTTGGAATCCAACGTCGCGGGTATGATCCACCGGCTTGATATCCTGATGGCGCGTTTTCCGTGGACACAGATGGTTCTGTTTTCGGAACTGGCCCCTTTTGGCCCGTTGGACCGCTTTGCCCTGCCGCAGGAAAATGAAACGCTTGAGCTGTTTCAAGCTGCGGCGCGCAAGCATCGGGTCTGGCTGATTCCGGGGTCTATGTTCTTGAAAAACCCCGAAGACGGCCGCGTTTACAACACCGCCGTGGTGATCAACCCCGAAGGCGAGATCATCCGCCGTTATGCCAAGATGTTTCCGTTCCGGCCTTACGAATCCGGCATCGCTGCGGGCACAGAATTCTGCGTATTCGACGTGCCGGAAGTGGGCCGTTTCGGCCTGTCGATCTGTTATGACATGTGGTTCCCCGAAACCACGCGCCAACTGACCAGCCAGGGCGTCGAAGTTTTGCTGACACCTGTGTTGACCGGCACAACCGACCGCGATGCCGAACTGGCCATCGCGCGTGCCACGGCGGCGCAGTTCCAGTGCTATGTTTTCGCCGTGAACGGTTTGGGCGCAGGCGGCGTTGGCAAATCTCTGGTTGTTGATCCCACATCCATGGTTCTGCACCAGTCCGCTGGCCAGGAAGACATGTTCCCGATCGAGGTCGACCTGTCGATGGTCCGTCGTCAGCGTGAAACCGGCATGAAGGGTCTGGGTCAGGTTCTGAAATCCTTCCGCGACCGTTCGACCGATTTTTCGGTTTATGATCGCAGCAGCGGAACGGATGCCTATCTGAACACGCTCGGCCCGCTTGAGGTGCCCCATCAGGGGACCCGCGCAGGTCTGCATGTTGATGTGCCCGCGCAACGGATCCCCGATGCGCCTGTTTTCAAGGGCCAAGAAACCCAGCCCGGTTTCGCGTCGGTTCAGCCTGAATTTGCACCCGAACCCTTGCCGAACCCAACTGCCGGAACAGCGACCGTTCCGGTCGACGTCCACGCTCATGCTCATGCGGTTGCCCCCGCAGAGACACCCATTCCACCCGTAAAGCCGGGCATTCATGCTGGCAGCGGAGAAACATCCAGCGGCTAAGCTGAGGCATTTCGACCCGACCATTCTTTGGTCGGGTCATAGCATGCAGCAGCCAAACGCCCATAGCGGAGTACGATTGATGCATTCTATGAACGACTATTCGTCGGCTATACAGTTACGATCAGACCGGTGGAGCGCCTTGCGCGAATCCAGCATGGCCCTGACCCGTGGCCCAAGCAAAGAAGAGACCGAAAGGCTGCGGAGCAAATGCCAGGCTCTGTTCGCGTCGCTTGCGCTGATTGAACCTTATTGGGCGTTTCCGGGCATGCCCGCGTTCGAGCATCTGCAACGGATGCTGAACCACAACAGCTTTGAAGATCTGTCATTTGCCGTCAACCGCATCACCCGCGCGTTGACCACAGGGGCCTATCGCCGCCGGTCGATTCCGCTGGAGCGCGACAGCATTGACCACGACGAACATGATGACGAAGCGATGCTCTCTCCCGAGGCGCGCGCCCTGACCAAGCCGTATTTCGAAGTGTTGATCGTTGATGATGTGAACGACCAGCAGGAACGCTGGCTGAAATCCAACGTCAGCCGCATGCGCCGGTCGGAAGACCCGTTTCATTACGAGGCCGTGGTCGTTAAATCCATCGAAGACGCGCTGATCGCAGTCCTGTTCAACCACAATATTCAAGCCATTGTCGTGCGTCCCGGATTGACGCTGAAATCCAAAAACGACGAGTCGATTTTGACGCGGTATCTGGCCCGTGCAGGCGGTCAGGAAGAGATCGACAAGTTGCAGCCGGAAAACTACGGCCCCGAGCTGTGCCGGATGATCGCCAAAGTGCGCCCCGAGCTTGATGCCTATCTGGTGACCGAACGGTCGGTCGAAGATATCGCCGGTCTTGATCTGGGGATCTGCCGTCGGGTTTTCTATAATCAGGAAGACTTTATGGAACTGCACCTGAACATTCTGCGCGGTGTTCAGGCCCGTAACAAATCGCCGTTCTTTACGGCGCTTGTCGAATATTCCAAACAGCCAACCGGTGTTTTCCACGCCATGCCGATCAGCCGCGGCAAGTCGATCACCCGGTCGCACTGGATTCAGGACATGGGTGCGTTCTACGGCCCGAACATCTTTCTTGCCGAAACCTCTGCCACCTCGGGGGGGCTGGACAGCTTGCTGGAACCGCACGGCCCCATCAAGGAAGCGCAGGAACTGGCATCGCGGGCTTTCGGGTCCAAGCAGACGTTCTTTGCCACCAACGGCACGTCGACCTGTAACAAGATCGTCGTTCAGGCGCTGGTACGTCCCGGTGATATCGTGCTGGTCGACCGCGATTGCCACAAGTCGCACCATTACGGCATGGTGCTGGCCGGTGCGCAGGTCTGTTACCTTGATAGCTATCCGCTGAACGAATATTCCATGTATGGCGCTGTGCCCCTGCGCGAGATCAAGCACCAGTTGCTGGCGCTGAAAGCGGCGGGCAAGCTGGATCAGGTGCGCATGCTGCTGCTGACCAACTGTACCTTTGACGGCCTGGTGTATAACGTTGAACGCGTCATGGAAGAATGTCTGGCGATCAAGCCCGACCTGATCTTCCTGTGGGACGAAGCGTGGTTTGCCTTTGCCCGGTTCAACCCGACCTATCGCCAGCGCACCGGCATGAACGCCGCCAACACCCTGCGCGAAAAGTTCAAATCCGCCAAGCACGCCGAAGCCTACGAAAAACAACAGGCCGAGCTGAAAGACGCGGATGACGAGACGCTGATGAATACGCGCCTGATCCCGCCGCCAAAGTCGCGGGTGCGGGTCTATACCACGCAATCGACCCATAAAACGCTGACATCTTTGCGCCAAGGGTCGATGATCCACGTCAACGATCAGGATTTCAAGGGCGAGGTCGAACAGTCGTTCCACGAAGCCTATATGACCCACACGTCTACATCGCCGAACTACCAGATCATCGCGTCACTGGATGTGGGCCGGCGTCAGGTGGAATTGGAAGGGTTCGAATTCGTCCAGCGCCAGATCGAAGCGGCGCTTTCGATGCGGCGTGCCATTGCCGACCATCCGCTGCTGTCGAAATACTTCAAGGTGCTGACCGCAGGTGACATGATCCCCGAAGAATATCGCGAAAGCGGGGTGACCAGTTATTACGATCAGGAACAGGGCTGGACCGACATGTGGGACTGCTGGGAGAAAGACCAGTTCGTTCTGGACGCCAGCCGTGTGACCTTGCTGGTTGGCGGGACAGGCTGGGACGGCGACACGTTCAAGACCGATATCCTGATGGATAAATACGGCATCCAGATCAACAAGACATCGCGCAACACCGTGTTGTTCATGACCAACATCGGCACGACTCGGTCCAGCGTTGCCTATCTGATCGAGGTTTTGGTCGAGATCGCCAAATCGCTGGATGATCTACTGGATGACGCCAGCAAGATGGAGCGCCGGTCATTCGACAATCGCGTGGCGAACCTGATGGAAAACTATCCGCCGCTGCCTGATTTCAGTCGTTTTCATGATGCGTTCCGTACCGATAGCGTGACGTCGGAAGGGGATATTCGCACCGCCTTCTTCCTCGCTTATGAGGAAAAGAACACGGATTATCTGGATCTTGACGGCACCCTGCGCGAGGCGATGGATGCGGGTAAAACCGTGGTGTCGGCCAGCTTTATCATCCCCTATCCTCCCGGCTTTCCGATCCTTGTCCCCGGGCAGGTCGTCAGCCAGGAAATCCTGTCGTTCATGCGTGCTTTGGATGTCAGCGAAATACACGGCTACCGCCCCGATCTGGGGCTACGCGTCTTTACCGAAGCAGCGCTGAAACGCGTGCGGAAGAAAAATCTTTCGTCTTCACCTGAATAAGAAAAGGACCCAAACCTATGACCACGACTGTTCTCAAGAATATCTCGGAAATCCGCCGGTTCTTTCACCGAAACGAAGACCCGATCTATTTCATTTCGGCGACCAATTTTAACCTGTTGGGTCTCGATGAATGGGTGAAGAACTTTAAATATATCTGCTACATCGACTGCTACGGCGGCAAGCACCCGAACGTGTTCTGCCCGTCCGAACAGCCCCATGCCGAATTCCAAAGCATCGAAGACATCAACAACTATCTGTTGCAGCACAAAGAAGTCATCGACTTTATCAAGCGCCGCGGTGGCAAGCCCAAGTTCGTGTTCCTGATGTTCGATGAAGAAACCGAGCGTCTGTCGAAAGAGCTGGGTGCCGAAGTCTGGTTCCCCAAGGCCAAGCTGCGCACCAAGATGGACAACAAGATCGAAACCGTCCGCATCGGCAACAAGGCGGGCGTGCCGTCGGTGCCAAACGTGCTGGCCGAGGTTAAGGATTACGAAGACCTCAAGAAAACCTGTGAGAAAGCGGGTATCGGTCACGATCTGGTGCTGCAATCGGCCTTTGGCGACAGTGGCCACACCACGTTCTTCATCAAATCCGAGGCCGACTTCCGCCGTCACGAATCCGAGATCGTCGGCGAGGGCGAGATCAAGATCATGAAGCGCATCGATTGCCGTGGTTCCGCGATCGAGGCCTGTGCCACCAAAGAAGGCACGATCGTTGGCCCGTTGATGACCGAACTTGTTGGTTTCAAAGACCTCACACCCTATCGGGGTGGCTGGTGTGGTAACGAAATCCTGTCCACGGCCTTCCCGCCGAAAGTGCGCCAGCAGGCCCGTGAACTGACCTTCAAATTTGGTGAACAGCTGCGCAAGGAAGGCTACCGTGGCTATTTCGAGCTCGATTTCCTGATCGACAAAAAGACCGGCGATCTTTGGTTGGGCGAATTGAACCCGCGCATCACCGGCGCGTCCTCCATGACCAACCACGCGGCTTTCGCCCATGCCGATGCCCCTCTGTTCCTGTTCCACCTGCTTGAATTCTCGAAAAAGAAATTCAATCTGGACACAACAGAGCTGAACAACCGTTGGGCTGATCCTGCGATGATCGATGGCTGGTCGCAGATGGTGATCAAGCACACCGACGACAGCGTCGATATCTGTAGCGATGCGCCTGAAACCGGCATCTACAAGATGCTTGAAGACGGTCGTGTGGTGTTTGACCGGTTTGACTATCACCGTCGTGCGGTTGAATCCGAAAACGAAGCGTTCTTTTTGCGCATCCTCCAGCCCGGCGATTACCGCTATGAAGGGGCCGATATTGGCATCCTTGTGACCCGTGGCCGGTCGATGACCAAATCATTCCAGTTGAATGAACGCGCGAAAAAGTGGATTCACGGCATCAAGCAGTCGGTTCACGGCCGTCCTTTGCCAGTGGCAGAGGCAGGTCCGGCGTTTTCAGACCCGGCTTTTAAAATCCTCTAAGGTTCGAGAGGCCAGCACATGCTTTGGCGTGCGATATCAGAAGAAACGCCCGGTCCCAAATGGGCCGGGCTTTTCGCCGAATATTGGCCTCACTACCGTAAATGGTGGCTGAAGGAGGGTGAATCCGTGCGCCCGACCTATGCCGAATGCGTGCGTGCGCTGAAAAAGCACATGCCCGAGATGATCCCGCTCTACGAAGAACTGTGCGAACAAGCAGGCGGCGGCGATCTGGCAGCGCGGTTCCTAAGCTTCTACTGCCCGCCCCCTTACCTTTCGGGGTGCAGTCAGGCGGTTTGGGGCGGCAGGGAACCCGTGCTGGTGCGCAATTATGATTATAACACCAACGCCTTTGACAGTCTGGTTTTGCACACGGGGTGGCAAGGCCGCAAAGTCATGGGCACGTCGGACGGGCTGTTCGGGTTGGTGGACGGCGTGAATGACGCGGGCCTGTCGATTTCGTTAACCTTTGGCGGCAGGCGGGTTGTGGGTGTCGGATTTGGCGTGCCGCTGATTCTGCGCTATGTTCTGCAAACGTGCGAAAACACCGAACAGGCGGGCGAAGTATTGGCCCGCGTCCCAACCCACATGAGCTATAACGTCACTGTGCTGGACCGCAAACGCAAGTATCTGACCGCGTTTATGGCCCCCGACCGCGAGACAATCATCACCAATGCCGCCGTGGCCACCAACCATCAAGAAACCGTTGAATGGATCAGCCACGCGCGTTTCACTGCGACGGTTGAACGCGAACGCTATTTGTTGCAACGGCTGCGCTTTCATCGCGACCCCGAAGAAAAATTCATCGGCACGTTCCTAAAGCCGCCCCTGTATTCCCATGCCTTTAACGCCGGGTTTGGAACGCTTTATACTGCTGTGTACCGGCCCCGCAAACGTCAGATGGAACTGCGTTGGCCCGGCACTGTCTGGTCCCAAACCATCGACACTTTCGAAGAAGGGTCGCGTAACGTTCTGCTGCCCGGTGCTGCCTGACCCTTTCACCCTAGGAGCCTGCCCATGTCCCATATTTTTCCCCGTCATACCCGCAACCTCCCGCCGGTCGCTGTCAGCGGCAAAGGGTGCTATTTAACCGATGCCAGTGGCAAACAATATCTGGATGCATCTGGGGGGGCGGCAGTGTCGTGTCTTGGTCATGGCGACGTCGAGGTGATCGACGCGATCAAGGCGCAGTTGGACAGTCTGGCCTATGCACACACGGGTTTTTTCACGTCTGAACCTGCCGAAACCCTTGCCGATCTGCTGATCAAACACGCCCCCGGTGATCTGGACCGCGTCTATCTGGTGTCCGGCGGGTCAGAGGCGGTCGAGGCCGCGCTCAAGCTGGCGCGCCAGTATCACGTGGAACGCGGCGAGCCGGAACGGGGCCGCATCATCGCCCGCAAGCAAAGCTATCACGGCAATACGATCGGGGCGCTGTCGGCAGGGGGCAATGAATGGCGTCGCGCGCAATTCGCGCCGCTGCTGCTGGACATCAGCCACATTGACCCGTGCTATGAATACCGCCTGAAGCGTGACGGTGAAACGCCCGAAGAATACGGCATTCGCGCCGCGAACCTGCTTGAGGAAGAATTGCTGCGCGTCGGGCCTGAGACCGTCATGGCCTTTATCGCGGAACCTGTGGTGGGGGCGACCTCTGGCGCGTTGACCGCTGCACCGGGGTATTTCAAACGCATCCGCGAGATTTGCGATCAATACGGTGTTTTGCTGATCCTTGACGAGGTCATGTGCGGCATGGGGCGCACCGGCGCGCTGTTTGCCTGCACTCAAGAGGGTGTTTCCCCCGATATCCTGTGTATCGCCAAGGGTTTGGGCGGCGGGTATCAACCCATCGGTGCCATGCTGTGTACCGCACATATCTATAAAACCATCCAGGACGGCACAGGGTTCTTCCAGCACGGGCATACTTATATCGGTCACCCTACGGCGGCGGCTGCCGGGGTTGCTGTTGTCTCTGCCGTGCTGGGCCGCGATCTGCTGTCCAATGTGCAGCGGCAGGGCGACACATTGCGCAATGCGTTGACCGCTGCCTTTGGGCAGCACCCGAATGTTGGTGATATCCGGGGGCGTGGCCTGTTTATGGGGGTTGAAATGGTCGCCGACCGAGAGACAAAAGCCCCCTTTGATCCGTCCCGTGGTATCGCCGCCAAGATCAAGAAACATGGCTTCGAGAATGGCCTGATCTGCTATCCGATGTCCGGAACAATTGATGGCAAAACCGGAGATCACGTGCTGCTGGCCCCGCCTTTTATCATCACCGACGCGCAGATCGACGAATTGGTTGAAAAGCTGGGTAAAAGCATCACCCAAGCGCTGGCCTGACCGTCAGGTCAGGGTTTTTGCGGTTGAGAAAACCGCCCGTAAAAATGGTGAAACGATGCAACCCTATGACTAAATCGTGTGAGGTTTCGGATATTATACCCCTGAAAGGCACTGTATAAGCCCAGCATGAAAGACGCCCTTGATCATGAAACATCCATGCCGTTGTCAGATATTATTGTCTGTCCGAAATGCGATGCCGTGTATCATCTGAAAATTCCGAAAATGGGCGAAAAGGCAATTTGTCAGCAATGTCATACGGTTCTGATCGCCCCACGGCACAAGGCCGGGCTAAAGATCATTGCGATCTCGTTTGCGACCTTCATTCTGATTATTGGCGCGGCGTTCTTTCCGTTTCTTGATATTGATGCGGCTGGTAACAAAAATTCGGTCTCTGTGATGGATGCGGCGCTGGCATTCTCCAGCGGGCCTTTGCTGATGTTGGCCCTGGCGACCGCAGGATTGATCCTGATTGTGCCGCTGATACGTGTGGTGATCACGCTTTATGTGCTGGTGCCGATTGTGCTGGATCTGCCGCCTTCGCGATACGCGATACAGGCATTTCGCCTGTCCGAGGCGTTGCGCCCGTGGTCAATGGCAGAGATTTTCGCATTGGGTTGCGCGGTTGCGCTGGTCAAGATTGCCGATCTGGCGACGGTGGGGTTTGGCCCCGCGTTCTGGATGTTTGGCGGCTTGGTGGTTCTGGTTGTTGCCCAAGACAACTATATTTGTAGATGGTCGGTATGGAATTCGCTGGAAAACCCGAAAAAATCCTGAGCGCACGCCAGATGGGCATTGTGGCCTGTACGCGCTGCACAAAGGCATGGCCTTTTGGCACGCAAATCTGCGGGCGTTGTGGCCATAAAATGGTGTCGCGCGATTTTGGCAGCTTGCAGCGGGTTTGGGCGTTTTGGGTGATGGGGCTGATGTGCTATGTTCCCGCGAATTTATATCCCATGCTTCAGACCAAGACGTTGTTTCAGAAAGACGAAAGCACGATTATCAGCGGTGCCGTTGAATTGGCCCAGCACGGCGCATTCGGCATCGCTTTTATCATTTTGCTGGCCTCGGTGGTCATTCCTTTGGCAAAATTCTGGGCCATCGCCTTTTTGGCGATCAGCGTCAAAAGCAGTAAAATGGCGTCAAACCACGCGCGGCATTTTATGTATGAAATCGTTGAATACATTGGCCGTTGGTCAATGATCGATATCTTTGTCGTTGCGATTTTATCATCGCTGGTGCAACTCAAGACACTGGCAACAATCAATCCCGGACCCGCGAGCATGTTTTTCGCACTTTCCGTGATCTTCACGATGCTTTCGGCGCAGGCTTTCGATTCCCGTATGATTTGGGATGACCAGGCAAGGGATGGGGACTCCGTTTAAAATGACTGATACACCACCTGACGTGTCGATCAAATCCGCACGCAAGATATTCCTGAGCGGCGCGTCGATCGTATGGATCATTCCGTTATTGGCGCTTTTGGTTGCCCTGGGTGTCGCGTGGAACAGCTATAATGCGCGCGGGCCCGAAATTTACGTTGAATTCGAAAAGGGTGCCGGCATCAAGGCGGGTGAAACCGAATTGCGGTATCGCGATGTGACCGTCGGCCGCGTCGAAGCGGTCGGGTTCTCCCGGGGATTGGGCAAGGTTGTTGCCACGATCCGCGTCGATAAAGATGTGGCACCCTATATTGATAACAGCGCCGCATTCTGGATCGTGCAGCCCGAAGTGTCTGCCAAAGGGATTACCGGTCTGAGTACCGTGTTAAGCGGGGTCTATATTGAAGGGTCCTGGAACGACGAAATCGGCACCTTTGAAAACCGCTTTAGCGGGGCTGACTCTGCGCCGCTGATCCGGGCGGGACAGAACGGTTTGCAGATCGCGTTTCGTACGGTCGGGAACGGTCAACTGACAGACGACGCGCCGATCCTGTATCGCGGCATCGAAGTGGGCCGTCTGGGCAAGGCCGAAATCGCACCGCTTGGCAATTTCGCAATCGTGGAGGCGTTGATCTATGAAGAGCACCGCAATCTGATAAACACATCCACCCGCTTTTGGGAAAGTTCCGGATTTAGCGTCTCTATCGGGCCAAGCGGTGCCGAAATCGATTTCCAATCCATCGCGACACTTATTGGGGGTGGCGTGACCTTTGACACATTCGTGTCAGGCGGGGGTCGGGTCCAAGACGGGACCGTGTTTGAAATCTTTTCAAGCAAAGAAGAGGCCCGCAGCGCGGTATTCAATTCCTCTGCCGTCGATCCGCTGGAGCTAAGCGTGATCTTTGATGAAAATGTTTCGGGCCTTGCGGTCGGGGCTGCAGTTGAATTGAGCGGGCTGAACATCGGTCAGGTCGAAGCATTGTCCGGCATTGTTGATTACGACCAGTTTGGCGACAGCCGTGTCCGTTTGAATGTGACCCTTTCGATCCAGCCCGCGCGCCTTGGCCTTCCCGGCGAGGTATCGGCAGAAAGCGCGCTGGAATTCCTGCAAGACCGCGTGGCGAACGGTTTGCGCGCGCGTCTGGCCTCGGCCAGCCTGCTGACCGGCGGCCTTAAGGTTGAACTGGTGACGGTCGAAGGCGCGCCAACGGCACGGCTGGTTGCGGCACCTGATGGTTTGCCTGTCATGCCGACAACGAAAAACGAAACCTCTGACGCGGCTGCAACCGTGGAAGGTGTGTTCACCCGTATCAATAACCTGCCCATCGAAGAGCTGTTGAACAGCGCCATTGCCCTGATGAATTCGGCCCAGTCGTTTATCGGCAGTGACGAATTGCAACAGACGCCCAAAGATGTGCGGACGTTGATCAACGAAGTCACCGGATTGGTTGCATCGGACTCCGTGCAAAACATCCCGGTTACCTTGAACGCGACCTTGTCGCGGGTCGAAGCGCTGGTCGCAACGCTTGAGCAAGAGCAAATGGCCAGGCGGTTGATGGATGCCGTTGACGCGGTATCCGGTGCCGCGGATGCGTTCACAAGCTCAACCGAAGGCGTGCCGGAACTGATCACAGAGATGCAGGCCGTCGCCGCGAAAGCCGGCGAGATCGAGTTGCAGCAATTGGTGGACGAGCTGACCGCGTTGACCCGTTCAGCCGACGCCGTTATCGGTACCCCTGATGCTATTGCATTGCCGGGATCGCTGAAAAACGCGTTGGACGAGCTGAATTACACCCTGCAAGAACTGCGTGAAGGCGGGGCTGTTGAAAACGTGAACCAAACCCTGGCTTCCGCACGCAATGCCGCCGATAATATCGCCGTATCGGCAAAAGACCTGCCACAAATCGTTGACCGACTGTCATCGCTGTTCAATCAGGCCAGCCGTACAATTCAGGGATATGATCAAGGCGAACAGATAAGCCGCACCGCACAAGAGACACTGCGTGATATTCAAAAAGCGGCTGACGCGCTTGCTTCTTTGGCGCGGACCATTGAACGTAATCCAAACTCGCTACTGCTAGGACGCTAAAAAATGAATGCTTTGAAAACGATTGCAACATTGGGCTTTGCCTTGGCGCTTGCGGCCTGCGGGTCTGTGGATCGCTATGCTGTTACGATCCCCCCTGTGACGGAAACCGTGCGCATTGCATTTAGATCGGTCGAGGTGCGCGATGTGTCCTTGCCCAGCTATGCAGCTGCCGACGAAATCCACATTCGTAAAAATGACGGCACATTGGTCAGCTCTTCAGATCAACTGTGGGCCGATGCGCCCGAACGCGCCGTCGCGCTTGAGCTGAGTGAAAGCCTGTCCCGCCTGACCAACCGCCGCATCGCATCCGAGCCGTGGCCCTTTGAGGCCTACCCCGATGCCCGGCTCGAGCTGCGTTTTGCCGAGCTATTGGCGACAGAAACCGGTCAGTTCCGCGCAACCGGCCAGTATTTCGTTGCCGTCACCGGCGGTGGCCGGGAACGGTCGGGCCTGTTCGATCAAACCGTCACGTTTGACCCCAAGAGCGGCCCCGCCGGAATTGCCGCGGCACGCGGGCAGTTGATTCTCAAGCTGGCCGAATTTATTGCAAAAGACGGGTTGATGTAATGGCAGCGCTGAAAGTCACGCGAACTAGTGTGTGGCAGTCAACTTTATGTTGAAATTTCCGACCAAGCCATTAGTAGTCCCCCAAATATGACAGGGTAGCCAATTCTTAGCAGGACAATAGGATCAGCACTGTAGCTGGCACATGAAACTTTACTGAGCCGAACTTTGGTTGAAATTGATTTGGTGGCGGATTTCCTCCACGGAATTGAGCCACCTTTTGAAGAACGACAGGAATACAATGCGCGATATTTTGCAGAAACCTCAGGGCGGATCCGAAGCCGAAGAGGATACAATCGACATTGGTGCCCTGATCGGGACTCTATGGCGGGGAAAGTGGCTGATCGCGATCGTGACCGGCATCGCAATGACCCTGGCCATTTACTATGCGTATTTCGTGGCAATTCCGATGTACCGCTCCACTGCGGTGGTAATTTTGCAGACAAAGCAGGATAGCATTGTTGACCTGCAATCCGTTGCCGGCGGTCTGTCGGGCGACAGCACCGAGGTAAACACCCAAGTAGAGGTGTTGAGGTCTCGTGGTTTGGCTGAAAAAGTGGTCGAGCGGCTAAACCTGATCGAAGATCCGGAGTTTAACGGCAGTTTGAGGGAACCGTCGCTGATCGGATCGGTCATTGGCATGATCAAATCTATCATCCGCCCCAGCAGTTCCGATGCAATCGCGCAGGATGAAGTTCTAAAGAAGAACCGTATCCGCGATAACGTAACTGCCAACTTGCTGAGCAAAATTGCGGTAAGCAACATCCGGCAAAGTCTGGTCTTCAATATTGCAGTTGAAACCCAATCGCCGGTCAAATCTGCAAAAATCGCTGATACACTGTCCGAAATCTATATTTTGAACCAGATCGAAGTGAAGTTCGCCGCAACCGAGCAAGCGACAGAATGGTTGAGCAATCGGGTTTCCGAATTGCAGGTCCAGTTGGAGACCGCTGAAAAGAAAGTATCGGATTTCACCGCGCAAACGCAGCTTGTCTCTGTTGACGGATTGCAAGCACTCGAGCGGCAGATCAAGGATCTGCGGGATCGGATCACCAATGCCGAGATCACCAAGGCTGGCCTTGAGAAAGCGCTGGACGAGCTGAACGCCGCCAAAACGCCTGACGAAAAACTGGCCGTGGCCAATGATGCGACGCTTAACCGTATCGCCAGTGGCGGGATGTCATCTGCGGCGAACCTGAACACGTTTGATCTGCGCTTTCAGACGATCATCAATCGCGTGCAGACAGATATCACACGGGCCGGGCAACAATTGACCGCCTTGCGCCTGTCGGAAACGGAGCTTGGCAGCCAGCTTGAGAACCAAGGCCAAGACCTGATTGCGCTGCAACAGTTGACCCGTGAATCCGAGGCAACCCGGCTGTTGTACGAATATTTCCTGACCCGTTTGAAAGAAACATCCGCCCAGGAAGGCATTCAAAAAGCGGATAGCCGGGTTTTGTCCCATGCTGTTGTGCCCGCGAGCCCGAGCGCGCCCAAGAAATCGCAGATCGTAGCGCTTGCCATGATCCTTGGGGCCATGATCGGTTCCGGCCTTGTGCTGCTGCGCGAGTTCCGGATGAGCACGTTCCGCACGGCGGGCGATCTGGAAGCCTACACAGGTTATACCGTTCTGGGGCAAATACCGCTCATCCCGACCCGTAAACGTCAGGACACGTTGCAGTATCTTTCGGACAAGCCAACATCGGCCGCAGCAGAAGCCATTCGCAACCTGCGAACCTCCTTGATGTTGTCGAATCTTGATAAGAAGCCTCAGGTCATCGTGTCAACTTCGTCGATCCCCGGCGAGGGTAAGACCACGGTTTCGCTGGCTCTGGCCAAGTTCCTGTCCGGTCTGGGGAAATCCGTGCTGCTGATCGAAGGTGATATCAGACGCCGGACGTTGAACGAATATTTCCCCTCCCTGCCAAAAGTCGGCATTGCGTCCGTGTTGAACCGGGAAATTGATTTTGCCGATGCCATTCACCGCCCAAAGGGTTTTGAAGCGGATGTTCTGGCGGGCGAAAAAACCAGCGTGAACGCGGCGGATATTTTCTCGTCCGATACCTTCAAGACGTTCATCGCCGAGATGCGCAAGCAATATGATTTTATCATCATCGATACGCCGCCAGTGTTGGTTGTTCCCGACGCGCGGATCATTGCCCAGAATGCTGACGCGATCCTGTTCTCGGTGAAATGGGACAGCACCAGCAAGGCGCTATTGGACGAATCCATGCGGATGTTCCACAATTCCAATCAGCGTATTACCGGGTTTGTTCTGGGTCAGATTGATGAAAAGGGCATGAAAAGATACGGCTATGGTGCCAAGGGCGGTGCATATGCCGCGTATGGCCAGGGCTATTACGAAACCTGACGCCACCGGGTGTCGCTGCCTCAAAATTGCCTGATTGATACCTTTGCGTTGCCTTAGCTTCGACGTCCTTATGTCCGATATTCGACTGGAATCATTCCAAGCGGGGTCATCGACATGTCACGTACCAAAGAAATCTTTACTGCCGCAGGCACCCTTGGTTGCGCTTTGGGCATCGGATTTATCATGCAAAGCTCTGACGCGGCGACCGACCGTTACGGGGCCGCATCGGACGTGGCGCAGCATGAGCGTGAGATGCAAGGCCTTGCCGCTGAATCGTCGATCCTCGAGGTGCAGGATATCGAACTGACATCGGCAGCCTTTGATCTGGACCAAGAGAAAGTCGAGGTCGAGTTTTCTGTACCCGCTACAGAGGCAACGCTTGCCGCCGTATCAGACGTTGAAGCGCCTGTGGCAGGGTCTTCGGCACAGGTGGTCTCTGACAGTTGCGAGATCAGCGCCGAGGCGCGCCCGATGGCCGCCGCAATGGTAAACCTTACCCTTGATGCGCCGTGCCTTCCGAACGAACGGATCACCGTTCATCACAACGGCATGATCTTTTCGCAAACCACGTCGTCCACCGGCGGGCTGAACATCAACGTTCCCGCCCTAAGCGAAACAGCCGTGTTTGTATTTGCCTTTGGCAATGGTGACGGTGCCGTGGCGCAGGCCAAAGTCGAAGACCTTGCCGATTTTGACCGTGTGGTCCTGCAATGGAAAGACAACGCCGGCTTCGAGATTCACGCGCTTGAGTTCGGCGCAGGATACGGCGACGCCGGCCATGTCTGGTCTGGCAAGCCGCGCGATATGGCGTCAGCGATCACAGGCGAAGGCGGGTTTATCACCATCAACGGTGATTTGAGCGCGACTTCACCGATGATTGCCGAAGTGTATACCTTGCCTGCTGACAGTGTTGGCCGCGATGGCGGCGTTGCAATCAGCGTCGAGGCAGAGGTGAATTCACGCAATTGCGGCCAGGAGATAGAAGCCCAATCCTTGGAACTGGTTTCGGGGAATGATATCCGAACACGAGATTTAACCCTGTCTGTGCCCGATTGTGATGCAGTTGGTAGCTTTCTGGTGTTGAATAATCTGTTCACAGACCTGAAAGTTGCCAGCAACTAAATCAGCGTTTGAGGGTACATGCTCACTTCATTACGTGCGGCGGTTTTCGTCGCACTTTTCATATTTGGCTGGGCTGGATCCTTGGTGGCACAGGATGTGGCGCTGACGTCGCGGGATGGCAAGATCGAACTTAGCGGGACACTGCTGGGTTTTGACGGCGAATTTTACCGGATCGACACCGAATATGGCGAACTGACCGTCGACGGGTCAGGAGTACAATGTTCTGGTCCGGGCTGTCCCAACCTCGAAAGCTATGTCGCTGAGCTGCAATTATCCGGCTCGGCCACAATGGGGCAGGTTCTGATGCCCGCCCTCATTGACGCCTTTGCCGCTCGAAGCGGCTATCGCGCCCGCCGTGAAGATGAGGAAGACGACCGGTTTACCTATCTTCTGGAAGACGAGAAAACCGGGAAGACAGTTGGCATCTTTATGTTTCATGCCAGCAATACCGACGAGGGCTTTGCCGATCTACTGGCCGATGAGGCCGATATCGTGATGTCCCTGCGCGAAATGCGCCCCGAGGAACGCCAACGTGCCCGAGAAGCAGGAATGGGCGACATGACAGGGCTGAACCGTAGCCGTGTGTTGGCCTTGGATGCGGTTGTTCCGGTGGTGTCGGCGTCGAGCCCGGTTAAATCCATTTCGCCAGTCACCCTGGCTGAAATTTTTTCCGGCAAGATCACGAATTGGAACAGCTTGGGCGGGCCTGACGCGCCGATTGATCTGCACCTGCCCGATGACAGCAGCGGTCTGGCGCAGGCGATCACGGATCAGGTCTTGGGCCCTGTCGACCTGGAACTGGCGAAAGGTATCACCCGCCATGCGCTGCCGGTTGATTTGGCGACTGCCGTTGCAGCTGATACTTTTTCCCTGGGCATCACCAGCTATGCCGAGCGGCGAAATACCAATGTGTTGACGTTAACAGGCGCTTGCGGGTTTGCGCTTGATGCCTCTCGCCGGACGATCAAAACCGAAGACTATCCGTTGACGGCACCGATGTTTCTGTATTTTCCGGCTCGGCGTTTGCCGCAATTGGCGCGGGATTTTCTGTCGTTCACCCGCAGCCCGACGGCGCAGATCGTAATCCGCCGGGCGGGATTTGTGGATCAAACCCCCGAAGAAATCCCGGTCGATGATCAGGGCAATCGTTTTGCCAACGCGATCAGTGTCGCCGGCCCCGAAACCACCTTGGAAGAACTGCAACGCATGACTGCGACGCTGACCCCGATGGCGCGGCTTTCCACGTCTTTCCGGTTTGAAACAGGGTCGGTCAGACTGGATGCGCAATCGCGGTCAAACGTACAGCAATTGGCCCGCGCGCTTGAGGTTGGTCAGTATGATGCGCGCCGCCTTTTGTTCGTAGGTTTCAGTGATGGTGAAGGGGCTGCCCGCGCCAACCGAGAGATTGCCCTGCGCCGTGCAGAAGCCGTGCGCCGTGCCGTAACCACCGCAGCCGTAACCGTTAACCTTGAACGTGTGACATTGGATGTTGATGCGTTCGGCGAGGCGTTGCCAATGGCC
Organism: Sulfitobacter sp. HGT1; assembly: GCF_013282155.1. Lineage (GTDB taxonomy): Bacteria > Pseudomonadota > Alphaproteobacteria > Rhodobacterales > Rhodobacteraceae > Sulfitobacter. The sequence goes on from NZ_BLWI01000011.1 coordinate 197,026, forward strand.
TGCGATGACAGCGCGTGGGGCCGGCAGGCCAACCGGCGCGTCGAAGTCTGGGTGCGCTAGGCCGTTAACGGAACTGCGGCGGATCGTATTTCAGCAAGACCGGCACGACCAATTCTTCCTCGTCGGTAAGGTGACGGTTCAGCATCGGGTGAAACGCATCCAACCGCCCTTTGAACGCGGCTGCCGCATCGATAAACCCCGCAGTCGCCCCGCCGTGTTGCAAGACGCCATTGGCGCTGGTTGCCAGATCCGACAGGATGCCATCCAAGGCATGATGATCGGTATCCAGAATATCAAAACCCCGCTCGACGTTTTTTTCAAGCTTGGCCATCACGGGGAAATATTGTGCATCCTCGATCTGATGATGTCCGTGCAATTCATTGATCAGCATGCCGCCAAACCGGTGCAGTTTACGTTTATAAACGTCTTGGGATTCAGCGCCATCCAGCGCTGCTTTGACGTCGCTGTCCAACTGGTCCAGCAAGCGGCGAAACATCATGTGACGGTCAAGCCAAAAGGCGATCAGCTGGGAATAGTTGGGGTTTTGAACCCAACCGGCACGGGGGTATGCTTTGATCAGGGCGCGCAGTGCATCTGGCAACCCGTCGCGTTTTGAAAGAAGCAAATCTTGGGGGATATTCATATCTGTCATGGAGTGCGTGATAGAAGATACGGGCCGTCACGTAAATTCTGCAAATCCGAACAGGTCAGCCGCAGATTTAAAGATATCCTTCGGATCGAAAGCTCAGCTCGTTTGATTTTCCAATGATCAGATGGTCGTGCAGGGTCATCCCAAGGGCCTGGCAGGCTGCCATAACCTGCTGTGTCATGTCGATGTCAGCCTGGGACGGGGTCGGATCGCCGGATGGATGATTATGCACCAGAATCAACGCGCTGGCGTTTAATTCAAGCGCCCGTTTTGCGACCTCTCGGGGGTAGACGGGCACATGGTCAACCGTTCCCTTGCCTTGTTCCTCGTCTGTGATGATGACGTTTTTACGGTCAAGATAGAGAACCCGAAACTGTTCGGTTTCGCGGTGCGCCATCACGGTGTGGCAATAATCAAGCAGGGCGTCCCAACTGGACACAACATGGCGCTGCATGATTTTTGACCGGGCCATGCGATGCGCTGCTGCTTCGACGATTTTGAGCTCGACAATAACGGCATCGCCGACCCCTGAAATATCGCGCAAGCGCGGCTCGGGGGCTGTGATAACGCGGTTGAAATCGCCAAACCTGTCCATCAGTGCACGGGCAAGCGGTTTCACATCGCGGCGGGGGATAGCGCGGAACAGGACCAGTTCAAGCAGTTCGTAATCCGGGAGCGGGTCAGCACCTCCTTGCATGAACCGCGCCCGCAACCGTTGGCGGTGATCGGCAATGTAGGAAGGTTGCTTGGCTGAAACAGGGGTCGCCAAAGGTGCTTCATCCCGAAGGAAGGGCAGCAGTGGATCAGCAAAAGAGGAGGCGTTTTTTCGCATAGCAGCAGCATCTATGGCCACTGGTTACAAACAAGTTAACGCGTCCGAAGAAACACAGGATGTGGGGTCAGGCGGGGCCAAAGCCCCACCCTAATTTTAGCCCTTCATCGAATCCCAAAAGGATTTGACCGAGGAAAAGAAGCTGCTGGATTCCGGGTTGTTGTTCTCGGATTCCTTTTCAAACTCTTGCAGCAATTCTTTTTGGCGACTGGTCAGGTTCACGGGCGTCTCGACCGCCAGTTCGATGATCATATCGCCCGTGCCACCACCGCGCAGGGGGGGCATACCCTTGCCCCGCAAACGCATCTGGCGGCCCGACTGGCTGCCCGACGGGATTTGAACACGCCCGCGCCCGCCATCAATGGTCGGCACTTCGATGCTGCCACCCAAGGCGGCCGTGCTCATTGACACGGGAACGCGGCAAAACAGGTTTGGCCCGTCACGCTCAAACAGCTCGTGATCTTGCACTTCGATAAAGATGTACAAATCACCCGATGGACCGCCACGCATCCCGGCTTCGCCTTCGCCAGCAAGGCGAATACGTGTGCCAGTTTCGACACCCGCGGGGATATTCACCGAAAGCGCGCGTTCTTTCTCAAGGCGGCCCGCACCCCGGCAGGATTTGCATGGGTTTTTAACGATTTGACCCATACCCGAACAGGTCGGGCAGGTCCGTTCGACCGTGAAAAACCCCTGCTGCGCGCGCACCTTGCCCATGCCGGAACAGGTCGGGCAAGTCGTGGGTTCAGCGCCGCCTTCGGCACCTGTGCCACTACAGGAATCGCAGGCAACGGATGTTGGCACATTGATCGATTTTTGCAGTCCCGTGAAAGCATCCTCAAGCGAGATGCCAAGGTTGTAGCGCAGGTCAGCACCGCGCGCGGCACGACGTCCGCCGCCGCCAGCACCACGTTGCCCCATGAAATCGCCGAACAAATCGTCGAATACATCGGAAAATGCGGATGAAAAATCACCCTGACCGCCGCCGCCGAAACCACCAGGACGCTGACCGCCACCGCCCATGCCACCTTCAAAAGCGGCGTGACCGTAACGGTCATAGGCTGCTTTCTTGTCGGCGTTCTTTAGAACCTCATACGCTTCGTTCGCTTCTTTGAACTGGGCTTCGGCCTTGGGATTGTCGGCATTGCGGTCGGGATGCAATTCTTTGGCTTTGGTACGGTAGCCTTTTTTGATCTCGTCAGCGGATGCACCTTTGGCAACCCCGAGGATCTCGTAATAGTCACGTTTGGCCATGAATTAGCTCCTACGCTGGAACGTGACGGGCCGGCCCGGCAAGCGGACCGGCCCCATCAGTGGTTCCAATGGCACGCTTACGCGCGCTTGTTGTCGTCCAGATCTTCGAAGTCGGCATCAACGATATCGTCATCGCCATGAGGTGCATCAGCTGCCTCGGCCATGTCTTCGTTGCTGTCTTGTGCGGCCTTATAGATGGCTTCGCCCAATTTCATCGCTGCTTCTGTGACGTTCTGAATGCCCGATTTGATCTTTTCGACGTTGTCGGTTTCCAGCTCGTCATTCAGGGCCGCGATGGCCAGTTCGATCGCTTCGACGGTGGTTGGGTCAACCTTGTCGGCATGCTCTTCCAACGACTTTTCGGTCGAGTGGATCAGCGATTCCGCTTGGTTTTTCGCTTCGATCAATGCGCGACGTTCCTTGTCGGCCTCGGCATTGTCTTCGGCGTCTTTCACCATCTTTTCGATGTCTGCATCGGACAAACCACCAGAGGCCTGGATCGTGATCTTTTGTTCCTTGCCTGTGCCTTTGTCCAGCGCGCCAACAGCAACGATACCGTTCGCGTCGATGTCAAAGGTCACTTCGATCTGGGGCATGCCGCGTGGTGCTGGCGGGATGCTTTCCAGGTTAAAGGCACCAAGGATCTTGTTGTCCGCAGCCATTTCGCGTTCACCTTGGAACACGCGGATGGTCACAGCGTTCTGGTTGTCTTCGGCAGTCGAAAAGACCTGAGACTTTTTGGTCGGGATCGTGGTGTTACGATCGATCAGACGGGTAAATACGCCGCCCAATGTTTCGATACCCAGCGACAACGGTGTAACGTCAAGCAGAACAACGTCTTTCACGTCGCCTTGCAGAACGCCCGCCTGAATGGCCGCACCCATGGCAACAACCTCGTCAGGGTTCACACCCTTGTGCGGCTCTTTGCCAAAGAATTTGGTCACTTCTTCGATGACGCGCGGCATGCGGGTCATACCACCAACCAAAACGACTTCGTCGATGTCAGAGGCCGAGATACCAGCGTCTTTCAACGCGGCGGCACATGGCTTCATCGACGCTTTGATCAGGTCACCAACCAGCTGTTCCAGTTTGGAACGGGTCAGTTTCATCACCATGTGCAAGGGCGAACCGTCTTTGCCCATCGAGATGAACGGCTGGTTGATCTCTGTCTGGCTGGCGCTGGACAGTTCGATCTTGGCCTTTTCTGCCGCTTCCTTCAGACGCTGAAGCGCCATCTTGTCTTTGGTCAGGTCAACGCCGTTGGTCTTTTTGAATTCATCCGCAAGGTAGTTCACGATGCGCATGTCAAAGTCTTCACCACCAAGGAACGTGTCACCGTTGGTGGATTTAACTTCGAACAGACCGTCGTCGATTTCCAGGATGGTTACGTCGAATGTACCACCGCCAAGGTCATAGACCGCGATTGTCTGTGTTTCTTTTTTGTCCAGACCATAGGCCAGGGCCGCCGCTGTCGGTTCGTTGATGATCCGCAGCACTTCAAGACCGGCAATCTTGCCCGCGTCTTTGGTGGCCTGACGCTGGGCGTCGTTAAAGTATGCAGGCACAGTGATAACCGCCTGGGTCACTTCTTCGCCCAGATACGATTCAGCTGTTTCCTTCATCTTGCCAAGGATGAACGCAGAGATTTGCGAAGGGGAATATTTCTCGCCCTTGGCTTCGACCCATGCGTCGCCATTGCCGCCGTCGATGACGTTAAACGGCAGGTTCTTTTTGTCCTTGGCCAGATCCGGGTCATCGTTGCGACGCCCGATCAGGCGCTTAACGCCGAAAATTGTGTTTTCTGGGTTTGTGACCGCTTGCCGCTTGGCAGGCTGGCCGACCAGACGCTCGTCGTCGGTAAAGGCGACGATTGATGGAGTTGTACGTGCACCTTCCGCGTTTTCGATAACGCGTGGCTGGCTGCCGTCCATAATGGCGATACAGCTGTTGGTGGTTCCTAGGTCGATACCAATTACTTTGGCCATGGTTTGATCCCTCATTGAGTTAAGGCGATGACACGAGGCTTGGGCCCATTGTGGCACCCGTGCCCCGATCTTTTGGACCAAGGGCGGGATGCCCTCAGCGGTTCGATGGGTATATAAGGAGCAGTTCTGGACCCTGCAACCGTTGCATGAGAAAGGAAATGGAGAATCTGTGTGGATTTTTCCGTATTCAGGCCATGAGGGGCAAATAAATGACGGTTTTGCGGTTGCGTGGCTTTGAAATCCACAAAGCGTTTCTTGATCCCGATGCGCAGCGCGCCGTGCTTGATGGGGTGCGCACTGTGGTCAAGGCAGCCCCGTTTTTCCGCCCGGTCACACCCGGTGGGCAAAAGATGTCTGTGCGTATGACGTCTGCGGGTCAGTATGGCTGGATGTCGGATGCCGACGGCTATCGCTATGCAGAAACCCATCCGAACGGGGCGGTCTGGCCTGCGATCCCTGATCCCGTTTTGGCGATTTGGGACAGCCTGACAGGGTTGGAGCGCAGGCCCGAGTGTTGCTTGATCAACTATTACGCATCTGACGCGAAAATGGGCATGCACCAAGACCGCGACGAGGCCGATTTCAGGTGGCCGGTGGTATCGGTTTCGCTGGGCGACGAAGCGCTGTTTCGGATCGGCGGCCAAAAGCGCGGCGGCAAAACCGACAGTCTTTGGCTGCAATCAGGCGATGTGGTTGTCATGGGCGGCGAGGCGCGTTTGAACCATCACGGGGTGGACCGGATCAGGGCCGGATCGTCAAAGTTGCTGCCTAAAGGCGGGCGTATCAACCTGACCCTGCGTGTGGTCGATTAGGTCAGCGCCGTGCGTTCCAGCTGGCCGAGGCGTGTTTGCGGGTATAAAATTCGCCCATCAAACCGATCACCATCAAAACGACACCAACCCAGACCGCGTATTCCCAATTGCTGTAGCGTGGGTTGTAATTGATGAATGCGAAACCGCGCGCCTGATCGATGATGTGGAACAGCGGGTTCCAGTCAAACATGGCCAGCATGAAACTGGGCAGTGAATTGGCCAGAAACATCTTGCCCGACGCGATCATGTTGGCACGCTGGTACAGGGACGTGAAAATCGTCGCAAAAGACGGTGCCCAAGGTTTGATTGCAAGCAAGACCATGCCAACGGCTACTCCGGTGAACCATGCCACCATCATCATGCCAAACACCCCTGACCAGTCGTAGATAACCACCGGATTAAAGGCGAGGTGATAGACCGACATGATCATCACCAGCGACAGCATCTGAACATAAAGGGACCCCAACGCCGCAGCCGCCAAAGCGACCATCGTTGTCATCGGGGCATGTTGCATCATCGGGCTGGCGGGCCCCTCGGCTGCGACAACAGCCGTCACCGTTTTGGTGTGCATCATGTAAAGGAAGATGCCGCTCATGATATAGATGACAAAGTCACCCCTGATCGCAGATCCACGCATGCCGAGGAGCGAAAACATCACATAGAAGACGCCAACAAAGATCACCGCCTGAAAGATGTTGATCCCGATCGCAGCAAAGGCATTGTTGTGCTGCTTGCGCACCTGCCGGACAACCGAATGATACACCAGTTCAGCAATCGAAAGGGCGGAGGCGAGTGGCCCTTGGGCAGTGCGGCGGGGTTGGAACATCTCAAAAGCCTCTATGCAATGGGTTTTTGCACGGAATTCTTGCTGTTCCGTTAATCTATAATCATAAGGGGTCTGCGCAAAGTAATCAACGAAACTGAAGGGGTCGCGTCATAATGGATTATCAAAAGCTGGTGACAGTGATGCGGCGTCTATCGCTGGAGGCGGGCGACAAGATCATGGAGATCTACGGAACCGATGATTTTGAGGTGAAAACCAAGTCTGATGAAAGCCCCGTCACAATCGCGGACGAGGCAGCGGACAAGATCATTTCCGACGGTCTGCGCGCTGCATTTCCCGATGTTATGCTGGTCACCGAAGAACAATCCGCCACACATACCGCCAGTGGCGATACGTTCCTGATCGTTGATCCGCTGGACGGCACCAAGGAATTTATCAACCGCCGGGGTGATTTCACCGTGAACATCGCCCTTGTCGAAGGCGGCGTGCCGACCCGTGGTGTCGTCTATGCCCCTGCGCGCGGGCGTATGTTCTTTACGCTGGCAGATGGCAGCGCTGTTGAAGAAACCGGTGATTTCCCCAAGGGTGAAACGGGCCCGACAAAGGCAATTACAGTCTCTAACCCGGATAATTCGGCGCTTATGGTCGTGGCATCGAAATCGCATCGCGATCAGGCGACCGATGACTATATCGCCAAATACAACGTGCGTGACATGACCAGCGCGGGCTCGTCGCTCAAGTTCTGTCTGATCGCCACGGGCGAGGCTGATCTGTATCCGCGTGTGGGTCGCACGATGGAATGGGACACTGCCGCGGGTCACGCAGTCCTGAACGGGGCAGGCGGTGCGGTTGTGCGCTTTGATGATCTGACACCGCTGACATACGGCAAGGCTGATTTCGCAAATCCGTTCTTTATCGCCTATGCACCCGGCGTCGATCTAAAGGCGTCTTGATGTCGGTCCTGATTGTAATCCCTGCCCGCTATGCATCGACCCGCTATCCGGCGAAACCTTTGGCGATGCTCAAGGGGGCCAGCGGCACATCCCGCAGTCTGATTGAACGCAGCTGGCGCGCGGCCTGCGAAGTGCAGGGTGTGGACAAGGTTGTTGTCGCAACCGACGATGACCGGATCAAATCGGCGGCAGAAGCCTTTGGTGCCGAAGTCGTCATGACGTCGGTTGAATGCGCCAATGGAACAGAACGTTGCGCCGAGGCACACGCGGTTCTGGGCGGCGGATACGACATCGTTGTGAACCTTCAGGGGGACGCCCCCCTGACGCCGCATTGGTTCGTCGAAAGCCTGGTCGAGGGGCTGAAAAGCGACCCTAAAGCAGGGATAGCCACGCCTGTGTTGCGTTGCGATGGTGCTGCGTTGAACAGCCTGCTTGCCGATCGCAAAGCGGGGCGCGTCGGGGGCACGACATCTGTCTTTGCGGCCGATCACAGTGCGCTCTACTTCTCGAAAGAAGTCGTGCCGTTCACGTCGAAAACCTATGGCGACGATGATCCGACACCGGTTTTTCATCACGTGGGTGTCTATGCATATCGCCCCGATGCGCTGGCTGCATACCCCTCGTGGCCCGTTGGCCCGCTTGAGCAGCTCGAAGGGTTGGAACAGCTTCGGTTCATGGAAAACAGTCATACGGTTTTGTGCGTCGAGGTGGAGGCAAAAGGCCGCCAGTTCTGGGAATTGAACAACCCCGAAGACGTGCCCAAGATCGAGGCAATGATGGCGCAGATGGGTTTGGAATGATCGACCTGCCTGTCAGTGTTGTGATCGTCAGTCGTGGACGCCCACAATCACTGGCTCGCACGCTGACAGGCATTTCGCAGCTGCAATACTGGAATTTCGAGGTGGTCGTCGTTGCGGACCCCGCAGGGATCGCATCGGCCACAGCCTTGCCCTTTGCCGACGACCTAAAGCTGGTCCCTTACGATACGCCTAATATCTCGGCTGCGCGCAATCTTGGGCTTTGCCATGCTGCGGGCGAGATCATTGCGTATATTGACGATGATGCGGTGCCTGAACCCATGTGGCTGCGCCATCTGGTTGCCCCTGCCATGCGCAGTGATGTTGCGGCGATGGGGGGATATGTGCGCGGACGCAATGGCATTTCCTATCAATGGAAAGCTGCCAGTCTGGACAGTAACGGGATGCCCCACGCGCTGGCGCTTGATCCGCAACAGGCGACAGTGATGACGCCACCAAAAGGCCGCGCGATCAAGACAGAAGGCACTAACATGGCGTTTAGGCGCGATGTGCTGATTGATCTGGGCGGGTTCGATCCGGCCTTTCACTATTATCTGGACGAAACCGATCTGAACATGCGCTTGGCCAAAGCGGGCTATGCCACGGCGATTGTCCCTTTGGCCGAGGTCCACCACGGCTACGCAGAAAACCGGATGCGGACAGCGGCGAGGGTGCCGACCGACCTGTTCGATATCGGGGCAAGCTGGGCCGCTTTCCAACGCAAACACGTACCCCAAGGCGACAGACCCGCCCAATGGCGCAGCCTTCGCAAAGAACAGCGTCAAAGGGCGCTTAGGTTTCTTCAAACTGGCGCGCTGGAACCGCGCGATATACGTCGCCTGATGCAGCGGTTGGATCGCGGCTATGCCGAAGGGCTGGAACGCAAAGTCGCACCTGCGCCGCTTGCGAAACATCCCATTGATCCGTTCAAGCGTTTCCCGAGCCAGCCAAGACACCCCAAGATGATCGTAAGCAGACCGCTCAGCGCCACACGGGACCGCAAGCGCGCGCTGGAAGATTTGGCGTCGGGCCATATCGTGACGTTGTTGATTCTGTCACCCACGGTTGCATTCCACCAAGTCTCGTTCACGGATGACGGATTATGGGTGCAGAAAGGCGGGCTTTTTGGTAAGGTTGAGCGCAGTGATCGTGTGTTCAAGCTGTCATCCAGAGCCAGAAAGGCAGAGCAGGAAACCCGGCGGATCGCTTTACAAAGAGGCTTTCGCCGATAAACGGGCAAAATCTCGCTATATTTTTCAGGCAAAACTATTTTAACACTGCATTGTTAGTGGTTTGTGTCTTACAGAGCAAAAAACAAATATGAAGTCTACAGGGGCATTTATGCGCAAGAAGGTAACAAAAGCAATTTTTCCGGTGGCGGGTTTGGGTACGCGGTTTCTACCAGCGACCAAATCGGTGCCAAAGGAAATCATGACCTTGGTCGACCGCCCTTTGATCCAGTACGCGATTGACGAAGCACGCGCTGCCGGCATCAAGGAATTCATCTTTGTGACCTCGCGCGGCAAAGGCGCATTGGAAGATTATTTTGACCACTCCCCTGTGCTCGAGCAGGAATTGCGGTCGAAAAAGAAAACCGAGCTTCTGGAAATTCTGAAGAATACAAACATGGAAAGTGGTGCCATCGCCTATATCCGCCAGCACAAGGCGTTGGGGTTGGGTCACGCTGTCTGGTGTGCCCGTCGTCTGATCGGCAACGAACCTTTCGCGGTTATGTTGCCAGATGACGTGATTGCCGCCGAAAAGCCCTGCTTGCAACAAATGGTCGAGGCCTACGCAGAAACCGGCGGCAACATGGTCGCCGCGATGGAAGTACCCCGAGAACGCGCCTCTTCCTACGGGATGCTGGATGTGGCGGACGATCAGGGCGCATTGGTCAAGGTGCGCGGCATGGTCGAAAAGCCCAAAGCCGAAGACGCTCCATCCAATCTGGCCGTGATCGGCCGCTATATCCTGTCGCCAAACGTGCTCAAGAACCTGAGCCACCTGAAATCCGGATCGGGCGGGGAAATCCAGCTGACCGATGCGATTGCGGCGGAATTGACGCAAGGCCATGACGTATACGGCTATCGCTTCAAGGGGCAACGGTTTGACTGTGGTTCTAAATCAGGGTTCCTTCAGGCGACTGTTTCCTTTGGTCTGGCCCGGGAAGACCTGCGCGATGATCTCTATGCCTATTTGCAAGATATCATGAGCGTTGATAGAGCTGCTCAATAGACTTTGGCAAAGGCGAATTGATGGCGAATGTTTTGGTAACCGGCGGTGCGGGCTATATTGGATCGCACGCATGCAAAGCCCTTGCCGCTGCCGGCTTTACCCCCGTGACCTTTGATAATTTTGTCACCGGCTGGCGTGATGCTGTCAAGTTCGGGCCGATGATCGAAGGGGATTTGCTGAACCGCGCCCAAATCGACGCGGCATTTGCGCAGTATAAACCCGTTGCAGTCATGCATTTCGCGGCACTTAGTCAGGTGGGCGACAGCATGAATCAGCCCGGTGTCTATTGGCGCAATAACGTTCAGGGATCGCTGAACCTGATCGAAGCTGCGGTTGAGGCCGAGTGCAAGAATTTCGTGTTCTCATCCACCTGCGCGACATATGGTGATCAGGATAATGTTGTTCTGGACGAAAACAGCGTTCAGCTGCCGATCAACGCCTATGGCGCGTCCAAACGTGCCATCGAAGACATCCTGCGCGATTTTGAAGTAGCCTATGGCCTGAAGAATGTGATCTTCCGCTACTTTAATGTGGCTGGCGCTGATCCCGAGGGGGAGGTGGGCGAATTCCACCAGCCCGAGACACATCTTGTGCCCTTGATGCTGGATGCGATCGACGGAAAACGCGACGCGCTGACAATCTTTGGCACGGATTATGATACGCCCGATGGCACCTGCATCCGCGACTATGTGCATGTCTGCGACCTGATTGATGCCCATGTGTTGGGTCTGAACTGGTTGCTGGAAGGCAAGCCCAGCCGGGTGTTCAATCTGGGTACCGGTACCGGGTTTTCAGTGCGCGAAGTGGTCGATCACAGCGGCGAGGTGACCAATCGCGCGGTACCCGTCAAGGAAGGCGCGCGTCGTCCGGGCGATTGCACCAAGCTGGTTTCGGGGTCCACCCGCGCTATGGCAGAGCTGGGGTGGTCCCCCAAACGGTCCACCATGTCGCAAATGATTTCTGACGCATGGAGATGGCACCAAACTGGCCGCTACGACACATAAAGCACCGCCCGCCCGGCTGCTGGATATCACGCGGACTCTGCGCCGCGCTGGGCGTATGGCGACGGGTGTGGATCGGGTCGAACTTGCCTATCTCGCGCGCTTTTTATCGGATGATGCGCCTTGCTTTGGCCTGGCCCGCACCGCGTATGGCTACCTTTTGCTGGATCGCGCCGGTTTGCAGGGGCTTCAAGACCGGATGGTCGGGCGATCTGGCTGGGGCCCGCCTGATGTTCTTTCCCGATTCCTGCGGGGCCGGTCGATGGCGGGCAAGCGCGCCGAGGCTGATTTCCGGCGGTTGGCTATTGCACGCGCTACGCCTTGGCGTCTGTCACGGTTGCTGGCTAAACTGCCTGCACCGTGCAGCTATTTCAATGTGGGCCACAGCAACCTGACCACCCGCGCTTTATCGGGGATGAACGCCAAAGGCATCGATATCAATGTGCTGGTCCACGACGTTATCCCGCTTGAATATCCGCAATACCAGCGCCCCGGGACGGTAAAGCCGTTTCAAGACAAGTTGCAGCGCGTGCAAAAATGGGCTGATCGTGTGATCTATAATTCGGCCGATACACAACGCCGGAGCGAGGCGAAGATGGCCGAATGGGGGGCTGTCCCATACGGTATTGTTGCGCATCTGGGAACAGTAACACCCCAGTCAGACCTGTCAGCGCTGCCTGTGGGCCTGCCGCCAGAGGGGCCGTATTTTGTCACCGTCGGAACAATTGAACCTCGCAAAAACCACGCCTTCTTGCTGGATATTTGGGACGCTCTGGGCGCGGATGCACCGCTTTTGCTGATCTGTGGTACCCGTGGCTGGAACAATGAAGCGCTGTTTGCCCGTCTTGATTCTCTGGGCCCCGATAGCCGCGTGCGAGAATTGCCAGATCTGTCGGATGCTGCCCTTGGGGCACTGGTGCAAAATGCTGCTGGCGCATTGTTCCCCAGCCTTGCCGAGGGCTTTGGCCTGCCTCCGCTTGAGGCGCTGATGCTGGAAACGCGTGTTTTATGCAACGATCTTGAGGTCTTGCACGAGTTTTTGAGTGATAAGCCTGTTTACGCAAGCGTTTCAGACCAGTATCAGTGGTTAAGGGTAATAAAAAAATGGGCCAGCGCGCCAGAAATAGATGATACTTTGACGGGGTTTAAAGGTCCGACATGGCAAAATCATTTCAATAGTGTGTTAAGCCTGCGGGCGTAGACTGTCCCATAACGGGCCACTCTGGTTAAAAAGCTTAGCACACCCCCGAGAATGAAGGGCAGTTTTTGGGTATCGTTCAATCATATCGGCTTAGAATGCAGCGCAAGAGATGGCGTATTCGCGCGTTTCGCAAGCGCCGCGAGCTAAAGCCTATTGTGAACCGCACCAAACAGATCAAGCCCGACGATATTTTGCTGTTTTGCACGCAGCGAAACGAAAAAATACGCCTGCCCTATTTCCTTGATTACTACCGGAAACTGGGCGTTGGTCATTTCTTTTTCGTGGACAATAACAGCGATGACGGATCTGCGGAATACTTGGCGGATCAGCCGGATGTGTCGGTATGGCACGCTCGCGCAAGCTATAAGAGCGCGCGGTTTGGTGTGGATTGGCTGAATTGGTTGCAGATGAAACATGCCCACGGTCATTGGACCCTGACCGTCGACCCTGATGAATTCCTGATTTATCCGTTTTGTGATACAAGACCGTTGCGGGCGCTAACCGACTGGCTGGATGCGTCGTCGATCAAGTCGTTTTCCGCGATGTTGCTGGATATGTACCCCAAGGGGCGGCTTGACGAACAACCTTATCAATCGGGGCAAAACCCGATCGAAATTGCATCGTGGTTCGACAGCGGAAACTATTCGCTCTCGCGTAACTTCGGTTTTGCGAATTTATGGATTCAGGGTGGCCCGCGCGCGCGTGTCTTCTTCAAGGACGATCCCAAGAAAGCGCCGGCGCTCAACAAGATACCGCTGGTGAAATGGGACCGGCGCTATGTCTATGTCAGTTCGACGCATATGCTGCTGCCACGCGGGCTGAACCAGGTCTATGACGAATGGGGCGGGGAAAAGGCGTCGGGCGTGCTGCTGCATGCCAAGTTCATTGATACCTTTAGCGCCAAAGCGCTTGAGGAACTTGAGCGCGGTCAACACTATGCCGGGTCGGTCGAATACAAGGCCTATGCCGAAAGCTTGCAGTCCGATCCCCAGCTTTGGTGCAAATGGTCTGAACGTTATATCAACTGGCGCCAGCTTGAAATTCTGGGCCTCATGTCCAAGGGGAACTGGGCATGACGGTCGGTGTTGTCATGTTGGTGCATACTGCCCTTGGCCGGGCGGAGCAGGTCGCGCGCCATTGGTCGGCTGCGGGCTGTCCCGTCGTTATCCATGTCGACAAAAACGTGTCGCGCAAGGTCTATGACGCCTTTGTCAAAAGCCTGTCTGATGTGCCGGACCTGAAATTCTGCAAACGGTTCCGGTGTGAATGGGGCACCTGGGGCATCATCGCGGCCTCTCAGGCGGGGTCAGAGATGATGCTGGCGCAGTTTCCCGACGTGCGCCATGTCTATCTTGCATCCGGTTCCTGCCTGCCACTTCGCCCGGTCCAAGAGCTGATCAACTATCTTGCAGCACGTCCCAAAACCGACTTTATCGAAAGCGCGACAACAGCGGATGTGCCATGGACGGTGGGCGGTCTGGACGAAGAACGCTTTACCATGCACTTCCCGTTTTCCTGGAAGAAGCAGCGGTATTTGTTTGATAAATCAGTCGCTCTCCAACGCATTATCGGCCTGAAGCGTAAAATGCCGAACGGCCTTGTCCCGCATATGGGGTCACAATGGTGGTGTCTTACGCGCCAGACGTTATCAGCTATTTTACAAGACCCTGACCGTGATGAATACGACCGCTATTTCCGCCATGTCTGGATTCCCGACGAAAGCTATTTCCAGACCCTGGCGCGGCAATATGCGATCAAGATCGAAAGCCGTTCACTGACCCTGTCCAAATTCGACTTTCAGGGTAAACCGCATATTTTCTATGATGACCATTTGCAGCTTTTGCGGCGCTCTGACTGCTTTGTCGCGCGCAAGATCTGGCCCTACGCAGATCGCCTCTACGAGGCGTTTCTGACCGACGAAGCCGACGCGCTGAAAAAGACCGAGCCGAACCCCGGCAAGATCGACCGCATCTTTGCCAAGGCCGTTGAACGCCGGACGCGCGGGCGGTCGGGTTTGTATATGCAAAGCCGTTTCCCGAATGAAGACTGGGAAAACGGGGTGACTGCGGCCACGTATTCGATGTTTCAGGGCTTTGCCGAATTGTTCGAGAATTTTGAGCCGTGGTTGGCAAAATCCACAGGCGCGCGCGTGCACGGGCATCTGTTTGCCCCTGACAAGGTTCACTATGCCGAAAACCAGACAGCCATCAACGGTGCGCTAAGCGACAGTGCCACGACCCGCGATTACAATGCCAAGGCGTTTCTAACCAACCTGATCTGGAACACCCGTGGCGAACGGCAATGTTTCCAATTCGGGCCGGGTGACAATCAGGACGTTTGCTGGCGTATTGCCAAAGACCCGAATGCGCAGGTGTCCGTTATTACGGGTGCGTGGTCGGTGCCTTTGTTCCGGTCGAATATGGATTTCGCCGACATCCGCCGCGAGGCTGCGATTTTGCAAAAAGTCGAAAGCGAACATATGAACATCCTGCGGTCGCCCTATACCAAGGCGCGCGTCCGGATCTGGAATATGGCCGAATTCATCGAGGCTCCGATGGAGCCGCTTCAAGGGATTTTGGACGAGATCGGACACACCAAGCTGAACCGCATTGCCGAGGTCCCAAGGATGGTCGATCTGTCAGGGTTCGGGCAATTTTTGCAAAACCTCAAGAATCAGGGGATGCATCCGCATCTTATGGGCGACTTCCCTGTGGAACGCGGTGTGGCAGCCAATCAGGCGTCGTCGCGCAAACCCTATTTGGTGCAGTAAATCATGCCTTCCAGTTTCAAAAGCTTTGTTGTTTTCGCCGAGATGCGCACCGGATCGAATTTTCTTGAAACCAACCTGAACGCTTTCAAGGGTATCTCCTGCCACGGAGAGGCCTTTAACCCGCATTTTATTGGCTACCCAAAGGCGGCGGATATTCTGGGTGTCGATCAGGAAACCCGTGATACCAACCCTGACGTCCTGCTGGCTGCGATACGGACAAAATCCGACGGGCTGGGCGGTTTTCGCTATTTTCACGATCACGACCCCCGCGTGCTGGACACGCTGCTGAATGACGACACCTGTGCCAAGATCATTTTGACCCGCAACCCCGTCGAAAGCTATGTCAGCTGGAAGATCGCGCAGGCCACCGGACAGTGGAAGCTGACCGACATGAAGGCACATAAGGCCGGTCAGGCGCTGTTTGACGAGGATGAATTCGCGGCCCATCTGGAAGCCCTGCAAGAGTTCCAGTTGCTGTTGCTGAACCGTCTTCAGGTTTTGGGCCAGACTGCATTTTATGTCGCCTACGAAGACCTGCAAAGCGTTGAGGTGATGAACGGGCTTGCGCGGTTCCTGGGTGTGGACGAGGCGCTTGAGGGGTTGGACAAAAGCCTGAAAAAGCAAAACCCCGAACCTATCTCGACCAAGGTCAGCAATTACGATGATATGCTTTCGGCTCTGGCGCGGCTGGACCGCTTTGATCTGACGCGCACGCCGAATTTCGAGCCCCGTCGCGGGCCTGTGGTGCCGTCCTATGTTGCTGCGGCCGAAGCACCCTTGCTGTATCTGCCGCTGCGCAGCGGGCCGGAACCGCAGGTTCTGGACTGGCTGGCTGCCGTTGATGGGGTAAAGCGCAACCAGTTGCACAACAAGATGAGCCAAAAGGATTTGCGCCAATGGAAACGCCGCAATGTCGGGCATCGCAGCTTTACGGTGCTGCGCCACCCCGTTGACCGCGCCCATGACGCCTTTTGCCGCCATATCGTGACGACCGGCAAGGGCAGCTATACCCAGCTGCGGGGCAATCTGATCAGGCGCTATAAACTGCCTTTGCCCGAAGGCGAACCCGATGCCAACTATGACGCGGATGCGCATCGCGCGGCGTTCAAGGCGTTTCTGGTTTTCCTCAAGGGGAACCTGAATGGCCAGACCGCCATTCGTGTTGATCAAGCCTGGTGTACCCAAGCGCAAGCCGTACAGGGTTTCGGCGAATTCGCCCTTCCCGACCGCATT
Source organism: Sulfitobacter sp. HGT1 (assembly GCF_013282155.1). GTDB lineage: Bacteria > Pseudomonadota > Alphaproteobacteria > Rhodobacterales > Rhodobacteraceae > Sulfitobacter. The sequence goes on from NZ_BLWI01000011.1 coordinate 213,532, forward strand.
ATCCGCGAGGCAGATCTGGAAAACGATTTGGCCGAACTGGCGGCATCCGTTGGCGTCACGGCGGCGCCAGCCGTGCCGAAGCGCCTGCAAACCGGCCCGTTTGACCTGCCAGAAATTTACGATGCCGAGATCGAAAAGCTCGCCTCGGATGCCTATCAGCGGGATTATATGATTTTCGGGTTTGACAGCTGGCAATAGCGACCTCAGGCCACTTGCGTTGCCTGTGCTTCTGTCAGAATTGTGTAAAGCGTCGTCGGCTCCGGGTTTGCGCGCAGCTTGGCACAGACCGATGCGTTGCGCAGCGTGCGCGATACCAGTGCCAATGCCTTTAGATGCTCAACACCAGCATTTTCGGGGGCAAAAAGCGCAAAGGCAATATCAACCGGCTGTCGGTCGACTGCGTTGAAATCAATCGGCTTGTCCAGCAACACGAACGCGCCAAGGACAGTTTCCAACCCTTCAAGACGTGCGTGTGGCAAGGCGACCCCGTGGCCCACACCTGTGGGGCCAAGGGATTCGCGCGTTTGCAAAGCTTCGACAACAGCGCCAGACTCCAGACCATATGCGTGAAACGCCAACTCCCCGATATCGTGGAGCAGACGCTTCTTGCTTGATGCGGACGTCAGAACCTTAACGGCCCCGGGCTTTAGGAGTGTCGCAAAATTCATTCTGCTGGCTCAATTCTGGTCCGCTTTTTCGCGATCCGTTGTGTCTAGGACGGGTCGATCCAGCCGATGTTTCCGTCATCACGACGGTACACAACGTTTACGCCTTCTTTACCCTCTTTACGAAACACGACGACAGGTGAGCCTGAAATTTCCATTTGCATAACCGCTTCTCCGACAGACAAGTTTGCGATCTTGGTCTGCATTTCGGCAATGATCATGGGTTGGAGGGTTTCGGGTTCCTGCGCATCTGAATCGCTTTCTGATGCGAGGATATACGAGGAAGCGCCGAAAAGTTCAACAGGCTCCGGGCGCTCTCTGTGGTGGTCCTTCAACCGTCGCTTGTAACGGCGAAGCTGTTTTTCCATCTTGGCTGCACAGGAGTCAAAAGAGCCATAAATATCAGTAGCATGAGCTTTTGCCGACGCGGTCAGACCGGTTGAAAGATGCACCGTCGCTTCGCAAACAAACTCATGGGCGGACTTGGAAAAGATGACATTCGCATCCGTCGGACGCTCTGCATATTTTTTGACTGCTTCGCCCAGTTCGGTTTTCACATGGGTCTGCAGGGCTTCGCCGATGTCGATCTGTTTGCCACTGATTTGGTACCGCATATAGTCTCCTTATTCATAACGTTCTGAACAGCGTCCATGACCGCGAAAAACGCGGTTTGGGGCGGGGTCAGATGCGGGTGAATGGCGATGCGTTCAGAATGAATGCCTTTGGCCCTTGGTTGAAAGGGTCAGGTAGGACAAACAAGGAACGTAGTGTCGCCATAACTCCATTGAGCGCCCGAAAGGCACCGATTGTCAAATGAATCTGGCAGAAAAATGTGCGAAAAATAGCCCAGCAAATTCATGAAAAATTAGGAGATACGAAAATTATCACCCAAATAGACACGCCGGACGTTCTCGTTCTGAACGACTTCGGACGGGGTGCCCGACATCAGAACCTTGCCTTCGTGCAGAATATAGGCGCGGTCCACGATCTCGAGTGTTTCGCGTACGTTATGGTCGGTAATAAGCACGCCGATTCCGCGTTTTTTCAGGTCTGCGACCAGATGCCGGATGTCATCGACCGATATCGGATCTACCCCGGCAAAGGGCTCATCAAGCAGCAGGTATTTCGGATCGGCGGCCAGACAGCGGGCGATCTCTACGCGGCGACGTTCCCCGCCCGAAAGGGCCAAGGCAGGTGCGCGGCGCAAATGTTCGATTGAAAACTCGGACAGCAGTGCCTCGAGGCGTTCACGCCGTTTGCGCGCGTCCGGCACGGAAATATCCAAGATCGCCGAGATGTTATCCTGAACGCTCAACCCACGAAAAATGCTCATTTCCTGAGGTAGATAGCCAATCCCCAACTGCGCACGACGGTACATGGGCAAGGACGTCACGTCTTTGCCGTCAATGGTGACAGTCCCGCCTTCGGGCATCACAAGGCCCGCCACGGCGTAGAATGTCGTCGTCTTGCCAGACCCGTTCGGCCCCAGCAGGGCGACAACCTCACCCCGATCAAGATGCATTGAAAAATCGCGAATGACCGTCTTTTTGCGATAGGATTTGCGCAGGTGTTCGATACGCAGGCCACTGCCACCCTGTTTAACAGTCAATTGTGGGGTCGACATCAGTTATTGCCACCGGGCTGCAAAACCGTTCTGACCCGGCCCGACATCTGCGCCGTACCGTCAGAAAGCTTGACGCTCATCGTGTCGGAGCTGAGCGCATTGCGGCCTTGAGCCAGCAAAACATTGCCAGACATCACGATTGTACCCTTGTCGATATCGTAATCTGCCCGCTCTGATTCGGCGGCATCAGGGCCGGATACCAGCGTAACGCCGCCCGTCGCCTCTAGCCGGGCAATGCCGTCGCCGTTGGCGCGGTACACGACCAGAACCCGCGATGCGGACAAACGCATTTCACCCTGTCCAATTAGCACATTTCCGGTGAAAATCGCGGTTCCTGTTGCCTGATCGACAGACAGGTTGTCAGCGGTCACTTCAACAGGAAGCCCGGTATCCTGGCGGATCGTTCCAAAGGCCACATTGGCCCCTTGGGCCGCAACCGACATGGCAGAGAACATCAAAAAAAGCGGCAGCAGAATGTATTTCACGCAAGTTACTCTATCAAAGGTTTCGGTTTATATATCAGCTTCACCCCATTTGTGAAAAACAATTGGGTCGCTTCGCCATTTTCTGGTTGCGATACTGTCATTGAACCGGCCTCGAGGATGCCTTCGGGTGCTGTGCCATACACACGCCCCGGAGATTCCAGATCAAGAGACGACAGGCCGGATGTCATATAGTCGCTGGTCATGCGATATCCGGTCGAAGTCATGATGATCACATCATTGGTCAGTTCGGCGATATTCTTGGCCAGATCAATCTCGGCCTGGCCGGATTGCAGACGATAGGATGCGCCTTGGGCCGTTTTGATCGTCAGACGGATGTTTTCGGCCTTGTTTGACCCGATTTTCCCGTCCGGCGTGGTCAATATATCAGCATAGAACGTCAGTTCGTCGCCCTGAGCCGTGGTACCGGTAAAAAAAGGTGCCGTAAGTTGCTGGTCGCGCAGTCTTTCCTGAATTTCCTTTTCAGCAAAGGGGATGGACTGACCGGGATCAATGGCGCGCGAAATCAGGAATAGTGTCGATAACAGCGCCAAAGCCATCAGCGGGAACAAGACCTTTAGCCAGGATACCAGTTTGGAGTAGCGGTCCCCCTGCATGATCCTTAGCCCAATCCGACGCGCAGGCAGTCGTGGATATGGATCAGCCCCGCAGGGACGTTTTTGCCGTTCGGTTCGACAACCAGCAGGCAGGTGATCTTGCGGGTGTTCATGATTCCCACGGCTTTTTCGGCCAGCGCATCGGGGGCGATTGTCACGGGCGCTGTCGTCATCACATCGCGCGTGGTCTTTGTCATCAGTCCGTCCAGATGGCGCCCCAAGTCGCCGCTGGTGATGATCCCGGCAAGGGTGCCGGCGGCGTCGGTAACGATCACCACACCGAATGATTTGCTGCTCATCATCATCAATGCGTCAGACATCGGCGCATCGTCTTTGACCATGGGCAGGGCATCGCCCGTATGCATCAGATCGGCCACACGGCTTAGCCGCGCGCCCAATTTGCCGCCGGGGTGAAATTCGCGGAAATGTTCCGCGGTAAACGACCGGTTTTCCATCAATGCAATCGCAACCGCATCGCCCATCGCAAGGGTCATGGTCGTGGATGTCGATGGCACAACGCCGGTGCCGCAGGCCTCGGCCAGTTGCGGCAGCAAAAGCACCACATCACATTGGGCACCAAGGCTGCTGCCCTCGCGGCTGGTGATCCCGATCAAGGGAATGGAAAAGCGCCGGGAATAGGCGATCAGATTGGCCAGCTCAGGGGCCTCGCCCGAGTTAGATATCGCCAGCACCACATCATCGCCCGTGATCATGCCCAGATCGCCGTGGCTTGCCTCGGCGGGGTGGACGAATTGGGCAGGCGTGCCGGTGCTGGCCAGCGTGGCCGCAATTTTCTTGGCGATATGGCCGGATTTGCCGATACCGGTAACAATCACGCGGCCACGGGTGGCGATCAGCAGGTCAATCGCCTGACGAAAGCGATCATCCAGACTGTCAGCCAAAGCCGTCAGCGCGTCAGCCTCGGTGCGGATGACCCGCCGGGCAGTATCAAGGAATGGGGTGCTCATACGTGTGCAAAAATATCCGTGTCGGGCCAGCCTGCCAGATCCAGTTGGGCTCGGGTGGGAAGAAAATCAAAACACGCTTGCGCGATCTCCATACGGTCTTCGCGCAGCAGCATCACATTCAGCGCGTCACGCAGCTTGTGCAGGTGCAAAACATCCGACGCGGCATAGTCGATCTGCGCTTTGGTCAGCTTTTCCGCGCCCCAGTCGCTGGATTGCTGCTGCTTGGAAATATCGACGCTCAGCAGTTCCTGACACAGCTTTGCCAGCCCGTGGCGGTCAGTATAGGTGCGCACAAGGCGGCTAGCGATCTTGGTGCAGTAGACCGGCGTGGCCTTGGCCCCGAACCGGTTCAGCATCGCGGCGATGTCGAAACGGCCAAAGTGAAACAGCTTGAGCACATCCGGATTTTCCAGCAATGCGCATAGATTGGGTGCCGTGGTCTGGTCCTTGGCGATCTGGATCAGATGCGCGTGGCCGTCGCCGCTTGACAGTTGCACAACGCACAGGCGGTCGCGATGCGGATGCAGGCCCATCGTCTCGCAATCAATCGCGACGATTGCACCCAGATCAAGCCCGTCCGGCAGGTCATTTTGGTAAACTTTATTTTTCATGCCTTCCCTATATCGCCCTCGCGCGGTTTGGGAAAGCGCCGCTTTTGAGCGCCGGTTAAGCGGCGGCAATCATCGACGGATCCGGCCGCGGATACTGCGCCAGCAGATCGGCAACCAGACCGTGAGATTTCAGCCCGACCCAGTCGTTTCGCATCAGCGGTTTCGGCAATGCAGGATGCTTGAGCGCCAAGCGCCGCCAGTTATGGACGATCAAACAGCGCAAGGTCGCGACTTGCAGCGGGCTTAGGGACTCGTGGGCGGGCAGATGCTGCGCCGCGTGTTCCAACGCCGCTTGCAGCTGGGCATAGGCTTGTTCAAGCGTTGCGGGTTCCAATTCGGTCTTGAGCCAATCGGGCGCAGTGTTTCCCGTGGTAACAAAGGCATCTTGCGGTGGTTCGATGTCAGACGGGCCCACATACACGCGGCCATTCACTTGGGTGAATCCGTTTAAATCATCCGCCTCAGCGGCGACACCGCTTAGCAACACCATCTGCCATCCCTGGCAAAGTTCATCTGGCGTTGCGTAAATACGTGCGCTTGCATCATCGGCCTGGCTGCGACCGTCAGGTGTCAGGCTGTGCCTGCTGATCCGCCCCTGCTTTTCCGATGCGATCCAATTGTCTTTGCGCAACCGGTGCAGCGCCACGCGCGCCGCTTCGGGGCGCACGTCCATTTCGGCCATGATTGCAGACAGTACCGGCCCGTCGATAATATCGCCCTTGCGTCGCGCAAGGTCGCCGAACAGGCTGATCATCAGCGACCAGACGCGCTGTCCGCCAAGTTGTTTTAGGGGGGTTATTGCATTTGTAAAATCGTCAGTAGGCATTCATCGTCAGCAGTTCATACTCGGCCACGGCGGCATCATCCTGATTGGTCAGGGTCACGTGCCAGCGTACCTCACCGTATTCATCATTACGAGGGGTCTTTGCCTTGACGCTAAGCCGGACCTTGATGCTGTCGCCGGCCTGCACCGGTGCCATGAAGCGCAGATTGTCCAAACCGGTGTTTGCCAGCACAGGTCCGGGATCGGGTTGCACGAACAGACCGGCGGCAAAGGACAGCAGCAGGTAACCGTGGGCAACACGACCGGGGAAGAACGGGTTCGCCTTGGCGGTGTCTTCGTCCATGTGGGCATAGAAGGTATCGCCAGTGAAGTGCGCAAAGGTTTCGATATCGTCCAGCGAAATGGTCCGGCTGGCTGAATTGAACGTCTCGCCCAGATCCAGATCACCAAAGACACGGGTGAACGGGTGGTCGCGGTCTGAAATCTCGGTTGCGCCGGGAACCCATTGTTTGCCGATGGCGGTCAGAATGTCGGGGCTGCCCTGAATGGCGGTGCGCTGCATGTAATGCATGACCCCGCGAATGCCGCCCAGTTCTTCGCCGCCGCCTGCACGGCCCGGCCCGCCATGCACCATGTGGGGCAGGGGGGCACCGTGGCCTGTCGCCTCGGCCATGGAATCGCGGTTGTTGAAGTACAGCCGCCCGTGAAAGGCACCTGCCCCCATTGCCATTTGCCGCGCGATATCTCCGTCGCGGGTGATGACCGAGGCGACAAGCGACCCTTTGCCCTTGTTCAGAAGTGCGATGGCGTGGTCGGTGTCGCGGTAGGGCATGATCGTTGAAACGGGCCCGAACGCTTCGGTATCGTGAACACGGATCGCGTTGTCAGGATCGGCGCAATGGAACAGCATCGGCGGGACAAAAGCGCCCTTTTCGCAGTCGGCCCCATCGACTGCAAAGCTGTCAGGGTCACCAAAGACCCGCTCGGCCTCGGCCCCGATCAGCGCGGCCTTTTCCAGCACGTCGCGGCGTTGCGATTGTGACACTAACGCGCCCATTTTCGTTGTTTCCAGCCGTGGATCACCGATGGTCACCTTGGCCAACCGTGCTGAGATCGCAGCGATCATCGCGTCGACATGCGGCTCAGGCACCATGATCCGGCGAATGGCCGTGCATTTCTGACCCGCTTTCGCAGTCATCTCGCGCTGGACCTCTTTGACGAACAGATCAAATTCGGGCGTGCCCGGCGCTGCATCAGACCCTAACACGGACGCATTCAGGCTGTCCTGCTCGGATGCGAACCGGACGGACCGTTCCAATAGCGCGGGATTGCTGCGCAGTTTGTTGGCAGTTTCGGCGGATCCGGTAAAGCTGACCACGTCCTGACAATCAAGGTGATCCAGCATATCGCCCAATCCCCCTGTCACCAGTTGGATAGCGCCATCTGGCAAGATGCCCGACTGGATCATCAGGCGAAAACACGCCTCGGTCACATAGCAGGTCGCGGTTGCGGGTTTTACGATCGCAGGGACACCGGCCAGCAGGGTCGGGGCCAGCTTTTCCAGCATTCCCCAGACGGGAAAGTTGAACGCGTTGATGTGGACGGCGACACCTTGCAGGGGTGTGCAAATATGGCGGCCCATGAACTGACCGGAACGGCCCAGTTGTTCGGGGGGGCCATCCAGAAATACCTGATCATCCGGCATCTCGCGGCGGCCCTTGGCGGCGTAGACCTGCATCGTGCCAATGCCGCCATCCACATCGATCATGTGGTCGGATTTGGTGCCGCCGGTGTCAAAGGACAGGTCATATAGGCTCTGTTTATGTTCTTTTAGATAGGTCGCCAGCGCCTTGAGCATCTTGGCTCGGTCATGAAACGTCAGCTTGCGCAGGGCCGGTCCGCCAACGTCATGGGCGTAAGCCAGCATGGCCTGAATATCCAAAGCGTCGTTGCCAGCGCGCGCGATCACATCGCCGGTAATGGCGCTCGCGATATTGCGGGAACCGGCCCCCGGATTGATCCACTGACCGGCGGCAAAGCTTTGAATATCGCGCATAATAAGTTCCCTAGTGATGGTCGTAGTCGATGGAAAGTTTGTCGCTGATCGGATAGCTTTGGCAGCTCAGACGATAGCCGCGTTCCACCTCGTAATCCTCCAAGGCGTGGTTCGACAGCATCTCTACCTCGCCTTCGGTGACCTTGCACATGCAGGTCGAACACACGCCCGCCTTGCAGGCAAACGGCGCATCAAGATTGTTTTCCAACGCAGCCTCAAGCACGGACTGGCCTTTGGTCATGGTGAAATTATGGGCCGCACCGTCAATGGTGACGGTCACTTGGGTCAGCGCCTGGTCTTCGCTGCGCTTGGCCATTTCCTGCTTGGCCAGTCGCCCTTGCTGACTTTCGCTGAACAGCTCGAACTTGATCTGATCAGGCTCTAACCCATGGGTTTTCAGGGATTCCGCAATGGCCAGCATCATCGGTTCCGGCCCGCAGATAAACGCGGTGTCGATGTTTTTGATGTCGATCCATGTTTCGAACAAGGCATCGCATTTGGCTTGATCGACGCGGCCGGTGAACAGGTCGATATCCTGACCGGATTCCAACATATGGATCACGCTCAGCCGCCCCATAAAACGGTTCTTGAGGTCTTCAAGCTCTTCGCGGAACATGATCGTGTTCACGGCGCGATTGGCATAGACCAGCGTAAAGGTGGATTGCGGTTCGCGTTTCAGTACGGTTTTCAGGATCGACAGCACCGGAGTGATGCCGGACCCGCCCGCAAAACCAAGGTAGTTCTTGGCGGTATCAGGCTCTAACTCGGTGAAAAACTTGCCCTGTGGCGGCATCGCGTGCAGCGTGTCGCCCACCTTGAGCGTTTCATTGGCAAAGGTCGAAAACGCCCCGCCGTCGACGCGCTTGATGCCGACCTGCAACACGCCATCGTCCAGACCGGCACAGATGGAATAATTGCGGCGTAGTTCGGTGCCGTCGAAATCCTGCTTGAACGTCAGGTACTGACCTTGCCTGAACGCAAAGGCATCCGCGTCTTCGGGCTTGAGCGTCAGCACCACAGCATCGCGGATTGTGTGGTGAATATCAGTGACTAATAAGGGGAGAAATTGGCTCATGGGTCAGATACACTTAAAATAATCGAAGGGTTCCAGGCAGTCGGTACAGCGCCATTGCGCCTTGCAAGGGGTCGAACCGAACTGGCTGATCTTTTCCACATCTGTGGATTTACAACGGGGGCAGTGCTGCGGCCCGCCCGCAGGCTGGGGCGGCGCGATGCCGTATTCTTCCAATTTGGCGCGGCCTGAATCCGTCATCCAATCTGACGTCCAGGCAGGCGAAAGTTGCCGTTTTAGGGTCAGTTTTTCGATGCCATGCCCGCGCAGGGCGGTTTCGATATCAAGGTTGATGATCGTGGTTGCAGGGCAGCCCGAATAGGTCGGCGTCACTGTCACCTCTAGCGTGTCATCTTGCCACTGAACATCCCGGATGATCCCCAGATCGGTAAGCGAGATGACTGGGATTTCGGGGTCTGGTACCGCGTGAAGCCAGCCCCAAACAGTCTCTAACGTGGGCTTTTCGACTACCATGTGGCATCCGGATAGGCGCGTTGCAGCCATTGCATTTGCGTCAGCATGTGACCCAGATGTTCGGTATGCCGCTTGCCGGATTTGCCGCCCTTGTGACCAAAGTCATCCTGCGGCTTGACCAGCGTGGCGGCGGTGAACACATCGTCCAGCAGCGCGTCAAATGCAGGGCGCAAGGATGCCGGATCGGGCGCAATGCCAGCATCTACCATAGCGGCGTCCACATCATCAGAAGTGAACATTTCCCCGACATAGGGCCATAATTTATCCAATGCGGCCTGCATCCGGTTGTGGCTTTCCTCGGTCCCGTCGCCCAGACCAACCACCGTGTCGGTGGCCCGTTCCAGATGGTAGGTGACTTCCTTGGAGGATTTTTCGGCGATGGCGGCAACCTGCGCATTGCTACTGCCCATCAGCGCCTTGAGCTGCAACAGGTGCCACGCATCAAACAGAAACTGCCGCATCATGGTCTGGCCGAAATCCCCGTTGGGTTGTTCGACCAACAGCAGATTGCGGAAATCCCAGACATCGCGGTGAAAGGCCAGTTTGTCAGCGTCACGACCTGCGCCTTCGACCTCTCCGGCCAGATCCAGCCACAGGGTCGTTTGCCCGATCAGATCCAGCGCGGTATTGGCAAGCGCGATGTCTTCCTCAAGCACGGGCGCGTGGCCGCACCATTCAGACACGCGGTGCCCCAAAACCAAGGTGTTGTCGCCCATCCGGCAGAGGTATTCAAACAGGTGATCGCTCACATTGCACCCACTTCGTCGGGGATATCAAAGAAAGTCGGGTGGCGATAAACCTTGTCATTCGCAGGCTCGTAAAGCGACCCTTTTTCCTCGGGCGAGGACGCGGCGATATCAGCGGCCTGAACGACCCAGATGCTGACGCCTTCGTTGCGGCGGGTATAGACGTCGCGCGCATTCTTGATCGCCATTTCCGCGTCGGGCGCATGCAGCGATCCGACATGGCGGTGGCTTAGCCCGTGTTGTCCACGGATAAAGATCTCATACAGGGGCCATTCATGTGTTGTATTGGTCATTTCAGTCTACTCCGCTGCCAGTTTTGCGGCGCGTTTTTTCGCCGCATGGGCCATCAGGCCATCGCGTACCCAAGCGCCGTCATCCCACGCCTTGTTGCGCGCTTCGAGCCGTTCGGTGTTGCAAGGACCGTTGCCCTTGAGCACGTCAAAGAATTCGTCCCAATCGGGCTGGGTAAAGTCGTAATGCCCGCGTTCCTCGTTCCATTTCAGATCGGGGTCAGGGACGGTCAGGCCCAGATATTCAGCCTGCGGGACGCATTCATCGACGAACTTCTGACGCAGCTCGTCATTGCTGTTCATCTTGATCTTCCACGCCATGGATTGCGCCGAATGGACCGAATTTTCATCTGACGGGCCGAACATCATCAACGCAGGCCCCCAAAAGCGGTTCAGCGCGTCCTGCGCCATCTTTTTCTGCGCTGCCGTGCCATTCGCCATCTTCATCATGATGTCGTAACCTTGGCGCTGGTGGAACGATTCCTCCTTGCAGATACGCACCATCGCGCGGGCATAGGGCCCGTAGGATGTGCGTTGCAATGGCACCTGGTTCATGATCGCGGCACCATCAACCAACCAGCCCACAGCACCCATATCTGCCCATGTTAGGGTCGGATAATTGAAGATGGAGGAGTATTTCATCTTGCCCGACAGCAAATCGCGCGTCAGTTGATCACGGGTCACCCCCAGCGTTTCTGCGGCACAATACAGATACAAACCGTGGCCTGCTTCGTCCTGCACCTTGGCCAGCAGGATCGCCTTGCGTTCCAGCGTGGGCGCGCGGGTGATCCAGTTGCCCTCGGGCAATTGGCCGACGATTTCAGAGTGCGCATGTTGGCCGATCTGCCGGATCAGGTTCTTGCGATACCCGTCCGGCATCCAGTCTTTCGGCTCTATCTTGCCGCCTGCATTGATCCGTTCCTGAAAGGCGCGCTCTTGCGGATCCATCTCTTCGAGAGATTTGACACCTTCGCCGGTGGATTTGATCATCTGTGCATACATCGTTCAGATCCTTTCAGGGGATTTACCAGTTAGCTTGCGCGTTCAAGAATGATGGCGACACCTTGGCCGACACCGACGCACATGGTGCACAGGGCATAGCGGCCGCCTGTGCGTTTCAGTTGCAACGCGGCAGTCATCACCAACCGTGCGCCCGACATGCCAAGCGGGTGACCAATGGCAATCGCGCCGCCATTTGCGTTCACATGTGGCGCGTCATCCGCAACCCCAAGGGCGCGCAATGTGGCGATGCCCTGGCTGGCGAATGCCTCGTTCAGTTCGATCACATCCATCTGGTCGATGGTCAGACCGGCGCGGGCCAGAACCTTTTGGCTGGCGGGCACCGGGCCAATGCCCATCACGCGCGGTTCGACACCGGCGGCCGAAATGCCGACGACGCGGGCAATCGGGGTCAGGCCGTGCAGATTGGCCGCCGCTTCGGACGCCATAAGCATTGCAGCGGCACCGTCATTGACGCCGGACGCATTGCCGGCTGTGACGGTCAGATCAGGGCCGTTGATAGGGCGCAGTTTTGTCAGCGCTTCCATCGACGTGCCGGGCCGCGGGTGTTCGTCGCGGTCAAACACAATCGGATCACCCTTGCGCTGCGGGATTGTCACAGGTGCGATTTCATCCGCGAAAATGCCAGCCTTGTCGGCGGCATCCCAACGGTCCTGGCTGCGCTTGGCAAACGCATCCTGATCGGCGCGGCTGATGTTATAGTCGGTGGCCACATTGTCACCGGTTTCGGGCATGGATTCGACGCCGTATTTTGATTTCATCTTGGGGTTCACAAACCGCCAACCGATGGTGGTGTCATAGACCGCATTGCCGCGCGAAAACGCGGTTTCGGCCTTGGGCATCACAAACGGCGCACGCGTCATGCTTTCAACGCCACCGGCAATGGCCAGATCCATATCGCCAGCCTTGATTGCACGGGCGGCGGCACCAACGGCATCCATGCCTGAGGCGCATAAACGGTTGATCGTGGCACCCGGAACATCGACAGGCAGGCCAGCCAGCAAGGCGGCCATCCGCGCGACGTTACGGTTGTCTTCGCCCGCCTGATTTGCGCAGCCAAAGATCACATCGTCCACCTTTGACCAGTCCAGATCGGGGTGGCGTGCCATCAGCGCAGCAATCGGCACTGCGGCCAGATCATCGGCCCGAACCGATGACAAAGCCCCACCAAAGCGGCCAATGGGCGTGCGCTGTGCGTCACAAATGTAAGCGTCCATGAAAGTCTCCCTTAGTTTGACGAACTTAGGGTTAGTCGTGATTCGCCGCAACTTAAATGTTACTTAAAAATTGGGTGATATAAATAACTGTAACACAATGTTCCGATAGCGCGGCCCCCAAATCCGTGTACCCTTTGTCAAAGCGTGAACCCTGGGGCGTGTGCGTCATTCACCTTGGCCGACAGGTTTCGCCTGCGCGTTGTCAACGAGTCTGCGATGCTTGCCCGCAAACATGGCCCCTTTAGGTGGACGGGCGGTGCCACATCATGGCGGCAGCATCTGGCGCTTGCGCACGCTGATCAACAATCCAACTGTCAAAAGGCCAAGGGCGGCAATGCTCAGCCAGCTCAGGTTTTCGCCCAGGATCAACGCACCTAAAATTCCGCCCACACCGGGGACAGCCGCAAGGATGGACGAGGTATTGCCGTTTCCGATCCTGCGCGAGGCGTGGGCGATGAACAGCAGCCCGATCAGGTTGGGCACAAACCCCTGATAAACGGCCTGTAACAAAAGCGGCCCCATCGGCGCGTCAGCAATGCCAGAGGGCAGCCACAGCGCCCAGACGGGCAGATAGAGCGCTGCATTCACGACGGTGCCGCAAAAGATGATCTGCATCGCCCCCAGCTGCCACCGCTCTGACAGGATCATGTAAAATGAAAAGAACACCGCCCCCACGATGAACAGCAGGTCGCCGATCCATGCTGTCTCGCTTCTGGTGGCGACCCCGTCCCAGGCCAGCACGACCGCAGACACGAGGATCAGCGCGGCCCCCAGCATCTGCCGCAGGCTGGGCTTTGCGCTGAAAAGGACCAGACCCAAAATGATGCCGACCAGCGGCAGTATCCCGTTCATGAAGATACCGCCATGTGCGGCAGGCGCAAAAAGGAAGCCGGAAAACACCGACAGGATATAGACAGGCCCCAGAATGAACGAGAGCACTGCAATCTGCGTCAGCGAAAGCCCCCGCCACGGTTTGTAATAAAGGCAAAGCGGTATCGCCACGATGGACGCCAGCCCGTAGCGCATCGCGGCCAGATCATACACTGTCAGGCCGCTGTTATTTGCGACACGGCTGACGATCAGCCAAAAGGACCAGACAAAGACGATCACCCAAGCGGCCGTATAGCCAGTGACCTGTGAGGGATTTCCGGTGGTCATCTGCGCTTTGCCATCCCAAAAAACGATGGGAAAATTCCCAGACCACCAGCAGTAGGACCAGTATCGGGGCAGGGCAAGAGAAAGCCAAAGGAATTGACCGAACATCACAGGTTGAGGGGCAGGGCGGGCGCACTGAGCCTTGCATCGTTGAAACTGCCTGCTTCTCCAGCCGGGGTTGCTGAATGCCCGCGCGTTGATTCTGGCGCGGATCTTCGCCGCCCGATTTCAAATCGCAAACGCCTGTTTGTCTGGGGTGAAACGGCTCGCGTGGGTCTGGATCATGCGCTCTTCGCTGATCCTTTGGTTGCAGGGGTGTGTCCTGATTGGTGGTTGACGTCGCCTGCGGCCCCAGGACACGCGCGGGCTGTTGGTTGGCGTTGACGCTAATTCAGCCACATTGCCCTACTCAAAGCCTTGCCGATTTGATCATTCGGCCCTACCTAGACAGACCTCGGAAACGTGTTGAAAGATCTTGAATTGCAAACACCATATTACCTGATCGACAAGGCGCGCCTGCTGCCGAACCTCGAGAAAATCGCCTGGCTGCGCGCGGAGTCCGGGGCGAAGTCGTTGTTGGCGCTCAAGTGTTTCGCGACGTGGTCGGTGTTTGATTTCATGGCGCAATACATGGACGGCTCAACGTCATCGTCCTTGTACGAAGTCCGCTTGGGGCACGAAAAGTTTCCCGGTGAAACCCACGCTTATTCAGTTGCTTATGCCGATCACGAGATCGCCGAAGTGCTGGAATGCTCCGACAAGATCATTTTCAACTCCATCGGTCAGCTGACCAAATTTGCTGATGCGTCGCAGGGCCATATCAGGGGGCTTCGGGTCAATCCCGGGGTATCCACTTCCGAATTCGATCTGGCCGATCCCGCGCGCCCGTTCAGCCGGCTTGGCGAACATGATCCCGACCGGATTGCCGCCGTCGCGGACCAGATCAGCGGGCTGATGTTCCACAACAATTGCGAAAACGACAGTTTTGAACGGTTTGACGAGATGCTGACCTTGATCGAGGATCGGTTTGGCGCGGTGATACGTGATATGGACTGGATCAGTCTGGGCGGCGGCATCCATTTTACCGGCGCGGATTACCCGCTTGACCGCTTGGCCGCGCGGCTGAAAGCTTTTGCGCAGACCTATGGCGTTCAGGTCTATCTGGAACCGGGCGAGGCCGCGATCACAGGGGCCGCAACGCTTGAGGTGACCGTGCTGGACACCATGTACAACGGCAAGAACCTTGCCATCGTCGACAGTTCGATCGAGGCGCATATGCTGGATCTGCTGATCTACCGCGAGCCCGCGAAAATCAGCCCGAACACCGGCGATCATGAATGGATGATCTGCGGGAAATCCTGCCTTGCGGGCGATATCTTTGGCGAATTCCGCTTTGATGCGCCGTTGAAGGCCGGGGACCGGCTTTCGTTTCAGGACGCCGCAGGCTATACAATGGTCAAGAAAAACTGGTTCAACGGGGTCAAGATGCCGGGCATCGCGATCCGTGAACTGGATGGCACGACGCGCTTGGTACGCGATTTTGATTACGATGATTTCGCCGCGGCCCTGTCGTAAAACTGCTCACACGAACGCAACAACAAAAGAGGTCTTTTGGATACATGAAACGCAATGTTCTTATCATTGGCGCTGGTGGCGTCGCACAGGTCGTGGCGCATAAATGCGCGCAAAATAACGATGTTCTGGGCGATCTTCATATTGCCAGCCGGACAGTCGCGAAATGCGAGGCGATCATCCAAAGCGTGCATGATAAGGCTGCGATGAAACAGGACGGCGTGTTCAAAGCGCATGAGGTCGACGGCATGGACAGTGACGCGGTCGCTGCCCTGATCACCAAGACCGGTGCCCAGATCGTGATCAACGTAGGGTCGCCTTTCGTCAACATGACCGTGCTCGAGGCGTGCATCCAGACCGGTGCCGCCTATATTGACACCGCCATTCACGAAGACCCCGCCAAGATTTGCGAAACGCCCCCATGGTACGGAAATTACGAATGGAAGCGTCGCGACGATTGCGCAAAGGCTGGCGTGACGGCGATTTTGGGTGCCGGTTTTGATCCCGGCATGGTGAATGCCTTTGCGCGTTTCGCGGTGGATGAATTCATGGACGAGGTCACGTCGATCGACATCGTTGACATCAATGCGGGCAACCACGGCAAGTATTTTTCAACCAACTTCGATCCCGAGATCAACTTTCGCGAATTTACCGGCACGGTCTACAGCTGGCAGAACGGGGCGTGGCAGGAGAACAAGATGTTCGAGGTCGGCCGCGAATGGGATCTGCCCGTCGTCGGCAAGCAAAAGGCTTATATGTCCGGCCATGACGAGGTTCATTCGCTGGCGGCCAACTATCCGCAGGCCGATGTCCGGTTCTGGATGGGCTTTGGCGACCACTACATCAACGTCTTTACCGTGTTGCAAAACCTCGGGCTGTTGTCCGAGCAGCCTGTCGTCACAGCCGAAGGGCTTGAGGTCGTGCCGCTGAAACTGGTCAAGGCCGTGTTGCCTGACCCGTCCAGTCTTGCGCCGAACTACACCGGCAAGACCTGCATCGGTGATCTGGTAAAAGGCACCAAGGATGGCAAGGAGGTCGAGGTGTTCGTCTATAACGTCGCCGATCACAAGGACGCCTTTAACGAGGTCGGCAGCCAGGGCATTTCCTACACTGCGGGCGTACCTCCGGTGGCGGTCGCGATGTTGATCGCGGATGGCACCTACGACAAGGGTGTGATGCTGAACGTCGAAGAGCTGGACCCCAAGCCGCTGTTCACCTTGCTTGATGACATTGGTCTTCCGACACGGGTGAAAGACGCCAAAGGGGACCGGGAATGGCATCTCGCTTAGGCTCAGGCGTCACTGTCACGGTTTGGGCCCGTTTGCTTAATGACAACAAACATTGCGGGTAACATCGCGCTCGGCGGTCTGGTGCAACCGGACCGTCGCCAGCGACCCGTGATGAGAAATCTACGGCCGACACCAAGAACTATTACGCGTGTGTGTATGCCAAGGTTTGCGAACTGGATTTTTCCGATAGCGGTGGAAATCTAGACCCATGGATATGAATCAACATATCTCTAAATGCATCTGCCGATATTTATGGGGCGATGAATACAAGCAGCGCTGAGAGGATAACGCGGTCTAAAAATTTCCCCCAGTCATAAATTCTTTTCAATCAAAGAACTTACTCTGTTTAAATGGTGCCCAGAAGAGGCAAACAGGAGGGAAGTAAGGTTTTTCCTCTTCGGGCAAATGAACCCAAGTATTTAAGGAGAAATCGCTCCATCCGACCTCGGATGGGGATCCTTAAAGCCGACCCCAGTGTGGGGCAGAATGTGGGGCAGATCCTTTGTCATCAAGTACCGCCGAATACCTCGACCAGCGAGGCAAGACCTACTACATCCGCATGCGCGTCCCGGCAGAATTCGCGGACGTCGAGCCGCTTCCTGAGATCAACAGGTCCCTGAAGACACGCGACAGAATTGAGGCTGAAGCTCAGTGTTCGATCATGCGGGCGGCACTCTTCAATGACTGGAGGGCGCGACGTGCCGGCAAGGCAGCTGACACCCGCGCGATCTTCGATACGTCGATCGAGCTGCTCAAGGGCTGGGGCCTGACATTTAGCCCGATGGATGACCTGCTCAAAGGACCTATAGAGGAGCTCCTCTCGCGAATCGAGGCCATCGCCAACGTCGACCCAAATTCGGCGGCGGTTCCTGCGGCCTTAGGTTCCATCGACCTCCCAGATGCCTCGCTCGACGAGATGTCAAAGCGCATGCCTGTCCTGAAGGAGGCTGACATCCGTGCCAAGAATGCCCGCCAGCACCGTGAATGGTGCGGAAACTACAAGCGCGCGGCCAAGGACTTCACGGCGCAGATCGGGATGCGGACCATCCTCACGATCTCTGAACAGGACGCGGCCGACTATGAGGACTTCTGGAAGCGGCGCGCCAGAACCGGCGAGGTGACCACGAACTATGGAAACAAGCAGATCAGATACGTGCGCCAGATGATCGACGCGCATTACGACGACATCCGGCTGCCGAAAAGCAAGCGCACCAACGTTTTCAAGGGTATGCGCGTAGAGAAGCTCTCCTACGACCCTTCCGATGACGAGCGGAAGAAGCTTGTGCTACCCGAGAAATGGGTTCGGCAGAGCCTGATCAGAGACAGAGTGCTCGAAGGCTTGAATCAAGAGGCTTCGGACATCGCTATCATTGCAGCCATATGCGGCTGCCGCGCGTCCGAAATCTACGATCTTCCAGAAGAGGACATCCATCTGGAGGATCCGATTCCGCACATCATGCTGAGGGTGGTGCTGGAGGGAGAGAACCGGCGCGAACTGAAGAGACAGTCTGCGGCCCGTGCGATCGTGTTGCTTGGACCGGCTCTCGAAGCCATGCGGAGGTACCCCATGGGCTTCGCAAAGTATCGCGGTAAGGCGTCCTACTCGGGAGCCGTGAACGGGTTCCTCCGTGAGAATGGCCTCTTCCCTTCGCTGCCCGATGGTCAGACCGGCCGCTACGTCATCAGCGGTACACGCCACACGTTTGAAGACCGGATGAAGAAAGCAGGCTTGCCTAACGAGGAAAGAGCATACCTCATGGGGCACTCGATCGGCAGAGTGCGAGGGCGTCCCGTCTACGGGAGTGAGTTGGACCTACGCACGCGCGCCCTGCTCCAGGAGATCGTTGGTATCGAGGGAGATGGCTGGGAACCACGTCCGAGAGCCGAACTCTGGGCGAAGATTGACCAGTTGCTCGAGGAAGAGGGTCACCGGTTGCGATAGAATTGGCCTTTGTTGTGAAATGGGTTTCTGGCGGCGTAAATGGGGCAGGGTGCGCGACCTTCCAAAAACAACTGTTCTTGGAAACGTCCCACATACCTTTGTTCTGATAAGCAGGCGCTGTAAACATAGTCCCTGACTATTCCATCTCGGACGATCACTTAGACCCTCACCGTACTTCATTTTTCATGGCAAGATCGGTTTTAGATGACATCCATAAGAACGCCAAATACTGATTAAACTTCAGAGCCAGGCGACGACAACGCACAAGGTGCAGGCGGAAATACAAGCGAGTGATGAGCCTGCTTGGGTTCTGGCGGAGCGGTACGGCATAACAGAACAGACTGTGTGGAAATGGCGCAAGCGAGATAGTGTCGCGCCAGCCCTTTGCTGTAAATGATGCAAATGGCGTGGCGCGGTCATACCACAAAGGGACGCAGACGACGTGAAGCTGCCAAAGAATTTTTCGGGAGCTTAATTGGGATCTGTTTCTCGGAGCTTGTCTATGTCTGGTAGGCGTACTTTTCCGACTTTCGCGGCAACCGCGAAATTGGATTGGCCTAAAAAGCCAGCGCCGACACCAAGGGCGGAGAGCAGCCGTTCGCTGCGTGTTGCACCAAGGTCCGTTGTGCGGACATACCTGCCATTCTTTGGACCCAAGGCAATGGCGGCTTCGAAGTCGCTGGCAGACTGGCATGTTTCGATAGGGCAAATGTTGATAGCTTCCAGTTCCCGTGCGTTATCGTCGGGGCGGAAGCCGACCCCATAGCCGTCGCCGTTAAGCTGATTGGTAGTTGACCAAAGCAGTCTCTTTTTTATCTTCATCAGCGCGATACTGCGAGCTTGGTTGTATAGAAGCACGGGCTTGGAGGCCGCGTTGGTTCAGTCAGTCCAAAGCCACTGACACATAGACCTCGATTCCAAGTTTCTCAGCCAAGACCTGCGCAGCCGCCCGGCAGACTACCTCGACATAGTCGATGTTTCCGGAGCCGTGGGGACCTGGGTAATTGAGCCAGACCTCGCCGTCGAAAGGCCCTGACGCCTGTTTGGACGCGAGCAGGTACTGGACGATAGGACTTGTGACGTCAGTAGTGGCGGCGTGGGCGAAGCCGAAGCTGGCCGAGGCATTGCCATGTTTCGCGTTGAAGGCGGCACCAGCCTGCTCGCCGGCCGTCTTCGCCGCGGCGAAAGCGTCTGCGACAATCTTGGCCGCGTTTTTAGGAGGGCGGGCGATGGTTATAGACCTCAACAGTTGGGCCTCTTCTAAACCTTCTATCGTCTGAGCATTGAGTTCATGATTCTTCTCGACAGCTTTGATGACTTCCTCGAGCACGATTATCCGCGATCGTTCGATCACTTGTCTGTCGAAGGGTGAGCCGTAGTTGTTCGAGCCGGCGAGATGAAATCCGGTCAGGAGTTCGTTGATCTCCTTGGCCTCGTCCGCCGTCCACACGATGATGCAAACGCGCGAGAGCGGCCGTCCCTCCTTGGGACCCTTGAACAGAGGCAGGGCGGGCGCAGGGCCGTAAATGCCATTATAGTATTGGACCCAGATATTATCGACTTCGTCGTCGCAGGCTACCCAGCGCCATTCCCGCTCATGGCTCCAGTCGATAGGGCGGGTCGCACCGCCCGGATTATGCGCGATGAAACGGAACTGTTCTCGGACTGGTAGGATCGCCTCATCGATGATCCTACAGGTGGGATCATTTCGACTGTATTTGACGTTATCAGTCGACAGCCCGTAGATAGCTGGACGTCCGCCTGCTGCATAGAACTCTGACTTCAGGAACGATATGCCGTAGGCTGAGACGTTGCCGGCTTCCGCACGCTCGCGCGCATAAGTTGCGAAGGCATAGAGCGGCATCTCTGTTGCACAAACCGCCGGCTGTCCGCCGTATATCGTGGTGCGTCCCTTGCGAAACGAATAGCCGGGCATAAGACCGCCCAGGCGAATGATTGCAGTGAGCACTTGAAATGCACCCGCATCGGCCTCAAGCTCGCCGCCCGCGAAGTATCCATACTCGTCTTCGTCTTCACCGGGGAAATCTTGCTCCGGCAAGCGATTTCGCACGAAATGTGTGACCCAGGCCGTATGATCATGCCTTCGAAGTGCCTGTGCCAAGCGCGCTCTCCTGTCATTGCCGCTCGTGCGGTCCATTCAACTGTCGCAATGATAGTGCTTGGCTGGTTGGCTGCAAAGCGCTAATCAGTTTGCCCTGATGCTGTAGACGGACCCTGCACCGGCGTAGCGTAAGATGATTTTACCGTTGAGCCAGGTCTAAGGAGTACTGTTGGATGTCACTTAAAA
>NZ_BLWI01000012.1 GCF_013282155.1 Sulfitobacter sp. HGT1
AGGCCATCGTGATCTCCGTCAAGTTTCGCAACCAGATAGAATCACAACCTGCTGAATTCACTCAACTCATTTCCGATCAGCCTCTAAGAGGCACCGGAACAACCGTTTCGCCCTATTTCCGCCGCAATGCTTCGTTAAGGAACGTAGAACTGTAACCGGGTGGGGCCGTTGTCAGGAGCATTTCTATGCCTATTTCTTTTCACAAGGGGGCCATGTCCCTTGTTGCGTTCACTTTCGCCATTTGCGGCAATTCCGCTTTGGCACAAACCCAAAACGTGATGATCCTTGATCAGGCGTTTTTTCCCGCCGTGATCTACGTCGTGCCGGGTGACGTTTTGAATTTCACCAACAGTTCCGACCACGCGCGGACGGTGAAAGCGACCGACGGCACCTGGGAATCCGAGGCGTTGAGCCCCGGCAGTTCCTTTACCTATGTGGTTGATACCGCGTCTCCGCTGGCTTTCTCCAGCACGGGTGAAGCTGCGCCAGTGGAAGGCGAAGAGCCCACAGGGCCTGTCACATACGAGGGCACGATCAGCTTTGATGAGCCACCTCTGAGCGAATAGGCCTGTTTGCCACAATCTCGGGGGCGCGATCGCGTGCCTAGATCGGTTCGACCAGCCCGGCCCCCGACGCTTTGTTGGAGTTCACCTTTCGCGACACCCGATGCCACGTCAATGTATCTTCGGCCGCAGCGTTCATGAGCGTTGCGGCCCCTTTGCCGTTTTCACCCAGCCATAACGGCCAATCCGGGGCCTCGATCAAGACCGGCATACGGTGGTGGATTGCGGTCATCGCCTTGTTTGCCTGCGTTGTCAGCACGGCACAGGTGGACAGGCGGTCGCCTTCGGGGCTGGTCCAATCCTGCCAGATGGCTGCCAGTGCCAGCGGCGCGTGATCCTGTCGGGTGATATACCACGGGTCGCGACCGTCTTGGGGGTCTTTGGTCCATTCGTAAAACCCGTTCGCCACAACCAGCCCGCGCCGCCTGCGCACGGCATCGCGAAAAGCGGGCTTGTCCGTGATTGTTTCGGCCCGCGCGTTGATCAGCAAAGGGCCGTCCGTCGGTTTCTTGTACCACGTCGGAATAAATCCCCATCGCATCGCGCCAAGCTTGCGGCCTGTCTGGGGGTCACTGGTGACGATATGCACGGCGTTGGTCGGGCAGACGTTATAGTTCGGCACTTCGGGCAGGTCGTTGGCAGGCGAGGCCGCAAAAAGTTGCGCCATCGCATCCAAAGGAAGCGTCACTGCCATGCGTCCGCACATAAATCCCCCCTCAGGCCAAACAAAGCACCCCATCCCCGACATCGGGGTTGGTTTCCCCCTAAACTTAGGGTCAGGTGTTGGCCAAGTCTATCTGCGCCGTGACCGAAGATTGCCGAAAGGACCACCATGCACCGCCATATCCTTCCGATTGCAGTTTTGTTGCTGGGGTCCGCGTTTTTGCTATTTGCCGGTGGCATCAACGGGCTGATCCTGCCGGTGCGGGGGCAAGCCGAAGGGTTTTCCGCCGTATCGCTTGGCCTGCTCGGGACGGGCTGGGCGATCGGCTATGTGTCGGGGTGCATTTTCACCGCGCGGCTGGTTGCCAGTGTGGGGCATATTCGCGCCTTCGGGGCGATGGCCGCCATTGCCGCAGTCTCGATCCTGGCCAGCGCATTGCTGATTTCGCCAGCCGCCTGGATCATTCTGCGGGCGCTTTGCGGGTTTTGCTTTGCCGGGGCCGCGATGATTGTGGAAAGCTGGCTGACCGAACAAACCAACCCGACCAGCCGGGGCAAAGTCTTTGGCGTCTATACGATGGTCAACCTCGGGGCCACGACGGCGGGCCAGTTGATGTTGACCACGGGCGATCCGAACGGGTTCACCTTTTTCGCCATCGCCGCGATATTCTATTGCCTTGCCTTGGTGCCGACGGCCATCAGTTCGACCAGCACCCCTGCCCCGCTGGTGCATGTAAAACTTGACCTCAAGGCGCTGTGGCGCAATTCGCCCGTTGCGGTGATCGGGGTCCTGTTTGTCGGGGTGTCGAATTCGGCCTTTGGCACTTTGGCGGCGGTTTATGCCGACCGTGTCGGGCTGGTGCTGGCCACCATCGCGCTGTTCACGTCGATCCCCATTCTGGTGGGCGCATTGGCGCAAATCCCTGTGGGCTGGCTGTCGGACAAGATGGACCGCCGCAAGGTGCTGGTTGGCCTGACGGTTCTGGCACTGGCCGCTGACACGGCGTTTTTGGTGCTGGCCCCCGAAAGCCGCGTTTTGAACCTGGTGCTGGCGGGAATTCTGGGCGGGTCGATCTTTGCGATGTATCCGGTGATCGTCGCCCATGCCAATGACCACGCCGCCCCCGGCACCGCGATCCAGATTTCAGGCGGCTTGCTGCTGCTGTACGGGGTTGGCGGCATCATCGGGCCGCTTTTGGCTGGCTGGGCCATGGCCGGGCTTGCAGACCGCGCGCTGTTTATGGTCACGGCGGGCAGTCATGTGGTTGTCATTTTCTACACGCTCTGGCGTATTCTCCAAAGCGAGGCAGTCGCGGTCGAGGACAAGAAAGAGTTTCAGATGGCCGTGGGCGGGCGGGCAAGCACGCCGCAAACCGCCGTCTTTGCCGATGCCGACAACCAGATCGACGCAACGCCGTAAATAAAGTTGGCCCGTAAAGGGCCGGCCCCCAAAAAACCACCCCATAAGAAAAGGCGCGCCATCCTGAAATGACGCGCCTTCATATTGTTTAAGCCGGCTTATTTCAGCGTGATACGGCCATCAAGGTAGGGCGTATATGCGCCGTTTGCCGCTATGTATTCAGCCGTGACGTCAGCCACATCCGGACCGTAATCATAGGCGTTTTCAGCGGTCTTGAACATCGCGTAGCCGTCACCGCCATTGCGCACATAGTTGTTGGACACGACGCCGTACATCTTGGCCGGATCAATCGGTTCGCCCGCAACCATAACGTCGCTGACGCGGCTGCCCACGTCGGCTTTTGCATCAACCGCATAGGTCATGCCCGCGACCTGCGGGAAACGGCCTGCGACTTCCTCGATCTGGCTGACACCGTTTTCAAGTGCCTCGATGACCGTGGCCCCTGAGACCTGAAAGGTCGAAAGCGTATTCTGGAACGGCAGCACCGACAGAACCTCGCCCATGGTGACATCGCCCGCGTCGATCGACGACCGGATACCACCACTGTTCTGGATCGCGATTTGCACACCCTGATCAGCCACGCGGGCCAGCATGGCGTCGGCAATCAGGTTGCCCATCGCACATTCCATCACGCGACAAACCGCACGGTCGCCGTCGATCATCGCAGATGTTTCGGCCACCACCTTGTTGCGGATTTCGTCCAGCGGTTGGGCCAGCTCGGCGATGCGCGCCAAGGTGCCTTCGTCTTCGACAACCGCCGCGTCGATCAACACCGGCTCGCCCGAGGCTTCGGTCACATTGCCTTCGTCATCGAAGGTCACGTTCAGTTCGCCCAGATATTTACCATAAGCATAGGCCTGAACGATGGCGGTGTCCTTGATCATCGTCGGGTACGCCCCTTCGGCGCGTTCGTTGGTGTTGCTGAGCAAGGTGTTCGAATGTCCGCCTACGATCACATCTACGCCCGTCGTGTTTTCGGCGACCATCTGGTCAACCTTATAGCCGGAGTGGCTGAGCACGATGATCTTGTTCACGCCCTGCGCGGTCAGCAGATCGACCTCGCCCTGCACGGCGGTGACGGAATCAGTAAAGATCACATTTTCACCGGGGCTGGCCAGTTCGTCGGTGTCTTCGGCTGTCAGACCGATCAGGCCGATCTTTTCGCCGCCCCGTTCGATCACCGCCGATTTCGCCAGCTTGCCCGCCAGCAACGGTTCAGCCGAGATATCGGCATTCGACATCAGGATCGGGAATTCGAGCGCGGCCATGAAACCGGCAAGCACTTCGGGGCCGTCGTCGAATTCGTGGTTGCCCACGGTCATGCCGTCATAGCCCAGCATGTTCATCATTTCGGCGGCCATCTGGCCCTTGTAATATGTATAGAACAACGACCCTTGGAATTGGTCGCCGCCATCCACCAGAATATGGTTGTTGGTCCGCGCCTTGGCATCCTTGATCGCGTTGACCAGACGGGCGGTGCCGCCAAAACATTTACCTTCGGTGTTATCCTCGGCAGAACAAGGGCCGTCATATTTGCTGATCGGCTCAAAACGGGCGTGGAAATCATTGGTGTGCAGAATGGTCAGGTTGTACTCGGCCTGCGCCATGCCTGCCGTCAGGGCCAGCGCTGCGGTGGCCGTCAGGAATCGTTTCATGGTGGTATCCCCCAGGGTTGAAATTCTGCTGTATCGTGGCCTTGGCTTTTCAATCTGTCAAAGACCATCTGCACCGATTTCCCCCTGCCGCAGGGTCACATGCCAAAACGCCCGCGCGGTTGCACAGGTCTTGACCGTTTGCCGCCGCCAAGGCATCACGGCATCCATGTTGATATACAAAATATTTCGCGCCGACGAATGGCAAGCGTTGCGCAACGCGGGGACAACCCGAGGTGCGCCCATTGATGTGGCCGATGGCTATGTCCATTTTTCAACCGCGACCCAAGCTGCCGAAACCGCCGCGAAACATTTCGCCGGCGAAACCGGTTTGTTTCTGCTTGCCGTCGAAACCGACAGGCTGGGCGATGACATCAAATGGGAAGTCTCGCGCGGCGGTGCCGAATTTCCACATCTTTACCGCGATCTCAAGCTGGACGACGTCACCTGGGCCCAACCTTTGCCGATTGAAAACGGGGCGCATCAATTCCCCGCCGGGTTTGAAAACGAATGACCCAGTACGTCGATCCGGACCGCGCGCAGTTTGACGCCTTCAAGGGGTTGGACCGCGATACGCCTTTGCATATGCTCAACCTTGTGCGGCTGCGCGATGTTGCGGCCTATCCCGCCGGTCACGCGCTTGCGTCAGCCGGGTTGACCGGTGCCGCGGCCTATAAGAATTACGGCGTCGAAAGCGGACCGGTGCTGGCCGATGTTGGCGGCTCCATCGCGTGGCGCGGGCAGTTCGAGACGACATTGATCGGCCCCGCCCATGAGGCATGGGATATCATGTTCATCGCCCACTACCCCAATGCCCATGCGTTTTTGCAGATGATATCTGACCCCCGCTACAAGCTGGCGGTTGTGCACCGTCAGGCTGCTGTCACCACATCGCGGCTGATCCGCACCGGCACCCTGCCCCTAACGGATGAATTTGCATGAAACGTTTCGCTGAACAAATCGGCCTGCGCGCCTTGCGCAAAATCGACCCCGAGGCAGCGCATGGGCTGGCCATCGCGGCCTTGCGGATGGGGCTGGCACCGATGCCGGGCCCTGTGACCTCGCCGCGTCTGAAGACCACCTTGGCGGGGCTGGACCTGCCCAACCCCGTTGGCCTTGCCGCCGGATTTGACAAAAACGCAACGGCAATCGCGCCGCTGTCCAAGGCCGGTTTCGGCTTTATCGAGGTCGGTGCCGCCACGCCCCTGCCCCAACCCGGCAATGACAAACCCCGCCTGTTTCGCTTGACCGAAGACCGCGCCGCGATCAACCGTTTCGGCTTTAACAACGAAGGCATGGACGCGATTTGCGCAAGGCTGCGTGACCGTGCGCCCGGCATTCCGGTTGGTCTGAACCTTGGGGCCAATAAAACCAGCACAGACCGCGCCGCCGATTTCGCGCGCGTGATGGAGGCGGCCCGCGATCACGTGGATTTCGCCACGGTCAATGTATCTTCGCCCAACACCGAAAAACTGCGCGATTTGCAGGGCAAGGCGGCGTTGGCAGCGCTTTTGGCCGGTGTGATGGATGTGCGCGGGTCAACCCCCGTGTTCCTGAAAATCGCCCCCGACCTGACCGAAGCCGAAATTGCCGATGTGGCAGATGTGGCCAATCAAGCGGGCGTGGCGGCGATCATCGCGACCAACACCACGTTGGATCGTGCGGGCCTGCACAGCAAGCACCGTGATGAAATGGGCGGCCTGTCAGGCGCACCGCTGTTTGAGAAATCGACCCGCGTGCTGGCGCGGCTGTCCACCCTGACCGATATCCCGCTGGTGGGTGTCGGCGGCATCGGTTCGGCCCAGGATGCCTATGCCAAGATTTGCGCCGGGGCGTCGGCGGTTCAACTGTACACGGCGCTGGTCTATGGCGGGCTGTCGCTTGCCGGTGATATCGCGCGGGGGCTGGATGAACTGCTGGCACGCGACGGCTTTGCATCCGTGGCCGATGCGGTGGGCACCAAACGCGAGGACTGGCTGTGATCACGATCTGGCACAATCCGCGCTGTTCGAAATCACGCCAGACCTTGGCCCTGATCGAAGCCTCTGGTGCAGAGGTATCCATTCGGCGCTATCTTGAGAACCCGCCCACTCTGGCAGAGCTTGAAGCGGCACAGGCCGCGCTTGGCCTGCGCCCGATCGAGATGATGCGCAGCAGCGAGGGCCGCTTCAAGGAACTTGGGCTGAGCAAGGACAGCGATGAGACGACATTGATGCAGGCGATGGCGGCAAACCCGATCCTGATCGAACGCCCCATGGTGTTTAGAGGCGACCGAGCGATCATCGGGCGTCCACCCGAAGCGGTACACAGTTTGCTGGCCAGGTGAGCCGGAATTTTCCAAAATTCCGAACCGTTTTCTTTGAAAGAAAACGGGCTAGCCCGCGGCCCGCTCGAGCGCCGGATAGCGCAGGCCAAGGGTAATGCCGCGGGCGATAAAGCTGACCAGCAGCGAAATCCACAAACCATGATTGCCAAGCATCGGGACCAAAACCCACGCGCAGGCGCAATAGATTACAAAAGACACCGCCATCATGTTGCGCATGTCCCGCGACCGCGTTGCCCCGATAAAAATACCGTCCAGCATCCATGACGCGCATCCGATCAGCGGGGCGGCGATCATATAGGGCAAGAACACCCGCGCCTCTTCGCGCACCAACGGGGCCGTTGTCATCAGGTCGATAGTCGCGCCACCGCCCAGTGCAAAGCCCACAGTCATCAGCGCACAGGCCAGCAACCCCCATCCGCTGGTCAGCAGCGCCCCGCGCCGCAGGATATCGCGTTGCTTGCCGCCCATCGCCCGCCCGACCAGCGCCTCGGCGGCAAAGGCAAAGCCGTCCAGCGCATAGGCCGTGATCATCAGGAATTGCAGCAACACCTGATTGGCCGCCAGTTTGACATCGCCAAGCCCTGATCCAAGAAACAGAAACGAGACAAAGATCGCCTGCAGCAGCAGGGACCGGATCAGGATATCCCCGTTCACCTTCATCATATTGACCCAGCGTGGGCCATCAAACACCTGTGGCCAGTCGCGCCATGCCGGCACCCCAAAGGCCGCGCGGCAGAACCACAGCCCCAAGGCGGCCCCCGTCCATTCCGCCAGAAACGTCGCAAAGGCCACGCCTTCGACGCCCCATCCCAGCCCCAGCACGAACCACAGATCCAGCAGGATGTTCAGCCCGTTCATCCACACCTGAATGACCAGCACGGCGCGGGTGCGTTCCTGTGCGATCAGCCAGCCGGTGATCGCATAAATCGCAATCGCGGCGGGGGCCGACCAGACGCGGATTTGCATATAGGACCGCGCCAGCCCTTCAACTTCGGCGCTGGCGGGTGACACCTGAAAGGCCCCCCAGAACAGCGGAATTTGCAGCAGCACGATAACCAGCCCCGCCAACCCGCCGATCAGCAGACCGCGTGTCAGCAGTGCTGCCACCTCGGCGTCGTCGCCGTTGCCGGCGGCTTGCGCGGTCAGACCAACCGTGCCCATCCGCAAGAAACCGAAAATCCAGTAGACCGCCGACAGGATGATCGCGCCGATGCCAACAGCCCCGATCGGGGCGGCAAGGCCCATCTGCCCCACAACACCGGTATCCACGGCCCCCAGGATCGGGACCGTTGCGTTGGAAATCACAATCGGGATGGCAATGTTCAGGACGCGGCGGTGGGTCACCACCTCGCGGGCGGACAGCCGGCCTTGGGCCACTGCACGCACTTCGCCCTGCGGGATCGGGTCAGTCACGGCTTTGCGGCATCAGGAAATGCCCGGTGGCCTGCGCAAACAGCTTGGCGCGGTTGTCTTGCCACGCCTCGACATGCACCGAGGCATAGCGCCGCCCCGACCGGTTGATCGTGGCCCGTGCATAGGCATCGCGGGGCAGGCCCGAACGCAGGTAATCGACCGTAAAATCAATCGTCTTGGGCAAGCGGGGCATGTGTTCGCCATCCATCTTTTCCACGTCCAGCACGCCCGATTCCATATCTTCCCACAGAGAGGTCCAGCTCAGGGTAATAATCGACGTCACCTCAAGAAAAGACGCGGTGACCCCACCATGGATTGCCTTGATAAGCGGATTGCCGATCAATTTCTCGGAAAACGGCAGGATCGCCGTCAGTTCGTCGCCGCGGCGTTCGAATTCGATCCCCAGAAACTTGATATAGGGCACGCCGCCGACCAATGCGTTCAGCGCACCGTCGCGCCGTTTCTTGATGACCTGAACGGCCTCCGGCTTCTGGCGACCGCTCATCTTTTACCCTCCACTACAAAACTGCCTGTGGCTGTTGCCACCGGGCTGCCGTCTTCTTCGTCCCGGGCGGTGGCGCGCACAAATGCGACCGACCGCGTGACGTGATAACATTCCGCCCGCGCCGTAATGGTCTGGCCCGGTTTGGCAGCCCGCAAATATTCAATGCGCAGGTCGATCGTGGCGGTGCCACCGGGGTTGCTGGGGTGGCTCATCACGGCCGCACCGCAACATGTGTCCATCAAGGCCGACACCGCGCCACCATGGATCACACCGGTGCGCGGGTCGCCCACAAGTTTGGAATCATACGGCATCGAGATAACCGCAACACCACCATCCAGATCCTCCAGCGACATGTTCAGTGCCTCGCTGAACGGCAAAGCCGAGATGAACTGGCGCGCGATCCGCAGTTTGTCTGACATTTGTCAGCCCCTTTTCATAAACCTTCCCCACATATCAACCATCCACGTCGCCAAGAGCAACCCCGCCTGTTGCGCTTGGACAATCTTGCGCTTAGTTTCCCGATCTGAGGAGATAGCGATGCCCGATAAACGCCTGAGCTTTAAGGAAATGTGCGCCGAGTTTGATGTAACACCGCGCACCTTGCGGTATTACGAATATATCGAATTGTTGAATCCAGAGCGCAATGGCCGCTCCCGCAGCTATGGGGCCCGCGAAATCGCGCGCATGAAATTGATCATGCGGGGGCGCAAGTTCGGCTATTCCCTCGAAGGGATCCGCCAGTGGTTGCTGATCTATGAAAAAGAGGGCACCGAAGCGCAAATGCGTGCCTGGGTCATCAGCGCGGATCGCCAGTTGCTGGAACTGGCGGAACAGCGTGCCCAGTTGAACGATGCGATGGACGAGCTTCAACGCCTGCGCGACGATACGGCTGATGCATTGAAAAACATGTAATCGACAAGGCCGCGTGCCAGTCGATGGATGCCACGGCAACAGTGCCTGCGGCATCTAAAACCCGTGCCCAAGGCGCCTGATCCCTGCCCCATGAACAGCGCCATTCCGCCGTTTTTCCGCATGCGGTTCCCCGTTTTCACGTCTTACACACAAGTTTACCTAGATTTACCGTACGTAAAGCTAAAAGTGACGTGACGTCTCACTACGTCAACACAATCATCTGTTGTAAAGCGGCGCGAAAGCCCCCAACTCGATCTCAAATACCTTCTGATGCAAGAGTGGACCCAAGAGATGAACACCACCACAATGACCATCCGCGAGATGTGCGACACATTTGATGTGACCCCGCGGACCCTGCGCTTTTACGAAGCAAAAGAACTGCTGTTCCCGGAACGTCAGGGCCAGAAACGCCTGTTCACCAAGCGCGACCGCGCGCGGTTGAAACTGATCATCCGCGGGAAACGCTTTGGCTTCAGTCTCGAAGAAATCCGCCAGTTGCTGGACCTGTATCACATGGGCGACCAGCAACAGACACAGCTTGCTCGTACCTATGAAATCGCCCGCGACCGCCTTGCCGATCTGGAAGCGCAACGCGAGGAAATGGACCAGGCGATCGACGATTTGCGCAACCAGCTGAAATGGGGGGAAAAGATGATCGCCTCCATGAACAACCCGCGCAAAGCAGCAGAATAAACACCTTTTTCAACAGATACGCGACCATCCGCCCAAGGGAGACATCACCATGCCGAGCTACACAGCCCCCATCAAAGACATGCAATTCGTTCTGCACAATGTGCTGAATGTGACCGGGTCCACCATCCCCGGCTATGACGAACTCGAGCCCGATTTCACCTCCGCCATTCTCGAGGAAGCAGGCAAGCTGACCTCCGAAGTTCTGGCCCCGCTGAACGCTGTTGGCGACAAGGAAGGCTGCCGTCTGGAAAATGGCGTTATCTATACGCCAACCGGTTTCAAGGACGCCTTCGGCAAGGTCAAAGAAGGCGGCTGGCCCGGCCTGGACATGCCCGAACAATATGGCGGCCAGAACATGCCCTATGTCATCGGCACCGCCGTGGGCGAGATGTTCTCGGCCTCCAACCAGGCGTTCACAATGTATCAGGGCCTGACCCACGGTGCTGCCTCTGCGATTTTGGCCCACGGGTCGGATGCACAAAAAGACACCTACCTGCCCAACATGGTCTCTTGCGAATGGACCGGCACCATGAACCTGACCGAACCCCATTGCGGTACCGATCTGGGCCTGATGCGCACCAAAGCGGCCCCGCAAGCAGACGGCAGCTATAAGATCACCGGTCAGAAAATCTTTATCTCGTCGGGCGACCACGACATGGCCGACAACATCATCCACCTTGTTCTGGCCAAAATCGAAGGCGGCCCCGAAGGCATCAAAGGTGTGTCGCTGTTCATCGTGCCCAAGGTCATGGTCAACGAAGACGGCTCCCTTGGCGCGCGCAACAGCCTCTCGGTCGGCTCCATCGAAGAGAAAATGGGCATCCACGGCAACTCCACCTGCGTGATGAACTATGACGGTGCCGTTGGCTATCTGCTGGGCGACGCACATAAAGGCATGCGCGCCATGTTCACCATGATGAACGAAGCCCGCGTTGGCGTTGGCATGCAGGGTCTGGCCCAAGCCGATGTGGCCTATCAAAACGCGCTGATCTACGCCAAGGACCGCCTGCAAGGGCGCGCCGTGACAGGTACCGAAAACCCCAATGGCCCGGCCGATCCGCTGATCGTACACCCCGATATCCGCCGCAGCCTGATGGACCAGAAATCCTTTATCGAAGGCGCGCGCGCATTCATCCTTTGGGGTGCAAACCTGATCGACGCCGCGCACCGCTCAAATGACAAAGACGCCGACGGCCTTGTGTCGCTGATGACGCCCGTGATCAAAGGCTTCCTGACCGATGTGGGCTATGACATGACCGTCAAGGCACAACAGGTTTACGGCGGCCACGGCTATATCGAAGAATGGGGCATGTCCCAGTTCACCCGCGATGCCCGCATTGCGATGATCTATGAAGGGGCCAACGGCGTGCAAGCGCTTGACCTCGTGGGGCGCAAACTGGCGCAAGACGGCGGCAAACACGTGATGGCGTTCTTTGACCTGCTCAAGACCTTCATCAAGGAAAACGCCGGCCAGGATGCCGAATTCGACGCCACCTACCTCGAGCCCCTCAAGGCCGCCAGCAAGGATCTGCAAGCGGCGGGCATGTATTTCATGCAAAACGGCATGAAAAACCCCAACAACGCCCTGGCTGGGTCGACCGACTTCATGCACATGTTCGGCCATGTTTGCCTGGGCTATATGTGGGCGAAAATGGGTCTGGCCGCAAAGAAAGCAATTGCAGAAGGCACAGGCGATACGGCATTCTACGAGACCAAACTGGCGACCGGACGCTATTACATGGCACGTCAATTGCCCGCCACCGCGCTGCACCTGACCCGCATCCAGACCGGCGCGGATACGGTGATGGCGCTGGACGCCGCAAACTTCTAAGCTGGCAGAGGTGGGGAGCCCCCCACCTCACGCTTCTCGAAAGGTTTCCGATGCCCAAACGCTTCCGCCTCACCCGCCGCTTCCCCGTTGCCATGACCGAAGACGGCTACAGACGGCTCAAGAAATTTTCAGCCGAGGCTGGTTTGGACGAAGGGGAAGCGCTGTCTTTTCTATTCGAAAACTTCAACAGCGTGATGAACGAAGAAAACCTGACAGCGCGCCTGCGGCTTTTCAATGCCGAAATCGATGATCGCAAAAAATAACCGGGTAAGGATGAAAGCGGCCCTTCGGGGAGAGTTTATTTGGCAAAATGAAACGGGCGGCAAGGCCCTGCCTCCCCCTTGGCCAAACCACGAAAGAGACAGGGTTTCACTTTGCACGCCGCTCAGCTCTCCAGCCTGCTGCGCATCAGTTTGATAAAAGAGAGACACTAACAAGACCTTAAAAATGAAACATTTTGATTTCATTTTGCCAGATAAACTCCACGGGGGTGTGGGGGTGTGAAACCCCCACGTCGACGAGAGAAAAAGAATAGTGACCTTAGGGAGGTTCATCACATGACCATCAAATTGCATTGCTTCGGCGAAAGCGGAAACGCCTATAAAGCAGCCCTCGCGCTGGAATTATCGGGCCTTGCCTGGGAGCCCGTCAAAGTAGACTTCTTTGGCGGCGAAACGCGCACAGCGGATTTTCGCAGCACCACAAACGTGATGGGCGAGGCCCCGGTCATGATCGACGGCGATGTTACGCTGACGCAATCCGGCGTGATCCAGGATTACATATCTGAAAAATCCGGCAAGTTCGGCGGCAAGGATTCAACGGAACGTCGCGAGATTTTGCGGTGGGTTTTGTGGGACAACCACAAGCTCAGCTCCAACGCCGGGATGACGCGATTTTTGATGAATTTTCTGCCCGAGGACAAGCAGCCAAAGGAAGTCATCGGCTTTATGCAGGGGCGTCTTGCGGCGGCTTATGCGGTGTTGAATGATCACCTGAACGGCCGCGACTGGATCGTGGGCGACGGGATCACCAACGCCGATCTGAGCTGTTGCGGCTATCTGTATTACCCCGAGCCCTTCGGTTTTAACCGCAAGGACTGGCCCCATATCGATGCGTGGCTCACGCGTCTGAGCGAAACACCGGGCTGGAAAGCCCCCTATGACCTGATGCCCGGCAGCCCAGCTGACCGTATTTGACTGTAAGGGAGCGGCACAATGTGGAAGCTGATCATTTTCGTTGTCACAGGCATGCCCACATCCGAGCTTCATGGCGTGGAAGACTTGATCTTCTTTCAGAAAGCAGAATGCGAGGCAGCAGCGTTGGAAATAGCAGCGCTCGCCCCGGAACCACAACTCAGCATCCGAACCGCCTGTATTAAAGGTTTGTTCTACACTTCGAACGGAGACTAAGCATGACCGAAGCATATATCTACGATGCCTTGCGCACCCCGCGCGGCAAGGGCCGCAAAGACGGCGCGCTGCACGAATTGACATCGTTGCGCCTGTCCGCGCTCACGCTGAACGCGCTCAAGGAACGCAACAACCTTGAGGGCCACGCGGTCGAGGATGTGATCTGGGGCAACGTGACTCAGGTTATGGAACAGGGCGGCTGCCTTGCGCGCTCTGCCGTGTTGGCGTCCGATCTGGATGAACGCATTCCGGGCCTTGCGATCAACCGTTTCTGTGCCTCGGGGATGGAGGCCGTCAATCTGGCCGCCAACCAGGTCAAAGGCGGTGCGGGCATGGCCTATATCGCGGGTGGTGTCGAGATGATGGGCCGCGTGCCCATGGGCAGCGATGGGGCCGCGATTGCCGTTGATCCGACACTGGCGATGGAAAAATACTTTGTCCCGCAGGGTATTTCGGCGGACATCATTGCCACCGAATACGGTTTTACCCGTGAAGAGGCCGACCAGCTGGCCGTCAAATCCCAGCAGCGCGCGAAAATGGCTTGGGACGAGGGCCGCTTTGCCAAATCCGTCATCGACATCAAGGACCAGAACGGTTTGTCGATCCTGAGCCATGACGAATACATGCGCCCCCAGACCGACATGCAATCGCTTGGGTCACTGAACCCGGCGTTCCAGCAGATGGGCGAAGTCATGCCCGGTTTCGACAAGGTCGCGTTGATGAAGTACCCGCATCTTGAGAAAATCAACCACATCCACCACGCGGGCAATTCATCCGGTATCGTCGACGGTGCGGCGGCTGTGCTGATTGGCAACAAGGAATTCGGCGAGAAATACGGCCTGAAACCCCGCGCCCGTATCCGTGCCACAGCCAAGATCGGTACCGATCCGACGATCATGCTGACCGGCCCTGTGCCCGTGACCGAGAAAATTCTGGCCGACAACGGCATGAAGATCGGCGACATCGACCTGTTCGAAGTCAACGAAGCTTTTGCCGCCGTGGTCATGCGTTTCATGCAGGCGTTTGATGTCGACGACAGCAAGGTCAACGTCAACGGCGGGTCCATCGCGATGGGTCACCCTTTGGGTGCGACAGGTGCCATGATCATCGGCACGCTGCTGGACGAGCTTGAGCGCTCCGACAAGGAAGTCGGCATGGCCACGCTTTGCATTGCATCCGGCATGGGTGCCGCCACAATAATCGAGCGTGTATAATGAGCGATCAACCACATCCCTTTCTTGCCATCGCCGAACTGGCCCCGAAAAAGGGCTTGAAGGATCTGAAGGTCAAAGTCGAACGGGGCGGTGCATATGTGCGCTTGTACCAAGATGAGCCGCCATTGTTCTTCAAGCACCGCAATGATCCAAGCGACAGTTTCGACCGCGAGAGTTTCAATAACTTCAAGCGGATCCTGCTGAGCGAGGAAGATTGCCAGGATGGCCCGAAAGCCACGATCGAATTGATCCGGTCGCTGCTTGAGAAATTCGCTGATTACACACCTCAGCGCTCCTAACACACTCCAATTCAGGGAGAGATAAATGACCGATTTCACAATGAAGACAGACGCCGACGGCGTCGCCATCATCATCTGGGACGTCCCCGGTAAATCCATGAACGTCATGTCGATTGAAGGGTTGTCCGAACTGGACGCCATCATCGACACCGTTTTGTCCGACGACAGCATCAAGGGTGCGGTGATCACATCCGGTAAGGACGGGTCGTTCGCGGGCGGGATGGACCTGAACCTGCTGGCCAAAATGCGCGAAGATGCGGGTGACGATCCTGCCAAGGGTCTGTTCGAGGGCACGATGCAAATGCACGCCTTGCTGCGCAAGATCGAACGCGCCGGCATGGATGCCAAGACCAACAAGGGCGGCAAGCCGATTGCCGCTGCCCTGCCCGGCACGGCGGCTGGTATCGGGCTGGAACTGCCACTGGCCACGCACCGCATTTTCGTTGCCGACAACCCCAAGGCGCGTATCGGCCTGCCCGAAATTCTGGTCGGGATTTTCCCCGGCGCTGGCGGTACGACCCGTCTGACGCGCAAGCTGGGCGCGATGGGGGCGTCGCCTTTCCTGCTTGAGGGCAAGATGGTTGCCCCGGCGGCCGCGAAATCTGCGGGCCTGATTGACGAGGTTGTCGCCGATCCGGTCGCTGCCGCGAAAGACTGGGTACTAAACGCCAAGGATGCGGATATTTTGAAGCCTTGGGATGCCAAAGGGTACAAGATGCCCGGCGGCACGCCTTACCACCCTGCCGGTTTCATGACCTTTGTCGGGGCCAATGCGATGGTCAACGGCAAGACCCAAGGGGCCTTCCCTGCCGCCAAGGCCTTGCTAAGTGCCGTGTATGAAGGGGCGTTGGTGCCTTTCGATACCGCCCTCAAGATCGAGGCGCGCTGGTTCACCAACATCCTGATGAACCCGTCGTCATCTGCCATGATCCAGTCACTGTTCCTGAACAAGGAAGCGCTGGAAAAAGGTGCCGTGCGTCCCGAAGGCGTGCCAGACCAGCGCGTCAAAAAGCTGGGCGTTCTGGGCGCGGGCATGATGGGCGCGGGCATCACGCTGGTGTCGGTTCAGGCCGGTATCGAAGTCGTGCTGATCGACCAGACGCAAGAAGCTGCGGACAAGGGCAAAGCCTATTCCGCGACCTTCTTTGACAAGGGCATTGCACGTCGCAAATCCACCGAAGAGAAAAAGCAGGCCGCGTTGAACCTGATCACCGCGACCACCGATCTGGACGCGCTGAAAGACTGCGATCTGATCATCGAAGCGGTGTTCGAAGACCCCGCCGTCAAGGCCGAGATGACCAAGAAGGTCGAAGCGGTGATCCCTGCGGATTGCATCTTTGCCTCCAACACCTCGACCCTGCCGATCACGGGCTTGGCCAAGGCATCGTCGCGCCCCGATCAGTTCATCGGCATCCACTTCTTTTCGCCCGTCGAAAAAATGCTGTTGGTCGAGATCATCAAGGGCAAGGAAACCGGCGACCGTGCGGTTGCGAAATCGCTGGATTACGTGCGCCAGATCCGCAAGACGCCGATCGTGGTCAACGACGCGCGGTTCTTCTATGCCAACCGCTGCATCATCCCTTATGCCAACGAAGGCGCGCGGATGATCACCGAAGGCGTGGCCCCGCAACTGGTCGATCACGCCGCACAATTGCTGGGTTTCCCCGTTGGGCCTGTGCAACTGACCGACGAGACATCCATTGATCTGGGGGCCAAGATCGCCCGCGCGACCAAGGCCGCGATGGGCAATGCCTATCCTGCGTCGCAAGCGGACGATCTGATTTTCTGGATGGAGGATCTGGGTCGTCTGGGCCGCAAGGCCAATGCCGGTTTCTTTGACTATGACGAAAAAGGCAAACGTCTGGGCTATTGGAAGGGGATGCACGACAAGTTCCCGCTGGCCGAAACCCAGCCCGACCTGCGCGATGTGCAGGACCGTCTGATGTTCTCGCAGGTGCTTGAAGCTGTGCGTGCATTGGAAGAAGGCGTGCTGGAAGACATCCGCGAAGGCGATGTGGGCGCGATCCTGGGGTGGGGCTTTGCGCCTTGGTCCGGTGGCCCGTTCAGCTGGCTTGATATCATCGGCGCACCCTATGCCGCTGAACGCTGCGACCAGTTGCAAGCAAAGTTCGGCGATCGTTTCGAATGCCCTGCCCTGTTGCGTGAAATGGCCGACAAGGGACAGACGTTCTATGGCCGCTTCGGGCCGGATGCCAAAGCCGCCTGATCAGGCGTCACATCTTGCACACGCAAACGGCCAGCAGGAAACTGCTGGCCGATTTCTGTTTGACCCGTTGAATGACATGCCGGACCTGCACAGGTCGCTTTGGCGGCAGCGGGTTCTTCAAACGCAAAAAAGGGGCTGCACCGGGCAGTCCCATTTTCATTCCGGCCGTCGAAATCTTTCGCGTTCTGTCATGTTCCGATAGACGCGGGATTACAGGCGCGGGATCACAGCCCGTGTTGCATCTGCGGAAAGCCGTGGTCGCCCCGGTCTTCCAGTTCCATCACGAAACATTCAACCAGACGCGAGGCCTCTGTTTGGCTCAACACTTCGTAGGTTGACTGGCTGCCATCCAAAAGACGGTCCAAGGTCGTGGTATAGGACAGGCACAAGATCAACGCGCCACCCTCGGCATAGATCACCTGATCCTCGGCAAAGGATATCGCGATCAGTTCGATCCGGGTGTTTGGCGGCGCGCGGTAGATACCGCGTTCCCCGACCAGCGCATGGGCGTTAACCAGTGCAAACGGATCGCCATGGATATCAGCGGCAGCTTCGCATTCCAGCATCACGCCCTGATCTGGCAAAAGCGTCAGTTTCTCTTTGTTACCCAACGCGTTGGGCGGGATCAGAACAGGCCACAACGCCTTTTCCGTTTCCATCGCATCGAGGCAGATTGTGACGCGGCGGATATCTGTGATTGGCTGCAAGCCGTTGTCAAAGGTCAGGACCATATCGCCCTTGGCCAGCGATTCAACGCCACGCCAGCCCATCGCCGATGCAACCCTTGTGCCTGCAACCAATCCATGTGTCGCGACCTCAAGGCCGCCATTATACGCACCTGACATTTCAGAGGTGCGGTAGTTCATTCGTGGGTCTTTGATCTTCCAACCAAACATTGCTTTCCATCCCCATGGCGCGATGCCTTTATTTTCGGCATATATTTATATGAATGCATATGGCGCGTCAGCCATGTCGAGAGATGGCCAACAAAGGGGCCATTTAGGGGCATTGATGCTCATTTCGCAGCAGTGCCGACCTTGGTGCCGGATTAAGCCTCGGATGGCGGGCAATCAGGCAACTTGTGGTTAGGAACTTTGCGGTTTTTATGACGCGCGACCGAATCCGTACCCGAACCGTGAAATATCGTCCGAACAGATTCGCGCGACGATCTGCGCAAGGTCGTCGGTGTAATATTCCTCATAGGATGCGGCACGATCGGATGCGTTTTCCACGGGCAGTTCCACCCGGAATCCCAGATGGTCAAACAGCGGTTCAGCGTCTTGGGCGAAATGCTCAAGGCGGATAAAAAGATTGGCCCGATCTACCCTCGCACCGTCTTGCAGATAGCTGCCATAAGGCGCGTTCGTCAGGCTGTCTTGCAACGCGGGTGTCACAAGGAAATCCGCGAAACCGGTTTGCTGTGCCAGCCGGACCATCGGATGATCAAAGGACTGGTCGCGCAGCCAATGATAATAGCTGACCACCCGGTCCCAGGGGTTCCGCACCAGCGCGAAACAGAACATTTGGGCAATCTCGTCGCGGGTCACCACCCCTTCGATATCGGCCAGGGTCGAATGTTTCCAAAGCCGCCCAGCTGCCGGGACGTTTTTCATGCGTTTGCGGCGTTTAACTGCCTTGGGCGTGTCGCCCAGCATGATGTCGTCCTTCATCGCCCGCGCTTCAAGCGCCAGCGCCATTGAGGTGCCTCCGGTCTTGGGGATGTGCACAAAGATATAGTTGCGGCCACGGCTGATGATCATTGCCCGACCTCGCTTGCGCTTGCCCGAACGCACCCGGTCAATAGGGTCAGGGCTGGTCTGCGATCTTGCAACGGGGTCAGGGGCACATATTCTTCCTTTGGATGGCAGAGTTTCCACCTTTTAACTTTACGCTACTGGCGCAATACTCAAGCAGAAAAGTTTCGCAATCGGGAGGGTGCGCCATGGGTTGGATGACAAACGAAGACGGGCTCGACAAATGCCGCGCCAATTATGTGCCGCTTAGCCCGCTGTCGCACTTGCAACGCGCGTCGCATGTTTTCCCTGATGTCTTGGCGGTGTCATATGGGGCGCACCGTGTGAGCTATGCCCAATATCACGCACGCTGCACCCGTTTGGCATCTGCGCTGGCAGGCATGGGAGTGGCACCGGGTCAGGTCGTATCGACGCTCTTGCCCAACATCCCCGCCCAAGCCGAAGCGCATTTTGGCGTGCCCGCCTGTGGTGCCGTTTTGAACACCATCAACACGCGGCTGGATGTCGATACCGTCGCCTATATCCTGGACCACGGCGAAGCCAAGGTCGCACTGGTCGACACCCAGTTCATGGATCTGGCCGAAGCGGCCTGCGCCACGCTAGACACGCCCCCCACCCTGATCGAGGTTCCCGATGAAAGCGCCGGTTTCCCAGCGACCGGGCGGCACATGACCTATGATGAACTGCTTGCCAAAGGCGATCCGGCCTTTGAATGGGTCTTGCCGCAGGATGAATGGGAAAGCCTTGCGCTGAACTATACTTCGGGCACCACCGGCCGGCCCAAGGGCGTGGTCTATCACCACCGTGGCGCATATCTGATGACCATGGGCACGGTGGTCAGCTGGCGCATGGTCATGCGTCCGGTGTTTATGCAGATCGTGCCGCTGTTTCATTGCAACGGCTGGAACCATTCGTGGATGATGCCCCTGCTGGGCGGCACCTTGGTGTGCTGCCGCGATATCACGGCCAGTGCCATTTACAACGCCATCGCTGACGAAGGCGTCACCCATTTCGGCGGCGCGCCGATTGTGTTGAACATGATGGTCAATGCATCCGACGCCGAACGCCGCGCCTTTGACCATCAGGTCGAGGTCTTCACCGCAGGCGCGCCCCCCGCCCCTGCAACCCTGTCCAAGATCGAAGCCTTGGGCTTTAACGTGACGCAGGTTTATGGCCTGACCGAAACCTATGGCCATGTAACCGAATGTTTGTGGACCCCGGAATGGGACGCGCTTCAAGGCGCTGATCGTGCCGCCATGAAGGCCCGTCAGGGTGTCGCCATGCCGATGATGGAGGACATCACCGTGCTGGACACCGACATGCGCCAGGTCACCAAAGACGGGGCCACCCAAGGCGAGATCATGATCCGTGGCAATTCGGTGATGAAGGGGTATTACAAGAACCCGCAAGCCACCAAGGAAGCATTCGCAGGCGGCTATTTCCATTCGGGCGATTTGGCGGTCCAGCATTCAAACGGCTATATGCAGATCGCCGACCGCGCCAAAGACATCATCATCTCGGGCGGTGAAAACATCTCGTCGGTCGAGGTCGAAGGCGTGCTGATGGGCCATCCGGATGTGAACCTTGCCGCCGTTGTCGCCAAACCCGATGAAAAATGGGGCGAAGTCCCGTGCGCCTTTGTCGAACTCAAGCCCGGCGTGACCGGGGACGAGGCCGCGATGATCGCCTTTGCCCGCGAAACACTGGCAGGGTTCAAAGCCCCCAAAAAGATCGTTTTCCAAGACCTGCCAAAGACATCGACGGGCAAAATCCAGAAATTTGAACTCAGGAAACTGGCAGCGACCCTTTAGGGGCGTTTGCCCCCTTCCCATCGCAACATCAGGCCCCGACAGCGCGGTCAGACGGCGCTCTCAGCCCAAGCGCTTTTCGTAGCGCCAGACCTCGACCATCATCGGGCCTTCTTCGGTCTCGACCTCATAGGGGATCGTGCCCGCTTGCTCCCAGCCGCATTTCTCGTAAAAGCGGGCTGCGCGGTCATTGCCGACGGAACAGGCCAGCCATTTCAACCCGTGGCCCAACGATGCTTCGGCTTTGTTCAACAGTTCAGTTGCAAGACCGGTCCCCTGAAACTCTTTGGCGACGTAGAACTGGTATATCTCGTCCCGGTCGATCAAAAAGAACCCCGCCATCTTTCCATCCACCCAAGCCACCTGCGTGTGCTTCAGATGCGCCTTCGCGCGGGTCGAAAACTCCTGGGATGTGCGCAGCGCGGCAAGGGCCGCAGGTGCAATCGCAGCGTGTCCTTGAATCCATCCTTCGTGCCACAGCGCTGCAATTTCGGGAATATCGGCAGCGATAGCGGGTTTTACGTCCATAAAGTGAAATCTCCTGCGGGTTTGCACCATGCTGCCCCGAGCCGCCCCATTGCTCAAGTCTTAACAGATGCTAAAGTACCGCGAAACAACTAGGCAGTATATCCCAGCTCATGACGGCCCTATCGAAATACGCGCGGATCGAAGCGACGGGCCTTTGGCGTGCCAAGCCCGAGGATCAACGCCGCGAGGTGATCGTGTCCATCGGGGATGCGACGCTGGTGATTTCCGATATGAAGGATCAGGCCATCGCGCATTGGTCGCTGGCAGCGGTTGCGCGTGCCAATCCGGGCACCCGCCCCGCCGTGTTCCATCCCGACGGCGACCCGTCGGAAACGCTCGAGATCGCCGAAACCGAAGACACGATGATTGATGCCATCGAAACCCTGCGCCGCGCCGTAGAACGCAACCGCCCCCGCCCCGGCCGTTTGCGCCTGATCGGCGTGTTGGGGTCGCTTCTTGCAGTGATCGCGCTGGCGCTGTTCTGGCTGCCGGGTGCCATGCAGGATCACACGCTCAAAGTGGTCCCCATGGTTAAACGCGCCTCGATCGGGGCGGCGTTGCTGCGCCAGATCGAACGGGTATCCGGCAACACCTGTACCAACCCGCGCGGCCGTGCCGCCCTGACCAAGCTTGGCACGCGTTTGTCGGCGGGCCCGCTTGCGGTGCTGCCCGCCATGACCCGCGACAGCATCCACCTGCCCGGCGGGTTGATCGTGCTGAACAAAACCGTCTTCGAGGATTATGAATCCCCCGATGTCGCCGCCGGCTTCATCCTGTCAGAGGTGGTCAAACGGGCGCAAAGCGACCCCCTGCGCGACATGCTGGCCGATGTGGGCATCCGCGAGAACTTCCGTTTGCTGACCACCGGCGAAGTGTCGGATGCCGCGCTCGAAAGCTATGCCGAGAACCTGATGGCCGCCCGACCCACCCCCGCACCGGTCGAGGCCTTGCTGGCCCGCTTTGGCGCGGAAAAGCTGCACAGCACCCCCTATGCCGAAGCCCTTGA
This sequence comes from Sulfitobacter sp. HGT1, assembly GCF_013282155.1. Taxonomy (GTDB): domain Bacteria; phylum Pseudomonadota; class Alphaproteobacteria; order Rhodobacterales; family Rhodobacteraceae; genus Sulfitobacter. Next base: position 22,224 of record NZ_BLWI01000012.1, read on the forward strand.
TATCACGGGGGAAACCACATTGGCGCTGATCGAAGGCGACCCGATGGCAGGCAAGGACACGGCCCCGCTGATCAATGACGCCGACTGGCTGCGGTTGCAAAACATCTGCGGCGGGTAATCGCCGCTGATGCTGGATTTCACCCTGCGCCTTGCCCTGTCGCCCGTCCTTTTGACCCAAGCCATCGGGGTGCGTGCCCGCGCCTTGCAACTGCCCGAGGCCGCAGGCCCCCGCGAAGGGACCATCGGGTCCGGCCCTGAACTGTCGCTGCTTATCCTGGGCGATTCATCTGCGGCGGGTGTCGGTGTCGACCATCAGGATCAGGCGTTGGCAGGGCAACTGGCCGCGCAGCTGTCGCAGGATTTCACCGTGAAATGGCAGCTTGTTGCAAAGACCGGTGCCACGACCGCCAGCACGCTGAAGGCCCTAAAGGATCAGGCCCATGCGCCGGTCGATGTTGTGGTCACGGCCTTGGGCGTAAATGACGTGACCCATGCTGTCCCTTTTGGCCGTTGGCAAAGCCAGCAGCAGGTGTTGCGCAAGCGGATCGACCAGCTGTTTGCGCCGCGGCTTTTGTATATGTCCGGCGTGCCGCCTTTGGGTCTGTTTCCCGTCCTGCCACAGCCCTTGCGCTGGACATTGGGCCGGCAAGCCGCGCGGTTTGATCAGGCCTTGGCCAAATCCTTGCACGGCGAAACCCATCGCCACCATATCCCCTTTGATCTGCCCTTGGACCCTGCGCAGATGGCAATCGACGGCTTTCACCCCGGCCCGCAGATTTATGCGCAATGGGCAAAAGAAATGGCCAGCCGGATCATCACCGACTGGCCAGATATGTCACACCATCGCTAGGGTTTAGCGGATATAGGCATCCCGGTATCCGACGCCGCGCAATTTGCCCAGCGCATGGGGCGCAGACGACGTTGGAAACGGGCCCGCCTGAACGGACAGATATGTCTTGCCGCCGCGGGTCGATTTGCCGATCCGCGCGCCCATGCCCATGCGGGCGATACGCTGTGCGGTCTGCTGTGCATTGGCCGCATTCAGGAATGTCCCGACCTGCACATAGGTGTTGCCCCCGTTCTGGACCTGCGCGCGTTTCTCAGGTGCCGCTGCAACCGGCTTGGCGGCGGAACGGCTGGAATAGGTCGGCTCACGCAGAACCGGCGCACCACCGGGTTTACGCACGATCCGCTTGACCAGTTGCCCGTTGCGCGCAAGCAAGGTGACCTCGCCCATTTCGCGGCGCTGTTGATCAATCGACGTATAAGGATAGATCAACGGCATTTTAGCCGTCACATCCTGACCTGTGGTCTGATTGATCAGACGACGCGGGACGGTGTTGGTCCAGATCAACAGCATCTGGGTCCGGCCAGCCAGGTTCTGTTCGGCCCGTTTGGGGTTCAGCCGGTCATCTTCCCAGACGGATTTGTACCCGTTGGGAACCTGCACGTTATTATATGTATTGATGCGGTTGATTGCGACATGCTTGGGCACAATGCGGGTTGTCGGGGAAACAGCGACCGTCCCTGCCGCCGACGGGTATTGCACGGCACCGCCACGCGTTGTGGTGGCTTGCGCGCCCACGATGCGGTGGGCTTGTGGTCCGCAGCGTACAGGCAGACCCGATCCCCCCGAATAGCGCTGGCTCAGCGCCGATCGTCCGGGGCAGTTGCCACCGGCAAGGGGCGCTGCGGCAGGGACCGTTGCCACGATTGCAGGTGCCACGGCCACAGGGCGCGGGGCCGTTTGCCGCACAACCTGAGGTGCGACCGGCTGGACCCGCCGTGTCTGGGGGACAGGGCGCGGCTGCACAGCCGCAACGCGACGTGTTGATTGTGTGGACGCGTTATCCAGCGTGATCTGAACAGGTGCCGGCCCTTGCGATGCAGGGGATGCCGCCGCAGTGCCGACATTGGTGGGTATGAAGCCGCAGACGCCATCGCGCTTGCGCGACACCCGCGGCACCCATGTGACGTTGCCGTCAATGCCTGCACGGATGAACACACACCCGCTGCTGTCGACGTATTGCTTGCCCTTATAAGACGCGGGCGGGTATTCTTTGGGCTGGTCCCGGAAGGACTGGGCCTGCAAGGCACCGATGCCCACAGACCCCAAGATAACAGCAATCGCGACAATTCTTGTAAACTTCATCTGCGCCCCCAGCACGAAATATCGCTCAAACAATGCGTCATCACCCGTTCAGAGTAAAGCGCCCCTGACACATTCCCGCCACTTTTCAGCCATTATTTTGTCCCATACATCCGGTCGCCCGCATCGCCCAACCCGGGCACGATATATCCCGATTCGTTCAGCTTTTCGTCCACCGCCGCAGTGACGATCGGCACATCAGGATGGGCTTCTTGCATGCGCTTGATCCCTTCGGGTGCCGCCAGCAGGCACAAGAACCTGATATTATTCGCGCCGGTCTCTTTCAGCATGTCGATGGCCGCGACCGAAGAATTGCCGGTTGCCAGCATCGGATCCACAACAATCACCAAACGGTCATCCAATCCTTCGGGCACTTTAAAATAGTATTTGACCGGCTTGAGCGTCTTTTCATCACGGTACAGGCCCACAAAGCCGACCCGCGCCGACGGGATCAACTCAAGCACGCCGTCCAACAGCCCGTTGCCCGCCCGAAGGATCGATATCAAGGCAAGCTTCTTTCCAGCCAGGGTCGGAGCCTCCATCGACTGCATCGGTGTCTCGACACTCTTTGTGGTCATCGGCATGCCACGGGTCACCTCATAGGCCAACAACTGGCTGATTTCGCGCAACAACTGCCGGAACACCGCCGTGGGGGTTTCCTTGTCGCGCATGATGGTCAGCTTGTGCTGTACCAACGGGTGATCAACGACCGTAAGGTTTTCAGATGTATAGGACATAGCGGCACTCTCCATTTTGCTTGATCCGAGTCTTGCCTTGAAACGCCATGCCCCGCAACCACGCCACAGCAATCCCGTTTCATTTTGCAAAATAAACTCCGGGGGAATCGTGGCTTGCCACGATGGGGGCTGGCCCCCATTCACCGCTAGCCCGGAACAGCCACCCCCAGATGATGCGCCACCAAAGCGGCCACATCTGTAAAACCGATCAATCCCAAGCTGCCTTTGCCCAGACCATCGACCAACACCGGAACCCGCTCGCGGGTGTGGTCGGTCCCGATCCATGTCGGATCATTCCCGTGGTCCGCCGTCAGCACCAGAATGTCGCCCTCGCGCAGCATTGATCTGATCTTGCCGATCTCGCCATCAAACCATTCCAGCGCGCGCGCATAGCCAGACACATCCCGCCTGTGGCCAAACAGGCTGTCAAACTCGACAAAATTCGCAAATATCAGGCTGCCGTCTTCCGCGTCTTCCACCAGATCAGCCAGATGCCGCATCAAGCTCTCGTCAGACCCTTTGCGCACTTCGTCAAACCCCGACATCGAAAAAATATCGCCGATCTTGCCCACCGCATAGACACGCCGGCCTGCGTCCTGCACCCAGTTGCTCAGCACCGGTTTGGGCAATTCAATCGCGAAATCACGGCGGTTTCCGGTGCGCACAAACCCGGTTTCCGCATCCCCGACAAAGGGCCGTGCAATGACGCGACCCACCTTCATCTCATGGGCAATCGGCGCGATCTTGGCACAAAGCGCCATCAACCGGTCCAGCCCGAAATGCACCTCATGCGCCGCGATCTGCAACACGCTGTCTGCTGATGTATAACAAATCGGAAAGCCGGTTTTGATATGCGCGGACCCGAATTGCTCGATGATGGCCGTGCCGGGCGCATGGCAATTACCCAAGATCCCGTCAACACCGGCAAACTCCGCCAATTGCGCGACCAACTGCGGCGGAAAGGAATTCGTCACATTTTTGAAATAATGCCACTCCCAAGGCACTACCAGCCCGGCCAGTTCCCAATGGCCCGACGGCGTGTCCTTGCCGCGCGACACCTCGGTGGCCGCCCCCCAGGTTCCGCGCACCTCCCCCGACAGGCTGTCCGCCCGCAACCCGCTGGCAAGCGCGGTCGCAGCCCCCAGTCCCATCTCCACCAGATTGGGCAGGCGCAACGGCCCCGAACGCCCCTCTTCGGCCCGCCCCTCGGCGCAGGCCTGCGCGATATGCCCGATGGTATTCGATCCGGTGTCGGGCACGGCCCCGTTGAAAAACCCGTCGGCGTCAGGTGCCCCCCCGATGCCGGTTGAATCCATAACAACCAAAAACGCCCGCGCCATCAGCCCACCCGCTCCAGAATAAGGTCCGGTACTTTTGCGGGTTTCGGCGAAATCGTGATCGCAGCACGCACCGCCTGCGCCGCCTTTTCCGCGTCCCCCGTGCGCACCGCATGAATAACCGCCAAGGGACCGCCCTTTGAGACCTTGGCCCCCAGCCGCACAACATCCGACAACCCCACCGAGGTGTTGATCCCGTCCGTCTCCAGCACACGCCCGCCGCCAAGGGCGACAACCGCCATGCCCAAAGCCTCGCCATCAATGGCCGTGATATATCCGGTCTCGGCTGCGGGCACTTCGCCAATAATTGTCGCTTCCGGCAAAAACCGGTTCCAGTTCTCAATGAATCCTACTGGCCCACCCATCGCAGCAATCATCATCCCAAACCGCTCTGCCGCGCGTCCGCTGCGGATGGCTTTGACAATGGCATCGGCCCCTGTCTGCACATCACCGGCCAACCCCGCATTGGCCAGCAACACCCCGCCCAAAGCGGCGCAAACCGAAACAACCGGCCCCTTTGTCTGCCCCGTCAGCACCCGCATGACCTCGGCCACCTCCAAGGCATTGCCAAGGCTGGGCACCAAAGGCTGGCTCATGTCGCTGATGATCGCCGTCGTCCGGCAGCCGCTGGCATTGGCCGTCTTGGTCAAGGCCGTGGCCAATGCCTGCGCCTGCTCAAGGTCCTTCATAAAGGCACCACTGCCGACCTTGACGTCCAGCACCAGCCCTTGCAGCCCAGCAGCCAGCTTTTTCGACAGGATCGAGGCGGTGATCAAATCCATGCTATCCACGGTCGATGAAACGTCACGCACCGCATAAAGCCGCTTGTCCGCGGGCGCGATGTCCCCCGTGGCCCCAACAATGGCACATCCGACCTTGCCGACAATACGCCGCAACTGCGCCTCGTCCATTTGCGTTGATACGCCCGGGATCGCCTCCATCTTGTCCAAGGTGCCCCCCGTATGGCCCAGACCGCGCCCGGAAATCATCGGAACATAGGCCCCGCAGGCCGCCAAAGCAGGGGCAAGGATCAGGCTGACGCAATCGCCCACCCCGCCGGTGGAATGCTTGTCCAGAACCGGCCCGGGCAAATCCCATGACAAAACCTGACCGCTGTCGCGCATCGCAAGGGTCAGCGCCACCCGGCCCACATCGCTCAGACCGACCAGACACACCCCCATGGCAAACGCACCGGCCTGCGCGTCGCTCACGCGCCCGTCGGCCAGCGCTTGCGCAAACCAGACCAGCTCGTCGCGGTTGGGCGACTGCCGGTGCCGTAGCTTGGCCAGAATGGTACGTGCGTTCACAGGTCAGGTTTCCATATGGGCACGGTCAAACGCCCCCGGCAAAAGCTCGGTCAAAGTCATGGCGTCTTCCACACCTGAAAGGGTCCCCATGGTGACGCGCACATCCCCCTTGCCGAATTCCGCAAGCTTCTGCCGACACCCCCCACAAGGGCTGACCGGTATCGGACTTCCTGCAATCACATAGGCTTCGGTAAATTCCGTCTCGCCCGCGGCAACCATAGCGGCAATGGCACCGGCCTCGGCACAGGTCCCTTCGGGATAGGCAACGTTTTCGACATTGCAGCCGACATAAATCGCGCCCGACACCCCGCGCAGCGCCGCACCGACCTGAAAATTCGAATAGGGTGCATAGGCATTGGCCTGAACTGCACTGGCTTTTTCTCGTAAATCTTGTGTCATGGGGCCTCCGTTCACGAAACTATAAAAAGCTTTACTCAAAGTTGCGATGGCAAAAGAATAAAAAACCTTTGCCTTCATTTTGCCAGAAAACTCCGGGGGATGTGCGGCTTGCCGCGCAGGGGGCTGGCCCCCAACCCGGCTGGCCTTTCGACGCTACGTCAAATGTGATGTTGGCGCGGCTGGAAATTTAGTTTAACGCTAAACCATTCGCCAAAAGGACACCAAATTATGACCGATGCGCCCAACCTGCGCCAAGCCGCGCTTGATTATCATGCCTTTCCGAAACCCGGAAAGCTGGAAATTCGTGCGACAAAACCTTTGGCCAACGGTCGCGATCTGGCCCGCGCCTACTCCCCCGGCGTCGCCGAAGCCTGCCTCGAGATCAAATCCGATCCCTCCACGGCAGCGCTCTACACCACCCGCGCCAATCTGGTGGGCGTGGTCACCAATGGCACGGCCGTTTTGGGGCTGGGCAATATCGGTGCGCTGGCCTCCAAACCGGTGATGGAGGGCAAGGCCGTCCTGTTCAAGAAATTCGCCAATATCGACTGCTTTGATATCGAATTGAACGAAAACGATCCTGAAAAGCTGGCTGATCTCGTCTGCGCAATGGAACCGACCTTTGGCGCGATCAACCTTGAGGACATCAAGGCCCCCGACTGTTTTACTGTCGAAAGAATTTGCCGCGAGCGGATGAACATCCCCGTCTTCCATGACGACCAGCACGGCACCGCCATTGTTGTGGGTGCCGCCGTCAAGAACGCGCTTTTCGTGGCGAAAAAGAACTTCGAAGACATCAAGATCGTCTCGACCGGTGGCGGGGCGGCGGGCATTGCCTGTCTGAACATGCTGCTGAAACTGGGCGTCAAACGCGAAAACGTCTGGCTGTGCGATATTCACGGTCTGGTTTACGAAGGCCGCGAGGTCGACATGAACCCGATCAAGACCGAATATGCGCAAAAATCCGATCTGCGTAATCTCGAAGATGTGATTGACGGTGCCGATCTGTTCCTAGGTCTGTCCGGCCCCGGTGTCCTGACCCCTGAAATGGTTCAGAAAATGACCCCCCGACCGATTGTTTTTGCCCTCGCGAACCCGACGCCTGAAATCATGCCCGACCTTGTGCGTTCCGTGGCACCCGATGCGATCATTGCAACGGGCCGGTCGGATTTCCCCAATCAGGTCAATAACGTGCTGTGCTTCCCCTTCATCTTTCGCGGGGCGTTGGATGTCGGTGCGACCACCATCAACGACGAGATGAAGATCGCCTGTATCGACGGTATCGCGGCCCTGGCCCGCGCCACCACATCCGCCGAAGCCGCCGCCGCCTATCAGGGCGAACAGCTGACATTCGGCGCGGATTACCTGATCCCGAAACCGTTCGACCCGCGCCTGATCGGTGTCGTGTCTTCGGCTGTGGCCAAGGCCGCGATGGAAACCGGCGTGGCGACGCGCCCGATCGAGGATATGGACGCTTATCGTCGCAAGCTGGACAGTTCGGTGTTCAAATCCGCCCTGCTGATGCGCCCCGTGTTCGAGGCCGCCCGCGCCGCCCCGCGCCGTATTGTCTTTGCCGAAGGCGAGGACGAGCGCGTGTTGCGTGCCGCCCAGGCCATGGTCGAGGAAACCAGCGAACGCCCGATCCTGATCGGCCGTCCCGAGGTGATCGAGCGGCGCATTGAAAAGGCCGGTCTGACCATCAAGCTTGGCGAAACCGTTGATCTGGTGAACCCCGAAAACGACCCCCGCTACCGCGATTACTGGGAAACCTATCACAACCTGATGGCCCGTCGTGGCGTGTCGCCGGACATCGCCCGCGCGATCATGCGCACCAACACCACCGCAATCGGTGCCGTGATGGTCTACCGCGAGGAAGCGGACAGTCTGATCTGTGGTACCTTCGGCGAATTCCGCTGGCACCTGAACTATATCGATCAGGTGTTGGGCCGCGATGGCAGACGCCCGCATGGTGCTTTGTCCTTGATGATCCTCGAAGACGGGCCATTGTTTATCGCCGACACGCAGGTGCATCTGCATCCGACCCCCGAACAAATCGCCGAAATCGCCATTGGTGCGGCCCGTCACGTCCGCCGTTTCGGGATCGAGCCGAAAATCGCCTTCTGTTCCCAAAGCCAGTTCGGCAACCAGGGCGAAGGCAGCGGCAAACGTCTGCGCGCCGCGATCCGCATGCTGGACGAGGGCAACCATGATTTCTGCTATGAGGGCGAGATGAACATCGACACCGCGCTTGATGCAGAACTGCGCAATCGCTTGCTGCCCTCCAACCGGATGGAAGGTGCCGCCAACGTGCTGGTCTTTGCCCATGCCGATGCAGCGTCCGGCGTGCGTAACATTCTGAAAATAAAGGGCGGCGGTCTTGAAGTCGGACCGATCCTGATGGGGATGGGCAACCGCGCCCATATCGTATCGTCGTCGATCACCGCACGCGGCTTGCTGAACGTGGGCGCGATTGCCGGCACCCCGGTCACCACATACGGCTAAGCCTGAAACAACAAACGCCGCCCTTTTTCGGGGCGGCGTATCTATCATCCCGTCCTCTGCACGGCGGTGCGGATTTGCAAAGCAGCATTACCGCGCGGATTTACCGCCCTTGGCTGCGAAAACCGGCTTGATATCAGCCGTTGCACTCATTGGCTGCTTTGCTGGCCGCGCGTCTGCTTTGGCCTTTTTCTTCTTGTTGGCGATCTTGTCACCCATTGTCCTAAACCTTTGATTAAAGACGAGAGGCCAGTGGAATACGGCCCCTGTTTCCAACTCTAGCCAAACGCTGGAACGGTGCTGGCAGATATTCGACAAAGACGTCCATTTTCGACATCACCGCCCGAAGAATTTTGTAAATACATTCAACCCCGCCCTGTCAAAACCTGTAAACTTTCTTTCAGAATGGCAGCCTAGCCCCCGCAAGAACCTTGCTCTGCCCCGCGTCTGTGCCCTAACACTTCAGCCAAGCGATCACGGGAGGGAGCCGCACATGGGTTATCACGACACGTATAAAAACTGGCAGGACAATCCGGAAGCCTATTGGCTGGAACAGTCAAAGGCGATTGACTGGGTTCAGGCACCGACCCAAGCGATGTTCGACAAAGGCAATGACCTGTATGAATGGTTTGCCGATGCCAAGGTAAACGGCTGCTATAACGCGGTGGACCGCCATGTGAAAAACGGCCGCGCCGATCAGGTGGCGATCATCCACGACAGCCCGATCACCGGCACCCAGACCAAGATCACATTCGCCGAATTGCAGACCCGTGTGGCCTCTGTTGCCGGGGCGCTGAAAGCCAATGGCGTGACCAAAGGCGACCGCGTCATCATCTATATGCCCATGGTCCCCGAGGCGCTTGAGGCGATGCTGGCCTGTGCCCGCATCGGTGCCGTGCATTCCGTGGTGTTTGGTGGCTTTGCCGCGAACGAACTGGCCGTGCGGATCAATGACTGCACCCCCAAGGCGATCCTCGCTGCCTCTTGCGGGTTGGAACCCAACCGCATCGTCAAATACAAACCCCTGCTGGACAGCGCCATCGAACTGGCCGAACACAAGCCCGATTTCTGCATGATCCTGCAACGCGACCAGTCCCCCTGCGATCTGATCCAAGGGCGCGATCTGGACTGGAACGCCGCCCAACAAGGCGTCACACCTGCCGAATGCGTTCCCGTCGACGGCAACCACCCTGCGTATATCCTCTACACCTCGGGCACCACCGGCGCGCCCAAGGGCGTGGTCCGGCACACGGCCGGCCATTTGGTCGCCCTGAACTGGACAATGAAAAACATCTATGACGTCGATCCGGGCGATGTGTTCTGGGCCGCGTCCGATGTGGGCTGGGTCGTGGGCCACAGCTATATCTGTTACGGTCCGTTGATCCACGGCAACACGACGATCGTGTTTGAGGGCAAGCCTGTCGGCACCCCAGATGCGGGCACGTTCTGGCGCGTGATCCAAGAACATAACGTGCGCAGTTTCTTTACCGCCCCCACCGCCATCCGCGCCGTCAAACGCGAAGACCCCAAGGGCGAGGAAATCGGCAAATACGACATCTCGTGCTTGCGGGCACTCTATCTGGCCGGTGAACGCGCCGACCCGGACACGGTCGTCTGGGCGCAGGAAAAGCTGGGCGTGCCGGTCTATGACCACTGGTGGCAAACCGAAACCGGTTTCACCATCGCGGGCAACCCCGCGGGGCTTGAGGCATTGCCGGTCAAGGTCGGGTCACCCACCGTGCCGATGCCGGGCTATGACGTACAAATTCTGGACGAAGCAGGCCATGCGCAACCCGCAGGCACGCTCGGGTCCATCGCGATCAAGCTGCCCCTGCCTCCCGGCACCCTGCCCACCCTGTGGAATGCCGAAGACCGTTTCCGCAAAAGCTATCTGACCACCTATCCCGGTTTTTACGAGACCGGCGATGCGGGCATGATCGACGAAGACGGCTATCTATACATCATGGCGCGCACCGATGACGTGATCAACGTCGCCGGTCACCGCCTGTCCACCGGCGCGATGGAGGAAGTCCTTGCCGCCCACCCCGATGTCGCCGAATGCGCCGTGATCGGGGTCAGCGACGCGCTGAAGGGTCAGGCACCGATGGGTTTCGTCTGTCTGTCCAAGGGCGTGAACCGCCCCCATGCGGAAATCACCGCCGAATGCGTTCAGATGGTGCGTGACCAGATCGGCCCCGTGGCCGCCTATAAACTGACGTTGGTGGTCGACCGCCTGCCCAAAACGCGGTCAGGTAAAATCCTGCGTGCGACCATGGTCAAACTGGCGGATTCCGAGCCGTTCAAACTGCCCGCCACCATCGACGATCCCGCCATTCTGGACGAGATCAAAGTCGCACTGCAAACCATCGGATATGCGCAGGATAAATAATCCGACCGCGAAGGAGCGACAGGCCAGTCGCCCCCAGGCCAGTCGCCCCTTCGCCGCCCACCCCCGCTGCCTGCGCACCATAGAATTGTTGTGGGGTGCCATCTCTTGGGCTAGAGATTGAAAACCAGATCGCCGGGTCCACGGCGCTGGTTTCCAGAAAGCTTTTCTTCGAATGATACTTTTACGGCTTGCAGCTTTTGAGCAGCAGTTGAAATGGACTGCTGTCGGTTTGGGTATTTCCAGCACAATCAGTCTGGTGCAGGGGTGGCAATTGGCGGCGATGATGCTGAGCCTGCCGTTTTGCCTGATATGGGTCTATTGCGCCTGGCTGCGCACAGAACCACAGCTGAAATACCTGAACATCATGTTCTCTGCGCTGTATGTCTATGGGATTGCGCGGTATTTTCTTGTGCAATAGGCGACGGTACAATAAAAAAGGGCGGCCCCTGATGGAGCCGCCCCTTTCGTTAGATCAAGTCAGATCAGCTGTGCTTTGACACGAATTTGTCGACTTGCTTTTCCGCTTCTTCTTTGGCGATGCCATATTTGGCCTGAATCTTGCCAACCAGCTGATCGCGTTCGCCTGCGGCCTCGGTCAGATCATCATCCGTCAGATCGCCCCATTCTTCTTTGACCTTGCCGGTCATCTGTTTCCAGTTACCTTTGATTGTATCCCAATTCATATCGGTTCTCCTTCTTGTTTCACTGCGCGTCAAAGACCGTCTAGGTCTCTGTGCGTCTCGTTAAACAAACGTGGCACCGCCGATTTGGTTCCGAAAAATTATCCTCAGGTGAATTGCTCGCTGATCAACCGCTCTTCCAGTCCGTGGCCCGGATCAAACAGGATACGATGCGATATGGTCGGGTCCGATGTGATCTCGACCGACACCACATGGCGGTGGGAAATGCCATCGGCATCGGCCATCACAGGCCGCTTTTCGGGCTCCAGCACATCAAAGCGAACGGTCGCCGTTTTCGGCAAAAGCGCCCCGCGCCAGCGTCTGGGCCTGAATGCAGCAACCGCCGTCAGCGCCAGCACATCCGCTCCGATCGGCAGGATCGGCCCGTGCGCCGAATAATTATACGCGGTTGATCCCGCAGGCGTCGCCAAAAGCGCGCCGTCACACACCAGTTCTTCCATGCGCACCCGCCCGTCGACACTGATCCGCAGCTTGGCGGCTTGCGGCCCCTCGCGCAGCAATGCCACCTCGTTCAGCGCCAGCCCCTTGGACGTGCTGCCATCCGCATGGGTCGCGACCATGACCAAAGGGTTGATCACCGCCTCCTCCGCCGCATCCAGCCGCTCGGTCAGATCGTCCTCGGCGTATTCGTTCATCAAGAACCCGATGGTGCCCCGGTTCATCCCGTAAACCGGCACGTTCAACGCCTGCGTGTCATGCAGGGTTTGCAGCATGAAACCGTCGCCCCCCAGGGCCACAATCACCTGCGCCTCGGTGGCCGGCACATTGCCATACCGCTTGCTCAGCGCATCCAGGGCGGCCTGTGCGACATCGGCGCGACTGGCGGTAAAGGCGATCTTCATGGGCACAAGTTTCCAATCGGGAATATTCAGCTCTGAAAGAACCACATTATCCACCGCTCTACCAGCTTTGCCGTTTATGTTGCCTGCTGCGGCGGAATACGACCTTCACCCCGCGGAAGGTTTCCGCTAGATAGCCCGCAACTGATACCTCTGTTCAAAGGAACACCCTATGTCCGGTTTCTTCACCAAATCCCTGTCACAAGCAGATCCTGCGATTTTCAAGTCCATCACAGACGAGCTGGGCCGCCAGCGCAACGAGATCGAATTGATCGCCTCCGAAAACATCGTTTCCGCCGCCGTGATGGAGGCGCAAGGCTCGGTGATGACCAATAAATACGCCGAAGGCTATCCGGGCCGGCGCTATTACGGTGGTTGCGAATTCGTTGATGTGGCGGAAAATCTGGCCATTGAACGCGCCTGCGAATTGTTCGGTTGCGGCTTTGCCAACGTCCAGCCGAACTCCGGCTCTCAGGCGAACCAGGGCGTGTTCACAGCCTTGCTGCAACCCGGCGACACGATCCTTGGCATGTCGCTGGACGCAGGCGGCCACCTGACCCATGGCGCGAAACCGAACCAGTCGGGCAAATGGTTCAACGCCATCCAATACGGCGTGCGCAAGGAAGACAACCTGCTGGACTATGACCAGGTCGAAGCGCTCGCCAAAGAACACCAGCCCAAGATGATCATCGCCGGTGGCTCCGCCATTCCCCGCCAGATCGACTTCAAGCGTATGCGCGAAATCGCCGACATGGTCGGTGCCTACCTGCATGTCGACATGGCCCACTTTGCGGGTCTGGTGGCGGCTGGCGAACACCCCTCGCCCTTCCCCCACGCGCATGTTGCGACCACAACAACCCATAAAACCCTGCGCGGCCCGCGCGGCGGCATGATCCTCACCAATGACGAGGCGCTGGCGAAAAAGTTCAACTCCGCCATCTTCCCCGGCATCCAGGGCGGCCCGCTGATGCATGTCATCGCAGCCAAAGCCGTCGCCTTTGGCGAAGCGCTCCAGCCTGAATTCAAAACCTACATCAAACAGGTCGTCAAAAACGCCCAGGCCCTCAGCGACCAGCTGATCAAAGGCGGGCTCGACACCGTGACCCACGGCACCGACACACATCTGCTGCTGGTCGACCTGCGCCCCAAAGGGGTCAAAGGCAACGATACCGAAAAAGCACTGGGCCGCGCCCATATCACCTGCAACAAAAACGGCGTGCCGTTCGACCCAGAAAAACCGACCGTGACCTCCGGCATCCGCCTGGGCTCCCCCGCTGCCACAACCCGCGGCTTTGGCGAGGCCGAGTTCCGCCAGATCGCAGACTGGATCATCGAAGTCGTCGACGGCCTTGCCGCAAATGGTGCCGATGGCAACTCTGCCGTCGAAACCAAGGTAAAAGCCGAAGTCGAAGCGCTCTGCGCCCGCTTCCCGATCTACCCGAACCTGTAATCCCTGACCTGCCCCCCGCTTCCAAATGGAAATAAATCCCGGGGGGGCCCGCAGGGCGGGGGCAGCGCCCCCTCCACCACCAAAAAACAAAAGGCCCCGCCAGCATCCGCTGCGGGGCCTTTTTGCACATCTCGCCAAGACGCTCTGTGATCTCTCTGACGTCCCTCCTCCGGATCACCCTCAAAATCCTTCGGCTGATCTGCGCCAAAGCCGATGATCCCTTGCAATCGCCACCGCCCCACGTGATCCTGCCAGCAAGCCTTTCAAAAATCAGGACACCCAGATGGACATCAAACCCACAGGCTCCCGCCCCTCCGAGGTTGGATCGCCCGACTATTTCACCGGCACCGTGCGCCTTGATCCCGTCATGTCAGCCCCCGATCCCGCCCGCATGCGTGCGGCGACCGTCACATTTGAACCCGGCGCGCGCACCGCATGGCACACGCACCCTCTGGGGCAAACGCTTGTGGTCCTGTCAGGCGCAGGTCTGGCCCAGACCCAGGGCGGCCCGGTCAAACCCCTGCGCCCCGGGGATACTGTCTGGTTCGCACCGGGGGAAAAGCACTGGCACGGGGCCGCCCCCGATTGCGCCATGACCCATCTTGCCATCCAAGAAGCGCTGGACGGCAAGGCCGTGGACTGGCTCGAACATGTGACTGACGCACAATACGGCAGTCAGACGTAACCGCGCCACCACAGAAAAACGACAAAGCCCACGACCACAAACAGCAGGTTAAACGCAACGGCCCCCGCAACCCCCAAAAGGCGGTCCCTGCGGTCCTCGACCGCGTCAATACTCTCAAGATGCGCCATCACCCTGTCAAAGGCCGTTTCCACCGATTGCGCATCCAACCGCCGCGCCATCTTGGGATTTTGCGCGAAGAACTCGGCCCTGGCCAAAGCGTTTCCCTGTTTGCGCACATCACCCGGCAACCTGCGCCCGGCCTTGCGCAGCGCATGATCCAGATCGCGCCCCTGCACACCCAGCTTTGCCTGCATTTCGCGGCGCACCCTCTGCGCTTTTTTGTGAACGTCTTTCTGATCCAGCATATTGCATCCTAAACACTCTGGTGCATTTGCCGCAATGGGCCTAAATCTGGAACCATGCTTAGTTTCTCAGAATATGGCACCGCAACAGATGCCCCCGCCCTTTTGATTGTCCACGGCTTGTTCGGCTCCGGCCGCAACTGGGGCGTGATTGCCAAACGCCTGTCCGACACCCGCCGCGTGATCACCGTTGATATGCGCAACCACGGCGACAGCCCGCGCAGCGACACGCAAACCTACCCCGAAATGGCCGACGACCTGGCGCAGATCATTCGCCAATTCGGCGCGCCCATGGATGTTTGCGGGCATTCGATGGGCGGCAAGACATCCATGGTGCTGGCCCTTCAACACCCCGAACTGGTCCGCCGCCTGATCGTCGCCGACATCGCCCCCGTCGCCTATGACCACAGCCAGCAAGAGTTCATCGACGCCATGCGCAGCGTTGACCTGAAAACAATTACCCGCCGCTCCGAGGCGCAGGAACAACTGGCCGCCGCCGGGGTCGAACCCGCATTGCAAAGCTTTTTCACGCAGTCATTGGACGTTGCAAACAAGACGTGGAAACTGAACCTCGACGTGCTCGAGGCCGAAATGCCCAATATCGTGGGATGGCCCGAAGACGTGACAGGCCCCTTTGACGGCCCGACCTTCTTTCTGTCCGGCGGCACGTCGCATTATGTGCAAGCCGCCCACCGCCCCAAGATCAAGGCGCTTTTCCCGAACGCCTATTTCGCCAAAATTCCGGGTGCCGGACATTGGCTGCACGCTGAAAACCCCCGCGCCTTCGAAGCATCGGTACGCGCGTTTCTGGACACCGCCTGACAAGAAAGGACCACCCCCATGTGGCGCAGTGCATTTGACCATTTCCTGAAAGGTCTTATGACACGCGACCGCCTGATCGTGCGCTTCGCCGATGGCAGCACGGCCCACTATGGCCCCGACACAGGGCAAACCGCGACCCTGCACATCAAAGACGATGCCATATTGCGTGGCCTATGCCTGAACCCCGTGCTTGCCTTGGGCGAAGGCTACATGGATGAACGCATCGGTTTTCCCGACCTCGGGCTGCTCGACACCTTGAAACTGCTGCAAGGCAACCGCAGCACCACAGGGTTTCCCGCGTGGCTGCGCGCGCTGAACCTTGCGCGCTATCACATGCGGCGTTTCATTCAACGCAACCGGCCTGACCGCGCCCGCGCAAACGTCGCCCATCACTACGACATATCCGACGCCTTCTATGCGCTGTTTCTGGACGCCGACATGCAATATTCATGCGCGTATTTCCCCGATCCCGACATGACGCTCGAGGCGGCACAAGACGCGAAAAAGGCGCATATCATCCGCAAACTCTGCCTGCGGCCGGGCGATCATGTGCTCGACATCGGGTGCGGCTGGGGCGGCATGGCACTGACCCTTGCGCGCGATCACGGCGTCCGTGTCACAGGCATCACCCTGTCCGAAAACCAGCTGCAAACCGCCCGCACCCGCGCGGCGCAGGCGGGCCTGTCGGATAAAATCTCCTTCCGCCTCGAAGATTACCGCAAGACATCGGGCAGCTTTGACAGGATCGTCAGCATCGGCATGCTCGAACATGTGGGCGTGCCGAATTACGGCACATATTTCCAGCGCATCAGCGATCTGCTGGCCCCCGATGGCGTGGCGCTGATCCACAGCATCGGGCGCTCCGCCCCGCCTGCGCGCCATGATCCGTTTCTGAACAAATACATCTTTCCGGGCGGCTATGTCCCGTCGCTCTCCGAACTTGCCGGTGCCATGGAATACGCAGGGCTGTGGCAGACCGACATCGAAATCTGGCGCCTGCACTATGCCAAAACCGTGAGACACTGGCTTGAACGCTTCAACGCCGCCCGTGACCAGATCCGTGCAATGCACGATGACCGCTTTATCCGCATGTTCGAATTCTACTTCACCATTTGCCTCATCGCATTCGAAGACCGGATGCAAGGCGTGTACCAATTCCAGCTCGCGAAAAACCGCAGCAGCGTCCCGCTGACCCGCGACTATCTCTACCCGAATTCCCACCCCCAGGGCCCCTCGTTCTCTGGCTCTTAAATATCCCGGGGTTTGGGGCAGCGCCCCAATCCGCCATCCCCGAAATCAAAACCCGACCAGATAGCGACCATCCCCCCTTGCACCTCTCCCCCCAAAGCCTATAACGCGGAGAATTTGCAAATATCCGGGGGCCTGAACCATGCCAAAAAGAACCGACATCAAATCAATTATGATCATTGGTGCGGGGCCCATCGTCATCGGTCAGGCCTGCGAATTCGATTATTCCGGCGCACAGGCCTGCAAAGCCCTGAAAGAGGAAGGCTACCGCGTCATCCTCGTCAACTCCAACCCGGCCACGATCATGACCGACCCGGGGCTGGCCGATGCCACCTATATCGAACCGATCACCCCGGAAATCGTCGCCAAGATTATCGAAAAAGAACGCCCCGACGCGCTGCTGCCCACCATGGGCGGCCAGACCGGATTGAACACGTCCCTCGCGCTCGAAGAAATGGGTGTCTTGGAAAAATACGGCGTCGAGATGATCGGTGCCAAGCGCGAAGCCATTGAAATGGCAGAAGATCGCCAGCTTTTCCGCGAAGCGATGGATCGCCTCGGGATTGAAAACCCCAAAGCCACAATCGTCACCGCCCCCAAGAATGCTGCCGGCAAAAAAGACCTCGCCGCAGGCGTGGCCATCGCGCTTGAAGCGCTTGATTATGTCGGCCTGCCCGCGATCATCCGCCCTGCCTTTACCATGGGCGGCACCGGTGGCGGTGTGGCTTATAACCGCGACGATTACGAATTCTTCTGCCGCTCTGGTATGGACGCATCCCCGATGGGTCAGATCCTGATCGACGAATCCCTGCTGGGCTGGAAAGAATTCGAGATGGAGGTCGTGCGCGACACCGCCGACAACGCCATCATCGTCTGTTCCATCGAAAACATCGATCCGATGGGAGTACACACGGGCGATTCGATCACCGTCGCACCGGCGCTGACGCTCACGGACAAAGAATACCAGATCATGCGCAACCACTCGATCGCGGTTTTGCGCGAAATCGGCGTGGAGACCGGCGGGTCGAACGTGCAATGGGCCGTGAACCCTGCCGACGGCCGGATGGTCGTGATCGAAATGAACCCCCGCGTGTCGCGCTCCTCGGCGCTGGCCTCCAAGGCGACCGGCTTCCCGATTGCCAAGATCGCCGCGAAACTGGCCGTTGGCTTCACGCTGGACGAGCTCGACAATGACATCACCGGTGTGACCCCTGCGTCCTTCGAGCCGACAATCGACTATGTCGTCACCAAGATCCCGAAATTCGCCTTCGAGAAATTCCCCGGCTCCGAACCCTACCTGACCACCGCGATGAAATCCGTGGGCGAGGCGATGGCGATTGGCCGCACGATCCACGAATCCCTGCAAAAGGCGCTGGCGTCGATGGAATCCGGCCTGACCGGCTTTGACGAAATCGACATCCCCGGTGCCCCCGAACAGGCAGCCCTGGTCAAGGCGATCAGCAAGCAAACCCCTGACCGCATGCGCACCATCGCCCAGGCCATGCGCCATGGCATGTCCGACGCGGACATCCACAGCGTGACCATGTTCGACCCGTGGTTCCTTGCCCGCATCCGCGAGATCGTCGAAGCCGAAGAAGTCGTGCGCAAGGACGGTCTGCCGCTGACCGAAGCCGGCATGCGCCAGCTCAAGATGATGGGCTTTGCCGATGCCCGCCTTGGCATCCTGACCGGCCGCGACGAAGACAATGTGCGCCGCGCCCGTCTGAACCTTGGCGTCAAGGCCGTGTTCAAACGCATCGACACCTGCGCCGCAGAGTTCGAAGCGCAAACCCCCTATATGTATTCGACCTACGAATCTCCTGCATTTGGCGAAGTCGAATGCGAGGCGCGCCCGTCCGACCGCAAGAAGGTCGTTATTCTGGGCGGTGGCCCGAACCGCATCGGCCAGGGCATCGAATTCGACTATTGCTGTTGTCACGCCTGCTATGCGCTGACCGACGCGGGTTACGAGACTATCATGGTCAACTGTAACCCCGAAACCGTGTCCACCGACTATGACACCTCGGACCGTTTGTATTTCGAGCCGCTGACCTTTGAACACGTTATGGAAATCATGCGCGTCGAGCAGGAAAACGGCACGCTTCACGGTGTGATCGTCCAGTTCGGCGGCCAGACCCCGCTGAAAATCGCGCAAGCCCTGCAAGACGCGGGCATCCCGATTCTGGGCACCACGCCCGACATGATCGACCTTGCCGAAGACCGCGAACGTTTCGCCGATCTGGTCAAGAAGCTGGGCCTGAAACAGCCCCATAACGGCATCGCCCATTCCGACGCCGAGGCGCTGGAAATTGCCGCCGACATCGGCTTCCCGCTGGTGATCCGCCCGTCTTACGTTCTGGGTGGCCGCGCGATGGAAATCGTGCGCGATCAAGCCAGCCTTGAACGCTATATCCGCGAAGCGGTTGTCGTATCGGGCAAGAGCCCCGTGTTGCTGGATAACTACCTCTCCGGCGCGGTCGAGCTTGACGTCGATGCGCTGTGTGACGGCAAGAATGTCCATGTCGCGGGCATCATGCAGCACATCGAAGAGGCCGGCGTCCACTCGGGCGACAGCGCCTGTTCGCTGCCGCCCTATTCGCTGTCGCGCGAGATCATTGCCGAAGTCGAAAAACAGACCAAGGCGCTGGCCCTTGCGCTGAATGTCGTCGGCCTGATGAACATCCAGTTCGCGATCAAAGATGGCGAAATCTATCTGATCGAAGTCAACCCGCGTGCCTCGCGCACCGTGCCTTTCGTGGCGAAAGCAACCGATTCAGCTATCGCCTCCATCGCGGCGCGGATAATGGCGGGCGAACCGCTGTCGAACTTCCCGCTGCGTGCGCCCTACGATGCCGATGCCGCCTATGACGACGTGCTGCCGCTGGGTGATCCGATGACGCTGGCCGATCCGAACATGCCGTGGTTCTCGGTCAAGGAAGCCGTGCTGCCCTTCGCCCGCTTCCCCGGTGTCGATACGCTGCTGGGGCCGGAAATGCGATCAACCGGCGAAGTCATGGGCTGGGACCGCGACTTCCCGCGTGCCTTCCTCAAGGCGCAGATGGGTGCCGGCAACCCGCTGCCCCGCAACGGCTGCGCCTTCCTGTCGATCAAGGACATGGACAAAACCGACGACATGCTGACCGCCGCACGTATCCTGCTCGAGCAGGACTTCACCATCGTGGCCACCCGTGGCACGGCGGAATGGTTGACCTCGCACGACATCGCCTGCCAGATCGTCAACAAGGTCTACGAAGGCCGCCCCGACATCACCGACATGATGAAGGACGAAGCGATCCATCTGGTGATGAACACCACCGAAGGCGCGCAAGCAGTCGAAGACAGCAAATCCATCCGCTCCATCGCGCTGTATGACAAGATCCCGTATTTCACGACCGCTGCGGGGTCCTATGCCGCCGCATTGGCGATCAAGGCACAAGCCGAAGACGAGATTGGCGTGAAGTCGTTGCAGGGGTAATCCGAGGGGCATCGCCTTCCTGCGGGAAGGCGATACTCCGGTGTCTGAGGCGTGATCTCGGGCTAGGCTATTGCCCTCAGCCGCCCTGCCGCCTTCTCAACTCCGCCACCCGTTCGATCTCCTCGGGGCGCTGTGCTTCGCGTTTCACGAAGATCACCGTGCGGCGCGTCAGGAACACGGCGTCGATCCAGGATACCAGCTCGGATTCCTCCACACTCAAGGCGGGCCATTCGGTTTGGCAACCGGCCAAGGCCGCCTGAAGCCGCGAGATGAAGGTCCAGCAGGATTCAGGATGATCGGCGTAGACGTCGTATTTGATCGGCATCGGGAAGGACGTGAAGATATCCTCGATCACATAAAGGCCACCGGGAGGCAGCAGCGGGAACATGGTTTTGAACGCGGTGATCTGATGCGACCATTTGTGGCTGGCGTCATCCAGCACGATTGACGGCTGGTAGGTCTCTGACAGCTCGGTCAGGAATGCAGGGTCAGACGCGTCGCCAATGCGGATTTTGAACTCATCGCCTGAAAACTTCTCAACCCGCTTGTCATTGTCCACGCCGACGATCCGCGCTTTGGTGAAAAACTTCCGCCACGACCGCAATGATGCGGCGTTGATGCGGGGCAGACCCACGCCCAGCTCCATAAAACAGAACTCCTCGTCCTTGAACGGTTTGAACAGGAATTCGTAGAGCCGCATATAGTCATGCGTCCGCGAGGATTTGTCGGTGCCCATGTCATGGGCCAGTTTATCAAGTTCGCCGCGTGGCAGCAGGGATGGCAGGGTCATAACGTCTCCGGTCTGGGTGCCCGGGCGGGGCAGAATCTGACACACAGTGCTATAAACATCCCCGTCATTACAACCGATTATCGCTGCGCCTCCGCCGATAGCACCTGCTATAACTTGACCTTATCGCGCTTCTTTGACTTTATCGTCTGACTGAAAGAAAGGGTTTCAAATGTTCACACCCGCCATTACCGGTAGCGGCATTTTTACGCCGGATCAGGTCATCACCAACGCCGAACTGGTCGTCGCCTTTAACGCTTATGCCGATCTTTATAACGCCGAACATGCCGACGAGATCGCAGCAGGCACAGTGGCCGCCAAGGAACATTCCTCGGAAGAGTTCATCGTCAAGGCGTCGGGGATCGAGCAGCGCTATGTGATCGACAAGACCGGCCCCCTGAACCCGCACATCATGCATCCGCTGTTGCGTCAGCGGTCGGATGATGAACCCAGCCTGATGGCCGAAATGGCGCTGGACGCCGCGCAAAAGGCGCTGGCAGATGCGGGCAAGACGGCGGCCGATGTGGATGCGGTGATTTGTGCGGCATCAAACATTGAACGCGCCTATCCCGCCGTGGCGATCGAGATACAGGATCTGTTGGGAATCAACGGCTTTGCCTTTGACATGAATGTTGCCTGTTCGTCGGCCACCTTTGGTATTCAGGCGGCGGCAGATATGGTGCGGTCCGGTTCGATCCGGTCGGCGCTGGTCGTCAACCCCGAGATATGTTCGGCCCATATCGAATGGCGCGACCGCGATTGCCATTTCATCTTTGGCGACGTGGCAACGGCCGTGTTGATTGAGCGGGCCGAGAATGCAACCGGCCCCTATTTCGAAATCAAATCCACCCGCTGCGCCACGCAGTTTTCAAACAACATTCGCAACAACAACGGTTTCCTGCGCCGCTCGCGCCCGGATGGCGTCGCCGATCGTCGCGACATGCAATTCATGCAGAATGGCCGCAAGGTCTTTAAGGAAGTCTTGCCGCTGGTCGCCGACCATATCGCCGGCCATATGGCTGATGCGGGCGTCGAAGCCGCTGATCTGAAACGGCTTTGGCTGCATCAGGCCAACAAGTCGATGAATGATTTCATCGGCCGCAAGGTGTTGGGGCGCGTGCCGGAACCGGGCGAACAGCCCAATATTCTGCAAGACTATGCGAACACCTCGTCGGCGGGGTCGATCATCACGTTTTCCAAGTATTCCAAAGACTTGAAAGACGGTGATATCGGGCTGATCTGTTCCTTTGGGGCGGGGTATTCTGTGGGGTCTGTTCTGGTTCAGCGCCACGACTAAGCGGCGCGGTCGCGGGTGCATTATTGGCGGGAGCGGTGCCCAAAACCTCGCCCCTGCCCTCGCCTGCCCGCAATCAGCATCCTGATCTTGAACGCCTGCCCCGACTGCTTGTAAAGAGACCCATGGCAAAGCTTTATTTTCATTATTCGACCATGAACGCGGGCAAATCCACGGTGCTGCTGCAGGCGGCCCATAACTATGTGGAACGCGGCATGGTGCCTTATCTGATGACCGCGCAATTCGACAATCGCGCGGGCAACGGGCGCATCGCGTCGCGCATCGGCATCGGCCAGGAGGCCGACACCTTCGGTACCGGCGAAGACCTGTTCGAAAAGATAAAAAACCGTCTGGTTGCAGGCCCCTGCGCCTGTATCTTCATCGACGAGGCGCAGTTTCTAAGCAGCGATCAGGTCTGGCAACTGGCCCGCGCGGTGGATGATCTGGGCGTGCCGATAATGTGCTACGGATTGCGTGTTGATTTCCAGGGAATGTTGTTTCCGGGGTCGGCGACCCTGCTGGCGCTGGCAGATGAAATGCGCGAAGTCCGCACCATCTGCCATTGCGGCAAGAAGGCCACGATGGTGGTCCGTCGCGATGCCGGGGGCCAGGCCATCAAAGAAGGCGCGCAGGTCCAGATCGGCGGGAACGAGACCTATGTCTCGCTCTGCCGCCGTCACTGGCGCGAGGCTGTGGGCCGCTAAACCAGCCGTTACACTGCGTTCGGAGGCGTTTTACCTGCGACACCGGCTTTCAAATTCTCAACCGCCATCATCCACATATCCACACGAACCTCGTGGGACGACGTACCTAAATGCGGCAATAGCACCACGTTATCCAGAGCCCGCAGCGCTTCTGGCACCTTGGGTTCGAATTCGTACACATCCAGCCCCGCACCGCCAATTGAACCGGATTGCAACGCGTCGATCAGCGCGCTTTCCTGCACCACGTTGCCGCGGGCGATATTGATCAGTAATCCATGCGGCTGCATCGCGGCCAGCACATCGGCATTGATCAGATGATGCGTTTCATCCCCGCCCGGAACCGCGATCACAACAACATCAACTGCGGCGACCAAGGCCTTCAGATCGCTGAAATGTTCCGCCTCATAGGGCAGATCCTTGGCGCTACGGTTAAAGTATTTCACCGGCATCGAGAACCCGTAGTGGCAGCGCTGCGCCACGGCTTGGCCGATCCGGCCCATGCCAACGATGCCGACTGTCTTGCCCGTCAGATGCATGCCCAACAGCTGCGACGGGTGCCAACCCGTCCATGCGCCCGACCGGACCAGCCGTTCGCCTTCGCCCGCGCGGCGTGCGGTCATCAGCATCAGCGTCATGCCAATGTCGGCGGTGGCGTCTGTCACAGCGCCCGGCGTGTTCGACACCTCAACGCCACTGGCGCGCGCTGCGGCCGCATCAATATGGTTATAGCCGACCCCGAAATTGGCAAGGATCTTGCAGCGCGGGTTTTCCACCTGCGCGAAGACATCTGCGGAAAACGCATCGCCCAAGGTCGGCAGCACCCCGTCATAATCGCGCAACGCGGCCATCATCTCATCCGCCGTCAGCGGCGTATCAATATCCCGGTAGGTCACGTCGAAACCGTCAAGTGCGGCGTGGACTTCCGCCGGTGCGGGGCGGGAAATCAGAAGTTTGGTCAATTCATGCGTCCTCCGTTAGGGACAGGCTGCGCGGGCCGCGTCAGCACGATTGCCCCGTTTTCATCAGGCACCCCCAGCACCAGAACTTCGGACATGAACGGCCCGATCTGGCGCGGTGGGAAATTCACGACACCCATCACCTGGGTGCCGACCAGATCCTCGGGCGTGTAATGCACGGTGATCTGGGCAGATGTCTTGCGTTCACCGATCTCGGGTCCGAAATCGATCCACATCTTGATTGCCGGTTTGCGGGCTTCCGGAAACGGCTCGGCGCGTGTGATCGTGCCAACCCGGATATCTACCGCCAGAAAATCGTCAAAGCCGATCTCAGTCACGGGACAGCTCTCGGGAACGGTCCGCAGCAGCGGCAACGGCGCGTTTGAGCAAGGCCGGAAAGCCGTTTTCCGCGTCCATCAACACATCCAGCGCGGCCTGCGTGGTCCCGTTCGGGCTGGTGACGTTCTTGCGCAGCTGTGTCGGGTCTTCGTCCGATGCTTTGGCCAAGGCCCCTGCCCCTGCCACGGTTGCTGTGGCCAGTTGCAGCGCCAGTTCGGGGCTCAGCCCTTGGGCAACGCCGCCTGCGGCCATGGTTTCGATCATGTGGAAGACATAGGCCGGACCGGAGCCGCTGACGCCGGTCACCGCATCAATCTGCGCTTCTTCGTCCAGACGCACCACATCGCCAACGGCGCTGAGCAGTTCTTCGGCCTCGTCCATGCCTTGGGCACCGACGTTGTCATTGCCGACAATTGCCGCAATGCCCTGGCTGATGGCCGCAGGCGTGTTGGGCATGGCGCGCACGATCGGCGTCTTTGCCCCGAGTGTCTTTTCGAAAGTGGCGATTGTGGTACCCGCAGCAACGCTGACAAATACAGTCTTGCCATTGCCCATCGCCTGCAAGGTCGGCAAGGCATCGCCCATCATCTGCGGCTTTACAGCGACCAGAACGATGGCAGGGGCGGCAGGCAAATCGACATTCAACTGGATACCCTGCGCTTTGAGCCAGTCGGATGGATGCGGGTCAATGACCCAGACGGATGATTTCGGCAAACCACGTGCCAGCCAACCGGCCAACATCGCAGATCCCATCTTGCCGCAGCCCAGCAGAACAAGGCCGTCTTTTGCAATACGTGTATCTTTCATCGCGATTTCCCCCAATTTTCATCATTGGGGGCAACACTTACGCGTGGCCGTAGGCCTCTGCAATGGCAACCTGAAGCGCCTGCTTGGGCGTTTGATCGCCCCACACAACAAGTTGAACGGCAGGGTAATAGCGTTCAGCGCTCAGGACCGCGGCACCGATCATCGTGTCGATCTGTTCAGCCGTCGCATCCTGACCGCCAGCCAGCACCAAGCCATAGCGATAGATCATCGTCTTTTGCTCGGCCCAATAGGTAAAGGCACCCGCCCAGCACTGGTCGTTCACGTCATTGAGCAAATGGTACAACGCAGGCAGCTTTTCGGCTGGCGGGTCCATTTCAAATGAACAGATCAGGCGCAAGGTCTCGTCATAGGCCGACCATGCCAGCGTGATCGAATAGGTCCGCCACTGGCCCTCGACGGCCATTGCGATTTGTTCATCCGATATTCTGTCGAAATCCCACTCGTTAAACGCTGCCAGGTTTTCGACGATATCGATGGGATGGATCTCGTCGTCAAAATACTGCTCGCTCAGGGCCATGTTACCACCTCGTATTTTCTTGGGTATCGCGATGCCGGGGCACCTCAATACTTGGGTGTGTTCACTATGGGACGCTGCTCATCGCTATCCCCATACAAGATATGGTGCGCATATGACGTCCGCGTGGCAAGCCTTTTTCTGGGGATAGCTACAAAAGATGGGGGATAACCTCAGTATATTGTGGATAAAGCCATCCAATACACCAAATTTGGGAAATCGCGCTGCATCCGAAACTGGCAAATCGCTAAATGCAATCGCCGGCCCTAAAGAAAACAACGCACCCGAATGTAAATCCGGGTGCGTATCAAACGTTAAAAATCGGAAGGGAAATCGGCGATCAGCCCTTTGCTTCGATCGCGTCCAGACGGGCCTTGAGCGCCTCGTTCTCTTCGCGGGCTTTCTGGGCCATCGCGCGGACGGCATCAAATTCGTCACGGGTCACAAAATCGCGGTCGGCCAACCAACGGTCCATCATGCCCTTCATGGCCGTCTCGGCCTCGGTTTTGGCACCTTGGGCCACGCCCATGGCGTTGGTCATCATCTGCGAGATGTCATCAAATATCTTGTTGCGGGTCTGCATTGCGGTCACTCCTGTACGACGGTTGCTCTCTATATGGTGTTCAATTCATCTTCTCGCAAGGTTGACTTCGCCGCGCGGGCAGGCTCAATCACGCCCTATGATAGCAATGCTCCCCTTTCCCGATATGTCCCCCGAGATTTTCTCGATTACCTTGTTTGGCATGACCTTTGCGCTGCGCTGGTACGCGCTGGCCTATATTGCAGGCATCGTCATCGGATGGCGTATTGTTGTGCGCACGGTCAACCACCCCGACTACTGGAGTGGTGGAAAACCGGTCATGACCAAAGAGCGGGTCGAGGACCTGTTGTTCTGGGTCATTCTGGGTGTGATCCTTGGCGGGCGGCTTGGCTATGTGCTGTTCTACCAGCCTGCCTATTACCTTGAAAATCCCTTCCAGATCCTGCGTATCTGGGAAGGCGGGATGTCATTTCATGGTGGTGCAATCGGCGTCGTTCTGGCGTTCCTGTTCTTCACGGTGCGCCACGGCTTCAGCAAGATTTCGACAGGCGATATGGTGGCCCTTGGTCTTGCGCCGGGTTTGTTTCTTGGCCGGCTCGCAAATTTCATCAACGCCGAGCTTTGGGGGCGCCCGACCGATTTGCCTTGGGGCGTGCCCTTTCCCACGCTGGCCGCGCAAAATTGCCCCGATGTCGTCGGCATCTGCGCCCGTCACCCATCGCAACTGTACGAAGCAGCGCTTGAAGGGCTGATTCTGGGCGCGCTGCTGCTGTACATGGCGTGGCGGCGCGGCGCGTTGAAATCCGAAGGGCTGGTCGGCGGCACGTTTTTGGCAGGGTACGGCATCGCGCGTTTCATGGTGGAATTTGTCCGCCAGCCTGATGCGCAATTCATCACCCCCGGCAATCCGCTGGGCCTTGCGTGGCAAATGGGTGGCTATGGTCTGACGATGGGGCAAATCCTGTGCCTGCCAATGATCGCCATCGGGTGCTATTTCATCATCCGGTCCAGACGCATCGCATGACCGACCTGTTGGACCATATCAAGGCGCAGATCAGCGCCAATGGCCCCATGCGCATCGACGAATACATGGCGACCTGCCTGCTGCACCCGACGCTTGGCTATTACACCACCCGCGATCCTTTGGGCGCACAGGGTGATTTTGTTACCGCGCCGGAAATCAGCCAGATGTTCGGGGAACTTATCGGGCTGTGCCTTGCCCAGACGTGGCTGTCGCAAGGATCGCCTGCCCGGTTTACCTTGGCGGAGCTGGGACCGGGGCGCGGCACGTTGATGGCTGACATCTTGCGCGCCACCCGCAACGTGCCCGGTTTTGTCGCCGCAGCCGAAATCGCGCTGGTCGAAGCATCGCCCAAGCTGCGCGATGTGCAGGCGGCGGCACTGGCGGGTCACAAGGTCACATGGTTTGACACCGCAGACACCCTGCCCGATCAGCCGCTGTATCTGGTGGCGAATGAGTTCTTTGACGCCCTGCCGATCCGGCAGTTCATCCGCACGGGCGATGGCTGGAGAGAACGGCAAATCGGTCTGGCAGACGACACAAACGACACAAACGACACAAACGGCGCGCTGTGCTTTGGCTTGGGCCCCGTATCACCGCAACCGGCCTTGGCGCATCGCCTTGAGGATACGTCCGAAGGCGATCTGATCGAAGATTGTGCGCAGATCGCGCCGACGTTGCAGGCCGTGTCAACGCCCATTGCGACACATGGCGGGGCGGCGTTGATCATCGACTATGGCGACTGGCGCACTTTGGGCGACACGTTTCAGGCGCTGCGGGCCCATGAAAAGACCGATCCGCTGACAGCGCCGGGAGCCTGTGACCTGACAGCCCATGTCGATTTTGAACAACTGGCCATTGCCGCAGCACCTGCACAATACACCCGCATCACGCCCCAAGGTGTGTTCCTTGAGCGGCTGGGCATTACGCAGCGTGCGCAAGTTTTGGCCAAGACACTGACCGGCCCGGCCCTTGAGACGCATATCGCCGCACATCGGCGCTTGACGCACCCGTCAGATATGGGAAACCTGTTCAAGGTGATGGGGCTTTATCCACCGATGCAACCCCCACCGCCGGGATTGGAACCATGACGCTTGAGATTTTGACATCCGACAGTCTGGGTGCCGTGCGGCACGGCTTTTTCACGCGCCGTGGCGGGGCATCGTCTGGTGTATTTACGGGGCTGAATTGCGGCAGCGGCAGTTCCGATCAACGCGAAATCGTCGAGATAAACCGCGGGCGTGTCGCCGATGCCATGGGGGTGCCCGGCTCGCATCTGGTCGGGGTGCATCAGATCCATTCCGCGACCGCCGTCACTGTCGATGGCCCGCTTGCCGACAAACCCCGCGCCGATGCGCTGGTCACCGCGACACCCGGTCTGGCGCTGTCCGTGCTCACGGCCGATTGCCAGCCGGTACTGTTTGCCGATCTGAACGCTGGCGTGATTGGTGCGGCCCATGCGGGCTGGCGCGGTGCGCTGGATGGCGTGTTGCTGTCCACAGTCGAGGCAATGGAGGCCCTGGGCGCGCAGCGGGCCAACATACGCGCCGTCATTGGCCCCTGCATCAGCCAGCGCGCCTATGAGGTCGGGCCGGAATTCATCGACAGCTTTCTTGCGGAAGACCCCGATTACGCCCGCTATTTTGCCAATGGCAAGGACGACCGGATGCAATTCGATCTGCCCGGCTTTGGGTTGAACCGTTTGCGCGCGACCGGGGTCGGACATGCCGAATGGACCCATCACTGCACCTATAGTGATCCGAACCGCTTCTATTCCTATCGGCGTACGACCCACGCCAAAGAAGCGGATTACGGTCGCCTGATTGCAGCGATCACGCTTTGAGGTGATCAGATCGGGGCGAAGTTGGGCAAAAATGCGTCCGGCCTTTGCCATCTTCTTGCCAAAAACTGTATCCTCCCCTTTCACATGATCACGGAATTTAGCCCGTAATCGGCGGGGATTTAGGCCATAAACATCAATAAAACATAGGAAATATGGTGATTGGGGCGAAACCGTCATAAATCCGTCCGTAAAATTTTCACTTTCCTGAAAAGAACAGTCCCATCGCCCTATCGTCGCCCAAAAGGCTCTGCATATTGATCCTTAACGAAAGAGCAGACACGAAAAATAACAAAGGGTCACGATCATGAAAATCAAAACACGCTTCATCAAATCCATTGTTGAAACCGCAGCCAAGGATGACACCGTAATGCCATGGGCACGTGGCGCGCGTCGCGCAGCGTTCATCGCAAAGCGCTCGACATCTCAGTCGGTTCGCAAGTCCGCTTAAGCACCATACCCTGCGGCACGCAAAAGACGATTAATGAGTGCGCGGCGCAGGATTGCACGTTGCTGTGTCCCGACCTCACAGCGACGTAAAATGGAAATCAGGAAACGGCGCAAAGTAGATCGCCAATAACGTACCCCAAGACGTTTGCATCACTTCATGCACATGTCTCATCATGCGGCTAAGTGGGGGCTTGGGCTATGTGATGCAATTCTGAAAGCAACACCATGACATCGAATGTTGTCCCTTCGATTGAATCCAAACGCATTTACCCCTCTAATGCCCCCAAAGCGCACAGACTTTATGGCGCATCGCTTTCGCGAGGGCCCAAAATGCAAGCTGAACAACCGACCCGAAGCTATGAGATCGTCGCAAAACGCGCCGACGGATCCGTGTTTATCGGTCAGAACCGCGCGCCCGCCCTTCCGGTTTTTGAAGATGCTTTTTCAGCGTTTGCCCACGGCTCGCCCGTGTTGACAGATCATGGTGATGTGGCCGTCGAAGACCTGCATCCCGGTGACATGATCATAAAAGGGGATGGCAAGGCCGCCCCTCTATTGTGGGTCGGATCTAGCTTATTCATACCCGCCGATTCCGGCAAGCGGACCCCGTTGGTTCGCATTATGGCAGACAGTCTTGGTGCCGGACGCCCCTCCGGATTTCTGACGTTCGGGCCATCCGCGCGCATGTTGCACACCCCGCTGCACCTGCGCGGGGACGGAACGCAAAGGGAATTTCTGACGTTGCTGCGCGATCTGGTCGACGGGGTGAATATCATCGAGATTTCACCGCCGACCCCTGTGCGTTTGTACCATCTGTGCCTCGCGCGCCATGCAACGATCACCGTTGGCGGGCTACCAGTCGAGACATTCCACCCGGGGCCTGATGTCTTGCGGACTCTATCGATCCGGCACCGTGACCAGTTTTTGGGTATGTTTCCACATATTCAAAGCGACAAGGATTTTGGCCCGCTGTGCCATCTCCGCGTGGCAGGAACTTCGGACATGCTGCTTTAGGGCAGTCGCCCGATCAGGCGCTGGTGCTTAATCTATCTTCCAACACATCAAACGGCACGCCGGGTTCATCCTTGGCAGGGCGGATAACGAGGCTGGTTTTGACGCTCGCGACATTGGGCGTGGTCAGCAACTGCCCTGTCAGAAAGCTTTGAAAGCTCGACAAATCAGGCGCGACACATTTCAGGATAAAGTCCACTTCGCCGTTCAGCATGTGGCACTCGCGTACCAGCGGCCAGCTGCGGCACTTTCCCTCGAATGCGGTCAGGTCTGATTCGGCCTGGCTGGCCAGCCCGACCATTGCGAATACCTGTACCTCGAACCCCAGGTCACGCGCATTCACGTCCGCATGATACCCCCGGATATAGCCGCTTTCTTCGAGCGTGCGCACGCGACGCAAACAAGGAGGCGCAGAAATACCGACACGTTTTGCAAGCTCGACATTCGTCATGCGGCCGTCAGCCTGCAATTCGGCTAAAATTTTCCGATCAATCGGATCAAGCCGCGTTCCCGCCATAAAACCCCCAGTTTATTTCCGATTGTTATAGCACCCGCGCAGTCAGACGCAATATTCTTTCGCCGCCGCGCAATATTCTAAATCTACGATGGTTGGTGCTTTTGTCGCCTTCGATCAGAAATGGCAAACAGTTACCACCCGTTATTAATTCATGGGTTTAAGGTGCCCTGTGCCATGGCTATATTGGGCTAAGAAATTTTCACTTCATCCGAGGGGCTTATCATGGCCGATACACGCAAAACCAAGCTTTTGATCATTGGCTCAGGCCCTGCGGGTTATACCGCCGGTATCTATGGCAGCCGCGCAATGCTGAATCCGATCCTTGTTCAGGGGATCGAGCCCGGTGGCCAGCTGACCACCACAACCGAGGTCGAAAACTGGCCCGGCGACAGCGAGGTCCAAGGCCCCGATCTGATGATCCGCATGCAAGAACACGCCGCCGCAATGGGCACCGAAATCATCGGCGACATTATCAACGACCTTGATCTGTCCAGCCGGCCCTTTCGTGCAACAGGCGACAGTGGCACGACCTATATCGCCGATGCCGTGATCCTTGCGACGGGGGCACGCGCCAAATGGCTGGGCCTCGAGACCGAGGAAAAATTCAAGGGCTTCGGCGTATCGGCCTGCGCCACCTGCGACGGTTTCTTTTATCGCAATCAAGAGATTGTGGTCATCGGCGGCGGCAACACTGCCGTTGAAGAGGCGTTGTTCCTGACGAACTTTGCTTCAAAAGTAACGCTGATCCACCGCCGCGACGAATTGCGCGCCGAAAAGATCCTGATTGACCGCCTTGAGAAGAACCCCAAAATCGTCCCCATGTGGTTTCACGAACTTGACGAAGTATACGGCACCGATGCCCCGCTTGGGGTTGAGGGTGTTAAGGTTAAAAACGTCAAGACCGGCGAAATCACCGATATTCCGGCCAAGGGCGTGTTTGTTGCAATCGGCCACGCGCCCGCGAATGAACTGGTCAAGGACGTGCTGGAAACCCATATGGGCGGCTATGTTGTCACCAAACCCGACAGCACCGAAACATCCATTCCGGGTGTGTTTGCGGCGGGCGATCTGACCGACCACAAATACCGACAGGCTGTGACCAGTGCAGGCATGGGCTGTATGGCCGCCCTCGAGGCAGAACGGTTCTTGGCCGAAGTTGGCGATGACGATGGCAAAGACACGTCTTTGCCCTTGGGCCACGGGGCCGAAGTCAAGGCAGACGCATAACATTCGGGCTAGACCGCTTTTGCTGGGATAGCGTTGCCGAATTCGGACAAAATTCACGCCTTTGTCCGTAAATTGCCGTAAACAGGCCGCAAGGCTTGATTAGCGACGGCGGGCGGGTTTATGACCCGCCTCAACCGTTCGTTGACCCTAATTAAGTGCGAGAAACCCATGCAAACGCCGAATCTAGCCCCGATCCCCGAACTTTATGTTTCATACGATTCGGCGCAAAAGCTGAAAATCGAGGCCGGCGAATTGATCAGCCACGATCTGACCCCGCGCCAGATTTGCGACCTTGAACTGCTGATGAACGGCGGGTTCAACCCGCTTAAGGGTTTCTTGACCGAAGAAGACTATAACGGCGTTGTCGAAAACATGCGTCTGGCAGATGGGTCACTGTGGCCGATGCCGATCAACCTGGATGTGTCCGAAAAATTCGCCGAAGGGCTCGAAATCGGTCAGGATATCGCCCTGCGTGACCAGGAAGGCGTGATCCTTGCGATCATGACCGTCACCGACCGCTGGACCCCCAACAAATCGGTCGAGGCGGAAAAAGTATTCGGTGCCGATGACAC
Organism: Sulfitobacter sp. HGT1; assembly: GCF_013282155.1. Classification (GTDB taxonomy): domain Bacteria; phylum Pseudomonadota; class Alphaproteobacteria; order Rhodobacterales; family Rhodobacteraceae; genus Sulfitobacter. The sequence goes on from NZ_BLWI01000012.1 coordinate 55,224, forward strand.
CGCCCACCCTGCCGTGAACTATCTGCATAACACAGCTGGCAACGTCTATCTGGGCGGTCCGGTGACAGGCATCCAGCAGCCTGTGCACTATGATTTCAAGGCACGTCGCGACACGCCAAACGAATTGCGCGCCTATTTCCGCAAGATGGGCTGGCGCAAAGTTGTCGCGTTTCAAACCCGCAACCCGCTGCACCGCGCACATCAGGAACTGACCTTCCGCGCCGCCCGCGAAGCGCAGGCAAACCTGTTGATCCACCCCGTTGTTGGCCTGACCAAACCGGGCGACGTTGATCACTTTACCCGCGTGCGCTGCTACGAGGCGGTGTTGAACAAATACCCCGCCGCGACCACGTCGATGAGCCTGCTGAACCTTGCCATGCGTATGGCCGGCCCGCGCGAGGCAGTCTGGCACGGTCTGATCCGCAAAAACCACGGCTGTACGCATTTCATCGTTGGCCGCGATCACGCCGGCCCCGGCAACAACTCCCAAGGCGAAGATTTCTATGGCCCCTATGACGCGCAGGACCTGTTCCGCGCGCATCAGGAAGAAATGGGCATCGAAATGGTCGATTTCAAACACATGGTATGGGTCGCCGAGCGCGCCCAATACGAGGCAATCGACGAAATCAAAGACAAAGACGACGTCACGATCCTGAACATTTCCGGCACCGAACTGCGCCGCCGCCTGCAAGAGGGTCTCGAGATCCCCGAATGGTTCTCCTTCCCCGAAGTGGTGACCGAACTGCGCCGCACCCGTCCGCCACGGAACAAGCAGGGCTTTACCGTGTTTTTCACCGGTTTCTCGGGCTCGGGCAAATCCACCATCGCCAATGCTTTGATGGTCAAGCTGATGGAAATGGGCGGACGTCCGGTAACGCTGCTGGATGGTGACATCGTGCGCAAAAACCTGTCGTCGGAACTGGGCTTTAGCAAGGAACACCGCGATCTGAACATCCGCCGCATCGGCTATGTCGCAAGCGAGATCACCAAAAACGGCGGCATCGCGATCTGTGCGCCCATCGCACCCTATGCCACCACCCGCCGCGCGGTCCGCGAAGACGTCGAAGAATTCGGTGCCTTCGTTGAAATCCACGTCGCCACATCGATCGAGGAATGCGAACGCCGTGACCGCAAAGGCCTGTACAAGCTGGCCCGCGAAGGAAAGATCAAAGAATTCACAGGTATTTCAGACCCTTACGATGTGCCTGAGAACCCGGAGCTTAGCGTTGAGACTGAAAATGTCGACGTGGACAACTGCGCACATCAAGTGCTGCTAAAGCTGGAGAGCATGGGGTTGATCAAGGGGTAACACCCTCGTTCCCCTTCTGCGAAAACCTGGAAAGCCAGCCGTTACAGGCTGGCTTTTAACGTTTCAGCGGCACGTAATTCGAGGTTGGCAAAGGCAGCGGCCTGCTCTTTCGCCTTGCGCAAACCAATCGCGAGCCCATCATATTGCGCATCCGATGCGTCAAGCATGGCGCGCTTCACATCGTCTTCGGTCTCGCAAATGATCATACCCGATGTATCCATAAAATCTGCGATATTCGGGCAGCCCCAATAGATCGGCACAGACTCGCACAGCACCGCGTCTACCAGTTTCTCGGTAAAATAGTTCTTTTCCCGGACGTTTTCGATCACGACAGAATACCGATACGGGGCCAGCCCGTCGCTTTTGCGCTCGAACGGGGCATAGCCGCGCCCCAATACCGTGACATCCAAGCCTGTTTTTTGCACATGTTCGACCAATCGGTGCCGCAGCAGATGGCCGGCATGGTCGCGCTTGCCCGAGGCGATCAGCGACATATGTCCGGTCTTGGTCAGATCAAGGTCTTTATACTCCGGCACCCAGGTCGTTCCGAATGGCAGAAACAACCCGTTCACAATGCCATCCAGCAAGGTCTGGTGATAGGTCATAACCCGGAAGAACCGCCGGTGCGTCACGCGCAGCCAACGCAAATGCCTGCCGTGAATGACCGCAGGTTCGACCACCATCACCGTCACATTGGCCTGTGTGCCAAGGTTTGGAAGAAAATGCATGTTGGTTTTCGGATAAATGATCAGATGATCCGCCGGGGTCAGATCAGCGACCGTCCCCGAACGCAACCGCGCCGGGCGGCCCAAGGGCCAGTTCAGATCGTCCAGCTTTACCGCTGCCAAACGCCGCCCCAGCTTGTTGCCATAGGGAAGAACGGCAATTGCCGGATCAGACATGCGCAGGAACCTTCTAATATTTCATGAAGGGTTTATCGGTCACAGCACAAATAGAAAAGGCCGCAACGATGTGCGGCCTTGTCCCTTGGTGAAAATCACCCGTCGTTAATGTACCATCACCGGCGCGTAATCGTGATCCCGTGCCAGGCTGAAGGCCAGTTTGCGGTCCCCCACCAGCGCCAGTTGCTGACCTTTTGCATCATGAACCGCATAAAGCTGCTTTAGCCCTTCGGCCTGCTCGCGCACTTCAAGGGGCAGGTCCGAGACGGCAATCGTTTTCACGTATACGGTCCGGTCCTTAAGATGCGTTTCTGTATTGTGCATGTTACTCCCCTTTTCTGATTTTGATCGTCTGAACGACTTTTTCCGGCTTGGAACGGCTTAGATCCACATGAAGCAGACCGTTTTCCATCAGTGCCTCGCCGATTTCGACCCCGTCGGCCAAAACAAACGACCGCTGGAATTGCCGCGCCGCGATACCGCGATGCAGGAATATCCGGTTATCGGGGCCGTCGGCCTGACGCCCGCGGATCACCAATTGCCGGTCTTCGACGGTGATCGCCAAATCTTCCTCTGCAAACCCTGCAACGGCAAGGGTGATGCGGTAACTATAATCTGATGTCTGTTCGATGTTGAAAGGCGGATAGCCCTCGTTCCCTGCCTTGGCAGTTCGCTCCAACACACGTTCCAGTTGCTCAAAACCCAGCATGTGCGGGTAAGAAGCCAGCGTTAATTTCGTCATAAGACACGTCCTTTAACTAAGCGACAGTCAGTCGTTCGGCCCCTGTATCGGCGACCTACGTGGTAAATATGGGGAGGTGATGTGGCATAAGCAAGGGCTATGCCAATGATTGGCTAACGCTTATGTTATAAGATCTAAGCAAAAGAAGAATCACCCAGCCTTATGAATGCCCCAACTGACCTGTCGATGAAAAACGACGACGTCTTGCGCGTCGAACTTGCTGTTTTCCGCCGAGAACACCGCGATCTTGACGATGCAATCCACGCGCTTGTTGAAAAGGGCACCGCAGATCCGCTGACGCTGCAACGGCTGAAAAAGCGCAAGCTGCGCCTGAAAGACCTGATCGCCCAGATCGAAGACCGGCTAACCCCCGATATTACGGCCTGACCCGATTGCCACCCCTTTTTTGATGGCTATAGTACGCGCTTCTTAGGCGATCTTATAAAGGCGTATCCTGCATGAAAAATCCCCCCGTCGGTATCATCATGGGCTCTCAATCTGATTGGAGCACGATGCGCGAAGCAGCCACCCTGCTGGATGAATTGGGCATCGCCTATGAGGCCAAGATCGTCTCGGCCCACCGTACCCCAGACCGTTTGTGGGATTATGGCAAAACTGCGGTTGACCGTGGATTGCAGGTGATCATCGCCGGTGCGGGCGGTGCGGCACATCTGCCCGGTATGATGGCGTCAAAAACCCGCGTGCCGGTGATCGGCGTGCCGGTGCAGACCAAGGCATTGTCGGGTGTCGATTCACTCTACTCCATTTTGCAAATGCCACGTGGTTTCCCCGTTGCCACCATGGCGATCGGGGCTGCGGGTGCCGCCAATGCGGCGTTGATGGCCGCTGGCATTCTGGCGCTTCAAGATGATGCCCTTGCCAAACGGCTTGATGACTGGCGCACGGCGCTCAGCGCCTCTATCCCACAGGAGCCTGTCGATGACTGATCCATTGCCAACCGGTGCCACCATCGGCATTTTGGGCGGCGGCCAGCTGGGCCGTATGTTGTCTGTTGCTGCCGCACGGCTTGGGTTTCGCACGCATATCTTTGAACCCGGTGCGAACCCGCCGGCCGCCGATGTCGCCCACCGCGTGACCACGGCTGGCTATGATGATGTTGACGCGCTCAGGGCCTTTGCCAATGCCGTTGATATCGTCACCTATGAATTCGAAAATATTCCGACCGAAGCGCTGGACGTGATCGAGACCATCCGCACGATCCACCCAAACCGCGAGGCCTTGCGCACCAGTCAGGATCGCCTGACCGAAAAGACATTCCTTGAGGGACTGGGCCTGCGTGTCGCCCCCTTTGCCGACATCGCCAGCGCCGCAGATCTTGACGCGGCCCTTGAAACCATCGGAACCCCGTCGATCCTGAAAACGCGCCGCTTTGGCTATGACGGCAAGGGTCAGTCGCGCTTGCGCAGCGCCGATGACGCGCAGACAGCACTGGATGATATGGCCGGCAGCCCCGCTGTTCTGGAAGGCTTCGTGAGCTTCACCTCCGAAGTATCCGTGATCGCGGCGCGCAGCCCCTCGGGCGAGGTTTCCTGTTTCGATCCCGGCGAAAATGTCCACCGCGATGGCATCCTGCACACGACGACCGTACCTGCAAATATCTCGGCCTCGCTGCGAATGGATGCCGTGTTGATGGCCGCCAAGATACTGAACGCGCTGGATTATGTCGGTGTTCTGGGGGTCGAGCTTTTCGTGACGCCCCACGGGTTTATCGTCAATGAAATCGCCCCGCGCGTGCATAATTCAGGCCATTGGACGCAAAATGGCTGCACCATTGACCAGTTCGAACAGCACATTCGCGCCATTGCGGGCTGGCCCCTGGGCGACGGCAGCCGATATGCGGATGTGGTGATGGAAAACCTGATTGGTGACGACATGAACCGCGTGCCGGAGCTGGCAAAACAGCGCGACACGGCCTTGCACCTTTATGGCAAAACGGATGTCAAAGCGGGCCGCAAAATGGGCCACGTCAACACGATCAAGCGGTAAAACGCATCGCGATATCGCCCGACATATAGCTGACGCGCCCGCCCGCCATCGTCATCGCGACGCGGCGGGTTTTCGCGTCAAGCACCACCAGATCGGCACGTTTGCCAAGGCTCAGATCGCCACGATCTGTGAGCCCCAAAACACCTGCTGGCCCCGCCGATACCAGCCGCCACGCATCGTGCAACGGCATGACGCCGCTGTCGGCCAACATGAACGCCGCACGGCGTGGCGAGGGATAGTGATAGTCCGACGCCAATGCCGCACCGACGCCCATCATAATCAGATCGACCGCCGACACATTGCCATTATGCGACCCGCCGCGCACCACATTGGGCGACCCCAGCACCACCAGATCCCCGGCAGCGGCGGCGGCCTCGGCGGCCTCCAGCGTTTCGGGGAACTCGGCCACCTGAACACCACGCTTGCGCCACGCGGCACGGCCCTGCGCCGTGGTGTCATCATGGCTGCCCATTTGAATGCCTTGAGCAGCAAGCGTTCGGCAAAGATCGTCCAGCGCAGCAGGCACCGCATCGCGGTTTGCATGTAATTCCTGCATCAGTTTCAGATGCGCGTCCGGGTTCCGCCCCGCCTTGAGCGCTTGGGCAACCATACGTTTTGGCACGCGGTCCTGGGAAAGACGGTCATGCGGCAGATGGTCGTTGAACACGATATAGGACAATCCCCAATCGGCCATCCGCTGGGGGATTTCATCATATAGATCAAGCATATGCGTCTCGAAGCGCAACTGTCCGCGCAGGTCCGTGACCAATCCGGGCGCGGTGCTGCGCATCGCTTCAAACACCTGTTCGGCGAATTCAGGGCCGCGCAGCCCGCCTTCCCAGCTGACGAATTGCGCCAGCACGGCAGTGGTGATCCCGTTCGCGGCCAACTCGGCCTCGGCAGCGACCAATCCTTCCGAGAGCGTCTTCATCGCGCCCCGTCGCGGGGCAAGGTGACGCTCGAAGCCGTCGCCATGCACATCGACGATGCCGGGCAAAACCATATAGCCGCTCAGGTCGATCGACCGCGCTTGCGGCGCGTCAACAACCAGCCCGCCTGCAATCGACAGAACGCGCTGGTCCAGCCCGCCCTCGCCCAGAATTTGCCCGCCTGTCAGATCAAGGTTTAGCATTTTCATCCTCCGCGCAGGGCAGGCAATCCCCTTCGGGGCAACCAATGGAATCAAGGACCGCATCAACAAAGCTGAGCGAGCGGTCGAATTTTCCGGTGTTCAGATAGGCCATCGTCTGCGCGATCACCGTGGGGTTCATCATGATAAAGGTGTGGGTCACCGGCAGCATCAGAAAATCCCTCATGCCGTCTACTCTGGTGGATTTCACCGATACCTTGCCGTCATCACGCCCCGGCAAAAGCGACGAAAAATAGGGGTTCAGCGATTGTGTTCCTGCAATCACCCCCAGATCGAAGGTCACCGGCGGCAATCGCAGAGGCAATGAATTTTCACCGGTCCCCATCTGTGCGCCCGCAGGCCCGTTCATCCAGTCAAACGCGGCGATATCGCCCAAGGCATCGACGACCTCGCTGCCGTGGTTGGGCGGGGCCAGCATCACCACGCGGCCCACCCGTTCGTCGCCGACTTCAGACACCCATTGCCGCAACAAAATACCGCCCATCGAATGGGTGACGAAATCGACTTTTTCCGTGCCACAGGCCGCAACCGCATCGGGCAACGTGCGCCGTGTCAGTTCTTCGACCGGGGCCTCGGTCGAGGGATATCCGGGGCGGACGATCTTGTAGCCTTCGGTCTCCAGCGCGGCTTCCATGACGGCAAAGGATGTTTCTGTGCGCGCCAGACCGTGCAAAAGCACCACGCAGCGGCCAACACCGGCCTGCGCCAGATCCGACTGGGCGACGGCTGCGCTGCTCAGGGCGAAAAATAAAATAAACGGCGCGGTGATGATTTTCATGTGTGACCAGATAGACTGAAATTCCAGCATGTGAAATGCTTTGACAGCACCGATCATTGAAAGAGCATCAAATGGCGAAAAATAGCCCGCGACTGGCGGTACGCGCTGTCTTGCTTCACCAAGGCAGGCTGTTGCTGGTTAACGCATATCCCGACGGCAAAAGCGATCTGATGTGCGCCCCCGGCGGCGGGGTCGAAGTCGGGGCATCCCTTCCCGACAATCTGGCCCGCGAGGTATTTGAGGAAACGGGCCTGCGGATTGATGTGGGCGCGCCCTGTCTGGTGAATGAATTTCACGATCCGGCAGCCGGCTTTCATCAGGTCGATTTCTATTTCCGCTGCACGGTTATCGGGTCAGCCGAGCTTGCCCCCGAGTGGCAGGATGTTGAGAATATCGTGACAGACCGGCGGTGGGTGACCCAAGACCAGATGGCGCAGCTGCGGGTCAAACCCGACAGCTTGATCAAGATTGCGTTCGACGAAGCCCCGATCAGCTATGACCCGCTTGAGCTGATCGTGCGCTGACCGCCAACCCGATGCCCCCAAGGACAAGAACGGTCGCCAAGATGACCTTGAGGCCCAGCGGTTCGGCCAGAACAGCAGCCCCCGCCACAATCGCGATCACGGGCACAGACAGTTGCACGACAGCCGCGGTGGATTGCATCAGCTTCGGCAAGACCGCGTACCATAACGCATATCCCAGCCCCGATGTCACAGCACCGCACAGCATGCCGACCATCAGCCCCGTGGGGGTGTAAAACGACGGCTGCACAAGCATCAACAACGCAACAACGGGCGCGCAGATCAAGAAGTTGCCAGCGGTATTGGCCAGCGGATCATCCGACCCTTTGCCGATAATCGTATAGGCGGCCCAGCCCAGACCGGCAGCAATCATCAGCGCCGCACCGATGGGATCAACCTGTACCCCGGCACCGGGCCACAACACCAGCACCAACCCGCCAAAGGCCACGGCCGCGCCGATCATCTTGCGCGGTGTCGGCGTGACCCCGAACGCGGCCCCGTGGGCAAACATCGCAATCTGCACCACACCAAACAGGATCAAGGCCCCCAGCCCCGCATCCAGCGTCAGATAGGCCAGTGAAAACCCGATGATATAAACCGCCAGCGTCAGCGCGCCAAAGGCACGTTCCCGGCTGAAAACCTGCAAACACCTGCCGCGCAGCCACAAGAACAGACACAGCATCGCAGCACCCGACACGACCCGCACCACGGCGAATCCGGTGGGGTCGATATGCCCGCCCGCAATGGCAAAGCGGGTCAAAACGGAATTCGCAGCAAAGGCGATCATCACAAGGGCGGTCAAAAGGAAAATACGCATGTCGACTGCTTAGGCCAGCCGCGTGGGGCGTGCCAACGAAAAAGGGGCACACCAAAAGATGCACCCCTTAATTCTGTCAGCGAAGGGTTCTAGAACCCTACGGCGTGATTTACATCATGCCGCCCATGCCGCCCATGCCACCCATATCGGGCATGCCGCCGCCGCCGTCTTTCGACGGACGATCAGCAACCATGGCTTCAGTGGTGATCAGCAGACCGGCGATGGATGCCGCGTCCTGCAGAGCAGTACGAACAACTTTCGCAGGGTCGATCACGCCGAATTTGAACATGTCGCCATATTCTTCGGTTTGAGCGTTGAAGCCGAACTTCAGGTCGTCGCTTTCGCGGATTTTGCCCGCAACAACGGAACCGTCAACACCAGCGTTTTCAGCGATCTGACGCAGCGGTGCTTCCAGTGCTTTGCGCACGATGGAAATACCAACGTTTTGATCGTTGTTGTCGCCTGTCAAACCTTCAAGTTTCTTGCCGGCTTGAACCAGTGCAACACCACCGCCAACAACGATACCTTCTTGAACAGCGGCACGTGTCGCGTTCAATGCATCGTCAACGCGGTCTTTGCGCTCTTTTACTTCGATCTCTGTCATGCCGCCAACGCGGATCACAGCAACACCGCCGGCCAGTTTGGCAACGCGCTCTTGCAGCTTTTCACGGTCGTAATCGGAAGTGGTTTCTTCGATCTGGTTACGGATCTGGGCAACACGTGCTTCGATCTCGGCCTTTTCGCCAGCGCCATCAACGATTGTTGTTTCGTCTTTGGTGATGGTTACTTTCTTGGCGGAACCCAGCATGTCCATTGTAACGGACTCAAGCTTCATGCCCAGATCTTCGGAGATCACTTGACCACCGGTCAGGATTGCAAGGTCTTGCAACATGGCTTTGCGGCGATCGCCGAAACCAGGTGCTTTGACCGCTGCGATTTTCAGACCGCCGCGCAGTTTGTTCACAACCAGAGTTGCAAGCGCTTCGCCTTCAACATCTTCCGAGATGATCAACAGTGGCTTTTGCGACTGGATGACCTGCTCGAGCAGAGGAACCATTGGCTGCAGCGACGAAAGTTTCTTTTCGTGCAACAGGATGATCACGTCTTCCAGTTCAACAGTCATTTTGTCGGAGTTGGTGACAAAATATGGCGACAGGTAGCCGCGGTCGAACTGCATGCCTTCAACAACATCGGTTTCTGTTTCCAGACCTTTGTTCTCTTCAACAGTGATAACGCCTTCGTTGCCGACTTTCTGCATCGCGTCAGCAATTTGACGACCGATTTCAGCTTCGCCGTTGGCAGAGATCGTACCGACTTGAGCAACTTCGTCGCTGTCGGATACGGGGCGTGCCGCTGCGCGGATAGCTTCGACAACACGTGCTGTTGCCATGTCGATGCCGCGCTTCAGGTCCATCGGGTTCATGCCAGCGGCAACCGATTTCATGCCTTCTTTAACGATGGCTTGGGCCAGAACAGTCGCGGTTGTTGTACCGTCGCCTGCTTCGTCATTGGTCCGGGAAGCAACTTCCTTGACCATCTGTGCGCCCATGTTTTCGAACTTGTCTTCCAGTTCGATTTCTTTGGCTACGGATACACCGTCTTTGGTGATGCGCGGTGCGCCAAAGGATTTGTCCAGAACCACGTTACGGCCTTTTGGGCCCAGCGTGACTTTGACCGCGTCGGCAAGGATGTTTACACCCTTGAGCATACGGTTACGGGCGTCGGTCCCGAATTTTACGTCTTTAGCAGACATAGTGTCTTCTCCTAAATTCTTGTTTTGATGTCAGCGTATCTTGGGTGGGGCGCTAGGCCCCCGGCTGTCCTGAAATCAGGACAGGATCCCCATGATGTCGCTTTCTTTCATCATCAGAAGCTCTTCGCCGTCGAGCGTGACTTCGGTGCCGGACCATTTGCCGAACAGAACTTTGTCACCGGCTTTTACAGCCATCTCGATCAGCTCACCGCTGTCTTTGCGTGCGCCTTCGCCACAAGCAACGATTTCGCCTTCAGCTGGCTTTTCTTTTGCGGAATCAGGGATGATCAAGCCACCCTTGGTTTTTTCTTCGCTTTCGGTGCGACGCACCAACACGCGGTCGTGAAGCGGTTTTAATGCCATCTTTCAGCTCCTTAAGGCTCAAAGTTATTCTCCCAAGCCACGTTCCCCCGTGCGGGGAAGCGGCCATTAGCACTCAGTACCCTCGAGTGCTAACGACGTTTAGCTAAGGATGTCCCCTGCCCTAGTCAACCATTGTATCGCGAAAAATTTAAACAGTCAGAACCACAGGCCAAAATCAGCCGGTCCCCAGGACCCGTGCGCTGGTTTCCACGGCCTGGGCCCCTTCGGCCGTGATGCCATATATGCCTTTTTCGATTTTTTCGAACCAGCCATAGTGATTGTCGCGCATCATTGCGGTTGCGCGCACCACTTCGGTCTCGCGGGCCACATCCGCGCCTTTGCTGGCACCGGCCTCGAACAGGTAAACCGCCAGCTTCAGCGCGTCCTGGCGATAGGTTGTGATCAACCCCGCCCGCGTTTGCCCGCCATCGTTGGGGTCGCCCTGACGGCGCGCGAATTCACGCAACAAAGACGCCTTGCGTTTCACGTTCTTGCGCGGCGCATAGGGCCCCGGATCGCAATGCACCGACACCAGCCCGTCCGAAAGCCGCACCGTCATCAGCCCCAGCCCCAACCGCCGCGCCAGCACGGTGTTCGCCTTGACCGCTTTGTAAAACGGCTTGCCCGGCTTATGCACCACGGCCAGATAGACGTCATCGCTGACCTTCAACCGTTCAACACATTGATGAAACAACGCCAGCGAAAACCCCAGCTTCAGTTCCACCACCACCGGCGGTTCTTCGCCGCGGATCGCCACCACATCCGCGGCCCCGACTTCGGCTTTCACCACATATCCCTGATCCTCGAGAAAGGATTTCACAGGCGGGTACAGATCGGTTTCGCGTGGGCTGTTCATAGCCATTAGCTAACAGCAATGCCCCCGTCCTGAGAACCCCCAAGACACCCGCGATGTTCAAGGTGGTGACAAGTGCCGCACTGCCCCCTATAAGGCGCGAAAATCCAACCCTCCCCTTTGCAGGAAACCGCATATGACAACGCTTGTTTTTGGCCATAAATCCCCCGACACCGACAGCACCGGCAGCCCGATCATCTGGGCCTGGTACCTGAACCAGATCGCAGGTGTCGATGCCGCCCCCGCCCTGCTGGGTGAACCCAACACCGAAGCGCTGTTCATGCTAGACCACTGGAAGCTGGACAAACCGCAGATCATTTCGAGCGTCGAAGCCGACCAGCCCGTCGTGATCGTCGACACCAACAACCCTGCCGAACTGCCCGACAACATCAATGACGCGGACATCAAGGCGATCATCGACCACCACAAACTGGTCGGCGGCCTGGAAACCAAAGGCCCGATCCACATCGTGATGGAGCCGTTGGCCTGTACCGCCACGATCATGTACAAACTGATCGGCGATGACATGGCGCAGATGCCCACCAACATCAAAGGCGCGATGCTGACCTGTATCCTGTCCGACACGCTGGAATTCCGCAGCCCGACCACAACCCCAGAAGACACCGCAATCGCCCATGCACTGGCCAAAGATCTGGGCATCGACATTGCCGATTACGCCGCACAAATGTTCGCTGCAAAATCCGACGTGTCGTCGTTCTCCGAAGCGGAACTGCTGCGCATGGACAGCAAGGAATACGAAGTCGGCGGCAAGCAATTCCGCGTTTCGGTTCTGGAAACCACATCGCCCAAGACCGTGCTGGACCGCAAAGACGCGCTGATGGCCGCCATGCCCGGCGTGGCAACCGAGGACGGTGCCGATCAGGTGCTGCTGTTCGTGGTCGATATCCTGAACGAAGAAGCCACAATGCTGATCCCCAACGATCTGACAAAATCCGTGGCCGAGAAAAGCTTTGGCGCGACAGTTACCGGCGACACGGTCGTGCTGCCCGGCATCATGAGCCGCAAAAAGCAGATCATTCCAAACCTGAAAGTCTGATCCAGCCAAGCTTCGGCATGGTAGGAAACGCAAAAGGCCCCCTTTCGATAAAGGGGGCCTTTTTTCATTTCGACGCACTGCAAGGGTGCTGCGCTCAGACCTTCAACGGTGTATCGCTGCGGTCCCAGGCAAGGGGTTTGAACACCTCGTCGACGGGTGTTTGTGCGACGTGGTTCACGTAGTTGGACATGGTTTTCTGAGCCATCCCCAAGATCACATCCAGCACAGCGCTGTGGCCGTAACCTGCACCAAAGAACGCCTGCATTTGTGCGTCAGTCACGTTGCCGCGGTCGCGGACCATCTGCACGGTAAAGCAGCGCAGCGCTTCCAGCTTAGGCGTGGGCAGCGGGGTTTCATTGCGCAACGCCTCGGAGATTTCCTCGGATACTTTCATCATTTTCGCGATGCCGGTGTGGGCAGGAACGCAATAGTGACATTCGTTTTCGACGTTAATCGCCTGCCAGACCACGGTCAGTTCCTCGGCGTCGAAATCCGTCTCGGTGAACAGCTTGTGCAGCACCTGATAGCCCTCATAGGCCTGCGGGCTTTCGGCCAGAACCTTGTGCAAACCGGGCAAACGGCCAAACGCCTTTTGCGATTTTTCCAGCAGCGGCTTGGACGCTTCGGGCGCGGAATCAAGATCGTGGGACGGGAAAGTCATCTGGGCATCCTTTAATTTATGTCTGTACCCTCGGTTTAGGCTTTATTGAGCGATCGCTCAAGTATATAATTGAGTGACCGTTCAAGATCAGGTGATCCAATGCCCCGCAAACCCAACTATGACCGCAACGACCTGATCGACCGCGCCCGCGATCTGTTTTGGCAGCGCGGGTGGGCGGGCACGTCGCTAAAGGATCTTGAGGCGTCCCTGAAAATGAAACCCGGCAGTTTCTATGCCGCCTTCGGGTCGAAAGACGCGTTGTTCGAACTGGCCCTTGAACGATACGCTACAGACGGGGCCGAACGCTTGAGGGCGCTGGCCAGCGAGTTCGGCCCCCTGAACGCGCTGCAACGCTTTCCGAAAATGGCCATCGGCAATGATAATGCCCCCGCCAAAGCATGTATGCTATCGAAAACCCTGCTTGAACTTCAGGCGCACAGGCACCCCTTGGCGCAAAAGGCCAACGAACATCTTTTGAAGATGGAGCAGCTTTTTGCGGAGCTGTTCGCGCAAGCACAGGCCGCAGGTGACATCGGCGCGGCGCACGATCCGCACAGCCTGGCCCGCAGGTATCAATCCGATGTGCTGGGGCTGCGCGTGTCGGCCGAACGCGAAGGCGTGGATGCCGATGCCATCGCGGTTGAGATCGCTGAAAATCTGGCCAAGCTCTAGCCGCTGACCCCGCGCAGGTTGTTGCCCCGCCTTGGGATGTATGCTTTCTGCGGGGGAAACCCATTGCAGATCGGACCGCCGCCCATGACCCAAATTATCAACAACCTTTTCGAAATCTCGGACCGGTATGAAGCGTTGTTTGTCGATCTTTGGGGCTGCGTCCATGACGGGGTCAAGGCCCTGCCCGATGCGGTCACTGCCCTGCAAGCCTATCGCAAGACCGGCGGCAAGGTGATCCTGGTCACCAACTCCCCCCGCCCCCGCGCGGGCGTGAAAAAGCAGCTGACCCATTTCGGCGTGCCGGAAGACGCATGGGACGACATCGCGACCTCGGGCGATTCTGCGCGGTCGGCGATGTATCGCGGCACAGTGGGCAGCAATGTCTGGCATCTTGGCCCGCCCAGCGACAAAAATTTCTTTGACCCCATCGCCATCATCGAAGACCCGATTGAAATTACCAAGGTCGATCTGAACGATGCAGAAGGGATCGTTTGCACCGGACCGTTTGATCCGATGGACGACCCAAGCGTGTTGCGCCCGCAGCTGCTGCTGGCCAAGCAAAAAGGCCTGAAACTGCTGTGCGCGAACCCCGATATCGTGGTCGATCGGGGCGGCGTGCGTGAATGGTGCGCGGGGGCGGTTGCGGCACTTTATACGGAAATGGGTGGCGAAAGCCTGTATTTCGGCAAACCGCATCCCCCCATCTATGATCTGGCGCGGCGGCGGCTTTTTGCTGTGGCCGGTGACATCGCCGACAGCGATATTCTGGCCATCGGCGACGGAGCCCAAACCGACGTCAAGGGCGCGATGGGCGAGGATATCGATTCGCTCTTTATCTCGGGCGGGCTGGCCGCGGACGAGACCAAAACAACGACACAGCCCGAGCCTGAAGCGCTAAATCATTACCTCGAACAGGAAATGTCGTCGCCAACCTATACCATAGGACACCTGCGCTGACCCATTTTTCGCTTGCTTTTCTGCGCCTGCAAAGTAATTAAGTGTCTCAAACGCCTTCGGGCGCGTCACTTTATTACTTGAAGGGTGTAGCATGTTGGATAACCTTCCGCGCGGAACGATCTGTATCGAAGATATCGAAATGGGCATGTCCCGCTATCTGCAAAAGGTCGTGACAGACGAAGACATCGAAATGTTCGCACAGATTTCAACCGACCGGAATCCGGTACATCTGGATGACGACTATGCCCGCGACACGATTTTCGAAGGGCGCATCGCCCATGGCATGCTGACCGCCGGCCTGATCTCGGCCGTGATCGGAGAGCAGCTGCCCGGTCATGGCACGGTCTATATGGGCCAGTCGCTCAAGTTTCTGGCCCCCGTGCGCCCCGGCGACATGGTCTATGCCGAGGTCAAGGTGATCGACATTGATTTTGCAAAGCGCCGCGTGCGGCTGGAATGCCATTGCGCTGTCGAGGGTAAGAAAGTGCTGATCGGTGAAGCCACGGTTCTGGCACCTTCGCGCAAGTTCGACTGAATCCCCCACATAAGCGCCAAGTGGGGGCCAGCCCCCACGCCCCCGGGATATTTTTGAGCCAGAGAAGGTGGGGCGCTGCTTGTCAGTCGGGTCAGACGGGGCTACGACCTAGCCCATGGACATCATTCGAGATTATCAGTTTGTAAATGCGTCCGATCGCGGGGCCTCGGTTGCCATCGGAAACTTTGACGGGGTGCATTTGGGGCATCGGTCGGTTATCGATCTGGCGCGCAGTGCCCAGCCGGACGCGCCTTTGGGTATTGTTACCTTTGAGCCGCATCCGCGCGAGTTTTTTGCGCCCACCGCACCGCCTTTTCGGCTGATGGGGGCCGAAGCACGGGCGCATCAGCTGGAAAAGCTGGGCGTTCAGAAATTATACGAATTGCAGTTTGATGCCGCGCTGTCGGGCCTGAGCCCGCGCGGGTTTGCCAAAGACGTGTTGGTTGACGGATTGGGCCTGCGTCACGTGGTGATTGGTGCCGATTTCTGCTTTGGCAAAAAGCGGGCCGGCACGGCTGAGATGTTGGCCGGTTTCGGGGCTGAAATGGGGTTTGGCGTCACCATCGCCCCCTTGATGGCCAAGGGCGAAAGCACCGTGTCGTCGACGGCGATCCGCGCCGCGCTATCGCAAGGAAAACCGCGCGACGCCGCCGGGATGCTGGGCCATTGGCACCGTGTCGAGGGGCCGATCCTGCACGGTGAGAAACGCGGCCGCGAATTGGGGTATCCCACGGCGAATATGTCGATTGACGGCCTGCATCCGCCCGCTTTCGGGGTCTATGCCGTGCTGGTCGATGTGCTGGAAGGCCCCCAGGCCGGGCGCTATCACGGGGTGGCCAGCCTTGGGGTCCGACCGATGTTTGGTGAGAACAAAGCCAACCTTGAGACGTTTATCTTTGATTTCAAAGGCGATCTTTATGGCAAGCATCTTTCGGTCGCACTGGTTGACTATCTGCGCGGCGAGGAAAAATTTGACGGGTTGGATGCGTTGATTGCGCAGATGGATGCCGACAGTGCGCAGGCGCGTGCACTTCTGGCCGCGCTATGACCGATCCGATTGCACCAAAGGGATTGGCGAAACGGTTCTGGGAGAAAAAGCCGCTTGCCCAGATGTCCCCCGCCGAGTGGGAAGCGCTGTGTGATGGCTGTGGCAAATGCTGCCTGAACAAGCTTGAGGATGAGGACACGCAGGAGGTCGCCTTGACCCGCGTGGCTTGCCGGTTGCTGGATGATTCGACCTGTCGCTGCACCCATTACGAAAACCGGCATCAGTTTGTCCCTGATTGCATCGTGCTCAAGCCGGAAAATCTGGATACACATGCCTATTGGATGCCGCTGACCTGCGCCTACCGGCTGCTGTGGGAGGGCAAGCCCTTGCATGACTGGCATCCGCTGATCTCCGGTGACCCCGACACTGTGCACACTGCCGGGATTTCTGTGCAATACAATACCGTATCCGAGTTCGACACCCCGTTCGAGGAATGGGAAGATCACATTATTGAGGAGCCGACCTGATGTTTTTTGCCTCTGACAATGCAGGCCCAGTTCATCCGCAGATCATGACGCGGCTGGTACAGGCCAACGAGGGGCACGCGATGCCCTATGGCAAGGATGCGATCATGGACGAGGTGCGCGATGCGATCCGCGCGGCGTTCGAGGCCCCTGAGGCGGCGGTTTATCTGGTGGCGACGGGCACGGCGGCCAATGCCCTGGCACTGGCCTGCTATACCCAGCCGTGGCAGACGATCTTCTGTTCGACGACATCCCACATCAATGAAGACGAATGCAATGCGCCCGAGTTCTATGCCGGTGCGGCCAAGCTGACGGTGATCGAGACCGACGACAAGATGACGCCGGATGCCTTGCGCCGCGCCATTGAAAAGCACCCTGACGGCAATGTGCATGCAGCGCAGCGCGGGCCGGTGTCGATCACCCAAGTGACCGAGCGCGGGTCGGTGCATACGCTGGACGAGATCCGCGCCCTGACGGCTGTGGCCAAGGACTATGACCTGCCCGTGCATCTGGATGGTGCGCGCTTTGCCAATGCGATGGTGGCGTTGGGCTGTACGCCGGCGGAAATGACATGGAAAGCCGGCGTTGATGTGGTCAGTTTTGGCGGCACCAAGAATGGCTGCATGGGGGTCGAGGCCGTGGTGTTCTTTGACCCCGCCAAAGCCTGGGAGTTCGAATTGCGCCGCAAGCGTGGGGCGCATCTATTTTCAAAGCATCGTTTCCTGTCCGCGCAAATGGCGGGATACATGCAGGACGACCTGTGGATGACGATGGCACAGCAGGCCAATGACAATGCCGCGCATCTTGTTGACGGGTTGCGCGCGGCGGGGGCTACGTTTCTGCACCAGCCCGATGCCAACATGGTTTTCGCCAGCTGGCCGCGCCGCATTCACCAAAAGCTGCATGACGCGGGTGCCAAATATTACATCTGGAACGGGTCGCTTGACGGCGACGATCCCGAGGAATTCATCGGCGCGCGGCTGGTGTGCGACTGGTCGATCGGCAAGCCTGCAATCGACCAGTTTCTTTCACATTTCTAGGCGTTAGGTTTATGCCAGAAACGACCTAATTTCATCCGCGACGGCTGCGGGGTGGGTTAGCGGTGCCATGTGCCCTGCCCCCGCAACCGTTCGGCAGGTGACATTTGGCAGCCGTCTGGCCAGGGATTCGTTGATCGCAAAGGCCATATCGCCCGACGTCGCGCCATCCATCAGCAGCACCGGCATTGTCGCCCGTTCGAACATTCCCGGCTTCAGCAGTCCGGCGCTGTCATCACGCAAAAACGGCTGGCTGGCTGGTACATAGTGGATGCGGTCAGCCATATACTGGCGCAGCTTTTCGGGCGTCTGTTCCCATCCGCTGCCATCGCCCCAGCCGGTGTTGAACACGCGGGCGGCCTTCATCATGTCACCGCTTTGATAGGCCGCGTTGAAGGCGGCGCTGTTGCGGTCAGCGGCGGCAACGCGGTCAGGGTCATCCACCACGGCGGCGGCGAAATAGACCGGTTCGAACATGGTCAGGCTGCGCACCAGTTCAGGGCTTTCGATTGCCAGACGCAGGCCCACGGTCGCACCAAAGGAATGGCCGATGATATCCATCGGTTCGGTCAACAACGCCCGCGCCATATCGGTGGCCACGTCATGCACGTTGCCCTGCCCGTCCCAGTCACCGGATTTCCCGTGGGAAGGCAGGTCATAGGCCAGCAGGGTCATATCATCGGACAAGGCCTCGGCCACGCCGCGCCATGCGACCGAATGGGCCAGGGTACAGTGAATGGCCAAGGCCTTGCGCGGACCACGACCAAAGCTGCGCGTAAAGGTGTCGAGGGTCACAGACGACCGTCCAGATGCATTTCAAGGTCTTCGAGACGGTCCTGGCCCCAGAACTTCTGGCCATCTTCAAGGATATAGAACGGCGCACCGAACACGCCTTTTTCGACCGCTTCCTCCAGATTGCGGGCATAGGTATCCGCCCCTTTCAGCAACCCTTTGTCAGCGATGGCGGGGTCAAATCCGGCCTTGGCAAGACAATCGCGGACCACATCGTCTTGGGCGATATCGCGGTCCTCGACCCAGACGGCATGCATGATCAGCTGGCACAGCTTGCCGACATCGCCGCCTTCGTCCTGGGCTGCAATGATCGCATAGGATGACGGTGCGCCGTTGGTGGGCCAGAACGCCGGTTGCAGCTTGAAGGGCATCCCCAGTTTCTTGGCCTGGCGCGGCAATTCCATCGCGCGATATGCCTGCCGACTGGGATGGCGGTCTTTTGGCGGCTGGCCCCCGGTGCGGCCAAATGCCGTAATCAGATCGAAGGGTTTATAGGTGATCGTCGCATTATGCTTTGACGCGATTTCCTCAAGCCGATTACCCGCTAAGTAGGCATATGGCGAAAGTGTTGCAAAAAAATAGTCGATATGGGGCATTAAGGTCTCCGATCCCGTCCTGTGCAGCTTTGCCAGACGGTAAGGTCATGTTAAGCGGTGTCAACGTCACGATTCTGTAACATGTTATGCAACCGGGGACCCTTTGCACATGGCTCAAACATCTGAACCGAAACTGATCTCGGGTAATGCAAACATGCCACTGGCAAAAGCGATTGCACGGCGCATGTCGCTGCACCGCGGTGTCAACGTCGGACTGGTCAATGCACGGGTGGAACGTTTCAACGACAGCGAGATTTTTGTCGAAGTGTTCGAGAACGTGCGCGGCGAGGATATGTTCATCATCCAGCCAACATCTAACCCCGCAAACGATAACCTGATGGAACTGCTGGTCATGGCCGATGCGCTGCGCCGGTCATCCGCTGCGCGTGTCACAGCCGTGTTGCCCTATTTCGGCTATGCCCGCCAGGACCGCCGCACCAAGGCGCGTACCCCCATCACAGCCAAGCTGGTCGCCAATATGATGGTCGGCACAGGCATTGAGCGTATTCTGACAATGGATTTGCACGCCGCGCAGATTCAGGGCTTTTTCGATATTCCGGTCGACAACCTTTATGCGTCGCCTGTTTTCGCGCTTGATATCAAGAACGAGTTCAAGGACCGCATGGACGAGCTGATGGTGATTTCGCCTGATGTTGGCGGTGTTGCACGGGCCCGCGAACTGGCCAAGCGCATCAACTCCCCCCTTGCGATCGTGGACAAGCGCCGCGAAAAAGCGGGCGAAGTATCTGAAATGACCGTGATCGGTGATGTGACTGGCAAAGTCTGCCTGATCGTGGACGACATCTGCGATACGGCTGGTACGCTGTGCAAGGCGGCAGAGGTTCTGTTGGAAGCCGGTGCCAAGGAAGTGCATTCCTACATCAGCCACGGCGTCATGTCTGGCCCAGCGGTTCAGCGCATCAAGGATTCGGTGATGAAGTCACTGGTCATCACCGACAGCATCCAGCCGACCGAAGCGGTCAAGCAGGCTGAAAACATCCGAATCGTGCCAACCGCGCCGATCTTTGCACAGGCGATTTTGAACATCTGGAACGGCACATCCGTGTCCTCCCTGTTTGACGCAGAATCCCTGGAGCCGATCTATGACGGCATGTACAATCCAAGCTAAGCTAAGTTTCAGGGGCGTCTAATAGACGTCCCAGTCTTCCTCTTGGGGAAGCGGGCCAATCGCGAACCACGCGATCCTGACACGTGCCACACGCGTGTCGCCCCATGTTCTGAACACCAGATCAAAACCGTCTTCGGCAATATTCTCGGACCGCAGATCGGCCCGCATCACCGTGGCATTATCCACGTCCCACAGCGCCAAGGAGGCCTGAACCGTCGGGATATCCTTGAACGGGGTGGAAAAGATAATATGCTGACGGCGTTCGCGCTGACCTTTGCCAGTCCACATTTCGCCGCCATCTTCAAAGTCCGAGAAAAGCACGGTTTCCCCGCTTTCAACGCCTACGGTATTTCCATTCATCCGGTTCATTGAGCGACACTTTTCCGTAACTCGTTATTCGTGCAGATTTAATGATCTTAGTGACGGTATCCAAAACAGAAAAGGCCCCGCAGTGCGAGGCCTTTTAATCACTATATCGACTTGGTGGTCAAAGGTTTGCTTGTTTACTGGTCAAACCGATGTGATCCCCAAGAGCAACCATATCAGACAGCAGCTTGGCTGCGTCATCTACGGGGCCCGGCTCGTTGACAAAGTTGTCTTTGGCCGTCGCGTACATTGTTTTGGCTTCTTCCATCATCTCGTCCAGATGCGCTTGGGTCATGTCACCCTTGGGCACGGCACGTTCGGCAAGAACCGACACACCATTGGCTGAGATTTCGGCAAAGCCGCCTGTAACAACGTATTCCGTAGCACCTTCCGGGCCTTCAACACGCAGCACACCGGGGCGCAACGTGGTGATCGTGGGGGCATGATCAGCCATAGCTGTCATGTCCCCATCAGACCCTGGAATCTGAACGGCCGTCACCTGCATCGAGGCCAGCCGCCGCTCTGGCGAAACGAGGTCGAATTGCATTGTGTCTGCCATTGTCAGCGCTCCTTAAGCGGCGTCAGCCGCCATTTTCTCGGCTTTCGCCTTCACTTCTTCGATGCCACCAACCATGTAGAAGGCACCTTCGGGCAGGTGGTCGTATTCACCCGCAACAACAGCCTTGAACGACTGGATTGTTTCTTCCAAAGGAACCTGCTTGCCGTCGGCGCCGGTAAATACCTTGGCAACGTCGAAAGGCTGGCTGAGGAAACGTTCGATCTTGCGTGCACGGGCCACGGCCAGTTTGTCGTCTTCTGACAATTCGTCCATGCCGAGGATCGCGATGATATCCTGAAGCGACTTGTAGCGCTGCAAAACACCCTGAACGTCACGGGCAACGTTATAGTGCTCTTCGCCAACGATGGACGGGTCCATCAAGCGCGAAGTCGAACCAAGCGGATCAACGGCAGGGTAGATACCCTTTTCCGAGATCGAACGGTCCAGAACGGTTGTCGCGTCAAGGTGCGCAAACGATGTCGCAGGCGCAGGGTCGGTAAGGTCATCCGCAGGAACGTAAACGGCTTGCACCGATGTAATCGAACCGGATTTGGTCGATGTAATACGCTCTTGCATCGCACCCATGTCGGTCGCCAGTGTTGGCTGGTAGCCAACCGCCGAAGGAATACGGCCGAGCAGAGCCGAAACTTCGGAGCCCGCTTGGGTAAAGCGGAAGATGTTGTCGACGAAGAACAGAACGTCTGTACCGGACTGGTCGCGGAACTGTTCGGCCAATGTCAGACCTGTCAAAGCAACACGCATACGCGCACCTGGAGGCTCGTTCATCTGGCCGTACACCAGCGCCACTTGCGATTTTTCCAGATCATCAGGGTTGATAACGTTGGATTCGATCATCTCGTGGTAAAGGTCGTTACCTTCACGTGTACGCTCGCCCACACCCGCGAAAACGGAGTAGCCGGAGTGCACTTTGGCGATGTTGTTGATCAGTTCCATAATCAGAACGGTTTTGCCAACGCCGGCACCACCGAACAGACCAATTTTACCACCTTTGGCGTAGGGTGCCAAAAGGTCGATAACCTTGATGCCTGTTTCCAGAACTTCGGATGTTGTGGACTGCTCGGAGAACTCGGGCGCGTCCGCGTGGATCGAGCGACGCTCGGTCGATGCGATTTCGCCTTTTTCGTCGATGGGCTCGCCCACAACGTTCATGATGCGACCCAATGTGGCGTTACCCACGGGGATCGAGATCGGCGCGCCTGTGTCTTCAACCTTCTGGCCACGAACAAGGCCTTCGGTCGCGTCCATCGCGATGGTGCGCACTGTGTTTTCGCCAAGGTGCTGAGCCACTTCGAGGATCAGCTTTCTGCCGTGGTTGTCTGTTACTACAGCGTTAAGGATCTCTGGCAGGTGATCCTCGAACTGCACATCGACGACGGCGCCGATGACTTGTGTAATTTTACCGACTGCTTGTGCCATGTCGTTTTTCTCCAATACCTTACAGCGCTTCCGCGCCGGAAATGATTTCGATCAGCTCGTTGGTGATGACGGCCTGACGGGAACGGTTATATTCGATGGTCAGATCTTCGATCATCTCACCGGCGTTACGTGTCGCGTTGTCCATTGCAGACATCCGCGCGCCCTGTTCAGAAGCCGCGTTTTCCAGCAGAGCCGAGAAGATCGCTGTTGCGACGCCGCGCGGCAGCAGGTCAGCCAGGATGGCCTCTTCGCTGGGCTCGTAATCGAACAATGTTGTCGCCTCGCCCGCGCCTTCTTCGGTTTCGAAGGAGGCAGGGATGATCTGCTGTGCCGTTGGGGTCTGGCTGACGACGTTCACGAACTTTGCGTAAAAGATCGTTGCGACATCAAATTCACCCGCGTCAAAGCGACCAAGCACATCTTTCGCGATGCCTTGCGCGTCGGCATAGCCCACGCGCTTGACTTCGGTCAGGTCAACATGACCCACGATGTTCTTGGCAAACTCGCGACGAATGCTGTCGCGGCCTTTTTTACCAACAGTCAAGATTTTGACTTCCTTGCCCTCGCCGATCAGGCGGCGGGCGTGGATTTTGGCAAGCTTTGCGATGTTGGCGTTGAAACCACCGCACAAACCGCGTTCCGCGGTCATGACCACCAGCAGGTGTACCTTATTCTCGCCTGTACCGCTTAGCAGTTTGGGCGCGGAATCCGATCCACCTACCGACGCGGCCAGCCGCGACATCACAGCGTTAAAACGCTCTGTGTAGGGGCGTGACTGCTCGGCAGCGTCCTGCGCGCGGCGAAGTTTCGCCGCGGCAACCATTTGCATGGCTTTCGTGATCTTGCGGGTGTTTTTCACCGACGCGATCCGGTTTTTTAGGTCCTTGAGGTTTGGCATCTGCCTTCCCTCCCTTAAGCGAAGTCAGCGGCGAAAGATTCGATGGCGGCTTTGATCTTGTCTTCCAACTCATCCTTCACCTTGCGATCGTTTTCGGTGATGTCTTTCATCAGATCAGCGTGCTTGCTGCGCAGGTGCGCCAGCAGGCCAGCTTCAAAGCGACCGACTTGCTTGACGTCGATCTTGTCAAGGAAGCCTTTTGTACCCGCATAGATGACGCAGACGATTTCTGCGTTGGTCAGTGGGGAGTACTGTGGCTGCTTCATCAGTTCTGTCAGACGTGCACCACGGGCCAGCAACTGCTGTGTGGACGCATCAAGGTCGGAACCGAACTGAGCAAAGGCCGCCATTTCGCGGTACTGAGCCAAGGACAGCTTAACCGGACCAGCAACAGAAGACATTGCTTTGGTTTGAGCCGAGGAGCCAACGCGCGAAACCGACAGACCGGTGTTCACAGCAGGGCGGATGCCTTGGTAGAACAGTTCGGTTTCAAGGAAGATCTGACCGTCGGTGATCGAAATCACGTTTGTCGGAATAAACGCCGAAACGTCGCCGCCTTGGGTTTCGATGATCGGCAGAGCAGTCAACGAGCCGTTACCAGCCGCATCGCCCAGCTTGGCGGAACGCTCAAGCAACCGGGAGTGAAGATAGAAAACGTCACCTGGGTAAGCTTCGCGGCCGGGTGGACGACGCAGCAACAGGGACATCTGACGGTAAGAAACAGCCTGCTTGGACAAGTCATCATAGATGATCAAAGCGTGGCGGCCGTTGTCGCGGAAGAATTCCGCCATGGCTGTCGCAGAGTAAGGCGCGAGGTACTGCATTGGTGCAGGCTCGGACGCTGTTGCGGCAACAACGATGGAATATTCAATCGCGCCGGTTTCTTCGAGCTTTTTAACAAGCTGGGCAACTGTCGAACGCTTTTGACCGATCGCAACGTACACGCAGTACATTTTCTTGCTCTCGTCGTCGCCAGCGGCGGCGTTGACTTGCTGTTGGTTCAGGATCGCGTCAAGTGCGACAGCTGTTTTACCAGTCTGACGGTCACCAATGATCAATTCGCGCTGGCCACGGCCAACGGGGATCATCGCGTCAACGGACTTGAGGCCCGTCGCCATTGGTTCGTGAACCGATTTACGTGGGATAATGCCGGGGGCTTTAACATCTGCAAGGCCACGCTCTGTGGATGCGATGGGGCCTTTGCCGTCAATGGGGTTACCCAGACCGTCAACAACACGACCCAGCAGGCCGTTGCCGATTGGCACGTCCACGATGGAGTTGGTGCGCTTGACTGTGTCGCCTTCTTTGATGTCCCGGTCGGAACCAAAGATAACAACACCGACGTTGTCGGTTTCAAGGTTCAGGGCCATGCCCATGATGCCACCGGGGAATTCGACCATCTCGCCGGCTTGGACGTTGTCCAGACCGTATACACGAGCGATACCATCGCCGACGGACAGAACCCGGCCAACTTCGGCTACTTCTGCTTCTTGACCAAAGTTCTTGATCTGGTCCTTAAGGATCGCAGAAATTTCTGCAGCTTGGATACCCATTTATCCGACCTCTTTCATTACATTCTGGAGGGAATTGAGCTTTGCGCGGATCGACGTGTCGATCATCTTGGAGCCCACTTTGACGATAAGACCACCGATGAGGGATTCATCAACGGTCGCATTCAACGTTACTTTTTTGCCGGTTGTCGCAGCAAGCGACTTGGACAATTTATCAGATTGCGCCTTGGTAAGCGCCTTGGCCGAAACCACATCAGCTGTGACTTCACCCTTTTCCACCGCGATGATTTCGCGCAGGTTCTGGATCAGCTGGGGCAGAACAAACAAGCGACGCTTGTTTGCCATCAATTCCAGCGTTTTAGACATTGTATCAGACAGACCCATCTTTTTGGCGATGGCGCTGATAGAGGAAGCCTGCTGTTCGCGCGTGTAGATCGGCGAATGGATCAGGTCCCGGAAATCTTCGCTGTCAGCCAAAGAGGCTTGCAGCGCATCAAGATCGGTTTCAATCTGTGGAAGGGTTTTGGCCTCAGAGGCCAGTTCATACACGGCAGTCGCATAACGATTTGCGATACCTGTAGAGATTGATGCTGTTTCGGACACGTCCATCCTCTCGTACGTCAGTGCCGGATATGCGAATAACTCGCGTCACCGGGGTGTTGGCGCGGCTTGAATTAACCCAAGACGTCTAAATCAGGGCCGATGTAGCAGACAGGTTTGCGTCCCGCAACACAGTATAGTGAGGTTCTGACCTGAAACCGCCCCTTATTCTTATTGCCCCTTTAAACTGCGACGCTTTGACCCGTTTTATCCGGCAGATCACAGGGCGTGTACTGTCGTTTACCACTTAGTAACGATTCTTCCCAACCCTTTAAGGCATCAAACGGGCTTCACCGTTGGTGCCCCCACCCCTTCCAGCATCCGGATCGACCGGCGCACGCCTTTGCGCTCCACCTTGCCCTTGGGCGGATAGACCAGTTTTGTCACTTCGACCATGAATGCGCCGCCGGCCATCATGGTGGGAACATGACGGCCGACTTTCTCGAACAGCTTTCCAGACCGCATCCAGACCCGGCGCGTGGACGGCATCTGGTACAGCGCGCCCAGTTGCCGTTCGGGCAAAAACTGGTGCTTGCGCAATTGCGCCTCAAGCTGGCTCAGCGAATAGGGCCGCCCATAGCCAAAGGGCGTGATGTCGCGCCGCGCCCACAGCCCCGCCCGGTTGGGCACGATAAACAACGCCCTGCCCCCCGGCCCCAACACGCGCCAGCATTCCTCAAGCAGATCCCCCTGCCTGTCCGACGTCTCGAGCCCGTGCAGCAAGACCAGCTTGTCCACATGCCCGGTTTCAATCGGCCACAGCGTTTCTTCGGTCAGCACCGATGTGTTTGCCATACCGGCAGGCCAGGGCATTACCCCCTGCGGGCCGGGCATCAGGGTCATCACCCTGCGTGCATCCGCCAGATAGGGCCGCAGCAACGGCGCGGCAAAGCCAAAGCCGACAACGGTCTGGCCTTTCGCTTCTGGCCACAGCTCAAGCATACGGCTGCGCAGCGAAAATTGCGCCGCCCGGCCAAGCGCACTGCGATAATAGAAGTTGCGCAAATCTTGTACGTCAAGATGCATGAGATCGGCCTTTTCTCGGAACGGATGCCTCGACCTTAGCGCGAACCGATCATTTGCAAAAGCCACATGCAGACCCCTGCCTGTTTTAGCGTCGGGCGCAATCTTGCCGGTCGATCGGGTGTTATGGCCTTGCCCCCCGGTGTGTGGCCATTACTATCTATCCAAACACCACGACAGGAGCCCCACCATGCCATTCGATCTAGTCACCATTCCCTGCCTGTCGGACAACTATGCCTTTTTGCTGCGCGATCAGCAAAGCGGTGCCGTCGCCCTGATCGACGTGCCCGAAGCGGCCCCCATCTCGGCCAAGTTAAAAGAACTCGGCTGGACGCTGTCTGAGATCTGGCTGACCCATCACCACCCCGACCACATCCAAGGGGTGCCCGATCTGACCGCCGAACATCCCGCACGCATTCTGGGGGCCAAGGCCGACGCCCACCGCCTGCCCGCGCTGGATCACGCCCTGACCGATGGCGAGACCTTTCAATTTGCGGGCCACGATGTGCAGGTGATGGATGTATCGGGACATACCGTGGGCCATATCGCGCTCTATGTGGCGGATGCGAAATGTGTCTTTACCGCCGACAGCCTGATGGCGCTTGGCTGTGGTCGCCTGTTTGAGGGCACGCCTGCGCAGATGTGGGCCAGCATGCAAAAGCTGATGAAGCTGCCCCAGGACACGACAGTTTGTTCGGGCCATGAATACACCCAATCCAATGCAAAATTCGCCCTGACGGTTGATCCTGAAAATCCGGCTCTTATATCTCGTTCAAGAGAAATCGATCAGGCGCGCAAGGATGGCGTGCCGACGGTGCCCTCGACGCTATCGACGGAACTTCAAACCAACCCGTTTCTGCGCCCCGCCGATCCTGGCATCCGCGCGCAGCTGGGAATGGAAAACGCCACCGACACAGATGTGTTTGCCGAAATCCGCGCGCGCAAAGATCGCTTCTGAACGCCGCACTCATGGTCGAAAAATGTCGTTCACGATAAATGTGACGATATAATTGCAAAAAAGCCTTGAAGCTTTGCCATGATCAACCAAACTCTAATACTATGAGGCCATGTTCGGCTGAGGCGCGCCCCATCCCGGGTCACCGAACCGACACAGATCGAAAAGGAGCACGCCCGTGCCTTCATTCTCGTCTACTTTAGAACAAGCCATTCACTCTGCTTTGGCGCTCGCAAACGCGCGCAAGCACGAGTTTGCAACGCTTGAACATTTGCTGCTGGCCCTGATCGATGAACCCGATGCGGTTCAGGTGATGCAAGCCTGTTCGGTCAACATGACCGAATTGCGCGAAACCCTCGTTGAATTCATCGACGAGGACCTGAACAATCTGGTCACCGATGTTGATGGATCCGAAGCCGTGCCAACGGCCGCTTTCCAGCGCGTGATCCAACGCGCCGCCATTCACGTGCAATCGTCCGGTCGCACCGAAGTGACCGGTGCGAACGTGCTTGTCGCGATCTTTGCCGAACGCGAAAGCAACGCCGCCTATTTCCTGCAAGAACAGGACATGACGCGCTATGATGCGGTGAATTTCATTGCGCATGGCGTTGCCAAAGACCCAGCATTCGGTGAACCGCGGTCCGTCTCCGGCGCGCCCGAGCACGAGGAAGAAACCCAAGGCGTCACCGACGGTGACAAAAAGGAAACCGCGCTCGAGAAATACTGCGTTGATCTGAACGCCAAATCCCGCGAGGGCGACATCGACCCGCTGATCGGTCGCGATGCCGAAGTGGAACGCTGCATTCAGGTGCTGTGCCGCCGCCGCAAGAACAACCCGCTTTTGGTGGGCGATCCCGGCGTGGGTAAAACAGCCATCGCCGAAGGTCTGGCCCGCAAGATCGTTGCAGGCGAAACACCAGAGGTGCTTGCCGACACCACCATTTATTCGCTCGACATGGGCGCATTGCTGGCCGGTACACGCTATCGCGGTGATTTCGAGGAACGCCTGAAAGCCGTCGTGACCGAATTGGAAGCGCATAAAGACGCCGTTCTTTTCATCGACGAAATTCACACCGTGATCGGTGCCGGTGCGACATCCGGCGGCGCGATGGATGCGTCCAATCTGCTGAAACCTGCCCTGGCAGGCGGAAAGCTGCGCACCATGGGGTCCACCACCTACAAGGAATTCCGTCAGCACTTTGAAAAAGACCGTGCTTTGGCCCGTCGTTTCCAAAAGATCGACGTGAACGAGCCGTCTGTCGAAGATGCCGTGAAAATTCTGCGGGGGCTCAAGCCTTACTTCGAGGATCACCACTCGGTCAAATATACGGCCGATGCGATCCGCACCTCTGTTGAACTGGCGCACCGCTATATCAACGACCGTAAACTGCCGGACTCTGCCATCGACGTGATCGACGAAGCAGGGGCCGCCCAGCATCTGGTCGCGGCGTCAAAGCGGCGCAAGACCATTGGCACAAAAGAGGTCGAAGCCGTGGTTGCCAAAATCGCGCGCATTCCGCCAAAGAACGTGTCGAAGGACGATGTCGTTGTGCTCAAGGATCTTGAGGCATCACTGAAGCGTGTTGTGTTTGGTCAGGACAAGGCGATTGATGCGCTGGCATCCGCGATCAAGCTGGCCCGTGCAGGTCTGCGCGAACCGGAAAAGCCCATCGGGAACTACCTGTTCGCAGGTCCGACCGGTGTGGGTAAAACCGAGGTCGCCAAACAACTGGCCGACACGCTTGGTGTGGAACTGCTGCGTTTCGACATGTCTGAATACATGGAAAAACACGCCGTTTCACGGTTGATTGGTGCCCCTCCCGGTTATGTCGGGTTTGATCAGGGTGGCATGTTGACTGATGGCGTTGACCAGCATCCGCATTGTGTGCTGCTGCTGGACGAGATGGAAAAGGCCCATCCGGACGTCTACAACATTCTGTTGCAGGTGATGGATCACGGCAAGCTGACCGACCACAATGGCCGGACAGTGGATTTCCGCAATGTCGTGCTGATCATGACCTCGAACGCAGGTGCGTCCGAGCAGGCCAAAGAGGCGATCGGCTTTGGCCGTGATCGCCGCACCGGAGAGGACACCGCAGCGATTGAACGCACGTTCACGCCCGAGTTCCGCAACCGTCTGGACGCCGTGATCAGCTTTGCGCCGCTGCCCAAAGAAGTTATCATGCGTGTGGTCGAAAAGTTTGTTCTTCAGCTTGAAGCGCAATTGATGGACCGCAATGTCACGATTGAACTGTCCACCAAAGCCGCTGAATGGCTTGCCGACAAGGGCTATGATGCAAAAATGGGCGCACGGCCTTTGGGCCGCGTGATCCAGGAATACATCAAAAAGCCGTTGGCCGAAGAATTGCTGTTCGGCAAGCTGGCCAAAGGCGGTGTCGTCAAGGTTGGCGTCAAGAAAGGCGAATTGGACCTGACAGTTCTGGGGGCCGAGAACCCCAAGCTGACCGGGAACAAACCACCGCTTTTGACGGCCGAATGAAGCTAAACGGCGCGGTATTCATCCTCGCCCTGCCCTTTGCCAGCCCCGCGCTGGCAGAGGGTTTTTTACTTTCCTCCCCCATCGACTGCGATCTGACATCCGATTGCTACATCCAGCAATATGTCGACAGCAACCCGTCGCCCGCAGCATCGGATTTCACCTGCTCCACCCTCAGCTATGATGGTCACAAAGGCACCGATTTCGCCCTGCCCAACCGCAGTGAAATCGCCCGCAATGTCCGTGTTCTGGCCAGCGCTGCCGGTCGGGTCAAAGGCGTGCGTGACGGGATGGCAGACGTCAGTTATTCGGATGAAACCGCTGATAAAGTCGCGGGCCGTGAATGCGGCAACGGGGTTGTCATTGATCACGGCGACGGTTGGGAAACCCAATATTGCCACCTGAAAAACGGCTCGGTCGTGGTCAAGCCCGGCCAAGACGTCTGGCAGGGTCAGGAACTTGGCTTTGTCGGGCAGTCAGGCAAAGCGGCTTTTCCCCATGTTCACCTGTCCGTGCGCAAAGACGGCAAAACCGTTGACCCCTTTGACCCCGATGGCACGACAACCTGCGCCACCCCCGGCGATAGCAGCCTGTGGCAAACCCGCCCCGCCTATCGCGCGGGCGGCCTGATCGGCGCGGGATTTTCCCAAGGCGTCCCTGATTTCGACGCGATCAAAGCGGGCACAGCCGATGCCAAAACCCTTTCGCCGGACGCGCCCGCGTTGGTGATTTGGGGGTATCTGTTTGGCAGCCAGCCGGACGATGTTGTAAACCTGTCCATTACCGGCCCTGACGGCATGGTGATTGCCGATGATGTCACATTAACCAAGGCGCAGGCGCAGTCCTTTCGTGCCATCGGCAAAAAACGTCGGGGCAAGGGCTGGGCGACGGGCACTTATACCGGCACGGTCACCCTGATCCGGGGGCCGCAAATCCTGAGCCAGAAAACCGTCGAAATCGACATCCGCTAGGGTTATTTTTCCGTAAATTTCAATTCGATCCGGCGGTTCTGGGCACGCGCTTCTTCGCTATTTCCGCTGGCCACGGGCTGGTATTGGCCAAAGCCGTTTGCGGCCAGACGGTCAGGCGCGATTCCCAGAAAATTGATCATATATTTGACCACCGACAAGGCGCGTGCCTGGCTCAGCTCCCAGTTATCCTCGAACTGCCCTTGGCCCGACAAAGGCTGGTTATCCGTATGCCCGTCCACCCGGATAACCCAGTCGATTTCCGGCGGTATTTCAGTGGCAACGTTACGCAAGATGCTGGCAACCTTGGCAATTTCGCCACGCCCGTCTTCCGATAAAGTCGCGGCACCGGGGGGGAACAAGACCTCGGACGAAAAGACGAAACGGTCACCTTCGATCCTGACGCCCGGCTGATTGCCTAACAAATCGCGCAACCGGCCAAAGAACTCAGACCGGTATTGCTCAAGATTTTTCGTTTCAGCCTCAAGACGTTTGCGCTCTGCCGCTTCCAACTCGGCGCGGCGGCGTTCCTCGGCAGCGACGCGGGCCAGCGCCGTGTTCAGATCAGACCCGAGCGATTGCAATTGCACTTGCGTCGCGGCATCGCGCGCTACAGCGTCGTCCAGCAATGACTGCAATTCGCCCAATTGCCCGCGCAGGGATGCGACTTGCTGGTTCAGCAACTCGGTCTGGCGTTGTGCTTCGGCGCTGATTTTCTCTTCTCCGGCCAAGGCAGATTGCGCCATCGCCAAAAGCGCTGCCTGCTTTTCCGCATCGGTCATCTGTTTGTCTGCCTGCGCCAACGCGGCTAACCGCGCCGCTTCGGATGCACCCAGTTTGGCGTCCAGCTCTGCTTGGGCTGCGCGCGCGGCGGCCAACAGGGTTAATGTGTCTTCGGCATCTTTGCGCTGCGCCTCAAGCGCGAGGGTCATTGCGGTCAGTTCCGCATCGGCATCCTGCAACCTTGCGCGCAGCAATTCGGCTGCTGCGGCTTCGGCAAGACGGTCTGCCTCGGCCTGTGTCAGCGCGGCAGCCTTGGCCAACCGGTCCGCTTCGACCTGCGATAACGTCGCTTCATTCGCCAGACGGTCCGCTTCGGCTTGGGATCGCGCTGTTTCAGCGGCAAGCTGTGCGGCGGTCAGTTGGGACTGTGCATCGGCGTTTCGTGCGCGTAGATCGGCGACCAGCGCATCCAAGGCATCCCGCCGCGCGGCCGCAAGCCGTGCCGCTTCGGCCTGTGCATCCGTCTCTGATCTGGCCTGCGCCAAGGCCAGATTTAGCGCCTCCTGCGCCGTCAGCAAATCGGCCTGCTCCCCCTCAAGCGACGTGATCCGCGCTTGGGCGGCTTCGCGCTGCGACAACAAGGTCGCGACTTGCGCTTCGAAATCCGTGATCGTTGCCTTCGCGTTCTCAAGTTGCTCGGCCTGCGCTGCGCTTACCGAAGTGAGCGATGCAATGAGCGCCGCTTGCTCCGCCGCCTGATCGCGCGCCGAGGTGAGAGATACATTCAATGCCCCGACCTGCGCCTCAAGTTCAGCGCTGGTTTGCCGTTCCATCCCAAGGGCTTGCGCCAAGGCCGCGACCTCGCCCGACAGGGAATTCAGTTCGTCTTCCTGCCCGCTGATTTGCTGGGTTTGGACAGCTTGCAGGACCATAAAAATGGTCAAAACAAACATCAGCACCAACAAAAGCCCGGTCATCGCATCGACAAAACCGGGCCAGATGGAAGATTGAAACCGTGATCCTGAGCGTCGGGAAAGCGCCATGACTAGTGGCCCTCGGGCTCTGGCTTGTCAGGGCTGCGCATCCGTCGTGGCTCTGATGAACGCGGTGCCGATAATGCCTTGGCCAACAATGAAATATCCTTGCGCAATTCGGCCATGGTCTCTTGGCGGCCCGCCGAGATTTCTTCCAAAATCCGCAGCATCTGCACATCAATGGACCGCAGACGCATCCGGCTTTCGGCATCGATGTGGTCGTCGGTTTCCTGGCCTTCAAGCACCGCGATCATGCGTTCCTGGCCTTTTGCGATCCGGTCCAGACTGTCGTTTGACGCATCCGCCTGTGCGCTGCGTTCGGTCAAAGCCTCGATCGCAGTAGCCAGCGTTCCAAGCCGCGTATTCAAGGCGGTCTGGCTTTCCGTGGAGTCGCCGATCAACTGCCTGAAGCTGTCCATTTGTTCGGTGATGTGATCCAGCACGCCCGCCACGGCACTGTGATCCGGTGTGCCTTCTTCTCCGGCGGAAAATCCGATGCGGGTGATCGAACTCAGCCAGTCTTCGAGTTCCTGGTAAAAGCGGTTTTGACCATGGCCCGCGAAAAGTTCCAACAGGCCCACGACCAGCGATCCGGCCAGGCCAAGCAAGGATGATCCAAACGCCACGCCCATCCCGCCAAGCTGGGATTCAAGGCCCGTCATCAGCCGTGCAAACATGTCGGTGCTGCCGTCGCCTTCTTGTGGGGCAAGGCTGCGAATGGTTTCGACCACCGCGGGTACGGTTGTCGCCAACCCATAGAACGTCCCCAAAAGTCCAAGGAAGATCAGCATGTTAACGATATATCGCGTAATTTCCCGCGCCTCGTCGATGCGTGTGGCGACCGAATCCAGAATGGACCGGGTTGATGACGCATTCACCTGCATCCGCGCGCCGCGTGTCCGCAGCAGTGATGCCAGCGGGGCCAGTAATTGCGGGGCAACGGTTTCGGGATCAGGCGCATCTGACGCAAAGTTTTCGATCCAGCGCACCGACCCGATCAATTGCAGCACCTGATAGAAACAGGCGATCACACCGATAAAGAAAACGGCGATGATCACACCGTTCAGATAGGGGTTCGCCGCAAAAATCGGCAAAACGCTGGGCAGCGCCAAAAAGGCACCAATACCGGTCAGCCCAAGGGCGATCAGCATCAAGGTAATCTGCCGTACCGGCTGGGAAAACTGGGGTTTAGATGAGCGGTCTGACTGCGCCATGCCTCGTCGATCCTGACACTTTTGTGCTTCTATCGTGGCACCTTACACTCAAGTCCCGCATTTATGCCAAGGATTTATGCGCAAAGCATCTTTACCCGGTCGTGCAGCCATTCAAGCGCAGGGTCATGCAGCCCGATTTGGGTCAGATGGCTGGCGGTGTTAAACAGATATTCAGTATTCGGCCCCATACCACCGACAGCATTTGCAATAATTTGCGCCTGCTCTTCCAGCGCCAGGCCACCGCAATACTGATCATGATCCGCATCAATCACATAGACCAACGCCGTGATCACGCGCCCGTCTGTCAGTTGAACGTCCAGATTTCGCTCCACATAAGCCGAGGAAATCAGTTCGCGCTCGCGCAGATATTCAAGGGTCTGTTCTTCTTGGCCAGGCACCACACGCAAGGCCATTCCGTCACAGGCTGTCCCGGTCACCGCATCCAGCGCCAGCACCAGCCCCGGCTGGTCGACCGTCCCGCGATGATGGATCGACCGCATACAAAACGAACGGGCATAGCCCGGCAAGCGCCCAACGACGCTTTCCGCCACGTCAAATCCCGGTTTCCACAGCAAACTGCCATAGCCGAATACCCACATTTCCATCACTCTGGTCCTTTGTCTCCCGCAGCGTTAAAGCGGGCCTGTCTGTCATGTTAATAAGGTTTTTGTCGCCATGGGCAAGCTGATCGGAATTGTCGTTTTTTTTGCCATTATCTGGTGTGGATGGTGGGCCGTGGCGTCAACCGGCATGCAGCGCGGGATTGCACGCTGGCTTGATGTCCGCCGCAATCTGGGCTGGCAGGCCGATGTGAGCAGCATGGAAAAAATGGGCTTTCCAATGCGTTTGCACACCCGGATGAAGGATATCGCAGTTGCGGACCCGACCACCGGCGTTGCTGTCGGCATGGATCAGATGGATATTTCGGTGCCGACCTATTGGCCCGGTTATGTGACCGTCGCACTGCCCCAAACACCGATCACCCTGGCCAGCCCCAATCTGCGCGCCAGCGTGACCGCGACCGCCGCCGTTGCTGACTTGCGCCTGCGCCCGGGCAGATCATTGCAGCTGCAAAGCCTTGGCCTAAAGGGCGGGGACTGGTCCGTGGATACGGCAGCCGGCAGCCTTGTCGGGGCTAACGGGATCGACCTGAACATGGCGCAGCAGGCCGCGGACATTCCCGTTTATGACATGAGAGTGAACGCCGTCGATCTGGTACCCGGTCAGCTGCCCCGCAGTTTTCTGGGGCTTTCCGACGACTGGCCCGTGGCATTCGATACGTTCACCGCCGATATGACGGTGACATTTGACCGCCTCTGGGATCGCCGCGCGTTAGAACGCAGCCGTCCCCAACCCCGGGTCATCGACATCAAGCTTGCGCAATTCATCTGGGGCGAGATTGAGTTGCGGGGCACCGGCAATCTGACCGTAGACGAAGAAGGACTGGCCAGCGGGACCGTGACGGTGAAGGCTGAAAACTGGCCTACCATCTTGGATATGGTTGGAAATGCGGGATATTTGCCCGCGAACATGCGTCCTCAGGCGGAACAGATGCTAAAAGGGTTGGCGCAAATGAACGGCCAGACGACGGGGCTGGACCTGACAATCACCCTTCAGGCCGGCCGTATGTCGATGGGGTTTTTGCCCCTGGGCCGCGCGCCCCGCATCATCTTGCGGTAACGCGCAGCGTCAAAATGCAAACGGTTTTGGTGAAAACCACGCGCGTTCGGGCCGGATTACTTCTTGGCTGGTTGACGCCCAAAGTTCGGGGCATCCGTATCCTGACCGGCCTGAATAATGCTGCGCCGGATCGCGCGGGTCCGCGTGAAATACGCATGTAGATGGTCACCGTCCCCCGTGCGAATGGCGCGTTGAAGGGCAAACAGCTCTTCGGTGAAGCGGCCCAAAATCTCGAGCGTCGCGTCCTTGTTGGTCAGGAACACATCGCGCCACATGGTCGGGTCCGACGCGGCAATCCGCGTGAAATCCCGAAATCCGGCGGCCGAATATTTGATGACTTCGCTATCCGTCACACGGCGCAAATCGTCGGCAACGCCCACCATGGTATATGCAATCAAATGCGGCGCATGGCTGGTCACGGCGAGAACAAGGTCATGATGCTCTGCGTCCATTTCCTCGACATTTGCGCCCAGCCCTTCCCACAGATTTCGCAAGCGGGCGATTGCATTTACGTTCGTGTCGGGGACCGGAACCAGCAGGCACCAGCGGTTGTCAAAAAGTTCGGCAAAGCCGCTACGCGGGCCGGAATGTTCTGTCCCGGCAAGGGGATGGGCCGGAATGAAATGCACGTTGTCGGGCAATAGCGGACCGACTTGGGCGATCACATCGGCCTTGACGGACCCCACATCCGTGACCGTGCAGCCCGGTTTCAGAAAACCTGCCATCTCCGCCGCGACCGACCCCATGACCCCCACCGGCACACAAAGCACCACCAGATCTGCGTCTTTGACAGCCTTGGCAATGGAATCGCAAACCTCGTCACACAGGCCGATTTCGCGCGCGGTATCGCGGGTTTCGGCACTGCGCGCAAAGCCCGATACCGTCCCGGCGAGCCCCGCGCGTTTCATCCCCCAAAACATCGACGACGCGATCAGACCCAGCCCGATCAGGGCGACTTTCTCGTAAATGACCGGCATATCAATCGCCCTTAAATTGACGGATGGCGTGAACCACACGGCGGCACGCGCTTTCGTCGCCAACGGTAATCCGCAAACATGCAGGCAGCTTGTACCCTGCCACGCGACGCACAATCAGCCCTTGGGTTTTCAGGTATTCATCGCAGGCCTCGGCCTCGGTCTGTGACTTGAAGCGCGCCAGAATAAAATTCGCACAAGACACGTCAGACGGCACCCCGATTTCAGCCAGGGCATCCGCCATCCAGCTTCTCCAACGCGCGTTTTCAACACGGCAATGTTCGGCATAGGCGACATCTTTAATGGCAGCTTCGGCGGCGTTCAGCCCTGCCTGCGACAGGTTGAATGGCCCCCGCACGCGGTTAAGAACCTCGATAATATGGGCAGGCCCATAGCCCCAGCCGACCCGCAAGCCGCCCAAGCCATATAGCTTGGAAAACGTCCGCGTCATGATGATGTTGTCATGCGCATCAACCAATGCGGCACCACCATCATACCCTTCGACATACTCGGCATAGGCCCCGTCAAGAACCAGAATGGCCTCCTTGGGAATCCCATTCGCCAGCCGCTCGATCTCGCTTAGGCCGATCATGGTGCCGGTCGGGTTGTTGGGGTTGGCAATGAAAACCAGCCGCGTCTTGTCGGTGCAGCCGGCCAGCAGCGCGTCAACATCGGTGACACGTTCGTTTTCCTTGACCTCAACCGGTGTGGCACCGTTTGCCAATGCGGAGATGCGGTACATGCCAAAGCCGTGTTCGGTGTGCAGCACCTCTGTGCCCTCGCCCGAATAGGCCTGGCACAAAAACGCGATAATCTCGTCCGACCCGGCACCGCAGATAATGCGATCCGCATCCAGCCCGTGCACATCTGCGATGGCATGGCGCAGCTTGCCGTGATCGGATGACGGGTAACGGTGCAAATCGTAAGACGCATCGCGAAACGCCTTGATTGCAGCGTCGGACGGCCCCAACGGATTCTCGTTCGAGCTAAGCTTGATCACATTCTCAAGCCCCTCAACATGGGATGCCCCACCTTGGTAAAGGTCGATATCCATGATGCCGGGTTGCGGGCGAATTGCGGTAGTCATCAATAAAATCTCCTGTCGGGCGGACCATAGACCCGTGCCGTAATCAGCGCCACCTGTGATCTTGGCCCTGCGTCACTTGGCATATGCCCCACGCAAGACCCCTGATCAAACGGAAAAGGGCCGCGCCGGTATTCTCCAGCGCGGCCCCTTGGCAATAGATATGCGAGGAACCTTAGTTCTTCGCGTAGAATTCGACCACGAGGTTCGGTTCCATAACGACAGGGTATGGCACGTCACCCAATGTTGGGGTGCGCACGAATGTCGCTGTCATTTTGGAGTGATCGACTTCCATGTAGTCAGGAACGTCACGCTCGGCCAGTTGAGTGGCTTCCAGCAATGCAACCATCTGCTTGGAACGGTCACGTACTTCGATCACGTCGCCTTCTTTTACGCGGTAGGAAGGAATGTTAACCTTCTTGCCGTTCACTTTGACATGGCCGTGGTTCACGAACTGGCGCGCAGCGAAAACGGTCGCAACGAATTTGGCACGGTACACAACCGCGTCCAAGCGACGCTCGAGCAGACCGATCAGGTTTTCACCTGTGTCGCCTTTTACACGCTCGGCTTCACCGTAAATGCGGCGGAACTGCTTTTCGGTCAGGTCGCCGTAGTAGCCCTTGAGCTTCTGCTTGGCGCGCAGCTGGATACCGAAGTCGGAAATTTTGCCCTTGCGGCGCTGACCGTGCTGGCCGGGGCCATATTCGCGACGGTTTACCGGGGATTTTGGACGGCCCCAGATGTTTTCGCCCATGCGGCGGTCAATTTTGTGCTTGGCAGCGGTGCGTTTGGTCACGGCTGTTCTCCTTCATATGGCCCTTGCGGGCGGTAAAGGGCGTTGTCCTCTGGCATAAAGCCCGACAGGGATCCCTTTGCAGGGTCCACCAACACCAATGAAGCCGCGCTTATACGAGGGTTCACCGCGGAGTCAATGCGAGAAGTCCTAATATCAGGTGAAGAACCAACCGCGGTGCAATTTAAAGCTTGGTTGGCGGTTTAGAGGGTATGTGTTCAACTTCGGGCCGCCGCCGCCGCGCCAACGTCAGCCATTGCACCAAAACAAGAAAAATGGGCAGAAAATGGAGGGAGTGCGCAGATATTTTGGCCTTGTTAATTTTATTGTAGCTATTTTGTCATCACAGTAACCGTCATAAATCGGTCAGGTTCCTGTTAACTACTTCCGGCTGAACGGTTTTCTCACTTGGGCAAAAAACAGAGGATGCAATCATTGCCTGGTTAATTTTTTTTGCGTTGTTTAAACGGCGCATTCGTTTATCAAGGCCACGGGTAAAAACTAGAAAAGCAGGCACATGAACGATACTTCCAAGGTCTTTGGGCCAACTACGGGCTCAATACCAGCGCGCGACTGGATTAAAGTGCTGTCAAATTACCGCGATCCCAATGCATTGCGAAGCACGTTTGAGCTCGCCGTTACGGTGGTGCCGTTCATTGCGTTGTGGTCGCTTGCATGGGCTTCATTGTCCATCAATCCTTGGCTCACCCTTGTAATTTCGGTCTGTAACGCCGCATTTTTGCTGCGTTTGTTTGCCATTCAGCATGACTGTGGACACTATGCGTTCTATTCCAACCGCGCGCTGAGTGACTGGATCGGCCGGGTGCTTGGCGTCCTGACATTGACCCCTTATGATGTCTGGAAGCGGTCACATGCGATGCACCATAGCACATCGGGCAATTTGTCGCGCCGCGGCATAGGCGATATCGACACCCTGACAGTGGCCGAATACCGCGCCCTGACCCCCAAAAAACGCCTGCTGTACCGCCTTTATCGGCATCCGCTTGTTCTGTTCGGTCTGGCACCGCTTTACTTGTTCTTTATCCAGCAGCGGGTTCCCATGGGGTTAACCAAACAAGCCCGCTATTGGGTCAGTGCCATGTGCACGAATGCCGCAATCCTGATCGCGCTGTCCGTTGTATTTTACTTTGGCGGGCTCAAGCCGATCCTGCTGATTTTCCTACCCACAACACTTTTGGCCGCAACCGCCGGGGTGTGGTTGTTCTATGTTCAACACCAGTTTGAAACGACCCTTTGGGACGTGGACCCCACTTGGGACATTCACGAGGCAGCCCTGAACGGCAGCTCGCACTATAAACTTCCTGCACCTTTACAATGGCTTAGCGCAAATATCGGAATCCATCACGTGCATCATTTGTACAGCCGCATTCCGTTTTACCGTCTTCCCGAAGTCTTGCGTGATCATACCGCTTTGGCACAGATCAACACCCTCACCATTCGGGAAAGCTTTGCAAACGCGCGCCTTCACCTGTGGGACGAGAGCAGCAAAAAACTCTTGTCATTTGCACAGGCCACAAAGGCGAAGTAACGCGCTTTTACTCATTTGTTACCCTTTGGTCATCGATGCGACAACATCGTGTCGGTGGCAGGTGACAAGGTGGTCGTTAACCATGCCGACCGCCTCCATAAATGCATAAACGATGGTGGGCCCACAAAATTTGAAGCCCTCTTTCTTCAGGTCTTTGGATATTTGCGTTGATAACGCGGTCGAAGGCGGCACCTGAGCTTGGCTGGCAAAGCGGTTCTGCAAGGGTGCCCCGCCGACATAGTTCCACAAATACGCGTCAAACCCTTCACGCGCCTCGATTTTTTGCCAGACACGCGCGTTGGTAATCGTCGCTTCAATTTTGCCGCGGTGGCGGATGATACCAGGGTTTTGCAGCAGTTTTTCAACATCGGCAGCCCCCCAATCGGCGATCACGTCGGGGTCAAACCCCGCAAAGGCCTCGCGAAAGTTCTCTCGCTTTTTAAGGATCGTGATCCAGCTTAGCCCCGCCTGAAACCCGTCGAGCACCAGCTTTTCCCACAACGCCCGGCTATCGTATTCCGGCACA
This sequence comes from Sulfitobacter sp. HGT1, assembly GCF_013282155.1. Lineage (GTDB taxonomy): Bacteria > Pseudomonadota > Alphaproteobacteria > Rhodobacterales > Rhodobacteraceae > Sulfitobacter. Next base: position 95,758 of record NZ_BLWI01000012.1, read on the forward strand.
CCCCAGTCAGTATCATGATAATCAAGGTAAATTTGTTCCGGGCCTGCCCAATCACAACGTTGCATCGTCACTCCTTTATTCCCGTTACAATGAACATGCCGTTTATAATGACAAATCTATATTCATTCGACATTTAACCTGCCCTTATCAAAACACCATGCATGAACGCAGCATAGTCCGGGAAAAAAGGAATCTGCCACGTGCATCAGCGGTCCAAACATTGTTTCGCCGACCTTCCCGACGGGGGTGGCAGTCCTCTCGACTATGCCGTGACACAGCGTGACCAATCGACCATTGCAATGGTCCAAGACGCCGTCGATCACAAACAAACATTAATGGCATATCAACCAATTTTGCGTGATGTGGCCAGCCATAAGATCGCCTTTCATGAGGGGCTTATTCGTGTTTTGGATCCAACTGGCCGAGTGATACCTGCGCGGGATTTTATGCCCGTCGTTGAAAACACCCAACTGGGCCGCCAGATTGACGTGCTATCCTTGGACGCAGGCATGATCACCTTGCAGGCCCACCCGGAATTGCGGATTTCGATCAACATGTCCGCCAGATCAATCGGCTTCAGGGCGTGGACAACCATGTTGAACAGGTGGCTGTCACGGGAACCAACGATCGGGGAGCGTTTGATCCTCGAAATCAGTGAACAATCGGCCATGCTGATGCCCGAACTGGTGTCAGATTTCATGAAGCGCATGCAAGACAAAGGGGTTTGTTTTGCACTGGATAATTTCGGGTCTGGCTATGCCGCCATCCGATTTTTCAAGGACCTCTACTTCGATATTCTGAAAATTGACGGGCAGTTCACACGTGACATTGCACAGAACTCTGAAAACCGCGCGCTTGTCACTGTCATGGTATCTATTGCCGAAAACTTCGACATGGTGACGGTCGCGGAACAGGTTGAAAACATGGATGATTGTGCAGTTCTGGCCCAGCTGGGCGTCGACTGCCAGCAAGGGTATCTATTCAGTGCGCCAACCACCCGGCCCTATTGGGCCATCAAGCCCGAAAACCGCAAAACAGGATAAGCCTTACGTCGAGATTGCCGCGTCTGCTGCAATGCGGTATATCCGGCTTTCAGAAGGCTAGGGGATCGCAAGGAAGTTGCGATGGGAACCCCATCGGTCAATAACCTGAGGAAATACACATGACGAATGTTGTCATCGCATCCGCAGCACGCACAGCCGTGGGTAGCTTTAACGGATCTTTTGCAAATACACCTGCCCACGATTTGGGTGCCGCTGTCCTGAAAGAGATTGTCGCGCGCGCAGGGATTGATGCATCAGAGGTTTCTGAAACCATTCTTGGTCAAGTTTTGACAGCTGCACAGGGACAAAACCCCGCACGTCAGGCCCATGTAAATGCTGGATTGCCGATTGAATCCGCGGCCTGGTCGATCAACCAAGTTTGCGGATCCGGCTTGCGCGCCGTCGCACTGGCCGCACAGCACATCCAACTGGGCGATGCCGATATTGTGGCTGCAGGCGGCCAGGAAAACATGTCGTTGAGCCCCCACGCACAAAACCTGCGCCCCGGCCAGAAAATGGGCGACCTTCAGTTCATTGACACAATGATCAAAGACGGTCTTTGGGATGCATTCAACGGCTACCACATGGGTCAAACAGCTGAAAACGTTGCGGAAAAGTGGCAGATTAGCCGCGACGCGCAAGATGAATTCGCGGTGCGCTCCCAGAACAAGGCTGAGGCCGCGCAAAAAGCGGGCAAGTTCGCCGACGAGATTGTTGCCTACACAATCAAGACCCGCAAAGGCGAGACTGTCGTCGACAGTGACGAGTACATTCGCCATGGCGCGTCCATGGAAGCGATGCAAAAGCTGCGCCCTGCCTTTACAAAAGACGGCTCAGTCACTGCAGCGAATGCTTCGGGCCTGAACGACGGTGCGGCTGGCGCATTGCTGATGTCGGCGGACAACGCCGAGAAACGCGGCATCACGCCACTGGCACGTATCGCATCCTACGCAACAGTTGGCCTTGACCCGACCATCATGGGTGCCGGGCCAATCTACGCCTCCCGCAAGGCGTTGGAAAAAGCCGGCTGGAAGCCCGAAGACCTCGACCTTGTAGAGGCCAACGAAGCATTTGCGGCACAGGCTTGCGCCGTTAACAAAGAGATGGGCTGGGACCCGGAAATCGTGAACGTCAATGGCGGTGCGATCGCTATCGGTCACCCGATCGGTGCCTCGGGCGCGCGAATCCTGAACACCCTTCTGTTCGAAATGCAGCGCCGTGGCGCGAAAAAGGGTCTTGCGACCTTGTGCATCGGCGGCGGCATGGGCGTCGCAATGTGCCTTGAGCGCCCCTAACTCGACCCCGCACGGCGCAGATTGATGCGCCGTGCACTTCTCTTAGAAAACATTTGCAAAAAGCTTGGCCAAAACGGTTGCAAAGCCTGCACATGATGTTTTATCAATCTTTGACGTAATAAAATTGCGCAGCCGTTATCAAAAATGAAATAACGTTGCCGTTAGGGGAGAGGATCACCATGTCACGTGTCGCACTTGTGACCGGAGGTAGCCGCGGAATCGGTGCCGCCATTTCAACAGCACTCAAGGACGCCGGTTACACCGTCGCCGCCACCTATGCTGGCAACGACGAAGCCGCAGCAAAATTTACCGAAAGCACCGGCATCAAGACATATAAATGGAATGTCGCCGATTACGACGACTCCAAAGCGGGCATCGCAAAAGTCGAAGCCGATCTTGGCCCTGTAGAAGTTATCGTCGCCAACGCAGGCATCACGCGTGACGCACCTTTTCATAAAATGACGCCAGATCAATGGCATGAGGTGGTCAACACCAACCTGACCGGCGTGTTCAACACCATCCACCCGATTTGGCCAGGCATGCGTGAACGCAAATTTGGCCGGATTGTAGTGATCAGCTCGATCAATGGTCAAAAGGGGCAATTCGCGCAGGTGAACTATGCCGCGACCAAGGCCGGTGATCTGGGCATCATAAAATCCCTCGCCCAAGAAGGCGCGCGCGCAAACATAACAGCCAACGCAATCTGTCCGGGCTATATCGCCACTGACATGGTCATGGCCGTCCCTGAAAAAGTACGCGAGTCGATTATTGCGCAGATCCCGGCCGGTCGGTTGGGCGAACCAGAAGAAATCGCCCGCGCGGTTCTGTTTCTGGTCGCGGATGACGCAGGATTTATCAACGGGTCCACGATTACGGCGAACGGCGCTCAGCACCTCGTCTGACGTCACGCACAGTTTGAGCTTTGAAAGGCCAGCGCAGGGATGCGCTGGCCTTTTGACATTACCGCGCGCGTGAATGGTTCTTATCCGACACCCCGAACAGCCAGCCCCAAAATGCCAAGGTTACCCGGGCCCGCTCCCGATGCGCCTGCTCCATCGCGTTTCGTGCGGCGCGGTTTGTTGTTGCTTCAATCATCTTCAAATCCAATCTATCAAGCAATTCTGTTCTGTGCTTAAGATTGCCCAAAGGTATCCGCTTAACAAACGAGACTTTCTGCGCTTCACATAAGAAATACTTAACTGATATGACAGATCGCCTGCCACCACTCACTGCATTGCGCGCCTTCGAAGCCGCGGCACGGCACCTGTCTTTCGCAGCAGCCGCAGCCGAGCTCAACGTGACGCCAGCAGCCCTAAGCTTTCAGATCAAGTCGCTAGAGGCCCATTTCGGTGCGCCACTTTTCCGCCGCCTGAACCGTGCCGTCGAATTGACCGAGGCAGGCATCGCCCTTGCCCCCGGTGCAACAGACGGGTTTCAGACACTGGCCAGCGCCTGGCGCAGTGCACAGCGCACACAGGATCACCACTCTTTGACCGTGACAGCGGGGCCCGCTTTTACAGCCAAGTGGCTGGCACCAAGGCTGTTCGAATTCGCCCAAGCGCACCCGGAAATTGAACTTCGGTTTTCGGCTTCATTGCGAAAGATGGATTTTGCGCGCGACAATATTGATGTCGCGATCCGGTTCGGATCATCTGTGGATCCCGGCCTTTATGCGCTCCCCCTTGCGGAGGAATGGGTGACGCCGGTCATGACGCCTGAACTGGCCGCCCGATACCCCACGCCCGCCAGCCTGCAACACGCGCCGCTGATCATCGACGAATCAATCGCGTTTTTGGACCCGCCGATGGATTGGAACAGTTGGTTTGCCGCTATGGGCCTGCCTGCCCTAGCGGTTCAGGGGCCCCGCTTTTCCCAGGCAGACCACGCCACAGACGCGGCATTGGCGGGTGTGGGTGTTGTCCTTGGCAGACGCGCATTGGTGATCAAGGATCTGGCCGAAGGGCGGCTGGTTGCACCTTATAATGCCGCACTTGCCACAGGGGCGCGATTCTGGTTTCTCTGCCCGAAGACGGCGCAGGACCGGCCGCAAATCATAGCTTTCAGGGAATGGATCATGCGCGAGATCAACAAGACTTCGGCCCTTGCCGACGCCATCCAGATCATCCCAAGGCCCACGGCATGACGCGGCCCCAAGCAACGCTGATCGGTTTTACTGCGGTTTTGCTGTGGTCGCTGCTGGCGCTTTTCACCGTCGGCACCGCACCGACCCCGCCGCTTTTGCTGAACACACTGTGTTTTTCGATCGGGGGCGTGCTGGGGCTGATCTGGTGCTTGGCCACTGGTACCCTTGGCACGTTGAAGACCGTGCCGCTGCGGGTGTATCTGTTCGGCATTGCAGGGCTTTTCGGGTATCACGCGCTGTATTTTTCCGCCCTGCGACTGGCCCCCGCCGCAGAGGCCGGGTTGATCGCGTATTTATGGCCTTTGCTGATCGTTGTATTTTCCGGCCTCCTGCCCGGAGAGATTTTGCGCAAGGGGCATGTTTTTGGCGCCGTATTAGGATTCGCCGGGGCGGCGTTGATCATCTCGAACGGATCAGGCAGCTTTCAGGCGCAGTATCTGCCGGGCTATCTGCTGGCCATCTGTTGCGCCCTGACCTGGTCGGCCTATTCGCTGCTGTCGCGGCGCATCGGCACAGCCCCAACGGCCAGCGTTGTTGTCTTCTGCCTTGGCACAGCGGCCTTGTCCCTGCCCTTGCATCTGCTGTTCGAAGAGACCGTCCTGCCCACGACAGGCTTGGGATGGGCCAGCATTGTGGGCTTGGGCCTTGGCCCTGTCGGTTTGGCATTCTATGTCTGGGATATCGGGGTGAAACGCGGAGACATCCAATTGCTTGGTACCAGTTCTTATCTGGCCCCCTTGCTGTCGACGCTTATTCTGGTGGTTTCCGGTGTCACGCCCGCCGAACCCATTCTGTTTTGGGCGGCTGCGTTGATCACTGGCGGCGCTTTATGTGCAGCGCGCGCCAGTTACGTTAAGTCTGGTTAAATGGTTAATCCGACAGTCTGGTAATCTCTTCCTTCAGTCGAAGCTTTTCCTTCTTCATCGTTGCAACTTTCAGATCGTCGATACCCGGGGCTCGCTGTGCCTCTTCTACAGCATCGCTCACCGCCATATGTTTCCGTTTCAAAGCTTCAAGATGCGCGTCAAATGCCACTTAACTCTCCTATTTTGAATGTTGCGTAGCTTGAGTGAAGCACGAAAGATTCAACCTGTCACGCGGCATCGCAGCAAAACTTCAGACAAGTTGAACAATCGGCTGGTTGATGCCTAAAACGGAAGCGCGGCACCGTCACGCAACACCGCACGGATCGCGGCCACATAACTGTCGCCATCCGTCACATGCGCATCGCCTTCGTGCATGATCATCGGCGCACAAAGGCGAAACGCCCCACGCCCGCTTTTGCGCGCCCGCAAGATGATCAACTCTGCCATGCGGCCCGTGCGGGGGGCAATCGGCAAGACCTCGATGCTGCCCATATCATGGGGCAAGGCGCGGATCAGATCCGGCAGCCGTTCTGCACGGTGGATGAAATGCGCCTGCCCTTTCGGGGCCAGACGTTTGGCAGCGATTTCGACCCATTTCGCCAATGGGGTCTGTTCCCCCAAGGCCGTTTCGCGGGCATTATCCAGCGAGGCAACCGAAGCGCCACGGTCAAAATACGGGGGGTTGGCCAGCACATGGTCAAATTGACGTTGACGTAGCGTCACTGGCATCTCTGCAAGGTCGGCCTCGACAACCTCGAACCCGCAATGGTTGCGCCGGGCCAGCTCGGCATAGGCGGGCTGAAGCTCTACTCCGGTCAGGGTCAATCCGGGCACCCGCGCGCCCAGACACAAGGATGCAGCCCCAACGCCGCAACCCAGTTCCAACACCCGCTGCCCCGCCTGCGCAGGCACGGACGCGGCCAATAAAACAGGGTCAACACCCGCCCGATACCCCTTGCGCGGCTGCCACAAATGCAGCTTGCCCCCCAGAAAGGCGTCATGGGTCAGGTCATCTGGAGCAAAGCTGTTCACGGGGTCAGTCTGGCAGTCCGGTTGGAATGTCATTGTCGCGTAACACCCGCAGGGCGGCGCTGTGCTTGTCTTCGTGCACCATCAACCGACGGGGGAAAATACCGATCCCACCTTCGAGCACGCTCATATTTACGTCCAATGGAAAGCAGTCTATATCCTCGCCCTGAAGAAGGGCGCTGGCAAAAGCGATGATCGTCGGGTCAGTCGTGCGCAAAAGTTCCTTCATAACAGAGATGTAAGTGCAATCGGACCAGATTGTCGAGCCTTTCAGATGGGGTCATGCAGATGAAGATGGACGTAAGTCAAAAACCACATGACCGTATGGCCAGATATCTGGCCGCTGACATGACGGCAGTGAATGACCTGATCCGTGACCGCATGGCATCCGAACACGCCCCCCGCATCCCCGAGGTGACCGCCCATCTGGTCGAGGCAGGCGGCAAGCGTTTGCGCCCGATGCTGACCCTGGCTGCCGCCCATATTTGTGGCTACGACGGCCCCTATCACATCCACCTTGCCGCGACGGTCGAATTTATTCACACCGCCACTTTGCTGCATGATGATGTTGCTGACGAAAGCGGCCAGCGGCGCGGGCGCCCCACGGCGAACCTGCTGTGGGACAATAAATCATCGGTGCTGGTGGGCGACTATCTGTTCGCGCGCAGTTTCCAGTTGATGACCGAAACCAACAACATGCGCGTGCTGGCGATCCTGTCCAACGCATCGGCAACCATTGCCGAGGGCGAAGTTTTGCAGCTGACCGCAGCGCAGAACCTTGCCACTGACGAATCTGTCTATCTCAAGGTCGTGCGCGGCAAGACGGCTGCCTTGTTTTCAGCCGCGACCGAAGTTGGCGGCGTGATCGCCGGTGCCCCTGCCGAACAGATCAAGGCGCTTTATGACTATGGGGATGCCTTGGGCATTGCGTTCCAGATCGTCGATGATCTGCTGGACTATCAGGGGGATACAAGCGCCACGGGCAAAAACATCGGTGACGATTTCCGCGAAAGAAAACTAACGCTGCCGGTGATTAAAGCCATCGCAAAAGCAGATGCCGAAGAACACGGCTTTTGGAAACGGACCATCGAAAAGGGGCGTCAGGAAGACGGCGATCTGGACCATGCCCTGACCCTTTTGAACAAGCATGACACGCTGAATGCGACAAGGTCCGATGCCTTGGAATGGGCCGGTCAGGCAAAAGCCGCCTTGCATGCCCTGCCCGATCACGAGTTGCGTGAAATGCTGCACAACCTTGCCGATTACGTGGTGGCACGGATCAGCTAAGAACCTCTGCGGCGGTGACCCACCAGCCGGGATGGGCGTGGTCAATCCGTGCCGCGGCATGGTTCGCGGCCTCTTCGCTGTCATACAAGCCAAAGCACGTGGCCCCCGACCCCGACATGCGCGCCAGCAGCGCATCGTCCAGCGCCCCAAGACAATCCGCGATTTCGGGAACGACTTGCAGCGCCGGTGCCTCAAGGTCATTGCGCTGCACCGCCAGCCACGCCACAAAATCCTGCAGCGTTTTGAAATCCGGTATGGCCTGTGGCATCGGCGCGTTCTGTTTCGATGCCAACCGGTTGAACACCTCTGGCGTTGAAACCGACTTGTTGGGGTTTACCAGCACCAGCCAGCAGGGCGGCAAGGGCCCGGCTGGCGACAGGTCTTCGCCGACGCCCCGCATCCGTTGCGGGCCATTGTGCATGCAAACGGGCACGTCAGCGCCCAGGCGCGCCACATCCTCGGGCATAGGCACCCCCCAATGACCGCTCAACAGCTTGAGCGCCGTTGCGGCATCAGCCGATCCACCACCGATCCCGGCGGCGGCAGGCAGCACCTTGGTCAAAAGCAACCGCGCCCCGCGTGTGCCTTCGGCATCCAGCAGCCGCGCTGCCCGGATAACAAGGTTACGGTCATCCAGCGGCGCGGCATCCGCATAGGGGCCGTCAATGAAAAGCTCCAACTCGGCTGACGGCGTAACGCTCAGCAGATCGCCAACCGCCGCGCGCACCACCAGACTGTCCAGCAGGTGATAGCCGTCGGCGCGTTGCCCCGTGACGTGCAATGTCAGGTTAATCTTGGCCCATGCCGGCTCTGAATACTCGAGGCCAAGGGCCGCGCGGTTCGTGCGCATCAATCCGCCATTACCTTGGTCAGCGGATCGGCCCCTTCTTCCTCGAGGACGACATCCAGACCGACTTCCAGCTTGCGGCGCATCCGGTCCGGTTCGGCTTCGCTGTCGGCATCTTCGGGGTCAACAAAAGACAAGGCCCGCCGCCACTGGAATTCGGCCTCACGCTTTCGGCCAACCGCCCAATACACGTCACCCAGATGATCATTCACCACCGGATCAACAGCAACCAGTTCCACCGCGCGTTCCATCTGTGACACCGCTTCTTCGTAGCGGCCAAGACGGTAGAGCACCCAACCGAGGGAATCGACGATATAGCCCGATCCGGGGCTTGCCGCGACAGCGCGTTCGATCATGTTCAACGCTTCGTCCAGATTGCGCCCCTGTTCGACCAGCGAATATCCCAGATAATTCAACACCTGTGGCTGGTCGGGATTGATCGCCAGCGCTGCGCGAAAATCGGCCTCGGCCTTGTCCAGATCGCCGCCGCGTTCTTCGGAAATGCCACGGGCATAGAAAAGCACCCAGCGTTGCGGGTTGGTTTCGGCCGTCAGTTCGATCGCACGGTCATAGGAGTCAATGGCCGCCTTGAATTTGTCTTCTGCCCGCAGCGCATCGCCAAGCGCGGAATGCACTGATGGCAATTCACCATGGCTGCGCGTCAATTGCTGCAAAACCTCGATCGCCTGTTCGGGTCGGCCAGACCTGCGCAAAGCCGCAGCGCGGCCCAATTCGGCAGCATGATAGGCCGGATCATTGGCAGGAACATTTGCCAGCTCGGTAATCGCAAGATCATATTGCGCAAGGCCCTCAAGCAGATCAGCCGTAAGCAGCAGCGCGTCAATGTGGTTCGGGTTCAGATACCGCGCGATCCGCGAATACAGCAGCACATAATAATCGCCCGCAGATTCACTCCGCAACACAGCCGCAAAGGTGAAAAACACCTCGGCAATTCCGGCTTTGGCATCGGCGATCTGGGTGAATTTGATCGGCTCGTCGTTGGTCAGCGCCAGAACAAGCGCTTCGAGTTCGGGGTCGGTACTGTCACCGAAACTGGCCTTGAGCAGGGCAAGCGCCTGATCCTTGCGATCCAGTTGGCCCAGAATTTCGGCCCGCGCAATCACACCACGCCGGGTCTGTCCTGCCGCACCCGCCTTGTTGGAGGCAAAGATGTCCTCCGCCCCTTCGAAATCGCCCACAGATGCCAGCGCCAGCGCCTTGTGATACATCACAAACCCCTGCATCCCGGCTTCCTGGCTCAGCTTGTCAAACTCGGTGATTGCCTGCGTCATGTCGCCCTTGCCGACATAGGACCACGCCTTGACCAACCCGTCGACCCAAGGGCCGATGCCCGCCTCGTCGCCTTTTTGCGCCAGCAGCCCGTCAAAGTCGCCCTTTTGTGTCAAATCGGCGGTGGAGACCAGATAGGCAACCTGTGAGCTTTGGTTTTTCGCGGCCAGAACCTTGGCCAGGGGCGCGGCCTTTGCGATATCGCCCAAGGACAGATAGGCAAGGATCGTGCTTTCCAACAGTTCGCTATTCATGCTGTCGCGCGCCAGGGCCTGTGCATAGTAATCAGCGGCTTCTGCAAAATCACTGCGCGCGGCAGCGTGTCGTCCGGCAAGATAGGCACCCGATACGGACTGCGCTGAAACGGGCAGTGCCCCGGTCACAGCCAAGGCCATGACACTGGCAGAAAACAACAGGTTACGGATCATATGTGCAGGCCTTATCTTGTTTCGATCAACGCTATCAGGTTCACCCCCAAGCGCAATGGCACCCCGCCGCCCAAGCACGCAGTCGTGAGCAGTAATTTGCCCGTCTAATACGAAAAAAGGCGCGCCGCAGCACGCCTTTTGATGGTTTCGCAAGCGACCCTATTACATGTTCGGATAGTTCGGGCCGTCCCCGCCCTGCGGCGTTGTCCAGACGATGTTCTGCGACGGGTCTTTGATGTCGCAGGTTTTGCAATGCACGCAGTTCTGGAAGTTGATGACAAAACGCGGGTCTTTGCCCTCTTCCTCAACGAATTCGTACACACCGGCGGGGCAATAGCGCGCCGACGGGCCCGCGTATTCCTTGAGGTTCACATTTACCGGCACGGACGGGTCTTTCAACGTCAGATGCGCAGGCTGGTTTTCATCGTGGTTTGTAAAGGAAAACGCGACGTTGGTCAGACGGTCAAAGCTCAGCTTTCCATCGGGCTTGGGATAGTCGATCTTTTTGTGCTTGCTGGCTTTTTCCGTCGCCTCGGCATCGGATTTCCCGTGGCCAAGCGTACCCAGAAGCGAAAAGCCCAAGGTGTTGGTCCACATGTCGAACCCACCCACGGCAAGCGATGTCATCAGACCGTATTTGCTCCACAACGGTTTGACGTTGCGCACTTTTTTCAGGTCTTTACCGATCTCGCCGCCGCGCACGTCTTGCTCATAGGCGGTCAGCTCGTCACCGGAACGGCCAGCCTGGATCGCATCAAATGCGGCTTCGGCGGCGGCTTTGCCCGACAGCATGGCGTTGTGATTGCCCTTGATGCGCGGCACGTTGACCATGCCCACCGAACAGCCCAGCAGCGCCACACCGGGTGCAACCATCTTGGGCATCGACTGATAGCCACCTTCGGTGATGGCACGCGCACCATAGGCGACGCGCTTGCCGCCTTTCAGCAGCTCGGCGACCATCGGGTGATGTTTAAAGCGCTGGAATTCCATGTAGGGGAACACATGCGGGTTTTTATAGCCCAAATGCACAACAAAACCGACATATACCTGATTGTTTTCAATGTGGTAGATGAACGATCCGCCACCGGCATTGCTGTTCAGAGGCCAGCCCATCGTGTGGGTCACGGTGCCTTCTTTGTGCTTGGCGGGGTCGATTTCCCAGATCTCTTTCATGCCAAGCCCGTATTTCTGCGGTTCCTTGCCAGCATCCAGATCATATTTCGCGATCACCTGCTTTGACAGGCTGCCGCGCACGCCCTCGGACAGGAACACGTATTTGCCGTGCAGTTCCATGCCGGGCTCATAGTTGTCACCCTTGGTGCCATCCGGGTTGATCCCGAATTCACCGGCAACCACGCCTTTGATCTCGCCATTTTCGCCGTACACCAGTTCCGAACAGGACATGCCGGGGAAAATCTCGACACCCAGCTCTTCGGCTTGCTCGGCCATCCAGCGACAGACATTCGCCATCGACACGATATAGTTGCCGTGGTTGTTCATCAGCGGTGGCATGGGGAAGTTGGGCACGCGCAGCTTGCCCGCCTCGCCCAGCATGTAAAAGTTGTCTTCGATCACCTTGGTCTTTATCGGCGCGCCTTTTTCTTTCCAATCAGGCATCAACGCGTCCAGACCGATCGGGTCCAGCACGGCACCCGACAGGATATGCGCGCCCACTTCGGACCCTTTTTCCAGCACGACGACGTTGCAGTCGGCATCAAGCTGTTTCAGACGGATCGCGGCAGACAGGCCCGCAGGACCAGCGCCAACAATAACGACGTCATATTCCATTGTTTCGCGTTCAACTTCGGCCATTTGGGGCTCCTCTTCGGGCAGAAAATGGGTTTGGATTTGGCTAAACCAGCAGGGCTTGCTTTGCAATCGGAACACAACGTTAAAATGCAGGCCCGCGACAGTTTCGTACCTATTTAACGCCCGTCCCGTCATTATGTTTCGCCATGCGAGATAATCTGGCCCGACGCGGTGCAACAAATTTAATCAAATCCCCGCAGGCGAAGTTTGGCAGGGCCGCAACACTCCGCTCTTGCAATCATCCGCTACTTTGGGTCAGGTAAGGACCAATTCAAATCGGTTGCACCCTCAGGCTTGGCTTGGGGCTGTGACCCTCATTGCGTGGACGACCACAATGGAAAAAATCCCGATGACCCGCGCCGGTCATACTGCTTTGGAAACCGAACTAAAGCACCTCAAGACGGTAGAACGTCCTGCAATCATCAAGGCGATTGCCGAAGCGCGCGAGCATGGTGACCTGTCCGAAAACGCCGAATACCATTCCGCCAAGGAAAAACAGTCCTTTATCGAAGGCCGCGTGAAAGAGCTGGAAGGCGCGATTTCGCTGGCCGACGTGATTGACCCGTCCAAAATGTCCGGCTCCATCAAGTTTGGTGCCAAGGTCACCTTGGTGGACGAAGACACCGACGAAGAAAAAACCTATCAGATTGTTGGTGAATACGAGGCCAACATTGAAAAAGGGCTTTTGAACATCAAATCCCCCATTGCACGTGCGTTGATCGGCAAAGAAGAAGGCGATAGCGTTGCAGTGCGAACTCCGGGGGGTGAAAAATCGTATGAGGTTCTCAAGATCATTTACGCTTGATCTGGGGTTTTCAGCATGACCGAAAATGTGCCTGCCAAACCGTCAAGGCCGAACCCGCCGCGCCAGTCGGCGCGCTCTACGCCGTTCGGCGTCTATTCACGCCCGAATGACAAAAGCATTTCCAATATCGAAATTATCGCCATTGCACTAAGCGTGCTTTGGCTGCTGGGCTCTGCCATCTTTTTTCTGGTGCAACCTGCCAACCCCAACCCCGACGCCGGGGATAGCGGCCTTCGGTTCTTGATGACGATGCTGGCGATTTTCATGCCCGTCGCGATGATCTGGGTTGCCGCCACGGCAGCACGGGCCAGCCGCGTGATGCGCGAGGAAAGCCAGCGTTTGCAATCTGCAATCGACGCCATCCGGCAGGCCTATATCGCGCAGCAGCAAGGCAAACCCTTTGATGGCGATGCCTCGGTCAATCGTAAACTTGACGAAATCGCCGCCGCCGCCCGCAAAACCGAAACCGCGCTGGCGACGTTTCAAACCCGCCGTGATGCGGCACCCCGCGCCGCAGTCCCCGTGCCTGTCGTTGCGCTGTCTGACGATCAGCCCACATTGGCCCTTGGCACCCAAGCCAGCGATATGGCCCCCGCGCTGTCGCATGACGATTTCATTCGGGCGCTGAACTTCCCCGAAACGGCGGACGACACCGAAGGCTTTAACGCCCTGCGCAAAGCCCTGAAAGACCGCAACGCATCCCAATTGGTGCAGGCATCCCAAGACGTGCTGACCCTGCTGAGCCATGATGGCATCTACATGGATGACCTGCGCCCTGACCGTGCCCGCCCCGAAGTCTGGCGCGAATTTGCACAAGGGGCCCGTGGCCGGACGATTGCGGCCCTTGGCGGTGTGCGGGACCGGTCATCGCTTGCGTTAACCAATGCACGCATGAAGCAGGACCCGATTTTTCGGGATGCAGCACATCATTTCCTGCGGCGCTTTGACCGTGTTTTCGCCAGCTTTGAGGCGCAGGCATCGGATGCTGAAATCTCGGCTCTGGCTGAAACACGCACCGCGCGGGCGTTCATGTTGCTGGGCCGTGTGGCGGGCACCTTCGACTAGGGCGCGGGTGCCTTGAGGCCCTAAATCCCGAAGGATCCGTAGGGGATGAACCGCACCGGATCGCCGGGGCGCACATGGACCGCGCCGTCCGGCAGTTCCACCAGACCCTCCGCCCAGCTTAGCCCGCTGATCCGGCCCGATCCTTCGGAGGCGAACACCTCGACCTGACCGTCGCGCATGCGGGCGCGCAGATATTCGCGACGTCCCGGTTTTTTGCGTTTCTCAAATGCCGCCGGCACGTTGAACCCTTGCGGTGTGGTCCATTCCTGCCCGGCCATCACGGCCAAAGCGGGGCGCGCAAAAATCAAGGTGCACACCATTGCCGCGACAGGATTGCCCGGCAGACCAAAAACCGGCATCCCCTGCCACATCCCCAAAGCCAAAGGCCGTCCCGGCTTGACCGCGATCCGCCAAAGCGACAAGGCACCGGCTTCCTCCAGCAGCGCCGACACGTGATCTTCGTCCCCCGCCGACGCGCCGCCACTGGTCAAGATCGCATCCACGCGGCCCGTGGCACCGTCCAGCCGCGCACGCAAAGCCGCGCGGTCATCGCCCACATGGCCCAGATCAACGGCGTGATAGCCGAACTGGGCGATCAGCGCCAAAAGCATCGGCCGGTTCGCGTCGTAAATCTGGCCATCCGCGGCGGTATCGCCCGGTTGCACGATCTCGTCCCCGGTCGAAATCACGCCAACCCGCAAGGGCCGGTACACGTCCAGCGCGGCATTTCCGGTGGCGGCCATCAGCGCCAGATCGGCAGCCGTCACGCGACGCCCCGCACCTGTGGTCACCTCGCCTTGCGTTATGTCCTCGCCCGCCTTGCGGGTGTTTGACCCCGCCTTGATCGGGCCGTTGAAATGCACGGCACCCGCATCAATGCGGACGTCTTCCTGCAACACCACCGTATCAACCCCTTGGGGCAATGCCGCCCCGGTGAGGATACGGATTGCCTGCCCATCAGGCACAACCCCCGGCGCATCACCCGCAGCAGCGCGGCCAGCGGCCAAAGGCAACCGATGCGGCCCCGCGCCCCGCCCGCCTGCAAAACCATAGCCGTCAACAGCAGTATTCGGCAGCGGCGGGTTTGCGCGTTTTGCAATCACGTCCCGTGCCACGACACGCCCCAAGGCATCGCCCAGCCCGACCGTTTCGACCGCAACGACCCGCGACAATCTTGCGCGCAACAGCTTCAGCGCTTCGTCTACCGGCGTCCAATGCACGCCCGGTGGCAGGGCAAAGCAATCATTGCGCAACGGTGCGGCAGACCGCAGACGGTCCTCGAAACCAAGCCCGAAAATCCAGCCTTCTTCGGGGGCCGAGACGTCAAGCATTTCTGCCAATGCAGTGCCCGACTGGCCGCTGATCTGGCGCGCGGCTTCCTGCACCTGCCACGCGTCCTTGATCACCCCCTGCGGGGCGGCACCCACCGTAAGCGAGGGCCAGATTTCAACAAACGCCACCTGCGACGTCAGGGGCTCAAAGGGCCAAACGCTGACCTTTTCGCGAAACCTGCTGCGCAACCGCGACAGAACCGGCAAGCCCATGAAAACCTGCGATCCGACCGCCCCCGCACCGGCCATTTGCCAACAGGTGAACGCGCCCTTGGCTTGGGCTTCCGACTGGCGCTTGTCCGCGAAAGGGTTCGAATAATCGGCCTTTGTGCGCGGCAAGCCGGGAATGTCACGCTTGGGCAGGCCGTTGGCCCAGAACGGGCCGCGCCCGTCGCCAAGCGCAAGGTTCAACTCTCCGGCCAGATCAAAACGGTTGTTCGCATCGCCCGTGTCCTTGATCCGTGCCTCGAACCAGTCCCAAAGTGCCAGCGGGTCGGGCGCGCCGGTCAAAGCCTCGGCAAAACCGGCGGGATAGCCAAAGGGGAAATCAAAACCGATCATGACGCGGCGATCGGTGCCCAATTCGGTTTCTATCAGATCAGCGATCCACGCCTCTGCCGCGATCCGGTTGCGCAGATAAACCGGGTCTTGGGGTTGCCCCCCACGACTGATCCCCGCCCAGATCGCATCCTTACGCGGGCGCGCGCCGGTATCATTGCCGCCCGACCAGTCGATCATCACAATTGTATCGAAACCCGTCAAAGCCCGACCTCGGCCAGAATGAAATCGGCAATCGCAGCGGTGTCATCCAGATCGAACACGGGGCGGTCCAGCGTCAGAGGCGTGTCGCTTGCGACGGCCCGAATGGTCGGATCATCCGGCGCGATCAGCGGGTTTCCCGGCTCGGTCCGATAGGCCTCTACCTTGGGGTGGACGTCGCGCTTGTAGCCTTCGATCAACACCAGATCGACCGGGCTTAGCCGTGTCAGCAATGTCTCGAGCGTGGGTTCGTCCTCGTCGCGCAATTCATGCATCAAGGCGACCCGATTGCGCGAGGCCAGCAGAACTTCGCGGGCACCGGCGATGCGGTGGCGGTGGCTGTCCTTGCCCGGATGATCGACCTCGAACGTGTGGTGGGCATGTTTGACCGTGGACACGCTAAAGCCACGGCCCGTGATCTCGGCCACCAGCCGTTCCATCAAGCCGGTCTTGCCCGCGTTCTTCCACCCAGTGACGCCGTAAATCCTCATAGCATGCCCTTTGCAATTTCCAGATCTTCCGGCGTGTTCACATTGAAAAACGCGGCCTCGTGAGGGAACAGTGCTTCGCGGCCCTGATGCTGCTGGGTCCACATGACCACCTTGCGCAAGCCCCCCTGCAAGGCGGCACGCAGATCATCGCGCAAGGCAACGGGCCACAGCCCGAATGTCGGGTGGCGCGCAGTGCCGCGGGTCGCATCAGGCGTTGCGGCCAGAACCAGCGGATGGGTCATGCCTTCGCTGGCAAGCAGCAGACGGGGCACCAGATCGCCGGGAAAAAACGGTGTGTCCGCAGCGGCAGTCACAATCGTATCCGCCCCGCGCGCGGCGGCCCAATCCATCCCGGCAAGCACCCCTGCCAAGGGCCCAACGAAACCGTCGATACTGTCAGGCAGAACCGGCAAATTCAGGCCGTCAAACCGCGCCGCATCGCCATTGGCATTCAAGGCCAGCTCAGCGACCTGCGGCGACAGGCGTTCGATGACATGGGACAGCAATGTCTTGCCACCAAGGGTCAGCAACCCCTTGTCGCCGCCCCCCATGCGCGTCGCCTGACCGCCAGCCAGAATAACCCCAAGTGGTTGTTTCATTCCGACCCCTTTCGGCCTGCGCGTTTCGGTTCATCCACGATCAAATCGGGGTCGGCGTCGCGCACAAGACGGTCCTCGCCAGCAAGGCAGACAAAGCGTTTGCCTTTCATCCGGCCAATCAAGGTCAACCCGACCTGATTGGCGATTTCGACACCCCATGCGGTGAACCCGGAGCGGGACGCCAGCACAGGTATGCCCATCATCGCGGTCTTGATCACCATCTCCGAGGTCAGACGCCCCGTGGTATAAAGAATCTTGTCATCGGCGCGCACTTTTTCAGAAAGCATCCAGCCTGCGATTTTATCGACGGCGTTGTGACGCCCGACATCTTCCATATAAACCAACGGCTTGTCGCCTTGGCACAGGATGGTGCCGTGAATTGCACCTGCCTCAAGATACAGGCTGGGTGTGCGGTTGATCTGCGCGCTCAGACGGTAGAGCCACGAGGTATGCACGGGCGTTGCGGGCAGGCTGACGCCCTCGAGCCCTTCCATCATGTCACCGAACACCGTGCCGACAGCGCAGCCACTGGTGCGGGTTTTCTTGCGCATCTTGTCTTCGTAATCGGTTTTCCGGGCGGTGCGCACCACAACGACCTCAAGGTCTTCGTCATAGTCTACGCGGGTGATTTCGTCATTGTCGCGCAACATGCCCTGATTGCGCAAAAACCCAAGCGCGAGGTATTCGGGATAGTCCCCGATGGTCATGGCCGTCACGATTTCCTGTGAATTCAGAAAAATCGTCAGGGGCCGTTCTTCAACCACATTGATGGTCAATTCAGCGCCCGTGTGATCGCGCCCCTTTACAGCACGGGTCAGGCGCGCGGCCCCCGGTTGCGGAGCGATCAGATAGGCGTCGGTGTCAGTGTCTGCAGACAATTGCATCCCCCTCGGACGGCGGCTAAGGATATGAAGGTAATCTAGGGGTAAACCATGGCCATCACCACCACGAAATCGGCCTTCCGCAAGGGGCTGGCCGATGCGGCACCCTTTGTCCTGGTCATCATCCCTTTCTCGTCCCTGTTCGGCATTCTTGCCACCGAAGCAGGGCTGAGCGTGTTTGAAACGCTGGCGTTTTCCGTTGTCGTGATCGCAGGTGCCGCTCAATTCACCGCCCTACAGCTGATGCAGGAACACGCACCGACAGCGATTGTGCTGGCGTCGGCCCTTGCGGTGAACCTGCGCATGGCGATGTATTCGGCGTCCCTGACCCCCTATATCGGTGCCGCCCCGCTTTGGCAGCGCGCGCTGGCGGCCTATCTGACGGTTGACCAATCCTATGTCTGCTCGATGGCGCAATATGAGAAAGAGCCGGACATGACGATCCCGCAGCGGATGTCGTATTTCTTTGGCTGCGTGACGCCGATCGTGCCGCTTTGGTATCTGTTCACGCTGGTCGGCGCATTGCTGGGCACACAAATCCCCGACAGCTGGGCGTTGGACTTTGCCCTGCCCATCACGTTTCTGGCAATGATCGCACCGATGTTTCGCACGCCTGCACATGTGGTTGCAGCGCTCGTTGCATCGATTGCAGCCCTTGCAACCGCAAGCGTGCCCTATTCGCTGGGCCTGATTCTGGCGGGGATGGCAGGCATGATCGCGGGGGCCCAGACCGAAGTCTGGCTGGTTCGCCGCGCAGAGAGGACCGCAGGATGATCGACAAAACCACATTATGGATCGTGATCATCTGCCTTGGCATCGGCAGCTTTGGCTTGCGCTTTGTTTTTACCGGATTGGTGGGCGACCGCGAGATGCCCGCATGGCTGCTGCGCCATCTGCGCTATACCGCCGTTGCCATCCTGCCCGCATTGGTGGCCCCGCAGGTCATTGCCCCTGCTGCGACGGGGGGCCAATTTGACCCCGCGCGTTTCGCAGCAGCGGCTGTTGCCCTAGCCGTTGGCGTTCTTACCAAGAACGTTTTGCTGGCGATTATTAGCGGGGCCGGGACCTTGTACAGTCTCTTGTGGCTGCTGGGATAACTGGCCAGCGCGCACCGCATCAATCACATCACCATCGTCGTTTTCGTAATATTTGTCGGTGCTGACATTTGGCAGACTGCCAAATTGCTCGGACAGGCTGACCGGATAGAATGTCTTGCTGATCCCCTCGAAACCGGGAATCTGAGACAGCAATGCCGAGGTTGAATTGGCGCAATAGGCACCGGGCACCTGACCATTCGCCATCACCAGCTTTAGCACCTGTTCGGCTTGGGCGTCGGAGACTGGAACAGTCTGGCTGATCACGTGGAATGTGCTGCGGGCATGGGCTGATTTATAGGCTTGTATCCATTTCGGAGACATCCCGTATAAAACATCGCCCCGCTCGACCACGCGGGGGTCGCGGAAGGACCCTGCCGGATCAAAGATCACCTGCTGGGATCCGTTGACAACCAACGCCGTATGCCCGCCGTTGCCAGACCGGTTGTTCACCATGGTCATCAGGGTCAGGGATTTGGGCCCCGGCGCGGAGTAGGCCGCAGATGCGACCTCGGCCAGGGAATTGTCGGTGCCGGTATCGTTGGCACAAGCCGAAAGCGTGGCTACGCAGGCCAATGCCATCCAAATGCGCATGTGAATGTCCTGCAAAATAGGGTCGATACGTCTTAGCGGGCGAAGATCGCCATAAAGACAAGAATACCGATGATCACGATGGAGGACCATTTGACCCAGTTCATGAAGCTGTCAAAGGTCTTTTCCTGCGACGTGGTATCCATGGAGCCGTGTTCATGCTTGGCCATATTCGTAATCCTTTGACTTGGTGTTCGTTCCAATTTGAAAACGTGGTTACTGCATTCGGACAGCCATGTCACGATGTCAACGCGCACGATCTTATGAGTTTTTTGTCTGCGTCTTGGCTGCATCAGCCTCGATATCCGCGATCAGCCGGAATCCGATGCGATTCGCGGGCTTTTCGCTTTCGGTCTTGGGCAAGGCACGCAGGGCGACGTTCAGCTGGCTGACATGTTGCACCAGTTGCATTCGTCCCCCGCCCCCGTCCTGACCGTAAAAGGTAACGATGTCGGGGTCGAAATATCCCATGCCTTCGATGCGCAAAACACCGGCGTCACCCCCCGCAAACCCCATGGCGACCTCGTGATCCCCATCCAGCTGTTCCTCAAAATTCTTGAGGTACAGCACAACCCGTTCATAGGCCCATTGCGCCGGAGATTTCCGCGCTGCGGGCGTATCGGTCATGCCGCTTGGCACCGCTTGTTCGCTTGCATTGCGCTGCGCGGGGTCGGTGTGAACCTCGTGCAGGCGGGGCAAAACATCGGCTTCCGCAGCCTCTGCTGCGGTTCTGATCATATCATCCATGCGCTTGGTCCGTTGCCTGATATACCCATGCGCCATCTTCGGCCCGCAAGTCACGTGTGGCAAGCCCGGTTTGGTACAGATGACTTAGATGTGCGACAGACTCGACCAACGCCAGCCCGTATTCCTCTTCGCCGATTTTGCGTTTGAACAAGGTCGGAAAGCATTCGGATGCGGATTTCGGCGTATCGATATATTTGACCAACCGCTTCAGCGCGCCGTGGTGGTTGTCGATCAACTGGCGCATCCGCGTGGGCAACCCCGTGAAGGGCAGTTTATGCCCGCCCAGCACCAGATGATCCTCGCGGCCCATCGGGGCCAGCCGTTCGCAAGCCTCAAGCCATTCGCCAATCGGGTCGGCCATGGGTTCGGTCGCATAGACACCGACATTGGGGCTGATCGACGGCAAAATCTGATCGCCCGCAATGACCAAATTGTCATCCCTGCTCCAGAATGTTGCGTGTTCGGGGGCGTGACCATTGCCCATGTGCACGTCAAACACCCGACCGCCAATGGTGATCTGATCATCCTGCTTGATACGGGTGAACCCCAAAGGCAGCGGATCGACGATATCGGCAAAGTTGAAGGGCCGCTCCGTCGCGCGTTTTGCGTACAGGTCAGGGTCCATGCCCGACATCTTGTAAAACGCCAGTGTTTCCGCAGCCGGGGTCTTTTGGGCATCCAGCGTCAACATGCGCGCCGTCAGCCAGGCCGTGCGCGTTGTAACCAGTTCGGCCCCGTGTTCGGTCTGGAACCAGCCCGCCAGCCCGATGTGATCGGGGTGGTGATGTGTCACGATCACCCGCGAAACCGGCTTGCCGCCAAGCGGGCCTGCCATCAGATCGGACCAAGTTGCCTTGGCCTTCTTGGACGAAAATCCGGTGTCGATGATCGTCCAGCTGTCGCCTTCGTCAAAGGCATAGACGTTCACATGGTCCAGCTTCATCGGCAACGGCAAGCGCATCCACAGAACACCGGGGGCGACCTCGACCGCCTCGTTACCGGCAGGCGGCATATCCCAAGGATAACGCAGGCCCACGTGCTTTTTAACGGTCATCAAGCGGTCAGTTCGTCAATGGACAGCGCAAAGAGGTCATCTGCGCCCGACTGCGCATGCACCAACAGCCCCGCATGTTCGGGCAACAACCGCAGAATATAGAACCGCGCCAGTTTTTCACGCGCACCACCCTTGTCGGCCAGCGCCGCCTTGAGGTGCAAATGCCCGCCCAAGACCCGTGCAAAAGCCCGCAGATACGGCACGGCACCGGCAAAACGCGTGTCCATGTTGTCTTGGGCAACCAGCCATTCGGTGGCCTCGCGCAGGGTTTCTGTCGCCTGCCAGACCGCGTCAGCCATGTTCGGGAACGCCTCGCGCGCGGCTTCGGCATGGGCTTCGATTTCGTCCATGAGACGGTTTGCCGCCTCGCCGCCATCCATCATCTTGCGCGCCACAAGGTCCATCGCCTGAATGCCGTTCGTGCCCTCGTAAATCGCCGTCACGCGGACATCGCGGCAGAATTGCGCAGCGCCGGTTTCTTCGATCACGCCCATGCCGCCATGCACCTGCACCCCCATTTGCGACACCTCGATCCCGACATCGGTGCCGAACGCCTTGGTGATCGGGGTCAGGAAGGCCGCGCGCGATTTCCACTCGGCCTCTCCGGTGGCATTGGTCATGTCGATGGCCACGGCACAGCTGGCCGCGATGGCCCGCGCCGCAAAGGTTTCGGCCTTCATCGTCATCAGCATCCGGCGCACATCGGCGTGGTCAACGATGGTGCCAGACCCGTCGGGTTTGATATTCTTGCCCTGCTTGCGGTCCAGCGCATAGGACAGCGCATGTTGATAGGCCGCCTCGGCAACACCGATACCTTGCTCGCCAACCCCAAGTCGCGCGTTGTTCATCATGGTGAACATCGCAGCCATACCGCCTTGTTCGGGGCCAACCAGCCAACCGATAGCCTTGTCATATTGCATCACACATGTTGGCGATCCGTGCAGGCCCATCTTATGCTCGAGGCTGACAACCTGCAGCGTGTTTCTGGCCCCCAGACTGCCATCTTCGTTTGGCAGGAACTTGGGCACCAGAAACAGGCTGATCCCTTTTGTGCCCGCAGGCGCACCGGGCAGACGCGCAAGCACCAGATGGCAGACGTTGTCGGCGAAATCATTGTCGCCCCAGCTGATATAGATTTTCTGACCCGAGATGCTGAACGTCCCGTCGCCGTTGTCTTCGGCCTTTGAGGAAAGCGCGCCCACGTCCGACCCGGCCTGCGGTTCGGTCAGGTTCATCGTGCCGGTCCATTCGCCGCTGATCAGCTTGGGCAGATACAGTTCCTTGATCGCGTCGCTGGCATGGTGTTCCAGCGCCTCGATCTGGCCCTGGCTCATCAACGGGGCCAGTTGCAGCGATAGACACGCGCCGCTCATCATTTCGTTCACGGCGCTGGCCATGGTCAGGGGCAGGCCCATCCCGCCATATTCCGGGTCCGCACTGATCCCGATCCAACCGCCCTCTGCGATGGCTTTGAACCCGTCAGCATAACCGGGCGACGTGCGCACAACACCGTTTTCCAGTCTGGCCGGCTGAAGGTCACCGGGGCGCTGCAAGGGGGCCATGATATCGTTGCACAATTTGCCCGCTTCTTCCAGAATCGCCCGGCTCACATCATCTGTGGCATCTGCGAACTTGTCCGTGGCACGCACGTCATCAAACCCGACAATATGGTTGAACAGAAAATTATAATCCTCAACGGGGGCGCGGTATGGCATCGTAATTCCTCCTTGGGCCTGCGCGTCTGCTTGGCAAACAGAGCAACGACCTGATAAGCCCATAAACATGAAACGGGGGCAGTTTTCCAAGGATGCTGCGACTGGCCCGCCACCGCAACCCGAAACACAGCGTCACAAAGGCTTTGACCGACCCTATGACCGAGATCTTGCAGCCTGACGCCCGGGGCATCGCCCGCGCCGCCGCCGTTTTGACCGCAGGCGGATTGGTCGCACTGCCCACCGAAACGGTGTACGGGCTGGCCGCAGACGCCCGCAATGGCACCGCTGTGGCCCGCATTTACGAGGCCAAGGGCCGGCCAAGTTTCAATCCGCTGATTGTGCATCTGGCCGATGCCGAACACGCGCGGCGCTATGGCGTCTGGTCTGACAATGCCGAAATCCTTGCTGCTGCATTCTGGCCCGGCCCGCTTACGCTGGTTTTGCCCTTGGCGGATAATCACGGCCTGTCATCGCTTGTGACGGCGGGGCTGGACAGCGTCGCCCTGCGCGTGCCCGCCCACCCCACCGCACGGGCGATCTTGCAGGCGTTTGACGGCCCCATTGCGGCACCTTCTGCCAATCCGTCCGGCCGTATCAGCGCCACGACGGCCGCCCATGTGCTGGCCGGGCTGGACGGGCGCATCGACGCGGTTGTGGATGATGGACCTTGCGCCGTCGGCGTGGAAAGCACCATCATCGGGCTGAACCACGCGACCCCCACATTGCTGCGCGCAGGGGGCCTGCCCGTCGAGGCGATCGAGGCGGCCCTTGGCATGCAGATCGACGTGGCTGACGGGGCGGAAATCATCGCGCCGGGGCAAATGGCGTCACATTACGCCCCCGCCGCCCAGGTTCGTCTGGATGCAAAAACCGCGCTGGACGGTGAAGTCATGCTGGGGTTCGGAGCGGTGGACGGCGACCTTAACCTGTCCCCCTCCGGTGATCTGAGCGAAGCCGCCGCCAACCTGTTTGATTGTCTACATGCCTTGGATGCACTGGCCAAACCGATCGCCGTTGCCCCGATTCCCGATCACGGGCTTGGCAGGGCAATCAACGACCGTTTGCGCCGGGCGGCAGCCCCGCGCTGATCACGCGTGCCCTGCTGTCCCGCTGAGCCCCAGCGGATCAATTCCAAGCGATGCCAGCGCCGCAGCCCATTTTTCGGCATCGGGCAGATCAAACACGATCTGGGGCGTCGGATCACAGGTCAGCCAGCCGTTTTGGCCGATCTCGGTCTCAAGCTGGTTTGCGCCCCAACCGGCATAGCCCAACATCAGCAACGCCTGTTTGGGGCCCTTGCCGCGGGCGATGTCTTCCAGAATATCAAGGGTGGCCGTCATCGCGAACCCGTCAGCAACATCAAGCGTGTGCAGCACAGACCGGTATTCAGCACTGTGCAAAACAAACCCGCGCGATGTTTCGACCGGCCCGCCAAAATGCACACCCAGCCCCGATGTATCGCTGAAATCCACATCGCCAAGCTTATCCAGAACATCCGTAAGCTTTAGGTCGACGGCGGGTTTGTTGACAATCAACCCCATCGCGCCCTCG
Organism: Sulfitobacter sp. HGT1; assembly: GCF_013282155.1. Classification (GTDB taxonomy): domain Bacteria; phylum Pseudomonadota; class Alphaproteobacteria; order Rhodobacterales; family Rhodobacteraceae; genus Sulfitobacter. Next base: position 120,478 of record NZ_BLWI01000012.1, read on the forward strand.
GCGGAATGGGTGCAGATAAAAATAACGGAATGGTCAAACCGCGGGTCCCCCATGCCGGGCATCGCCACAAGCAGTTGACCTGTAAGATCCATTTCCATCCTCTTTCGTCCTCAATACCATGTCAGATCAGCATGACGCGCCGGCCCTTTCGTTTCAACCCCACCGTTCTGTAACGTTTCATAATACAATAGTGACTTGGCAGGCTTCCGCCTTTGGCCCATGAAAGACCCATGAAAAGTAAACTTGTTCCGTTGATTGTCGCAGCTCTGCTTGCCCCCCTGCCCGCATCCGCAATGGATGTGATCAAGGGCGAAATCCTGCAAGGTTGGGTGCTGCCCGATGGCAACCGCGTTGCCGCGATCCGTATGACGATGGCCCCGGGGTGGAAGACCTATTGGCGCGCCCCCGGCGATATGGGCATCCCGCCGCAGTTTGACTGGAACGGGTCACAAAACCTGTCGGGGGTCGCGGTCGAATGGCCGGCCCCCACCGTGTTTCGCGAAAAGAACCTGACAACGATCGGCTACAAAGATCAGGTGGTTCTCCCCCTGGTCATCAGCGTCCCGAAAAAGGGCGCGGCCGTTCATCTGAAAACCACCATCGATATGGGCGTGTGCAGCGACATTTGCGTGCCCGCGCAACTGCATCTGGACGGTATCATCGACACCGATGCGACCCGCGCGGTGCCTGCGATTGCGGCCTCGCTTGCCCAGCGCCCCTATTCCGCGAAGGAAGGCGGCGTTTCCAAAGCCACCTGCATGATCAGCTTTAACAATGGCGATCTTGAGCTTGAGACGGTGATCACCCTGCCCGATGCGGGCGGTCAGGAACTGGTCGTGATCGAAACCGGACAACCTGATTTATGGGTAAGCGAAGCCGATACGTTGCGCAAAGGCAAAACCCTGACCTCCAAGGTGGATGTGGCTCATTCCACAGGCGGGCTGATTGCCCTGAACCGGTCACAAATCCGCATGACGGTTCTGGGCGACAAACATGCGGTCGATATTCTGGGCTGCACGCCCGATTGATTACGCAGCAGGTTTGCGCTGCGCCCGCGTGAACACCACAGCACCGATGACATAACCTGCCAGCGACAACACAGCCGCCCCTGCGACAAACAAAAGCAGGGCCGCCGTAAGTGGTGACATCGCCGACAATCCGGGGAAAAGCGCCAGCACCACAGGGTGCAACGCGCCGTGCCAACCAGCCCAGCCCAGCGTCAGCGCGGCCCACCCGATCACAAGTACCCAAAGCGCCATCAGCCCGAAACGCAAGCCGTTTGCCCGCGCCCCAAGGCCACGGCGCATGGCGCGCACCTGCCGCGATATGTCATGCTGTGCGGCGACCAATGCAGGCACCACAAGCAGCACCAGAAACATGCCAAAGCCCAGACCGTAGACCAATGTGATGACCGTCGGCTTCAAAAACTGCGCCTGTTGGCTTTGCTCGTAAAGCAGTGGGGCCATACCCAGAACGGTGGTCAGTGTGGTCAGCATCACGGGCCGCAGCCGGTCGGACGCGCCATCAATGATCGAAGGGATCACCCCGCGCGTTTCGCCGTATTCGTCAATCGTGCCGATCAGGACGATGGAATCGTTGATGATAATCCCCGTCATCCCTAACAGGCCGACCACCGTGAACATACTGAGCGGAACATCCCAGACCGCGTGGCCATAGATGGTGCCGACCAACCCGAACGGGATCACCGACATGACCACCAAAGGCCGTGTCCAGCTGCCAAAGACCCAACACAACACCAGATAAATGCCCGTGAGCACCAAGATCAGACCTGTCAGCGCCTCTGACAGGAAGGTGTTTTCCTGCTCGCTTAACCCGCTGATGCGGAATTCCACCTGCCGCTCTGATGCGATGGTGGGCAGGATCTCTTCTTGCAGCGCTGTAGTGATTTCGGTCGCGCGGGCGGGATCGTCTTCAGAGATATCGCCCGTCACCGAAATCAGCCTGATCCCGTTTTCACGACGTACCGTGCTAAAGCCCGTGCGCCGCTCGACACTGACAATATCGGCAAGCGGCACATAGTGGCCATCAGGCGTGCGCATCTGGGTGCGGTCCAGAAAATCCGCCGTCAGCTCGCCCTCGGGCAGTTCAACCCGGATCGTGGCAGACCGCGGCCCGTCGGGATAGGTCGCGGCCTCGATCCCGCCAAGGCGGTTGCGCAGCGCGCGGCCAAGCGTGTCGATGGTAAAGCCCAGCGATTGCCCCTGCGGCGTCAGATCAAGGATCAGCTCTTCTTTGTCATAGGCCAGATTATCCTGCACGGCGCTGACTTCGGGATAGCGGCGCAGGGCGTTTTGCAAATCTTCGGATGCGGCTTTCAAGACATCGGTGTCGGCACCGTAAAACTGCACATCCAATGCATCACCACCGGGGCCAGAGCGCCAGCCGCGAAAGCTGACGGTTTCCACCAACGGATGATTTACAACCGCATCTTGCAGGTCGGCCACAAAGGCAAAGCTGGAATAGGGCCGCAGATCGGCGTCGATCAGTTCGATCGAAATGCCCCCCAACAGATCGGCGTCTTTGCTATCGGCACCATCAAGCCCGCGCCCTGCGTTGCCACCGACTTGCGCGATGACATAATCAATCGGATTGGTGCCATGGCGCTCGGCGTATTCGGCCCCCAAGGCCTCGGTCGCGCGCTGCATTTCGCGCATCATGTCCAGCGTATCTTCACGGGTGGCCCCTTCGGCCATGGCAAAGTTGCCGGTGACGGAGCCGCGCTCGGGCGCGTTAAAGAACCGCCACTGCACATCACCCTGAATGAACAGCGCCACCTGCGAGGCCAGCACCGCAACAACCCCCGCCAACACGACATAACGGCCGATGATCACGCCTGCGATAAAGGGGCGAAACAGCTTTTCGCGGGCCCATAAGAACCCTTTGTTCACCACACGGCTGGGCAGGTCATACCAATGCTCTTTGGCCCCCGCTGCCATTGCATGGGCCATGTGGTTCGGCAGGATCAAAAAGCATTCCACCAGCGATGCGGCCAGCACGGCAATCACCGTCAGGGGGATGTCGCCAATCAGACTGCCAAACCGCCCCCCGACAGCCAGCAGCCCGAAAAACGCGATGATCGTTGTCAACGTGGCGGCAAACACCGGCATCGCCATGCGGCGGGCAGCGTTTTCAGCAGCGACCATGGGGCTTTCGCCCAGTTCCTTGTGACGGTAATCGGCGTGTTCACCCACAACAATCGCGTCATCAACGACAATGCCCAAGGTAATGATCAACCCGAACAGCGAGATCATGTTGATCGTGATCCCGCCCACATACATCAGCGCAATTGCCGCAGCCATCGACGCAGGGATACCAGCCGCAACCCAGAACGCCGTGCGGGCGTTGAGGAATAAAAACAGCAGACTGACCACCAGAACCAAACCCATCAACCCGTTGTCGATCAACAGATCAAGCCGCCCGGTGATCGCTTCGGCACGGGTGCGGATCAGCTCGATTGTGACCCCCTGAGGCAGCATGACAGCCATCTCGGCTGCGACCTTTTCAACGCTGTGCTGAATGCCAATGGCGTCGCCCCCGTCAGACCGGTCCACCCGAACCGAAATCGCCGGGTCCTGCCCCACGAAATACCCGACCTCGCGGTCTGATCCCTTTTCGATCACGCGGGCCACATCGCCCACGGTCAGCGAAGACCCGTCCGCGTTTGTGCGCAACACGACACCGGAAATCGCCTCGGCTGTGCGTTTGGCGGTGCCGGTGCGAACCCGCGCATTCGCGCCCGTCACATCCCCCGCAGGGTCGGCATCAACCTCGGCCGCGATAACGCTGGCGATTTCCGCCATTGAGATGTCATAGCTGATCAACTTGTTCGACGGCACCTCAATCAGGGTTTGCGGCGATGCCACACCCTGGATCGTGCTGCGCGTCACCCCCGCCGCGAACAGGCGTGTGACAAATTCATCGGCGAAACGCCCCAGTTGTTCGGGGCTGATCGGGCCGGTGATCACAACATCGGTCACCCGGTCCCGCCAGATGCCACGGCGCACAACGGGGTCTTCGGCGTCTTCGGGCAAGGTCGTGATCGCATCAACAGCCGTCTGCACATCGGCGGCGGCGCGCGCCATGTCCCAACCGGGTTCGAAATCCAGCGTGATCGTCCCGCCCCCCTCGCGCGACGCCGCAGCAGAGCTTTCGACCCCTTCGACCGTCAGCAGCGCGGGTTCCAGCACCTGAACGATGGCACTGTCCACATCTTCGGCACCTGCCCCGCTCCAGACGGTGGACACGGTGACATTGTCGATGATCACATCGGGAAAGAACTGCGCCCGCATGTTCGGCGCGGCAACGGCACCGCACACCAAAAGCACAACCAGCAAAAGATTGGCTGCGGTTTTGTGACGAACGAAATAGGACAGGATGCCCCCGGTGGTACGCGACACGCTGCGGGCCATCGTCTATCCCCCTATCCGGCTTTCAAGACGCTCGATCATTTGCGCGGGCACTTGCGGTTCTGCCAGTTGCGCCAGCACCCGTGCCTTGGCGGCCTCGGGCATACGTGTATTGGCCTCGACAAAGGCCACCAGCTTGGCGCGGCGTTCTTCGGTCAGCTCGATCATCGCGGGTTCTTCGGGGGCCGCGCCGGGGCGCAAGGGTTTCACGGCAATGCCAGCCCCCAGCAAGGGCGAACGGGCTTCGACAACCTCGCGGCCTGCGATTTCACCGCGCACCAGAACTTCGTCGCCGACACGGCGCATGACCTCGACGTTCACGGCCTCAAGCCGGTTCTCGCCGTCCAGCACCAAGACGCGCGCCTGCGCATCCAGGGCCGAACTGGGCAAGCGGATGACGTTTTGCAGTTCAGGCTCACGGATACGCACGGTCACAAAATCCCCCGGCTTGAACCCCGGTGCCTGCGTCAAGGATGCAAAGATCAACCGCCCGCTCGCACCTTCGCCCGCTGCCGCACTGGCGCGGGTGATCTTGCCCGTCGCCTCAAGGTCTAGGCCCGCCACATCCAACGTCGCCGTGACATCCGCCTTGATCAGTTGCCCTTCAGCATCAATCAGACGGACATATTGCGCCGTCGACACGCGAAACGACACCTCAAGATCGTTGGGGTCGATCAGCTCTGCCAGACGTTCATTGGCCGACACCAACCGCCCCTCAACAACCGAAACGCTGCTTAACGTGCCCGAAAACGGCGCGGCAATCGTTGTTTCATCCAGCCGCCGCTGTGCATCCTCCAGCGCAATCTGGCTGCGCGACAATAGGCTGGCGGCCTGATCTATCCGCGCCTCGGTCTGCGTGACCACCTGACGGCGTGCCAACACGGCCTGCCGCGCACTTGACGCCGCAAGCTCTGCCGTTTCCGTCGCTGTCGCCGTCCCGACACCGCGGTCGGCCAGATCGCTTTGACGTTGAAAAGCACGGGTTCGCAAGGCCGCCTGTTCCTCGGCAGCCGATTGTTCGTCGCGGGCCAGAACCAATGCGCGGGCGGCATCGCGCCCCTCTGCCTCGGCATCCAGAACCGCGCTTTTGGCGCGCGCCACTTCGGCCAATGCATCCGCGCGGTCCAGCCGGACCAAGACCTGCCCCGCCTCAACCGCGCCGCCATCCTCGAAGCCCGGGGCCAATTCGACCACGCGCCCGCCAACCGCCGCACGCAATTCAAGCGTCCGCCGACTTTGGATCGCCCCGAAGCTTTCCAAAACCGGTGTTTCGGTGCCTGGGCTGGCCTCGACGACGTTGACAGAAAAAATCCGCTCGCGCGGGGCCTGCGGGGGCGGCGCATCAGCCATCCGCTTTTGCACGGCACCGCCGATCATATCAGCCGCAAATACCAAAAGACCCAAGGCCGTGGCTGCCAGAAACAGCCCAATCATACTTTGTCTTAGAAAACGCATCTTTGTCCGATCTTAAACCGTTTGGGCCAAAGGTAACCCGGCCTTTGGAAAAACCAAATCACAGTTATGATACGCACGCACTACGCCTTTCCGTCGCAATATTGTCGGAAAAACGCATATTTCGCTATTTGCGCCGCAGATGTTCATCCAGACGCGGCATGATTTCGACGAAATTGCAGGGCTTGTGGCGGTAATCCAACTGTTTGAGCAGGATTTCATCCCACGCATCCTTGCATGCACCGGGCGATCCGGGCAGCGCAAAAAGATAGGTACCTTGGGCCACACCGGCCGTCGCGCGACTTTGCACAGCCGAGGTGCCGATCTTTTGCATCGACACAATGGTAAAGACCGTCCCGAAGGCGTCGATTTCCTTTTCATAGACATCGCGGTGCGCCTCAACCGTGACATCGCGGCCCGTTAATCCTGTGCCGCCGGTGCTGATGATCACATCAACGGCATCGTCCGCACACCATGCACGCAGCTGGTCCGCGATCTGGGCGCGCTCGTCACGGATGATTACACGATGCGCCAGATGATGCCCGGCTTCGGCAATCCGCGCCACCAACACATCGCCCGACCGGTCATCCGCCAGGGCGCGGGTGTCCGAAACCGTCAGCACGGCGATGCGCACGGGGATAAATTCTTTGGTCTCGTCAATACGGCTCATGCCCGCTCCAATACTGCAAGTCGCGCCGCAAGGGCCACGAAAATTCCACTGCTGATCCAGCGCAAGGCCTGACCGCCCCCGGCCAGTTTACGCCCCAACCCACCGGCAAAAATGCCAACCAAGGCGTTGATGACGAAACCACCCAAGGACAAAACCGCGCCAAAGATCAGGAACTGTGTCAAAACCGGGCCAGCCTCGGGCACCACAAACTGCGGCACAAAGGCCAGCACGAACAAGATCACCTTGGGGTTGGTCAGGCTCACGATCAGCGCCCCGCGAAACGCCGATGGCGGCACCGCGCCGGTTTGTTGTTTTGTGCCGCCCCGAAAGGTCTGCGCGGCCAGCCACAGCAAATAGGCAACACCAACCCAGCGGATCACATCAAAGGCCCAGGGCACGGCAGCCACCAGCGCCCCCAAACCCAGACCCGCAAGCGTGACATGCACCATGCCGCCCAGCGAAATCCCTGCACTTGCCGCCACCGATGCCTTGGGGCCAAAGCGCATGCCCTGCCCCAGACAAAACATCATATCGGCCCCCGGCGTCAGGTTCAGCGCCAAAGCCGCCGGTACAAAAGCCAAGAGCGTGAGCGGGTCAACCATCGTTCAACTTTGCCTTCAGCGCCAGCAAATCCGCCCATGCCTCGCGTTTGAACGCAGGGCTGCGCAGCAGATAGGCGGGGTGGAACATCGGCAAGGCGGGCAAACCTTGGGCTTGCGTCCACTGCCCGCGCAACCGAGTTATGCCGCGTTTGCCCAGCAGCGCCTGCGCCGACCAATTGCCCACAATCACCAAGACCTCGGGCTTGGCCAATGCAATATGCCGCGCCAGAAACGGCTTCATCATCGCGATTTCGTCGGGCTTGGGGTCGCGGTTCTGCGGCGGGCGCCACGGCAAGACGTTGGTGATGTAAACTGGCGCTGTCTCATGGGTGCGCCCCATGTCGATTGCCGCCAGCATCTTGTCCAGCAACTGCCCCGCGCGCCCGACAAAGGGCTTGCCTTCGCGGTCCTCGTCACGGCCCGGTGCCTCGCCCACAATCATCACCCGCGCGCCCGGCGTGCCATCGCTGAACACCATATTGCGCGCACCCCGCTTGAGCTCGCAATGCTCGAAGGCCTCCATCGCAGCGCGCAATTCTTCCAGCGTTCCGGCCCCGGCGGCGGCACGTTCGGCTTCGGACACCGCATCAACACCTGCGACCATCGGCACAATGCGCGGCGCGCCCGGTTTGGGGGCCTTGGGCTTTTCGACGGCGGCGGGGACCTCGTAGCGGTTGACCGGCGCATCACAGATCGCCTCGGTCGCGCCAAGTTCGATCTGCCAATGCAAAAGTGCCAGCGCCTGATGATATTCGACTGATTCCATGATCCCAACTTACGCGCTGCCGCCCGCAATAAAAATCCCAACTTCCAAATGGCCTTAAATCCAATCCGCCCTCACGACCGGATGCCCCGGCCTGCGGGTTTCCCCCCGACTTGCCCAGTGGCTTTCCCAGTGACTTGCCCAGCCCCGCCCCGCCGCCTATAACGCCACAAATAGCGTGGGGTCGCCTTATGAGTTTCGCACACCGACATCTTCTTGGCATCGAACCGCTGTCGCAAGAAGACATTACAACCTTGCTGGATCTGGCCGATACCTATGCCGATCTGAACCGACAGCCCCACAAGCACAGTGATGCGCTCAAGGGCCTGACGCAGATCAACATGTTCTTTGAGAACTCGACCCGCACACAGGCGAGCTTCGAGATCGCGGGCAAGCGTCTTGGTGCCGATGTGATGAACATGGCGATGCAGGCGTCCTCGATCAAAAAGGGTGAAACCCTGATCGACACGGCGATGACGCTGAACGCGATGCACCCCGATTTGCTGGTGGTGCGCCATCCGCAATCCGGTGCCGTTGATCTGCTGGCCCAAAAGGTAAATTGCGCCGTGTTGAATGCAGGCGACGGGCGGCATGAACACCCGACACAGGCCTTGCTGGATGCCCTGACGATCCGCCGTGCCAAGGGCCGCCTGCACCGCCTGTCCATCGCCATTTGCGGTGACATCGCCCACAGCCGCGTCGCGCGGTCCAACATCATGCTGCTTGGCAAGATGGAGAACCGTATCCGCCTGATCGGCCCGCCAACGCTGATGCCCGCCCAGATCGGTGAATTTGGCGTCGAAGTCTTCGATGATATGGAAGAAGGCCTGAAAGACGTCGACGTGGTGATGATGCTCCGCTTGCAAAAAGAACGCATGGATGGCGGATTTATCCCCAGCGAACGCGAGTATTATCACAGATTTGGTCTGGATGCCGAAAAACTGTCCCATGCCAAGCCGGACGCGATTGTCATGCACCCCGGTCCGATGAATCGCGGCGTAGAGATCGACGGCACCCTTGCCGACGACATCAACCGCAGCGTTATTCAGGATCAGGTCGAAATGGGTGTGGCCGTGCGCATGGCCGCGATGGACCTTCTGGCGCAAAACCTTGCCAACAGCCGCAAGGCCACCGCATGACGGTCCCGCCCTCCGAAGAACGCGACCTGCTAAGCTGGCGTATTTCACGGCGGGCATTTCTTGCGCGGACGTTTGTGTTGATGCTGCTGACGATGCTCGTCTGCTCTCCGATCCTGCCCTATTTCAATGTTCTGACATGGACATTAGCATCGGCCCTGACCGCGTTGTTTTACATGTGGATATTCGAAGAATTCCAGATCTGGTACAGCAACCGCAAGACCGTTTGGCGTCTGACAAACCGCGCGCTTTATATCAATGAACCCGACACGATCGAACCGCTGGAACTGGCGCTGACGGACATCGCCGCAATTGGCAAGCTGTCGGTGTGGTCGATCACCTTGCGTTTACCCAACCGGCAAAGCATCACCCTACCGCTGGTGCCAAACATACGCGCCACCAAAGCGCGGATCGCCGCCGCACGCGAGGCCGCATTATGACCGAGGATTTTTGGCAAAACCTGCTTGAGGACGGCGAAGAACTGTTATGGACAGGCCGCCCCAAGCCGCGCATTTCAATCCGGAACTTCCAATTGCTGGGCCCGTTTGTCGGGGCAGCGGGGACCGTGATCGCGGGGGGGCTGTTGCTGACCTATAACAGCCTGCCGGTGTCGCAATCCGTGGTGCTGGCCGTTGTGATCGCGCTGGTTGTCCTGTCGCTGGTCAAAGGGCTGAACCGCTGGGCCGAATTGACACGCACGCGCTATGCGCTGACCACCCATCGCGCGTTGTTCTTTCGTCTGCAAAAGGGCGAGACCCGCGTCAAAGCGTTTTCGCGCAGCGCCGAAACCAAACCCGATGTCAAACCGACCAGCCCGCCTTCAGTGTTTTTCATCCGTCAGGAACGCGGTGACAATCCTGCCATCGCGGGACATCTTGGGTTTGAATATATCGAGGGTAGCGACAGTTTATGCACTCTGATGGCCACCGCATATAAAGGGGCGAAACAATGACCACGCTTACCATCCCCAAAGGCGAATACGGACAGATCAGGGTATTTGCCGTCAACCGCCCGGTTGATGCCATGGGTGCCGCCGTACAAAGCGACGGCAAAGCGGCGGTGATCCGTGATCTTGTGGGCTTTGACGTGCCGGACGGGTCTGCCGAATTGTTTGCGGTATCCGATCTGACCGGCGTCGGGCTGCCGCGCTATTTGTCGGACGGGTACACCGTGACGCAGGCGCAGATCAGCGCCGACCGCGCCCGGCTTGAGGCCTTGGACGGCTATGTTCTGATGCTGTTTTCCTCCGCCTTTGATGGGGCTGAAACCACGCTTGATATCGGCCCTGACCTGACGTTGATCGGCACCTATGGCGAAGAACAACCGGCAATGGCCGCACCGCCCCTGACGGCTGAGGCTGCACAACCCTATACTGGCGTGCCCAATACGACGCCCAGAAACCCGCCAAGCGGCCGCGCGGGCGGGGCGATGATCGCCCTTGCCTTGATCGTGGCTGTTGGCCTTATCCTATGGTGGCTGCTGTGAAAGAACCCAAACCTGATCCGAAAATGTCCGGTCGCGTCGCCACCGTCGCCCTGCTCGTCGCCTTTGGTGTCGTGGCAATGATGGTATGGATCGGCGGTTAAGCCTTTTGTGAAAGATAACAACGTCATGCTGCATTTTGTGAACGCGAAACTGATTGACCCCGAAGCAGGGACCGTGACCCGTGGCACCTTGCGGGTCGAAGGCAGCCAGATCACGGCGATCCTGCCCGATGATGCGCCCATTCCCGCAGACAGTGCGATTGTCGATTGTCGCGGCAAATATCTGGCCCCCGGCATCGTCGATCTGGGCGTCAAGGTTTGCGAGCCGGGCGAACGTCACAAGGAAAGCTTTCGCTCCGCCGGGTTGGCGGCCGCGGCAGGCGGTGTCACCACGATGGTCACCCGCCCCGACACCAATCCGACCATCGACAGCCCCGAAGTGCTGGAATTTGTCACCCGCCGCGCAAACGAGGCAGCGCCGGTCAATGTTGTGCCCATGGCCGCCCTGACCAAGGGCCGCGAAGGCCGCGAGATGACCGAGATAGGCTTTCTCATGGATGCAGGGGCAATCGCCTTTACCGATTGCGACCGCGTGATCAGCGACACCAAAGTATTCTCGCGCGCGCTGACCTATGCGCGCAGTCTGGGCGCGCTGGTCATCGCCCACCCCCAGGAACCGATCCTGAGCAAGGGTGCCGCCGCAACTTCCGGAAAATTTGCATCCCTGCGCGGACTGCCCGCGGTATCGCCCATGGCCGAACGCATGGGGCTGGACCGCGACATCGCCTTGGTTGAAATGACCGGTGCCCGCTATCACGCCGACCAGATCACCACCGCCCGCGCCCTGCCCGCGCTAGAGCGTGCGAAAAAGAACGGGCTGGATATTACCGCAGGTGTGGGCATCCACCACCTGACTTTGAACGCGCTTGATGTGGCCGACTACCGGACGTTCTTCAAGCTCAAGCCCCCGCTGCGCGACGAAGACGACCGCATCGCCGTGGTCGAAGCCGTGGCATCGGGCCTGATTGACATCATCTGTTCCATGCACACCCCGCAAGACGAGGAATCCAAACGCCTGCCCTTCGAGGAAGCCGCATCCGGTGCCGTCGGCCTTGAGACTTTGCTGCCTGCCGCCTTGCGCTTGGTGCATTCCGAAATGATGGACATCGCCACCCTGTGGCGTGCGCTGTCCTTTAATCCTGCCCAACGTCTTGGCCTGCCCGGTGGCCGGCTGACCGCAGGTGCCCCCGCTGATCTGGTGTTGTTCGACGATGGAGCCCCCTTTGTCATGGACCGCGAAACGTTGCGGTCGAAATCGCGCAACACCCCCTTTGACGGGATGCGCATGCAAGGTAAGGTCCTGGAAACCTATGTTTCCGGACAGTGTATTTATAAGGCCTCTTAATCATGCCCATCTTTGACAGTTCGCTCAACGTGCTCGCCCTTTGGGCCGTAATTGGCTATCTTATCGGATCAATCGCCTTTGGATTGCTGCTGGCGCGCGCCATGAACCTTGGCGATTTGCGGTCGATCGGGTCGGGCAATATCGGGGCGACGAATGTCTTGCGCACCGGCAACAAAACCGCCGCCGCGCTGACCTTGCTGCTGGACGGGGCCAAAGGGGCGGTTGCCGTTCTGCTGGCCCGTGGTTTTGCCGGCGAAGACGCGGCACAGATTGCCGCGCTTGCTGCGATGTTGGGGCATTGCTATCCGGTATGGCTGAAATTCAAAGGCGGCAAGGGCGTGGCAACATTTCTTGGCGTGCTTTTGGCGCTGGCATGGCCCGCCGGGCTGGCCTGCTGCCTGGCCTGGCTGATTGGTGCGTTTGCCACCCGCATTTCTTCCATGGGTGCCATTGCCGCCGCGTCCACCTCGACCTTCTTTCTGGTCGTTCTGGGCTACGGCAACGCGTTTTTCCTTGGCATCTTTTTGACCCTGATTATCTTTTGGCGCCACCGCGAGAACATCAAACGGATCAAAGCCGGAACAGAACCCAAGATCGGCGCAAAAAAGGCCTAAGCCGCAATGCAGCAGTTTTTAACGGCCTTTCATGCGCTGCCCCCGGGCACACATAAAGGGTCGTTTCAGGGCAGGCTTTATGTCTTTTCCAAAAGCAGCTTCGCACATGGCAAAAGCTGGAAACTGGTCGCCGAGGAACTGGGCGGCACCGATTATATCAGCTTGAACCTTTATGATCTGGCCAGCGGCCCGCGCCTGTACCCGTGCGAAATGCCCGCAGAAAAAGTGGTAAACTTCGTCTGCGGGCTGAAACAGGTCGGCTGATCGTTAGTAAGAATAGTCGGCGTAGATGCGGCTTAGATCGCCGTGCCACTTGCCGTTGTAATCCTCAAGCAACTCATCGGCCGGAACCTTGCCGGTCTCGATGCTTTCCTTCAGCGCATTCAGGAAATGCGTCTCGTCAGGGACCATGCCACCGGCCCCCGTCCGCGCACGCGCTTTCAAACCATGCTCGGACAGTGCCACGGCTTCGCGCGCCAGATCATGCATTTTTACGCCGTTGAACTCCGCCTGAAGCCCGTCAACCGAGGCCGCGACCCGCAACCCTTCGCGCGTCTCGGCATCCCAGCCCTTGACCAGATCCCACGCGCCATCCAGTGCGGTCTGGTCATACATCAGCCCGACCCAAAACGCGGGCAAGGCACATAGACGCCGCCAAGGGCCGCCATCCGCGCCGCGCATTTCGATGAACTTTTTGATCCGCGCCTCGGGGAATGCGGTTGTCAGATGATCCGCCCAATCGCTTAACGTCGGCTTTTCGCCGGGCAATGCAGGCAGCTTGCCCTTCAGGAAATCACGGAAAGACTGGCCAAGCGCGTCAATATACTGCCCGTCGCGGTAGACAAAATACATCGGCACATCCAACGCATATTCAACCCAACGCTCGAACCCCATGCCGTCTTCGAAGGCCCAAGGCAACATGCCGGTGCGTGCAGGGTCCAGATCCCGCCACACCCGGCTGCGCCAGCTTTTATGGCCGTTCGGCTTGCCCTCAAAGAACGGGGAATTTGCGAATAATGCGGTGGCAACCGGCTGCAACGCCAGTGCGACCCGCAGCTTTTGCACCATGTCCGCCTCTGATCCGAAATCAAGGTTCACCTGAACGGTGCAGGTCCGGCGCATCATGACCCGGCCCATCGTGCCGACCTTGGTCATATATTCGTTCATCAACTTGTAACGCCCCTTGGGCATCAGATCCATCTGCTCGTGGGTCCATACCGGTGCTGCACCCAGCCCGATAAAACCCGCGCCGATCCGGTCTGCCACATCGCGCACTTCGCGCAAATGCGCGTTCACCTCGTCGCATGTCTCGTGGATGGTCTCGACCGGTGCGCCCGACAGCTCAAGCTGCCCGCCCGGCTCAAGCGACACATTGGCACCGTCCTTGACCAGACCAATCAGCTTGCCGCCTTCCTCGACGGGGGCCCAGCCATGGCCATCGCGCAAGCCTTCAAGCATCGCCAGGATAGAACAGTCGCCCTCATAGGGCAGCGGCAACAGCGTTTCCTTGTTATAGCCGAACTTCTCGTGCTCGGTCCCGATGCGCCAGTCTTCTTTGGGCTTGCAGCCGTCAGCCAGATATTCTGCCAACTGCGCGTGATTTTCGATCGGGCCACCGCCGGATTGAGGGATAGACATAAGGGGAGGCTCCGGGATTGTTTCACTAAATGTCGGTGCGAAAATGATTTCGCTCAATTAGTAGGGATGGTGCGAATTCGTGGGGGTGTCAATGCAACAGGGCACGCGCAGGGCGCATGGATTGCCGCTCCCAGATCACAACCGAAAGCGTCTTGTCATCGGCAAGCTCCGCCAGCATGCGCTCGGTTTTCAACCCCGGAAGCGCTGCAAAGGCATCAAACAACGCGTCAGATCCGGCCGCATCCACCGGTATCATCACGGCATTTTGTCCGGGCTGTTCCAGCTTCCAATGAGCAGGATAGGCCCCGCGCTCCAAACTCAGCCGCTCCATCTCGCGCAGAGCCACAACCCCGCCCGTCAGCGGACCGAAATAGGCGATCTGTCCCTCGTCCACCTGAACGGCCCCCGCGCCAAGCCCGGATTTGCGAAACCGCCCGCGCTGCACACCCAACCAGACAAAGGCAATACCCGCGGCGATCAGCGCATATCCCGGCACAGCCAACAACAGACCCGGCCCCATGACCAGCCACAGCCCGAACAAGGCAACCGCCGCGCCGCCCAAAACCTCGCGCCAACGCCACAACTCGGCTTTCGCCTCAGGCCGTAAAAAACTCATACCCCAACCCCGTTTTCATTTTGCCAGATAAACTCCACGGGGGTGTGGGGGTGTGAAACCCCCGCCTGCACGCCCAAAACCAACAGCTCGGCGCTCAAGACCAATCCCCCAACGCCTGCTGCCAAACCGTCATCGCCGCAACAGCAGCAGTATCCGCCCTCAGGATCCGCGGCCCCAAGGGAACCGCCTGCGAAAAATCCAACCCGCGCAACCGCGCCCGCTCGCGCTCTGAAAAGCCGCCCTCAGGCCCGATCAGAATGCCCCAGGGTCCGGCTTTCGTCAGCCCCGGCCCGGCCTCTCCCCCCACCAGCGCCTCGTCGCAAAACATCAAGGACCGATCAGGCTCCCACTGGTCCAACAGCCGGTCCAGTTTTACCATCTCGGCCACTTCGGGCACGAATGTCCCGCCGCATTGCTCTGCCGCTTCGACGGCATGGGCTTGCAGGCGGTCGCGCTGGACCCGCCCCGAATTGGTAAAATCGGTCTGCACCGGCACGATGCGCCGCGCGCCCATCTCGGTGGCTTTTTCGACGATGAAATCTGTCCGCGCCTTTTTGATCGGCGCAAAGATCAGCCACAGGTCGGGCGGCATCTGCACAGGCTTCGTCGCCTCCACACAGCTTAGGATGCCGCCACGTTTGCCCGCTTGGGCAACCTGCGCCAGCCATTCGCCATCGCTGCCGTTGAACAGCAACACATGCGCGCCCTCGGTTTGCCGCATCACCCCGAAAAGGTAATGCGCTTGCGCTTTGTCCAAAGGAACGGATTGCCCCGGCCCCAAGGGATGCTCTACATAAAGTCTGATTTTCGCGTTCATAGGCAATGATATATGCAAGACGGCTCCCCTGTACCAGATGGCACTGACAATGATCGCGTGGCGGATGCGGCATCTGACAATTGGGTTGACCGTTTTGCCCCTGCCTTTACGCGCCCCTATCTGCGTCTGAGCCGGGCAGACCGCCCGATTGGCACCTGGCTTTTATTGCTGCCATGCTGGTGGGGGTTGGCGCTTGCGATGCTGTCTGACCAGCAACCGCGCCTGTTCGATCTGTGGATCTTCATCGGCTGCGGCCTGGGGGCATGGCTGATGCGCGGTGCGGGATGCACCTGGAACGACATCACCGATCGCGATTTCGATGCGCAGGTTGCCCGCACACGGTCGCGTCCGATCCCTTCGGGTCAGGTCAGTGTGAAAGGTGCCGTTGCGTGGATGGTCGCACAGGCCCTGATCGCATTCTGCATCTTGCTCAGCTTCAACTACGCCGCCATTTCGCTGGGCATTCTGGCCTTGCTGCCGGTTGCGATCTACCCCTTTGCCAAGCGGATTACATGGTGGCCACAGGTGTTTTTGGGCATCGCGTTCAACTGGGGGGCCCTACTGGCATGGACAGCCCATACCGGATCACTGGGCGCGCCTGCGGTGGTCTTGTATCTGGCGGGCATCGCCTGGACGTTGTTTTACGACACGATTTATGCCCACCAGGACACCGAAGACGACGCCTTGATCGGGGTCAAATCCACGGCCCGCCTGTTTGGCGACAACACCTCGCAATGGTTGCGCCGTTTTCTGATGGCGACGGTCGGGCTGATGGGGCTGGCCGTCATTTTCGCCCTGCGCGAGAATGCATCCTTTCTGGCGATGGTCCTGGCCATCGGCGGGCCTTGGGCGATGGGGTGGCACATGGCGTGGCAATTGCGCGGTCTGGACATCAACAATAACGACAAGCTGTTGCAACTGTTTCGCGTTAACCGCGATACCGGCATAATTCCGCTGTTATTTTTCGCAGCGGCACTGCTGGCCTGATTGCACAGCCCTGCCCCGACGCGTATCAACTAGTTTATCGTTAACGATCCCAGAAATGAGCTTATGCGTCTGTCTGCCCTTCTGATCATCGCGCTGACCTTTTCAGCGGCGGCAATGTTATCCCTCGTTGCTGCAAATTTCTCGGTCAAGCTGATCGAGGAAAACTCTGAAATCGGCGTGCGCGATGCGTTGGATGAAAAAGGCATGACATGGGCAGAAGTCGAAGCAGACGGCCTTCAGGTTGCCCTCTCGGGAACCGCCCCGAACGAGGTGATCCGCTTTAATGCGCTCAGCACAGCAGGCTCCGTCGTCGATGCGGCCCGTGTGATTGATCTGATGGCGGTCGAATCGCAAGCGGCGATCGCGGCCCCTCGGTTTTCGGCCGAGATATTGCGCAATGATTCCGGCGTGTCCATCAGCGGGTTGATCCCGACAACGACAGACCGGGACGCCGCCATGGATCGCTTTTATGCGATGGCAGGTCAGGAAAACGTCGCGGATTTTCTGGAATCCGCAAACTATCCGTCCCCCGACGGGTGGGAAGACGCGTTCGGCTTTGCCATTGCAGCGATGGAAAAACTGCCCCGCGCCAAAGTTTCCGTTGCCGCAGGGCGCGTCACCATTACCGCGATCTCTGACAGCTCAGAGGCCAAAGCCCGCCTCGAAGCCCAACTGCGCCGCGCGACGCCTCCGGGCTTGATCGTCACCATGGATATTTCCGCCCCGCGCCCCGTGATCACCCCCTTTACCCTGCGCTTCCAGATCAGCGACGAGGCAACGGATTTTGACGGGTGCAGCGCCGATACCGAAGCGGCCCGTGATCAGATCCTCAAGGCTGCGGTCAAGGCCGGCGCATCCGAAGGCCAGCGCTGTACCATCGGGATGGGTGTGCCAACCCCCCGTTGGGCCGATGCCGTTCAAACAGCAATCGCCGCGCTGGACAAAATCGGCGGTGGATCCGTCAGTTTTGTGGATGCCGACATTCATCTGACAGCAAAGGAAGGCACCGATCAGGCCCTGTTCGACCGTGTGATCGGGGAACTTGAAAACGCATTGCCGGATGTCTTTGCCCTGTCAGCGAAACTGCCCGTGACATCGGACCCGAATGCCGGCCCGCCGGAATTCGTCGCGACCCTGTCCCCCCAAGGCGATGTGCAACTGCGCGGCCGGCTCAGCAACGACGATTTACGTGAACTGGCCGACAGCTATGCCAAGGCCAGCTTCGGCTCGGACAAGGTCTATACTGCGGCCCGCATCGTTGATGATCTGCCCAGTGACTGGCCAACCCGCGTGCTGTCCGGTCTGGACGCCCTGTCAAAGCTTTCGAATGGCACGGTGATTGTCAGCCCCGACACGATCAGCGTCACCGGCAACACCGGCAACCCTGATGCCGGATCGGAAATCGCGACCTTGCTGGCCGGCAAGCTGGGCGAAGGCCAAGACTACGACGTCAAGGTGGTCTATCAAAAGCAGCTTGATCCGGTGCTGGGTCTTCCGACCCCCGAAGAATGCGAAAAACAGATCGGCGCTGTCGTAGCCGAAGGCAAGATCAACTTTGAGCCGGGCAGCGCCACCATCGATTCGTCTGCCCTTGGCACGATGGACAAGATCGCCGAGATTTTGAAAGACTGCGGCGATATCGCGCTCGAGGTTCAGGGCTATACCGACAGTCAGGGCCGCGAGGAAATGAACCTTGCCCTCAGCCAATCGCGTGCCCAATCGGTCTTGAACGAACTGCGTGCCCGTCGTGTGCTGACCGCGTCCTTTGTCGCAAAAGGCTTTGGCGAAGCAGAGCCTGTCGCCTCGAACGATACCGAAGAAGGTCGCGAAGCCAACCGCCGGATCGAGTTCCGGCTAATCCGGCCGGAAACGGACGAAACAGCGCTGGAAAACACCGAAGATACAGGCGATACAGAAGCTGGCGCATCTACGACCACGCAGGAAGGCAACTAACACATGAGCAGAACCGAGTTTATTATCGCTACTGCGATTATCCTGTTCGTCGCCTTTTGCATGGGCTGGTTTGCCAATTGGCTTTTGCACCGCTTTACGCGCGTCGCAGCCGATGATGTGGCCCAGCTGGACCGGATGAGCCAGGAACTGCACGAAGCCGAAGAAACCCGAGATCAGGCGATCACCTATCTGCAACAACGCGAGGCAGAGCTGACCAACCAGCTGAGCCAAACCGAAGCGGAATTGCGCGCGGCGATGGACGGGTTGCGCGATGCACGCCACGAAGCCGAAGAAATGCGCGCCTATATCGAACGCCAACAGGCCGGGTAATTACCAGCGGGCCAACGCGTCCTCGTCCTCATCCTTTGATTCAACCCACCCTGCGCCGGTCTTTGTGATTTCACGTTTCCAGAACGGCGCACGGGATTTCAGATAATCCATCAGAAACTCTGCCGCTTGAAACGCATCCTTGCGGTGACGGGCCGCAGTCGCGACCATCATGATCATTTCGCCCGGTACCAATCGGCCATAGCGGTGAATAACCAGCGCATCCCCCAAGGAAAACCGCGCCATCGCCTGCTCGGCCATACCGCGCAACGCCTTTTCCGTCATGCCGGGATAATGCTCGATCTCCATCGCCTCCAGCGGATCATCCGGCAGATCCCGCACAACGCCGGTAAAGGTGACAATCGCGCCCATATCCTTGTGCCCGCCTGCGAAATCCGCTGACACAGCGCCCAGATCAAACGCCTCCTGCTGCACCGAGATATGCATGTCAGCCTCCCGTCATCGGCGGAAAAAACGCAACCTCGCGCACACCGGCCAGGGGCGCATCAAAATCGACAAGCTCTTGGTCCACCGCCACCCGAAGACTGGAAAGATCGGAAAACGCGATATCATAGCGTTCCTCGCGGGCGCGCAATTCTGCGACCAAATCCGCCACTGTCGCCGCGGCTGTGTCGATCTGTTCACGCGGCACGCCAATGCGTTCGCGGACCCAGGCAAAATAAAGAATGTCCATCAATTCGGCTCCGTCAAATGCGGCAAGGCCTTGCGCAGATAATCCGCGCCGGTAATGGCGGTCAAAGCGGCGGCGATCCACAACAAGACAAGCCCCACAAAACCGGCCCAGATTTCCAGATCCATATCGACGCCGGTCAGCTCATGCTCAAGCCCGATGCCTGTCACCTCGCCCGTGACCACATCCACACCCACAACGGATATCCCGAAATAATGTTCGAACACGCCCTGGCTGAACAGCACCGCAATCGCGACCATCTGCGCCGTGGTCTTCCACTTGGCAAGGTTTGTGACCTTCAGCGTCCCCGACACATCCCCCAGATACTCACGCAGGCCCGATACGAAAACCTCGCGGAACAAGATCACGGTGGCTGGCAAAACAAGCCACGGCGACCAGCTGGAAAACGCGACAATCACCATCAGGGCGATCACAACCATCGCCTTGTCGGCAATCGGGTCCAACATCGCACCAAGCTTGGTTTCCTGTTTCCACGCCCGCGCCAGATAGCCGTCAAACCAGTCCGTCACCGCCGCCGCAATGAATAAAAGCATTGCAAATCCGTCGGCATAAGGCCGCGACAGAAACAAAAACAGCATCGCGATACCAGGGGCCGCAATCAGACGGATCAGCGTCAGCGTATTCGGAATATTCCACTTCATTTCGACACTCTACAGCGTGATCCGGCAAGGGGAAAGCACCAACATATCGTCTTCATTTTGCAAAATAAACTCCCCGCGGAGCGTCCGCCCCCGATACCGAAAACAGCGCCTTGCGTTCAATCAGCCGCGCTCGTGAAAAAAACCGTAAATCCGTTCAGCCAATGCACGTGATACGCCCTCGACCGCCAGCAAATCGCTCAGGTTCGCGCGCCCCACGGCCTTGGCCGATCCGAAATGCGCCAGCAAGGCCCGTTTGCGCGCGGCCCCGACGCCCGGCACCTCGTCCAGCGGCGTGGCCCCCACGGCCTTGGCGCGTTTCGCCCGGTGCGTCCCGATGGCAAAGCGGTGCGCCTCGTCGCGCAAACGCTGGATGAAATACAGCACCGGATCATTGTGACGCAGGGCCATCGGGCGCTTGCCGACACGGTGGAATTCTTCCTTGCCCGCATCGCGGTCGATGCCCTTGGCAACGCCAACCATGGGGATGTCCTCGACCCCGTATTCGCGCATGATCGACGCAACCGCACTGACCTGCCCTGCCCCGCCATCAATCAGCAGCAGCTCGGGCCACATCCCCAGCTTGCGATCGGGGTCTTCTTTCAGCAGCCGTTTGAACCGCCGGGTCAGCACCTCTTTCATCATGCCAAAGTCGTCGCCCGGCGTCAGGTCTTCGCCGCGGATATTGAATTTGCGGTACTGGTTTTTCATCATCCCGTCAGGGCCCGCAACAATCATGCCGCCCACCGCATTGGTCCCCTGGATATGCGAGTTGTCATAGACCTCGATGCGCTGCGGTGGCGCGTCCAGTTCAAAGGCATCGGCCAGCCCCCGCAGCAGGTTCGACTGTGTGGCGGTTTCGGCCATCTTGCGCGCAAGGGATTCGCGCGCATTGCGCAGGGCACCATCCACCAGCTCGGCCTTTTCGCCCCGTTGCGGCACCAGCAGTTCAACCTTGCGCCCCAGCTTGCCCGACAGCGCATCCGCCATCAGATCCATGTTCTCGATCTCGTTTGACAGGATCAACTGGCGCGGCGGTTCGCGGGTGTCATAGAACTGGCCGATAAAGGCCTCAAGAACCTCGGCGGCGTCCACATCGGGGCCAACGCGGGGGTAATAGTCGCGGTTCCCCCAGTTCTGGTTCGCCCGGATAAAGAACACCTGAACGCAGGCCTGTCCCTGCGCCATGTGCAGCGCAATGATATCCGCCTCCGAGACGCCTTGCGGGTTGATCCCTTGCGCCGTCTGCACCTGCGTCAGCGCCTTGATCCGATCCCGCAGGGCCGCGGCGCGCTCGAACTCCATATCCTCGGAGGCTTGGGCCATTTCGGCCGCCAACCGGCCCTGGATGTCCGTTGATTTGCCGTTCAGGAACTTCTGCGCATCCTGAACGGTCCTTTGATATTCTTCCGGGCTGATTTTACCCACGCAAGGGGCCGAGCAGCGTTTGATCTGGTGTTGCAGGCACGGGCGGGTCCGGCTTTCGAACATCGCATTCGAACAGTCGCGCAGCAGGAATACCCGCTGCAACTGGTTCAAGGTCCGGTTCACCGCACCTGCACTGGCAAAGGGGCCATAATAGTTGCCCTTTTCCTTTTTCGCGCCACGGTGTTTTTTGATCTGGGGATAGTCCTGATCGGCAGTCACCAGAATATTGGGAAAGCTTTTGTCGTCGCGCAGCAGCACGTTGAACTTGGGCTTGAGCTGCTTGATCAGGTTCTGTTCAAGCAGCAGCGCCTCGGTTTCGGTCTTGGTCGTCAGGAACATCATCGAGGTTGTGTTGGAAATCATCCGCGCAATGCGCCCCGAATGCCCCGATGGCCGCGCATAATTGCTTACGCGCGCGCGCAGATTACGGGCCTTGCCGACATACAAAACCCGGCTTTCGGAATCGAGCATACGGTACACCCCCGGCGACCCGTCGATGGTCTTCAGGTATCCTTGGATGACCTCATAGCCGGTCTTTGGTGTGTCTGATGTGTCAGTCATTGATTCGCGGTTCTCTGGGTGATTTGCTGCAATGGTTGGCTCTCAAGAACAAGAGCAAACATACCCCCGACTCCTGTGGATAACCCTGCATATAACTTTCTCCGAGGTTTCATTTTCCCTTGTTTTCAGCAGACTTCCGCCAAATGCTCATTTTTTAGGCAATTTCTTAACTTACTGAATACAAAAGATATTTTTATCAACCTCCTACAAACCCCTGAAAACATGACGTAATTTGTAACGGATTTGTTAACTTATCAGGAAAAGTGCAAAACTTTTTGGTTGATGTTTACTCGAGCCCCAGCACATCCGGCGTTTTCCATCCCAGATGTTGCCCGCCATCCGTGCATAGCAACTGCCCCGTGACCGATGGCGCGTCCAGAAAATAGCCGAGCGCTGCCGTGATATCGTCGGGATTCGCGCCACGTTCCAGAATCACCCGCGCACGCTGTTTTTCAAAATGCTCGGCGGTTTGCTTGGCCCCTTGCAAGGTCGGGCCGGGGCCAATCGCATTCACACGGATCGCCGGAGCCAAAGCCTGCGCAGTGGTCTGCGTCATCGCCCACAGCCCCATCTTGGCGATGGTATAGGTCATGAACTCGGGGGTCAGTTTGCGCATCCGTTGATCGAGCATATTCACCACAAGGCCAGCGGCCATCGATTCGCCGTTATGGTCGGCAACGGGCTTGAGCCCCTGCCTTGCCATCGCTTGGGTCAAGATGAACGGCGCACGCAGATTGCTGCCGATATGGCGGTCCCAGCTTTCGGCGGTGGCCGTGGTGATCGTGTCATATTCAAAGATGGATGCGTTGTTGATTAGGCATGTGATCGGCCCGCCCAATGCCTCTGCCGCGCGGGAAAACAGGCTTTGCGTCTCGTCCTCGTTCAGCAGGTCGGCCTGAACGGCAACGCCACGCTGACCGGCGGCGTTAAGCGCGGCCACGACGTCATCGGCACCCTTGGAGGATGTATTGTAATGAACGGCCACATCATAGCCACGGGCCCCAAGATACAGTGCCATCGCACGGCCCAGCCGCGCACCGGCCCCCGTTACCAATGCAGTCTTCATGATACGGCCTTTCTCAGATCAAAATAACAAGCAGGTACAGTGCATATAGTCCGCAAAGGACGATACCCCAGACCCGCGTGATATCCTGACGCAAATAGACAAAGGGGATCAGCAGCAAAGACGCCCCCAACATCACCCAGAAGTCAAAGCGCATGAATTGCGGATCAACCTCGATCGGGCCAACCAGGCTTGCCACGCCAATGATGCCCAGCAGGTTGAACATGTTCGACCCGATGACGTTGCCCAATGCCACATCGGCCTGACGGCGCAACGCCGCCATCACTGTTGTCGCCAGTTCCGGCAAAGACGTACCAATCGCAACAAGGGTCAGCCCGATCACCGTATCGCTGATGCCATAGGCCCGCGCGATGATGGACGCATTATCGACCAGCAGGCTTGCGCCCAAAGGCAAACCAATCAGCCCCAGGATCAGGAAAACCGCAATGCGCCAGCCCGGCATATCGGGGTCCGCCCCTTCGGGTTCTTCCATCTCGTCGGGGGCAAGGCCCTTGCATTCCTGCCGGTGTTTTTGGGTGTCGCGAAAGGCATCGAATAGCACGAAGGCCAGACAGACCAGCAAGACGCCACCGGCCCAAAGATCGTACACACCGCGCAATGCCAAAAGGATAAAGATCACCGAAGCCGCGATCATCATGTTGAATGTCTTGCGGGTGGAGCATTCAGAGGTGTGCATCGTCGCCATCAAGGCGGGCACCCCCAGAACCAACAGTATATTCGCCGTGTTCGACCCGACGACATTGCCAAGCGCAATCCCCGATGCATTATCCAGCACCGCCTTGATCGAAATCAGCAATTCCGGGGCCGAGGTGCCAAAGGCCACAATCGTCAAGCTGACAATCAACGCCGGCACGCCAAGACGCAAGGACAGGTTTACCGCCCCCTTAACCAGCGCATCCCCTGCCAAAAGCAGGATAACCAGCCCCAAGAAACTGTAAAGCCATGGCATGATCATCCGCGTTTCCCCCCACAGCCACAGGGGCCTTTGCCTATGCGATAGCGGCCGCAGGACCTGCACTTTGCCTGACTGAAACGTTTGCCGCCCAGCCAATGCATCTTGCCGAACCACGCAAGGACGCCCATGGCGACAAGGAATAACAAGACGACCTTAAGAACCATGCCTAGAGGCCAAACTTTGCATAGGCCGCGCGTTCTTCGATGCCATCAACGGCGTCACCGAAAATCTGGGCCCCGAAGCGCGACAAAAACGGCTTTTTGCTGCCGTAACGTGCGAAGATGACCTTGTCACCGAACCGCTCCTTCAGCATCGGGGTCAGATGGCCGATGCCGTCAATCAACCCCAATTCGGCTGCGCGCTTTGCCAGCCAGATTTCGCCCGTGAACAGATCGGTTTCAGTGTTCAGCTTGTCGCCGCGCCGGTCTTTGACGTGCTCGATGAAATTGGTGTGAATATCGCCCAGCAATGTCTTCAGCCGCGCAACGTCTTCGGCCTTTTCCGGGCGGAAAGGGTCCAGCATGGATTTCGACTGGCCCGCCGTATAGACGCGCCGTTCGATGCCATAGCGGTTGATCAGTTCGTTCACCCCGAAGGATGATGAAATCACCCCGATAGACCCGACAACCGAATTGGGGTCGGCATAGATTTCATCGGCTGCCGCTGCCAGCCAATACCCACCCGAGGCCGCCACATCTTCGACGAAGGCGATGACGGGTATGTTCTTTTCCTGCGCCAAGCGTCTGATCCGCGCGCCGATCAGCGACGACTGCACCGGGCTCCCCCCGGGGGAGCTGATCTCGAGCGCGACAGCAGCAGGTTTGCCCCGCCGGAACGCTTTTTCAATGACTGGCCCGATGGTTTCGTCACTAAGACCGACACGGCCGCGGCCGCCGATCACACCAGACAAACGAACAACCGCAACGATCGGATGCGACGACAGGAAAGGAATGTATTTTCTCATAGTTTGCATGTAGAGCGCCCATCGTTCTCAAACAAGGCAGTTGCCAAGATACTTATTGCCGAATGCGCCAGCCGGTCCGGAAAATCCACCAGATCACGGCCAAACATAGCGCAGTGAACCCTGCAATCGCGAAAAGGCTGGTCAAAATCGGCACATCGGCAGCGCCAAAAAACGACCACCGGAACCCCGAGATCAGGTAAACCACAGGGTTAAAGTGCGAAATCACCTGCCACACGGGCGGCAACATCGAGATCGAATAAAACGACCCGCCAAGGAAAACGAGGGGGGTGATGATCAACAGCGGCACCAGTTGCAGCTGTTCGAAACTGCCTGCCCAAATCCCGATGATGAAGCCGAACAGGGAAAAGCTGATACAGGTCAGCACCAGAAACAGCACCATCCAGACCGGATGCTGAATGGTGATATCAACGAAAAAGAACGCGGTGGCCAGGATGATGACCCCGATAAACAGCGCCTTGGTCGCGGCAGCACCGACATAGCCCAGCACGATCTCGATAAAGTTCACCGGCGCGGAGAGCAGTTCGAAAACCGTGCCGATGAATTTGGGGAAATAGATGCCAAAGGACGCGTTCGAAATCGACTGGGTGATGACGCTCAGCATGATCAGGCCCGGCACGATGAACGCGCCATAGCTGATCCCCTCGACCTCTTGGATGCGGCTGCCGATGGCCGCGCCAAAGACGACGAAATACAACGAGGTCGACAATACCGGCGACACAAAGCTTTGCGTGATCGTGCGGAAAAAGCGGGCCATCTCGAATTTATAGATGGATGAAACAGCGATCCAGTTCATGCTGCATCCTCCTTTACCAGATCCACGAAAATGTCTTCCAGACTGCTTTGCGATGTCTCGATATCGGTCAGGACCAGACCCGCAGCGGCCACATCGGACAGCAGTTTGGTGATGCCCGTCCGTTCGGCCCGCGTGTCATAGGTATAGATCAGACTGTCCCCGTCCGGCGACAGAACCAGCGCATCGGATGTCAGGCTGGCGGGCAACGCGTCAATCGGCTTGGACAGTTGCACGGTAAGTTGCTTCTTGCCCATGCGCGCCATCAGCTTGTCTTTGTCTTCGACCAGCAGCAATTCACCCTTGGCAATCACACCGATCCGGTCTGCAATCGCTTCGGCCTCTTCGATGTAGTGGGTGGTCAGGATAATGGTCACCCCATCCGCCTTGAGATTTGCCACGATCTCCCACATGTCGCGGCGCAATTCGACGTCAACGCCGGCGGTCGGCTCGTCCAGAAACAGCACCCGCGGTTCATGAGACAGCGCCTTGGCGATCAGAACGCGCCGTTTCATCCCCCCGGACAAGGCCCGTATCTGGGTGTCTTTCTTATCCCAAAGCGACAGCTGCCTGAGGATCTTTTCCAACGCAGCGTTATTTTTGGGTTTGCCAAACAGGCCGCGCGAAAAGCGGACGGTGTTCATCACGGTCTCGAACGGTTCAAGGTTGATTTCCTGGGGAACCAGACCGATCATCGACCGTGCAGCGCGGTAATCGGTAATCGTGTCATGCCCGCCCACTTTGACCGACCCGCCGGTCGCAGTGGTGATACCGCAAACGGTTGAGATCAATGTGGTTTTGCCAGCGCCATTGGGGCCAAGCAGGGCCAGAATCTCGCCCTGCCTGATGTTCAGACTGACCCCTTTGAGGGCCTCGAACCCGTCGCCATATGCTTTGCGCAGGTCTTGGATTTCAACAATATCTGGCATCAAGGCCTCCGGTTTATTTTGCCGGAAACTAGACTGAATGAGGCCAAGTTAACAGGGGGTCGGTTCAGGACTTTTCCCGCCCGAACCAGCCCTTCTTTTTGGGCGCATCGGCGGCAGCTTCGTCACCCGTCGCGGCCTCGGCATCGGCTGGCCCCTCAAGGGTTTCTTGCAGGTTGTTGAAAAACTGATCCGCCATTTTCTTGGCAAAGCCGTCGATGATGCGGCTGCCAAGCTGCGCCAGTTTTCCACCGATCTTGGCCTCGACGTCATAGCTCAGTTCGGTGCCGCCATCCTTGGCCACCAGCCTGACATCCGCCCCGCCCTTGGCAAAGCCCGCAGCACCGCCCTTGCCTTCGCCGCTGATCTTGATGGATTGCCCCGGCACCATGTCCGACATGGTCACCTGCCCTTTGAATGTGGCCTTCACCGGCCCGACCTTTTGCACCACCGTCGCCTCATAGCCGGCTTCGGGTGATCCGGTGACTTCGGTGGCACCCGGCACACATTTGATCAGCATGTCGGGGTCTAGCAGGGCTGCGTAAACCTCTTCGGGGGTGGCAGCGATCTGGCGGGTGTCTGACATTTGCATCGGGGTGTCCTCCTGAGGGGCGATATTTCTGCAAGCCTAACGCAGGTAATATGCCCGCGCCAAGGTGGAAACACGCTGGACAGGATGCGGATAGCTGATAGGTCATGCAATATGAATGCAAATGCACATAACAAATCCGGCGCAGCCATCGCCTTTATCTTTGCAGGCGTGTTTGCGATTTCGATCAACGACATGCTGATCAAGCAATTGTCGGGCGGCTATCCCCTGCACGAGATCGTCTTTGCGCGCGCCTTTATCGGTATTCTTTTCGGCCTCGGCCTGGTCCAGCTCGAAGGGGGATGGCGCATTCTAAAAACCTCGCAGTGGCATTGGCATTTGCTGCGCGGGTTGCTGGTGGTGATCGCCAATATGACGTTTTTTCTGGCGCTGGCCGCCCTGCCCCTGGCGGACGCGACCGCCCTGTTCTTTGTCGCCCCGCTGTTCATCACGCTGCTGTCGATCCCGATTCTGGGGGAAAAGGTCGGCATCATGCGCTTGGGGGCTGTGGCCGTCGGCTTTGCCGGTGTGGTGATCATGCAGCGCCCTTGGGCATCGGTAGAAAGCCTGCAAGCCTCGCGGCTTGTGCTGTTGCTGCCCGTCGTGTCGGCGCTCACCTATGCGCTGAACCAGTTGATGACCCGCAAGCTGGGTGTGCGCAGCAAGGCATCGGCCTTGGCGATTTACATCCAAGGCACGTTCCTGATCGTGTCGATCGGGTTTTTCCTGATCGCAGGCGATGGCCGTTTTACAAATGACGCCAGCGCGCCATCGATGCAGTTTCTGCTGCGGGCTTGGGTTTGGCCAGCAAGGGGGGACATCTGGGTGTTTCTGGGCCTTGGCCTGAATGCTGCCGTTATCGGCTATTGCCTAAGCCAGGCCTACCGCATCGCAGATGCGGCCACAGTCGCGCCGTTTGAATATATCGGCCTGCCGCTGGCCGTGTTCTGGGGGCTGGTGATCTTTGGTGACCTGCCGGTCTGGGAGGTCTGGGTCGGCATCGGATTGATCCTGGGGTCGGGCCTGTTCGTGTTCCTGCGCGAGCGTCAAAAGGCCCGCGCATCCCTGCGCAACCAACCGATGCGCGGCGGTTAATCCGAAACGCGCACCACGACCTTGCCGGTTGCCTTGCGGCTGCGCAGCAGTTCCAACGCCTCGTTCGCCTGCTCTAGCGGCAGGACATGACTGACATGGGGTTTCAGCTTGCCCGCAACATACCAGTCGATCAGCGCCCGAAAGCTGTCGGTCAGCACTTTGGGTTTGAACTTTTTGTAGCCGCCCCAGAACAGCCCCAAGACATTCAGGTTCTTGACCATCACGATATTGGCAGGGATCTGCGGCACCTCGCCTGATGCAAACCCCAACGGCAGCAACCGCGCTTCAGGGTTGCATGCACGCATCGCAGCTTTGAACTGGTCGCCGCCAATCGGGTCATACACCACATCGGCCCCGCCCAGCGCTTTGACGATCTCGCGGATATCATCGACCTCGGAATCGATCAGGTGGTCGGCCCCTGCCGCGCGGCAGATATCCAGCTTGGCCTGGCCACGGGCACAGGCGATCACCTCGGCTCCCATCAGCTTGCCCAGCTCGACCGCCGTCAGACCCACCCCACCCGATGCGCCCAGCACCAGCAGCCGTTCGCCGGGTTGCAAACGCGCCTTATAGTCCAACGCCACATGGCTGGTGCCATAGGCAATCAGAAAGGCAGCGGCATCAACCGCGTTCATCTCGTCTGGAATGGCAACGCAGATATCGGCAGGCACCACGGCATAGTCCGCCAGCCCGTGAAACCCGCTGTACGCCGCGATGCGCTGCCCGGTTTCCAACCCATCGACGCCCGCGCCCAAGGCAGTCACAGTACCCGCCAGTTCCATCCCGAGGGTAAAGGGCAAAGCCGGCTTTTCCTGATAGGTCCCCTTGATCAGCAACAGATCCCCAAAGTTCAGACCGCAGGTTTCAACCTTGACCAAGACCTCGCCGGGGCCGGGCACCGGTATCTCCAGTTCTTGCAATTGAAGCGGCTGGTCATAGGCGGTGACTTGCATGGCGCGCATGGGGGTATTCCTTGGCTGGGTCGAACGACAGGTTTGACCGCAAAAGGGCCAGAGGTTTTGCGGTTTTGCAACCCCCACATCTGGCCCATTTCGGTTCAGCGCCGTTACCTTGCGTTACGGCACAATCTCCGGCCGGATCGCATAGGCGGCAATGCCAAGCGCCAGAACGCTCAGCACACAGATCGCAAAGAGCCACCCGGTTCGGGATGCCGAACAGGATCAGCGGGGGGCTGTCAAAGTGGCTTTCCATTGCCGTGACTTTTGCGGGCTGGTGTTCAAGGATGTTGATGCCCCCACGGCCCCCACCACAAGCCCTGTGGTCAGATAGGCCGCAAGCACCATGTGCAGCAAACGGGTGGCGAAGGACGAGGTAAAGACGATCTTCCACCAATCCAGCCGGATAAACTGGCCCCGCAGCGAAATATGGGTCGTGTCACAGCATCAAATTGCCTCAGATCTATCTGTTTGGAATTCGATCCTGACCCTGAGCCCCGGCGCGTTGTCGAGCAATGACAGATGACCGCCGTGCAGTTTCACCACCCCTTCCACCAGACTAAGCCCTAGGCCATTGCCGGGGGTATTTCTGCTGCGGTCCAGACGGTAAAGCCGGCGCACCACCTTTTCGCGCTCTGCTGCCGGGATGCCGGGGCCGTTATCGGCGATTTCCAGAATCGCGCGGCCCGCGTTTTGCGCAAGCGTTACGGTAATCTTGCTGCCTTCGGGGGTATGGCGCATGGCGTTTTCAACCAGATTTGCCAGCACTTGCCCAAGAAGGTTCTTGTCGCCCACCACCTGTACCATCTTATCAGGCACCGCACAGACAAGCGACTGCCCCTTGGCGGCGGCGGCGGGTTCATAGACCTCGGTCATCGTCTCGCAAAGCTGGTTCAGATTGACGGGTTTGAAATGCGCCTTGGGTGAACCGGATTCGACCGATGCAATCTGCAACAACGATTGAAACACCGATGCAATCCCCGCGACCTCGTCCTGTGCTTTGCCCAGCAACGCGCCTTCGTCCGATGCAGAGGGAACGGTGCGGGCCATATCATCCAGATACACGGCAACCCGCTGGATCGGCGTTTTCAGATCGTGGGCAATATCCGACGACACCTGCCGCAACATCTGGGTCTGTGCCTCTTGGGCACCGGCCATCTGGTTTACCTTGTCGCCAATCCGCACCAGATCATCCGCCCAGCGGGGCCCCATGGTCACCCGTGCAGTCAGATCGCCGTTGGTCAGATCATCCAATGTGCCGCCAATCACCTCGACGTGGCGTTTGCTGCGCCGCGCCAGATACAGCCCACCCGACAAGGCGATCAGGATCGTCGGCAACAGGCTCAGCAACAGGATGTTAAAGAACACGACCCGCAAGGCCTCGATCTGGGCAAGGCTGCGTGCAACGGTCAACTGCCCGCCATAAAGCCGGATTGTCAGGGACAGATAATCGCCGTCATATTCTGTCCGGCTCTTGGCGAGCGACACGATATGATAACCTTCGTCGTCCCGCGCGATGGCCCCGTTGCCAAAGATCTGCCCGTTCGGGGTGATATAGCTCAGGATCACGCGGCCCGGATCGGTGCCGCGCGATTCAGCATCCACCAACAAGGCCACAGCCCGCGAATTGGGCGCGGCCCGAAACCCTGCGATGTCTTGTTCCAGATCGGCGCGGATCGCGGTTTCAAACGAATTGCGGGTCACCGCATAGCTGGCCAGAAGACTGATCAGGCTCACGGTGGAAAACAGCAGCACCAGTAACAGTGCCAACCGAACCGGCATCGACCGCCAAAGCTGCCGGATGCGCCCCCTCATGCATCCATCCTGTAGCCCGCGCCGCGCACGGTCTGGATCAGTTCGCGGTCAAAGGGTTTATCCACCTTGGCCCGCAGCCGGCTGATGTGGGTTTCGACCACATTGGTCATGGGATCGAAACTGATGTCCCAGACGGCCTCAAGCAGCATGGTGCGGGTCTGGACCCTGCCCTTGCGGCGCAGCAGGTGTTCCAGCAGGGCAAATTCGCGCGGCAGCAGATCAATTTCCTGACCGCCCCGCGTGACCTTGCGGGTGATCAGATGCATTTCAAGGTCCCCAGCCCGCAGAACGGTTTCCTGTTCGATCGCTTGGGGCCGACGCGCCAGCGCCGCGACCCGCGCAGATAATTCGCCAAAGGCAAAGGGCTTGACCAGATAATCATCGCCGCCCGCATTTAACCCGCTGATCCGGTCATCGACGTTGCCCATCGCCGTCAAAAACAACACCGGCGTGGTATTGCCCGCGCCGCGCAAGGTCTTGACAAGCGTCAGCCCGTCCACCTCTGGCAGCATCCGGTCGATGATGAGCACGTCATAGCTGCCCGATGTCGCCTGAAACAGGCCTTCGCGCCCGTCCGTCACCAGATCAACACTGTGCCCCTCTTCGCGCAGGCCGCGGGCGATATAGGTGCCGGTGGTGGCATCGTCTTCTACTACAAGCAGTTTCATTTCATCCGTTCCGTATGAACCATGACACGGCGATAGCCTAAAATCAGGCGTCTGGCAGCCCTGCACAGCAATCTTACAGATTTGTATATGGGGCAAAAACGCCCTGTAACAACGGGCTGCCATTTGGGTGTCATACCGATGATGCAAGGAAGCAAACATGACATCTATTATGAAATCCCCCCGCCGCGCGATGCCATTTGTATTGGCCGCTGCCTTGGCGTCGACCTCTTTGGTGGCGATTGCCCCGACATCTGCACTGGCCGTTCCGGCGGGTGGCTATGCCGATCTGGTTGAAACGATATCCCCTTCGGTGGTGTTTATCGAAGTCTCTGGCACAACCGCGAAATCCCCCGTCCAGATGGAAATGCCCCAAGGTATGCCCGAAGAATTGCGCAAGCGGTTTGAACAGATGATGCCCGGCCAAGGTGCCGAGGCGCAGCCTGTTCAGGGTCTTGGCTCGGGCTTTATCATTTCGACCGACGGGCAGATCGTGACAAATAACCACGTGGTCGAAGGTGCGGACAAGGTCACCGTAAAACTGTCGGACGGGCGCAGCTTTGAGGCAAAAGTCGTCGGCAGCGATCCGATGACCGACATTGCCCTGCTGAAAATCGAAGCCGATGTTGACCTGCCTGCCGTCAAATTCGGATCGTCTGAAAACATGCGCGTGGGCGATGAAGTCGTGGCGATGGGCAACCCCTTTGGTCTGGGGGGCACTGTGACCACCGGCATCGTGTCGGCCAAATCGCGCAATATCAACGCGGGCCCCTATGATGATTTCATCCAGACCGACGCGGCGATCAACCGTGGCAATTCGGGGGGGCCGCTGTTCAACAACGCTGGCGAAGTGATTGGCGTGAACACCGCGATCCTGTCGCCGGGTGGCGGGTCGGTTGGCATCGGATTTTCCGTGCCCTCCGATCTGGTGCAAAACATCGTCGCCGATCTGGCCGATGACGGCACCATCACACGCGGCTGGCTCGGGGTGCAAATCCGCCCGATGACACAAGAAGTCGCACAGGTCTTGGGCTATGACGTTCCCAAAGGTGCGGTGATCGAAGCGGTGAGCGACGAAAGCCCGGCCAAGAAAGCCGGCCTTGAAAAGGGGGATATCATCTTGTCCTTCAACGGCACCGCGATCGACGAATTGCGCGATCTGACCCGCGCCGTGGCGGACACGGACCCCGATCAAACGGCGGATGTGGTGATCTTGCACAAAGGCAAGGAAGTAACCCGCGCCGTCAAGATCGGCACTTTGGCGGCCAAAGACGCCTAAGCACATCTGCCAGCGGGCTTACCTCGTCCAGGGCTGGCAATGACACTCCGGCCCACATGCCCCGATAGAGACATCTATCGGGGCATGTGTGGTTTCAGACCCGCTTAGATGGTCGCCTCGAACAGCTTGCGCAGGTTTTCCGTGGTCAAGGTGACGGGGTTGCCGCCGCAAGACGGGTCTTCCAGTGCCATGGCGACCAGATCATCCATGCGATCAGCGGTCACGCCCATTTCAGACAGTTTGCGCGGAATGGCAAAGCTGTCGTTGAAATCCTGAACAAAGCTGCGGAACCCGTCATAGCCGCCGTCAATACGCAGGTATCCAGCCGCACGGTCGAACCGTTCGCGGATCATCGGTTCGTTCAGGTCCAGCACCGCAGGCATGCACACCGCGTTGGTGGTCCCGTGGTGGGTGTTGAAGACCGCGCCGACGGGATGGCTCATCGCATGGATCGCGCCGAGACCCTTTTGAAATGCCGTTGCCCCCATCGCGGCGGCTGACATCATCTGCGCGCGCGCCTCGATATCGGTGCCATCCGCATAGGCGCGGGGCAGATAGTCAATGACCAGACGCATGCCTTCTAGCGCGATACCCTGGCTCATCGGGTGGTAAAACGGGCTGCTAAATGCCTCGACACAATGGGCAAAGGCATCAAGACCTGTGCCTGCGGTGATGTGTTTGGGCATCCCGACCGTCAGTTCGGGGTCGCAGATCACGACCGTTGGCAGAACCTTGGGGTGGAAGATGATCTTTTTCACATGGGTTTCAGAATTGGTCAGCACCGATGCGCGGCCGACTTCCGATCCGGTGCCAGCCGTGGTCGGCACGGCGATGATCGGCGCGATGGCATCTGCATCGGCGCGGGTCCACCAGTCGCCGACATCCTCGTAATCCCAAACGGGGCGTGTCTGGCCCGCCATGAATGCAACCATCTTGCCCAGATCAAGGCCCGACCCGCCGCCAAAGGCGATTACGCCGTCATGACCGCCGTCACGGTACACCTGAAGCCCCGCAGCAAGGTTGATTTCGGTCGGGTTCGCATCCACTTCGGAGAACATGGCCCGGCCAAAGCCAGCAGCCTCGAGCAGATCGAGCGTCTTGGTGGTGATGGCCATCGATGCCAGCCCCTTGTCGGTGACAAGCAGCGGTTTCTTGATGCCGGCGGCCTCGCAGGCCTTGCCGATCTCGGAAATACGGCCCGCACCAAAACGCATCGCGGTGGGGTAGGACCAGTTGTTTTTCAGCTCCATAGGATCAAGCCTTTTTAAGGTGGTAAGATTTGGGACGCGTCAGCGCCTGAAAGCCCAGCACGGACAATCCTGTGCCCTGGCCGGTGTCTTTGCAGCCCGTCCAGCACAGCGCCGGATCAAGGTAATCGCAGCGGTTCATGAAGACCGTGCCGGTTTCCAACTGCGCACCGATGGCGTCAGCGGCATCTGCATCCTTGGTGAAAATCGCAGCCGTCAGACCGAACTGGCAATCGTTCATCAACGCAATCGCCTCGGCGTCATCCTTGACCGGCATGATGCCAACCACGGGACCGAAACTTTCGTCGCGCATGACGCGCATGTTGTGGTTTACGTTCGTCAGGATTTGCGGCGTCAGATAGGCGGCACCGTCATCTTCGGCAAAGGGTTCGATCAGTGCAGTTGCGCCATCGGCCACAGCTTCGGCGATCTGGGCGCGCACTTCGGCGGCAAAGCGCACGTTGGCCATCGGCCCGATGGTGGTTTCCTGTTCCAGCGGGTTGCCAAGCTTCAGGGCATTCACCCAAGCCACAGCTTTTTCGACAAAGGCATCATACAGGCTTTCGTGTACATAAATCCGTTCAATCCCGCAGCAGCATTGCCCCGCGTTGAACATCGCGCCGTCCATCAACCCGTCAACCGCCGCATCCACATTGGCATCGGCACGCACGTAACCGGGGTCTTTGCCGCCCAGTTCGGTCGCGACGGGTGTGAATGTGCCGGCTGCTGCAATTTCCATCGCCTTGCCGCCCCCGACCGAGCCGGTGAAGTTGACGAAACCGAACTGGCGTTCAGCGATCAGCGCCGATGTGGTGTCGTGATCCAGAAACACGTTCTGGAATACATCCTCCGGAATGCCCGCCGCATGAAACGCTTCGGCCAGACGTTCGCCCACCTGCAAGGTTTGCGTGGCGTGTTTCAGCACAACCGTATTGCCCGCGATCAAGGCAGGGGCAACGGTGTTGATCGCCGTCATGTAAGGATAGTTCCACGGGGCCACGACCAGCACAACGCCGCGCGGCTCACGGGTGATCTTGCGGGTGGCTTTTTCGCTGTCTTCGATGATCATCGGAGCCAGCGCCTGTTCCGCGATGTCGGCCATATAGCTGGCGCGTTCGTTGAACCCGCCGAATTCCCCGCCATAGCGCACGGGACGGCCCATCTGATGGGCCAGTTCAACCGCCATGCGGTCGGTCGTTTTGCCCACTTCGGCGACGGCGGCGCGCACCAGATCAACGCGTTCAGCCAGCGGGCGTGCCGCCCACAAGGTCTGCGCCGATTTCGCCTGTGCACATACGTCACGGGCAGCCTCCAGCGACAGGACAGGGCGTTCCAGATAAACCGATCCGTCAATCGGTGAGATACATTTCAGGGTCTTTGTCATTGCTTATGCTCGCTCAAATCCGCGGTTGATTTCCCAGTCGGTTACGACCTTGTCGTATTCCTCCTGCTCCCATTCGGCTGCGCGGGTGTAATGGTCAACCACATCGTCGCCAAGGGCCTCGCGCAGCATGGCAGAGTTGCGCAAGGTTTCGGTTGCAGCCCGCAAGGTGCGCGGAATTTCGGTCACGCTTGCGTCTTCATAGGCATCCCCCATTGTGGGCTCTTGCAGGGGCAGCTTTTCCTCGATCCCCTTCAGGCCCGCCGCCAGCAAAACCGCCTGCGCCAGATAGGGGTTCAGGTCGGATCCGCCGATGCGACATTCAACGCGAATGCCCTTGGTGCCATCGCCACACAGCCGGAAACCGGCGGTGCGGTTATCAACGGACCAAACCGTTTTCGTGGGCGCAAATGTGCCTTTGGCAAAGCGTTTGTAGCTGTTGATATAGGGGGCCAGAAAATAGGTGATGTCGGGCGCGTATTTGATCAGCCCAGCCATGAAATGCCCCATCAGCCCGGACATGCCCAGCTTGGCGTCCTTGTCGAAAAACGCAGGTGTGCCGTCTTTCCACAGTGACATATGCACGTGGCTGGAGGACCCGACCTTATCCGCCGCCCATTTCGGTAGGAACGACGCCGAAAAGCCCTGCTGAAAGGCGATTTCCTTGATCGCCTGTTTCGAAATCGTGTGGTTATCGGCGCAATCAAGGGCATCGGCATAGCGGATGTTCAACTCTTGCTGGCCGGTTTCGGCCTCGCCTTTGGTGCATTCAATCGGCACGCCCGCAGCCACCAGATGGTTGCGCAAGGGTTGCAGGAAAGCTTCTTCCTTGGTGGTCTGGAACAGGCAGTAATCTTCGTTATGACCATTCAACGGCACAAGGTTTGCGTATTTTTCTTTCTGGAGGGTGCGGTAATCGCCCTCGAACAAAAAGAATTCAAGCTCGGTCGCCATCATCGCGTCAAAGCCCAAGGCATCAAGCCGCGCAATCTGCTTTTTCAGCATCGAACGCGGGGAATGGGGCACAGGTTCGTGGGTGTGGTGATCAAGTACATCGCCCAGCACCAGAACGGTTTTATCCAGCCACGGCACCTGGCGCATCGTCGACATATCGGGGCGCAAGACATAGTCGCCATAGCCGGTTTGCCAACTGGTAGATGCAAAGCCTTCGGGCGTGGACATCACCAGATCGGTGGCCAGCAAATAGTTGCAGCAATGGGTTTCCGTGTGGGAATGGTCGATGAAATTGGTCACGTGAAAACGCTTGCCCATCAGGCGGCCCTGCATATCGACAAGGGCCACCAAGACGGTGTCGACCTCGCCGTTATCGGCCATTTCCCTGAGCGTATCGAATGTTAAGTTGCCCATGTGCAGACGTTCCTTTTGCATGTGTGAGGGCGGCACAAACGCGCCGCCCCTTTTGATCTGTGTCGGACCAGCGATCAGCCGAAGGTATAGGGCGGACCCGCTTTCGACGTCACATTATTATAGTCACGGAAAATCTGAACGATTTTCGCAGCTGTTTCGCCTTCTTCAGCCATCTCGTCCCAGAACTTAACCGCCGCTTCTTCAACGGTTTTCCATTCTTCCTGCGGAACGGATGTCAGTTCCAGCTTTTCGCCAGACGCGCGCAGACGCGCTTCGCCGCCCCAATACCACTGGTTGCGGTAGGTGTGGCTTGCCTCGATCGCCGAAGACACGATCTGTTTCAGGTGATCCGGCAGTTCTGCCCATTTTTCGGCGTTCACAAAGAACGACCCGATCCATGCACCCGAAATGTTGTTGGTGCAGAAATAGTTGGTCACATCGGCCCAACCCACGGTGTAGTCTTCGGTGATGCCCGACCACGCCATACCGTCCAGTTCGCCTGTTTGAACGGCAACTTCGGCGTCCTCGTAGGGGATGTTCACCGGAACAACGCCAAACTGAGACAGGAACCGACCCGCCGTCGGGAAGGTATAGAGTTTCAGCCCGTCCATATCGGCCAGCGATCTGATCGGCTTGACCGTGTTGAAGTTGCACGGATCCTGACCCGCAGCAGACAGCCAATGCACGCCGACCTTGGCGTATTCTTCGCGCCAGATGTCAGCCAGACCGTATTGGTTGAACAGCACAGGCACATCCAACGCGTGTTTGGTCGCCAACGGGAAATACCCGCCAAAGGACCGCACAGGTGTCGGGGAGGCCATCGAATCGTCGTCCGAATGCACACCGTCGATGGTGCCGCGCTGAAGCGCCTGGAACAATTCGCCCGTTGGAACGATCTGGTCGGCATAGAACAGTTCGATCTCAAGTTGGCCCTGGCAGGCCGCGTTGATCGCATCGATGGCGGGTTTTGTTACTTCTTCACCAAGGGCCGCACCGGCATAGGTCTGAAAGCGCCAGCGGATCGTTTCCTGCGCGTGCAGGATCGACGGGGTGGCAAGGGCTGCGGGACCAGCGATTGCGGCCCCCTTGAGAAACTTACGTCTGGTTGTCATCTGACATACTCCTTGTTGGGTTTCGGGTTTGAAGGGCCGGTTCATCCGGCCACGTGGTGGTTATTTCGGTTAATTGCCGTAGACATAGTTGGGCAGCCAAAGTGCGATCTGCGGGAACAGCATCACAACAGCCAAGGCCAGCACCATCACGCCCACGAATGGAATGATCGACCGGTAGATATCCGTGATCGTGATCTCGGGCGGGGCCATCGCGCGCATCAAGAACAGGTTATAGCCGAACGGCGGGGTCATATAGGCGATCTGGCAGGTGATCGTATAAAGCACACCATACCACACCAGATCGAACCCCAACGCACCGACCAGCGGCACATAAAGCGGGGCCACGATAACCAGCATCGCCGTATCATCCAGAAACGTGCCCATGACCAAGAAGGACAGTTGCATCAGGATCAGGATCACCCAAGGGTTCAGGCCCCATTGTTCGGTGAACAGGCTCTCGATCGCCTTGACCGCGCCCAGCCCGTCAAACACGGCACCAAAGGCCAGCGCCGCAAGGATGATCCACATGAACATGCAGGTGATCGCAAGGGTCTGTCGCACGGATGTCTCGAACACCTGACGTGTCATCCGGCCTTTCAGCACAGCCGCCAGAAACGCCGCGATTGCCCCGATGGCCGAACTTTCCACCAGCGAGGTCCAGCCGTTCACGAACGGCACCATCATCACGGCAAAGATCACCACAGGCAGCAGCCCGGCACGCAACAGGCGCAGCTTTTCCGGCCAGCCGACATCGCGTTCTTCTGCGGACAAGGCAGGCCCAAGCTCAGGGTTCAACCGGCAGCGGATGGCGATGTAGATGATGAACATCGTCGCCATCATCAGGCCCGGAATGGCACCGGCCAGCCACAACTGCCCGACCGGTTGCCGCGCGATCATTGCGTAAAGCACCAGCACCACCGACGGC
This sequence comes from Sulfitobacter sp. HGT1, assembly GCF_013282155.1. GTDB lineage: Bacteria > Pseudomonadota > Alphaproteobacteria > Rhodobacterales > Rhodobacteraceae > Sulfitobacter. The sequence goes on from NZ_BLWI01000012.1 coordinate 159,880, forward strand.
GGCACAAGGATGCCCAAACTGGACCCGGCCTGAATGACACCGGTCACCATCAGCTTGTCATAATTCCGTTTCAGCAATTCGGGCAGCGCAATCGTGGCCCCGATCGCCATGCCTGCAACAGACAGACCGTTCATCGCGGAAATCAGCACCATCAGGCCGATCGTCCCGATCGCCAGACCACCGCGCAGGCCACCCATCCAGACGTGGAACATCTTGTACAGATCATCCGCGATTTTGGATTCGGACAGCACATAGCCCATGAAGATAAACATCGGCAGCGTCAGCAACGGATACCAGCGCATCAGCTTGATCGCGGCGGAAAACCCGATGTCATAGCCACCCCGGTCGCCCCACAAAAACAGCGCAGCCATCACCGCGACAAAGCCGATGGCACCGAACACCCGCTGCCCCGTCAGCAGCATCAGCATCATCGTCGAAAACATCAATATGGCGATCAGTTCATAGGGCATCACGTGTGTCCTCACCGGATTTGAGGAAAAGGATGTCTTTGAACAATTCAGAGACAGCTTGGAGCAGCATCAGGAAAATACCGATGCACATGGTCACCTTGACCGGCCACATATAGGGACGCCACGCCGTCGGGCTGCGTTCACCCCCATATTTAAAGGAATACAGCGTGGATTCGATGCCGCCCCACAGCAGGATCACCAGATAGATCAGCAAAAACATAACGGTAATGCTGTCCGTCCAGGCTTTCTTGCGCGGGGTAAGTTCGGCATAGAACAGATCCATCCGCACATTCGACCCCATTTGCAGCGCATAGGGACCACCCAGAATGTAATAGCCCACCATCACAAACTGCGCCATTTCCAGCGTCCACAGTTGCGGTGATGCAAAGGTTTTATTGTAGGAGGACCACAGCAAAATGCCCATCAGGACGAAAATGCCGTACATCGCGATCCGGCCCAACCCATAGTTAAAGCCATCCACCAGCGAGATATATTTACGCATCGCCTTCATTCGGATGCCTCTTGAAAAAGGGTGGGAAACGCGGCGCGCAACACTTCATTCAGATGTTGCGCCATGGCATGGGCCGTATCGCCCGTGTCGATCAGGTCGTTTCGAATTTCGATCATCACCGCAGGTATCCCATGCGCTTCGCCATGTTTCTGGAGCGAATAGGTCACGCCATCCGTGGCGGCATAAGGTTCGTTCAACGCGGCCCGGTAGGTGCCGTTGAGCTGCTCTTGGGCCAGCAATGCTTGTGCTGTGGTCGGGTCGCTGTGAAACAGGAAACCCAATTCAACGTCACGCTTGGTCCCGTTGTAAATCGGGGTAAAGCTGTGAATGGTCACGACCAACTGCGGCGCTGCCTGTCTGCGCAATTCGTCCACCGCATCGTGAAACGGCGTGTGCACGCGGTCAAAGCGGCTTTGCTTTTCCTGATCCGACAGGTTTGCGTTCCCCGGAATGTCAAAAACTTCGCTGCGGGCCGGAATGCAATCGGGCGCGGTCAAAGGTCGGTTGCAATCATAGACCAACCGCGAAATTCCGCCTGCCACCAATGGAGCGTCCAGCATCCCCGACAGCGCAACCGCCACATCAAGCGCTCCGATATCCCACGCCGCATGGGAGGCCTGCGCAGCCGGGCTAAGCCCCAGATCAAAGTCTTGGGGGATGAAATCGGACGCATGTTCGCAGATCAGCAATACAGGCCCCCGCCCGCTGCCGTTTGTCACCTGCACTGCCGTCCAATCGCTGTTCAAACCGAAAATACCCCCTTGGCTTGCCACCATCACTACAGATTTTTCTAGCAAGTCAAGAATTTTTCTGTAACCTTTGCTTCACAAACTGAAACTCTGTACCGAAAGGAACAGCCTTTGCACAAAAAAGCACTGGTCCGCGATTTGCTCAAAGAAAAGCAGACAGAGTTAACCGCTGCGGAGCGGAAGCTGTCGGCCGTTCTGCTTGACGATTCATTGCTGACCGGGCTGCAATCCATCAACCGTTTGGCCGAATGCGCCGAGGTGTCGTCGCCAACGATTATCCGATTGGCGCGCAAGCTGGGCTTTGACGGGTTCTCGGATATGCAAGACGCCATCCGCGAGGAAATCGGCGCGCGGATGAAGCAACCGCTTGCCAAGCTTGACGCAGCCCCCCCGTCCGACAGCCGCGATCATATCGTGTCGCGTTTTATCGAAGCGGTGTCCGACAACATCAACCGCACCCTTGACCGTCTGGACCTGACCGAATTCGACCAGGTGGCCGAACTGCTGTCCGACCCTGCGCATCGCCTGTATTTGTTGGGCGGGCGCATCACGCGGTCCAACGCGCATTACTTTTTCAACCACCTGCAAATCATCCGCCCCCAAGTGACATTGCTGGATTCGTCGCCAAGCGTCTGGCCGCAGTCCTTGCTGGATATGGATGCAGGTGCGGTCTTGGTGATCTTTGACATTCGCCGCTACGAGAAAGAGCTGGAAAAGCTGGCCAATCTTGCCGTCAAACAGGGGGCCAGCATTGTCCTTTTCACAGACGCATGGGGGTCGCCGATCGAAAAATACGCGCGGTTCTGTTTCCGCGCGATGGTCGAGGTCCCCTCAAGCTGGGATTCGACCCTTGCGATCAATTTCCTGATCGAAGCCTTGGTTGCCGAGGTGCAATCGCGCAGTTCCGATCAAAGCGCCGAACGTATCGCCGCGCTTGAGCAAATGATCGGCGAATCAAAGATCTTTCGCAGCAATTAGGGTGGGGCAGGCTTTGGATGCCCCACCCCCACCTGTCAGTTTCAAAGCTGCGCCAGCCATAGATAGACGGGCAACCCGATGGTGATGTTGAACGGAAAGGTCACGCCCAGCGACAGGGTCAGGTAAATCCCCGCCTCTGCCTTGGGCAGGGCGATCCGCATGGCAGCAGGCACCGCGATATAGGATGCCGATGCCGACAGCACCATAAGCAGGAACAAGCTGCCTTGTTGCAAACCAACCGCCGCGCCCAGCGCCCAAGCGAGGATGGCACCGATCAGCGGCATCAGCATGCCAAAAGCGAACAGGCCCGTGGTCAGAAGATGCCGGTTGGCGATCACACTGCGCCCGGCATTCAGACCCATATCCAGCAGAAACAGACACAAGATGCCGGTGAACGGTGTGACCACAAAGGGGGCGATCATCGTCATCCCCTGATCGCCGGTCAGCGCACCGATGGCAAAGGCACCGACCAGCAGCACGATTGACCCGTTCGCCAACAGCTCGCGGTAAAGACCGGGGCCCGCCTTGCCCTCGCCCGAGAACTTGTTGGCGATCCAGAGTGCGGACAAGATGGCCGGCACCTCCATCGCGGCGGCCACGGCGATCATGTAGCCATCGAATGCCACGCCCGTCAGCTCTAGCAAACTACTTGCCGCCACAAAGGTCACGATCGAGATCGACCCGTAATGCCCCGCAACCGCTGCTGCATTCATCGTATCCAGCCGCGTCATTGAGCGCAGCAGGCCAAAGGCGATGAAAGGTATCACGAATGACAGCGCGACCCCGATCCCGATGGTCACAAACATATCTGCATGCAGCCCGTAGGTGGCCAGACTGCTCCCGCCTTTGAACCCAATCGCCAAAAGCAGATACAGCGACATGAATTTGGCCGCACCTGCCGGAATTGACAGATCGCTTCGTGCAAAGGCTGCAATCAGACCCAGAACGAAAAACAGGATGGTCGGGACCAAAAGGTTGCCCAAGAGTGTATCGAAGATGCTGTGCATGTGTCTGCTCCAATCAGAATGTCATGGGGCTTTCGCAGACAGCGATAGATAATAAAAATACTTGCTAACAAAGTATTTCATAGTATCAAGCTATGTTATGCGCCCAACACTTCGCCAGCTTGAATATATTGTGACGGTCCAACGTCTGGGCAGGTTCGGGCTGGCCGCTGATCTTTTGAATGTCAGCCAGCCCAGCCTGTCGGCCCAGATCGCGGCGGTCGAGGACGAATTGGGCATCCGTCTGTTTGAGCGCAGCCGTGGCGGTGTGCAGATCACCAGCAAGGGCGAGGAATTTGTCGCACGCGCCCAAAAGATTCTGGCCGAGGTTCAGGACCTGCGTCAGGCTATGACAAGCGACGCGCCGTTTTCGGGGCGTTTGCGCCTTGGCGTCTTGCCGTCCATCGGCCCCTATCTATTACCGCAAGTGGTCAAGGAAATTCACCACCAGCAACCCGACCTGCGCATTGTCGTGCGCGAAGAAAACACCCGCGATCTGGAACAAGGCCTGCGCAGCGGCCGGTTTGATGCAATCATCTCCACCCCCGAAGATCACCCCAACACCCATCAGGAGCGCCTGTTCAACGAAAGCCTTTGGGTCGCTGTGGCGGTCGATGATCCGCTGGCCAGCCAGGACGCCGCAACAGCCGAGACCCTTGCAGGACGGTTGCTGCTGACTTTGGACAACAGTCACAGATTGTCGCGCATCGTCTATGCGCTGGCGGCAGATATCGGCGGTGTGGTTTCCGATGACTACGAAGGGACCAGCCTTGATTCGATTTTGCTGATGGCGGCCACAGGCACCGGTGTGGCGGTGATCCCCGAACTTTTCGCCCGCCGCCAGGCAATCTACCGCGAAGAGGTGGTGATCAAGCCGCTAGATCTGCCCTTTGCCAACCGTGACATCGCGCTGCTGTTTCGTGCAGGCCAGAAAACAGGTGTCGGGCCAGCGCTGCTTGCTGCGGCGCTTAGGTCTGCTGCCAAACGGCTGGACCTGCGCGGCTATGACAAACAAGACACCCCGGCCGCATAACGCGCGCGAAACGGCAATATGCCGTGCTGGATAAGACAAAATTCACGCTGGGAGGAGTATGGTGCACCCGAGAGGATTCGAACCTCTGACCCCCTGATTCGTAGTCAGGTACTCTATCCAGCTGAGCTACGGGTGCACTACGGCGCGGTTTAGTTCTGGGCGCAGAGCTTTGCAACCCCTTGTTTGGCAAGAAATGAAATTTCCTGTATTTGGCTCAAAAAGTACCGTCGCCTTTGGGCAGACATATCCGGAAAACCGTCCCCGTGGCACCGGTTTCCGTCAACTCTAGCGTCCCACCGTGGCCGCGCACCAATTCGGCGGCAATCGCAAGTCCAAGACCGGAGCCGCCCTTGCGCGCCCCGCCCCGGAATGCGGTGAACAGATGCTCTTGCGCCTTGGCAGGCAGGCCGGGTCCGTTATCCTGCACCTCGATCACCCAGCTTTTGGGGTGGTCGCTGGCCATCACGCGGATCTCTCCGCCATGCCCTGTGGCAACAATGGCTTGGCGTGCATTGCGAACCAGATTGGCCAGCACGCGGAACATTTGTTCGGGGTCGGCCCGTATTTGCAGGTCTTTGGGGACATTCAGCACAAATTCGATCCCCGCCCCGTCCACGGCAAGGCTTTCGCTGTCCACGACGTCTTGGACGATGTGATCCAGTGCCACGACCGTCAATGTCGGGCTGGGCTCCTCGGCTTTGCCAAAGGCCAGCGTCGATTCGCATAGATGCACGGCCCGCGTGATCGAACTGACCAGCTTGGGGGCCATCCGCTTTACGCTCGGGTCCTCCGACATCTCTATCCGGTCAGTGAACAGTTGCGCGGTGGTCAGGATATTACGCAAATCATGGCTGATCTTGCTGACCGCCTGCCCCAGTTGCGCCAGCCGTTCCTTTTGACGCAAGGCTTGGGTCAGCTCTGTCTCAAGCTTCATCAACGCCTCTTCGGCCTCGCGGACTTCGGTCACATCGGCCGATGGCGCAATAATGCGCCGCGCGTCTTCGGGGGCCAGCGCATAGTTCTGCATATGGCCCACCACGCTTTTGATCGGTTTCAGCAACAAATCCCGCAACGCGATGAACAGCAAAGTCGCGGTGATGATCGAAATCACGGCAGACAGCAGCAAGATCCGAAAGCCGTAATCGACCATGGCATCGCGCAGGGGCACCGTTTGCATGGTAATTTCGATCAGTGACCCGGCATCCTGAACCGGCGCGCCAATCACGCGGATCACCCCGTCTTGCGTGTCGGCCAGCTGCATGAACGCATCCTTGATCAGCGTCAGCGCAGAGGCGTCACGCAGATCATAGGTCTTGAGAATGGATTGCGGCATGGGGGAGGACAGCACCAGTTGCCGCACCTCGTCCCGCCGCAACACCACGTTGAAAACCTCGGCCGTTCTAAGCAATTCAGCCTCGAGCGCGGGATCGATCATGTCATTCGCCAGCAAGGTCAACGATGCGATCTGCGCCCGTTCAAGACGGTTCATCAGATATTCTTCGCGAAACCGCGCGATGGTCGGCACAAAAATCAGAACTTCGGCCAGCATCACAAAGATGGTGGTCAGGATAAGCAGCCGGCCTGAAAAGGATTTCAACATTCTGGACGTGCTCTAGGGAATGAAACGCTGCACAAAGCGCACAACAGTCTTGACCATATCGCTTTCAAACAAGCGCGGCGAGAAATAGGCACCCGCTGCGCGTTTGTTGACTTCGCCAATCGTGGGATACGGTGCAACCATGCCGGCAATCTGGCTCATTTTCATGTTATTTGCCAGCGCCAATGCCCATAGATTGATCAGCTCGCCCGCCTGATAGCCGACAATGCTGACACCCACGGGACGGCCCTTGACGACCATGACCTTGATCAGCCCCTTGGTTTTGCGTTCAGCGATGGCACGGTCGTTGTGATTATAGTGAAAACGCACGACCTCGACCTTGTCGCCATGTGCGTCCTTGGCTTGCGCCTCGGTCAGGCCGACCTGCGACAATTCAGGGTCCGTATAGGTTGCCCAGGGAATATGCGCCGTCTTGGCCTTGGACGGAATCGCAAACATCAGCGATCTGATCACCACACCGGCGTGATAACCGGCAACATGGGTAAATTGCAGCCCGCCCGCCACATCCCCGATGGCATAGACCTTGCGGTTGGTCGTGCGCAGGGATGCGTCGACCTTGACGCCGTTCCTGATCGGTTCAATGCCTGCCTTTTCAAGGTCCAGCCTTTCGGTATTGGCCTTGCGTCCCACCGCGACCAGCAGATGCGACCCTTTGAAGATGCGCCCGTCCTTGGCCTCAACCTCGATCGCACCGACATCGCCGCGAATCTCGGCGGCCAATGCGCCTTCCGCGATCTCCACGCCTTCGTCCTTGAGCGATTGCAACACGACCGCGGCCATCTCGGGGTCGTCCTTGGCCAGCGCCTTGTCCCCTTCGATGACCGTCACCTTGCAGCCCATGCGAATATGCGCCTGCGCCATCTCCATACCGATGGGACCGCCCCCGATGATCAACAGATGCGCGGGCTTTTCGCGCAGATCAAACAGCGTTTCATTCGTTTCATGCGGGGTTGTGTCCAGCCCCGGAATGGGCGGCACCAGGGGCGATGACCCCGTCGCGATCACGATACGCCGCGCCTTGATGATCGTATCGCCCGCCTGAACCTCGTCCTCCGAGATAAAGCGCCCGAATTCGCGGATCACCTTGATCCCGAAGCCTTCGAACCGTTCCTGGCTGTCGACGGGCGCAATCTGCGCGATCACATCGGCCACGTGGTCTTTGGCAGCGGCGTAATCCACCTCTCCGGCGGCGTCGGCCACACCGAATTGCGCCGAGTGGCGCTGGCCATAAGCCGCTTTTCCGGTTGCAATCAGCGCCTTGGACGGGACACAGCCATAGTTAAGGCAGTCACCGCCCATTTTATGCCCCTCAAGCAGCACGACATCCGCCCCCATTTGCGATGCCCCCGCAGCGACAGACAGCCCGCCAGAGCCAGCGCCAATGATCAACAGGTCGGTTTTGATGCGGTTCATTTCAGCAGTCCCTTTTTGCCGGTAACGGCTTTGATCATGACGGGAAGAAGCGACAAGGCGCACAGGCCAAGGAGGGGGAACAATATATAGGGTTCGAAGATGATTCCGAAATTCGGCGTCTCACCACGAGCAAACACTGTCCCCAGCCCTGCGCCGACTGACGTATAGACCAGCGATCCGGGGATGATCCCCAAAAAGGTAGAGATCACAAAACGGTACAGCATCACGCCCAGAAACGCAGGAATCAGGTTGGCCACGAAAAACGGCACCGCAGGCACCAGACGGATAAAGAACAACATCGACCATTGGTTATTGTCGATTCCCTCTTTGATCTTGCGCACCATCCCATCCGACGCCTCCATCCGCGCCTTGAGGTTTTCCCCAAATCCCAGCCGCGCCGCCAGAAAGATCATCACAGCACCGATTGTGGCCCCTGTCACACTAAAGATCACCCCGAACAGGGTGCCAAACAAGAACCCACCGGTGATGGTCGCGATCCCCGCGCCGGGCAGCGAAAACCCCACGATCAAGATATAAGCGGCAATAAATCCAATCACAGTCAGCAGATAATTCGCATCCCGAAACGCGATCAGCGCCTCACGGTTGTCGCGCAGGGTTTCAAAGCTCAGATAATCGCGCAATGTGAAAAACCCCGCAACCGCTACCAGCACGATGGCGATCATAGGCAGATATCTGAGCCATACAGGCCTGTTTTGGTTCTGATCTGCCATTAATCTTTATGCTTTCCATATTCGGGCGATAGTCCGGTGGCCCTTGCTCTCTTATAGATGGGCCATTGTGCCGCGGGCAGATAGGGGCATCACGGGTGCTTGATCGCAGCCCCCCTGTATGTTGCAGAAAACCAGGGATATGGCACTGAATTGAAACACTCGGCCGCGATATTTACTGTTTTTATTGCAGCATAGCCAAATTAGCGGCCTCAAGGGTTTGACTTGCGAGCCTAGCAGCTTTAGAGGCAGGGCTTGAATTGACAGTGATGCGCCGAATCTGGTGCAACCCTATGTATTAAAGTGGAGTCGGAGCGATGAAACGCACCTTTCAACCTTCAAACCTTGTGCGCAAGCGGCGCCACGGTTTTCGTGCACGTATGGCAACAAAAGCGGGCCGTAAGATCATCAACTCGCGCCGCGCACAAGGCCGGGCCAAACTGAGCGCGTAATTCGCGCTTTCGGTTCTTGCAAGATATGACACCGTCGGAGGCACCCATGGATGGCACAGAAGCCACCCCAAGGGAAACGCATCCGGCGGTTTCTTTGCGTTTGACTACGCTTAAAAACAGACCGGATTTCCAGCGGGCCACCAGATCGCCGCGCGTGGCGATGCCTGGCTTCATCCTTCAGATGCGCAAACGCCCCGAGGGCGAGGCCGAAGGAATACGCGTTGGCTTTACCTGCTCTAAAAAGGTCGGAAACGCCGTTGCCCGCAACCGCGCCAAGCGCCGCCTGCGCGAAATCGCGCGTCTGATCTTGCCCGAACAGGGGCGCGACGGCATGGATTATGTCTTGGTCGGGCGGCAAGGGGCCACAGCCACCCTGCCCTTTTCCCAATTACAGGCCGACCTGACCAAAGCCCTGAACATCCTGCACGGCAAAACGAAATGACTGTTCTCGCACGCATTCTTGCTGTTCCGGTACGGGCATACCGTTTGATTTTCAGCCCGTGGCTGGGTCAGAACTGCCGGTTTCAGCCGACATGCAGCGCCTATGCGCTCGAGGCATTGAACAAACATGGCGGCATCAAAGGCGGCTGGCTGGCGATCCGCCGCATTGCGCGCTGCCATCCCTGGGGCAGCAGCGGCATCGACAACGTTCCGGATTAAACGGCTCGTGCCCCCCCTGCCAATCGGCCCCGCCACACCCGCAGGGCGGATCGGCGCGCCACAAAGCCGGAAATTACGCTAAAATTCAATAAGGCATCCCCGCTGGTGAAACCGCCGCTTGATCGGCGCATTCAGTTGAACTAAGCCAAAGCCATGCTGGATCAACCTGACGATATTCACCCGCTTTTTTACGGTGCGCCCCAAAGCACCGAGTTTCGCAAACTGCGCAAGCGGCTTGTGCGGTATACCCGCGAGGCCATTGAACAATATGGCATGATTGAACCGGGGGCCAAATGGCTGGTTTGCATGTCAGGCGGCAAGGACAGCTATACCTTGCTTGCGATTCTGCACGAGCTAAAATGGCGCGGATTGCTGCCTGTCGAACTGCTTGCCTGCAATCTGGATCAGGGTCAGCCAAATTTTCCGGCAACCGTTTTGCCCGCATTTCTAGAGAAAATGGGCGTCGAACATCGGATTGAATACCAAGACACCTATTCGGTTGTGATGGATAAAATCCCTGCCGGCCGGACATTTTGCGCGCTGTGCAGCCGGTTGCGCCGTGGTCACTTGTACCGCATCGCACGCGAAGAAGGGTGCAGCGCAGTCGTGTTGGGCCATCACCGTGATGACATTCTAGAGACATTTTTCATGAATTTGTTTCACGGCGGTCGCCTTGCAACAATGCCGCCAAAGCTGCTGAACGAAGAAGGTGATGTATTTGTGTATCGCCCCCTCGCGCATGTCGCCGAAGCCGACTGCGAAAAATTCTCCAACGCGATGAATTACCCCATTATTCCTTGCGATCTTTGCGGGTCGCAAGACGGGTTGCAGCGCCAACAGGTCAAGGCGATTCTTGACGGTTGGGAGGCAAACAGCCCTGGCCGTCGGCAAGTCATGTTCAGGGCGCTTATGAACGCACGCCCCTCGCATCTGCTGGACCCGAAGCTGTTCGATTTCGCCGCTTTGACAAGAAACAAATAGCGGAATTTCTGCTAATCTTCTTTAAATAGGCCGGAAGAAAACAGGAACATTAACCTGTTTGATACGTCAAAGCCCTTAGGCATATCCCCAAAGGCGCGGATTCTGCGTCAGATGGGGGTTAGACGATGGCGCGCAGTTTGCAGACAAAGCTTCTTCACTTGGGGCGCAATATTTCAAACGTCATGACTGGCCCGCCCGCCTTGGCGTTTGTGCCCGCGCTTTGCCTCTCTACCTATTGGTTCGGCGGCGAAGGGGCCTTACTGATTTGCGCGATCGCCATTCCCATCGCGTATCTTTGCCTGGGCGGATTTTACGGCACAACGAACCAGCTTTTGCTCGCCCGCGAAGGGGTGACTGGCCTGTTGCAGACCAATGCTTTCAACGACTTGGCAACCCAGGTACTTCAGAAAACGTCCGAATTCGGCTGGAAATCAGCGGTCTTTCTATTCGAGATTGAGGATTTTGCAGAATTGCAGGACCGCTTTGGAAAATCTGCGGCCGATCAGGTTCAAACGGAAATTTCAGAACGGCTGATCGCGGCCCTGCGGGACAAGGACAGCGTGGGGAAAATCGATGACGTGACCTTTGGTGTCTGCCTTGACCCCGTACGGCACCTTGACCTCGAACTGTGCATCCAGATGGCCGCCCGGTTGCAGCGGGTCTCTGAAGAACCAATTTCGATTGATGGAACAGTCATCTACGCCTCTGTTTCCGTCGGATTTTGCCAACATACACGTTCACCTGCACCAAGCGGCGAAGGCTGGCTTGCTGCCGCCGCCACGGCATTGAAAGAAGCGACGCGCCACGGACCATCGGGCATTCGCGCCTTTACTGACCGAATGGTGACCCCAACTGCCGATTTTGCAGCATTGATTGATGAGGTCGCAAGCGCATTGGAAAACGGCCAGATCATGCCGTGGTTCCAACCCCAAATATCGACGGAGACCGGCCAGATCAGTGGTTTCGAAGCCTTGGCGAGATGGTCCCACCCGACCCGCGGCACGCTGCTGCCATCGGATTTCCTGCCCGCGCTGGAACAGGCCGACCTCCTTGAACGGCTGGCGGACGTTATGATGTTTCACGCATTTTCAGCCGTTCAGTCTTGGGATGATGCAGGGCTGCACGTACCCCAAATCGGCGTGAACTTCGCCGGTTCCGAACTGAGCAATCCACTGCTGATCAAGAAAATCTGCTGGGAACTGGATCGTTTTGACCTGACCCCTGCCAGACTGGCGATCGAGGTTCTGGAGACAGTCGTGGCAAGCGCACCTGACGATATGATCACTCGCAACATAAATGCGCTTGGCGAATTGGGCTGCCGCATTGATCTGGACGATTTTGGCACAGGCCATGCCTCTATCACCTCTATCCGGCGCTTTGGCGTTAATCGCATCAAGATCGACCGCTCCTTTGTGATCAAAGCCGACCGGGATCCAGAACAGCAACGCATGATCAGCGCCATTCTTACGATGGCTGAACGCCTTGGGGTCGAAACATTGGCCGAGGGTGTCGAAACCGTCGGAGAACATGTAATCCTTGCCCAACTTGGCTGCGATCATGTTCAGGGATACGGCATCGCACATCCGATGCCCGCCGATCAAACGGTTGATTGGATCAAATCCCACAATGCCAAACTGCGCGATGTCCCGAGGATCATGAGCGGGAAAGCCTAACGTTAAAGCCGCGAACCGGGATCATTACAACAGAAGAAAGGCCGAATCCGCTTGACCTTTGGTGCTGCACTCTGTTGAACCCACGCTGATATTATTGACATCAGGTGGCGGTCATATGGACGATCAGAACAAGAATCTCATCCTAGCGACGGTCCTAAGTTTCATAGTGATCCTTGGGTGGTTTGTGTTGTTTCCGCCTCCTGAAACAGGCACCCCCGTCGACGGGGTCACAACCGAAACAGCGGCGCAAACTCCGACGGGCGCGACTGCGCCCACGGCGACTGTTCCCATCGGGACCGACACGGCGACCGTCGGCACTTCTACCGAAACCCGCGCAGACGCGCTTGAACAGGCACCACGCATTCCCGTTGAAACGGCCCGTTTGACCGGTTCGATTTCGCTTTTGGGCGGCCGGGTCGATGACCTGATGCTCAAGGACTATAAGACAACGATCGACGACGATGCGCCCATCGTGACGCTTTTGTCGCCCGCCGGGACCGAAGATGCCTATTATGCGCTTTACGGTTGGGCGGCGGGTGCCGGTATCGCCCCCGAGCAGGTTCCAGGCCCGAACACCCTTTGGTCTTTGGTCGAGGGTGAAACTCTGGCCGTCGGCAGCCCTGTGACAATGGCCTGGGACAACGGTGCCGGACAGGTCTTCTCGCGCGTGATCTCGATCGATGAAAACTATATGTTCAACATCGAACAATCCGTTGAAAACACGGCAGAAAATTCTGTCACGATGGCCCCTTACGGGATCATCGCGCGGCACGGCATTCCGACGGACGCACAGAACTTCTTTATCCTGCACGAAGGTATGGTCGCCATGAACAATGGCGAACTTCTGGAGACAGGTTGGGAGGATATCCCCGATCTTGATCCCGTGAATGGCGTCCCTTCCGAGCGTATTGACGGTGTCACGAACGGCTGGATCGGCTTTACCGGTCACTACTTCATGACCAACCTTATTCCCGATCCTGCACAGGCCTCCCGTCTGACCGTAAAATACCTGCCCAATACAGATATTTTCCAGACCGAAGCGGTCCTGCCGACACAAACGATTGCATCAGGTGCCACTGCGACGGTAACGACACAGCTGTTTGCCGGGGCGAAAGAATGGGAAATCCTGCGCGAGTACGAGGCAAAAGGCGTCTATAAATTCATCGACTCCATTGATTGGGGCTGGTTCTTTTTCCTGACAAAACCGATTTTCTGGGTATTGCATCACCTGAACCTTCTGATCGGCAACATGGGCATCGCGATTATCGGCCTGACCTTGTTGATCAAAGCCTTGTTGTTCCCGCTTGCCTATAAATCCTATGTTTCGATGGCAAAGATGAAAGAGCTTCAGCCGCAGATGGAAAAACTGAAGAAAGATGCCGGCGACGACCGTCAGAAGCTTCAGCAAAACATGATGGAACTGTACAAGCGGGAAAAAGTGAACCCCGCTGCGGGCTGCTTGCCGATTGTCATGCAAATCCCGATTTTCTTCTCGCTGTACAAGGTGATCTTTGTCACGCTCGAACTGCGCCATGCGCCTTTCTTTGGTCCCTTCCAGGATCTCAGCGCGCCTGATCCCACGTCGATCTTCAACTTCTATGGCCTGCTGCCTTGGGCATCCCCCGATGCGGGTTCGGTCATGGCGTTGGTGTTCATCGGTATCTTGCCATTGCTCTTGGGCATCTCGATGTTCTTGCAGCAAAAGCTGAACCCTGCCCCCACCGATCCAACCCAGCAGATGATCTTTGCCTGGATGCCTTGGGTGTTCATGTTCATGCTTGGTGGTTTTGCATCGGGTCTGGTCGTCTACTGGATTGCGAACAACACGATCACCTTTACCCAGCAATATCTGATCATGCGCAGTCAGGGATATAAACCAGACATTCTGGGCAACATCACCGGCGGGCTGAAACGCAAAAAAAAGACGGCTGCCAACGATACCAAGGCACCGTCCAAAGGCAAAAAGTAATGCAAGTCTGCGCCCTTTACCGGCATCCAATAAAAAGCCACGGGCGCGAGGCAATTGAACTGGTGCACCTGATCCAAGGGCAAACGATGCCCTGGGATCGGGTGTGGGCAGTGACCCACGAGGCCGCAAAGTTTGACGCGGACAACCCCGAATGGGCGAGCTGCCATAACTTCATGATCGGGTCCCGCACGCCCGGTCTTGTCGGCATCTGGGCCAAGCTGGATACGGTCAACCGCCGTGTAACCTTGACCCACCAAGATCTTGAACCGCTGACTTTCGCCCCCGATGACGCGACGGATGCCGCGCGCTTTCTTGACTGGGTCGCCCCGCTTTGCCCCGCAGATCGGGCTGCACCTACGGCGATTGTCGCGGCCCCGGATCGTGGCATGACCGACAGCCCCTACCCGTCGGTATCCATCATGAATGCAGCGTCGCATCGTGCGGTCGCCGATGCATTGGGCGTTAAGATCACCAAAGAACGCTGGCGCGGGAATATCTGGCTGGATGATGCCGCTGCCTGGGCCGAATTTGGCTGGATCGGGCGCGACATCAAGCTGGGATCGGCTGTTTTGCGGATTCGCGAACCTATCGAGCGGTGCGCCGTCACCAATACCAACCCGATCACCGGCCAGCGCGACACGGCAACTCTTGATATCCTGAACAGCGCATTTGGCCATCAGGATTTTGGCGTATATGCTGAGATCATTCAATCAGGCGACATCGCGCTTGGTGACAAAGCAGAGGTAATCTGATGCAAATTCAATTCAAAATCGCGGATGAGCCGGACGCGTTTACCGCTGAAAAGGGTCGCATGCTGTTCGCAGGCGAGACCCTGTTCGTAAAAGGCGTTGTTGCCATGGACGGCTTGCCGCCGGCTGACCGGATGGAAGTCTGCTTTGCCGGGCGGTCGAATGTTGGCAAATCGAGCCTGATCAATGCGCTGACCGGCATGAAAGCACTGGCGCGTGCGTCCAACACCCCCGGGCGCACCCAGGAAATCAACTATTTCACGGCGGGTGAAGACCATTATCTGGTCGATTTGCCCGGCTATGGCTATGCCAACGCCCCGCTGCCCGTGGTTGAGAAATGGCAACGCCTGCTCAAGCAGTATTTGTCGGGTCGGCAGACCCTGCGCCGTGCCTTTGTTCTGATCGATGCCCGCCACGGCGTCAAAAAGGTCGACGACGAAATCATGTCGTTGCTTGATAGCTCTGCTGTCACGTTTCAATGCGTTTTGACCAAAGCAGATAAGGTAAAAGAGGCGGAGCGCGCCAAGATACTGGACCAAGTGCGCGCGGCCCTGGCAAAACACCCCGCCGCCTACCCCGAGATCGTCGTTACGTCCTCGGAAAAGGGTTGGGGAATTCCTACATTGCGTGCGATCATTAGCACATTGGAATAATGTGCGTTGGTGGAAGCCTTAGGTATAGAATGAGAAAACAAGACATGAACCGCGATTGGATCGCCACGGCGCAAACCCTAAGCCAGGCTTTGCCCTATCTTCAACGTTATGCAGACGCGACAGTCGTCATCAAGCTGGGCGGCCACGCCATGGGCAGCGACGAAGCGATGGAAGAATTCGCGCGCGATGTCGCCTTGATGCGTCAGGTCGGGGTCAACCCTGTGATCATCCATGGCGGTGGCCCGATGATCAACGACATGCTCAAGCGGCTGAATATCAAGTCAGAGTTTATTAACGGCAAGCGTGTTACAGATGCCGCGACCATGGAAGTGGTCGAAATGGTTTTGTCCGGGCTTGTGAATGCGCGCATCGTGCAAGCCATCACAGCCCAAGGCGGGCGCTGTGTGGGCGTCTCTGGCAAGGACAGCGGCCTGATCATCTGCGACCAGGAAGACCCCGAATTGGGCCTTGTAGGGGCCCCTACAGAGGTTAACCCGCGTCTTTTGCGTGACCTGGCGGACAAGGGCATCATTCCGGTGATTGCGCCCCTTGGTATGGGCCGCAACGGCGAGACGTTTAACATTAACGGCGACACCGCAGCCGGCGCGATTGCGGCCGCGCTCAAGGCGGATCGCTTGTTGCTGCTGACCGATGTCGCTGGTGTGAAAAACGCGGCCGGCGAGGTTGTGACCGAACTGACCGCCGCGCAAATCCGCGAGATGATCGCGGACGGCACGATTGCGGGCGGTATGATCCCGAAAACCGAAACCGCGCTTCAAGCGATTGAAGGCGGCGTTCGCGCTGCGGTCATCCTTGACGGTCGTGCGCCCAATGCCTGCTTGCTGGAATTGTTTACCGAACATGGTGCCGGCAGTATTATCCGCCAGGGTTAAGATGAAACGTCTCATCCTCATGCGCCATGCGAAATCGGATTGGTCCGCAGGACTGTCATCCGACCATGACCGCCCCCTAAATGCCCGTGGGCACCAAAATGCGATTTTGCTGGGGGTGTGGCTCAAGGAAAAGGGGCTTCGTCCCGATACGGTCTTGTGTTCCACGGCGACCAGAGCCGTGGAAACGCTGAAGAACCTTGGGCTTGATAGCACCGTTGATGTGAAATTCATCCGCGATCTGTACCTTGCTGCCCCGGAACAGATCATGGCGCAGGTGCAGCAGGCCACTGGTGAAACGGTTCTGCTGATCGGGCATAACCCCGGCATCGCAGCCATGGCTGAAATGATCGTCAAGACGCCGCCAAACAGGGATGGCATCAGCCATTACCCGACGGGCGCAACCCTTGCTGTCACTTTTGATGTGGATGATTGGTCTGACATTGATTGGCGCATGGGCAAGATGAGCCAGATCGTCGTTCCGCGTGATTTATCTGCGCCGGAATAAAATAAGGCGGGGTCACCCCCGCCCTACTTCATGATTTAGTGACCCAAAATCTGGCTCAGGAACAGCTTGGTCCGTGGGCTTTGCGGGTTGTTAAAGAACTCTTCCGGTTCGTTCTGCTCAACGATCTGACCTTCATCCATAAAGATCACGCGGTTGGCGACCTGACGGGCAAAGCCCATCTCGTGGGTCACGCAGAGCATGGTCATGCCTTCTTCGGCAAGTTCGACCATGGTATCCAGAACTTCCTTGATCATTTCAGGGTCAAGCGCGGATGTGGGTTCATCGAACAGCATGATGCGCGGACGCATGCACAGGCTGCGCGCGATGGCCACACGCTGCTGCTGACCACCGGACAACTGACCGGGATACTTGTCAGCCTGATCGGGGATCTTAACCTTTTCAAGGAAATGCATCGCGATTTCTTCGGCTTCTTTCTTGGGTGTCTTGCGAACCCAGATCGGTGCCAGCGTGCAGTTCTCGAGGATGGTCAGATGCGGGAATAGGTTAAAGTGCTGAAAGCACATGCCAACCTCTGACCGGATCTTGTCGATGTTTTTCACATCCGACGACAACACCGTACCGTCCACTTCGATGCGGCCTTTCTGGTGCTCTTCCAATGCGTTGATGCAACGGATCAGCGTCGATTTACCCGAACCGGACGGGCCCGCGATAACGATACGTTCACCACGATATACGGTCAGATCAATATCGCGCAGCACGTGGAAAGTGCCATACCATTTGTTCATCTTCTCGATGCTGATTGCGACCTCGTCAGAGACCTTCAATGCTTTTGCTTGTTCAGCCATGATTACAGCCTTTCCTTAATGGTGGTCGGTCTGGAGTTGACGTTCCAGCCATTGTGAATATTGCGAGATGCCGTAGCAGACGACGAAGAACAACAAGGCGGCAAAGCCCCAGAGTTCCCAATAAACGCCGTTCCAATCGGTCGAAGCGAGGATCGGTCCACGGATCATCCCAACCAGATCGAACATCGAGATGATCGAGACCAGTGTGGTATCCTTGAACAGGCCCACAGCAACGTTAACGATACCCGGGATCGAGATTTTCAGCGCTTGCGGCAGGATGATCAGACGCATGGACTGCGCATAATCAAGGCCAAGGCTTTCGGCCCCTTCGTATTGGCCACGCGGCAATGCGGCCAACCCGCCCCGGATCACTTCGGCGATATAGGCCGAGGCGAACATGGTGATCATGATAATCACGCGCAGGATAAGGTCAAAGTTGGTACCCGGTGGCAGGAAGTACGCCAGAACCACGTTTGCAACAAACAGCAGGGTGATCAACGGGACGCCACGAATGAATTCGATGAAGACCACGCAGATCATCTTGATGATGGGCAGGCGGGACTGACGGCCAAGGGCCAACAAAATACCCAACGGCAAGGACAACGAGACGCAGATCACCCCGAGGATCATGTTCAGCATGAAGCCACCCATGTTCCGCGACACCACTTCCTCGAGCGCGAGGACACCTGACAGGCTGGGTGTAATGAACCCTAAGATGGTCCAGATCACCGCAGCGGCAACGATGCCACCGGCCAGACCCGCAGCAAAGCTGGTTTTCACAAGCTTGCTATAGACGGTATAGCCAACGCCGACGCTGACAAGCGCGGCCAAAGGCACAAGCAGGGACCCGCCCCAGATCAGCCAGAAGGCAACAAACGGATAGACCGCAGTAACGACCAGCAGCTTGCGTGGTGCCGACGAGAACAAGACCGGCGCGATTGCGACAAACAACAGCACAAAGGCCAGTGTCGGGCGCCAGTACCCGTCTTGCGGATATGCGATACCGAACAACAACTGGTTCCAGCGCTCGGAGAGGACCGAGAAACAGCCCCCCGCAGCGCCATCCAGCACTTCGCGGCATTCGCGGATGTTCGACGTGTTCCAAACACCCCCCAGCAACCAGGGCAGGAAGCCCGCCAAAACGACGTAGATCACGTAGAGCGATGCAAGTGTCAGGATCGTGTATGGGATCGACGAAAACAGGCTTTCGCGAAGCCATTTGACCGGGCCCTGTGCCGTGGATGGCGGTGCCGACTGGGGCAGCATCGTCTCGCGGACATAGGTAACGGTGTGGGCATGTGTATCTGACATATTACCGCTCCTTCAGGCTGACGTTGTTGTTGTAGACGTTCATGATCGCAGAAATCGACAACGAGATCGTGAGATAGAACAGCATCAGCAACAGCACGCATTCAATCGCGCGGCCCGTCTGGTTCAAGGTGATCCCGCCCAGCGTCGCCGTGATGTCGGCATAGCCAACTGCGATCGCGAGGGACGAGTTTTTGGTGATGTTCAGGTATTGCGAGATCAGCGGCGGAATGATGACGCGCAGCGCTTGCGGCAACACGACAAGGTTCATAACGCGCTTGGGACGCAGACCCAGCGACGACGCGGCCTCGGTCTGGCCTTTGGAAATCGCCTGGATACCCGCGCGCACGTTTTCAGCGATGAAAGCGCCGGTATAGACCGACAAGGCCAGCCACAGCGCGATCAACGGCGCACCGATCTGGATACCGCCCTTAAAGTTAAAGCCTTTGAGCTCGGGCATCTCCAATCCGATGGGGCTGCCCATGATAAAGAACATCAACAGGGTCGGTACGATCAGGATCGCCAAGGTCGGCCAGCCTGTCGGCAGCAGCCTGCCCGTTTCAAACAGCAGTTTGACGGCATAGCGGCGATAAAAGAAAATTGCGGCAATCGACAGGATGAAGGTCGCGACGACCAACATCGACCCCGGACCCCAAACAGGCGCAGGGATATAAACGCCACGGTTGGTAAAGGCGAAGGCGTCAAACACCATGCTGGACGTGGCATTATCACCGCGGAATGCGTTTGGTGCCGGCAGCACCGCAGTCATCAACGTGTAGATCATCAAGATCCAGATCAGCACAGGAATGTTGCGGAAGATCTCGACATAGACAGACATCAGCTTGGACACGAGCCAGTTCTTGGACAGGCGCGCAACACCGGCGATGACACCGATCACTGTGGCAGTCAGACAGGCAAGGAACGCAACAAGCAGGGTGTTGATGATCCCCACCACAGCAGCGCGCAGGTTCGACGACTGGCTGTTGTAATCAATAAGCGTCTGGTTGATATCGTAACCTGCGGGAACCCCCAGGAAATCATACGATATGTTCAGACCGGCTTCGGCTAGGTTGCGCACAAGGTTGATGCCCAAAAAGGCCATCAGCGCAATCAAAAGCAGCAAAGCGATAAATTGGAAGGTGTAGGATCTATAGCGGGTGTCGTTTAGCAACATCGACAGCCGGAACGAGCCCCGTTGAGGGTCGGACATTGTCGTCATCAGATTATCCCTGTGTTCCGGACCCATTTCTTGCGCATCATTCGATGTCTCTGGCCGGGTTTGTTAGTTGGTCTTGAAAAGCGCAAAGGGCGCGGAGAAAACTCCACGCCCTTTGGCAAGGTTCTTAGCGGAAAGGAGGCGCGTACATCAGGCCGCCGTCTGTCCACTGAGCGTTCAGGCCACGAGCCAGACCGATTGGAGTTTCTTCGCCGATGTTCTTGGCAAAGATTTCACCGTAGTTGCCCTGAGACGCGATTGCGTTCTTGGCCCATGCGGCGTCCAGACCCAGCATTTCACCCAACGTACCTTCGGTACCCAACAGGCGGGCAACTTCAGGGTTTGTTGTGCTTGCAGCCATCTCTTCGACGTTTGCGGATGTCACACCCAGCTCTTCAGCAGCGATCAGAGCGTACAGCGTCCAGCGCGTGATATCGCCCCATTCGTTGTCGCCGTGGCGTACGAGTGGGCCCAAAGGCTCTTTCGAGATGATTTCTGGCAGAATGATGTGATCGCCAGGAGCCTCGAATGTGGCACGTGTCGCGGCCAGACCGGATGCGTCAGTTGTGTATGTGTCGCATGCACCGGCAAGGTACTGCTGCTGGCCTTCGGCGTTTGTCTCGATTGGCACGGGCTCGTACGAGATGTTGTTGGAGCGGAAGAAGTCAGCGAGGTTCAGTTCGGTTGTTGTACCGGTCTGAATGCAGACAGTCGCGCCGTCCAGATCCTTGGCGGAAGAAACGCCCAGGGATTTTGGAACCATAAAGCCTTGGCCATCGTAGTAGTTCACACCGATGAAGTCGAACTTCAGGTCAACATCACGGGAGAATGTCCATGTGGTGTTGCGTGCAAGAAAGTCGATTTCGCCCGAAGCAAGCGCGGTAAAGCGTGTCTTGCCGGTTGTCGGGATGAATTCAACGGCAGCCGGATCGCCAAGAACGGCGGCAGCAACAGCGCGGCATACCGCGACGTCAAAGCCTTCCCATTCGCCGCTGGCGTTTGGTGCAGCAAAGCCGGCCAGACCGGTTGTCACACCACAGTTCAGCTTGCCGCGCGCTTTTACGTCGTCAAGTGTTGCTGCAGCAGACGCACCGGCGATAAGGCCAGCCACTGTCATCGCACCAAAAAATACGGATTTATTCATAGTTACCTCTTCCTGATTTCCGCCACGTTAATGGGCGGTTAAACCGACACCTTTTGGGTCGGAGGTTATCTTAATGGATTGATCCCATTAGTGCGACGAAGTTTGGGCGATTTAGCGCCAGAACGTCAAGGCTTTAACCCCAAAAAACAGACTGAGCCCCCTGCCCGAGCCTACATTTGCAATAATCTTCCATTACTCAGGTCAAACGCCCACTTGGCATGCAAGAAACTGTCCTTTTTGACTGCTGCCAATGCCTCGGCATCATCGTCTTTGCCCCATAATTCGGCCTGCCAGATCTCATCCAGGCGCGACATGTCCCAAAGCGAATCCATATCGCGGGCTGACATCGCGGCGGCAAACCCCAAAATAAGCGATCCTGACAGGCTGACCAGATCGTGAAACGCAGCCAGTTCAAAGGGGTCCAGTGCATGGGTGCGGCGGGTCAGATCGGCGACCACATCAGGGTCTTGGGGGACATGCATAATGCCAACGCGGGTCTGCAACCGGACGCCCAGCATTTGGTCTGCCCAGTCCAGCATCGGATCCCAGATAGCAGCCTGCCGGTCAACCAGTTCCTGCGGGCTGTCCGCGCGGTAGCACAGCAGATCACAATCGCCATACGCCGCCAGCATGTCGGCGACCTCGGCATGTTGGACAGCGACCTTGTCAATCGCGGCATTGGCAGTTTTGGTGCAGGGCATGGTCTGCGGATTGATCACGCCGTCCTGCGCCTGCCATTCTGCGGCAATCGCTTCGGCCATCTTGGCTGTCGGCAACACCAGCAATTGCTTGGCCGGCGTTTTTATCGGGCGACCGTCAAGTTCAACCGTGTAACCCCGATCAGCTTCGACAACCTGCGCGTCTTTCCAAAACCGTTTCGCTTTCCAATCACTCATTCTCAAACGCTCCAAATTTTTCTCAAGACCGCAGGTAGCTCATCGAAACGGTCAATGATGTGCCGCGCCGCAGTCAGCGCATCGCGGGTATGATAGCCCCAGCTGACGCCAATGCCCGCCACACCCGCTGCTGCGGCCATATCCATGTCATAGCTGGTATCCCCGACCATCACAGTTTGCGACGGCCCGACGCCCGTGTCAGCCATGGCCTGCAAGATCATCGACGGATGCGGTTTGGACGGGTGAAAATCCGCCACCTGTCGGGTCACGAACATGCCCTCAAGGCCATGCGCTTCGATCAGCTTGTCCAGGCCGCGTTTCGACTTGCCGGTCGCCACCCCCAACAGCATTTCGGGAATGGCCTTCAAAAGGGTCAGCCCTTCGTGCACGCCGGGGTAAAAGGGCGATGACTGCTGCGCGGGTGTCGATGCGCGCAAGGTGACATAGGCGTCTTTATAGGCCTCGACCATCGCAGCGCCGTCCGCATCGCAGATGTCCGGCACAAGCCGCGCGATCGCAACATCCAGCGACAGCCCGACGATCGACATGATCTGCGCCGGCGCAGGCAAGGTCCGCCCCGCATGGGCAAACGCCTGCGCAAAAGCGGCCAGTATATCCGATTGACTGTCAACGAGCGTCCCGTCGACATCAAAGATCACCAGCCGCAGGTCTGAGCTCACGCCCAGTCCTCCTCGAACGGGTCGGCAGGCACATCGGAGGGCGACCACTGGAACGTATCCCATGTCCGCGCCATGTGATCCGGCATTGGCGCGATCAGGTTCAGCGTAGCCTTGGTCACGGGGTGTTCAAGCGTCAGGGACCGCGCATGCAGGTGCAGCTTTTTCGAGATGTCGCCGCCCAGTTGTGCGCCCCAACCGTCGCCCATGTTTTCCTGACCGGAGCCACCGTATTTGCCGTCACCGACAATGGGGTGCCCGATCTCGGCCATGTGGGCGCGCAGCTGGTGCGTGCGGCCCGTCACCGGGATCAGCGCGACCCAACAGGTGCGCGTGCCGGCTTGCGCCAGTGTCGCATAGTCGGTCGTGGCACGTTTGGCCCCTTCGGTGGTGTCCATATCCTTGGGGTGGACACAGTACATCTTTTCGCCCTCGCCCCGCGCCCCGTGACCGAACGCCTTGACCAAGCCGAACTTGATCGTCCCGTTCTTGGGATGCGGCACGCCTGCGACGGCTGCCCAGTAGATCTTGCGGGTCTGGCGGTGCCGGAACGACGACGTCAGATCAGCCGCAATCGACCGCGTGCGCGCCATGATCAAGACACCGGAGGTATCTTTATCAAGACGGTGCACAAGCCGCGGCTTTTCATCCAGATCGAACATCAGCGCATCAGCCAAGGCATCGACATGGCGATCCGACTGGCCCGACCCGCCTTGAACGGGCAACCCCGGAGGCTTGTTCAGCGCGATGATATAATCGTCGCGGTAAATCACACACGACCGGATGAACTTGGCATCCGCGTCCGAAATCCGCGTGCGCTTTGGCGGCGGCGGGGCTTCGGTATCGGGGAGCGGCGGAATGCGAATTTCCTGCCCCACCTCCAGCCGTGTTGACGCTTTGACACGCCCGCCATTAACGCGAATGTCACCCTTGCGGCACATCTTTTCGATGCGCCCCTGACTGATCAGCGGGAACATACGTTTGAACCAGCGGTCCAACCGCTGATCCCCGTCACCCTGCTCAATGATCAGGTTTTGAACCCGGCTCATGCAAATACTCCTCTGGCCACATACAGGCCCAGCATTAATCCTAGCACCGACAGTCCGACTGACAGTGCCACATATATCCCCGCCGATGCGATCTGGCCGCGCTCGATCAATGTTACCGTTTCCAGCGAGAACGCCGAAAACGTCGTAAACCCGCCAAGAACGCCCGTCATCACAAACGGGCTGTACTGTGTCAGCCCCTTTTGCGCTGCAACGACGACGAACAGCCCCATCAGGAACGACCCCAGAATGTTCACGCCCAGCACCGCAACGGGGAAATCCTGCGGGCCGAAAGCGCGCAACACAGCGACGCCCGACAAAAATCGCAAGGACGCACCGATAGCGCCACCAATAGCCACAAGGAACAGGGATGAAATCATCTGCGGTCTCTCACGCTTTGTGCGCGGATTGTCAAGTTTTGCGCGCGCTGCGCAGCTTTTCAAAGTAATCGAGCCGCTTTTTCAAGTCGCGCTCGAACCCGCGTTCCACCGGTTGATAGAGTTGCGGCCGGTCCATCCCGTCGGGAAAATAGTTCTGCCCCGAGAACCCGTCCTCTGCATCATGATCATAGGCATAACCCGCGCCATAGCCCTGGTCTTTCATCATGCTGGTTGGCGCATTCATGATATGTTTGGGTGGCGGGGCCGACCCTGTCTGTTTTGCAGCACGGCGCGCGGATTTATAGGCCACATAAGCGGCGTTCGATTTCGGGGCCAGGGCCAGATAGGTCACAGCCTGCGCCAGCGCCAATTCGCCCTCGGGCGATCCCAACCGTTCATAGGTTTCCCATGATTGCAGGCAGATTGCCTGCGCCTGAGGATCGGCCAGCCCGATGTCTTCGACAGCCATGCGCGTGATCCGCCGCATCAGATAACGCGGGTCTTCGCCGCCCTCTAGCATCCGCGCCAGCCAATACAGCGACGCATCGGGATCAGACCCGCGCACCGATTTATGCAACGCAGAGATAAGGTTGTAATGCGCGTCGCCCCCCTTGTCGTACTGGGCGGCACGGCGCATCAAACGGCCCGACAACGCCTTGCCATCCAGCACGCCATCAACCTTCCACGCCGCAACCTGTTCGATCAGGTTCAGCAAGGCGCGCCCGTCACCATCCGCCATCTCAAGCAGGTTTTCGCGTGCAGCACTGTCCAGCGGCAAACCACGGCCCAATTCCGCCTCGGCCCGCCGGGCCAAACTCTCCAGATCGGCAAGCGGCAAGCGTTCAAGCACCAACACCTGAGAGCGGCTCAACACCGCGGCGTTCAGCTCGAAAGACGGGTTCTCCGTGGTCGCGCCCACCAACAGAATGGTGCCGTCTTCCATATGCGGCAAAAACCCGTCTTGCTGCGCCTTGTTGAAACGGTGGATCTCGTCGACGAACAGCAATGTCCCCTGACCGTTCTGCCGCCTGATCTTGGCCGCCTCGAATACTTTGCGCAATTCGGGCACGCCGCTGAAAATGGCGCTGATCTGGACAAAATGCAGATCGGTCTCATCGGCCAACAGCCGCGCAATCGTCGTCTTGCCAACGCCCGGCGGCCCCCAAAAGATCAACGATCCCAAGGACCCCGACTCCAGCATCACAGTCAACGGTGCCTCTGGCCCAAGGACCTGACCTTGCCCGATCACTTCGGCCAATGTTTTCGGGCGCAACCGGTCCGCAAGCGGGCGATGCCCCCCCTCGGTTACCGTCTCAATGCTGCCAAATAAATCGCTCAAGGATCAGATCCGAAACCGCAGCGACAACCGCTGCCCGCCGCGCTGCACAACCAGTTCGGCCTGCCGCCGCCCCTTGAATGCCTCGCGCACCTGATCGGGGGATTCGACCTCTTGACCATTCACACCCAGAATAACATCGCCGGGGCGCAAACCGACCCGCATGCCAAAGGGCCCCACGCCCATTACCGCGACCCCGGATATTTCCAGTGACAAATTCAGCTCGGCCAGTACCGCAGGATTGATCCGCGCCAGTTCCAGCCCTGGCAGCAGTTCGCGATCGCCCAAAACAAGTGTGTCGCGCGAAGGCTCTTCCGGCGCTTCGATCAGGGACACCACCAGATCGGTCTGCGCCCCATCACGCAGGCGCGTGATCACAGCCTGCTTGCCCAGCCCCGCCACGCTCATCCGGTAGATCATCTCGGCGGGGGAATGCACATCCTCACCGTCGACCGCGATAATCACATCGCCCACCCGAAACCCTGCGGCCAGAAACGGGCTGACCGGATGTAACCCCGACAGAATAATGCCGCCCGGCCGGTCCAACCCCAAGGGGGCAGCCATATCCGCATCAACGGCCTGCCCGCTCAGCCCCGCCCAAGGGCGTGCAAAACGCGTCGCACCGCTGCGCGCCTGCCCCATAAACTCTGCAACCAGATTGGCCGGAATGGCAAAACCGATGCCGTTGGACCCGCCGGAACTGGTCAGGATTGACGTGTTGATGCCGATCAGGTCCCCCTGCATATCAATCAATGCCCCGCCTGAATTACCCGGATTGATCGGCGCGTCGGTCTGGATGAAATACCCCTGCCCACCGCCGTTCATGCCCCCGGACCGCGCAAGGCCAGATACGATGCCGCTGCTGACAGTCTGCCCCACGCCGAACGGGTTCCCGATGGCCAAAGCCAGTTCGCCGACCTCGACCCCGTCACTGTCGCGTAAGGACAGAAACGGCAGGTCGGCCACATCGTCAATCTTGAGGATGGCAAGGTCGCTATCGGCATCGCTCAACATCACGCGGGCGGAAAATTCGCGCCGGTCAGCAAGGACAATACGAATGTCCGTCGCCATCCCCACCACGTGATAATTCGACACGACAATCCCGTCCTCTGACAAGATCACCCCCGACCCGAGCGAATTTTGCACCCGTGGGCGACCCGCGTCAGGGCTTTGGAAAAAGCGTTCAAAAAACGGGTCGGATTGCAGCGGCGTGCGACTGCTTTGCACAATCGTGCGCGCATAGATGTTCACGACGGCTGGCGTGGCCTCTTTCACCAAGGGCGCAAAGCTAAGCTGCATTTGCACCGCAGAGCTTGGAACAGTCTGCGCATGGACGGGCAAGGAAATCAGGGCGAGCAGGATCAGGATATATTTCATACACCAGATATGCGCAGCCATAGGTGCTTTCGCAACACCCATATTCCAAATGGTCCAAAATCCTCGCCGAAGGCATAAAAGCAAAAAGCCCCTGCGCAGGCAGGGGCTTTATAATCATCTGCAAGGCAGATGGCTTTAGTCTTCGGCAACTTCGTATGCTGCAACGCGGGCTTTGTCGCCTGCGCCTTTCGCGTCGCGGTCGCGGTCTACGAATTCGATGATCGCCATCGGTGCCATGTCGCCATAACGGAAGCCCGCTTTCAGCACGCGCACATAGCCGCCCTGACGGTCTTTGTAGCGGGGTCCAAGGATGTCGAACAATTTCGCGACATACTGGTCCTGCTTCAGCTTGCTTGCTGCCTGACGGCGCGCGTGCAGATCGCCGCGCTTGGCAAGCGTGATCATTTTTTCAATGATCGGCTTCAATTCTTTTGCTTTTGGCAAGGTTGTTTTGATTTGCTCATGTTCGATGAGCGAGCCTGCCATGTTCGAGAACAACGCCTTGCGGTGTTCATGAGTACGGTTCAGGCGGCGGTAACCACGTGCGTGACGCATTTTCTAGTCTCCAACGATATGCCCTCTACGGGCGGTTTTGCTTTGTCCGGCTGACGTGCGTAGCGCCAACTCTCCTTGGGGCCCTCGTGGCCCAGTCTTGCATGTGGTGGGGATCGCTCCCCACCGCATGAATTCTTAGAACGAATCCTCGAACTTCTTGGCGAGGTCTTCGATGTTGTCCGGTGGCCAGTCCTCGACGTCCATACCAAGGTGCAGACCCATACCCGACAGCACTTCCTTGATCTCGTTCAAGGACTTGCGGCCAAAGTTCGGCGTGCGCAGCATTTCGGCTTCGGTCTTCTGGATCAGATCGCCAATATACACGATATTGTCGTTCTTCAGGCAGTTTGCGGAACGCACGGACAGTTCCAACTCGTCTACTTTCTTGAGCAGCAGCGGGTTGAATTCCAGGCCGTCATCATCATCCTGACGCGACGCAGATTCAGGCTCGTCGAAGTTGACGAAGATGCCCAGCTGATCTTGCAGAATGCGCGCAGCAAATGCGACTGCATCGTCTGGCGTGATCGAACCGTCGGTTTCGACTTTCATCGTCAGCTTGTCATAATCCAGCACCTGACCTTCGCGGGTCGGCTGCACGTCATAAGACACTTTTTTCACTGGCGAATAGATCGCATCGATCGGGATCAACCCGATTGGCGCGTCTTCCGGTCTGTTTTTGTCCGCTGCAACATAGCCCTTGCCCGTGTTTACGGTCAGTTCCATGTAGACATCGGCACCGTCATCCAGGTGGCAGATCACGTGATCGCGGTTCAGGATCTCGATCCCGGCGCTCTCAGAGATGTCACCAGCTGTCACAACGCCAGGGCCTTTTGCAGAAATCGACAGGCGCTTTGGCCCTTCGACTTCCATACGCAAGGAAACACCCTTGAGGTTCAGAACGATGTCGGTCACGTCTTCACGTACACCAGCAACGCTGGAGAATTCGTGCAAAACGTTGTCAATCTGTACGGATGTGATGGCAGCGCCTTGCAGCGAAGACATCAGAACGCGGCGCAGCGCGTTGCCCATCGTCAAACCAAAACCACGCTCAAGCGGTTCTGCGATCACAGTCGCCTGACGTGCCGGGTCATTGCCCACCTTCACGTCCAGCTGCTGTGGTTTAATCAATTCAGCCCAATTTTTGTGGATCATACGTCCCTCCATTCTTGTCTCTTGCCCCATGTCCAAACGGCGAAGAAACTCCCGAGGTTTCAGAAAAGCAGTACGGGGCCGCACCCAACGGCACGACCCCATAAATAATATATGTCGTTAGACGCGGCGACGCTTTGGTGGGCGGCAGCCGTTGTGCGCCATTGGCGTCACGTCACGGATCGATGTGATGTTGAAACCCGCAGCGGCCAAAGCACGCAATGCGCTTTCGCGACCCGAACCCGGGCCTTGCACTTCGACTTCCAGCGTTTTCACGCCGTGATCCTGGGCTTTCTTGCCCACATCTTCTGCTGCCATCTGGGCTGCGTAAGGTGTCGATTTACGCGACCCTTTGAAACCCATTGTGCCTGCCGAAGACCATGCAATCGCATTGCCCTGAACGTCAGAGATCAGAATTTTTGTGTTGTTGAAGGAGCTGTTAACATGCGCCACACCTGCGGCGATGTTCTTGCTGACCTTACGCTTTGTTTTTGTCTTTTCGCGTGCCATTGATCAGACCCCCTTATTTCTTCTTACCAGCAATGGCCTTTGCAGGGCCTTTGCGAGTGCGAGCGTTGGTGTGGGTGCGTTGACCACGAACCGGCAGGTTACGACGGTGACGCAGGCCACGGTAGCAACCAAGGTCCATCAGACGCTTGATGTTCATCTGTGTCTCGCGACGCAGGTCGCCTTCAACAGAGAAGTTTTCGTCGATGTATTCACGGATCTTCAGGATTTCTGCATCCGAAAGTTCGTTGATACGACGGGTGATGTCGATGCCAACAGCTTCGCAGATTTGCGCAGCCGAAGAGTTACCGATACCAGTGATATATGTGAGGGCGATTGGAACCCGCTTTGCAGTCGGGATGTTTACGCCGGCAATACGTGCCACGTGTGCTATTCCTTTTTCGTTGCGGGTCCGTGATACCAGACCCTTTTTTCACAACGTGAAGCCCGAGGCGTTTCTTGCCATCGGGCTGCAGCTGATCAGGTGTTCTTGCGCAGAGCGTGATCGGTGCCCTTTTGCAATTCGATTCTCATACGAGATACGGCTGGTTATTGCCATTTCCAACAAGCGTCAACCCACGATTGGACATGTGACCCGCATTGAAGCGGTTGTTCGTCAATCGCGCCTGAAAAATGTTGTTAAACAAATAGAAAACGGCACCCGTGCGATGCAGGGGTGCCGTTTTCCGAATGCTGGTAGAACGTGCCGATCAGGCGTCCAGAATGGCCGCGATGCTGGCCTGAACCACGTTGATATCGGCCAGACCATCGACCCGCTTGAGCAGATCATGGGCGTAGTAATAGCCCAACAGCGGCGATGTCTTTTTGTAGTATTCCATCAAACGGTTGCGCAGGCTTTCTTCGTTATCGTCAGCCCGGCGTTTGAAATCAGTTGAACCGCATTTGACGCATTTGCCGTCAGCAGGCTGTGGCTTTGTCTCGTCGTGATAGACTTCGCCGCAATTACCGCAGGTCGACCGGCCGGAAATACGTTTGACCAGCGCCTCGTCGTTCACCCGCAATTCGATCACATGATCAAGCGGCTTGCCCGTTGCTTTCAACAGCTCGCCCAATGCGGTGGCCTGGGCCAGCGTCCGTGGGAAACCGTCAAAGATAAAGCCGCCGTGTTCGGACGTGTCTTCCAGCTTTTCCCGGATCAGACCGATCACGATCTCGTCGGTGACCAGATCGCCGCGCGCCATAACCTCGGCAACCATCTTGCCCATCTCGGTGCCGCTGTCTTTCGCTTCACGCAGCATGTCGCCGGTGGAAAGTTGCACCATATTGCGGGTCTCAACCAAGTGACGCGCCTGTGTTCCTTTGCCCGCTCCGGGCGGTCCAAGCAGAATAATGTTCATTTACGTGCCGGGCTCCGTTTTTTGCGGGATTTGCCTGTTTTGCCACGCAACTGCGAGCGCTCAAGCAACCCCTCGTATTGATGTGCAAGCAGGTGGCTTTGCACTTGTTGAATTGTATCCATGGTCACCGACACAACAATCAAAACCGAAGTACCACCAAAGTAGAAAGGAATGGCGAACTGACCCCGAAGAATTTCAGGAAGAATACAGACCGCTGCCAAATACGCAGCCCCGAGCACCAGAATACGGTTTACAACGTACTCAAGATATTCGGCTGTTTTCTTGCCTGGACGGATACCCGGGACAAAACCGTTCTGATTTTTCAGGTTATCGGCAACTTCGTCAGGCTTGAAGCTGACGTTGAAGGTATAGAAATACGCAAAGAACACGATCATCGCGACAAAGAACAGCAGGTAAAGCGGCTGCCCTGGCCCGAAGTTTGCCAGCAAGACCGACATGATCGGCCCTGTGGAATTCCCCGAGAACGTGCTGATCGTCACCGGCAGCAACAAAAGCGAGCTGGCGAAGATCGCAGGGATAACACCAGCTGGGTTAACCTTAACTGGCAGGTGCGAGGACCCGCCGTCATACATCTTTTGGCCAACTTGGCGGCGCGGGTACTGGATATGGATCTTGCGCAGGGCGCGCTCCATGAAGACCACGAACATGATCGTCACAATGACCATCACCAACACCGCAACGATCACCGCAGGGCTGATCGCGCCGGAACGACCCGACGAGAAGAACTGAGCAATGGCTGCAGGAACTTCGGCGATGATGCCCACAAAGATGATCAGCGAAATGCCGTTACCGATGCCGCGTGCGGTGATTTGCTCGCCCAGCCACATCAGGAACATGGTGCCGCCCACCAACGTAATCATACAAGCGAGACGGAAATACATGCCCGGATCGGCGGCAATGTCGCCTGCCTCAAGCGACACAGCCAGCCCGTAGGCCTGCAAGGTCGCCAAAGCCACAGTACCGAACCGTGTATATTGGTTGATCTTCTTGCGCCCCTGCTCGCCCTCTTTCTTGAGCTGCTCAAGCGCGGGAACCATCGAGGTCATCAACTGAACGATGATCGATGCCGAGATGTAAGGCATGATACCGAGGGCGAAAATGCCCATACGGCCAAGCGCACCACCGGTGAACATCGAAACCATACCGCCAATGCCTTGACCTGCGCTTTCCATGAACTGGCGCAGGGCGCTGCCGTCAATGCCGGGAACCGGAATAAACGTGCCAAGGCGATAAACGATCAGCAAACCGAGGGTGAATAGAATCCGGTTGCGAAGGTCTGTCGCCTTGCCCAACGCGGACCAACTGGTGTTGGCGGCCATGCTTTCGACGGCTGATACCATGATTAGGGCTCTTTCTTTGCAAAAACGCCGCCCGAGCCGTTTTCCGGCGGGCGGCATTTGGGAAAACTCGATTGTCTATGTAAGCGGGACGCAGCCCGCTCACAAGGCAAAAGGGTTTGGTTACGCGTCTGCGTTCGCCGCGGCAGGTGCTGTGACGGTCAATTTGCCGCCCGCTTTCTCTACTGCTTCGATTGCGGACTTGGACGCACCAGTGACTTGAAGGTCAACTTTGGTAGTCAAGTCGCCCTTTGCCAGAACGCGGATACCGTCCAGCTTGCGACGTACCAGACCCGAAGAAATCAGCGCGTCTTCGGTGATCGCAGCAGCGCCGTCGATCTTTTTCGCGTCGATGAATTTCTGGATCAGACCAAGGTTCACAACAGCGTAGGATTTGCGGTTCGGCTTGGTAAAGCCGCGCTTTGGCAGACGCTGGTACAATGGCATCTGACCGCCTTCGTACCCGTTGATCGCTACACCCGAACGGGATTTCTGACCTTTGATACCACGGCCACCCATTTTACCGGTGCCGGAACCAGGACCACGGCCAACGCGCTTGCGTGGTTTCGTTGCACCTGGGTTGTCTGAAAGTTCATGCAGTTTCATGTCGCTTCTCCTTTTGCCGGATGTGGCCCCCAGCGACGGGAGCGGCCAAACGCGGCGTTTCATGATTCTTGTGGCGGATTGGTGGCCACTGGGGGCGTATAGCCACCCCCAGCAGAGTTATCAAGTCACGACTGTCGACTATCGCCGTCTTGGCCATTTTGGCACGGCCCCCCCGATGTCAGGCTCCAAGCGCGCTCTTCTAGTGGCAATGCACCGGCTTGGACCCGCCATGACAGCACTGACCCGGAGGAGACGACTTTCTGCAGCCACCACCATGTTCGATAACCGTCTGGCTTATACCGACGGTTACGAAGGACGAGGCGCTGACGGGGAGGCTAATAACATTGAGTAAAACGAAGACGGAAAACGGTTTGAGAATAAGTTTCATAATAATTCCATGAACAAATAGGTGCGTCGAAAGAGAGCGCACTTCTCAAGCGTTAACCTCTTGCTAACTATTGTCCATGTAAAAACGCCCCGCAGTTTCCCGCGAGGCGCTTAATTCAAGATGGGTTACACCCATCCGACTGCAAATTGGTGAGGTGGGCTAAACCCACCGCCAACTCAGCCCTTTTCTTCGAGGATCTCTACCATGTGAGAGATCTTGCGGATCATGCCGCGTACGGAAGGTGTGTCTTCCAGTTCGCGTACACGGTGCATTTTGTTCAGACCCAGACCGATCAACGTAGCGCGCTGGTCGGCGGGGCGGCGGATTGGCGAACCAACCTGCTTGATTACAATAGTCTTAGCCATGCTTATGCCTCCTCAGCCACTTGTGCGGACGATTCAACATGGTCCTCACGCTTGGGCAGAATATCCGCAACTTTCTTGCCGCGACGCTGTGCAACAGAGCGAGGCGAAGATTCTTTACGCAGACCGTCCATCGTGGCGCGGATCATGTTGTAAGGGTTCTGCGAACCGATGGACTTGGACACAACGTCCTTGATGCCCAGCATTTCGAAAACGGCACGCATTGGACCACCGGCGATGATACCGGTACCTTCTGGTGCTGTACGCATAACCACTTTACCGGCGCCGTGACGGCCTTCCATGTCGTGGTGCAATGTACGGCCTTCGCGCAGCTGAACGCGGATCATTTGGCGCTTCGCTTGCTCGGTGGCTTTGCGAATGGCTTCAGGAACCTCTTTCGCTTTACCTTTACCAAAGCCTACGCGGCCTTTTTGGTCACCAACAACGACAAGTGCGGCGAAGCCAAAACGCTTACCACCCTTAACGGTCTTGGAAACACGGTTGATCGCCACTAGGCGGTCGGCGAATTCTGGAGTCTCTTCGCGCTGGTTGCGGCGATTGCCACCCCGGTTGTCATCTCTTGCCATGCGGCATCATCCTTTTGGTACGGCGCAAGCGCCTTTCTTGGTCAATCCTGGTGGGTCTGAGCGACCCCCGGATCATCGAGGCGGCACATCGCGTGCCGCCTGCGCTGTCTTAGATTTTCAGACCGCCTTCGCGGGCTGCATCGGCCAAAGCTTTGACTTTGCCGTGGAACAGGAAACCACCACGGTCAAAATAGGCTTCGGTTACACCAGCTTTGATGGCGCGGTCGGCAATTGCCGTCCCGACCTTTGTCGCTGCTTCGATGTTGTTCTTGCCAACAACACCCAAATCTTTTTCGAGCGTCGAAGCGGAAGCCAATGTGACCCCGTTTACGTCGTCGATCAGCTGGGCGCTGATGTTTTTGTTCGAACGGTGAACCGAAAGGCGAAGACGCCCTGCGTTGACCCGACGAAGTTTGTTCCGAACGCGCAGGCGGCGTTTCAGAAACAGTTGTCTTTTGCTGTTTGCCATCTGAGCTATCCTTACTTCTTCTTGCCTTCTTTGCGGAAGACGAACTCACCTTTATAGCGGATACCTTTGCCCTTATAGGGCTCGGGTTTGCGCCATTGGCGGATGTTCGCGGCGACTTGACCAACAAGCTGTTCGTCAATGCCTTCTACCACAATCTCGGTCTGTTTCGGTACCGTGACGGTCACACCGGCTGGCGGTATGTAGTCTACGTCGTGCGACAGGCCCAGGTTCAGTTTCAACGAGTTGCCAGTCATGGCAGCACGATAACCAACACCTTGGATCTCAAGCTCTTTCTTGAAACCTTCGGTGACACCTGTAACCAAGTTGCCAACCATAGTGCGGCTCATGCCCCACTGCTGGCGTGCGCGCTTGGACTTGCCACGTGGTGTAATTGTTACCACGTTGTCTTCGACAGTCATTGTAACGTCGTCAGTTGCTTTAAAGGTACGTGTACCCTTTGGGCCTTTGACTTCGATGGTCTGACCGCTGACCGATGCAGAAACACCGTTGGGCAGGTCGACCGGTTTTTTACCAATACGAGACATTTTGCTCTCCTTAGAATACGGTGCAGAGCACTTCGCCGCCAACATTGTGGCTGCGTGCATTCTGATCCGACATCACACCCTTGGGGGTGGAGACAATCGACACACCGAGGCCCTGACGGACAACGGGAATGTCATTGACGCCCATGTAGACGCGACGACCGGGTTTGGAAACCCGCTTCAATTCGCGAATAACAGGTTCGCCCTCGTAATACTTGAGGCTGATTTCGATGGCAGGGTGGCCGTCGGCGCCTGTCATCTTTTCGTAGCCGCGGATGTAACCTTCGTCTGCGAGTACGTCCAATACCCATGCACGCAGCTTGGAAGCTGGGGTCATGACTGTGGATTTACCGCGCATCGAGGAGTTACGGATGCGTGTCAGCATATCTGCGATAGGATCGTTCATCTGATGCGCTCCTTACCAGCTCGACTTGACCATGCCGGGGATTTGGCCGCTTGAGCCAAGATCCCGCAACGCGATCCGCGAAATTTTCAGTTTACGATAGTAAGCGTGCGGACGGCCTGTCAGCTGGCAGCGGTTGTGCAGACGCACAGCGCTGGAGTTGCGAGGCAGTTTCGCCAAAGCCAGGGACGCGCGGAAACGCTCTTCCATTGGCTTTTCTTGATCGCTTACGATCTCTTTCAAGGCAGCGCGCTTTGCAGCGAACTTCTTGACCAGTGCTTCACGCTTCATTTCGCGTGCGATCATGGATTTCTTAGCCATATCTAAATCCTCCCCGCGCTTATGAGTTGAAGGGCATGTTGAACGCTTTCAACAGTGCCTTCGCTTCAGCGTCGGTTTTCGCCGTGGTGGCGATCACGATGTCCATTCCCCAGGTCTCATCAACTTTATCAAAGTCGATTTCAGGGAACACGATGTGCTCTTTCAAGCCCATGGCATAGTTGCCACGACCGTCAAAGCTTTTGCCGCTGATGCCGCGGAAGTCGCGGATACGAGGCATTGCGATCGTGATCAGACGATCCAGGAATTCATACATCCGCTCGCCACGCAGGGTAACTTTCGCACCCAAAGGCATGTCTTCACGAACGCGGAAACCAGCGATGGATTTCTTGGCAATGGTTGTCAGCGCTTTTTGGCCGGCAATCGTTGTCAGATCTTCCTGAGCGGATTTTGCTTTCTTGCTGTCACGGACAGCTTCAGCGCCACAGCCGATGTTCAGAACGATTTTATCCAAGCGAGGGATCATCATGTCGTTCTTGTAACCGAACTCTTCCTTCAGGGCAGGACGGATCGTGTCGTTATAGACGCCCTTCAGGCGGGGTGTGTATGTTGCAGTATCAAGCATCGATTACGTCCCCCGTGGTTTTTGCAAAGCGCACTTTCTTGTCGCCTTCGATCTTAAAGCCAACGCGCGTTGCCTTGCCGTTGGCATCAACCAGCGACAGGTTGCTCAGATCGATTGGCATCGCTTTGGGAATACGGCCGCCTTGCGACGTCTGGGACTGACGCGTGGCGCGGATTGCCATGTTGATACCGTCTACGATTGCTTTGTTGGCCTTTGGGTCAACAGACGAGATGGAACCCGTCTTGCCCTTGTCCTTGCCAGCAAGCACGATGACCTTGTCACCTTTGCGAAGTTTAGCAGCCATTACAGCACCTCCGGCGCAAGCGAGATGATCTTCATGAAGTTTTTGGCGCGCAATTCACGAACAACTGGTCCAAAGATACGTGTACCTACGGGCTCGTTTGCGTTGTTCAGGATAACTGCTGCGTTGCGATCGAAACGGATGGCTGTGCCATCGTCACGACGAACTTCTTTGGCAGTGCGAACGACGACGGCTTTACGCACGTCACCCTTTTTCACACGACCGCGAGGGATGGCTTCCTTGACCGACACGACAATGATGTCGCCGACGGATGCGTATTTACGCTTGGAACCACCCAATACCTTAATGCACTGAACACGGCGAGCGCCGCTGTTGTCAGCAACATCCAGGTTGGTCTGCATCTGGATCATTTGGTTTCTCCCGACCTTCTGGGGGGCGATGCGTGCCCGTTCCCCAGGGTTTCGATTAAATTGGTCTGCCCATAACGGGCTTCTCGCTCGTGCGTGTGACCCCTGCCTCCCTCAGAGTCAAGGGAAACAAGGGGTCCACACCCGAACAAGCCGTTCTTTAGGCCTCAGCGGCTTCCAGAACTTCCCAACGTTTGGTTTTCGATCTTGGTGCACATTCGATGATGCGAACGCTGTCGCCCACTTTGAATGTGTTGTTCTCATCGTGAGCCCGGTATTTCTTGGACTTACGGATGGTCTTTTTCAGAACCGGGTGGGTAAAGCGACGCTCTACCGATACAGTTACTGTTTGCTCGTTGGCATCGCTTGTCACGGTGCCTGTCAGGATACGTTTGGGCATACTCTCAGGCTCCTATTATTCAGCAGAAGCCGCGGTTGCGGCTTTCTGGTTGAGAACGGTTTTGACACGTGCGACGTCACGCTTGACGGTCTTCAAACGTGCGGGGTTTTCCAGCTGGCCAGTGGCTTGCTGAAAACGCAGGTTGAAGGCTTCTTTTTTCAGGTTAACAAGTTCATCCCGAAGCTGGTCGGGTGTCTTGTCGTGCAGTTCCTTGGCGTTCATCGCCTGTTCCTTTCGACATCACCAGTAGGCCCCTGAGGGGTGACCATGATTCTGGTGGAGTTCATGTGAAAGGTTCCTCTATAGCCGTTACACGCAGTTGGCAAGCAGCCTTTGCGCAAAACCTATCGCCACCCTGCCCCACCTCATGTAGAAGATGCCTCATGTCACAAATAGAATCCCTTTTCGTCACCCGCCTCTACCGCGCCGCTTTGTCCGAGCACGGCAAACCCGTCGACCCGTCCGAGCTTGAGGCCGCGTGCCTGAGCATCGCCGAAGATGACGAGGCCGGCCAGCAATGGTGCGATGAAAACGACTTTCCCGGATACACCAGCTATGCGTCGCTGACCGACCTGCCCTGGAGATTTCCGATCTTCAAGACCGTGAAGAAAGCGCTGGATAAACACGTCAAAGCCTTCGCCAAGGATCTGGCCTTTGATCTGGACGGTCGCAAATTGAAGCTGGAAGACCTCTGGATCAACATCCTGCCCGAAGGCGGCATTCATACCGCGCATATCCACCCGCATTCGGTGATCTCGGGCACGACCTATGTGGCGATGCCCGAAGGCACGAGCGCGCTCAAGCTCGAAGACCCGCGCCTGCCGATGATGATGGCCGCCCCCGGCCGCCTGAAGGACGCCCCGCAGGAATTGCGCCAGTTCGTCTATGCCAAGCCGGTTGTCGGTGATGTTCTGCTATGGGAAAGCTGGCTGCGCCACGAAGTGCCGATGAACATGGCCGAAGAAGACCGCATCTCGGTGTCGTTCAACTACGCCTGGGCGTAAGGTTGCCGCACCCCACGGGGTGCTGGCATTCAGATAACGGCGCGGCGGGTTTCACCCACCCTACGGCTTCTTGCGCGCCGCTTCCTGCTCCTTGACCGCGGCTTTCTCTTCCTTGGTCAACTTATTGCCCCACTGATTGTTAGACAGGCCAAGATCATCCGGCATCGGCTTGGTCTTGCCCTTCTTAATCGTGCCGCCTTTGTTGAGGAACTCTTTGATGAGGTCTTCGTCAGTGGTGGGCTTGGGGACTTGTTTCATGAGGCGTGACCTTTGTCTGGGGGTGGTCTTTTCACCACCTTAGCCCCGAGGGGCAGCATTGGCCAGTGAACGCGGGGGCCAGATTGATGGTGCCGATTGATTAGCTATCGCCATTAAATGAGAGCCAGACAAAAAAGCCCCAGCTGATCACTCAGCGGGGGCTTTTCTAATTCACCGGGGCGGAACGGGCATTTCTGGGAAATACCCTGCCGCCGCCGCGACAGCTCCGGCTTGCGCCGGAGCGTCTTTTACCAGTCCTCGCGGACCACAACGCGTGTTTTGATCGGCAGCTTCATCGCAGCAAGGCGCAGGGCCTCGTGAGCGATGTCTTCGTTAACGCCATCGATTTCAAACATTACGCGGCCAGGCTTGACGCGGCATGCCCAGTAATCAACGGAACCTTTACCTTTACCCATACGGACTTCGGTAGGCTTCGATGTGACTGGCAGATCCGGGAAAATCCGGATCCAGACACGGCCTTGACGCTTCATGTGACGCGTCATGGCACGACGTGCAGCTTCGATCTGACGCGCTGTTACGCGCTCAGGCTCCAGAGCCTTCAGGCCAAAGGTACCAAAGTTCAGGTCAGACCCGCCCTTTGCAAGACCCTTGATTTTGCCTTTGTGCTGCTTGCGGAATTTCGTACGCTTTGGTTGTAGCATCTTTCATTCCCCCTTAGCGACGACCGCCGGCACCGCGAGGTGCTGGGCCGTCTTGCATTTCTTGTGCCTTACGGTCACGCGCTGCCGGGTCATGTTCCATGATCTCGCCTTTGAAGATCCAGGTCTTGATCCCGATGATGCCATAGGCAGTCATCGCTTCGACATGTGCGTAATCGATGTCAGCACGCAGTGTGTGGAGCGGCACGCGGCCTTCACGGTACCATTCGGTACGCGCAATTTCTGCACCACCCAGACGACCAGCAACGTTAACGCGGATACCAAGGGCACCCATACGCATGGCGTTCTGTACGGCACGCTTCATGGCGCGACGGAAAGATACCCGGCGTTCCAGTTGCTGTGCGATGGATTCACCAACAAGTGCGGCGTCCAGCTCTGGCTTGCGAACTTCAACGATGTTGAGGTGCAGGTCAGACTTGGTGATCTTGGCGATTTTCTGACGCAGACCTTCGATGTCCGCACCTTTTTTACCGATGATCACACCTGGGCGTGCTGTGTGGATCGTAACGCGGCACTTCTTGTGTGGGCGCTCAATGATCACACGGGCGATACCGGCCTGTGCACATTCTTTTTTGATGAACTTGCGGATGGCAAGGTCTTCAAGAAGAAGATCACCGTAATCCTTGGTGTCGGCGTACCAGCGGCTGTCCCAGGTGCGGTTGACCTGAAGACGCATGCCGATCGGGTTTACTTTATTACCCATTATGCTTGCTCCTCAACTTGACGCACGACAATCGTGATTTCCGAAAACGGCTTGATGATCTTGCCGAAACGGCCACGTGCACGTGGACGACCACGCTTCATGATCAGGTTCTTACCGACATATGCTTCGGCAACGACCAGTTCATCCACGTCAAGGTTGTGGTTGTTTTCACCGTTCGCAATTGCAGACTGAAGACATTTCTTCACATCTGCGGCGATCCGCTTTTTGGAGAAGGTCAGGTCCGTAAGGGCCTTGTCTACCTTCTTGCCGCGGATCATTGCGGCGACGAGGTTCAGTTTCTGCGGGCTTGTGCGAAGCATGCGCAGTTTTGCACGGGCTTCGTTGTCGGCCACGCGGCGGGGATTTTTATCCTTGCTCATGGCTTATTTCCGCTTCGCTTTTTTGTCGGCTGCGTGACCATAATAGGTGCGAGTTGGCGAATATTCACCAAACTTCTGACCGATCATCTCTTCGCTGACGTTTACAGGGA
Source organism: Sulfitobacter sp. HGT1 (assembly GCF_013282155.1). Classification (GTDB taxonomy): domain Bacteria; phylum Pseudomonadota; class Alphaproteobacteria; order Rhodobacterales; family Rhodobacteraceae; genus Sulfitobacter. The sequence continues at coordinate 200,497 of NZ_BLWI01000012.1, forward strand.
TGTGCTTGTGACCATTGTACACACCGAACGTCAGGCCAACAAACTGTGGCAGGATCGTTGAACGGCGCGACCAAATCTTGATCACTTCGCTGCGACCGCTTTCGCGGGAGGCTTCGGCCTTTTTGAGGACATAAGAGTCAACAAAAGGACCTTTCCATACTGAACGAGACATCTATTAACGCCCCTTCTTCTTGGCGTGACGCGAGCGTAGGATAAGCTTGCTGGACGCTTTGTTCTTGTTGCGGGTTTTTGCACCCTTGGTTGGCTTGCCCCAAGGCGTAACAGGGTGACGACCACCCGATGTCCGGCCTTCACCACCACCATGTGGGTGGTCGATCGGGTTCATAACAACACCACGCACAGATGGGCGGATGCCCTTGTGACGCATGCGGCCCGCTTTACCGTAGTTCTGGTTGGAGTTGTCAGGGTTCGATACGGCACCAACGGTGGCCATACATTCCTGACGCACCAGACGCAGTTCGCCCGAGGACAAACGGATCTGAGCATATCCACCATCACGGCCTACGAACTGGGCGTAGGTACCGGCTGCACGAGCGATCTGACCGCCCTTGCCTGGCTTCATTTCGATGTTGTGAATGATCGTACCGATAGGCATGCCCGAGAATGGCATAGAGTTACCAGGCTTGATGTCGGCCTTGGCCGATGCAATCACCTTGTCGCCAACAGCAAGACGCTGCGGTGCCAGGATGTAAGCCTGTTCGCCATCTTCGTACTGGATCAGTGCGATGAATGCGGTCCGGTTAGGGTCATATTCGATACGTGCGACAACCGCGGACATGTCCAGCTTGTTGCGCTTGAAATCGACGATGCGGTAGAGGCGCTTTGCACCACCACCCTTGCGACGCATTGTGATCCGTCCGGTGTTGTTCCGTCCGCCGTGCTTGCTAAGACCCTCTGTGAGGGCTTTAACCGGGCGACCTTTCCAAAGCTCCGAACGGTCGATCAGTACCAGCCCACGCTGGCCTGGCGTCGTCGGTTTATACGACTTTAGTGCCATGTTTTCTGTCTTCCGTTTTGCTTGTGCCCGACTTCAACAAGTTGAAGCCGAGATGGTTATAGGGCCCCGAAGGTCCCCAATTTGAATGTCTGGCAAAGAACCCCTTTGCCGGACCGGCGTAGGGTGGGTGAAACCCACCAACGCACAAAACGACACAGCCCCGGACGAATCCGGGGCGCTGCCGATGGGGTCGTTTAGGTTAGGATGGCAGGAGGGTCAAGGGAGAAGGTTCGAGCCACGCATTAAGCCTGCGCGGATATCACATGCGTCCTGCTTGCATCGCCCCAAGTCACCCCCCTGATCGGTCGCAAGGCGGATCATGATCCGCTTGTCTTTTCTGCCCCACGCACTCGCTTCATCGCTCAACACGCGGCCCAAAAAAGCCGATCCAGATCACCTTTGACTTAGGTCAATATGGCCCGCAACGCCGCTGCTAGGAATGCTCTGATAGGGTACCGCCCCATAGCGACGCCCCCTATCCATAACCCCTAAGAGGACATTCAACATGAAACGCATTCCCGCTTTGTTACTTTGCTCCGCACTCTCCTGGTCAGGGGCGGCATACGCCCAGTCCGGCGTGATCGGAACCGCCTGCGCTGATGACATCGAACGGTACTGCTCCGGCATATCGCATATCGGTGGGGCCGTTCAGCTTTGCCTGGGCGAGCATATCTCGGAGGTATCGACGCAATGCCGCACAGCAATGGAGGCCGCCGGGCCAGCCAATGGCAGATTTGGCTGGGGCGGCAAGTTCAACCGGCCACATTACATGGGTCTGCGCCAGATCGTCGCGACGGTACAGGCGCTTGGCTATACCGATATCCGCGACATCGATTTCGAAGGGGGCCACTACGAAGTCGAGGCCACGAATTCGGAAGGCGTCAAGATGGAGCTTTATGTCGATTCAGTGACCGGCAAAATCCTGCGGGAATCGCGCGAGGACGATTAAGCGGTACGGACACCAAAGCGCTGGCTTGCTTTGGTGTCCGGTTGCCTGTGCCTTCAGCTAGGGCTGTAACACACCTTTGAAACAAAAAGGGCGCAGCCTCGCGGCCACGCCCTTTCCAAAACTCTCAAACATCAGCCCCCGCAGGGACCGACCGGCTTACGCCAGTTTGATGTTTGTTGCTGATTCACGACCGTCACGGCCGGATTCGATGTCGAAAGTGATCTTTTGATCATCGGACAGACCGGTCAGGCCTGCTTGCTCAACTGCGGAGATGTGGACGAATACGTCCTTTGCGCCACCCTCGGGTGCTACAAAACCAAAACCTTTTGTGGTGTTGAACCATTTTACTGTGCCAGAAGCCATTATCGTATTCCTTATAAATCTGCCCGCGGAATGCGGCAGGGCGGCTAAGTCAATAATAGATCGAAAGACTGAGCCGTAAGGAGCAGTGATGACGATAGACGTAACGTTGCCCCCTACCCCTCTGCCCTTATTGACCAGAACACAAGCGTTTAAACAAGAATGGGCAAAACAAGCGGATAGATGCCGCCGAAACGGGACATGCGCATGCAAAAGGCCCCCCGCCTTGCAGCGAGGGGCCTTTCGTTAGCGTCAACCGGGCTGATTACAGGCCGGTGGATACGTCGATGGCGTTACCCTCTTCGAGCGTAACATAAGCCTTTTTGACGTCCTTGCGGCGGCCCATCTGGCCACGGAAACGCTTGGACTTGCCTTTGGTGATGGTCGTGTTCACGGCCTTCACCTTGACACCAAAGAGAGCTTCAACAGCTTCTTTGATCATTGGCTTGTTGCTACCGATTGCCACTTCGAAAACCACGGCGTTGTTCTCAGACGCCATTGTTGCTTTCTCGGTGATGATCGGCTTGCGGATCACATCATAGTGCTGGTGCTTGGTGCTCATTTCAAACGGGCCTCCAGTGCTTCGATCCCCGCTTTGGTGATCACGAGTGTGTCACGCTTGAGGATGTCATAGACGTTTGCACCCATCGTTGGCAGGATATCCAGACCTTCGATGTTGCGCGCGGCTTGCAAGAAGTTTTCGTTCACAGACACGCCATCGATGATCAACGCGCGTTTCCAGCCGAGGTTCTTAACCTGCTTGGCCAGTGCTGCGGTTTTCCCATCGGATGCGGCATCGTCGATGATAACCAGGTTGCCGTTCTTTGCCATCGAAGACAAAGCGTGGCGAAGACCCAGCTTGCGGAACTTCTTGGTCAGTTCATGGCCGTGGCTACGAGGGGTTGGACCCTTGTAGATACCACCCGAACGGAAGATCGGTGCAGAACGTGCGCCGTGGCGTGCGCCGCCGGTGCCTTTCTGACGATAGATCTTCTTGGTCGAATAGCTAACCTCGGACCGTGTCTTGACCTTGTGCGTACCTTGCTGCGCGTTGTTACGCTGCCAGCGGACGACGCGGTGCAGGATGTCAGCGCGTGGCTCAAGACCGAACAGGGCCTCGTCCAGGTCGATCGATCCGGCAGAACCGCCGTCTAGTTTGATGACATCAAGTTTCATGCGTCACCTTCTTTCTGTTCTGCATCTGGCGCGGCTGCGTCAGTGCTTTCTGCGGCTTCCATTGCGGCCTGCTCGGCTGCTGCGGCTTCTGCTGCGGCGGCTTCTGCTTCGGCTGCGGCGGCTGCGGCGGCTTCTTCAGCGGCTTTCGATGCTTCTTCTGCGGCGGAGCGCAGAGCAGCTGGCAGAATGGCGTTGTCAGGGAATGGTTTCTTAACCGCATCCTTAACAGTCACCCAACCACCTTTGGAGCCGGGAACAGCGCCTTTGACCATGATCAGGCCACGAACGGTGTCAGTTTTGACAACTTCGAGGTTCTGAGTGGTGACACGGGCGGAACCCATGTGACCGGCCATTTTCTTGCCTTTAAAAACTTTGCCCGGATCTTGACACTGACCGGTGGAGCCATGCGAACGGTGAGACACGGAAACACCGTGTGTCGCACGCAGACCGCCAAAGTTGTGGCGCTTCATCGCACCGGCAAAACCTTTACCGATGGATGTGCCTGCAACGTCAACATACTGACCAGCAAAGTAATGATCGGCGATGATTTCTTCGCCAACATTCAACATAGCTTCTGGATCAACGCGGAATTCCGCAACCTTACGCTTTGGTTCAACCTTTGCCGCAGCAAAGTGACCACGCATGGGTGCCGATGTCCGTTTAACCTTGGCTGTACCTGCGCCGAGCTGAACAGCTGTGTAGCCGTCCCGTTCGGTGGTACGCTGTGCAACAACCTGAAGTTTGTCGAGCTGAAGAACGGTAACAGGGATCTGCTTACCATCTTCCATGAACAAACGGGTCATGCCCATCTTTTTTGCAATAACGCCTGAGCGCAACATAATATTACCCTCCTACGCTTATGACTGCAGCTTGATCTCGACGTCCACACCAGCGGCCAGGTCGAGCTTCATCAGCGCGTCCACGGTCTGGGGGGTCGGATCAACGATATCCAGCAAACGCTTGTGCGTGCGGATTTCGAACTGGTCACGGGATTTCTTGTCAACGTGGGGGCCACGCAAAACTGTGAATTTCTCGATCTTGTTCGGCAGCGGAATTGGGCCGCGAACAGATGCACCGGTACGTTTGGCGGTGTTTACGATTTCCTGTGTGGACGCATCCAACACGCGGTAATCAAACGCCTTCAAACGGATGCGGATGTTTTGGCTTTGTGCCATATGTCATCATCCCTCATTGGGAGGTGAAACGAAGAGGAAGAGACGCCTCATCACGGCCCTTCATTGCGTTTTGTCGTAAGTCAAACGGGGCGCGTAAAAACGCACCCCGCTGAGACTTGCGCTCTATAGGTCGAGTCGCATCTTGTGGCAAGGGGCAATTGGCCGTTCAGACCTGTACACGTCGTGATGTCGCAAGAATCTGCCGCAACCGGGGGCGAAACCGGTTAAATGACGGACCAAAGCTGTTTGCCCGCCAGCAAGGCAAAGGATGCGACGGTCATATAGAGCGCCGCGATGAACCTCATGCGTTTTTGCTCGCGCAGCTTTGAAACCTTCAAAACCTCATAGGCCAGTTCGGCGTGCCAATCCGCCCTTGCTGCTGCCGCTTGCAGGTCGGCGACGGTGCGGTGTCGGGCAGTCTGGATGTACAATGCCCGTTCGACCCCCTTTTCACTGTCATCGTTCACCTTGGGGGCCGATCGTCTGGAGGGGTAAAGCACATAGCCGAAAAAGAACAACGGGGCCATGACCACCGCCCAGAACAGAACGACAAAAACCGCGCCCTCATCGCCGGCCCCGGGCAAGCCGCCGATCACATTTGCAACGATGTTCAAGGCGAAGGTGTAGCCGATTCCCACGATCTGCGCTTTGGTATCATAGGCCCGGACCGTGGCCTGCGCCTCTTCCAGGGACACCAACAGGTACTGACGCTGCATCGCAAGATCAGGTTGGGGAACAGTCGACATGATACAACATCCGCTGGGGTATTGGGGCAATCAGACCCGTCAAAAATCGGCAGTCCCGTCAGTTTGCCCGCTTCAAAAGCGTTTTGATCGTCTTGAGGGGCTTACCATCACGGACCAAAAGGAATTCCAGTTCCAGCCCCTGATCGACCAAGGTCCGATGGTATTCCTGCATTTCGTATTCCCCGGTCTCGTCAATGAAAAGCGAAAAGACAGATAAAGTATCGCCAATCAGCCGTGCCCACACAAAGGGGTCACCCTTCAGCGGATCAAGGGGAATTGCCTTGCCAAACACATTGGTTCGCATGGCAGAGCCGTAGATATTGGGCCGGACACTTGGCGCGAACTTGATCTTATAGGTCTTGGCCTTGGCGCGCCCATCATCCTTGCGGCTGACCGATGTCCAGGTCAGCACGAACCCGTCCTTGGTTGGCTCGATCGTGGTACTCATGTCCCGGTACCTGACTTCACCGTCGAACGAGAATTCTGCCGCACCCGTGAAAGTTCCGGCGAAACGGTCGAAATCACCGGCGAATGCGAATGCAGGCAACAGGCATAACACCAGCGCAAAAAGACGGGAAACTGGAATTGAAAATTTTCTCATGGATCAAGGTTATCCTATTTCACAGACTTGACCAGTAACGATCCTGAAAAAATACCTCCGGAACGTTGCCGAAACGGCCTTTCACGCTGGGCGTATTCTATCCCCCTGCCTCCGCAAAAGAAAAGGCCGCCCCGGTGTGGGACGGCCTTGTTTGATGTGACGTGCGTGGGGGCGTGCCCCCAGACAGCAGCTTACTCGTTGATCTTGGACACAACGCCCGCGCCAACAGTGCGGCCGCCTTCGCGGATCGCAAAGCGCAGACCGTCTTCCATCGCGATGGGTGCGATCAGTTCAACGTCGAACTGCAGGTTGTCGCCTGGCATAACCATTTCAGTGCCTTCTGGCAGCTGAACTGTACCGGTGACGTCTGTGGTCCGGAAGTAGAACTGTGGACGGTAGTTCGCGAAGAATGGCGTGTGACGGCCACCCTCTTCCTTGGTCAGGATATACGCTTCGGCTGTGAACTTGGTGTGTGGATTCACCGACTTTGGCTTACACAGAACCTGACCACGCTCAACGCCCTCACGCTCGATACCGCGCAGCAGAACGCCAACGTTATCGCCAGCCTCCCCACGATCCAGCAACTTGCGGAACATCTCAACACCGGTACATGTGGTGGTCTTGGTGTCACGAATGCCAACGATTTCAATGCTGTCGCCAACGTTGATCACGCCACGCTCGATACGGCCTGTCACAACGGTACCACGACCGGAGATCGAGAACACGTCTTCCACTGGCATCAGGAACGGCTGGTCAACAGCGCGTGCAGGTGTCGGGATGTACTCGTCGACGGCTTTCATCAAAGCGCGGATGGATTCCTCGCCGATTTCTGGACGCGTGCCGTTCATTGCGTGCAATGCCGACCCAGGAATGACGGGCATGTCGTCGCCGGGGTAGTCGTAGGAAGACAGCAATTCGCGGATTTCCATCTCGACCAGCTCAAGCAGCTCGTCGTCGTCAACCTGGTCAACTTTGTTCATGTAAACAACCATGGTCGGGATACCAACCTGGCGGCCCAGCAGGATGTGCTCGCGGGTTTGTGGCATTGGGCCGTCAGCCGCGTTCACAACCAGGATCGCGCCGTCCATCTGTGCCGCACCGGTGATCATGTTCTTTACATAGTCAGCGTGGCCTGGGCAGTCGACGTGTGCATAGTGACGTGCTTCGGTTTCGTACTCAACGTGAGCGGTCGAAATGGTGATGCCGCGTGCTTTTTCTTCGGGCGCGCCGTCAATCTGGTCATACGCTTTGAAATCGCCAAAATACTTGGTGATCGCAGCTGTCAACGTCGTTTTGCCGTGGTCAACGTGACCGATCGTGCCGATGTTAACGTGTGGTTTATTACGTTCAAACTTTGCCTTAGCCATGGTGGCCTCCTTGATTTTCAATTTGGATGGTGGGGGTAAAACCCACCCTACGGTTTGGGTAGGGCGGGGTTTTCCCCGCCATCCCAGTTATTGCTATTGCTCGCTTACGCGAATTTGGCCTGGATCTCGTCCGAGATGTTCTGTGGCACAGGTTCGTAGTGCGAGAACTGCATGCTGAAGTTCGCACGACCCGAAGACATCGACCGCAGAGTGTTGATGTAGCCGAACATGTTGGCCAATGGCACCTGCGCTTCGATCGCGATGGCGTTGCCACGTGTGTCTTGACCCTGAACCTGACCGCGACGCGATGTAAGATCGCCGATGATGCCGCCTGTGTAATCTTCAGGTGTGACAACTTCGACTTTCATGATCGGCTCGAGCAGTTTCGCGCCAGCTTTCTTCATACCTTCGCGCATACCCATACGGGCAGCGATTTCGAATGCCAGAACGCTGGAGTCAACGTCGTGGTATTTACCTTCGATCAGCGCAACCTTGAAGTCGATGACCGGGAAGCCAGCCAAAGGACCGGAGTCCATGACCGATTTAATACCCTTTTCAACGCCCGGGATGTATTCCTTAGGCACCGAACCACCAACAACGCGGCTTTCGAACGAGTAACCCTCGCCTGGCTCTGTTGGCATCAAGATCATTTTAACTTCAGCGAACTGACCCGAACCACCCGACTGCTTCTTGTGGGTATAAACCACTTCGGCTTCACGAGAGATCGTTTCACGGTAAGCAACCTGCGGTGCACCGATGTTCGCCTCAACCTTGAATTCGCGCTTCAGGCGGTCAACCAGGATGTCGAGGTGAAGTTCGCCCATGCCCTTCATGATCGTCTGACCGGATTCGATGTCAGTTTCAACACGGAAGGATGGATCTTCGGCAGCAAGACGGGCCAGACCGGCGGACATTTTTTCCTGGTCCGCTTTTGTCTTTGGCTCGACCGCGATTTCGATAACCGGATCAGGGAAGGTCATTGTTTCGAGGACCACAGGATCGGCAACAGAACACAATGTGTCGCCTGTTGTGGTGTCCTTGAGACCCGCCAAAGCAATAATGTCGCCCGCGAACGCTTCTTGAATTTCTTCACGATCGTTCGAGTGCATCATCATCATACGACCAACGCGCTCTTTCTTGCCTTTGGTCGAGTTCAAGAGCGTGTCGCCCTTGTTCAACTTACCGGAGTAGATGCGTGTAAATGTCAGCGTACCAACAAAAGGGTCGTTCATGATTTTGAACGCAAGGCCAGAGAACGCCATATCATCGTCCGCACGGCGCGGGATGTTACGTGTTTCTGTGTCATCGCCTGGCTTAAAGCCCATGTAGTCAACAACGTCCATCGGGGATGGAAGATAGTCGATAACAGCGTTCAACAGCGGCTGAACACCCTTGTTCTTAAAGGCGGAACCACACAGAACAGGGATAAACTTGATGGCCAGCGTACCCTTGCGGATCAGCTTGCGCAGCGTATCAACGTCAGGCTCTGCGCCGTCCATCAGATAGTTTTCCATGGCTTCGTCATCCATCTCGACCGCAGTCTCGATCAGATGTGCACGCCATTCGTCTGCCAGGTCTTTAAGCTCGGCGCGGATTTCGCGCTGTTCCCAGCTTGCACCCAGATCTTCGCCGGCCCAGACCCATTCTTTCATGGTGACCAGATCGATCATGCCTTCCAATTCGGTTTCGGCACCGATTGGAATTTGGATCGGCGCAGGTGTCGCACCGGTACGGTCTTTGATCATCTTCACACAGTTGAAGAAGTCAGCGCCGATTTTATCCATTTTGTTAACGAAAACGATGCGCGGGACCTTGTAACGGTCGGCCTGACGCCAAACTGTTTCAGTCTGCGGCTCAACACCGGCGTTGGCGTCAAGAACGGCAACCGCGCCATCCAAAACAGCCAAGGAACGCTCAACTTCGATGGTGAAGTCAACGTGGCCAGGGGTGTCGATGATGTTCATCCGGTACTTTGTGTCGGATGTCGCATCGGCTGTCGGCTCTTCCTGGCGCTGCCAGAATGTGGTGGTCGCAGCGGAGGTAATAGTAATACCACGCTCCTGCTCCTGCTCCATCCAGTCCATTGTCGCTGCACCATCGTGCACCTCGCCAATGTTGTGGGATTTGCCGGTGTAAAACAGGATACGTTCGGAACAGGTCGTTTTACCTGCATCGATGTGGGCCATAATGCCGAAGTTACGGTAGCGTGTGAGCGGATAGTCGCGTGCCATGGGGCTGCTTCCTCGAATATATCTGAAACGGATAAATCGCGCCCCAGCGTGGGGCGCGACGAAGGCGGGTTATGCCGCCCGAATTACCAGCGGTAGTGGCTGAATGCTTTGTTCGCATCGGCCATTTTATGCGTATCTTCGCGTTTCTTAACAGCAGTGCCGCGCGACTGAACAGCATCCATCAGCTCGCCTGCAAGGCGCTCTTCCATGGTGTTCTCGTTGCGCGAACGCGATGCTTTGATCAACCAACGGATCGCCAATGCTTCGCGACGCTCGGGGCGTACCTCGACAGGCACCTGATAGGTTGCACCACCAACGCGGCGCGAACGCACTTCGACGGATGGTTTGATGTTGTCCAAAGCTTCGTGGAAAACCTCAATGGGGGCGCGTTTGATCTTGTCTTCAACGCGGCTCATTGCGTTGTAAACAATACGCTCAGCGACCGATTTTTTACCATCGATCATGAGGTTGTTCATGAATTTTGTTAGGACCAGATCACCGTATTTGGCATCTGGCAGAACTTCGCGTTTTTCAGCGGCGTGACGACGTGACATTTAAGGCTCCTAATGTTCTTGCGCCAAGGTTGGATCTGGCCGGTGTATCCGTTGCCCTGCGGCATGGATTTCGGCGTGCGTCTCAACCCCAGCTCACCCCTAAAGGGAAAGTATGCTGGACGGTCCTGGGCGATTAGATAACGCCCAAGACCCACCCAAATTATTTTGGCTTCTTTGCACCATACTTGGAGCGACGCTGCTTACGGTCTTTAACGCCCTGAGTATCCAGAACACCGCGCAGGATGTGGTAACGCACACCGGGAAGGTCTTTTACACGACCGCCGCGGATCAGAACAACAGAGTGTTCCTGGAGGTTGTGCGATTCACCTGGAATATAGCTGATGACTTCAAAACCGTTTGTCAGGCGCACTTTGGCAACCTTACGCATGGCCGAGTTCGGCTTTTTAGGTGTTGTTGTATAAACACGTGTACAAACGCCGCGCTTTTGCGGGCATTCCTGCAGGTGCATGGATTTCGAACGTTTGATTTTAGGCTGGCGCGGTTTGCGGATCAGCTGCTGGATCGTTGGCATTCCGGTTTTATCCCCGTTTAGCTCACATATGTGGTGCAGCGGGGCGGACCCCAGTGCGGTTTAAGTTTCGGTCCCCTCGCGCGTCCGCGAAGCTGTCTTTACCAGGCGCAAGTGGCGCAAAGCAAAATCACCGCAGCGTTTCCGTACCGAGGAAAACGAGGCGGTGGGGTAACAGAGGATCGGGTCAGCATTAGACCGGATCGTGACCACAGGTGGTATGATTTCGGCACTGCAGGGCGACCCCCACATCCGAGATATGGCGCGTATATGCAGAGTCGCCCCCACTGTCAACACCAGCGGTGCCGATGGGCCGCGTTACGCGTAAAAGTCGAATTGCTGCTTGCAATAACACGCCTGACCCCGCCATATTTGAACCGTTCTCGTGGTTGGTCAAGGGCCCCTATTCGATGCAGATCATTGGTCTTTGCCGGTTTTCCTATCCTGCCCTTGGCGGATTTCAGGTCGGGCACGACACGGTCGAGGACCGCATCGCCTATCTTTACCACGAGGGGCGGCTTGAAGAGCGGTTTCAACTGTTCGAAACCGTCGCCCTGCCCTGCCTGAAAGCGCAGACCGACCCCGATTTCGAACTGATCATCGTGATCGGTGATATGATGCCCAGGCATCATGTGGACCGTCTGCGCGACATCACCGCCGATCTGCCGCAGGCCCGTCTCCACGCTGAACCGCCCCGCAAGCACCGCGAGGTGATGAAAGAGATCCTCAACAACGCGCGCAACCCCGATCTGCCCTGTTTGCAGTTCCGCTTTGACGACGATGACGCCGTCGCTGTGGACTTTATTGATCGGCTGCGCACCGCGTCGGACGATTGTTTCGGCCTGACGCAGGCGCATAGGACCGTCGCCTTTGACTGGAATCGCGGGCTGATCGCGGAATACGGTGCCGATGGCATCGCCGCGACCGAGGTGTTTCGCCCCTTTGATGTAGCCGCACTGGCCATGTACGTCCGGCCACGGTGCCCGCTGACCATCATGAACTACGCGCATAACAAGATTAACCGCTTTATGCCGTCAGTCTCATTCGACACCCAACATATGTTCGTGCGGGGGCACAACGCATCAAACGACAGCCGCCAAAAGGGCGAAGCGCCCGCCGATGTCGTGCCCCTGACAGCCGAGGGCGAAAAGATGTTCCGCAAACGCTTTGCCATTGATGCGAACGCCGTCCGTGCCATTTTCAGCAAAGGTCAGCCGACATGAGAACCGTTGGCCTTTGCCGTTTCTCCTATGCCGGTGAAGGCGGGTTCAAAGTGGGGCATCCCGATTTTGCCGCGCTCGAGACCTTTCTGTACGGCAAGGACCGGATGGAAGAACGCTTTCGTCTGTTCGAGACGATCACCCTGCCCAGTGTCGCAGGCCAGACAGACCCCGATTTTACGTTCCTGATCGTCACGGGTACCGGCTTTCCAACGCCCTATCTTGAACGGCTGCTGGACCTGACCAAAGACATCCCGCAATGCGTGGTCAAACAATACCTGCCCCGCCCCCATCGCCGCATCATGAGCAAGGCGATCAAGGACTGGCGCGGCGGGACGGATGAACCCTGCCTGCAATTCCGGCTTGATGACGACGACGCCATGGCGCTCAGCTTTGTCGAAAAGTTCAAGCAGACGGCGGATGACATCGCGCCAATCTGTGCCCGACATTCTTCGGTCGCGGTGGATTTCAATCAGGGGTACATCTATACGGCCGGGGCCAAGGGGCTAAAGCTTTGGGCCTATCACTATCCCTATTCCGCCGTGGCGCTTGGCATGGTGGTGCAAGCCGGATCAGACGACACCATCATGAGCCACGGCCACCAGAACCTGTGGAAGACGATGCCGACCATGACCTTTACCGGCGAAGACATGATGATGCGCGGGCATAATGATTTCAACGACAGCCGCCTGAAGGGCAAAAAGAACGTCTTTGATTATCAGGTGATGTCACCCGAACAGGCCCGCCACATCCGCCAGACCTTTGGCATTGATGACGACCATGTGCGCAGCGTTTTCCTAGCGCGATGACAGCTTGCGTTCGCGGTACAGGGTGAACAGGCCCGTGGCCGCCACGATCGCGGCCCCAACAAGGGTCGATGGCAGCGGCCAGTCACCAAAGACAAACCACCCCAGGATCAACGCCCAGATCAGCCCCGTGTACCGGAAGGGCGCGATAAACGACACGTCGCCCGTTCTCATGGTCTGAACGCTGAAATAGTACCCGATCAAGACGAAAACAGCAGCGGCCCCGATCGCGGTCCAATGGGCATTCGACACATCAGCCCAAGGTGTCGCCAGTTGCGCAAAGCCCGAAAATATCGTGACCGAAAGAACCGCGGCCAGCGTGACGGTCATCGACGGCACATCCCGTGACAGCCGCCGGGTACTCAGATCGCGCACCGTGACAAACACCACCGCGACCAGCGCATAGACCGACCAGATGTTGAACCCGTCGGTACCGGGTTTGACGATCAGCATCACCCCCATGAAGCCGACCAGAATGGCCGACATCCGTTTCCAGCCAACAGCCTCGCGGTAAAACAGCGCGGCCCCCAGGGTCACCGTCAACGGCAGGGATTGCAAAATCGCGCTCAGGTTTGCCAGCGGCATATTGAACAACGCGGTCACAAAGAAATAACTGGCCCCGACTTCGGACGCGGACCTTATGCCCACTAGCTTCCAGTCGCGACGGCTAAGCCGCAGATGCATCGGGCCAAGACGCCCCCACAAGACCAGCAAAAGCGAGATCGAGATCAGCCCGCGCAAGAACAACAGTTGAAACAACGGGACTTCGCCGCCGGTTGTTTTCGTCATCGTGTCGTTCAGCGTAAACGCCGCCATTGAGCCCATCATGAAAAGGGCTCCGATCAGATTTGGCGACATGGGCGGGCTTTCGGTTGACTATCTATGTCGCGATCATTGCCCGATAGATCGCGAAAGTACCAGCCCGTTCCCGGCAGGTGGCAGGGGCTGGCAATGCAAGTCTATTGGAAATCATGTTTCAAAAGAAAAAGGCCCCCGCTGATGTCTCCGCGGGGGCCTTTCATTTTCTAGCTCAGATCAAAGATCAGTTGCGGCTTTCGTCATCGCTTGGGACAGTGTTGAACACATCCCCACCGACCACATCATTGGCAGCAGCCGCTGGCGCAGCCAGACGTGCCGCTGTTTCAGCTTCTTCGCGACGGGCTTCGATCACCACATTGTCACGATCCACTGCAACTTTGCGCATCTGCTGGGTCGCACCACCGGTACCGGCTGGGATCAGACGGCCAACGATGACGTTTTCCTTCAGACCGACCAGCTTGTCGCGCTTGCCCTGAACCGATGCTTCGGTCAGCACGCGTGTGGTTTCCTGGAACGATGCCGCCGAGATAAAGCTGCGGGTTTGCAGGCTTGCCTTGGTGATACCCAGAAGGATCGGTTCGCCCGTTGCCGGACGGCCACCCTTGGAAATCGCCTTTTCACAAGCTTGGTCAAACTCTTGCTTGTCGACGTGTTCGCCTTTCAGCAGCGTGGTGTCGCCGCTGTCCTGAACTTCCCACTTCTGAAGCATCTGACGTACGATAACTTCGATGTGCTTATCGTTGATCTTAACGCCTTGCAGACGGTAAACATCCTGCACCTCGTCGATCATGTAGTCGGCCAAGGCCTCTACACCCATGATCGCAAGAATGTCGTGCGGTGCCGGGTTGCCATCCATGATGTAATCGCCCTTTTGGACAAAGTCACCTTCCGCAACCGGAATGTGCTTACCCTTAGGCACCATGTATTCAACTTTGTGATCCGGATCCTCGGACGATTCAATCGAGATACGACGCTTGTTCTTGTAGTCTTTGCCGTAGCGCACATAGCCGTCGATTTCCGCGATGATGGCGTGGTCCTTGGGGCGACGTGCCTCAAAGAGTTCGGCCACACGTGGCAGACCACCGGTAATGTCCTTGGTCTTGGCACCTTCGCGCGGGATACGCGCAACGATGTCACCGGCCTTGATTTCGGTCTGGTCCTCAACGGACAGAACGGCATCAACGGACATTGGGTAGGTCACCGGGTTGCCCGCATCGTTACGGACCGGCTCGCCATCGGCATCCAGGATCATGACTTCAGGCTTCAACTCGTTGCCTTTGGGGGCAGCGCGCCAGTCGATCACGATTTTCTGGGTCATGCCTGTCGCATCATCCGTTTCATCCTTGACCGCGATCCCCGACACAAGGTCGACGAACTTGGTCATACCGGATTTCTCGGCGATGATTGGCAGCGTGTACGGATCCCATTCAAACAGCTTGTCGCCGCGCAAGACCGACTGGCCTTCCTTGACGAACAGCTTGGTACCGTAACCGACCTTGTGGTTGGCACGCTCATCGCCGTTTTCATCCACGATCGACAGTTTCATGTTCCGGCCCATCACCATGATCTCGCCAGCGGCGTTCTCAAGGGTCATGGCGCTTTCGAACACGATCTTACCGGGCTGGGATGCCTCGAGGAAGGACTGCTGGCCACCTTGTGCAACACCACCAATGTGGAATGTACGCATGGTCAGCTGGGTGCCGGGTTCACCGATCGACTGTGCGGCGATAATGCCGACAGCTTCACCTTGGTTCACCAAAGTACCACGTGCAAGGTCACGACCATAACACATGGCGCAGACGCCCTCTTCGGCCTCACAGGTCAGCGGGCTGCGGATGCGTGCGGACAATACAGCCGCCTCATCCACGATATCCGCCAGACGTTCGTCAATGATTGTCTGCGCAGGGACCAACACTTCGTCAGTGCCCGGACGCAGGATATCATCAGCCGTAACGCGACCCAGCAGACGCTCTGCCAGCGACGACACAACTTCACCGTCGTTAACCGCGGCTTCGGCAGTGATTGCTGTTTCGGTGCCACAGTCATGCAAACGAACGATACAATCTTGTGCCACGTCCACCAGACGACGGGTCAAGTAACCCGAGTTCGCTGTTTTCAAAGCGGTATCCGACAGACCCTTACGGGCACCGTGGGTGGAGTTGAAGTACTCCAGAACGGTCAGACCTTCTTTAAAGTTCGAGATAATCGGGGTCTCGATGATGTCGCCGTTCGGCTTCGCCATCAGACCGCGCATCCCGCCCAGCTGTTTCATCTGAGTAACCGAACCACGCGCACCGGAGTGCGCCATCATGTAAACCGAGTTCGGTTCGTTTTCAGAGCCGTTTTCGCCGTAGGTCGTGGCGGAAATCGCACCCATCATCGCGTCGGTGACTTTGTCGTTACACTTTGACCATGCATCGACGACTTTGTTGTACTTTTCACCCTGAGTGATCAGGCCGTCCATGTACTGCTGTTCAAAGTCTTTCACCTGATCGCGGGTTTCTTCAACCAGTGGCCATTTGCTGTCAGGGATCAACATATCGTCCTTACCGAACGAAATGCCTGCCTTGAAAGCTTCGCGGAAGCCCATTGTCATGATCTGGTCACAGAAGATGACGGATTCCTTTTGGCCACAATAACGGTAGACCGTATCGATGACCTGCTGCACTTCTTTCTTGCGCAGCAAACGGTTCACCAGATCAAACGGCGCTTTTGCGTTCAGCGGCAGCAACGCCCCCAGACGGACACGGCCAGGGGTCGTATCAAAACGCTTCATGATCTCGTTGCCTTCGGCATCGATCTGTTTGATCCGTGCCTTGACCTTGGAGTGCAAGTGGATCGCACCCGCGTCCAAAGCGTGCTCGACCTCTTCGACCGAACCGAACACCATGTCCTGACCGACCATGCCTTCACGCTCGAGAGTCGTATAGTACAGACCCAAGATCATGTCCTGCGACGGAACAATGATCGGTGCGCCGTTTGCAGGCGACAGAACGTTGTTCGTGGACATCATCAAGACGCGGGCTTCCAACTGGGCTTCCAGCGAAAGCGGCACGTGAACAGCCATTTGGTCGCCGTCAAAGTCAGCGTTAAACGCGGAACAGACCAGCGGGTGCAGCTGGATGGCCTTACCTTCGATCAGAACCGGTTCGAACGCCTGAATGCCAAGACGGTGCAAGGTAGGTGCACGGTTCAGCATGACGGGGTGTTCGCGGATGACTTCATCCAGGATATCCCAAACCTCGGGACGCTCTTTTTCGACCAGCTTCTTGGCTTGCTTCACAGTGGAAGACAGACCTTTGGCCTCAAGACGCGAATAGATGAACGGCTTGAACAGTTCGAGCGCCATCTTTTTCGGCAAACCACACTGGTGCAGTTTAAGCTCAGGACCAGTCACAATAACCGAACGACCCGAGAAGTCGACGCGCTTACCCAAAAGGTTCTGACGGAAGCGACCCTGCTTACCCTTCAGCATGTCGGACAGCGATTTCAACGGACGCTTGTTGGCACCCGTGATCACGCGGCCACGACGGCCGTTATCGAACAGCGCATCGACAGATTCCTGCAACATACGCTTTTCGTTGCGCACGATGATGTCGGGCGCGCGCAGTTCGATCAGACGCTTGAGACGGTTGTTCCGGTTGATCACGCGGCGATACAGGTCGTTCAGGTCAGACGTCGCAAAACGGCCACCATCCAACGGCACCAGCGGGCGCAGTTCTGGCGGGATAACCGGAATGACGGTCATGACCATCCACTCGGGCCGGTTGCCAGACTCGAGGAAGGATTCAACAACCTTCAAACGCTTGATGATCTTCTTTGGCTTCAATTCGCCAGTCGCTTCTTTCAGATCCGCACGCAGCGTGTCTGCTTCAGCTTCCAGATCGATCGCGGCCAGCATTTCGCGGATCGCTTCGGCACCGATGTTGGCGGTGAATGCATCCATGCCATAGATGTCTTGCGCTTCCATGAACTCTTCTTCGGTCATCATCTGACCATAGGTGAGTTCAGTCAGACCGGGTTCGATCACGACGTAGTTTTCGAAATACAAAACACGTTCCAGATCGCGCAATGTCATGTCCAGCATCAGGCCGATCCGCGATGGAAGCGACTTGAGGAACCAGATGTGCGCAACAGGAGACGCCAGTTCGATGTGGCCCATCCGCTCGCGGCGGACCTTTTGCAACGTGACTTCAACGCCACATTTTTCGCAGACAACGCCGCGATATTTCATGCGCTTGTATTTGCCACACAGACATTCGTAGTCTTTGATCGGTCCAAAGATACGCGCGCAGAACAGGCCGTCACGCTCTGGCTTGAACGTACGGTAGTTAATGGTTTCGGGTTTCTTGATCTCACCGAACGACCACGACAGGATACGCTCTGGCGATGCCAAAGATACCTTGATCTCGTCGAACGTCTTCATCGGTGCGACGGGGTTGAACGGGTTGTTTGTCAGTTCCTGGTTCATCTTAAATCCTTAGATTAATCTCGAAAGCGAAAGGAGGGGGCCCGATTTCTTCGAAGAAATCGGGCCGGAATTTTCGAAAATTCCGGCGGTGCCCTTACTCGTCTTCCTCCGCATCCAGGAGTTCCATATTCAGGCCAAGGCCACGGACTTCTTTGACAAGAACGTTGAACGATTCCGGAATACCGGCTTCGAAGTTGTCCTCGCCTTTGACGATGCTTTCATAGACCTTTGTGCGGCCTGCAACGTCATCCGATTTCACAGTCAGCATTTCCTGCAGGGTGTATGCAGCGCCGTAAGCTTCCAGAGCCCAGACCTCCATCTCACCAAAGCGCTGACCACCGAACTGCGCTTTACCGCCCAATGGCTGCTGGGTGACCAGCGAGTATGGACCGGTGGAACGCGCGTGGATCTTGTCATCCACAAGGTGGTGCAGTTTCAGCAGGTATTTGACGCCAACGGTCACGGGGCGGGCAAACTGCTCGCCTGTGCGGCCGTCAAACAGCACCGACTGACCCGAGGTATCGAACCCGGCCCGTGTCAAACTGTCGTTCACGTCTGCTTCCTTGGCACCGTCAAAGACGGGCGTCGCGATTGGCACACCGCGGGTCACATTGCCCGCCGCCTCCAAGAGCGTTGCTTCGTCCATGTCGGCGATGCCTTCTTCGTAAACGTCTGCGCCGTAAGCGTGGCTCATCGCATCGCGTACAGGTGTCAAATCGCCGGAGCGCTTATATTCCTGCAATGCTTCGTCGATGTTGATGCCCAGCCCGCGTGCAGCCCAACCCATGTGGGTTTCAAGGATCTGACCGACGTTCATACGCGAAGGAACGCCCAACGGGTTCAAACAGAAGTCGACTGGCGTACCATCCGCAAGGAATGGCATGTCTTCCATCGGTACAACCTTGGAAATAACACCCTTGTTGCCGTGACGACCGGCCATTTTATCGCCCGGTTGCAGCTTGCGCTTCACCGCCACGAATACTTTGACCATTTTCATCACGCCTGGGGGCAAATCATCGCCACGGCGTACTTTTTCGACTTTGTCCTCAAAGCGGTTGTTCAACGTACGCTTCTGGATTTCGTACTGTTCGTTCAGCGCTTCGACGATTTTCGCATCGTCTTCGTCCGCCAAAGCCAACTGCCACCACTGACCGCGGGACAATTGATCATCCAGCAGCTCTTCGGTGATCTGGCTGTTCGACTTGACGCCTTTCGGACCTTTGACAGCAACTTTGCCAAGGATCATCTGACGCAGACGCGCATAGATGTTGCGATCGAGGATACCAAGCTCATCGTCACGGTCGCGAGCAAGGCGTTCAACCTCTTCGCGCTCGATCTGCAAGGCACGTTCGTCTTTTTCAACACCGTGACGGTTAAAGACGCGGACTTCGACAACTGTACCGAAATCGCCCGGCTTCACGCGCAACGATGTGTCACGCACGTCAGACGCTTTTTCACCAAAGATGGCGCGCAGCAGTTTTTCTTCTGGCGTCATCGGGCTTTCGCCCTTTGGTGTGATCTTGCCGACCAGAATGTCACCCGGTTCAACATCCGCGCCGATGTACACGATGCCCGCCTCGTCGAGGTTGCGCAGCGCTTCTTCACCAACGTTTGGAATATCGCGTGTGATTTCCTCTGGCCCGAGCTTTGTATCGCGTGCAGCCACTTCGAATTCTTCGATGTGGATCGACGTGAACACGTCATCGCGCGAAACCCGCTCGGAGATCAGGATGGAGTCTTCGTAGTTGTAGCCGTTCCAAGGCATAAACGCGACGATCACGTTTTTACCAAGGGCCAGTTCACCCATGTCGGTCGATGGACCGTCAGCGATAACCTGACCTTTAACAACCGTGTCGCCCACTTTCACCAGCGGACGCTGGTTAATACAGGTGTTCTGGTTGGAACGCTGGAACTTGCGCATGCGGTAGATGTCTACCCCTGCATCGCCCAGCTCAAGGTCTTCGGTCGCACGCAAAACGATACGCGATGCATCGACCTGGTCGATGATACCGCCACGTTTGGCCATATAGGCCGCACCGGAGTCCCGTGCCACGACTTCTTCGATACCGGTCCCGACAAGCGGGGCTTCGGCCTGAAGCAATGGAACAGCCTGACGTTGCATGTTCGAGCCCATCAAGGCCCTGTTCGCATCGTCGTTTTCCAGGAACGGGATCAGCGATGCCGCAACGGACACCAACTGCTTTGGCGAAACGTCGATCAGGTCAACACTTTCGGAAGGCGACAGCGTGTAGTCACCCGATTTGCGTGTCGAAACCAGATCGTTGACGAACTTCATGTTCTCATCAAGGTTCGCGTTGGCCTGCGCCACAGTGTGACGCATTTCTTCGGTCGCGGACATGTATTGAACTTCGTCGGAAACAACACCGTTCGATACCTTGCGGTAAGGTGTTTCGATAAAGCCGTACTTGTTCACACGGGCGAATGTCGCCAGCGAGTTGATCAGACCAATGTTCGGGCCTTCGGGCGTTTCAATCGGACACATCCGGCCATAGTGGGTCGGGTGAACGTCACGTACTTCAAAGCCGGCGCGTTCGCGTGTCAGACCACCTGGTCCAAGCGCTGAAAGGCGACGCTTGTGCGTAACCTCGGACAGCGGGTTGGTTTGGTCCATAAACTGCGACAGCTGCGAAGAGCCGAAGAATTCACGCACCGCAGCGGCTGCTGGCTTGGCGTTGATCAGGTCTTGCGGCATGACGGTGTCGATTTCGACCGAGGACATACGCTCTTTGATTGCGCGTTCCATACGCAGCAAACCAACGCGATACTGGTTTTCCATCAATTCGCCAACGGAACGAACACGACGGTTACCAAGGTGGTCAATATCGTCGATATCGCCACGGCCATCGCGCAGGTCAACCAGCGCCTTGATGCACGATACGATATCATCGCGATCCAGCGTGCGCTGAGTGTCTTCCTTGTCGAGCGCCAGACGCATGTTCATCTTTACGCGACCAACAGCAGACAGGTCATAGCGTTCGCTGTCAAAGAACAACGTGTCGAACAGGTTCGACGCGGCCTCGACTGTGGGCGGCTCACCCGGGCGCATGACGCGATAGATATCCATGAGCGCGGTGTCGCGGTTCATGTTCTTGTCGTTCGCCATGGTGTTGCGCATGTAGGGGCCGACATTGATGTTGTCGATGTCCAAGAGTGGGATCTCGGTAATGCCAGCATCAACAAGTTCTTTGGCGGTGCCGCCGATAAGCGTACCGTCTTTGTCGTACTCAAGCGTCATCTCGTCGCCGGCTTCGACATAAATCGCGCCGGTTTCTTCGTTGATGATGTCACGTGCAACAAATTTGCCTTCGATGTGACCGAACGGCAAAAGCAACTCGCTTACTTTACCTTCGTCAACCAACTGCTTAACGGCACGAGGCGTGATCTTCTTGCCTTTTTCAAACAGGACTTCACCTGTCGCGGCATCAACCAGATCATAGGTCGGACGTGTGCCCCGCACACGGTCCGGATAGAACGGCGCAACCCAGCCTTCACCGGCTTTCAGCGTGAAGTTCACTGTGTTGTAATAAGCGTCCATGATCGCTTCTTGGTCAAGACCAAGCGCATAGAGCAACGTTGTCACAGGCAATTTGCGACGACGGTCGATCCGCGCGAACACGATGTCTTTTGCGTCGAATTCAAAATCCAGCCAGGACCCGCGGTAAGGAATGATCCGGCAGGCAAACAACAGCTTGCCCGAAGAGTGGGTTTTACCCTTGTCGTGGTCAAAGAAAACGCCAGGCGAACGGTGCATCTGCGAAACGATAACACGCTCGGTGCCGTTCACAACGAAGGTCCCGTTCGGGGTCATCAAAGGCATATCGCCCATGAACACGTCTTGTTCTTTAATGTCTTTTACCGACTTCGCGCCGGTGTCTTCGTCCACATCAAATACGATCAGACGCAACGTCACCTTCAAAGGCGCGCTGTAGGTCATGTCACGCTGCTGACATTCCTCAACATCGTATTTGGGTTTCTCAAGCTCGTACTTGACGTACTCAAGCACCGAAGTCTCGTTGAAATCTTTGATCGGGAATACCGACTGGAAGACGCCCTGAATGCCGTCGCCATCTGTCGGTGTGTCCGCATCGCCGGAGCGCAGGAACAGATCATAAGAGGATTTTTGAACCTCGATCAGGTTCGGCATCTCCAGAACTTCACGGATTTTGCCATAGTATTTACGTAGACGTTTCTGGCCAAGGAAGGATTGCGCCATGTGTCATGTCACCTTTCGTGTCTCTTGCCGAGCACGCCATCACCGGGGCCGTGATGCGCGCCCATAAGAGCGGTAAATCCTGGTCAATTCTTGAAGCACGTCCCACCGTACCTCTTCCGACCCTTAGGACCTATCCAGAGAAGTATTTCGCGCGAAATACTTGTCAAAACAGGTTAGGCTGGACAGGGAAATATCCCCATCCAGCCTTGTCATTTGCGGGCTGCCCCGGAATTTGTCAAAAATTCCGGTCCGTTTTCTTTGAAAGAAAACGGCACCCAGATCAAATGGCTTACGCCAGTTCGACCTCTGCGCCAGCTGCAACCAGCTTGGCCATTACTTCTTCGGCTTCGGCTTTGTCGACGCCTTCTTTGATCTTGCCGCCAGCTTCGACCAAGTCTTTGGCTTCTTTCAGGCCCAGACCGGTGATGCCGCGAACTTCTTTGATCACGTTGATTTTGGATGCGCCGGCGTTCTTCAGAACGACGTCGAATTCAGTTTTCTCTTCAGCAGCAGCACCTGCATCGGCAGGGCCAGCCATCATCACAGCGCCACCAGCGGCGGGCTCGATGCCATACTCGTCTTTGAGGATGGTTTTCAGTTCTTGTGCTTCAAGCAGTGTCAGACCAACGATGTCTTCTGCCAGTTTTTTCAGATCAGCCATGTTCAGCTCTTTCCGTTAACGATATGTGTGTTCCAACGCGAGTGTTCAACCCTGCGCCAGCTTGACGATATTGCTTTACGCAGCCGCCTTGTCCTCGATCGTGGACAAGATGGATGCGATATTGCTTGCAGGTGCGCCAATGGCCCCAGCGATGTTGGAAGCAGGTGCGCCCAGCATGCCCGCGATGGTGGAGATAAGCTCCTCCCGCGAAGGCATCTTGGACACGGCTTCAACACCGGCGGCGTCCAGTGCGTTCTCGCCCATTGCACCACCGAGAATCACAAACTTTTGATTCTCTTTGGCGAAGTCCTGAGCAACCTTAGCGGCGGCTACGGGATCTTCGGAATAGGTCAGAACGGTCATACCCGTCAGGAGTTCCGCAATGCTTTCGCATGGCTTTCCATCAAGGGCAATTTTGGCGAGCCTGTTTTTGGCAACACGCACGGCCCCACCTGCAGCGCGAGCGCGTGCACGAAGGTCCTGCATTTCAGCAACTGTCAGGCCGACGTAGTGGCTTACCACAACGACGCCAGAGCTTTCAAAGATTTGGCCGAGCTCGTCGACCAACTGTTCTTTCTGGGCTCTATCCACAGTTTCACTCCAAATCTGGGGGTTACCCCCCGGCTCAATTAAGTTTGCTTTCGCAAACAGTCTTGGTCCATTTTACGGGAATAAGCCAAAATGCCCTCACGCTTGCGCGCTTGGTAATTCTAACGTCTCCCATCTCGGAAAGGAAATTAAGGCTCATCGCCACCCTTCGTCTCGGACAGAAGACTCACCCGAAGAAACTTCAGGTGAATCGAGGGCCTCTATATAAAGAGTTTTCAGGGATGCCAAGGGGCAATAAAGCTATTTCAGCCACAGCAGTGCCGCCGTTGCAAAGGTGTTCATATTCGACTGCATATTTCCTGACGACCGGAGCGATGAAACGGGCGCATACTGGGAAAGCATGGACCAACCATCAGCGATGACGGCGTCAGGATAGTGCCCGTCTCAACCTGATACCTGTGTTCGTAACAAGTCGCGGAGAAGAAAACGATCTTCAGCCATGGGCTGCAACTGTCCGCTTGCCACCGCCCGCTCAAGCGCAACGGCAAACCGCGCCGGCTGATCCGGATGAAGGGGAATGAGGTCAGACACTGCATACCGCCACCATTCCAGCTGCAGGAATGCAGACGATAGATGAGGATCAAAGCGATGTCGGATAACACGTGCCGGCACGCCGCCAACAACTGAAAAAGGAGCCACGTCCTGTGTGACCAAAGCATCGACAGCAATGATTGCACCGTCACCGATGCTGACCCCTTCCCTGATGCGCACAGTCTCTCCGATCCAGACGTCATTGCCAATCCGGACCTTGGCCGAAGGCGCGTCGAACGGGACCATTAAATCGCTCTGTTCCATATCCCCCCCCCATTCACGAAATTTGCGCCGCTGGTAAAAAACCGGGCTGGTCGAGGATCGGTCAATAGGATGCGTATTGGTAAAGGTCTGAAGACCAGCCCCAATCGAACAGTAGCGACCAACGTATTCGACATGCCGCGCAAAGGAATGCGAATAGCTGTAGGCTCCAAGCGGCATGACGCCATCTGCCGAATGCGTGGAATGCGCCTCAAGACCATGAGCCGGCTCGGGAATTCGCAGGGGATCGGGACCAGCTGGCGCGTTGATACGTACGCCTTTCTTGGCAAGCCACCGCAATTGATCTTTTGTGAGATTGAGGCTCAAGAAAAAACTTCTCTCTATGCGGGCTGCTACCTGGTCTGCGTTCGGGCCAGTTTGCGCTTTGTCTGCGCCTTCGACAACCCCTTCGAGATCCCGAAACGGCCACGGGCAAAAGCGACATATGGAAAAGCCCTCCGCACGGGGTACGGAGGGCCAAATCAAGATAACGTCAATTTAAGAAACGCGTTACTCGGTAACAGCGTTGTCCACTTCAACAGATACGCCTGGGCCCATTGTGGAGCTGAGGACGATCTTCTTCATGTAGGTACCCTTGGAACCCGTAGGCTTCGCCTTGGAGACGGCACCAACGAAAGAGCGGATGTTTTCAACCAGCTTGGCTTCGTCGAAGGACAGTTTGCCGATGCCAGCATGCACAACGCCGCCTTTTTCAGCTTTGAACTGAACCTGACCGCCTTTGGCAGCTTCAACAGCTTCTTTGATGTCCATTGTAACTGTGCCAACTTTTGGGTTTGGCATCAGGTTGCGTGGACCAAGAACCTTACCAAGACGACCAACGATTGGCATCATGTCAGGTGTCGCGATGCAACGGTCAAAGTCGATCTTGCCGCCTTGTACCGCTTCCATCAGGTCTTCTGCGCCAACGATATCGGCACCAGCTGCTGTGGCTTCGTCTGCTTTTGCGCCACGTGCAAATACCGCAACACGTACGGTTTTGCCTGTGCCGTTTGGCAGGCCAACAACACCGCGAACCATTTGGTCAGCGTGACGTGGGTCAACACCAAGGTTCATGGCGATTTCGATGGTCTCATCAAACTTCGCGTTTGCGTTTGCCTTGATCAGCGTTACCGCTTCTTCAACAGACAGGTTGTCTTTGCCGGCGAATGCTTCGCGTGCGGCGCGGGTGCGTTTTCCGAATTTTGCCATCTTACTTCACCTCAATGCCCATGGAACGGGCGGAGCCCAGAATGATCTTCATCGCGGCTTCAACATCCACGGCGCTCAGATCGGCCATCTTTGCTTCTGCGATTTCGCGCAGTTGCTTGGTGGTCACTGTACCAACAGTTTCACGGCTCGGTGTTTTCGCACCAGAGTTAATCTTGGCAGCTTTTTTCAGGTAATAGGACGCAGGAGGCGTCTTGATGTCCATGGTAAAGGACTTGTCCTGGTAATAGCTGATCACGGTCGGGCAAGGGGCACCTGGCTCCAGGTCCGCTGTCTTGGCGTTGAACGCCTTACAGAATTCCATGATGTTAATCCCGCGCTGACCCAATGCAGGACCAACAGGTGGGGATGGGTTCGCTTGACCCGCTTTAACTTGCAACTTCATCTTACCGACGAGCTTCTTGGCCATTGGCCTTCTCCTTTTTATGTCGGTGGGTTTGCACCCACCCTACACAACCACAACGCGTTGTGATCGCTTGCTAGCGTGGTCCGGCGTGGCTGCGCGCAGCTTTGCCTCCCACAAACGAACGGTGTCGCCACCGCATGGCGGGTTGCCCCGCCGACCCGCTCAGATCTGTTTGTTGACCTGAGTGAATTCCAATTCGACCGGTGTTTCACGGCCAAAGATCGACACAGACACCTTGAGGCGCTGGTTCTCTTCGTCGACTTCCTCGATCATACCGTCAAAGTCTTCGAACGGACCATCAGCAACCTTGACGCGCTCGCCCACTTCAAAGTGGATCAATGTGCGTGGTGCTTCCTCGCCTTCCTGGACACGGCCCAGGATCGCGGTCACTTCTGCATCGCGCATCGGCATCGGGCGCCCTTGTGGACCCAAGAAACCTGTAACGCGGTTGATCGAGTTGATCAGGTGATAGCCACGGTCGGACATTTCCATGTGCACCAGCACATAGCCGGGCATAAAGCGCCGCTCTGTCGTGACTTTTTTGCCGCGCCGAACTTCGATCACCTCTTCGGTGGGAACCAGCACTTCGTCGATCTGGTCCTCAAGCTCTTGCTCGGCGACCGTTGTGCGGATCTGTTCGGCGATCTTTTTCTCGAAATTCGACAAAACACTGACCGAATACCATCTTTTCGCCATCTGAACTCTGGTCCCTGTCTTGCGATGCGCATGTTTGCAGCATCAAATTCTCAATAAAGCGACAGGCACTTGCCTGCCTTTCCTGAACAAAAAATCGGCGCGCAACTCGAATCGCCGCACGCCCTTTGTCAGGTTAGGATTGCGGGATAGCCCGCATATCCAAATGTTTCAAGGGGGTGAGCAAGGTTTTGCACATCCCCGTCGCGATCAGCCGAAGTAGGAAAGCACGTACTGCAAGCCGCCACGGATCAAGATATCAACGATTGCGAAAAACACCGCTGTCAGTGCCGCAAGGATGAAAACCATCACGGTTGTCAGCATCACCTCGCGGCGGGTCGGCCATACGACCTTGGACACTTCCGAGCGCACTTGCTGAATGAACTGGAGTGGATTGACTGTGGCCATGACGCGTTTCCTGTTTTTCAAAGGTTTCTGCGATGTAGCCGCCAATGCGACCGAATTCAAGACGTCAATCGTATCAGCCCGTCGGCCTAGGCATTCCGCGCATGGGCCAGGTCATCCATCCGCAATTCAAACTTTTCCGAATCCTGCTGCGCAAAAGCGGCAATATCGCTGACATCAGGCAAATAAAGCGCCGCGACCCAGCCTTCGGGGAAACGGTCCA
Source organism: Sulfitobacter sp. HGT1 (assembly GCF_013282155.1). GTDB lineage: Bacteria > Pseudomonadota > Alphaproteobacteria > Rhodobacterales > Rhodobacteraceae > Sulfitobacter. The sequence continues at coordinate 227,769 of NZ_BLWI01000012.1, forward strand.
GGATCGCATCCCAACGCATCGCGACCCGGTCTATCTCTGCATGGATTGCCGCTGCTTTTTCAGGGTGTCGTGCAACATACCAGCGCAAGGGTTTGAGCATCATCTGCCAGAACCCGTCATAGCCATAGGCCACATAGAGCGCCGAAACGACCGCCGCCAGAAACAGGGTCAGAACCAAGAACAGGACCGGATGAAATATCGCGGCTGAGACCACCGCAAACCCGCAGACAAATCCGGCGGCCGTTGCACGCAGCGATACAGGTGCCTGTTGCGCAGCGATTTCCTCGGCCGGCATTTCGGCGGGCTGTCCGCCGCGCGCAAGCTTGGTTTGCACCGCGCCCGTGATCCTGCCGACAATGCGTTTGATGCCCCCTGCCTCGGGGGTCTCGGGGACGGAGGGGCGCACAAGGCCCGGCTGCGCGGCTGGATGCGGCGCGTTCTGATGACCTGAATCATCATAACGGGACATACCTGTGAAATGGTCCAAATCGGCAGGCTTGTTTTTGCGCAACATATAAAGACATCCACCTTTTAAAAAACGAGATGGAAAGTGTCGCGCCATGCTACGGCAATTCAGCGGCCATATTATGACCACTCAAAGGCATATCGCAAAAGATCAATGTCAGGAAAATTGGCAGGGGCTGAGGGACTCGAACCCACGACCCTCGGTTTTGGAGACCGATGCTCTACCAACTGAGCTAAACCCCTATGCCGAGTGGTGAGGTAGTCTGGAATCGCGAGGGGATCAAGAGCATATGCACCAAAGGGCGGGAAAATCCTTCTAGCTGTCGCCCGAGCGTCGATACTCCTGCTCTTTCACGACCGTTCCCCAGACATCGCCTTCTTGCTCTGCGTGCAACACAAAGCCGAAACTGCGGTAAAGATGCAAGGCTGGTTCCAGCCCGGCAAAGGTGTGCAGCCACATTCTGCCTTGGCTGTGCTGCTCGGCATGGGCCACGGCCATGCTTAACAGCTTGCGCCCGATCCCCGAGCCCCGACAGCGGTCCGCACAGATGAACCACCTCAGATGCGCGCCACGCGCCTGCGATTCCGGATCATGAAGGTTCAGGATCAACGAAGCCGCGACCCCCTGATCATCACGGGCAAGCAGCACCAGATCCGGGTCCTTCCTGCCATGGGCGAACTCGGCAAGCTGGTGCGCCACCTTGGCCTCGAAGTAGCTGGTGAAGCCCCAATGCTTTGCATAGTGGGTTCCGTGCAGTTGAATGATTTGCCCGATCGCGCCCGGAAAGAAATCGTGGGTAATGTCCATGCTGTGGCCTTTCACGCTGCGCGTATTCTATCCCCCGGCCTCCGCAAAAGAAAAGGCCGCCCCGGTGTGGGACGGCCTTGTTTGATGTGACGTGCGTGGGGGCGTGCCCCCAGACAGCAGCTTACTCGTTGATCTTGGACACAACGCCCGCGCCAACAGTGCGGCCGCCTTCGCGGATCGCAAAGCGCAGACCGTCTTCCATCGCGATGGGTGCGATCAGTTCAACGTCGAACTGCAGGTTGTCGCCTGGCATAACCATTTCAGTGCCTTCTGGCAGCTGAACTGTACCGGTGACGTCTGTGGTCCGGAAGTAGAACTGTGGACGGTAGTTCGCGAAGAACGGCGTGTGACGGCCACCCTCTTCCTTGGTCAGGATATACGCTTCGGCTGTGAACTTGGTGTGTGGCTTAACCGAACCTGGCTTACACAGAACCTGACCACGCTCAACGCCTTCACGGTCAACGCCGCGCAGCAGGGCACCGATGTTGTCGCCAGCTTCACCGCGGTCCAGCAGTTTGCGGAACATTTCAACGCCGGTACAGGTGGTTTTCTTGGTGTCGCGGATACCAACGATTTCGATTTCGTCGCCAACGTTGATCACGCCACGCTCGATACGGCCTGTCACAACGGTACCACGACCGGAGATCGAGAACACGTCTTCCACTGGCATCAGGAACGGCTGGTCAACAGCGCGTGCAGGTGTCGGGATGAATTCGTCAACGGCTTTCATCAGCGCGCGGATCGAGTTTTCACCGATCTCTGGGTCGCGGCCTTCCATGGCTGCCAGAGCGGAACCAGGAACAACCGGCATGTCGTCGCCAGGGTAGTCGTAGGAAGACAGCAATTCGCGGATTTCCATTTCCACCAATTCCAGCAGTTCCGCATCGTCAACCTGGTCAACTTTGTTCATGTAAACAACCATGGTCGGGATACCAACCTGGCGGCCCAGCAGAATGTGCTCGCGGGTTTGTGGCATTGGGCCGTCAGCCGCATTCACAACCAGGATCGCGCCGTCCATCTGTGCCGCACCGGTGATCATGTTCTTTACATAGTCAGCGTGACCTGGGCAGTCGACGTGTGCATAGTGACGTGCTTCGGTTTCGTACTCAACGTGAGCGGTCGAAATGGTGATGCCGCGTGCTTTTTCTTCGGGCGCGCCGTCAATCTGGTCATACGCTTTGAAATCGCCAAAATACTTGGTGATCGCAGCTGTCAACGTCGTTTTGCCGTGGTCAACGTGACCGATCGTGCCGATGTTAACGTGTGGTTTATTACGTTCAAACTTTGCCTTAGCCATGGAGCAGCCCTTTATATTAATGAGGGCCCTACGTCAGACCCAAACCTATCTGGCGGGCGATGTATTGGGTCTGACGCATAAAATCAAGCGCCTGTTCGCGCTTGATACCGGCATCGGCAAAGTAATTTGCGCTTATTCGGTCTTGGCGGCGGGGGCATTCGTGGTCTTGGCCCGTACAATCACCGCATCAGCGGGCCGATTGAACCACCCTTCGGCAGCGTTTTGCTTGACCAGATAGGTCTCAATCGACTTGGCCGCATTCTGGCTCAGGTTCTTCAACTGCTCTTGGGCGGTCTTGGTATAACCGGACCCGATGATAGGGCCCTGATCGAATGATTCGAAAACTGTAATCTGATGCGGCTTGTCGGTCAGTTTGACGCCAGCGGCATCATCCCAGACAGTCAGGTTGATAATCATGATTGATTTTGGGGCCAGAACCAGCGGAATGCCCGGAGGGGCCAGAACATAGCCTTCGACGCTGACGCCAAAGTGATAATTGCGCGCCCCATCATAACGGTCGAACCGCTCTGCAATCGCATCCTTTACGGCTGTGGTCAGGACTTCTTCGGTGACCACGCGGCTGATCGGCAGCTTTTGGACTTTGGGGGCCACCACGATATTGTGGTACAGGTTGAAGTCACCCAGCGGCACTGGCGGCTTGTTCAGATCGGCTGCGCCATTGCAGGCGGCCAAAAAGGTAACGGTCATCAAAATGGCAAAAACACGAAACATTCAAAGCCTCCATCGGCGAAAAGTTACTCAAGGCGATACCGCAAGCCCCTCTTGGGTGCAATCTTTTGCCGCGTTTGTAACCGGCACCAGCCATCCTATCTGTGATATGTCTCTGAAAGGCACCCATCATGAGCCAACCGCCCCTTCCTGTCCGCGTTCCTCTTGTGACCAAACCTTTGGGCATTCTGAAAAGCCTGCAAATGGCGCGGCGCAATATCCTGAGCATCATCCCCGCCATCGCGACCAAACAGCCGATGGTGTCGGGCAAAACCGGTAAACGCTGGCATATGGTCGTGGACCCCGCCGCCATCCGCGAGATGCTGCTGGACCGCCTGGATGATTACCCCAAATCCCTCGTGACCAAGAACCTGCTGAAACCCGCCATCGGGGAATCGCTGTTCATTGCCGAAGGCGCGCATTGGCGCTGGCAGCGCCGCGCGGCTGCCCCGGTCTTTTCCCCCCGCAATATGTTGAACCTGGCCCCCATCATGACCGCTGCCGCAGAGCGGTCTTGTGACCGCATCGCCGCCGCTGGCCCCCGCGCAATCAACATGCTGGACGAAATGGTCACGACCACCTTTGACGTGATTTCCGATGTGACGTTTTCGGGCGGCGATACTTTTGACCGCGACGCGGTGCACCATGCGATCGACGATTACATCGCGCAGGCCGGCAAGATCAGCCTTTTCGACGTGCTGGGCCTTCCCGACTGGGTGCCGCGCCCCGACCGGATTTTGTCGGGCAAAGCCCTGAAGGAAATGAAACAAATTGCAGATACTGCTATCGAGGCGCGGGCCAAGCGCGGCCATGACGGCACGCCCGATCTGCTGGACCTGCTGCTTGAAGGGGTCGATCCCAAGACCAAACGGCAGATGAACACCGCCGAACTGCGCGACAACCTGTTGACGTTTATCGTCGCGGGACACGAGACGACGGCCCTGACCCTGTCATGGTCGCTTTATCTGATGGGGTTCGACCAAGACGCCCAGGACAAGGCCCGCGCCGAGGCGCAATCGGTGTTGCAGGGCCGCGCGGCCACCGGCGATGATGTCGAAAACCTGCCCTATATCCGCCAGATCATCGACGAGGCGCTGCGCCTTTACCCCCCTGCGGGGATGATTTCGCGAACAGCACAGAAACCGGACACTTTGGGCGGGCGGGAAATCAGACCGGGCGATACGGTGATCATCCCGATCTACGCCCTGGGCCGCCACGAACAGCTTTGGGATGATCCCGATGCCTTCAAGCCCGAACGGTTCGAGGACCGCAAATCGATTGACCGCTATGCCTATCTGCCCTTTGGCGATGGCCCGCGCATCTGCATCGGGGCCAGCTTTGCCCTGCAAGAGGCGGTTATCATCCTTGCGACCCTGCTATCACGGTTCAAATTCACCGCCGTCAAAGGGAAAGACCCCGAACCCGTGATGATCCTGACCTTGCGCCCGGATGGCGGTGTTTGGCTGACGGCAGAACCGGTCTAATCGCAGATCGCTTGCAGATCGGCCCAAGCGGCATCGTCCAGAATGGCGGCGTAGTCGCGGGTTGCGTCGGCAGCGGCGCGGGCGTTTTCAATGCGGTCCCCAAGGCTGGGGTGGCTTAGAAAATGGTTTAGCAATTCGTTGCCCTCGCCATGTTCGTCGCGCAGCCGTTCAAACATGGTCCCAAGGGCTGCAGGCGAGACATTTGCCGCCTCAAGTCTGGCATAGCCGAAGGTGTCGGCATCGGTTTCGGCCTGCTGGCTGTAGGTCGCACTGATCAGCCGCTCGGTCAGAAACAAGACCGCAGCACCGCCAGCAAAATCCCCGAACAGCAGGCCCAGTATGCCGATTGACCCGGCCGACCGTAATGCATGCCGTGTGGGGTCACGGCTGACCACATGGCCGATCTCGTGGGCCAGTACGGCGGCAACTTCGTCAGGGGTTTTCGCCTGATCAATCAGCCCCTTGAAGATCACGACGAACCCGCCCGGCAGCGCAAAGGCATTGATCATTTCGTGGTCCAGCACCGTGACGCTCAGGCCCTCCAGTGCCCCCTCGCCCGCGTTCAATGCGGCGGTCATCTGCGCCAGTGCCCTGACGCCTGCGGGGTTTTCGCACATGGCCAACGGTGCCATGCCGGTTTCGTCCAACGCGTTGCGGATCTGTTCAAACGTCGCCTCGCCCAAGGCGCGTTCGCCGGCGGGCGGGATGAAAACGGCAAGGCGATCCGCCAGCAACGGCACAAGGACCGTGACCTGAAGCGCCACTGCCGCAACCGCAGCAACGGCCCAGGCGGCCAGTCTACCACGCCCCTTGGGCGGGGCACGCCGCGTGGCATTCGGCAAATATCCAAGCAGGGTTTTGTCGGTGACAAACAGGCGCGCCAAAGGGTCGGTGATCAGCCGCAAACTATAGCTGTTTTTGTCGGCCCCGTCTTGCAGCACACGGATGTCCTTGACGGGCCAGAACAGCGTGCTGCCATCGTCCAGCCCGATTTGCAGGTTCTGGTTGGCAATGTGCAGGCTGACTTCTTCGCTGATCGGGCGATCACCGTCGAAATAGGCAGACCCGAAACCGTTGAACCCTGCGCTCATATCGCAGCCCCCAGGTCCAGCGCTTCGGCAAAGCCTTCGGCCTCGGTGAATTCATCACGGTCGCGCTGGCTGATGACCTGCAAACCATAGCGCTGTGGCAGCGACAGCGTCTTGGTCATGTGACGCATTAAGGGAAAGGTCACGAAAGTGCTGTAAAGCACGTTCCACATCAGGAAAACCGACAGGTAAAACACCGCGACCAATGCCAGCGCCATACCGCAAGGGATATCAACATCTGCACCAAAATCGCCAAATGCGCCGTCCATCATCGCGCTTGGCCCCAGCGTTACAAACGCGAAAATCACCAGCCCGACGATCCCGACCAGCAGCGCCAGATAGGCAATAAAGCTGCCCAGAACATAAATGCTGGCCACGCGCGGGCCGCTTAGCCTTGACTGCAAACTAATCCCTTCGGAGGTTTTATGGTTCGCCATCAGCCGTTTGGAGGCGAAGCGGTAATGGATCGCGCCGTAAAGCAACCCCATGATCCCCAATGGAAAAATTGCCAAACGCTCAGCGCCGACAACCGGAAATGCGGGTACGCCGCCATCCATTATTTCCTCGAATGACCGGGCCACCCCTTCCGCCGTGATGTCTGCCGATACCACGACTGGATCCCACCATAACAGCCAGCCCGCGCCCGCAGCCAAGATCAGAAGCGACACGAAAATCGGAATCGCCGCGCGGTACAGCATTGTCCAACGCCCGTCCTGATGCAGTCGGGCAGAGCCGAAATAGGTGCGGTCAGTGACATATTTTTCAAGCGCAAAGGTCATGCGCGGCCACAGCAGGCCAAGCGTCAGGATGGTCACCGCCCAATGCATCAAAGCGCGCCACGCATAGCCCCAAGCGCCCTTTTCAAGGCCAAACCGCACACCGCGCCAACGGGTGCGGGCCAGAACATAGCGCCGCGCGCGGTACCTTGCATAGAACCAGATCGGGATCACCCCGATCGCGCTTGCCAGATAGCCGACAGATGCGCTGGCAAAAACAGAAAAGCTGACGAACATGACCATCAGATTAACGACGCCGATGTAAAAGGTCAGGACCACTACCGCGATGAAAAACCCCAGCAGTTTTTCCCAAGGGTCGCCCACATATTCCATCGGATGTCCGCCGGGCCGGATCGCGGACCAGAACCAGCGCCGTAACCTTGTCTTCATCCAGAAGCGGTAAAACCCCAGCGTGATGACTGTCAGAAATCCGGTTTTCAACGCCAACCAGAACAGGGCACTGCGTTTACCAACAAACTGAACAGGAAGGCCCTCAGGCCCTGACGCTGGATATGTCAGTGTGGCGTCGGTCATCGGGCAACCCGATTAGCCAAAACGATTGTCCCGCGGGAAACCACGAGGGGCCATGCGCCCCGCGCTGGCACGCTTGCCGGTCCACTCGGTCAGGTCGGCTTCGGTGCGTGTGCGCCCTGCCGGATCATGCCAGCTTAGCCCGTCGGCGCGCATGAAAGTCGTCGCATCAGACATGCCGCCGTCTTTGTATTTTTGCAGCCGCACACCTTTGCCGCGCGCCATTTCGGGCAGTTCGTCCAGACCGAACACAAGCACTTTGCGGTTCTCGCCTACCACGGCAACAGTATCGCCTGCGATGGGGGCGCAGATCATTGCTTTGACATCGCCGCGCACATTCAGAACCTGTTTACCACTGCGGGTCTGCGCCAGAACTTCGTCCTCTGGCACCACGAAGCCATCGCCAGCGGATGACGCCACAAGCAGTTTGCGACCGGCCTTGTGAATGAAAATATCAACAATTTGCACGTCATTGGGCAAATCAACCATCAAACGCAGCGGTTCACCCATGCCACGCCCGCCCGGCAGGGTCGCGGCAGACAAGGTATAAAAACGCCCGTTTGACCCGAACACCAACAAACGGTCGGTCGTTTCGGCGTGAAAGATAAAACGCGGTCCATCGCCGTCTTTGAATTTCAGCTCGCGGTTCAGGTCGATATGGCCGGTCATCGCCCGGATCCATCCCATTTCGGAACAGACGACAGTGATCGGTTCACGGTCGATCATCGCCTCAAGAGGCACCTCTTCGATTTCGCCCGCTTCGGCAAAGGTCGTGCGGCGCTTGCCGATATTCTTGCCGTCCAGCGTCCAGTCTTTGCCGAACTGCTTTTTGGTGGCGCGCAGCTGGTCAATGATGCTGTCCCATTGCAAGGCGTCATTGTCCAACAGGTCCTCAAGACCGGCGCGTTCTTCCATCAATTCGGATTGTTCGCGCAGCAGCTCCATCTCTTCGAGACGGCGCAGCGACCGCAGACGCATGTTCAAAATCGCGTCGGCCTGAACCTCGGACAGGGAATTTTCAGTCGTCGGCGCAGGCGGCACGTAATCGGCTTCGTCCATCGCGCGAACGTGTTTCTTACCCCAATCCTCGGCCATCAAGGCGGCTTTGGGGTCCTCGTCATAGCGGATGATATCAATAACACGGTCAAGGTTCAGGAAGGCGACAATAAAGCCTTCCAACACCTCAAGCCGGTGGTCGATCTTTTCCATCCGGTGGGCCGAACGACGCTGCAATACTTCGCGGCGGTGATCCAGGAAAGCGCGCAGCACTTCCTTCATCGAGCAGACTTTCGGCGTCAGCCCGTCGATCAACACGTTCATGTTCAGCGAAAACCGCACCTCAAGGTCAGAGCTGCGGTACAGCATCCCCATCAACACCTCCGGGTCCACGTTTTTCGAGCGCGGCTCAAGGATCAGGCGGATATCTTCGGCCGATTCGTCGCGGACATCCGCAAGGATCGGTATTTTCTTGAGCTGGATCAGTTCGGCGATCTTTTCGATCAGTTTGGATTTCTGGACCTGATAGGGGATTTCGGTGACGACAATCTGCCATACACCACGCCCCAGATCTTCGACCTCGTAGCGGCAGCGCAAACGAAAGCCGCCCTTGCCCGTGCGATAGGCGTTGGCGATATTTTCCGCCGGCTCGACGATAATCCCGCCGGTGGGGAAATCGGGGCCAGGTACGAAATCAAGCAACTTGTCATCGCCGGCATTCGGAAATTTGATCAGGTGAATACACGCATCCACCAGTTCCGTGATGTTATGCGGCGGAATGTTGGTCGCCATGCCCACGGCAATACCGGACGATCCATTCGCCAGCAGGTTCGGGAATTGTGCAGGCAACACGACCGGTTCGGTCAGCGTGCCGTCATAGTTCTCGCGAAAATCAACGGCGTTTTCGTTCAGCCCTTCCAGCATCGCCTCGGCGACGGCGGTCATGCGGGCTTCGGTATAGCGGCTTGCGGCGGGGTTATCGCCGTCAATGTTGCCAAAGTTACCCTGCCCGTCGACCAGCGGATAGCGCACGTTGAAATCTTGCGCCAAACGGGCCATCGCATCGTAAATCGCCGCATCGCCATGGGGGTGATAGTTGCCCATCACGTCGCCGGAAATTTTGGCCGATTTGCGGAAGCCGCCTGTCGAACTCAGCCGCAGCTCGCGCATGGCATAAAGGATTCGGCGGTGAACCGGCTTTAACCCGTCGCGGGCATCCGGCAATGCGCGGTGCATAATCGTCGACAATGCATAGGTCAGATAGCGGTCACCCAGCGCAATGCGCAGTGGCTCGGACACATTCCGAGGATCAAGCTGTGGCGGGTCGGTAACATCTGACATGAAAGCTGTTTAGCCAAGCGTGCGTGACGCGGCAAGCGGCTGTTTGCATGAAACGGGTGTTGGACGCTATCCAACTGTCACCGTCCTGCAACGTTCTCAAGTTTCTGGGAACCGATAGGCGCAATCCGTGTTAAACTTGATAAAAGAGTATTTTGGAGGATGCCAGCTGCATGGCGTCCGGACCGCTGCTACACTGGGAACGCGACAATGAAACGGTTTATACTGTTGACCTTCGGCTTTTTGGGCTGGGCTTTTTATGAAATGAGCGGCGGCGCTGATTTCGAACCTGCCAGTGCCCAACGCGCTGCAGCTTCGCCTGCTCCGCAAAGCATTGAAACGGCCGAACCAACCCCAAAGGTTGCCTCCCTAGCCCCTCAGGCTGTTGAACAGAAACTTGCCAAAATCGTGCCGGCCGACACAACACCACCCGGGTTTGAGGGTGCCGAAACAATTGCTGTCGCCAAAACGGAAGAGGTAAGCCGGGTATCGGTCAGTCTGACCACCGTGGAAAATGCGGTTATACAGGCCGAGGCCCCGTTGGTGAACGAAGTGAGCCTTGTCCCCGTAAATGCAGGCAGCCTGATATCCAGCCAGGACACACCCGCAATCATTCCCAGCCTGATCACGCCCGATGACACGGGCGCTGCGACCATCAACGCCAGCGGATCGGGCGATTTGCGGTCGGTCGCAGGCAACAGTGTAAATGTGCGCGGCGGGCCGGGCACGGAATACGGCATTGTCTCTCGCCTGACGCGTGGTGAAACGGTCGAAATCATCAGCGATGACGGAAGCGGCTGGGTTCAGATGCGCCCCCTGAACGGTGGCCCCGAGGGCTGGATGGCTGATTTTCTGCTCACCGACAGCTAAGGCGCGTTGCTATCAACACCACAACACGCAATGAAAGGCCTCCAGCATGGGGGCCTTTTTTATGACCGCGAAAACCGTTTTGATGACCGGATGTTCGTCCGGGATCGGATATGCCGCTGCACATGGCATGCGTGCGCGGGGGTGGCGTGTCTTTGCTGCCTGCCGCCAGCAAGCAGACTGTGACCGGCTTGCCGCCGAAGGCTTTGACAGCCCGTTGCTCGATTACACAGACACGGCAAGCATCCACGCGGCATTGAACCATGTGCTGGTCGAGACAGGCGGCACACTGGATGCGCTGTATAACAACGGCGCTCATGGCACACCCGGTGCCGTCGAAGACCTGCCGACAGACGCGCTGCGCGAGATTTTTGAGAGCAATTTTTTCGGCTGGCATGAACTGACCCGCGCTGTCTTGCCGGTCATGCGGGCCCAAGGGCACGGACGGATCGTGCAATGTTCATCGGTGTTGGGTTTTGTCACAATGCCGTGGCGCGGGGCTTATAACTCTACGAAATTCGCGCTCGAAGGGCTGACGGATACGCTCAGAATCGAGATGCGCGACACACCGATCCACATCGTTTTGATCGAACCGGGCCCTGTGACGTCGAAAATCCGCGTGAATTCGATCCCGCATTTCGAACGCTGGATCAACTGGGAGGCATCCCCGCGCAGGGATCAGTATGAAAGCAAGCTCAGAAAACGCCTCTACGAAAGCAGCGGGCCGGACACATTTGAACTGCCCCCCGAAGCCGTCGTGAAAAAGCTGGTTCATGCGTTAGAGGCTCCCAAGCCCCGCCCGCGATATTATGTCACGACCCCGACCTATATTTCGGGCATTTTACGGCGGATATTGCCCACGCGGGCGCTCGACTGGGTCCTGGCGCGGTAAATTCGGGTTGCGCTACGCGTTTGCCCCGCTACATCTGGGCGTAATATAAAGGAAACCCCATGCCTTCAGATCCTCTTTTCATCCTTGTCGTCATCGCGGTGCTGGCCGTTGTGATCATCCTGATCATGGGGCTGGGCGGTTTTGCTGGCGGCGGTGCCTTTAACAAGCGCAATTCGAACAAACTGATGCGCATGCGGATTATCGCCCAGTTTATCGCAGTCGTTTTGATCCTAATTTATGTATATTTCCGTAAGGATGCTGGCTGATGGTCGTTTTGAACAAAATCTACACCCGTACCGGCGACAAAGGCGACACGGCCCTTGGCAATGGATCGCGCGTTCCCAAACATAACGCGCGGGTCGAGGCATATGGCACCGCTGACGAATTGAACTGTTTTGTCGGTGTGGCGCGTCTGGCGGCGACAGGTGAAACGGACATTGCGCTGTCGCGCATCCAGAACGATCTGTTTGATGTTGGCGCAGATTTGTGCCGCCCCGACATGAGCGCCGATGCCAAAGCTGAATACCAGCCCCTGCGCATCGCCCCCGAACAGGTGGACCGGCTGGAACGTGAAATCGACGTGATGAACAAAGAGCTTCAGGCCTTGCGCAGCTTTATCCTGCCCGGCGGTAGCGAACTGGCCGCGCATCTGCATGTCTGTCGCACAGTGGCGCGGCGTGCTGAACGTCTGACCGTTCTGCTGGCGGAACAAGAAGACGTAAACGAGGCCGTCGTGCGCTATCTGAACCGCCTAAGCGACTGGTTTTTTGTGGCCGCCCGTATGGCGAATAACAGTGGCAAGGACGATGTCCTGTGGGTGCCAGGGGCAAATAGATAACAAAAGCAGCTTGAAACGCCGCGTCCAAAGGACGTGAAACGCCGTTTTTTTGCTGTTTTGATCCGAAATGCTTCGTTACACACACGAAGAGTTCAAATGACTTGGGCCAAACTTCCGAGTCGTAAACTGAGGAGAGATAACGCCCATGAAGGTATTGGTACCTGTAAAGCGCGTGATCGACTACAACGTAAAAGTGCGCGTAAAAGCGGACGGCACGGGTGTTGATCTTGCCAACGTAAAAATGTCTATGAACCCGTTCGACGAGATTTCCGTCGAGCAGGCGATCCGCCTGAAAGAGGCCGGTCAGGTTGATGAAATCGTCGTTGTATCCATCGGCGTAAAGCAATCGCAAGAAACACTGCGGACCGCCTTGGCTATGGGCGCTGACCGGGCAATTCTGGTTGTCGCAACCGACGATGTTCACAATGACATCGAACCGCTGGCCGTTGCCAAAATTCTCAAGGCGATTGTGGACGAAGAACAGCCCGGGCTGGTTCTGTGTGGCAAACAAGCGATCGACAACGACATGAACGCAACAGGCCAGATGCTGTCTGCCCTTCTGGGCTGGTCGCAGGCAACCTTTGCTTCCAAAGTCGAAATCGAAGGCGACAACGCCGTTGTCACCCGTGAAGTTGACGGTGGTTTGCAAACGATCAAGGTGTCGATGCCGACAGTTGTGACTGTTGATTTGCGCCTGAACGAACCGCGCTATGCGTCTTTGCCAAACATCATGAAGGCCAAGAAAAAGCCGATGGATGAAAAGACCCCTGCCGATTACGGCGTCGAGGTCGGCAACCGTCTGGAAATCCTGAAAACTGTCGAGCCAGCAGAACGTGCCGCCGGTATCAAAGTTGATAGCGTCGATGCGCTTGTGGCGAAACTCAAAGAAGCGGGGGCTGTGTAATGGCTGTTCTACTCCTTGCAGAAGTAACCGATGGCGAACTGGCGATGGATGCGACCGCAAAAGCGGTCACAGCAGCCAAGCAAATCGGCGACGTAACCGTATTGTGCGCCGGCAGCTCTGCTGCGGCAGCGGGCGAAGCGGCAGCCAAGATCGATGGCGTGTCCAAGGTTATCGTTGCTGAAGACGCATCTTTGGGTCACCGCCTGGCCGAATCGACAGCGGCACTGATCGTGTCGATGGCCGGCGATTACGACCACATCGTTGCCCCCGCCACGACCGACGCAAAAAACGTGATGCCACGCGTTGCGGCGCTGCTGGATGTGATGATCATCTCTGACGCTTCCGGCGTCGTGGATGCAGACACATTCGAGCGTCCGATCTATGCCGGCAACGCTGTTCAGACGGTTAAATCCTCTGATGCGAAAAAGGTTATCACCTTCCGTACATCGACCTTCGACGCGGCCGGAACCGGTGGTTCTGCCTCGATCGAGACGATTTCGGCAGTTGCTGACCCTGGTCTGTCCTCCTGGTTGGAAGATCACGTCGCAGCCAGCGACCGCCCCGAACTGACGTCGGCTGGTGTGGTTGTTTCCGGTGGCCGTGGTGTCGGCTCAGAGGAAGACTTTGCCCTGATCGAGAAGCTGGCGGACAAACTGGGTGCCGCCGTTGGCGCGTCACGTGCTGCGGTCGATTCGGGCTATGCCCCGAACGATTGGCAAGTGGGCCAAACCGGCAAGGTCGTTGCGCCACAGCTTTATGTCGCCGTCGGTATTTCCGGCGCAATCCAGCATCTGGCCGGCATGAAAGACAGCAAAATCATCGTCGCAATCAACAAAGACGAAGAAGCGCCGATTTTTCAGGTTGCCGACTTCGGGTTGGTCGCCGACCTGTTCGAAGCCGTGCCTGAGCTGATCGAAAAGCTGTAAGCCACTTTAGACGCTATTCGCAAAAGGCCCGTCAGAAATGGCGGGCCTTTTCGCATTTGCGCGGTTAGCCAAGCGCCGCAATGGCCTGCGCCACTGCAGCGGCCGCTTCCTCGTGAGCACACACATTGGGGAGCCCCTGCGCGATATGTGCCTCAAGAGGGGTGAAAACCATGCCTTCGGTTCCCTCTTCGCGGGCCGCTTTGGAGGGGACAACGACCACGACACTGGTCACGTAAGGTGATATTTCGTCGATCATTGCCCGTGTCACAAACAACGGGTCCTCCCCAAGTCCATCACAGGGAAGTACGCCCTCGCTCGGGGGGTGATCGGCAAACCATAGCAATATGACCTTGCCTCGCATCTGCCCCACCAGCAGCCGCATTCGGGCAACCCACGCAGATTGCAGTTCTTTATGGATCGTTTCAAACCGGTCCGGGGACACTTTTTTCAGGGTCGTCAGCATGTGCTTGTTAAAGTGAAATTCCGAGAAATCAATTTCCCGATAAATGGTCTTGAGCAAATCAGACGGGGCCACGAACCGGTCATTGCGGCGGGGATGAACCGAATAGAACCGGTTGGTCATGTTTTGCGCGCCCATCACCTGAACCACCGTAATCATCGCCCCGGCCGTCGCCATGGGAATGTAAGGATCACGGGAAAACACATCGATGCCAGCGTTCATGCAGCCAAAGTTGACGCACCGCTGGCCGGTTTCATCCTCTACCAGCTTGGAAAACGGCTTTTCGATGAAACGGCCATAGGTTTCGGTCCCGCCAACGAAGGCAATATACGGGCGGTCAAGCTTGCGCCTTGGCCCCCTGAACAGTAATTTTGACGTGCCATATCTGCACGGCAGATAGTCAAGGGCACCCGGCCCCATCGCAATATAGGTCATTACACCCACCTTTATAAACTCACCCAGAAGCGAAGATGGCCGCAAAGGTTTGCGAAGTGCTTAAAGATTGGATTTGCAAGAACTTGTCATGAATTCGGCCCCTTGCAGGCCCTACCTTGTGCGCCCTATGCTGCGCCCAAACAACAAAGGACAGCGCATGGATATCCAGACAATCGGCATCGTTGGAGCGGGCCAAATGGGCAACGGTATTGCGCATGTTATGGCACTTGCAGGGTACGATGTCTTGTTGACCGACGTCAGCGCAGACGCCTTGCAGGCGGCCATTGACACCATCACCGGCAACCTTGACCGCCAGGTCGGCAGGGGCAAAGTCGCCGAGGCCGATCGCGATGCGGCACTCGCACGTATCAAAACGACCCAAACCCTAAGCGATTTGGGTCAAAGCGATTTGGTGATCGAAGCAGCAACAGAACGCGAAACGGTCAAACAGGCGATTTTCGAGGACCTGATCCCGCATCTAAAACCCACAACGATCCTGACATCCAACACATCGTCGATCTCCATCACGCGGCTTGCCAGCAGGACGGACCGGCCTGAAAAGTTCATGGGGTTCCACTTCATGAACCCCGTGCCTGTGATGCAACTGGTCGAGCTGATCCGCGGCATTGCCACGGACAAGGAAACATTCGCCGCCTGTCAGGCTGTGGTCGACAAGCTGGGCAAAACCGCCGCTTCAGCCGAAGACTTTCCTGCCTTCATCGTTAACCGGATCTTGATGCCGATGATCAACGAAGCCGTCTACACCCTGTACGAAGGCGTCGGATCGGTGAAATCCATCGATAGCTCGCTCAAGCTCGGTGCGAATCACCCGATGGGGCCGCTTGAACTGGCTGATTTTATCGGGCTGGACACCTGCCTGGCCATTATGAACGTACTGCATGATGGATTGGCCGATACAAAATATCGTCCCTGCCCCTTGCTTACCAAATACGTCGAAGCGGGCTGGCTTGGGCGCAAAACCCAGCGGGGGTTTTATGACTACCGCGGGGAAGTTCCCGTTCCTACACGGTGATCAAAACACAAGCGTCTGGGGGCCAGCCCCCAGACCCCCGGGATTTAGACCCATTTGGAATGAGATCAGTCTTTTAGATTGAGTGTATGGTTGCGCAACCAGGCCATGAAGCCGCGCGGGTCATCTTTGAACGCATCGAGTTGCGCATCGGTCAAAGGGTCACCGACGATCGGGCCCTGAGGTTTATTGCAGGCGTGAACGATTTCATGCAGCAAAAGCCCCTGGCGCAGCATGGGCGAAATTTTGTTTGCGATCTGATAGGCGCGGCTGTTGGACCCCGGAAATTTCATCGGGACAACCTGCGCACCTGAACGGCGGATCATTTTCGCTGTAAACACGTTCCACTCGGCTTCGATTGCCGGCCCGAAATAGGTGCCTGATGAGGCAACAACACCGGACGGGAAGAGTGCGACGACCCCCCCTTCCTTGAGGAAGGACATCGCGTTTGCGCGCATTTCCACCCCCTTGCGTTGGGCATCGGGATCATGTGGGAACGGGACGGGGATCATGTAACTGCCAGCGACTTCGTCAATTGAAGTGAGCAGTGAGCGGGTCAAAATCCGGTAATCCGGGCGTACGCGGCCAATCAGATCCGCAAAGATCATGCCATCCACCATGCCGTGCGGATGGTTCGCGACCACGATAACGGGCCCTGATTTCGGGATCCGGTCCAATTGGTGTTGCGGCGTCGTCAGATCGATGCCCATCGTATCAAGGGCCGCCCGCCAAAAGCCCTGCCCGACGGGTGCGCCGTTTTTCTCGAACTTGCGGATCATACGTAAAATAGCAAACTTGCCGGTGAAAAGCTCGATCAGGCTGATGACACGTGACTTGACCGGATGATCAAAGGTCGACGCATAAGACAGGCTGCGGCGATCATATTTGGTGAAAGAGACGGTATCCACATCCCTTTCGCCCACTTGCCGCGCTTGGATGGAGTGCGTTTCATCGATCAAATCGAAGGGCCCCTGACGCTAATCTGTTCATCCGCATATCCTCGAGACCCTAGTGGCCTTCGCCGAATTTGTCGGCCACCAGGACTGTCAATGCCTCGGCAAGTGCATCCTGATCGGGGCCAGAGGTCTGCACATCAATGGTTGTCCCCTTGGAGGCTGCCAGCATGAGCAATCCCATGATACTGTCCCCGGAGGCGGACATGCCGTCCTTGCTGACCTCTGCACGGGCGTCGAACGCTTCGACGACCTCGACCAGCTTGGCAGACGCGCGGGCATGCAGCCCTTTTTCGTTGACGATCTTCAGTGAAACTTGGGTCATCTCGGGGCCTTGCTATCCTGCACTGACATTTTGGCTGTCAATATATTTTCGACCCGCAGCAAGCGCTGCGCGCACCGCTTCGGGAACATCGAGGTCGCGTGATTTGGCCAGCTTGATCAGCATCGGCAAATTGGCACCATAGATAATGCGCCGGTCATCCGGGCGACAGGCCATCAAACTGAGGTTGGAGGGGGACCCGCCGAACAGATCCGTCACGACCACAACCCCGTCGCCTGTGTCGACCGCGTTGGCGGCTTCGCAGATTTCCTGCTCTTTCGCTGCCCGGTCATGATCTGCGGCAATCGAGATCGCGCGGACACCATTTTGGGACCCAACGACATGTTCGATCGCGGCCAAGTATTCTTTGGCCAGCCCCCCATGTGCTACGATTACAATCCCTATCAACGCGCCGTCTCTTCCCGCTTTTTCTGATCCAGTTCGCGGTGCCTAATTGACACCTGCCAGCCCGCTTCCGCAAGACTGAAAGCGTGGGCTTCGGCCAAAGTCACCGAACGATGTTGCCCGCCCGTACACCCAAACGCGATTGACATGTGGGATTTCCCTTCTGACTTGCAAGCGGGCAAAATCAAAAGGCTTAGGTCGAGGACCTGTTTCGCGAAAGTCTGATACAGCGGGTCTTGCTTGACGTAGGCCTGAACAGCCTCGTCCGTGCCATTCAAGCCCCTCAGTCTCGGCTCCCAAAAGGGGTTTCGCAGAAACCGGCAATCAAAGACCATATCGACGCTGCGCGGCAGGCCCCGTTTGTAAGAAAAGGATTGAACGGAAACACTCAGGTGGTGGGACCCGCCAGCCGCGAACCAATGTTCGACTTCTTCGCGAAGCTGGTGAATGTTGAGATCGCTTGTATTGATCAGGATATCGGCCTGGGCACGTACCGCCGCAAGGAGCTCTTTTTCAATCCTGATCCCTTCAGAGGGTGCATCCGACAGGGCTAACGGATGACGCCTTCGGGTTTCCGAAAAGCGTTGCAGCAACACATGTGTCGCGCAATCCAGATACAGCAGTTCCACCTGTATCTCTGGGCGCGCACGCATCTTGGCGATGACGTCGTTTACCGTATCGGTCGAGAAATCGCGATTTCTGGGATCAATTCCCAAAGCCATTGGTCGTATCTGGTCGGGCGCATCAAGCAAGGCCAACAACATCCGCAAAGGAATGTTATCAATCACCTCAAAACCTGCGTCCTCAAGAACGTTAAGGGTAGAGGAACGGCCGGCACCCGCAGGTCCGGTCACCAAAACAACGCGTCTGATTTTTTTGATGGGATCACTCATTGCGCTGTGGTTGCATATTCTTGAGGAAGAGTAAAAGGGCCGCTGCGAACTGTGGCCCATCAATTTTGTGTAAACACGGCAAGCTATGCCCGATCAGCTCTATCCGGTGAGGCTCGGGGAGCCGCTCTTGTTCATTGCGCCCCATATCAACAGCCAGACAGATTGGGACGTCACGGTCAAAAGGCACGGTCAGAATTCCCACACCCCTTGCTTCAATCATGCCAGCAATCGTGGGCGGGCAATTCGCGATCAAACCTTGCGGCGTCAGTGTCAGCCTTGTTTGGTCATCAGAGACCAAGACAGCGCCCAGTGCCAAAAGTTGCAACGCCAGCGCGGATTTCCCGGAACCGGAAGGCCCCAAAATGATAAGCCCACGGCCATCAAGGCTCACCGTTGTCGCGTGAATAGTCTGTTCATCTGTGGGCAGGTCAGCCACGTCTTAGATGGGCAAGCCTACGACAAAGCGCGCGCCAAGCGGCTCTGACGTGATATCTGCCTCGGTTGGACGAATGTTTTCAGCCCAGATAACACCGCCATGTGCCTCGACGATCTGTTTTGAGATAGCCAGGCCAAGGCCCGAGTTATTGCCGAAATGTTCGTCGGGCCGCTGGGAATAAAACCGTTTGAAGATCTTGGACAGGGCCTGATCGGGGATACCGGGACCTGTGTCTTCGACAACGACAAGGACACGGTTTTCACGCTTGCGCGCCCAAACACGGATCGCGTCACCATCCTCGCAAAAGGATGCAGCGTTGGTAATCAGGTTAACGAACACCTGGGCCAGCCGAGCCTCCAGCCCATGGACGATGATCGGCTCACTGGGCAGATCCGTGATGAAATCGATGCCTTTCTTTCGAGCATCCTCGCCCAGATATTGCGCCAGATTACCAATCATCGAGAGGAGATCGAACGGTTCTTCCTCTTCTTTGACCAATTCACTGTCCAAACGCGACGCGTTTGAAATGTCGCTGACCAACCGGTCAAGCCGCCGCACATCGTGGTCGATAACATCCAGAAGCTTGTCGCGCTGGTCTTCGCGCTTGATCAATCGCAGCGTCCCAACAGCAGAACGCAAGGACGCGAGCGGATTTTTAATTTCATGCGCCACATCAGCCGCAAACTGTTCGTTGCCGTCAATTCGGTTATAAAGCGCCGATACCATCCCGCGCAATGCGCCAGAGAGCCTGCCGATTTCATCAGGGCGGGCGGTCAGATCGGGAATGCGGATGCGGCCGGGGTTCATTTTCCGCGCATCTTTGTCACGACCCAGTTCGGCCGCCGCAGCCAGATCGGCCAGCGGATTGGCGATCGTCGAGGCCAACACAAGGCTGAGACCGATAGAAACGAGAGTCGCGATCACGAACATTTGCAGCACGCGTTCGCGTTCGCCGTGGACAAGCTTGTCGATTTCACCGGCAGCAGAGGTGACAGCAACGACGCCAATTGGCACGCCGTTTTGCGAAATTGGCGTGGTCACGGTAAACAAAGTGCCGCCCACTGCATCAATATTGTTATGAATTTGTGTTCCGCTGCCAAGCGATCCTGCGACCATCGCCTTCAACTGATCCTCAATCAACAAGACGTCGGCAGGTGCGCTCTCACCAAACGGATGAGATACCTTTGACCAAAGCCAGCTCAGCCCGTCCGTCAAAAGCGTTTTTCTGGGCTGGCCGCCTGCCGCCTTGGGCGAACGCCCTTCAGACCGCGCCAAAAGGCTGCCGTCAGGGGCATAAACGAATACTTCGATGCCACTGCGCAGGTCCAGCCGCTCAAGGCTCGCGGCCGTATCAACGGGGGCATTCGTCGCCAGATCGACAATCCCATCTGCCGGCAACTGCGCCTCGAAGATATCCGCGATCAGTTCCGCTTCGGATACCAGGGACGCGCCCCGTTGGACCGCAAGGCTGTCGCGAGAGGAGTTGAGGTACAAGATACCCGCAACCAGAACATTCAACGCAATGAGGTTAAATGTAATGATTTTGCGCGTAAGCGGCGACCCCCGCAAAGAAAACAGCCCCCGACGTGCACGGTGACTACGCAATTCATCGGTCGCGGTTTTGTCCGGGGCGACCCAATCGTCGCCCAGCACAACATCGCCGTCCCGAACATTGGTGGCCGTGTCTCGCACAAAATTCCTCTCGGCAATCGCCATGCTTCAGATCAATCCTCGTTATATCTGTAGCCGATACCGTAAAGCGTCTCAATCGCCGAGAACGAGTCGTCGGCGGTGCGCATCTTCTTGCGCAGGCGTTTGATGTGGCTATCGATGGTGCGGTCGTCGACGTAAACCTGATCGTCATAGGCCACATCCATCAACTGATCGCGCGATTTCACAAATCCCGGACGCTGCGCCAAGGCCTGCAACAGCAGGAATTCGGTAACCGTCAAGGAAACGTCGTTACCCTTCCAGCTGACCGCATGGCGAAGCGGGTCCATCCGCAGATCGCCGCGGTCGATAACCTTGGTCTCTTCGGTATCGCCGACTTCATTCGTCTCAACGGCTTCCTGGCGACGCAGAAGCGCGCGGATGCGTTCAACTAACAGTCTTTGGCTAAAGGGTTTTTTGACATAGTCGTCGGCCCCCATGCGCAGACCAAGCACCTCGTCGATCTCGTCATCTTTGGATGTCAGGAAAATCACCGGCATTGCCGTCTTCTGGCGCAACCGCTGCAACAAATCCATGCCATCCATCCGGGGCATCTTGATATCCAGTACCGCCATGTCCGGAAGCTTCTTGTTGAAAGCGTCCAGCGCGGCCTGACCATCGTTATAGGTTTCTACCTCGAAACCTTCGGCTTCTAGAGTCATCGAAACTGACGTCAGGATATTCCTGTCGTCATCCACCAATGCAATTCTGGACATCGCCTGTTTCCTTATACTGCTCAATTATCATTTTTTCTTTTACTGATCATCAATTTGCAGCGCCGAATCAATCCCAAACTGCGAATCACCCCAGCTTCCGGCCCTAATTCCGCCATAATTTAGTTAGGAATGACTAAATTGCCGCACTTGATGTGTCATAAATGCAAAACATGCCTTTGCGTAAACCCGCTCGTTTTGGCGGCCGGCTCACAAAGAAGGGGATGATGGCGCTAACTGCGTCAAAGCCGCCTGTTCATATTGTAAATTGACGTGCTAAGAGGCCCCTACGGTCGATCAGACCAAGCATTTTGTGCACTAACTGGCGTCAAATCCCGACGCAGCTACAGGAGACATCACATGACATTAGGCCGCGTAAATCCGCAATTCCGCCTCGAAGACCAAGGCATGAGCGGGCTAGGTAATGTCTATTACAACATGATCGAACCTGCGCTGGTGGAAGCCGCGCTCAAGCGCGACGAGGGGACATTGGGCAAAGGTGGCGCGTTTCTGGTCACAACCGGAAAGTTCACAGGCCGGTCCCCCAAGGATAAACATGTCGTAAAAACCGACAGCGTTGCCGATACGATCTGGTGGGAAAACAACGCCGCAATGTCACCCGAAGGGTTTGACGCGTTGCACAAAGACATGCTGGCCCACATGCAGGGCCGCGATTACTTTGTGCAGGATCTGGTAGGCGGCGCTGACCCGAAACACGCAATCAACGTGCGGATGGTAACCGAGCTGGCCTGGCACGGCCTGTTTATCCGCCACATGCTGCGCCGCCCCGAGCGGGAGGCGCTGAACGACTTCATCGCTGACTTTACTGTCATCAACTGCCCCAGTTTCTCGGCCGATCCCGCCAAGCATGACTGCCGGTCCGAAACCGTGATCGCGATGAACTTTGACAAAAAGCTGATCCTGATCGGCGGCACTGAATACGCGGGCGAAAACAAAAAATCCGTCTTTACCCTGCTGAACTATCTGTTGCCGGAAAAAGGCATCATGCCAATGCACTGCTCGGCCAACCACGCCACAGGCAACCCGGTCGATACGGCTGTGTTCTTTGGTTTGTCGGGAACGGGCAAAACCACCCTTTCCGCCGACCCGGGCCGCACCCTGATCGGCGACGACGAACACGGCTGGTCAAACAACGGCACGTTCAACTTTGAAGGGGGATGTTACGCCAAGACCATCAACCTGAGCCGTGAAGCAGAGCCCGAGATTTACGCCACGACCGAAAAATTCGCCACCGTGATCGAAAACATGATCTTTGACGAAGAGACCAAAGAGCTCGACTTTGACGATGATTCACTGACCGCAAACATGCGCTGCGCCTATCCGCTGCACTATATCTCCAATGCATCGGCCAAGGCGACGGGCGGTCATCCCAAGAATATCATCATGCTGACCTGCGATGCATTCGGCGTCCTGCCCCCCATCGCACGGCTGACACCTGCACAGGCGATGTACCACTTCTTGTCCGGGTTCACCTCCAAAGTCGCGGGCACCGAGCGCGGCGTAACCGAGCCCGAGCCAACATTCTCCACCTGCTTTGGCGCACCGTTCATGCCCCGCCGCCCCGAGGTATATGGCAACCTGCTGCGCGAAAAAATCGCAACCCATGGCGCGACATGCTGGCTGGTGAACACCGGCTGGACCGGCGGCGCTTATGGCACGGGCAGCCGTATGCCAATCAAGGCGACACGCGCGCTTTTGACAGCGGCCCTTGAGGGCGCGATGGCAGATGTAGAGTACCGCAAAGACGCGAATTTCGGCTTTCAGGTCCCCGTATCGGTGAACGGCGTTGCCGACATCTTGCTGGACCCACGTCGCACATGGGACAACCCTGAGTCGTACGATCGCCAGGCCGCGAAGCTGGTCAAAATGTTCTCGGAGAACTTTGAACAATATATGCCTTACATCGACGAAGACGTGAAAGCCGCCGCAATCGGTTGATCGTCAGGCGATGAGAAACAAAAAAGAGCCGCAGATTTCTGCGGCTCTTTTTTGTTGGATCAGGCGGCCAGTGCCTCGATTTCCTGCAACGGCATTTCTAACAAGAAGCGAATGTCTTCGTTGCTAAGATAACTGAGAAATCCTTCAAGCGGGGTATCATTTCCTTTACGATACCAGCGTAAACTTCCAGGCTCGTTATGCATATAGCCCATGCGCTCAGCAAAGCCCTTATACGCCACCGCCTTTGCCATGAAGCCAAATAGATAGTCCGGCTGCCAGCGATCCATTGCGACCATCATTCCATAGCGCGCCAAAACGGTAGAGAGGCCCGTACCACGATATCTATTCGCATCGCCGCCCATCCAGACTTCACCATGGTAGACGACCGTACCACGAATGCGGTGCGCCCCAGGGCCAGCACGATAACGCGACCGATCCAAGTCAAGGTCGGGTATTGCTGGTGGAAATTCACGAAAGCCCTGCAACATGTATTGGCTTAGCGCCCGCCCCTTCATTCTCAATGTCTTTGCGGCCTGCGTATGCATGAGGGTGCCAGTATCGTCCCGGGCGACCAGCCAGAACGCATTGCCCTCGTTCAAGTTGTGCAAAGTTGGATCAAAAGGTGCGCCAATCACCTGCTGGGGGCGCTCTTCCTCGAGGATTTTTGAATAGGCCTTAAAATCAGTTCCTACAGATACAGAAATACGGTTTTGAAGCAAAATGTCTTGGCTTGAGGCGAGAAAATGCGCGCCCTCATTCATCATTTGGATCGACATAGCTGGTTCCTTTGCAGACTCATCTCTGCCAAGGTTAGCGCAATTTTATTTCTTCTGCTCGTATTTTGCTAAATTTGTGGAAAATGTCGAATTCACCTCCTGAGGGAAGTCATCCAAATCAATATTTTCGATACCGGATATATTCACGTTTCGATCGGGCTGAACGACAGCGATCAATGCAAATGATCCGTCAGGAAATCTACCTGCCATCATAAGCCGTTTATAACTAATGGGAATTAATTCCCCATCTTCCTCTCTAGGAACAACGGTTGATATGTGGTCCAATCGAACACTGCGCGTATGCAGCACCTCTGTGTAAGGCTGCTCTATCAGCGATGCAAAGTCCTCCCCTCCGGGCATTTTTCCGATTGACCGACCAATGCTGCTCCGCGCCTTGGTCAAACCAAACCATTTTACGTAGAATGATTCTTCGCCAAACTCCACGGAAATCCAGCCCGCTTGCGTCGGTCGGTACACGATGAAATATGGTCGCACATGCGCCATTGCTTCGTGTTCAAGATACCCGCCTGCTAAGGTCCAACCTCTCAAGGATTCTCGCAGAAGGGGCGCTTTGGAGTCGAAAATATCGCTAAGCGGATTTTGCTGCTGGTGGAAATACCATTCTTGTCCGACATTTTTTGAAACGCGCTGAAGGTGGCCGATTTGGGTTGTGCTTCCCTCCAGCCAGTTTCTTGATCTGGCAATCAAATCGCGAGCGTCTTCAAGCATTTCATTGCCTTCAGAGGTAATTTCGTACCTTCGGTCATTGACAATGAACAATTGACGACCCGTCAATTCCTCCAAAAGACTGATGTGCCGCCTGACTGTTTGGCGGGTACTTTCCAGCTGTAAAACCGCCTGACTGAGGTTGAGCGTATCAGCCAAGGTGACGAAGGACCGGATCATTTCGTACAGCAAGGCAGGCGCTTTCACGCGCTGGCTTTCCGGAGCTGCGATTGTTGATTCTTTATTCATGATGGCTCTATGGTAAATTAATAATACGTTAATGTCTTATAGATAACACATACAGGGTGAATTGATAACCACAAATTGAACGAAACTACCCAATTGATCGGAATACGAGTTCTAGCGATGAATAAGTAACGACAACCAGAGGTATTAGTGAATATGTCCCATCCCGTAGATGTCCACGTAGGAAAAAAGCTGAAGCAAATCCGCACCCTACGTCGCCTATCTCAGACAGATGTTGCCAAGCAGCTTAATCTGTCTTTCCAGCAAATCCAAAAATATGAAATCGGATCAAACCGCGTTGCTGCCAGCCGTCTTTTTGAACTGTCTCTTATTTTAGACGTTGCACCATCGTACTTTTTCGAAGGTCTGCACGATAACACAAATGATGCGCCCAAAAGCGATCCGAGCGTTGAAATCGTAAGCGCATTGGCATCGATCAAGGATGACGCCGTCAAATCGCGTATCGTGACATTCATCGAAGACGTTTCCGGCGTCACCGTTGCGCGCCAAGGCTAGCGCGTCAGCCCATCAGGCCCCGGCGCACCAAGTTCACGCCGGCAATTAAAAGAATGACAAGCGTCGCTTTGCGAAACGACGCCTGATCGATTCGATCCATGATCTGGCTGCCGAGCCACATTCCGGCAAGTGCAGGCACGATCATGGCGATTGAAAACGGGACGGTCTCGGACCGCAAGACGCCTGATCCGAAATGCGCAAACAACAGTGCAACCGCGCCAAGCCCGTAAATAACCCCCTGAACCCGCATCTGATCTTGCTTTGCTGTGCCAAGCGCCGTCAGATATGCGACCGTTGGTGGCCCCCATACACCCGACACACCGCCCACAGCACCGGCAAAACCGCCGACAAGCACCTCAACCTTGGTTGATCGCTGCGCAAGCGTGAATGACCGCCCGCTGAGCTGCCAAAGGGCAAACAGCGTAATCGGCACCCCGATCACCAGTACCATCACCTGCGTTGGCAAAAAACGTACCATTTGTGCAGATAACACCAGCATTATTCCCCCGGATATCAGGAACACCTTAAACATCCGTGTAGATGCCCAGGCCGCCTGCACCCCCTGCCGCAATGCCTGAAACAGGTTTGTGGCCACGGTCGGGAATATCAGCCCTGCCAACGCCAGCTCTGGCGGCAAAAAGAGGGTAAGACCGGAAATCAGGACCAAAGGCATCGCGAATCCCACGACCCCCTTAATAAACCCCGCCACAAGCGCGATACCAAAGGCAAATACCATCTGCTGCGGTGTCAGAAATGCAAAAAATATATCCATAATGCTCTCATATCAGCTGTATTAGCGAACGCACGAAAAATTCATCGCGCAATTTTCAACCAAATTGACGCATTGAAACGTATCTTTATTGTGCTGCACCTGCGAAAGGAGTATCCCCCTCGCAAGCTGGAAAAGGACTCTATGAAATGGCGCATGATGGACAAGACTTGATGATGGGCTCGCAGATCATACTCGATGACCTTCTTGAACTGACAGGCCAGGCATTGGCCCCCGTTGATGAAATTCTTGAACAAGCCAAAGCGTCCGTGCGCAAAATGGTATCCGTTGATGGACGTGTTTCAAACGCACTGGTCGAGGCGAACCAGACCGCTGCGCATGGCCTGGCATGGCTCGCGACATATGCGCAATCCCTGAACCAGATGCATCTCTGGGCAAAAAAACTGTCTGCTGACGGGCACTTCGGCGAAACCGAACAGTTGATCCACCAGATCGCGTTCGGTGAATACCTGTGGCAGATCTTTGGCGGCATCCAGATGAACCAGGGCGAGATTCTGCGCCTTCAGGATATGGGCCTGGGCCAGGATGCACAGCGCGGCCTGATGAACCCGGCAATCCAGAAACTCACGCAAAACGGCAACACCCAAGCCGCCCGCACCCGCTTGGTCGATCTGATGCAGGAACACTCGGCGAATATCATGGTCGGCCGCTCCGGTCTGGACGAAGAGCTCGAGATGATTCGCGAGCAGTTCCGCCGCTATGCCGTCGACAAAGTTGAACCCTTTGCCCATGAATGGCACCTCAAGGACGAACTGATCCCCATCGAAATCATCAACGAACTGGCCGAGATGGGCGTGTTCGGCCTCACCATTCCCGAAGAATACGGCGGTTTCGGCCTGTCCAAAGCATCCATGTGTGTCGTGTCAGAAGAACTTTCGCGTGGCTATATCGGTGTCGGATCGCTCGCCACCCGCTCTGAAATCGCGGCTGAGCTGATCATCGCTGGCGGTACGGACGAACAAAAAGCCAAATGGCTGCCACGGATTTCCAGCGCTGAAACCCTGCCCACTGCCGTGTTCACCGAACCCAACACCGGCTCGGATCTTGGCTCCCTACGGACCCGTGCCGTTAAAGATGGCGAAAACTATACCATCACCGGAAACAAGACCTGGATCACCCACGCTGCGCGGACCCATGTGATGACGCTGCTGGCGCGCACTGACCCCGACACGACAGATTACAAAGGCCTGTCGATGTTTCTGGCCGAAAAAACGCCCGGCGACGATGCCAACCCCTTCCCTACCGATGGCATGACCGGCGGCGAGATCGAAGTCTTGGGCTATCGCGGCATGAAAGAATATGAACTGGCATTCGACGGCTTTCAGGTAAAAGGCGAAAACCTGTTGGGCGGCGAGGAAGGCAAAGGCTTTAAACAGCTGATGGAAACCTTTGAATCGGCGCGCATCCAAACCGCTGCCCGTGCGATCGGCGTTGCCCAATCTGCGCTGGATATTGCCATGCAATACGCGATCGACCGCAAGCAGTTTGGCAAATCCCTGATCAACTTCCCTCGCGTTTCGTCGAAGCTGGCGATGATGGCGGTGGAAATCATGATCGCCCGTCAGCTGACCTATTTCTCGGCATTCGAAAAAGACGAAGGCCGCCGCTGTGACGTAGAAGCCGGCATGGCGAAACTGCTGGGCGCACGGGTTGCATGGGCCGCAGCCGATAACGGCTTGCAGATTCATGGCGGCAACGGTTTTGCTCTGGAATACAAGATCAGCCGCGTTCTGTGTGATGCGCGTATCCTGAATATCTTTGAAGGTGCTGCAGAAATTCAGGCGCAGGTCATCGCGCGTCGCCTGCTTGGTTAACCAATGGCTGCCCGATAGACTGTCGTATCGGGCAGCCACCCAACCGCGAATAGCCATGTTTCGTACCGCAGCACTCGGCCTACCCTTTGCACTCCTCAGCGCCTGCGAGGGCGATCAAACCCTGCGCAGCTACGGGGCGGCTGACAAGACATGGCAGTTGGTCGAACTGAACGGCGCGGCCTTTCCAGACACCGCAACCCTCACATTTCCCGACAGAAACAAAATCGCGGGCCAAGGCCCCTGCAATCATTTCGCCGCGACCCTGAATGTTCCATATCCCTGGTTCGAGGTCACGGAACTGATCTCGACCAAAATGACCTGCCCCGCCTTTGACCAGGAAACGCTGTTCTTTGACAGCCTGTCGGCGGCATCCCTGTCCGAAGTCCTTGGCAACACCCTGATCCTGTCAAACCCTGATGGGTTAACCATGGTCTTCAACGCTGCCGACTGAACGCGTCGATAAAACGCCCGCGCGCCTCCGGCAGGGGTTTGCCGCCCAGGTCGCGGGCAAGACGATGCTCCAGAAAATACCCTGTCGTCTTGAACCCCAACGCGATCTCGTCGTCTGTGGCCTCCCCCTCCCCCCGCAAAACCGGCGGCAGGGGCAACATCTTATCCGCCCATTCCCCTGCGCCTTCCTGCGTCACGGCCCTGCCCGACTTGGGCGACACAAACACCAGCCCCTCGGTCGCACCTGTTACGGCACAGGTCGCCAGATCCAGCCCGTAACCCAGCTCCTCAAGCAGGCTCAACTCCCATTGCAGATAGGCGAGCGGCCAGAGTTCCCCCTGATCCAGCAGATCCAGCAATGCTTGCGTGCGGTGATACAAAGGCGGGTGTGGCTCGCGTTCCGGCAGGCAGAATGCCAACAATGCAGTGACGGTGTTCAGCCCCGCAAGGCTCAACCGGTCTTGCATGGCCGACACCGCGCGGCTGCGTACAGGCTCAACCGTAAATGCACCGATATGGTCTTCTAGCCGCGCGCGCCAGGCGACATCCAACTGGGCACCGGGCTGCAAGATCGGTGCAATCTTACGACTGGTCCCGCCCCGCACAATCCCTGCATGACGTCCTTGGGTCGGGGTGAAAACCTCGATGATCGCCGAGGTTTCCCCATGTCGCCGCGCGCTCAGCAATATCCCCTGATCGCGCCACTCCATCAGCTCAGCCCCTCGTCAAATAACAAATGCCGCCCTTGCCGGTCCTCAACTTCAATCACCCAAAGATCTGGGTCAAAACCGCGCTGCCTTCCAATTGACGCATCAACCTCGGCCTCAGCGCCGTGGGCCATCTCAACCCAGGCACGTTCGCCGGTCATCAGATCAAAGCTTCTGTGAAACAGCACAGCCTTGCCATCAAGCGTGGCAAGCTTCACCAAAACGGCACCGCCCGTGTCATCGCCATGTGCCACAACAAACGCCGGAATATCATAGACCCGAAGCCGCGCCAAATAGGCGTCGACCCAGAAACGCGCCGTCAGCCGCGCCATGCGCCAGCCCCAATTCCAAATGGAAAAAAATCCGCCCCGCAGGGCCGTTTAGCCCGGCAATCAGACATTGCCGTCCTTAAACTCCAGCCCCATCTCGGTATAGCGTTCTGCATCGTCCAGCCAGTTCGGCCGCACTTTGACCTGCAAGAACAGATGCACCTTGCGGCCCAGAAACTCTTCCAGCTCCGCGCGGGCTGCCTTGCTGACGGATTTGATCGTCTCGCCCTTGGCACCCAGAACGATGCCTTTGTGGCCGTCCCGGACAACATAGATCAGCTGGTCAATCCGCGCGCTACCGTCTTTGCGTTCTTCCCAATTCTCGGTTTCGACCGTGATCTGATACGGCAATTCCTGATGCAAACGCAGCGTCAGTTTTTCGCGGGTCATTTCAGCGGCGATCATCCGCATGGGCAGATCGGCAATCTGGTCTTCCGGGTACAGCCATGGCCCCTCGGGCAGTTCGCCCGCCAGCCATTCGCGCAGCGTATCGATGCCATGACCGCGCTCAGCCGAAATCATAAAGGTTTCAACAAATGGAAACCGTTCGTTCATCTCTTTGCTGAGGCCCAGCAGAACCGGTGCATCGACTCGGTCAATCTTGTTGATCGCCAAGGCGACTTTACGGCCTTCTGCAATACCCTCCAGCCCTTCAAGAATGCGCTCGACGCCTTCGGTCAGACCGCGGTTTGCCTCGATCAGCAGCACAACGATATCGGCATCCGCGGCACCGCCCCAGGCGGCTGCGACCATTGCGCGGTCCAAACGGCGGCGCGGCTGGAACAGGCCGGGGGTGTCGACGAACACCAACTGGCTGTCCCCTTCCATCGCAACACCCCGGATGCGGGCACGGGTGGTCTGCACCTTATGGGTCACGATTGACACTTTCGCGCCAACCATCCGGTTCAGCAGCGTTGATTTGCCCGCATTGGGCTCACCGATCAGGGCGACAAAGCCAGCGCGGGTGGTCATGAGTTCTTCTCCAGTTTCGTCAAAAGCAATTTGGCAGCGGCCTGTTCAGCCTGACGTTTCGAGGGCGCAGTCGCTTGTGCGCTGGCCCCATTTTCAACTTGTGCAGATATCGTAAAGACGGGCGCGTGATCTGGCCCCTGACGGTCAATCTGCACATAGGATGGCGGCGGGTATCCGCGGGCTTGGGCCCATTCCTGCAACGCCGTTTTCGCATCGCGGGCATCCTGCTTTACGGTCTGGACCCGATCGCCCCATAACCGCAGAATCAGCTTTTTCGCCGGTTCAAACCCGCCATCCATATAGACAGCCGCGATTATCGCCTCAATTGCATCGCCCAGCAAGGCTTGCTTGCGACGCCCCCCCGACAGCATTTCGGACCGCCCCAGCTTGAGCACCGCCCCCATGTCGATTTCGCGCGCAACATCGGCACAAGTTTCCTTGCGCACCAATGCGTTAAACCGGGGCGCAAGCTGCCCTTCGGTCGCACCGGGGTCCAGTTCAAGCAAGGCTTCGGCCATGACCAGCCCCAGCACACGGTCGCCCAAAAACTCGAGCCGTTGGTTGTCATCGCGGTTGGCCGACGACATAGACGCATGCGTGACCGCGCGATTCAGCAACTCGGGCTTGGCGAACTTATGCCCGATGCGGCCCTCAAAGGCCTTCAGATCCGCACTTAACTTCACTTGATCGCTTTGAAAAAACGGTCGCTGCGCCATGTCCAGAAGAACAGCATGGACCGTCCGCCCGAGCTGAACATAATCCGGTCGGCGCGCCCGATCAGGTTTTCGAACGGGACAAAACCAACACCGCCCGCTTGTTGCGCCAAACGGCTATCGGCCGAGTTGTCGCGGTTGTCACCCATAAAGAAATAGTGCCCTTCGGGGACGGTATAGATGCCTGTGTTATCGGATGCTTGATTGCCGATATTCAAAATGGGGTGGGACACACCGTTGGGCAGCGTTTCGATCTGACGCGATTTGACACAAATCCCGCCCTCACCCACAGCGCCGTTTTCACAACGCGGCCGCATACCCTGCGGGCCCTGGCGTGTCATGACTTCCTCAAACCCGCCGTCATCGCGCAGCTCGACCGCGGTGCCGTTGATGCTGATCACACCGTTTGTAATCTGAACCTTTTCACCCGGAAGACCGATCAAGCGTTTGATATAGTCGCGCCCGGATACGGGGTGGCGGAACACGACCACATCGCCCCGCTCCGGCTCGGATGCGAACAGCCGCGTGTTGTCGCCGTCAAAGACACCGCAAATGTCTTTTGCATCGACCTGGATGCCGAAACGGGGCACGATAATGCTGGGGCAGGAGGCATAGGAATAGCCATAGGCCATCTTGTTCACGAACAGAAAATCACCGATCAAAAGCGTCTCTTTCATCGACCCGGACGGAATCCAGAAAGGCTGGAAAAACAGCGTGCGAAACACCCCTGCAATCAGCAGCGCATAGACGATTGTTTTGATGGTTTCGACAAAGGCGTTGCCGGTATTTTCCTTAGCAGCCATGCTGGCGCTCCTGATGATCCGTTTCGGGTTACATGCGGGCAGGACAGCGCCAAGTCAAGCGATGGCACCCGCCATGAGCCCCTGTTCGGCCCGTAAATACAGGTTATCCAGCCGTTAACGCGACCGGACGTGCTTCAATCACCACAAAGGCCTGCGCCCAGGGGTGATCGTCGGTTAAAGTTACATGAATGATCGCCTCGTGACCGGCGGGGGTCATTTCCGCCAGACGCTCTGCCGCCCAACCTGTAACCTCCATCACCGGTTGCCCGGTGCGCAGGTTACTGACGGCCATGTCTTTCCACGCGATCCCCATGCGTAACCCGGTACCAAGCGCCTTTGAACAGGCTTCCTTTGCCGCCCAACGCTTGGCATAGGTCCCCGCAACATCGCGCCGCCGCTCTGCCTTTTGCTGTTCGACAGGCGTGAACACACGGTCGCGAAACCGGTCGCCGAAACGGTCCAGCGTCCCTTGGATGCGTTCTATGTTTGCCAAATCAGTGCCGATACCAAGGATCATGCCTCAGGCTTACCCGTCACGCGCGTCGTCCATCAGCCGGCGCATTTCCACGATGGCCGGACCAATCCCAAGAAAGATCGCCTCGCCGATCAGGAAGTGACCGATGTTCAGTTCTTGCACCTCGGGGAATGCGGCAACGGGTGACACGGTATCGTAGGTCAGACCGTGTCCGGCATGAATTTCCAGCCCCAGATCATGCCCGAACTTGGCCATTTCCTCCAGCTTTTGCAGTTCCTTTTGCGCCTCGGCCCAATGCCCTTCCGCGAAAGCGTCGCAATAGGCCCCGGTGTGCAGTTCGATCACTTCGGCACCGATGCGGTTTGCGGCTTCGATCTGGCGCTGGTCGGCGGCAATAAAGATGCTGACGCGGCAACCTGCCTCGCGCAGCGGAGCGATGAAATGCGCCAGCCTGTTCTCTTCGCGCGCAACTTCCAGCCCGCCTTCGGTTGTGCGTTCTTCCCGCTTTTCGGGCACAATGCACACCGCATGTGGCTTGTGACGCAGCGCGATTGCCTGCATTTCATCCGTGGCGGCCATCTCGAAATTCAGCGGGACGGTCAGAACATCCAGCAACCCTTCGATATCGGCGTCGGTGATGTGGCGTCGGTCTTCGCGCAGATGTGCGGTAATGCCATCTGCACCGGCTTCCTGCGCGGCGCGGGCAGCGCGCAACGGATCGGGATATGCCCCGCCGCGCGCGTTTCTTACCGTGGCGACATGGTCGATGTTGACCCCAAGTCTCAGCTTACCTTGCGCTGCCATGATCTTTCCCCTTCTGAGCCGTCTGCTCTGCAATTCGTTTCGCCTCGGCCTTGGCCGCAGCTTTTTTCTTGAGCGCCTCGAACTTGGCCTTGATCACGCCTTTGCGGCGTTTTTGATAGGCGCGCAGCAAGGGCACTGACAAATAATACGCAATCGTCGCACAGATGATACCGGGCAAAATGCCACCGATCAGGTAGGGATAGAACACCTGATGCCAGAACACCGTCAGCCCCGACCAATCCATCTCGCGACCGGTGAAAAACGCCACGAAGTTGGCGAATAGATCATGGCCTGCATCAATGAATTTGCCCCCGAACGACCGGTGCTCCCCCCGGACCATCGGTGACCCCAAGATCCAGTGCCCCATCGACAATGACGACAACCCAATCGGCACATAGGTCAACGGGTTGCCAAAGAATGTCCCCATCAAGGCTGCCAGAATGTTGCCCCGCATCACGCGCGCCACCAGTGCGGCCACGATGAAATGCATTCCGTAAAACGGCGTGAAGGTTGTAAAAACACCCGCCCAAATGCCCCGTGCGATACGTTCCGGCGTGTCGGGCAACCGCCGCATCCGATGCTTGACGTAATGAAACGCGCGCGTCCAACCACCACGCGGCCACATGAACTCAGCCATGGCGCGTAATGCGGGTTTTGGATCGCGACGTTTAAAAATCAACTCATCGTCCTTGGGTCTGGCAAACTGCGTGCGCTCAAGCGTCTTTCTCGTTAGCCTTCAAAGCTTTCATGTTTCTGTGCCTGCTGATCTCGGCAACTTCGCTTTCAGCTTCTAGGGTCGGCATCAACGAATGCAAATGCGCAATGTCTCGCAGTTCTACGTAGATCAGCAACCGGTAAAAGTCAGGTTTGCGATCCAAAAATTCTAGATTAGAGATATTGGCCCCCGACTGACCGATCAAGGTGCAGATCCGCCCCAAAACGCCTGCGCCATTGCCGATGGTCAAATCAAGGGTCGCGCCGTAGGCCGCAGGGTGCGGGCCCTCGTGCCACCGCAGATCCAGCCAGCGTTCCGGCTGATCCTCGTAAGCCGACAGACGTTCGCAATCAATCGAGTGGATCGTGACACCTTTGCCACGATAGGTGATGCCGACGATCCGTTCCCCCGGCAGCGGCTGACAGCACGAGGCCCGGTCATAGGATTGCCCCGGTTGCAGACCCACAACCGCACGTTTCTGGTCGACCTGCTCGCCGGGCTTTGGCTGCAAATGCGGGTAAACAGCCTGCACGACTTCGCTGCCCGTCAAATGCGCCGACCCCAGCTGGGCCAGCAATTCTTCGGGGCTGGACAGCCGCAGGTTACGCGCCGCAGTGCGCAGCACCTTGTCAGTGGCACGTTTGGAAATCTGCTCGAAGGCAGAGCGCGCCAATTCGCCGCCAAGGCTGACAAACCGCGCGCGGTCTACCTCGCGCAGGGACCGGCGGATCGCGGTCTTTGCCTTGCCAGTGGTTGCGATATCCAGCCATGTGACCTGCGGGGTTTGACCTTGGGCCGTAATGATTTCAATGGATTGACCGTTTTTCACCCGCGTCCACAACGGTACCCGCATCCCGTCAATCTTGGCCCCGACACAGGCAGACCCGATCCGCGTGTGGATCGCATAGGCAAAATCAATCGGCGTCGCGCCACGGGGCAGTTTGACCACTTCGCCCTTGGGCGTGAAACAGAACACCTGATCCGCGTACATCTCAAGCTTGACCGCCTCGAGGAAATCTTCGTGATCTTCCTCGGAATCCAGTTGCTCGGTCAGTTGGGCGACCCATTTCACCGGATCAACGGCAAAGGGGTTCCGCGAGCGGACACCATCCCGATACGACCAATGCGCGGCCACGCCGGTTTCGGCCACGTCATGCATCTGGCGCGTTCTGATCTGGACTTCGACCCGTTTGCCGTCACGCCCGGAAACCGTGGCATGGATCGACCGGTAGCCGTTGGTTTTGGGCTGGCTGATGTAATCCTTGAACCGGCCCGGCACCGCCCGCCAGCGTCGATGGATGACACCAAGTGCCCGATAGCATTCATCATCAGATGTGGTGATCACGCGAAACCCATAGATGTCGGACAGCCGCGAAAACGACTGGTCTTTCTCCTGCATCTTGCGCCAGATCGAATACGGCTTTTTGGCGCGACCAAAGACCTCGGCCTCGATCCCCGCCTTCTCAAGCTCCTGGCGCATGTCGCCGGTAATCCGCTGGATCACATCACCTGTTTCGCGCTGCAACGTAATAAAGCGGCGGATGATCGACTGCCGCCCCTCGGGGTTCAAGACGCGAAAGGCTAGATCCTCCAGCTCTTCGCGCATCCATTGCATACCCATGCGGCCCGCTAGCGGCGCATAAATATCCATGGTTTCGCGGGCCTTTTGAAGCTGTTTGTCAGGGCGCATCGATTTGATCGTGCGCATGTTGTGCAAACGGTCCGCCAGCTTGACCAAGATCACCCGAAGGTCTTTGGACATCGCCATAAACAGCTTGCGGAAATTCTCGGCCTGCTTGGTTTCGGTCGAATTAAGCTGCAGGTTTGTCAGCTTGGTAACGCCATCCACCAGCTCGGCAACGTCACGCCCAAAGATTTTTTCCACCTCGGCATAAGATGCCTTGGTGTCTTCGATGGTGTCATGCAGCAATGCGGTGATGATCGTGGCATCGTCCAGCTGCTGTTCCGTCAAAATGGCGGCAACAGACACGGGATGCGTGAAATAGGGCTCGCCTGAATGACGGAACTGCCCCTGGTGCATCTTCTCGCCATAGTCATAGGCGAGACGAATATGCTTTTCGTTGGATTTAGGGTTATAGGCGCGGACAAGCGCAACAAGATCGTCAGCCGTAATGTCGGCGGTGTTCATGCCTGTTCTGCCTCATTGCCCCGAAGGGCGCGGGTCTTAGCCCTGCCCTTGCGCTGCCATCAACTGCCGCAGCAGCATTTCTTCTGACATGCTGTCTTCTTCCGGCTTGTCTTGCTCGGCACCCATCAACAACGCCATTGCGTCTTCTTCGGGCTCGTCGACTTCGATCTGGTTCTGGTTGCTTTCGATCAGACGCTCGCGCAGATCGTCGGCAGACTGCGTTTCATCAGCGATTTCGCGCAAGGAAACGACAGGGTTTTTATCATTGTCACGGTCAACTGTAACAGGCGAACCTGCTGCAATTTCACGGGCACGGTGCGCAGCAAGCATAACAAGCTCGAACCGGTTTGGAACTTTGTCCACACAATCTTCAACGGTGACGCGGGCCATAGGATGCTCCAATCATGAATGCTGCAAGAAGCCGACTATTTAGAAGCCCTTTGCGAGATTTACAAGGGCTTATTCAGTCGGTCTGACTTCATCCCTATCTTGTTGTGGCAGGTCATTCAACATCTGCAAAACAGTCTTTTTTAGTGTCGGATGCAGCCAGTCCGGCGTGATTTCGGCCATAGGAACCAGCACAAAAGCCCTGTCTTGGAGGCGGGGATGCGGAAGTATCAACTGCTCGGGGGCTTGGCGCATCTGATCGGGAAGCGGCAGGGCACGCCAGTGATTCTGCATCTGCACATCCGGCAAGACGAGCGCCTCGACCGCCAGAAGGTCCAGATCAACAGTACGTGACCCCCACCGGACATCCCGTTCGCGGCCCAACTCGGCCTCGATCTCATGCAAAATCTCAAGAATTTCGTCGCAAGCCAGATTTGTGGAAATTGCAACCACTGCGTTAGTATACTCCGGTCCCGATCCGGCCGGAAAAGCAGGGTTTACATACATCCGGCTTGCTGCCTGGATTTTAAACCCTTTACATTCCATAATTTGAATAGCCCTCAAGATCGTCTCTGCCGGACCACCCTCAACCGATGATTGATTGCTTCCCAAGGCAACCAAAGCAGTTTTCAGATTCTGCGCGGTGTTTTGGCTTGTTTCATGGTTGTTTCCCACTTGCTGCCTCCTCAAAAATTGTTAGGGGTGCTTTTAGGGTAATATTGTTTTCAGGCAAAAAACCCGTAGTTTATGGTATCTTGTTTTGAGGATATTTCTTCTCAAGTTTATTTCTAAGGACATCTGATGTTTTATAAAGACGAGCGACTAGCATTATTCATTGATGGTTCAAATCTTTATGCGGCCGCAAAAAGCCTTGGCTTCGATATCGACTACAAACTGCTACGGACTGAATTTATGCGCCGCGGCAAGCTGTTGCGCGCGTTTTATTATACAGCCTTGCTTGAAAACGAAGAATATTCCCCGATCCGTCCCTTGGTCGATTGGCTGAATTACAACGGCTTCACCATGGTGACCAAGCCCGCGAAAGAATACACAGACAGCATGGGCCGCCGCAAAGTCAAAGGCAACATGGACATCGAACTGGCTGTAGACGCGATGGAACTTGCGCCACATCTGGACCACATCGTTATCTTCTCGGGTGATGGCGACTTCCGTCCACTGGTTGAAAGCTTGCAGCGCCAAGGTGTGCGCGTGTCTGTTGTCAGCACCATCCGCAGCCAGCCGCCGATGATCTCGGACGATTTGCGCCGCCAGGTGGACAACTTTATCGAATTGGAAGACCTGCGTGACGTGATCGGCCGCCCACCGCGCGAGGCCAACGACGAGTAATCGGTCGAAAAAGCCCGCAACACCTGCATAACAGGCGGCGCGGGCACCCATTCTGAAATGTTTTGACGCAGCTAAAAATGAACACTGCGCATGGAACTTACCATATTTTCTGATTCGTCTGATCCCCTTTTTTGGGGGATGCCTTTGCCGTACAAAGCCGCGCTTGTGCGAAGTGGCCTATCGCGCAGGATCACTGTTGGTTTTTTACCAGTGCCGCGATTGCGGCGCGGCCCCGTCCCCTCGCGGTCTGGACGAAGATGCCCTCAACACTTATCTAACGTGCGAACCAAGGAGCTGGACATGTCAAAAGCACCGCTGACCCTTTATCTGGCAGCCCCGCGCGGGTTTTGCGCAGGCGTGGACCGCGCCATCAAGATTGTTGAGATGGCGATCGAAAAATGGGGCGCGCCTGTCTATGTCCGCCATGAAATCGTTCATAACAAATTTGTCGTCGACGGTTTGCGCGACAAGGGGGCGGTTTTCGTCGAGGAACTGTCCGAATGCCCCGACGACCGTCCGGTGATCTTTTCGGCGCACGGCGTGCCAAAATCGGTCCCCAATGCCGCACAAGCCCGCAACATGGTCTTTGTCGACGCCACCTGCCCCTTGGTCAGCAAGGTCCACATCGAAGCGCAACGTCATTCGGATGCGGGGCTTCAGATGATCATGATCGGTCACGAGGGGCATCCCGAAACCGTTGGAACGATGGGCCAGTTGCCCGAAGGCGAGGTGCTGCTGGTCGAAACCCCGCAAGACGTCGCCAAGGTTCAGGTCCGCGATCCGCTGAAACTGGCCTATGTCACACAGACAACCCTGAGCGTCGACGACACCGCCGATATCGTGGCAGCGCTGAACGCGCGTTTCCCTGCCATCGTCGGCCCGCACAAAGAAGACATCTGCTATGCCACGACCAACCGCCAGGAAGCGGTAAAGGCGATGGCACCCAAATGCGATGCGATGCTGGTGGTTGGGGCCCCGAACTCCAGCAACTCCAAACGCTTGGTCGAAGTCGGCGCGCGCGCCGGCTGTTCCTATGCCCAGCTTGTGCAACGGGCCGATGACATTGACTGGCGGGCGCTGGACGGGATCAAAAGCATCGGGATCACTGCCGGTGCTTCGGCCCCCGAAGTGTTGATCAACGAGGTCATCGACGCCTTTAAGTCGCGCTATGCCGTCACCGAAGAACTGATTGAGACCGCGATCGAGAATGTCGAATTCAAAGTCCCCCGCGTGCTTCGGGTGCCCGCATGATGACCATTCCCCGCGCCCCGCTGATCCTGGGCCTTGCCGGGCTGACCCCCTTCATCTGGGGTGCGCTGACCGTGGTGAACGAACCGCTTGCCACATGGGCCGCCGATAATCTGGGCGGTCGATTTGTTGGCCCCTATATCCAGCTTTTCTATGGCGCTGTGATCCTGTCTTTCATGTCTGGCGTGTTGTGGGGTTTTGCAACCAAAGCCGATGGCGCGCAGGCGGCGACAGGTTACACCCTTGCCGTCATTCCGGCACTCTGGGCGTTTTTCATGACCGGTGGCGGCCCTGTGGGCGCGGGCATGAACCTGATGT
The DNA here is from genome assembly GCF_013282155.1 of Sulfitobacter sp. HGT1. Taxonomy (GTDB): domain Bacteria; phylum Pseudomonadota; class Alphaproteobacteria; order Rhodobacterales; family Rhodobacteraceae; genus Sulfitobacter. The sequence goes on from NZ_BLWI01000012.1 coordinate 267,309, forward strand.
TCGGCTTCGCGGGATTGCTGGTGCTGGATTTCGCATTCTGGCGGTGGGGGCTTGCCCCTGAATGGTGGATGAAACTGCGCGTGTTGCTGACGGCAATCGTCCTGATCTGCCTCGCCACTGGCGTATTTCTGTGAGCGATCCTGAGACCCTTGGCGTTTATGCGGCCAAAGCGCTGGAATATGCCGAAGTCACCCGGAATCTTGCCCGCGATCCGCAACTGCGCGCGTTTATTGACGCCGTAAAACCCGGTGGCGCTGTTCTGGATCTGGGCTGCGGTCCGGGGATTGCAGCAGAACAAATGGCCCTTGCTGGCCTTACGGTCACCGCGACGGATCCGGTACCGGAAATGGTCGAACTTGCGGCACAAAAGACCGGCGTTACCGCCAGGGTTGCCAGCTTTGATGATCTGACAGGCACCGGTCTTTATGACGGGATATGGGCCAACTTCAGCTTGCTCCATGCACCGCGCAGCGAGATGCCGCGCCATCTGTCAAACATCGCAAAGGCCCTGCGCCCCAACGGTGTTTTTCATATCGCCGTGAAAACCGGCACCGGGTCCGGTCGGGACGCGCTTGGCAGGCTATACACCTATTTCACCCAAGACGAATTGACAGGGCTGATCGCCGATGCGGGGCTGATTGTGAAAGACCATGCAAAAGGATGCGATAAGGGGCTGGACGGCACCGATGCAGACTGGCTATGCCTGCGCGCATGGCGAAACTGATTGCATACACCGATGGGGCCTGTTCAGGTAATCCCGGCCCCGGCGGCTGGGGCGTCTTGATGCGCGCAATCGAAGACGGAAAAATCATCAAGGAACGCGAGCTTAAGGGCGGCGAAGCCAACACCACCAACAACCGGATGGAATTGATGGCCGCGATCAGCGCGCTTGAGGCACTGGCGCGTTCCACGGAAATCACCATCGTGACCGACAGCAACTATGTCAAAAATGGCATCACCGGCTGGATCTACGGCTGGAAGAAAAACGGCTGGAAGAACGCTGCTAAAAAGCCCGTCAAAAACGCCGAGCTGTGGCAACGTCTGGATGCGGCCAACGCAAGCCACAAGGTGACGTGGGAATGGGTCAAGGGCCACGCGGGCCATCCCGAAAACGAACGTGCCGATGAACTGGCAAGGGCGGGCATGGCCCCGTTCAAAGGCAAATGAGCCTGATCAGCCTTCTTGATTACGCGTCGGTTCTGGTCTTTGCGATCACCGGTGCCTTGGTCGCCAGCCGCGCCCAGCTTGATCTGGTGGGATTTGCGTTTATCGCATGTCTGACCGCTTTGGGTGGCGGCACGCTGCGCGACCTGTTGCTGGACCGCAACCCGATCTTCTGGATCGACAACCCGACCTATCTGGGGGTTGCCGCCTTTGCCTCAATGGTCGTCTTCTTTACCGCGCATCTGCTTGAAAGCCGCTATCGCACCTTGATCTGGCTGGACAGTTTCGCGCTGGCGGTCGCCGTTGCAGCGGGGGCCGGTGTGGCTTTGTCGCTGGATCAATCGCCAACGATCGTGGTGCTGATGGGCATGATCACCGGCTGCATGGGCGGCCTCATGCGTGATGTGGTGGTAGGCGAAGTGCCACTGGTTCTGACCCAAGGTGAGCTTTATGTCACGGCAGCCTTTGCAGGGTCTGCCACGGCTGTCGTCACTCGCAGCTTTGTTGGCGACGATGCCATAGCGCTTTTTGCAGGGGCCTGTGTGACATGGGTCTTGCGCGCAGGGTCACTGTATTTCGGGTGGAACCTGCCCGTCTACAAAAGCCGTCCGCCCCGCGTCTAAACCTATTTGCGACGCCAGTGAAAAGGCACAATGATCAATGCGCCGATGGACGACACAATCGCATTCACCCCGGGAGAATTGAACCCAAAGCCGAACATCAGGCGCACAAAGTAGAACAAGAACGCCCCGCCCACACAAATGATGATCGACGCCAGAATGCCGTTGCGGGTAAAACCCGACTTTTCCGCCAGATAGCCGACGATCCCGGCGATCACGACAGTACCGATCATGGATGGAAACATCTGGCTATCCTTTGCCCAAAATCGTGCCCGGCGCGATTTGCGCACCTTGCTGGAATACATCGATATCTTGCGCTGCTTTGCCCGCGCGTTGCAAGCGTGTCAGTTGCACAGCACCCTCGCCGCAGGCAATCCGCAGGGTACGGTCCAGTACCTCGCCCGCGGCACCGCTGCCCTGGGCAAGCGACGACCCCAATACTTTGATGCGCGTGCCCTCCAGATCGAACCACGCCCCTGGAAAGGGTGACAAGCCACGGATCAGCCGGTCGACCTCAATCGCTGGCTTGGTCCAGTCGATATGCGCCTCTGATTTGTCGATCTTGGCGGCATAGGTCACGCCGTCTTCGGGCTGTTTTTCCGGCGCAAGATCAGGCAGCCGAGCCAAAGCATCCACGATCAACCGCGCGCCCATTTCGCTCAGCCGGTCATGCAACTGGATCGTTGTTTCCGTTGTCCGGATCGGGGTCGCTTCGCGCAAGATGACGGGGCCTGTGTCCAGACCGGCCTCCATCTGCATGATGCAAACGCCGGTTTCGGCATCGCCCGCCATGATCGCACGGTGAATGGGTGCCGCCCCCCGCCAGCGCGGCAAAAGGCTGGCATGAATGTTCAGACAGCCCTGCGCCGGCGCATCAAGGATCGCCTGCGGCAGGATCAGCCCATAGGCAACCACCACGGCAACATCCGCGTTCAACGCAGCAAATTCCGCCTGTGCTTCGGGCGTTTTCAGCGAAACGGGATGGCGCACGGGTAGGCCCAAAACCTCGGCCCGGCTTTGCACGGGGCTGGGGCGATCTTTCTTGCCACGTCCCGCAGGGCGCGGCGGCTGGCAGTAAACGCAAACGACCTCGTGACCCGCCAATACCAATGCATCCAGAACCGGCACTGAAAATTCAGGCGTCCCCATAAAGATCACGCGCATGTGGCTATCCTTTGAATTTCCGCGCCTTGCGCAGCACCATATCCCGGCGGGTTTTGCTTAGATTATCGAAATACATCTTGCCGGCCAGATGGTCGATCTGGTGCTGCACGCTGGTCGCCTCGAGGCCCACAAAATCGCGGCGTGTCACAACGCCGTTTTCATCAAGATAGCGCACCGTCACGCCACGCGGGCGTTTCACCTTGGCCGATACACCGGGCAGATTCGGACTGGCCTCGTCATGTTCGTTCATGATGGCAGAGGCATCCAGCACCTCGGGGTTAGCCAGCCTGATCCGCTTGTTGCGCCCCTGCGATGCATCGACCACAGCAACGCGCAACATCACCCCGATCTGCGTCGCCGCAAGACCGACACCGGGCATGGCATCCATCGTATCAATCATATCATCCCAAAGACTGCGGATTTCATCCGTAATCTCGGTGACGTCAGCCGCAGCTGTGCGCAGGCAGACATTGGGCCATGGCACGATCTTGCGAACCGTCATCGGGCGGCATCCTTTTCAACACGGTCATAGATCACGATGCCATCCAGATGGTCGTATTCATGCTGGATGATCACGGCCTCGGCTCCGGTAAAGCTACGCTCGTGGGTGCCCTCAAGGTCGGTCCACCGCAGGGTAACTTGGGCCGCACGCGCGATGTCCATCGGGACACCGGGGATAGACAGGCACCCTTCCTCTCCGGTCAGACGATCCTCGGACAGGGCGATAATTTCAGGGTTCACACATGCGATCGGCGTCGGCGTGCCGTCTTTCCAGTTCGCATCAAACACGAAAATACGTTCGGTCCGGCCCACCTGCGGGGCCGCCAAGCCACGCCCGGGCGCGTCATACATCGTGTCGAACATGTCAGCCATCAACCGCTCAATTTCGGGCGTGATCGCGTCGACCGGCTGACAAATCTGCGTCAACCGCGCATCCGGCCAGATGACGATGTCCAGCACGCTCATCCGCGGGCCAGTTCGCGTTTGAGCTTGGTCATCTTGCGGGTGATCATCTGACGCTTCAACGGCTTGAGGTAATCGATGAACAGCTTGCCATCCAGGTGATCAATCTCGTGCTGCACACAGGTCGCCCAAAGCTTGCTGAATGTCTCGGTATGTTCCTTGCCGTCGCGGTCGATCCAACGCACGTCAACCTCGGCTGGCCGGGTCACATCCGCGTATTGATCGGGGATCGACAAACACCCTTCCTCGTAGGTGTTCAGATCATCCGAGGCCGCGATGACTTCGGGGTTGAACATGATCAACGGGCGTGAGGGCTCGCCTTCTTCCTTGACGCAATCCATCACGATCAAGCGGTCCAGCACACCCACTTGGGGTGCAGCAAGGCCGATGCCCGGTGCATCATACATGGTTGCCAGCATATCATCAGCCAAGCTGCGCAATTCGTCTGTCATATCAGTGACAGGCGCGCAGAGCTTTTTCAGACGAGGATCGGGGTGAAGAAGGATATTGCGTTTCATGAAGTTGATTTAGGGTAACCCGTGGCCCGCTGCAACCTCAGGGCTTGCGGTCAGGCAGATTACGTTTAGCGTATCGCCAAAATATATCAGGAGCGACCCATGGATTTTGACGAAATCATCGACCGCCGCGGGACCCATTGCGCGAAATGGGACAAGATGGAGCCGATCTATGGCGTGCCCGCAGACACAGGTATTGCCATGTGGGTCGCTGATATGGATTTCCGCCCGCCTGCGGTCGTGCAAAACGCCCTGCAAGGGATGCTGGATCATGGTGTTTACGGCTATTTCGGGGATGACAGCAAATATCTGGCCGCGATCCAGTGGTGGATGGAAAACCGTCACGGCTGGAAAGTCGATCAAGACTGGATTTTCACAACACATGGGTTGGTGAACGGTACATCCATGTGCGTCGATGCCTTTACCAAGCCCGGCGACGGGGTGGTGCTTTTCACGCCGGTTTATCACGCTTTTGCGCGGGTTATCTCGGCTGCGGGTCGCAAGGTTGTCGAATGCGAACTGGTCAACAACAAAGGCCGCTACACGCTGGATTTCGATGCCTATGACGCGCAAATGACCGGCAACGAAACCATGCTGGTGTTCTGCTCGCCGCATAACCCCGGTGGCCGCGTCTGGACAAAGGACGAACTGGCGCAGGTCGCAGCCTTTGCCAAGCGTCACGATCTGGTGCTGGTTTCAGACGAAATCCATCACGATCTGGTTTTCCCCGGCACGAAACATACTCCGATGGCACTGATCGACGATGTGCAGGATCGTCTGGTGATGATGACCGCGACAACAAAAACCTTCAACATCGCGGGCAGCCATTCGGGCAATGTGATCATCCCCGACCCCGCGCTACGCGCGACCTTTGCAGCACGTATGAACGCAATGGGGGTGTCGCCAAATTCATTCGGTCTGGTGATGGCGACTGCGGCCTATTCGCCTGAAGGGGCCGCATGGGTCGATGAACTGGTCGCCTATCTGGATGACAACCGCAGAATTTTCGACGCGACGGTCAATTCCATTCCCGGCTTGCAGTCGATGCCGCTGGAATCAACCTATCTGGCTTGGGTTGATTTCGAAGGGACAGGCATGGACCCGTCAGAATTCACCAAAAGGGTCGAACAAAACGCCGAAATCGCCGCCAACCACGGCCCGACCTTTGGCAAAGGCGGCGAGACGTTCATGCGCTTCAACATCGCCACCCCGCGCGCACGGGTGGAGGAAGCCTGCACCCGACTGCGCGAGGCGTTCAGCGACCTTCAGTAACCTAAACCGGTGCGTCCATGGCAATCAAAGCCACGGGCGCGTCGGATGCCCGTTCAAAATCAAGCGCCGCTTTCTCGGATACTTTGGTGGCGCGTTTGAATTCGAACTGCATCTCGCCGCTTTCCTCTTGGGTGGCGACAACCAGGCATTGAAGCAAGTGGATCGACCCATCATAGAGATCAACCAGACCGCGCAATTTTGGGGCGGTTTTGGCGTCCATCGAGAAACCGGTGCTCCAATGGCGCAGCACCTGATGCCGGGTTCCATCCACATCGATTCGCAATCTGGACGCCTTGCGCAGGCTTTGCAGACGCGCAGCATCAAGGCCGGCTTGAATATCCTTTGATAGTGAAATTTCCATCTTACCCCCCGTTTTTAAACAGAATGACGTGATACAGGATGAAATCAACCGATGTGCCCAAAAAGATTAATGTGGTGCATCTTTGCAGGGCTGATGTGCATTCATACCGGTGTTCTTATTCCCAGTGACCGTTAGTTTAGCCTCTCAAGGTAAAGGAGTGATCAATGGGACTTTTGGTAGATGGCGTCTGGAAAGACCAATGGTACGATACGAGCGCAACCGGCGGGAAATTCGAACGCTCGGCTGCAAAGTTTCGCAATTGGGTGACGTCGGACGGCAGTGCCGGCCCCAGCGGCGACAGCGGGTTCAAAGCCGAAAGCGGGCGCTACCATCTTTATGTCAGCTATGCCTGTCCCTGGGCGCACCGCGCGCTGATTTTCCGCGCTCTCAAAGGGCTCGAGGACCATATATCCATTTCTGCCGTACATCCTGAAATGCTGGGTGAAGGCTGGACCTTTGACACCGGTTTTCCCGGTGCCACAGGTGACGCCTTGTATGACCTGCCCTATGCCCGCGACATCTATACCCGCGCGGACCCCAAGTTCAGCGGCCGCGTGACGGTTCCGATCTTGTGGGACAAAATCAACGAAACCATCGTTTCCAACGAATCCTCCGAAATCATCCGTATGCTCAACAGTGCTTTTGACGGGATCACCGGTAACACCGCCGATTTCTGGCCTGAACACCTGCGCAGCCGGATCGAGACGGTCAACGACCGTGTGTATGACACGGTGAACAACGGCGTCTACAAATGCGGCTTTGCCACGACACAAGACGCCTATGACGATGCGGTCCATCCTCTTTTCGAAAGCCTCGACTGGATCGAAGACATTCTTGCCACCCAAAAATATCTCGCCGGTGACACGCTGACAGAAGCCGACTGGCGGCTATTCACCACCTTGGTGCGCTTCGACAATGTCTACCATCTGCATTTCAAATGTAATCGCAGACGGATCGTCGATTACCCGCACCTTTGGGCCTACACCCGCGAATTGTATCAAACGCCCGGCGTCGCTGACACCGTCAAGATGGACCACATCGTGCGCCATTATCACTATAGCCACGATACGATTAACCCCAACCGGATCATCCCGATCAATCCGGCACTGGATTTCACTGCACCACACGGGCGGGGCTAGTTCGAAAACACCATGCCAGCACGATGCATGCTTGTCGTGCTGCGCATACCTTTGCCCATACCCGGCCCCCGATTGACCCGCTTAGCCCCTATACGGGTCAAAGTTTTGACGTCTTCGTTTTCGATACTACTTTCAGCAGGATTGCGAAGTGCTGAAAAGGAAACGGTTATGCGCGAATTACTTTGGGGGGCCTGTATGACCCTCGCTGCGGCAACAGCCCAAGCAGAAACACCCTGCGGCGGTGATTTCAACGCGTTTATCCAAGGCCTGAAGGCCGACGCCGTCGTCGAAGGGATTTCAAGCGCCCAAGCCGATGCGTTTTTCCAAACCGTACGCCACGACCCTGAAGTGTTGCGGGCGGATGGCGCGCAAGGGGTTTTTCAAAAACCCTTTATCGACTTTTCCCGCGCGCTTATCTCGACGGATCGCCTGAACCGGGGCATTTCAAACGGGCAAAAACATGATGCCATTTTCACCCGCGTCGAAACCGAATTTGGCATCGATCGCGGCGTGCTGCTGGCGTTTTGGGCGTTCGAAACCGATTACGGCACTTTTCAGGGCGACAACAACACCGCAAATGCGCTTGTTACCTTGGCCCACGACTGCCGCCGCCCCGAACTTTTCCGCCCCCAGGTCATTGCCGCAATCAAGCTTTTTGCACGCGGTGCGTTTGATCCCGCCACCACAACGGGCGCTTGGGCAGGCGAGATCGGGATGGTCCAGATGCTGCCAAAAGACATCCTTGAAAACGGGATCGACGGGGATGGGGATGGCCAGGTATCCCTGAAAACGTCAGTGGCGGATGCGCTGATGTCTGGCGGCAAAATGCTGCAAAGCCTTGGCTGGACGGCTGGCCAACCCTGGCTTGAAGAAGTCGTTGTACCAGCCGGTTTCGACTGGTCGCTCAGCGGGCTTGAGACGACATTGACGGGGGCGGAATGGGCTGCACTGGGTCTGACGGCGCGCGATGGTGGGCTGGCGGAAAACCTGCAAGCGTCGCTTCTTTCGCCGCAAGGGCACAAGGGGCCGACTTTTTTGGCCTATCCCAATTTCAACGTCTATTTTGAATGGAACCAAAGCTTTACCTACGTTCTGACCGCTGCCTATTTCGCAAACCGCCTGAAGGGTGCCCCGATTTACGAGGCCGGAAATCCGGATCAGGGTTTATCAAGCGATCAGATGAAACAGCTCCAGACCCAGCTGCGTGCCAAAGGATATGATGTTGGTGCCATTGACGGGATATTGGGGGCCGGAACCCGTAGCGCGGTGCGTGCAGAACAAAAGCGCCTTGGCATGCCCGCCGACGGCTGGCCCACAATCACGCTTTTGACGGGGCTTTAGGGCCTCACGGCTTGACCGGGAAACGGTCGCCCTGCGCGGTCAAAAGCGTCATCCGCCCGCCGCTCGATACGAACCTGTCGCAGCGGCTGCGCCCGTTCTCGAATGTCACACAAACACGGCCATCGTCTTTGACCGTGAACCGACCCTCAGCCGTATCGCCATTGGCGTAAGTATATCTGTACCCGCCATCCGCACGGTAACTGGACTGCCCGTCATCATAGAACCCAAGCACCTTGCCTGATATCAGATCGGTAATCTCATCCATAGATAAGACCACATCACCCTGACGTTCCGCCCAATTCTGGGCCACGGCAGAGGTTGAAAAGACGATGAAAAACGAAAGGATCAAAAGACGCATTCCAGCACCCTAGGGCAGCCAGCGCCAAATAACTAGGCGACCAGTTTTTCGGCCTTTTTCAAATCAACCGATACCAGCTGACTGACGCCTTGTTCGGCCATGGTGACACCAAACAGGCGGTCCATCCGTGCCATCGTGACCGCGTGATGGGTGATAATCAAAAACCGCGTATTCGTCTGACGACACATTTCATCCAGCAAATCGCAAAACCGCGTTACGTTCGCATCATCCAGCGGGGCGTCGACTTCGTCCAGCACACAGATCGGTGCGGGGTTGGCCAGGAACACCGCAAAGATCAGCGCCATCGCCGTCAGGGTTTGCTCTCCGCCAGACAGCAAGCTCAAGGTGCTCAGCTTTTTGCCCGGTGGCTGGCACATGATCTCCAGGCCTGCCTCAAGCGGGTCCTCTGATTCGACCATGACCAAATTCGCCTCGCCACCGTTGAACAGGTGTCGGAACAACATCGTGAAATTGCTGTTCACCTGCTCGAAGGCCGTCAAAAGCCGCTCGCGCCCCTCTCGGTTCAGGCTCGAAATGCCACTGCGCAACGTCTTGATCGCTTCGGTCAGGTCGTCTTTTTCTTTTGTAAGATTGTCGTGCTCTTCCTGAACCTCACGGGCGTCTTCTTCGGCGCGCAGGTTCACCGCCCCCAATGCCTCCCGCTGACGCTTGAGCCGGTTCACGTCGGTTTCCAAAGCCTCAGATGCCGGCATCTGGTCAGGATCAACGTCCAGAGATGTCAACAATTGGTTCGGCGTCATTTGCTGGTCTTCGGCAATCCGCTCTGCGGCATAGGCCACGGTTTCCTTGGCCGCATCCGCCCGCGCCTCGGACCGCGCGCGGGCCTCCCGCGCCTCCGAGGCCAGGCGCTCTGCATCGCGCTCTGCTATCGTCGCCTCGCGCAACGTCCCCTCCGCGACCGACAAACGATCTGCGGCTTCAGCCTTGCGGGCATCTGCGATTGTGATCGCCTCCGTCAACTCATCCCGCTTGGCGGCAATCTCGGCTGGTGCCGCGTTCGCTTCTTTCAGCTCGGCCTCGGACCCGGTTTTGCGGTCCACCAGCTCCGCGCTGCGCTTTTCCGCAGTCTCAAGGCGATGCCGCCAACCGCTCAGCTCCTTGGTGACTTCTTGCGACCGCTTCAGGCGGGCATCGCCTTCGCGGCGCAACTCGTCATGGGCAGACCGGCGCGACATCATCGCAATCCGTGCCCCCTCAACGCTCATGCGCAATGTCTCGACGCCTTCGCGGGCCTCTGCCACATCGTCCAGATCGGCCAGCGCGCGCTCTGCCTCCATCACCTGCTGGCGGCCGGCCATGGCCTCTTCCTCGTGGCGCGATACGGCCAGACCCAGACTTTCCAACCGCCCCTGAGCAAGATTGCGATCGGCTTCAGCCCTGCTCAGGGCGCGGCCTGCATCCGCAACTGCGCGGTCGGCATCGCGCCGCGCCTCACGGGCCTGTTTGTCCGCAAGCGTTTGCGCGGCCAAGGTGCGCTGCAACGCATCATGGGCATCACGCGCGCCGTCTGCCCGTTGGCTTGCTTGCTCCAGCGATTGTTTCAATACTTCCAAGCGGTTGATTTGCTGCAACCTTAGCGCGGCAGCCGAAGGCGCATCCTCGGCCCAGGCCCTGAACCCGTCCCACCGCCACAAATCCCCTTCGGGCGATACCAGCCGTTGCCCCGGCTTCAATGCAGCTTGCAAACGCGGGCCATCATCGGCTTCGACCAGTCCGATCTGGCTCATCCGGCGGGCCAGAACATCGGGCAATGACACATGCGCCGTCAATGCTGTCACCCCATCAGGCAAGGGCTGCACCACGTCATAGGCAGGCAAGACCGCCCAGCCCGAGGGGCCATCCGCGTCGACTTGGGGGGCGCGCAGATCATCCGCCAAGGCAGCACCAAGCGCTTTTTCAAACCCGTGTTCGACCTGCAAACGGTCCAGAATTTGGCCGCCCTCTGCCGTGTCCCGTTCCACCAGCTTGGCCAGCGCACCCGCTTCCGCCCGCAAGGCGTTCATCTCGCCTTCGGCTTCCGATCGCTCCGCGCGCGCGTCAGCTTCGCGGCTTTGGGTCTGGGCGCGGGCTTCCTCCGCTGCATTCAACGCCTGTTCGGCATCGGTCGCCTGCTGTGTCGCGGCCGCCTCAGCTTGAGTGGCAAGATCAAAATCAGCGGCGGCTTTGACCAGCGCAGCCTTGCTTTGTGCCACAGCGTCGCGCGCTTTCTCGGCCTCGGCCTCCGACTTGGCCAGGGTTTTCCGGTTATCGCCCAGCAATCGTTCCGCAGATCCGTGACGGGCCGCAAGCCGGGCCACATCCTCGGTCATCTCCGACAATCCCGCTTCTTGCGCTTGCAGAACCGACGCCGCCTCGCTTGCAACTTCGGCGGCGGCTTCCAACGCAGCGCCATGGCCAGCGCCCGCTTTTGCAAGTTCCCGCGCCTCCCACTCAAGCCGCTCGATTGTTTCACCGGCATCGCGGTTCAACCCTGCTTCGCGTTCTATGTCGCGGGCAAGCTGTGCAATCCGCTTGGTCAGCGCGTCAATGGTTTCCTGCGCACGGGCTTCCTGATCGGCAAGCGTATCACGCTGCACCCCGAGCCGCTGAAGCACCGCTGCGGCAATCGCATCTTCCTCGCGCAACGGCGGCAAGGCATCTTCGGCGATCTGGCGTGCTTTGGCTGCTTGGCGGACCGTGCCTTCAGCCTGCGCCGCCGCTGTCACGCGGGCACGCAGTTCATCCGCCGCAGTGGCGCGCGCATCATCGGCTTCGCGCCAGCGGCGGTACAACAACATGCCTTCGGATTTCCGCAGGTCATTGCCGATTTCACGATAGCGGGCGGCCTGCCGTGCTTGACGGGCCAGTTGCGCCAGTTGCGCCGCAAGCTGTTCAATCACATCATCGACACGGGCCAGATTTGTCTCGGCACCGTTCAGTTTCAATTCGGCCTCGTGACGCCGGGCATAAAGGCCGGATATCCCTGCCGCCTCTTCCAGAATGCGGCGGCGGTTTTTCGGCTTTGCGTTGATCAGTTCCGAAATCTGGCCCTGCCGTACCAAAGCGGGGGAATGTGCCCCGGTCGAAGCATCTGCGAACAACATCTGAACATCGCGGGCCCGTACATCCTTGCCTGCCGCTTTATAGGCGCTGCCGACATCGCGCGTGATCCGCCTGATGATTTCGATCTGGTCGGTGTCGTTGAACCCCGCAGGGGCCAGGCGTTCGGTGTTATCAATATGCAACGCCACTTCGGCAAAATTGCGGGCCGGACGGGTCGAAGCACCGGCAAAGATGACGTCTTCCATCCCGCCGCCCCGCATCGCTGTGGGCCGGTTTTCACCCATCACCCAACGCAAGGCTTCAAGAAGGTTGGATTTTCCACAGCCGTTGGGGCCGACCACACCTGTCAGACCATCGGCGATGATCAGATCGGTTGGATCAACAAAGCTTTTAAACCCCGTCAGTCTGAGTTTTGAAAACCGCAAACGTCCCTCGTGTGGCTGATTCCTAGAATGTCCGCCAGTTGGCGCGATCCGCCGCGCCCTGTCAATCCAAACACTCTAGGGAAGGCCGTCTACCGCCGCTTATCCACAAGATATTGCGTTAAGCAGGGGCCATGCAGGACAGTTTTCGGACCGGCGGGTCATGATTTTTGGTCAGTCGTGGTGCCCCCTCCACACAGGTTGGCGGGGTCGTTTGCCGTGACTTTAGCCCATTCCCGCGACAATCCAGAACGCCGGTGGCCAATGCCTGATCGCCCAAGACGTCCCTGACCTCGCAGCCGCTGACCGCAAACATCGCCAGCGCCGCACGGTTTCTGATTGGCCCGAAACGGGGGGCGTATTCCGGATTAACGCGCATCGCTTCGGCCATTTCACCCCGAATGCGCACGTCGAATAGCGATCCGTCCACTTCGATCCGTGTGGCAGTCAGGCCCCTGAAATGCGGCCCAGGGGTGTTGCAAGCCGCAAGGCCGAACAAGATGGCGATGAACAAAAATGCAGGTTTCATGCCAAATGGCTAACCCACGGTACTTAACAATCTGTGAACCTTTGACAAAGACATTGCCGCCACCTGCTCGTGGTCATATATTTTGACCAATTCAAGAGGGACCCAATGCCATTTAAACCCGTATCATCTGAAAAGCTGTCACATGCTGTGGTCCGGCAGGTAGAGCAACTGATCTTGCGCGGGATCCTGCGCCCGGGGGAACGCCTGCCTGCCGAACGCGAATTGGCCAAGCGCCTTGACGTGTCGCGCCCCTCGTTGCGCGATGCGATTGCGCAGCTTGAACAGTCGGGGCTTTTGACCGCCAAGCCTGGCGCGGGGGTCTATGTGGCCGATGTGCTGGGCGGGGCCTTTTCACCGCCCCTGATCGAACTGTTTGCCCGTCATGACGAGGCCGTGTTCGACTATCTGTCATTCCGCCGCGATATGGAAGGGCTGGCGGCAGAGCGCGCAGCGCGTTTGGCATCAGACACCGACCTGAAAGTTGTAGATACGATTTTCAGCAAGATGGAGGCGGCCCAAGACAAGCGGGCGAACGAGGACGAGGCGCAACTGGATGCGCAGTTCCACATGGCGATTATCGAGGCGAGCCATAATGTCGTGATGCTGCATATGATGCGGTCGATGTACGACCTGTTGCAGGGCGGCGTATTTTACAACCGCCAGGTGATGTTCAAACAGCGGACCACACGTTCGGCCCTGCTGGACCAGCACCGCAGCATCAATGACGCCCTGCAAGCACGCGATCCGGCAGGCGCGCGGATGGCCGTGGAGGCGCATTTGAACTATGTCGAAAACGCCCTGCGGGACCAGCAACGCGCCGAGCGCAACGAAGTCGTCGCACACCAACGCCTGCAGCACGAAACGCAGCAAGACTGATTAAGAACGAGACGTCCGGAAACGAAAAAAGGCCCCGGAGAAACTCCGAGGCCTTTTCGTCAGGAGTGAAAAGCTTAGTGCAGCTTTGCATCTACATCCGCGATGGCGCTGTCGATCAGGGCATTGCCTTCTGCGGCAGTCATCTTCTTGGCGATGACATCCTTGGCAGCGGCGATTGCGATCACGATGGCTTGGTCGCGTACTTCTTTCACGGCAGCAGCCTGAGCAGATTCGATCTGTTCTTCGGCAGCAGCCAACCGGCGTACGATGGATTTCTCCAGGTCAGCGCGGGCTTGTGCGGCAGCTTCGGTTGCTTCTGCTTTGGCAGCCGTCACGATCCGGTCGGCCTGATCTTTTACTTCTTGTTGCTTGCGCTCGTAGCTGGCCAGAAGCGTCTGCGCTTCTTCGCGAAGGGCACGTGCCTCCTCCAGTTCCGACTTGATCCCGTCAGCCCGCTTGTCGAGCATGCCCGACAGCAAGGATGGCACTTTGAAATAGAACAAAACGCCGATGAACAGGATGAAGGCCAACAACACGATAAAATCTGTGTTTTTCAGCGAAAAGAAAACGTCGCCCGCTGCAAAAGCCGGTGATGCCACCAAACCTGCAATCAAAGCTGAGAAAGTCAAACGCATGGCTTATCCTTTCATCCGGGCTTCGACGGCCGCGGAAACAGTTTTCGCATCTGCGGAACCACCCAAGGCTGCAACAATCGCCTGAGCGGTGTCTTTCGCCACCTCTTCGACGTTCTGCATCGCACCTGCGCGAATTTCGGAGATCGCTTTTTCGGATTCAGCAGCTTTCGCGGCAATCTCTGCGTCTGCTGTCACAATCGCTTTGTCGAGATCGGCTTGAATGTCTGCTTTGGCGGCTGAGATGATACGCTGCGCTTCTGCGCGGGCATCGATCAGGGCCTTGTCATAAGCTGCTTCTGCCTCTGTTGCCTTGACCTTGAGGTCTTCGGCAGCAGCGATGTCATTGGTGATCGTGCCCTGGCGTTCAGCCAGAACAGAACCGATGCGTGGCAAAGCAATGCGGGACAGAATGAAGTAAATCGCAACAAGTGCTACGACCAGCCAGAAGATCTGGTTGCCGAACCATTCGCCGCAAAGTTGGGGCATGCCAATGGCACCGCCGAATTCGCTAACGCATGTGCCAGCGACTTCCATATCAAGTGGTTCAGTTGCCATTATGGCCTCCTGTCAAAACGTTCAAATCCCTTGGGCAGCGCGCCGTAACGCGCTGCCCGAAGCGTAAGGAAGTGTCAGTCTGACGCTTAAACGGCGAACATCAACAGCAGAGCAACGAGGAACGAGAAGATCCCCAGGGCTTCTGCAAACGCGATGCCGATGAACAGTGTTGCAGTCTGACCAGCAGCTGCCGAAGGGTTGCGAAGTGCGCCGGCAAGGTAGTTGCCTGCGACGTTGCCCACACCGACTGCCGCGCCGCCCATGCCCATGCATGCCAGACCCGCGCCAATGTATGCGCCCATTTGTACGATATCGCCTTCCATGAGAATTCTCCTTACGATGGAATTGAGGTGATGAAGTGGGGCAGGTCAGAATGACCCACGCCCGTTGTTAGTGATGCGGATGAAGCGCGTCTTTCAGATAGACACACGTCAAGATGGTGAACACGTAGGCCTGGATAAAGGACACCAGGATTTCGAGACCGTACATCGCGGTGATCGCGACGATGGAAAACGGTGCGATGGCAGCGATCGCGGCAAAGCCGGCGAAAACCTTGATCACAGCGTGACCGGCCATCATGTTACCCGCCAAACGAATGGAGTGGCTGACGGGGCGCACGAAATACGAGATGATTTCGATCAGTGCCAGAATGGGGCGCAACGCGAGCGGTGCGCTGGAGACCCAGAACAGGCTCAGGAACGAAGCGCCGTTCTTGACGAAACCAAGGATGGTGACACCAAAGAATACTGCAAAGGCCATGACCGCGGTAACTGCGATATGCGACGTTGGCGTGAAGGCCATTGGCAGCAGGCCAAGGAAGTTGGAAAAGACGATGAACATGAACAAGGTCATGATGTAGGGGAAATATTTGACCCCGTCTTTGCCACAGATGTCTTCGACCATCTTGTAGATAAAGCCGTAAGCAAGTTCGCCTACCGACTGCATCCGCGTTGGAACAACCGACCGCTTGGAGGTGCCCAGAACCAGCAAGGCAAACACTGCAAGAACGGCCAGTGCCATCCAGACGGTTGCGTTGGTGATTGTGTACCAAGAAACAGCGCCGTCGCCGAAGAACGGCTTAACGATGAACTGATCCATCGGGTGGAAAACCAAGCCGCCCGCTTCTTCGCCGTGTGCTTCTGCCGCCATGTCAGGGCCCTTTATCTTCTTCGACCGTTTCGGCCATCTTCTTTTCCTGGATTTCCTGCGCAGAGCGGAGCATCGTCTTTACCCCGGCCGCAAGGCCCAGCATCACAAACAGCACCATAAACAACGGGAGCGTTCCAAAGAACCAGTCCAACGTGTATCCGATGCCAAAACCGATCCCAAGACCGGCGCAAAGTTCAATCACCATCCGCCAGGCAAGCGATGCCTGAGAATAATGTTCATCTACTCGGGGTTTCGGCTCTTGAGCCTTCTTTGCCGCTGCAATCTTTGCCTCAAGCTGCTCTAGTCGCTGCTGTTGGTCCGGATCGGTCACGCCAAATATCCCTTTGGATGTGTTGGTGCTTAGCTACTTTCACTACCCATCCGAGTCAACAGGTTACCAAATCGAATTAACCCGTTGATTTTGAACGATTTGGCATTTCGAAAGCTGCGACAAATCGTCAATCACGGTATCCAGAACCCCTGCAAACGCGCCCGTTTATTATTCAACCTTTTGGTTGAGGATACGATCCGCTATGGATAGCCAACACCATTCCCGCCCCTGAACAGAAGTACCCAAATCAGATGTCCGCCCTGTTAGACGCAATCTTTGCCGCCCTGGCCGACCCGACCCGTCGGGCGATCCTATCCATGCTTCTTGAGGACGACATGGCGGTAACGGACGTAGCCGAACCATTCGACATGTCGTTGGCCGCGATTTCGAAACACCTGATCGTGCTGGAACGGGCGGGCCTGATCGCACAGGAAAAACGCGGGCGTCTGAAGTGGTGCAAACTTGAACCCTCGGCGCTAAAGCTGCCATCGGTGTGGATGCAGGGGTTCGGTCAGTTTGACCCGATAAATCTGGATGATTTTGAGAAATTCTTGGCAGCGGAGATCAAAACGGGATCGTCAGACGCTAGCGGGGAAGAGCCGGAGTAGTTTAAGTAGTTTAACTGGCTCTTCCATGACGAGGTATTACACGGAAGAGCCAGGCGTGATGTAGTTAGATGATGCCGAACGCAAAGCGCAAAATGGCAAGAACAACTACAACCAAACCAACTAGATAAATAATGCTACGCATTTAACCATTCCTTTATGAACTTTCTGTGATCCAAACTCGGGAATGCGCACAATGGTTCCAGCGATTGTGCGTTTATTAATCACTTTTGCCGATAACCTCATCATTTCGCAGCAAAAGATATAGCGCAAGAATGGTAAGCGAAACGCCCCCGAACACGATCGGTGTCGGCGCACCGTTCCCCAATGCGATCTCCCACAGGATCACCCAGCTTGGCGTCAGATAGGTATAGGCCATCACCTTGGCCGAGGGCAGCCTGAGCGACGCAAACTGAAGCAAAACAAAGGTGGCAGAGGACGCGGCCACAGCCACGTAAAAGATCGTGATCCAGACGATAAGCGGCAGCGCCAGCCAGTCGGTTCCCAACACGTCCCGCCAACCATAGATGAACAATAACGCCCCACCACCGATCAAGGTGCCCAGCGTGAACACCACCGCCGGTTCGCCCCTGTTCAGCTTGCGCACCATCGGCGTATAAAGCGCGTGACTGACGCAGCCCACGAAATACACCGCCTCGCCGCGCCCGACTTCGAACCCTTGCAGGGCCGCAAGGTCGGCGCGAAAGATCACCCAAAGCGCCCCGACTGCTCCGATCGCCAGCGCCATAGCCATCCGCAGCGTGGTCTTTTGCCGTAACAACAGCCAGCCGAAACCGGCGGCAATGATCGGCGTCAGGGTAAACACCGCTGCCGCACTGACCGGACGGGCGGTCTTTAGCCCCTCGAACATCAGCACGAAATAGACAGCGAACAAACCGCCCAAAATCACATAGCGCCACGGCGCACGGCCTGCCTCGCGGGTGATCCCCGTTGTTGCGGCAACCGCGACTGCAATCACAACCCCCGCAATCACGAACCGTGCCGCATTCAACGCAGCAGGCGATATCATGTTCGCCGACATCGACCCCAATGAAAACGACCCCGCAACAAGGGCCGAAAACGTCAGCATCGCCAAATGCCCCTGAAGATCAGACCTCATTAAGCGGCACCCTTCGCACTGTCTTTCAGGAACTTCAAAATCGCCTGCACCTTGGGGGTTCGGTGCAAATCCACATGGCTCACCAGCCAAAGCGGCGAATCCCATTCAGACAACTGCGGATGTATCTCGACAAGGTCAGGGTTTTTCAGACCGTCCTCGTAGCCCATGAACCCGATCCCGGCACCGTTCAAAATGGCTTCGGTCAGGGCATTGGTATCCAGACAGCGAAAGGTCATCGCACTTTTCGGAACAACCGCCTGCATCCACTTAAAGAACGGTGCCCGCATCTGCATGTCATCGTGGCTGACAAACCGGTGGTTGCCATACTCCTCGACCCCGGACGGCTTGCCGAATTTCTCGATATAGCTGCGGTGGGCAAACAGCCCGACCTTTAGCGTCTTGAAGGGCTGCACAACATTGTCCGGCTGCTCTGGCACATTGCCCGCACGGATCGCGACATGGGCCTCGCCGTATTCAAGGCGGAACAAGCGTTCGCCGGTCAGAAAACGAATGGAGATATCCGGGTTCTTCTTTTGAAAGGCAACCAGCAAGGGCGTCACCCAACCCACAATCTCAAGCAGGGATGTGATCACCAACTCACCCGATACGTTCTCGCCCCGCCCTTTGATCCGGCTGGCAAGCTGGCTGAACTGGTCATTGGTCGCCTCTGCCACCCGCAACAGGTCTTCGCCTGCCTCGGTCGCTTTGTACCCGCGGGCATGGCGCTGGAACAACTTGACCGCCAGCCGCGATTCCAACGCATCAATATGACGGATCACCGTCGCATGATGCACGCCCAGAACCTCGGCAGCCCCACTGACAGTGCCCATGCGCGCCACCTGATAGGCGGTCTTGATCTCGTCCCAGTTATCCATCACGCCACCCCGTTCAATCCGGATTTATGTGCAAATTCGAACACTTCACCCGCATTTTCGCAAGTTGTGTTCGCCCGTGCAAGGCGCATTTAACAGGTGTCAATCAAATTCCTAATAAAGGACCTCCTCCCATGTCTATCTTGCGTATCGATTCATCTGCCAACACCACCGATTCCGTGACCCGCGCCCTGACGGACCGTATTGTCGCCAAACTGGGCGATAGTGATGTGACCGTCCGCGACCTTGCCCATGAACCGCTGCCACAAATCACCCAGACCTGGGCGGTCGCGCGTGTCACCCCCGAGGCCGACCGCTCCGCCGAACAGATCGAGGCGCTGGCCGAATCCGACAAACTGGTGGCCGAACTGCTGGCCGCAGATACCATCGTCATCGGTGCCCCCCTCTATAACTTCAGCGTGCCTGCATCCCTGAAAGCCTGGATTGATCTGGTCGCACGTGTGGGCGTTACATTCCGCTACACCGAAACCGGCCCCGAAGGTCTGGTCAAAGGCAAACGCGTGATCATCGCCATGGCATCGGGTGGCGTTCCCGCCGGCTCCGAGGCGGATTTCAACACCGGCTACCTGAAGGCTGTGCTTGGCTTTATGGGGATGACCGACGTTACAATCGTATCCGCCGACGCATTGGCCAAAGACCCCGAAGGCACGATCGAGCGCGCCAATAACGCCATCGACGGGCTGGCTCCGGTCGCCAAAGCAGCCTGACCAGCCAAAACGACGGGCGGGTTGACTCAAACCCGCCCCTCACTTAAACGACCCACAAATCCCGGAAGCACTATGCCTTCCGGTCTCTGGCGCGGCCAGAGATCGCCCCCCACCAGCGTGTTACGCCCGTGGGGGCATTTGTGTATTTAACGCGGGCTTCCTAGATTAGGATCATCCGCAACCGACCGAAGGGGGCCATGGCCCATGTTTGAGAACCTATCCGAACGCCTTTCCGGCGTCTTTGACCGCCTCACCAAACAAGGTGCGCTGTCCGAAGAAGACGTCAAAACCGCCCTGCGCGAAGTCCGCGTCGCCCTGCTTGAGGCAGACGTTTCCCTGCCCGTCGCCCGTGATTTCGTCAAAGCCGTCCAGGACAAGGCCACAGGTCAGGCGGTCACCAAATCGATCACCCCCGGCCAGCAGGTCGTCAAAATCGTCCATGACACCCTGATCGATGTGCTGCGCGGCGAAGGCGAACCCGGTGCGCTGAAAATCGACAATGCCCCCGCCCCGATCCTGATGGTCGGCCTGCAAGGCTCCGGTAAAACCACCACGACCGCGAAACTGGCGAAACGTCTCAAGGACCGCGACGGCAAGCGCGTGCTGATGGCATCGCTTGACGTCAACCGCCCCGCCGCGATGGAACAGCTTGCGATCCTCGGCGTGCAAATCGGCGTCGACACCCTGCCCATCGTCAAGGGTGAAAACCCCGTCCAGATCGCCAAACGCGCCAAGACCCAAGCCGCAATGGGCGGCTACGACGTCTACATGCTCGACACCGCTGGCCGTTTGTCCATCGACGAAGAACTGATGCAACAGGTCGAAGCCGTCCGTGACGTTGCCAACCCGCGCGAAACCCTGCTGGTGGTCGATGGCCTGACCGGTCAGGACGCCGTGCAAACGGCTGAAAACTTCAACGACCGCATCGGCATTTCCGGCGTCGTGCTGACGCGTATGGACGGTGACGGTCGCGGCGGTGCAGCCCTGTCCATGCGCGCGGTCACCGGCAAGCCGATCAAATTCGTCGGCCTTGGCGAAAAGATGGACGCGCTCGAAACCTTTGAACCCGAACGCATCGCGGGCCGCATCCTTGGCATGGGTGACATCGTCGCCCTCGTCGAAAAGGCGCAGGAAACCATCGAGGCCGAACAAGCCGAAAAGATGATGCGCCGCATGGCCAAAGGTCAGTTCAATATGAACGACCTGAAAATGCAGCTCGAACAGATGCTCAAGATGGGCGGCATGCAAGGCATGATGGGCATGATGCCCGGCATGGGTAAAATGGCCAAACAGGTCGAAGAAGCCGGCTTTGACGACAAGGTCCTCAAACACCAGATCGCCCTGATCCAGTCGATGACCAAAAAGGAACGCGCCAACCCCGCGCTGCTGCAAGCCAGCCGCAAGAAACGGATCGCCAAAGGTGCCGGCCTCGAAGTCTCCGAACTGAACAAACTGATGAAGATGCAGCGCCAGATGGGCGACATGATGAAAAAGATGGGCAAAATGGGCAAAGGCGGCATGCTCAAACAGGCCATGAAAGGCATGATGGGCGGCAAGGGCGGCATGGACCCGGCCGCAATGGCCCAGGGCATGGACCCAAAAGCCCTCGAAGCCGCAGCCAGACAAATGGGCGGCAAACTGCCCGGCATGGGCGGCGGCATGGGCCTGCCCGGCGGGCTGTCCGGCTTCGGGAAAAAGAAATGACCCCGATTTCGTTTTGCCAAATAAACTCCCGCCGGAGGCATCCCGCCCTCGCAACACCCACACCGCCGCGCGGGCTGGCTCACCTTGCCCCCTGCGCCAAGAATGTCGTCGCGCGCCAGCGCGCCCGCATCCTAACGAAAAAGGCCACCGTATGACCGACGCCGTGACCCGCGCTGCGGAAATCCTCAAAGGCCACCGCGCCAGCATCGACCGGCTTGATGCCATCCTCGTCTATACCTTGGGCGAGCGGTTCAAACACACCCAGGCTGTGGGGAAACTCAAAGCCGAACACGACCTTCCCCCGTCCGATCCGGATCGCGAAGCGAACCAGATTGCCCGGCTCGAAGATTTGGCGAAAGAGGCTGACCTCGATCCCGAATTTGCCAAGAAGTTTCTGAACTTCATCATCGCTGAAGTCATTCAGCACCACAAAAGCCACCAATCGTAGGGTGGGGTTCACCCCACCACGCCTAACCCTAAAGGAAACACATCATGTCCATGAAAATTCGTCTCGCCCGTGGCGGTTCCAAAAAGCGCCCTTTCTACCGCATCGTTGCTGCCGACAGCCGCATGCCACGTGATGGCCGCTTCATTGAAAAGCTGGGCACATACAACCCGTTGCTGGCCAAAGACAGCGAAGATCGCGTGACAATGAACGTCGAGCGCGTTCAGTACTGGATGAGCAAGGGCGCACAGCCAACAGACCGTGTTGCACGCATGTTGGAAGCCGCTGGCGTTACCCCAAAGACAGAGCGCAGCAACCCCAAGAAGGGTGCACCGGGCAAGAAAGCCACAGCGCGCGTCGAAGAGAAAGCCGCCAAGGCAGCCGCCGCAGCAGAAGCCGCAGCAGCACCGGCCGAAGCACCTGCCGCAGACGAAGCAGCAGCAGAATAATCAAACGGTTTCCCGGCGCGGTTTTCGCTGCGCCGGGATCCAACAGGTATATTTGACAGTCAGCATTCCTTTGCCAATCCTGCCGGTCCGATGTACTTTACCATCATTCCATTACCGACCGCGTCCTGACGTTGTCCCCGACCCGAAAGCCGATCATGTTCCGATTGCTGCGTCTCGTTCTTGTTCTTGGCATAGGTATCGCCATTGGCATCTGGTTTGAACGCATGTTGATGAAAAGCGAATGCACGGCCGGCGAAGGCCAATGGACCGGCACAATCTGTCTGGATTCGGAGTTACTGCAATGAGCGAAAAAGTATCAGTCGGTGCGATTGCCGGATCTTACGGTGTACGCGGCGAATTGCGCATCAAAAGCTATTGCGCGGTTCCCGAAGACATCGAAAACTACAGCCCCCTGACATCCGAAGACGGCAAACGCAGCTTTGCAATCGCCCTTGTGCGCCCGATCAAGAACGGCTTTGTTGCCCGCATCACCGATGTCACCTCCAAGGAGGAAGCGGACGCCCTGCGCGGCACCGTGCTTTATGCGGACCGCGACCAGCTGCCCTCGTTGCCCGATGATGAATTCTATCACGCCGATCTGATCGGGCTTGAGGTGTTCGACACCGGCGGCACCTTGATCGGCAAGGTCAAAACCGTCCAGAACCACGGCGCGGATGATCTGCTGGAAACGCAGCTCGCGGGCACTTCGGCCACTGTGTTCCTGCCGTTCACCAAGGCGGCGGTGCCGACGGTCGATCTCGCCTCCGGTCGGATCATCGCCGATCCCCCCGACGGGATACTCCCCGATGCCAAGGCTGACTAACCGTTCTGCATGTTTCTGCCCGATACGGGCCTATCGCGCGTGACGCAGGTCATCGTACATCCGGGGTTTCACAAAACCGGCACCTCCACCTTGCAAGCCTCCCTCAGGGCGAACCGCGACACCCTTGCCCCGGATATCCGGATTTTTCTGGATCAGGATATTCCCGGCCTGTCGGGTGCCGCCAAGGGCTATTCCGCCAGCCGCACTGACCTTGATCTGGGCCTGGTCCTCTACGAGGCCGCCTTGATCGCCGAACAGATCAATCCGGCCCCCCGCACACTCATCCTCAGCTCGGAAAGCCTGTGTGGCTATATCCCCGGCCGCAATGGCGTGCAGGATTACCGCGCAGCCCCCGATCTGCTGACAGCAATTTGCACCGCATTTGCGCAAACGCGCCCCGACGCAAAACTAACCTTCCTCTTTTCGACGCGCAGCCCTGAAGATTGGCTGGAAAGTTGTTATGCCCAACATCTGCGCGCCTCTCGTATGAAGCTGGACAAACAGGATTATGTCGAAACGTTCAGACCCTCTTCAAACCTGACCCAAGTGGTCACGGACTGCACTGCCGCGCTGCCTTTGGCGTGTCTTGCCAGCATCCGGCTTGAGGACTGCGCAAAAACCAGACTGGGTATGCTGGACAGCCTGCTGGATCTGGCAGACTATCCCGACAGCAAACGCAGCGCCTTGTCGCCAGCACCCGTCACAAACAGGGCACCCTCGCCCGCGCAACTTTCGGCGTTGCTTGACATCAACCGCTCGGGCCTGAGCGATCAGGACGCCTGCGCCGCACGTCTGAAACTGAACAGGGAAATCGTCTGATGCCGCGCCGGATTATCCTGCACACCGGATTTCACAAAACCGGCACGACCAGCCTGACCTCAACCTTGCGCGCCAACCGTGCGGCGCTCAAGCGGCATGTTGCCCTGCGCCTGCCCCCTCAAATGCGCGAGCTGATCAGCGCCACGCGCGGTTATTCGACATGGCGCGACCCGCTGACCCTGATCAAGGCCGAAACCCGGTTTCACGCCTTGCTGGAGGATTTACCCGCAATGCCCCGCCGCAGCTTGATCATTACGTCCGAAGAACTGGGCGGCCACCTGCCCGGCCGTGGCGATCTGATGGATTACAGTGCCATGCCGATCATCCTGTACAGTTTCTGGACCATCGCAAAAGCCAAGTTTCCCGCAGCGGACATCCAGATTTACCTGTCCACCCGCAAGCCCGCAGACTGGCTGGTCTCGGCCTATTGGCAGCATGTGAAATCATCCTCCATGACGCTGGACCTTGAGGCGTTTGTTGAAAAGTACCACGCTGCCGGCGATCTGGACTTCATGGTTAATGAAATCGCCAGCCGCGTCCCCTGCCCGACCCATCACTGCGCCATCGAAGACAGCAAGCACCGTCCGCTTGGCCCCGCCGACCCGCTGCTTGATCTGTGCGACATCCCCCAAGACCTGCGCGACAGCCTGCAGCCCGCGCCTGCCCAGAATATCCGGCCCGACATGGAAACCTTGTTGGCCTTGCTCGACGTCAACAGAACTGTCAAAGACCCCGAAAACCGCATGGCCACCAAAAAGGCCATTCTGGAAAAGGCCAATGTGACATGACAACACCGCCGGACAAGACGACCGACCCCGATCGCCCCAGGCAGGCCCGTTCCCACGGTCGCCAATCGGTACGCCCGACACTGAAACCACGCGAATTGATGCAGGACACGCCCGACTATGCCGGCGTCTGGCGGGCTGAAATCGTGACCTTGTTTCCCGAACTCTTTCCCGGTGTGCTGGGGGCCAGCCTGACGGGCCGCGCCCTGCAAGAAGGCAAATGGCAGCTGCGCACCCACGATCTGCGCGACTATGGCATCGGCAAACACCGCAATGTCGATGATACGCCCGCAGGCGGCGGTGCCGGCATGGTCATGCGCGCCGATGTGGTTGGCCCCGCAATCGAAGCGGCGATGGCCGGGGCCGCAGGGCGTTGGCCGATCCTGTACATGTCGCCGCGCGGACGGCGTTTTGATCAGGCGATGGCCGCCGATCTTGCCACCTGTTCAGGCGTGACCATGCTGTGCGGCCGGTTCGAGGGCGTCGACGAACGTGTGATCGAACATTACGGCATTACCGAAGTGTCCTTGGGTGATTTTGTGATGACCGGTGGTGAACTCGCCGCGCAGGCGATGATCGACGCCACCGTGCGCCTGCTGCCCGGCGTGCTGGGAAATGCCGATAGCACGGTCGAGGAAAGCCACTCCTCCGGCCTGCTGGAACACCCGCAATACACCCGCCCCGCCGAATGGAAGGGCCGCGAGATACCGCCCGTCCTGATGTCGGGCAACCACGGCGAAATCGCCAAATGGCGGCTTGCCCAAGGCGAGCTGCTGACACAGCAGCGCCGCCCTGATATGTGGGCAAAATACACGCCAAAACCAAAAGGCAAATCATGACAGACCTGACCCGCACCCTTGACCACGCCCGCATTGACGAACTTCCGAACCCCTATTTCGGCAAGGTGCGTGATTGCTATGATCTGCCAGACGGTCGCCGCATCCTGATTTCCTCCGACCGGATATCGGCATTCGACCGCATCCTGACGGCGATCCCGTTCAAGGGTCAGGTTCTGACCCAAACCGCACGGTTCTGGTTTGATCGCACCGCCGACATCTGCCCCAACCATGTGTTGGAATATCCCGACCCCAACGTGGTGATCGGCAAACGCCTGACCATCCTGCCGGTCGAAATTGTCGTGCGTGGCTATCTTGCGGGTTCCACCGGCACATCCGTTCTGACGCTCTACAAAAAGGGCGAACGCCAGATGTACGGCCACAGCTTCCCCGATGGTCTGCGCGACAACCAGGCGCTGCCCCACCCGATCATCACCCCCACCTCCAAAGAATTCGACGGCGGCCATGACGCCCCGCTGACCGAGACCGAAATCGTTGAACAGGGCCTGCTGACCCAGGCGCAATGGGACCAGATCAGCGATATCGCGCTGCGCCTGTTTGCCCGCGGTCAGGAAATGGCAGCCAAGAATGGTCTGATCCTGGTCGATACCAAATATGAATTCGGCACCGATGCAGACGGGAATATCCTGCTGGCCGATGAGATTCACACCCCCGACAGCTCGCGGTTCTGGTTGGCGGACGGCTATCAGGCGGCACTGGAAAACGGCACCCGCCCCCCGTCTTTTGACAAGGACGTGATCCGGTCCTGGGTCGATGCCCGCTGCGATCCCTACAAGGATGACATTCCCGAAATTCCGGCAGAACTGATCGCGGCGACGTCTCAGGTTTATATCGACGCCTATGAGGCGATCACCGGCCAGAAGTTTGTGCCCAACATGGATGGCGACACCGTATTGGACCGCGTACGCAGCAATCTGGCCCCGTATTTCACCACCTGAAAGGCGACGACGTTAGGCGGTGATACCCTCTTGATCCAGCGGGGCATCCGACCTATACGACGCCTAAGTCTGGAATCGCTTTCGCGGCTCCAGCCTTTTCTGCTTTCGCAGAAATCCAAAGCAAAGACGATGCTATCTTCGATGGGCTGCCACGGCAGGCCCGCCAGACAGACCGAAGCTATGGGATCGCGCAAAACTTCGTGGACTAACCGCGAGCATTCATAGGAGACGATCAGATGAACCTGATTGCACAGATCGAGGCGGAACAAATCGCCGAACTGGGTAAAGTGATCCCAGATTTCCGCGCCGGAGACACCATCCGCGTGGGCTTTAAAGTGACCGAAGGTACACGTACCCGCGTTCAGAACTACGAAGGCGTCTGCATTGCACGCAACAACGGCCACGGCATTGCCGGTTCGTTCACCGTGCGCAAGATTTCCTTTGGTGAAGGCGTAGAGCGCGTATTCCCGCTGCACTCCACCAACATCGACAGCATCGAAGTCGTCCGTCGTGGTCGCGTTCGTCGCGCCAAGCTGTACTACTTGCGCAGCCGTCGTGGTAAATCGGCACGGATCGTCGAGAACGCCCATTACAAGCCAAAATCTGGCGCGAACGCGTAAGGAGAGCTGTCATGAAAGCCGATACACACCCCGAATACCACACGATCAACGTCAAAATGACCGACGGTACGATCTTGGAAATGAAATCGACCTACGGCAAAGAAGGCGACCAGCTTTCGTTGGATATTGACCCCTCCGTGCACCCTGCATGGAACGGCGGCACATCCCGTTTGATGGACACCGGCGGCCGCGTGTCCAAGTTCAAGAACAAATATGCAGGTCTGGGCTTCTAAACCCTTCTGCTTTTGTCGAACAAATGATGGCGTGTCCTTTTCGGGCGCGCCATTTTTCATTTCTCCGCCCCTATTTTAAGATGTCATTTTCCGGTCAGCGACACCGCCCAAGGCGGTAAATTCCGCCCGCCCCCGCAACGCTCAAATATTTCAGGAACCATTCGATATCTGTTTAGGTTTTGGAAAGACATTCGCGTCACCTTTGCTTTTGTCTTCCTCAGAAAGGTTCCCTGATGACCACGTCTTGCCTCTCCCTTCGCGCTGATCCGGTGGGCACCCCGGCCCCGCGACACGCCCAAACCCCGCGCGGCCCGTCTGGGGAATTGAACCGGCCCGATGCGGATCAAAACAGCCTGTGGTCGCAAGACCTGACAGCGGCCCGAAACCTGCTGAACCAACGCCAATACGCGCAAGCGCTGGTTCTGGCCGGGGCCTTGCAACGGCTTCATGGCGACAGGAATGAACTCTGCGATGTGATCTCGGCCTGCCGCAGCCAACTTGAACTACAGGACTGACGGCTCTCGCATCGTGCCAAAGGGAAACAGGCGGGAACGCCAGCAGTCGGATTGCAAATCGCAACACGTGGAAAAAATGCGTGCAACACCCTGATACAATAACCACAATCTGGACGCGCAAGTGCTTCCAAATGCGCCATATCTACCATATGGTTTACGGCAATGTGGCCCCGGCAAAGTCGGGGAGTAAAAGGGACAGCTTGCAATGGCGCATATTATCGTCGTCGGAAATGAAAAAGGCGGAGCGGGCAAATCGACCGTTTCAATGCATGTCGCGACCGCCCTTGCGCGGATGGGCCACAAGACCAGCGTCTTGGACCTGGACCTGCGCCAGCGCACCTTCGGGCGCTTCGTTGATAACCGCAAATCCTTTCTTGCGTCGGCTGAACTTGATCTGCCTTCCCCCGTCATGCACGAGCTGCCCGAAGTCGAAGCAGACGCCCTCAAGCCCGGTGAAAACATTTACGATCACCGCCTGAGCGCCGCGATTGCCGAACTTGAACCAGTGAGCGATTTCATCCTGATCGACTGCCCCGGCTCGCACACACGGCTGAGCCAGGTTGCACATTCGCTGGCCGATACGCTGATCACGCCGCTGAACGACAGCTTTATCGACTTTGACCTGCTGGCCCATACCGACGCCAGCGGCGACAAGATCACCGGCCCGTCGGTCTATTCCGAAATGGTCTGGAACGCGCGGCAACTGCGTGCCCAAGCCGGGCTTGACCCGATTGACTGGATCGTCGTGCGCAACCGCATGGGCGCGCAGCGCATGGTCAACAAAGACAAGATGGAACGCGCCATCCTCAACCTGAGCAAACGCATCGGATTCCGCATCGCGCCCGGCTTTAACGAGCGTGTGATTTTCCGTGAATTGTTCCCGCGCGGGCTGACCCTGCTGGACCTCAAGGACATTGGCGTCAAACAGTTGAACATCTCGAACGTGGCAGCCCGTCAGGAACTGCGCGACCTGATGAAGGCGCTGAAATTGCCGGGCGTTGAAATCAACTTCTGATCCGTTTCCGGCGGGTCAGGGCGATCATGTTCGACGCGAATAGCGCCGCAATGACCACTGACCCGCCGACCAGCGCATAGCGGCCCGGGTCTTCGCCCACCACAGCCCAGACCAGCAGCGGTGCAAGCACCGATTCCAGCAACACCAGCAACCCGACCTCGGCCGAGGTGATGTAGCGCGGACCAAGCGCAAGAAACATCGAGCTGAACATGATGAACACACCGTGGGTTAGCACCAGCGGTGCCTGATCAACCGGCATAGCCAGTGGATGCGCAAAAGGCGCGATCAACGCGGCACCGATCAGATAGGCCAACCCCACCCCCGGCACCATCGAAATGGCCTTTGCGTGGCGCGCCGCTGTCAGACCCGCCGCAAACAAGGCGGACACCGCCAGCGCAAGCAAATCCCCGACAAGGCTCGCATGGGCCGTTTCCCCCGATCCGTAGGCAATGATCGCGATGCCGACCATGACAACAGCAATGGTGATCAACATGCGCCGGCTGATCGGTTCGGCCAGAAATATCCGGCTATAGACCGTGGCGAAGATAGGTAACGACGCAAGAATAAACACCACATTGGCAACCGACGTCAGACTGACCGCCAGCACAAACAAGACCCCGCTTGCCCCGGTGCCGACCATATATACCAAACCGTAACGGCCAGTTTTCAGCACCGCCCGAAACGGCCCCGTTCCTTTGGTCAGCAAAATCCAACAGCAAATCAAACCGCCCGCCAGTGCCAGCCGCCAAAAGGCGATCGTCAACGGGGCCGCATCGATCAGCCGCACAAACAGCGAATCCGGCACCACACACAGGATGCCGATCAGGGTAATCAAAAGGCCGCGGGCTTGATCATTCATCCGCTATCGGTGACGCCAAGCACGGCTCAAGTAAAGCCCGCAGGACGTTTGCCCGACAGTTTCACCAACATCTTTTTCAGCGCTGCCCGTTCCGCCTCGTTCAAATCTGCGGTCAAATCCCAGTCATACCGCTGGGCAACCTGATGCAGATCGTCATAAGCCGCCTGCCCCTGTGCCGTCAGGGCCAGATGTTCGACCCTGCGGTCGGCATCATCGCGCGCGCGCGTCACAAACCGGCGCTCGGTCAGTTTTTGCACCGCGCGGCTGATCTTGGTCTTGTGCATATTGGCACGCGCGCCGATCTCGCTTGCGGTCATGCGCCCGTACAACCCCAGATGGAACAGCACCCGCCATTCAGTCCTCAGCATCCCGTAGCGGTCTTTATAGATTTGCTGGAACTCCAGACTGCTTGCCTCGGCTGCCTGGTTCAACAGATAGGGCAGGAACTGATTTAACTGGAAATTGTCGTCAGGCATGTAAACGGACCGCTTGTTAGTTACAAAAACAACTATTACAAACGCAACATATTTTGCAAGGGAGGCTTTCGTGAACCGCCAAGTAACCCCATCAGACCTGACATCCGCCACCAGCCCGATGGGAACAACCATCGGCTACATGCCCGGTTTCGGTAATGATTTTGAGACCGAAGCCCTGCCCGGTGCCCTGCCCCAAGGCATGAACAGCCCGCAAAAATGCAATTACGGTCTGTATGGCGAACAACTGTCAGGCACCGCGTTCACCGCCCCCAGCCACCAGAACGAACGCACATGGTGCTACCGCATCCGGCCTTCGGTAAAGCATTCACACCGTTACGAAAAAATCGACCTACCCTATTGGAAATCCGCGCCGCATATCCCGCAGGATGTGACCAGCCTTGGCCAGTATCGCTGGGATCCGGTGCCGCATTCGACCGAGAAACTTACATGGCTGACCGGCATGCGCACCATGACCACCGCAGGTGATGTGAACACCCAGGTCGGCATGGCCAGCCACATCTATCTGGTCACCGACAGCATGGTCGACGCGTATTTTTACTCCGCTGACAGTGAATTGCTGATTGTCCCGCAGGAAGGCCGTTTGCGCTTTTGCACCGAACTGGGCGTGATCGACCTTGAACCAAAGGAAATCGCGATCATCCCGCGCGGTCTGGTCTACCGCGTCGAAGTGATCGAAGGCCCGGCGCGCGGCTTTGTCTGCGAAAACTACGGTCAGAAATTCGAACTGCCCGGTCGCGGCCCCATCGGTGCCAATTGCATGGCCAACCGCCGGGATTTCAAGACCCCCGTCGCCGCTTTCGAAGACCGCGACGCACCCTCAACCGTCACCATCAAATGGTGCGGCCAGTTCCACGAAACCAAGATCGGCCATTCACCTTTGGACGTCGTCGCGTGGCATGGCAATTACGCACCCGTGAAATACGACCTGCGCACCTATTGTCCCGTCGGCGCGGTGCTGTTCGACCATCCCGACCCGTCGATCTTTACCGTGCTGACCGCAGCGTCCGGCGTCGAAGGCACCGCGAACATCGACTTTGTCCTGTTTCGCGAACGCTGGATGGTCGCCGAAGACACTTTCCGCCCCCCATGGTACCATAAAAACGTGATGTCCGAAATGATGGGCAACATCTATGGCCAATACGATGCCAAACCCAAAGGGTTCATCCCCGGCGGCCTGTCCCTGCACAACATGATGCTGCCCCACGGCCCCGACAAAAATGCCTTCGAAGGTGCGTCCAACGCGGACCTGAAAGCGGAAAAGCTCGACAACACCATGTCTTTCATGTTCGAAACGCGGTTCCCGCAACACCTGACCGAATTCGCAGCGAAAGAGGCCCCTTTGCAGGATGACTACATCGACTGCTGGGACAACCTCGAGAAAAAGTTCGACGGCACACCGGGCAAGAAATAATCGCTGACGCACAGACTGCGCAGGCACAAGAATTCAAGGACTGACCATGACCCTACTCACTTCATGGGTGGAAAGCGCGAACAGCGCCGACACCGATTTCCCTCTCAACAACCTGCCCTACGGCGTGTTCTCGACCGACAGCCTTGAGCCACGTTGCGGAGTGGCCATTGGTGACATGGTGCTGGATATGGCAGCCCTCGAGGCCGAAGATCTGGTTTTGCTGCATTTCGATCCGGTCTTTGACGTCCCCTACTGGAACGACGTGATGGACCTTGGCCCTAAAGCATGGGCGACCCTGCGCGCGCGCTTGATCGAACTGCTGTCCTCCGGCAGCGCAGATCAGGCCAAAGTCGCACCGCATCTTGTGCCGATGTCCGACATCCGCCTGCACATGCCGCTGGTGGTCTCGGAATACACCGATTTCTACGCAGGCCGCCACCACGCCACCAATGTAGGCACCATGTTTCGCGGTGCCGAAAACGCGTTGCCACCGAACTGGCTGCACATTCCCATCGGCTATAACGGCCGCGCCTCGACCGTGGTTGTTTCGGGCACCGATATCCGCCGCCCCAACGGGCAGCTAAAGGCCCCTGACGCCGATGCGCCGAGCTTTGGTCCCTGCAAGCGCCTTGATATCGAACTCGAGATGGGGGCCATCGTCGGCACCTCTACCGAAATGGGCGATACCATCAGCGTCGCGGAAGCCGATGAAATGATCTTTGGCTATGTCCTGCTCAACGATTGGTCCGCGCGCGACATTCAAGCGTGGGAATACCAGCCGCTCGGCCCGTTCCAGGCCAAAGCGTTTGCCACCTCCATCTCTCCCTGGATCGTGACAACCGCAGCGCTTGAACCCTTCCGCACCTCGACGCCCGAGCGGGAAAAGGAACTCCTCCCCTATCTGCAAGAACCAAAACCGATGCTCTATGACATCGACCTGT
Organism: Sulfitobacter sp. HGT1; assembly: GCF_013282155.1. GTDB lineage: Bacteria > Pseudomonadota > Alphaproteobacteria > Rhodobacterales > Rhodobacteraceae > Sulfitobacter. The sequence goes on from NZ_BLWI01000012.1 coordinate 300,002, forward strand.
CGGTGCTGATCCAGCCCCAGGGTGGCACGCAGGAAGTCCTCGCGCGGACCAATTACAATACGATGTATTACTCTGCTCCCCAGCAACTGGCCCACCACGCATCTTCGGGCTGTTCGATGAACGCGGGCGATCTGCTCGGCTCCGGCACCATCTCCGGCCCCGAGAAAAACGAACGCGGCAGCCTGCTGGAACTCAGCTGGGGCGGCAAGGAACCGATCACCCTGTCCGATGGCACCACCCGCAGCTTTGTCGAGGACGGCGACACCATGATCCTCACCGGCCACGCCCAGGGTGACGGCTACCGCATCGGGTTCGGGGCCTGCTCCGGCACGATCCTCCCCGCGAAAACCCTCTCCTGACCCCGCTTCATTTTGCCAGATAAACTCCCGCCGGAGGCATCCCAGATCGCCCCGCGCACCGACGTTCAAAAAGGAACACCAATGTCCAAGAAATTCGCCTCCCAAGGGGATATGACCGAAAAGAAAATCTCCTTCACCGAAGTGGGCCAAGACCTCTGGGCCTTCACCGCCGAAGGCGACCCGAACTCCGGCGTGATCATCGGCGATGACAGCGTCATGATCATCGAGGCCCAAGCTACCCCACGCCTTGCCAACAAGGTCATCGAAAAAGTCCGCGAAGTCACCGACAAGCCCATCAGCCATGTCGTGCTGACCCACTACCACGCCGTGCGCGTCCTCGGGGCCTCGGCTTTCAACGCAGACCAGATCATCATGTCCGAAATGGCACGTGGCATGGTCAATGAACGCGGGCAGGAAGACTGGGACAGCGAATTCCAACGCTTCCCCCGCCTGTTCGAGGGCCATGAATCCATCCCCGGCCTGACCTACCCCACCACCACCTTCAACGACCGCATGACCGTCTACCTTGGCAACCGCCGCGTTGACCTGATGCACTTGGGTCGCGCCCACACCGCTGGCGATATCGTGGTTCATGTCCCCGATGAAAACGTCATGTTTACCGGTGACATCGTCGAATATCACTCTGCCTGCTACTGCGGCGACGGCTATTTCGCCGATTGGGGCAATACGCTGGACGCGATCAAAGCCTATGATGTCTCGGCCATCGCGCCGGGTCGTGGTGACGCGCTGGTCGGTGCCGACATGGTCAACGCCGCCATCGAAAACACCCGCGACTTTGTCGAAAGCACCTACCGCCCCGCCGCCCGCGTCGCAGCGCGCAACGGCACGCTAAAAGACGCATGGGATGCCGTACGCGCCGAATGTGACCCGAAATTCGCCGATTACGCGATCTACGAACATTGCCTGCCCTTCAACGTCGCCCGCGCCTATGACGAAGCCCGCGGCATCAGCCACCCCCGCATCTGGACCGACAAGCGCGACATCGAAATGTGGGAACAACTGCAAAGCTGATCGGAACAGACAATGGCCTACGACTACGCCCCTTTCCCCTACACGCCACCCCCCGGCCTGACACAGCCCGAACCACGGCACCGCGTCGTCATCGTGGGCGCAGGCCCCATTGGGCTGGCCATGGCGATCGATCTGGCACAACAGGGAATCGCCTCCGTTGTGCTGGACGATAACAATGTGGTGTCGGTGGGGTCGCGCGCGATCTGCTGGGCGAAACGGACGCTCGAAATCTTTGACCGTCTTGGCGTTGGCGAACGGATGCTGGCCAAAGGCGTGACATGGAAAGTGGGCCGCAATTTCCACCACAACGAACAAGTCTACGCCTTTGATCTGCTGCCCGAACCGGGCCATAAATACCCCGCCTTCATCAACTTGCAGCAATATTATGTCGAACAATACCTCGCCGAACGCGCGCAAGACTTCCCCGACCTGATCGACCTGCGTTTCCTCAACAAGGTCACAGACCACGCCGATCACGGCGACCACGTCACCCTCGACATCACCACCCCCGACGGCAACTACACGCTCGAGGCTGACTACTACCTCGCCTGCGACGGCGCAGGATCGGCAACACGCACCCGCATGGACCTGCCGTTCAAGGGCCAAACCTTCGAGGAACATTTCCTGATCGTTGACGTGGAAATGGAAACCTCGCCCTTCGGCAACCACGACACGCCCGAACGGTGGTTCTGGTTCAATCCGCCTTTCCACAACGGCCAATCCGCGCTGTTGCACAAACAGCCCGACAATATCTACCGCATCGACCTGCAACTCGGCCCCGACACCGACCCGCAGATAGAAGCGACCGAAGCCAAAGTCATCCCCCGCATCAAGGCCATCGTTGGCGACACCCCCTTCCGCCTCGACTGGATGAGCGTCTATAAATTCCGCTGCGCCAAACTGGACCGCTTCGTGCATAACCGCGTGATCTTTGTCGGCGACAGCGCCCATGTGGTCAGCCCCTTTGGCGCGCGTGGCGGCAACGGTGGCATTCAGGATCTGGACAATCTGGGCTGGAAACTCGCCGCTGTATTGCAAGGCAAGGCCGCGCAATCGCTGCTCGAGACCTATAACACCGAACGGGTGCACGGCTCTGCCGAAAACATCCTGAACTCGTCGCGCGCGACGAATTTCATGACCCCCAAATCCCCGATCGAAGCCCTCTTTCGCGATCAGGTGCTCGACCTCGCCGCCGATCACCCCTTTGCCCGCAAACTGATCAACTCCGGCAGGCTGTCCCAACCCTGTACCCTTGCCGAATCCCCGCTGCAAACCCCGGGGGATGCCCCGGTTCCACCCGGCACACCGCTGCTCGACGCCCCGATCCTGGACGCGCAGGGCCCGGCCTGGCTGTTGTCCAAAGCACAGGGCAGCTTCACCCTTTTGACCGCTGGCCCGGCATATCTTCCCGATATTGCAGGCATCGCACGGATCGGCATCAACCAATCCAACGACTACCCCTGCTACCGCTCCGAAGACGGGCATGTCGAAACCCGCTATGGCACAGTTAAAATCTACCTTCTGCGCCCCGACGGCCATGTCTGCGCGGTGTTCGACACCCCAGACCCAACCGCAATCATCGCGGCCCGCGACCGCGCTCTGGGAGCAACATTATGATCCTCGATGACAAGCTCGGCCGCGATGCAGACGCCTTCTACAACGCGCTCATGGATGCCCATGAAGGCCTCGATGAAACCGAAAGCCACGCGCTGAACGCGCGACTGGTGCTGATTTTCGCGAATGAAATCGGTGATCTGGACAGGCTCAAAACCCTGTTGACCACAGCACGGCAAAACACGACATCCTGACTTCTCTGGCTCTCAAATATCCCCGCCGGAGGCACGCATCTGCCTCTGGCAGATGCAAAATATCGTGCAGCGCGCCAGCGCTTCCTTAGGCTTCCCCACAACGTCACCGATGAAACCCCCGAAACCCCGGCTTTGCCCATCGCGGTGCTGATTTCGGGTCATCCACGCCCGCTTTCCGTAACGTCAACCGAAATTACCACGGCCTCTCCCCCTATTTCCAAAGGTTCGCCCGGTTTTGGGCCCGCTCCAGCCTTGACGCATGGAACCTCAAAGTTGACACTCGACCGGCCAAGCTTAGTTTCTATCAAGCAACGAGCGCAGATCAACTGCATCACCATCCTTTGGGCTTCGACCTTTTGGGTATCGAAAGTGGCGAACGGCAAAAGACGTGGCCACATCAACAGAGAGGAAGATCATGAGTTTTTTGACCCGTACTGGTAAACCCCTGCCACAAGCCATTCTGAACTCTGCCGAGGCAGCCAAGACAGACCCGGTAAACCGCCGCGAATTTCTGGCGCTGGCAAGCGCGTTTGGAGCAACCACTGCCACCGCCTATGCGATGATTGGCCTGCCCACACCGGCAAGCGCTGCCGCCCACAAGGAAGGTGGTACCGTGCGGATGCAAATGGAAGTGCGCGCCCTCAAAGACCCCCGCACCTATGACTGGTCCCAGATCGCGAACTTCTCGCGCGGCTGGCTGGAATATCTCGCCATCTGGGAAAACGACGGTACATTCACCCCCGCCCTGCTGGAAAGCTGGGAAATCAACGATGATGCCACTGAATATACACTGCATGTCCGCAAGGGTGTGATGTGGAACAATGGCACCGCCTTTACGTCTGCCGACGTTGTGCGCAACATCGAAGGATGGTGTGACAAATCCGTCGAAGGCAACTCGATGGCCGGCCGGTTTGCGACACTGGTAGACGAGGCCACAGGCAAAGCGATCGAAGGTGCGATCGTTGCGGTGGACGATCACACGGTCAAGCTGATGCTGCCACGTCCCGACATCACCTTGATCCCGGGTATGGCCGACTATCCTGCCGCAATCGTCCCCGAAGGGTTCGACGCGGAAACGATGCTGGATAATCCGGTTGGCACAGGTGCCTACCTGCCTGAATCCCTCGAGGTCGGGGTCAAAAGTGTCTTGGTCAAGAACGCCGACCACACATGGTGGGGCACCGAAGTCTATGGCGGCCCCTACATCGACCGGTTGGAATACGTCGATTACGGCACAGACCCTTCCGCCTTTGTTGCGGCGGCCGAGGCCGACGAGATCGACGCGACCTATTCGATCGAGGGTGAATTCATCGACGTGTTCAGCACGCTGGACGGCTGGAACGAAAACGAAATCGCCACGGCTGCGACCATCGTCGTGCGTCCCAACCAGCTGGCCGAAGTTGACGGCAAAATGCCTTATGCCGACAAACGTGTGCGTCAGGCGATTGCGATGGCCGTTGATAACGCTGTCCTGCTCGAACTTGGCTATGCCGGGCGCGGTCTGGTTGCGGAAAACCACCATGTCGGCCCCATGCACCCTGAATACGCAGAACTTCCTCCGCGCAAGGTCGATCCTGCCGCCGCCAAGGCGTTGATGGACGAGGCAGGCATGGCCGATTTCGAACACGAGCTGTTTTCGATCGACGATGCGTGGCGCAAGGACACCACCGATGCGGTTGCCGCACAGCTGCGCGATGCAGGGATCAAGGTAAAGCGGACGATCTTGCCCGGTTCCACCTTCTGGAACGACTGGACGAAATACCCGTTCTCCTCGACCAACTGGAATGCGCGGCCCTTGGGTGTGCAAATCTGGGCGCTGGCCTATCGTTCGGGTGAAGCATGGAATGAATTCGGTTGGTCCAACCCCGAATTCGACGCCTTGCTGACCAAAGCTTTGTCCGTGGCCGACGTCGAAGAACGCCGCAAGCTGATGGCCGAAGGCGAAGCGATGATCCAGAGCGAAGGCGTGACGATCCAGCCGTATTGGCGTTCGCTGTACAACCACACCAAAGACGGTCTGGTTGGCGCAGGTCACCACATCGGGTTTGAATACCACCCGGCACGTATGGCGTGGACCATGTAAACCGACCGACATAATTTTGGGAAAGGGGCCGCGATTTCGTGGCCCTTTTTTGGTGTCGGGCTTCCTGTCAGGCCGCGAAAATCCGGGGCAGACAAGGGGACGCGCCCCATAGGCCTATGTCGATACGCTCCAGCGCCTTTAGCCTTTGCACAAGCGCGGTGTATCCAATCGCGCGCGCGCGCGCCGTGATCTGCGGCAGGCCCAGTTTGTAAAACGCCAACTGGTCCAGTTCTTCCAGCGACACGCCTTCCTGTAGCAATGAACTTGCCGCATTGATAACGCCGAGTATCAGCGCCCCGGCGGCGTCTTGAGGGGAAATATCAAGCTCCGCGATCCGGGCAAAGCGGGCTTCCTCGACGATCATGTCTTCCATCAGCGGGTCGATTACGGCCCCGCCCCCGCCCGGGTAGCGATACCACCCCACGCCGATCGACCGCCCCAAGCGGCCCTCGCGGACCATGCGGTCGGCCACCAACAGATCGGTGCCTGCCATCCTGCGACGGGCAAAGGCGACTTCAAGGCCGATATGATCCTGCGCCTTTAAAAGCCCCTCGGTAAAGCCCGCGTCCTCCAACGCTTCGTCCAGCTCCCACGGGGTTACCCCGACAAGCAACAGCCGATCCACCAAAGCAAGTGCGGCGTCCTGCAACACCGTTCCGGCGAAGGCATGCCCGGTGCTTTGCAGGACTGGAACACCCAGCAGCTTGGCAAAGGCAACAGCTTCGGCTTGCCGGTCGGCAGAGGCGCTTCCCAAATCGATTTCGACCAGTCGCGGGTCAAATAGGTCCATCGCAACGCTACGGGTTTGATCTGGAACGGCAGCCAATTCATGGGGCCCGTCAAGCACCACAACCAACGCCCCCTTTGGCGCTTTGGATGCATCAACCGACCGGCACAAAAACACGCTGCATGCCGGGCCCACGATGGTGGCTACGGGAACTGTCGCGTCAGCAAGCCGCCGGCCCAAAATCTCGCGCACACGGGTCGCATCGTCGGGGTCTTGTTCAACCACCGTTGTCTTGACCCCCGCCTTGCACAACGCCTGAATCAAATCCGCGCTGGCGCTGCCAAGGCCGTACAAAACCACATGGCTTTCAGACGATGCCGTCACCCGTCGTGCACGTCCAGAAAATGGCGCTTTTCGATGATACGCAGCAGGTCTTTCAACGAGGTTTTGACCGGACGGTTGGATGTATTGATCTGCGCATCCGCGCGCTCGTACAGCGGGGTGCGCGTGTCCAACAGGTTCTTGAGCTGGGTCATCGCGATCGGGTTGCCCTCCATCGGGCGCACATCCCCCTGGGCACGCACCCGCTGCATATATTCCGCAGGGCTGGTGTGGACCCAGATGGTATGAAACCGCTGCAAAAGCCGGGCATAGGTCGCGCTTTCGGCGACGATCCCGCCTGCGACCGCAAGAATCATCCGGTCATGCTTGGCACCCACGCGGTCCAGCGCCTCGGCTTCCAGCTCGCGATATCCTTCCTGCCCGTACAGCGCCATCACTTCGGCGATGGGCATGTCGGACGCGGATTCGATTTCCTTGTTCAACTCGACGAACGGCAGGCCAAGCGCCTCGCCTGCCTGCTTTCCAAGCGTTGATTTTCCAGCGCCACGCAGACCGATCAGACAAATCCGCCCTGCCCGCAAGGCGGCGGGGCTTTGGGTCGACAGCAGCGCACGGACCTGTTGCTGCACATCGGCGCTGGCTTTGCTGAACAATTGCGCGACCCGCTCGACGTCACGATCAAGCGGAACAGTCTCGGCCAGCAATGTCTCGACCTTGAGGTCCAGCGCCGCTGCAACCCGCTGCAACAGAATGACGGATATATTGCCTTCGCCCGCCTCAAGCTGGGCAAGATAGCGCGGCGACACGCCTGACATCTCGGACAGAACGCGCCTTGGCAATCCTCTGGATTTACGCGCATCACGCACCCGCGCCGCAAGCCGCTGAATTAATGCGTCACCGGGGTTTGCCGGAAGAACCGTGTCGGACATAGGCATCCCTTAATGAACAATAATGCAAGATTAGACCGTCAACCCAACGGATCAACCAAAATCTGCAAAAAAGTGCATCAGGCGTCGCGGATCAACGGCTCAACCACTTTGCGAATACGGTCGGGGGCGGGCATGCTTTTAAACACATCTGCTTGGGTGAACACGCAGGTGAAACTGCCCGTGAAACACAGCACCTCGTTTTGATAGGCTTTCATCCCGAAGGTGATCGACTTTTCGCCCAGCCGCGTCGGATAGGTCTCGCACATCAAACGGTGGCGCGGGGTGACGGGGCTGCGGAAATCCATCGACAGGTTCACGAAGGGCGTGCCCATGTTGCGGTCGATTTCCATCTGGAACCAACCTTCACCGTCGAAATGTTCCTCCCACCACGCATTGATGGCATCCAGCGCGAACCACGGCAAACGCGCGGTATAGGCGATTTGCGCAGGGTCGCAATCGCCCCAGGTTACGCGGATTTCATGCACAAAGGGGGTATCGGTCATTCAGTAGGTTTCCACATGGTAGCGGCCGTCTTCACGCATGGCATCGCGCAATGCGGTCCATTGCTGCCCCATGCTTTCGGCGATTGAAGTCATCGCCTTTTCAACACCTTCTTCCATGCCCCGCAACCCGCAGATATAGATATAGGTCCGGTCATCCGCCAAAAGTTCGGCCACGGCATCCTGTTCGGAAATGATGCGATCCTGAACGTATTCCTTGTCCTTGCCAGCCTCGCGGCTGAACACCAGATGCTGCTTCATCAAGCTTTCGGGCACCTTCTTGAGCGGGCCGAAATAGGGCAGGCTTTTGGGCGTGCGCGCGCCAAAGAACATGGTCATGCCGCCTGTCGCGCCGCTGCGTTGACGCTGCATGGTAAAGGCACGCATGGGCGCAGACCCGGTGCCGGTACAGATCAACAACAGATGCGCTTGCGGATCGCTGGGCATCAGGAAGGTCGCACCAAAGGGGCCTGTCACCTCGACCTCGGCACCGGTTTCAAGGTCGCACAGGAAATTCGACGCAAGCCCCTTGGCCTCGCGTTTCACGGTCAGTGAAATGTTGTGATAGCCGGGGCGTTCGCCGTCACGCGGGCTGGATATGGAATATAGCCGTGGCAGATGCGCCTTGCCCTCGGCATCGGTGCCGGGGGGAATGATGCCGACGGATTGCCCTTCGAGCACCGGAAACGGCAACGCACCGGGATCAAGGATGATGTGGCGCACGTCATGGTCCGGATCGTCGGTCAGACGATAATTGCCCTGCACCTTCATCTTGGCGGGCTTGCCAAGGTTGTACATGTTCACGGCAGGCTTGCTGGCGGTTGCGGGGGCCTTGGCCTTGCCGCCAGCCCCTTTATGCGCCTCGGCCAGCAGCGCCGCAATGGGGTCAGCCTCGTCGCCCGACGGGGTCGCGACCTGAATGTCTTCCTGATCGGGCAGCTCGTCCATCTCGTACTGCTGTTCCAGAGAATAGGGCACATCAACCACGCGCCATTCATCAATCGACCCCGTGGGGCAGACCGGAATGCAATCCATGCAGAAATTGCAGGTATCGAAATTGACCACGACATTGTTGTCGTCATGTTCGATGGCCCCCACGGGACATGTCATCTCGCAGGTATAGCACCGGATGCAAATTTCGGGATCAATGAGGTGCTGTTTGACGGGCTGGTTCATGGCGACGGCTCCTGCGGCTTTATGTGCGGATGGGCGGACCAAAGCCCACCCACCTGTGTTGTCTTCGTAGGGTGGGTGTACCCCACCGCGCCCTTTAGGCCATGTGCAACTTTACATACTCAAAGTCGCCGGGCTTGTTGTCGATCCCGACCTTGGGTGGCGCAATCCAGCTGGCGTATTTGCCCTGCTCGTAGCACGGTACCATCAACGACTGGATAAAGTCGCCATCCGCCTTGGTCGGCAGCCACTCGTCCTTGCGCTTGTGCCATTCGTCAGACGACATGATGTTGCCATCGGGGTCAACAGCCACGGCGCTGAACACGCCGATCTGACGGTGGAACCCTTCGTGCGGCATCTTGAATTCGAAATCAACGCCGGCCTTGGCGATCTGCTTGTTCCAGCGGCCAACACCACCGGCGGCATCACGCACATAGTCGTCACGCAGACGCATGTTGATCGCGGTCAGCGCAGGCACGTCTTCGGTGATGATCTTGCCATCCTTGACCGAGGTCACCGAATAGGTGTCGTTTTGCAGCTTGTGATCGTCGTCGATCCGCTGCTCCATATAGCGACCCTTGATCCCGTAGTTGAAGGCGTTCGCTGCGTTGGTGGACACCTCTTGGCCGAACAGGTCCAGCGACAAGGTATAGTGCAGGTTCAGCTTTTTCTGGATCGTGGGTAGGTCAATGACGCCCAGATCGCGGATCTTGTTGATGTCATAGGGGTCGGTGATGCCCGCCTTGTTCATCGCCTCGAGCGTTGCCTGAATGGTGCGGCCCACACCGGTTTCACCGACAAACATGTGGTGTGCTTCTTCGGTCAGCATGAAACGGCAGGTGCGGGACAACGGATCGAAACCGGACTGCGCCAGAGATTCCAGCTGCATCTTGCCGTCGCGGTCGGTGAAATAGGTAAACATGAAGAAGGACAACCAATCCGGCGTCTCTTCGTTAAAGGCACCCAACATGCGGGGGCTGTCTTCGGACCCCGAGGACCGGACCAGCAGATCATTCGCTTCTTCGCGGCCATCGCGACCGAAATACTTTTGCAGCAGATAGACCATCGCCCACAGGTGGCGGCCTTCCTCGACGTTGACCTGAAACAGGTTGCGCATGTCATAAAGCGACGGCGCGGTCAGACCAAGGAAGCGTTGCTGCTCAACAGACCCCGGCTCGGTATCGCCCTGAATGACGATCAAGCGCTTGAGCATGTTGCGGTATTCGCCCGGCACTTCCTGCCATGCGGGTTCGCCGTAATGTTCACCCATCGGGATCTTGCGATCTTCGACGGCGGGGGCCAGCAGAACACCCCAACGGTATTCGGGCATCTTCACATAGTCGAATTTCGCCCAGCCTTTGGGGTCTACCGACACGGCTGTGCGCAGATACACCATCGATTCCTGAAAGTTCTGCGGGATCAGGTCGTTCCACCAGTTGATGTATCCGGGGTGCCATTTCTCAAGGGCCTTCAGCACCTTCTTGTCCTGGCTCAGGTTCACGTTATTGGGGATCTGGGTGTCGTAGCTTACGTTGATCAGGTCGAGCATTCGTTTTCTCCTCGGTGGGGCAAAATCTTTCAAAGATTTTGGGACGGATTTTTTGAAAAATCCGGGCCCGTTACACACGTTCCATATTATATTCGCCACGCACGCCTGTGCCGTAGCGTTGCAGCGCACCATTTGGCCCTACCGCGTTCGGGCGCTGGAAAATCCAGTTCTGCCAAGCGGTCAGGCGGCCGAAAATGCGGGTCTCCATCGTTTCAGGGCCGGCAAAGCGCAGGTTCGCTTCCATTCCCGTCATTGCATCGGGGCTAAAGCTGGCGCGCTCTTCCATGAACAGGCGCACCTCGTCCTCCCAATCGATGTCGTCATAGACATAAGTGACCAAACCGGCCTCGTCGGCGGACTCGGCCTCAAGTGGTTCACCTTTCAGCGCTTCCAGCTTGGCGATGTCTTCGGGCGTACCCAGGAAACGTGTTTCAAGACGGGTCAGGTCATTGCCCATTTTATAGGTGCCAAAGTTGCCGTCGGTCAGGGTCACTGTCGCCAAGGGGCGGTTATCGCCGTCAAACTCCTCAAGCATCATATAGCTGCGATCGACTGACCAGAGCAGTTCGGCCAGAGGCCCGGCAAAGCACGATCCGTGTTCGACAATCGCGACCAAGCTGCGCGACGTCATGTCGACACGTTTCAGCAGGCGCTTCCAGTATTGCAGGATTTCATTGGCCAGCCAGTGGTCCTTGTTGGCCAGCAACAGCGCCTCATGCGCGACCAGCAGTTCAGGGTCGCCTTGGGTCTGGAATTCGATCAGGCCCAGTTCTTTTTCATTGTTGCGCAGGTGCAGGATGGCATCGTCCAGCTCTCGGGCGCAGCGCAAAATCCATGCATTCGCACCTTGTGCTGCCAGCGCATCCATATCCGCAGGGGCTGCCGCATCTGGGCCTTTGATCGTCACCGTCGCACGTTTCGCATCGCGGTTCAGAACGACTTCGACAGTGGAATAGCTGATGCCATCTGCCGCGAATGTCCGCGTGATCGGTGTCAGTTCAATCCCCTGCGCCACATCGGCCTTTGTGGACTTTGCAGCCATTTCCTTGGCCCGCTCGACCACGGTTTCGTTGAACTTGGAATTCGGGATAACTTCATCCACCAGACGCCAATCCTTGGCGCGCTTGCCCTTGATGCCTTCCTCGATCGAGCAGAACACATCGGCACGGTCACGGCGCACCATGCGTTTATCTGTGACGCGGGTCAGACCGCCTGTGCCCGGCAGAACCGCCAACAAAGGTACCTCGGGCAGGGACACCGACGATGTGCTGTCATCGGTCAGCATGATATAGTTGCACGCCAGCGCCAGTTCATAACCACCACCCGCGCAAGCCCCTTTGACAGCGCAGATGTAGTTCTGGCCACTGTCGGCAAGCGCTGCCTCGAATGTGTTGCGGGTCTCGTTGGTGAACTTACAAAAGTTAACCTTGTGGCTATGCGCGGCACCGCCCAACATCCGGATGTTTGCACCGGCGCAAAACACTTTGTCCTTGGCCGACTGCATGACCACGACTTTGACTTCGGGGTGTTCGAACCGCATCCGCTGCACGATATCGGCCAGCTCGATATCAACGCCCAGATCGTAGGAATTCAGCTTCAGCTCATAGCCTTCGAACAGCCCGCCTTTTTCATCGACATCCATGTAAAGATTCGCGATCGGACCGTCATATTCGATCTTCCAATGGCGGTATTTCGAGGGGTCGGTTTGGAAATCAATAATCTTGGTCAAGTGCAGTCTCCCTAAGCGGGCCCCACCCGATACATCGCATATCAGGCCCGGCCAATTTCTAGATCAATCCCAATTATGGCATCATATTGCCACAAAAATCTGCAAACTGGTCGATATCTCCACAGTTTTATGCATCATATCGCATCTAAATCATTTTGCGTGTCTCAGCCATCCAGCTTGCCACATCCCTGACCTCAATCCCCAGAATCGTCTTGGCCCCTGCGCATTGCGCCAGCAGATCATCGACAATGCCGCACAACCTTTGCGTTGCATTCGGTCGGTCCATCCGCAACTTCAGCCGCGCGTTGGCCAGTTGAATGACCGCCTGTGTCATGGCTCTTTCGGGCGACGGATCGCCTGTGCGCATCCAGACGGCCTCAAGCACCTCGTGACATTCCCAGAAATACCCGGCGTGGAAATAATAGAGCCCGGCCTTCCACGCCTCCGTCTGGTCCAGCGTGTCCACCGAAACACCGCTGGACACGCTGGCCTTTATCACATCGAACCAATCGTCCGGATGCCGCGCGGTTTGACCCGGCACATAGGCGTGCGAGGGGACCACGGCGCGAAACATCTAGGCGATCTGCACGACTTCACGCTCGATCCGGTCAAGGCGGGCGCAGAATTCGCGGATTGCATCCAGTGTCGCATGTGGTTGATCCAGATGCGGAGCATGGCCGCAGTTGTCCAAAATCGATGTCTCGACGGGTGAGTAAATCCGCGTTTCGATCTCGTTGATCTGGGCAAGTGTGCCATAGGGGTCATCGCGCCCCTGAATGGCCAGAACCGGAATGCGCAGATGGTCAATGCTGTCGCCGACATTCCACGCCTCGAACTTGGGGTCGGTCCACGCGCCATGCCACCCGTTGAATGCGACATCGACATTTGTGTGATATTTGGCCAGCTTTTCCTTTAGCCCGTCACTGGCATAGGCATCGCCCGCCGCCTTGATCGCGGCCAAACCCATCGGTTCGGTAAAGTAATGCGGGGCCATCAGGATCAGCGACCGAACACGCATGTCAGACACCGAACCGCCATAGATCGTGGCGATTGTTGCGCCGTCGGAATGACCCAACAGAACCGCGTGTTCGATCCCTGCGGCGTCCAGCACGTCGCCAACCGAATGCAGGGCCTCTTGGGTCATATAATCCAACGGGCGTGGCAGATCGACGGGATCGGACGCGCCATAGCCGGCCCTTGAATAGGCCAGCACGCCAAACCCCGTGGCATCAACCAAAGCCTGCGGGAAATCACGCCACAGCGCCACACTGCCCAAGCCTTCGTGCAGCAAAACCAATGTTGGTGCGTCAGCGGGCTTGGGGCCCCATGCCGCATATTCCAGTGATTTTCCGCCCGCCGTCAGATGCAAGCCCGCCTCGTTTGACCAAGTCACACCCATCACTTCTCCTCCCGCAGTTTGAACCGCTGAATTTTGCCCGTCGCCGTTTTGGGCAGGTCTTGCACCACCTCGATCCAGCGCGGATATTTCCATTTACCGATCTTGTCTTTGACGTGATTTTTCAGCTCAAGCAGTAAGGCCTCGTCCGCCTCGCCGTCTTTCAACACCACGAATGCCTTGGGTTTTTCCAGACCATCGGCGTCTTCGACGGCCACCACGGCGGCCTCAAGGATACGCGGATGACTGACCAGCGCACCCTCCACTTCGAAGGGTGACAGCCAGATGCCGGACACCTTGAACATGTCGTCCGTGCGCCCGCAATAGGTCAGCCTGCCGTCTTCGCCCAACTCGTATTTGTCGCCCGTGCGGGTCCAGACACCTTCGAATGTGCTGCGGGATTTTTCGCGCTGGTTCCAATATGAATTGGCAGACGAGGCCCCGTTGACCAGCAATTCGCCGACCCCACCGGGCAGCACTTCCTCGCCCGTTTCATCCACCAGACGCAGCGCATATCCCGGCACCGCAACACCCGAGGTGCCATAGACCAGATCATCCTTCCTGTTGCTCAGAAAGATGTGCAGCATTTCGGTCGATCCAACGCCGTCAAGGATGCTGGTGCCGACATGTTTTTCCCACCGCAGGCCGACCTCTTCGGGCAACGCTTCGCCAGCCGAGATACAGGTGCGCAACGGTGCCGTCAGGCCACCTGATTTATCCATATGCGCAACCATCGCCGCATAAAGCGTTGGCACACCGCAAAACACCGTCGGATTTTCAGCGTTCAACAAGGCGACCACACCATCCGGTGTCGGACGCCCCGCCAGCAACAGGGCCGTGGCACCGACCGACAGCGGGAAGGTCATCGCGTTGCCCAGCCCGTAGGCGAAAAAGAGCTTGGCGACCGAAAAAACCACATCATCTTCGGCAATCTCGAGCACCTGTTTGCCGTAAGTGTCCGATGTCGCGCGCAAGGCCGAATGCACATGCGCCACGCCTTTCGGCTGCCCCGTAGACCCCGAGGAGTAGAGCCAGAATGCCACCTCGTCGGGACTGACAGCCATGGTTTCGCGGGCCTCAGCCCCTGCCTTGAAATCCTCAAAACTGGTTGTGCCGGCAGGGGCATCCCCGATCACGACCACATGACGCAGATAGGGGTTGCCCGCGACCGCGCCCTTGGCGACATCCCACAGTTCAGCCGAGACAAATAGAATAGCAGCGCGAGAATCGCGCAGGATCGTGTCATAGACCGACGTCGCCAGCAGCGTGTTCAACGGCACCGGAATAACGCCACCTTTTATCGCGCCCCAAAAGATTTGCGGAAATTCGATCTGATCCAGCACCAGCATCGCGGCGCGTTCTTCGGGGCGGATATCAGCGCGTGCCAAGGCACCAGCAATCTGCCCCGCACCCACAGCCATATCGCCGTAGGTCAGCGCCCTGCCGCTGCCAATTTCGCGAAAGGCAATCTTGTCCCCGCGCCCTTCTTCGGGGTGGCGGTCGACAAAATAGGTAACAGCATTCGCATGCGCGGTGACGACGGTCATCTTAGTCCTCCCAAACGTAGATGCTTTATTGTGCACTTATGACAAAATGTCGCAAGCAAACCTGCGACATTGGGCATTTTATTGCATCAAACCGCCGATATCCGCGCGGGATCAGCCCTGTCATAGATACGGTTAACCAGATCGGCGCGGCGCATCAGGATTTTCGGGAAATTCAGGTTGCCTTTGGCGGTCACTTCGCCGTCGCCCATGGACGGAATATCGGCCATAATCACGGCCCCCGTCACCCGCGCCGCGCTGCCGGTTGTCTTTGCCGCCAGCTCTTTCATCACGGCACCGATCTTGTCCATCAGCGGCGCGCAAACCAGTGCCCCGCCATCGTCGGACACATCCCAGCCTTGCGCGGCAATCGTCGCGCGGTTGGGGATCAGCAACATGCCCACTTCCTCGCGGCCCTGCCCCGTCAGCACCAGATCAGACACATAAGGGGCCAAGGCGGCCAGCAGATCCAGCCGCAACTGCGCCGCGCGCACCCAGGTGCCGGTCATCAGTTTGAAGTCTTCGGACATGCGCCCGTCAAACATCAGCCCCCGCGCAGGGTCGGTCGGATCAATCAACCGCATCGCGTCGCCGGTGACAAAGAACCCTTCTTCGTCAAATGCCTCGGCTGTTTTTGCGGGGTTGTCGTGGTAGCCCTTGGTGATTGTCGGCCCCGCCACGCGCACATCGCAGCGCCCGTCGGCATCGGGGATCAGTTTCACCTTCACACCGGGCAACGGCACGCCCACGATACCAGCGCCTTTTGCGGGTTCATGCTGCAAAAGCGCGGCAGGCGCGGTTTCGGTCAACCCCCAAGACGAATTGATCAGCGGCAACTTCCCGCGGGTTTCCATGGCAAGCCGTTCCAGTTCGGCCCATGTCGCCTGCGGTAGGGACGCACCGGCGTAAAAAATCATATCCAGCTCGGCGAAATAGCGGTCGCGCAATTGTTTGTCGTCGTTCAGCGCGCTGACAAGCTGGGCAAATCCAACCGGCACGTTGAAGCTGATCGTGCCGGAAATCTCGCGCAGATTGGCAAGGGTCTTGTCAAACATCCCCGGCGCGGGCTTGCCCTCGTCGATATACAGGCTGCCACCGTTTGCCAGCATCAGGTTAAAGTTATGCGACCCGCCAAACACGTGGTTCCACGGCAGCCAGTCCACCAGTTGCGGGGGCCGTGCCGTCACAAAAGGCAAGGCCTGCGCCAGTTGCGCCTGGTTCGTGGTCATCATCTTTTGGCTGGTCAAAACCCCCTTTGGGTCCGACGTGGACCCCGAGGTCATCAGGATTTTCGCCAAGGTGTCCGGTGTGATCTTGGCAAAGGCCGCATCCACATCCGCGTCGCTTGGGGTCAGCAGGCTGGTGAAATCAGTCGCCCCCGTGGCACCGGGCAAGGACGACAGCTTTTCAGCACTGCTCAGGCTCTCCAGCCCGAAGGCACCTGCGTATTGGGTGGCATCAGAGGCATAGACCATGCCGGGCTTTACCAGCTTGGCCACATAATCCAGACGCGGCAGGGCGGCGGGGATCAACGAATATTGCTCGGCCACGGGGACGGTCGGCACGCCGACATATTGCGCCGCCAGCGACAGCAGCCCGTGATCAATGCTGTTGCCCGACACAATCAGAATGGGCTTTTCCGGCCCCAGATCGCGCGACAACAGATGCCCCGCAATGCTGCGCACCATTTCAAGCGCCTGAGAATAGCTGACCGTGCGCCAGCCACTGCCCGACCGCTCTGCCAGGAACACCCTGTCGGGGGCCGATGCCGCCCATTCATGCAACCAGTCGCCTGTGCAGCGGGCAACGGGGCCCAGATCGTAACCTGACTCCAACAAAATGGACCCGTCAGGCCGATCGGTTCGAATGACCTTATGCGGTATAAGATTGGAACTATTGGTCATGAATCCTCCTTGGCCGCGCCGGACAAGGCGGACCTGATAAACGTTAGCGCCCCGCGCCGAAGCGCGGGGAAAGGGCCAGATCTAGCCGGGTAACAGGAACAATGTGATCGCGGGGAACATCACCAGAATGATCACGCGCACGATGTCGGACCCGACGAAATACATCACCGCCTTGTAGGTTTCGGTCATCGGGGTTTCGCGGTCCATCGAGTTGATGATGAACAGGTTCATCCCCACCGGCGGCGTGATAAGCCCCACCTCGACCACAATCAGCACCAGAATACCGAACCAGATCGCCAGATGTTCTGTGCTCATCCCGAAATCCATCGCCGAGATGACGGGAAAGAAGATCGGAACCGTCAGCAGGATCATCGACAAGCTGTCCATCAGGCAGCCGAAGATCAGGTAGAACACCAGAATGATCGTCAGCACGAACCACGGGCTATAGCCCTGATTGACAACCCAGTCGGCCATGAACTGCGGCACACCCGAAAGCGCAAGGAACCCGTTATAGAACCCCGCCCCCAGCACGATAAAGAAGATCATGCCGGTGGTTTTCGCCGTGCCCAGCAGGCTTTCGCGCAGCACCGACCAGTTCAGGCTGCCCGCCAGCAACGCCGCCAGACCCGTACCCGCCGCACCGATGGCAGAGCCTTCGGTCGGGGTGAACCACCCCAGATAGATACCACCGACAACGATGAAAAAGATCACCAGAACCGGCCATGTGTTTGCCAAGGCCTTGAACCGCTCTGCCATCGGCACCGCAGGGCGCGTACCGGCAGAGTTCGGGTTCAGCCGCACATAGATGGAGATCGTGACGATATAGCCAAGGGCCGCCAGAATACCGGGGATGAACGCCGCCAGGAAAAGCTTGGCAATGTTCTGTTCGGTCAGGATCGCGTAAATCACCAGGATCACCGATGGCGGGATCAAGATGCCCAAGGTGCCGCCCGCTGCCAGTGTCGCGGTGGAAAACCCACCCGAATACCCATAGCGGCGCAGTTCCGGCAGGGCGACCTTGGACATGGTTGCCGCTGTCGCCAGCGAACTGCCACAGATGGCACCAAAGCCCGCACAGGCCCCCACAGCGGCCATCGCAACGCCGCCGCGACGATGCCCAAGGAAGCTTTCTGCCGCTTTGAACAAGGCGGTGGACATGCCGGACAGGGTCGCGAATTGCCCCATCAGCAGGAACATCGGAATGATCGACAAGGAATAGCTCGAGAATGTCGTGTATGTCTCTGATTTCAGCTTGGCCAACAGCGGGGTCGGATTACCGCCCATCGCGAAAAACCAGCCGCCAAAGCCGCACAGCAGCATGGCAAGGCCGATCGGCGCGCGCAAAAAGATCATCAACAACAGCACAGGGAAGGACCAAAAGCCCATTTCTAGATTGGTCACGTCAGTGTGCCCCTTGTTCGCTAGGAAGAAAATTTTCGTCTCTGAGAGCTTCGATCACCCGGATCACAGCACAATAGACCGCCACGATGCACGAGATAATCCCGGCAACAAAGCTGGCGGCATAGGCCCACCAGACAGGGAATTGCAGAAACAACGTCGTCTCGCCATTGCCGATGTAGCGTTGCATCCCCTCGAACAGGCGCCAGATGATCAGGATGATCACCACGGCCATAACGACTTCCCAAAAGGCCGCAATCCAACGGTTCACCTTGCGTGACAGGAACGAGGTGAAAACATCCACGCTCGCATGGGATCCGTTAAACTGGCAAATCGGCAGGAACGAGAAGATCGCAAAGGCGATGCCGGCCTCGAGCAGTTCGTAATTGCCGTTGATTTCGCCGACGCCCAGATCAAGCAAGGCTTGCGACAGACCACTGAGTTGGGTTTGAAAGAATTCATTGTGCAGCACTTTGTTGATTGCGCGCCCAATGATCGAAAACGTTGTCATCAGGATCAACGCCGTCAGAACGATCCCCCCGATAACAGCGGTAAACCGGGCAAGAAACTGGATCAGCCGATGCATGTGACATCTCTTATGTTTGGAAATCTTTAAGGCGAAAGACCTGCGGCGTTTGTCGCGCCACAGGTCTGTTTTTATCGTCGGCAGCTTATTTGCCGTAAGCGTCCATCAGTGACTTGGCCTCGTCGATCAGCGCCTGGCCGTCGATGCCTTTGCTGTTCATGTCGGCAACCCAGCTGTCATAGATCGGCTGCGCTGTTTCGCGCCAAACCTGGGTTTCCTCATCGGACAAGGTCACGATGTTGTTGCCCAGATCAACGGCGATCTGACGCGCGGGGCCATCGGCATCCGCTTGCGTACCACCAGCAAAGACCGAGAATTCCAGCCCCGAATTGTCATCAACGACTTTTTTCAGATCGTCTGGCAGGCTGTCATACTTGTCTTTGTTCATCGCCAGCACGAATGTCAGCGTGTACAAGGCAGACCCCGCGAATTCGGTGTGGTTCTTGACCAGCTCTGGCACTTTCAGGGCTGTGGTGACTTCCCACGGGATGGTTGTCCCGTCGATCACACCTTTGGACAGGCCTTCGGGAATCGCCGGAACGGGCATACCAACAGGCGTTGCACCGGTGGTTTCCAAAAGCTGGTTCACCAGACGCGAACCGCCACGGATCTTCATGCCCTGCATATCGGCAGGTGTACGCACTTCCTTGTTGGTGTGCAGCAAGCCGGGGCCGTGAACCCATGTGCCCAAGATGTGCACGTCTTTGAATTCGGTGTCTTTCATGTGCTTTTCAAACATCTGCCAATAAGCAGAGCTGGCAGCGCGCGCGTCGCCCACCATGAAGGGCAGTTCAAACACTTCGGTCGACGGATAACGGCCCGGTGTATACCCGACAACGGTCCATACGATATCGGCCACGCCATCAATCGCCTGGTCCATCAACTCCGGTGGCTTACCGCCAAGCTGCATGGAGGGGTAACGCTCGATCTTGATGCGGTCGCCGCTGTCTGCCTGAACCTTGTCGGCCCACACGTCCAGAACCTGCTTTGGCACATTGGCTTGTGGCGGCAGGAACTGGTGCAGGCGCAAAGTGACGTCTTGCGCGAAAGCACCTGTTGCGCTCATCCCGACGGCAAGCGCGGCTGCTGCGACACCCATCATAGTTCTTCTCATCATCATTTGATCTCTCCCGTTATTGTTGGTCGTTACGGTTCCCGCTCGACGGCGGGCTTTCCGATTGGATCGCATTAGTTGGGGGAAAAAGATCAGATGCACAACCATCGCACATAAGCACTGTACGAGAATCCATCAGCTCAACCTCCCCTGAACAGCATGTCCCTGAATTGGATCAGGTGACCTAGCGTTTCTTTCGCAATATTGTTAGGCCATCTAACAATCTTTGTCATTATCTTTTCGATGCTACTTTTTGCGCTCTGCGTCTCCAACGTTTCTTGAAAAGTGCAATTCTGCACTTTCATGCAAATTAACTGCCGGGATTTTGTAACCGTCAAACGAAATGACGCAAAAATGCAGAATAATTCACATATTTTGCGGTGACACAGTCACAAAGGCAAATCTGAGCGGAGGGGGTGATGGTGGCGTTACCTGGATTTGAACCAGGGACCTAACGATTATGAGTCGTTCGCTCTAACCAACTGAGCTATAACGCCATCGGCGCTTCGAATATGACGGGCCTTGGCCCCCGTCAAGGGCCAAAACCAATCTAATGTCATCAACCTGCTTCGCGAACCGTATCAATCATCAACTGAACGTTGTCCGGATCGGCGTCCGGCGTGATGCCATGACCTAGATTAAAGATATGCGGGCCCTTGGAAAACGCCTTCACAATCGCCCGTGTCTCGTCGATCAGATCCTGCCCGCCGGTGACCATATGGCGTGACGCAAGGTTACCCTGCACACAGCCGTCAACCTGCACATTCGCAGCAGCCCATTCAGCAGAGACGGAGTTATCCAAGGCCACACAATCCACACCGGTGGCTTTGTGGAAACCGATGTACTGGTCGCCCGCCTCGCGCGGGAAACCGATGATCGGAATACCGGGGTGACGTTTCTTCAGCTCCTGCGTGATCTCGCGGGCTGGCTCCAACGCATATTTCTGGAAGGCCTCGCCCGACAGCGACCCCGCCCAGCTGTCGAAAATCTTCATGACTTCGGCACCGGCCTCGATCTGGGCCGACATATATTCGATCGTCGCCTTGGTGATCAGGTTCAGCAGCGATTCGAACAACGGGTTGTCATTGATCCGCAACTGATGCGCCGGCCCTTGGTCCTTGGTGCCCTGCCCCGCGATCATATAGGTCGCCACAGTCCATGGCGCGCCCGCAAAGCCGATCAACGTGGTTTCCGGCGGCAAGGCCCCCGCAAGGTTGCGCACGGTCTGATAGATGGGGTTCAGCGTCTCGTGAATCACATCGACAGGTTTCAGCTTGTCGAAATCGGCCTGGGTTGTAACCGTCGACAACCGCGGCCCTTCGCCCGTGACAAACCACAGATCAGCGCCCAAGGCTTGGGGCACCAGCAAAATATCGGCAAACAGGATCGCCGCATCAAATCCGTACCGCCGGATCGGTTGCAAGGTCACCTCGGTCGCAAGGTCGGGATTATAGCACAGCGACAGGAAATCCCCTGCCTGGGCGCGCGTGGCTTTGTACTCGGGCAAATAGCGGCCCGCCTGACGCATCATCCAGATCGGTGGTGTCGGCAGCGTTTCACCCGCCAAGGCGCGCAAAATGGTTTTGGTTGGGGCTGTTGTCTGCGCCATGTGTCGGCTCCTCAGGAAAACTTTTGCCTTTGGTCAAGATGTGAGGGCTGGAAGTCAAGGCGCGGGTGCCCCATTGTCGCACAAAATTGACTTGCCCAAAGAGAACTTCATGACCTTGACCCTGCCCACCCCTCAGAACCCCCTGCGCATCGGCACCCGTGGCTCCCCTCTTGCGATGGCTCAAGCGGTCGAAACCCGCGCGCGCCTGTCCACCGCCTTCGACCTGCCGCTGACCGCGTTCGAGATTGTGGTGATCAAGGTCACCGGCGACCTTATTCAGGATCGCCCCCTCAAGGAAATCGGCGGCAAGGGCCTGTTCACCCGCGAGATCGAAGAAGACCTGCTGGCCGGCAAGATCGACATCGCCGTCCATTCGATGAAAGACATGCCGACGATCCAGCCCGGCGGCCTGCTGCTGGATACGTTCCTGCCGCGCGAAGACCCGCGCGACGCCTTTGTCGCCCCGCTGCTCTCTGCGCTGGATCAACTGGCCGACGGCGCGGTCGTCGGCACCTCAAGCCTGCGCCGCCGGGCGCAATTGCTGCACAAACGCCCAGATTTGCGGGTCGTCGAATTCCGCGGCAACGTTCAAACCCGTCTGCGCAAGCTGGCTGACGGTGTGGCCGAATGCACCTTCCTTGCCATGGCGGGCCTGAACCGTCTGGGCATGGAAAACGTCCCCGCCACCCCGATCGACGACACCGACATGCTGCCCGCCGTCGCCCAGGGGGCCATCGGCATCGAACGCCGCGCAGGTGACGTGGACACCCAAGCCTTGCTTGCCGCGATCCATGACGCGCCCACAGGCCAGCGCCTGATCGCCGAACGCGCCTTCCTGCTGACGCTTGACGGGTCTTGCGAAACGCCTATCGCCGGGCTGGCCACGCTCGACGGTGACACACTGTACCTGCGCGGCGAGGTGCTGCGCCCCGATGGCTCCGAAGTGATCGCAGGCAGCCGCAGCGGCCCCATATCCGACGGCGGGCAAATGGGCGTCGATCTGGCCCAGGAACTGCTGTCCCAGGCAGGCCCACATTTCTTTGACTGGCATGGGCCAAAATAATTTTTCAAAATATTATCAATCTCCTGAAACTCTCTGTCTGCCCTGCCCGTGAATAGGACATGACCGATCAACGGTCGGCACATAGAAACTCAGGAGCATACCATGACTTTCACGAAAAAAATGATGACCGCCACAGCAGCTTTGGCCCTCACCGCCGGCGCTGCATTCGCAGATGCACATGCCATGAACCCGATGGTCGGCGGCGCAGAAATGTCCGTTGAAAAAAACATCGTTGAAAACGCTGTTAACTCCGCAGACCACACCACATTGGTCGCAGCGGTCCAGGCTGCCGGCTTGGTCGAAACTCTGTCCGGCGAAGGCCCGTTCACCGTGTTCGCCCCAACCAACGCCGCCTTTGACCGCCTTGAAGCAGGCACAGTCGAAATGCTGCTCAAGCCGGAAAACAAAGACACCCTGGCAAAAATTCTGACCTGCCACGTGGTCGGCAAAGCCGTGATGGCCGAAGCCCTGCAAGGCATGATCAATGATGACGGCGGCGAACACCCCGTTCCGACACTGGGCGGCTGCGTATTGCAAGCCTCCTATGCCGACGACAAAATGAAACTGGTCGATGAAAACGGCAACGCTGCCTTCGTCACAATCGCGGATGTAAAACAATCCAACGGCGTGATCCATGTCATCGACGGCGTGATGCTGCCCAAACAATAAAGCGCAACGGCTCTATTAAACGTCCAAGGGCCTCCCCGTTACACAAACGCGGGAGGCCCTTTCTACATCTTCCAAATGGTCAAAAATCCCGGGGGAGTCCGCAAGGACGGGGGCTGGCCCCCATCGACCCTAGCGGCAGGTCACACCCATTTCGCCAAAGGCGGCAGGCTCATCAACACGGCATTGGCATCATGCCCCGTCTCAAGCCCGAATTTCGTCCCGCGGTCATAGACCAGATTATATTCCGCATAGAGCCCGCGATGCACAAGCTGCGCATCCTTGTCAGCCTCGGTCCAATCCTGCACGCGCCGCTTTTCCACCAAGGGCAGATAGGCGGGCAGGAAGGCGCGGCCGATGTCCTGGGTCAGCTTGAAATCCGCGCCCCAATCGCCCGTGCAATGATCATCCATAAAGATACCGCCCACACCCCGGGCGCGGTTGCGGTGCGGGATATAGAAATATTCATCCGCCCATGCCTTCAGCTTGGGGTACAGCTCCGCGCCATGCGGATCCAGATGCACCCTTTGCTGCTCATGAAAATGCGCAGTGTCTTCGGCATATTCGATGCAAGGGTTCAAATCCGATCCGCCCCCGAACCACCACGCATGGGGCGTCCAGAACATGCGGGTGTTCATGTGAACCGCAGGCGCATGGGGGTTTTGCATATGCGCGACCAGACTGATGCCGGATGCCCAGAACCGCGGGTCGTCCTTCATCCCCGGAATGCCCTTGCGCGCCGCCATCGCATTCTGCGCGCGTTCGCCCAAAGTGCCATAGACCGTCGATATATTGACCCCGACCTTTTCGAACACGCGGCCGCCCCGCATGACGCTCATCAACCCGCCGCCAGCATCCGACCCGTCTTCACTGCTGCGGGTCGTCTGGGTGACCTCGAACCTGCCGGGGGCCGCATCGGCCAAAGGCCCAGCATCATGGCTGTTTTCCAGCCCTTCAAACGCATCCACAATCTGGTTGCGCAATTCGTGAAACCAGGCCGCCGCGCGTGATTTCTCTGTGTCGAAACTGTCTGTCATATCTCGTACCTTATCTGTGCTCACGCTGCGCAATGCCTGCGAAAGGGAACGAACCGCTAATGCGCAGGCGCATCCGCCGCATCCAGAAGCGAACGGCCCCCGTCCACCACGATCACTCCGCCCGTCATAAAGCTCGAGCTGTCCGCCGCCAGATATTGAATGGTGTCGGTCAGTTCTGACGGCGATGCAATGCGACCTAGTGGCGTATGGCTGCGGATATCATCGCGCCATTCACGGTTTTCTGCCACCGATGCCTTTAGTGATCCGCTCATCACCGACCCGAAAGCCACGGCATTCACGCGGATACGGTGCGGGGCCAATGCCAACGCCATCGACCGTGTCATCTGTTCAAGCGCGGCGGCGGCCATTGAATAGGCCATCAATTCCGGCCGCGTGTGCCGCGACGCGATCGAGCTGAGGTTGATAATGCTGCCCACCGGGCCATCCGGGCGGTCTTCGGATTGCTTGATCATCCGTTTCGACACTTGCTGCGTCAGTTGCAGCGCGGTCATCACGTTTTCCTGCCACAGCGTTTCAACGCTGGTGTCCTCGCCGTTCAACGCCTCGGTCGGCAAGAACTGCCGCGATGCGTTGACCAGCACATCCACCTCGTCAAAGGCGTCGATTGTCGCTGAAACCAGATTGGCAATGGTCAGGCGCTGGCGCAGATCGCCGGCAAAGAAACGGATGTTGCCCTCGTCCTTTGCATCGCCCAGCTCTTCGGCCAACGCCTTTTCATCGGTGTCGGCGCACATCACATTGGCACCCTTGTCAGCAAACTGCCGCGCAATAGCGAGGCCAATCCCGTTTGCCGCGCCTGTCACGATGACGTTTTTGCCTTTTATCGAAAATGACATGAAACTCGTTCCTTATGACGCCAACCGGCGCTTAGCGACGTTTACGCAAAGGGCGCGCGGCGTGAAACAGCTTGAACCGCGCATCCCCGCCGATTTCCTCGACATGGGCAAAGCGGGTTTTCAGCTCGGCCTCATAGGGCAGGTGACGGTTCGCGACCATCCACAGCTTGCCCTGACCTGACAGCATACGCGCTGCGGCTGCAACAAATGCCTGCCCGATCTGGGGTTCGGCGGCGCGTCCGGTGTGAAACGGCGGGTTCATCACAACAGCGTCCAGCTGGTGTGGCGGCTTCCAGGTGGTCGCGTCTTCCCACAGGAATTCGGCGCGGTCGTCACTGACATTCCGGCGGGCGCATTCCAACGCCATATGTCCGGCTTCGACCACGTACAGCTTTTTGATGCTTTCGCGGGTCAGCAGATGGGCAGAAAGAAAACCCCAGCCAGCCCCCAGATCGGCGACCTCGGCCCCCAGTTTTTCCGGTAGTGCATCCACCAAAAGCGCCGAAGCCAGATCGACGCCATCCGCTGAGAAAACACCCGGCGCGGTCCAGAACCCGCCCTCGGTCATTTCGGGCCCTTGCTTCCAATCCACAAAAAAATCGGCGGCGGGCTCGCTGATCCAGAACATCTTGCCGTGGGCCTTCGAGATCGGACCCTGGATCGTGACGCGGGCGCGCATCTCGCGCAGGATACTGTCAGCACCGTCGGTCTTTTGACCGTCAACAACGACAATACCGTCGCACGCCTCGCAGGCGTCAGCGATCATCTTGCGCGCTTCGGCCTTGGCGCGGGGCAGACAGACGATACAGGCCGCATAACGGCCCGCGATGCTGTGCACCACATCATAGCCACGAGCGACCCATGCGTCGTAATCGGGTTTAAAATCCTGGATAATCTGAACGCGATCTTTGGCCAAACCGGGCAGATCGCTGTCTCGGGGCGGCTGGAAGACGGCAATCGTCCCCTCGGCCGGTAAATCAAGGCCGCCGCCGTCAAGCGCCAGCTCCAAACGTGCATCAATCAAGCGCTACTCTTCTTTTTCCATGGTGCATTGCAGCGGATGCTGATGCCGCCGGGCGAAATCCATGACCTGGGCCACTTTGGTTTCCGCGATTTCGTGGCTGAATACGCCAACAACAGCCAACCCTTTTTTATGAACCGTTAGCATGATCTCGAAGGCTTGGGCATGGTTCAGGCCAAAGAAACGTTCAAGAACGTGCACAACAAATTCCATCGGCGTGAAATCGTCGTTCAGCAGCATCACCTTGTAAAGCGGCGGCCGTTTCGTCTTGGGTTTGACTTTGGTCAACAGATCGACGTCTTCGTCGTCGCGATCCTTGCCAGCCATCAATATGTCATCAAGGCGCATTGCTGCTCCTGTTACAAGGGAGGTTCAAGTGAGTCGTGTGTGGGTCTATATAGACTGTAACGGTAATTAGAAAAGAGGGTCTTGAGAAGATGGCCGAACGGGTAACCATGATCGGGTTCGATGCCGACGACACTCTTTGGCACAACGAGCATTATTTTGTCCTGACCCAGGATCATTTCGCCGACCTGCTCCACGACCACACCGACCCATCCACGTTGATGGACCGGCTTCTTGTTGCGGAACGGCGAAACATTCCGCACTACGGCGTTGGCATCAAGGGTTTCACCTTGTCGATGATTGAAACCGCGATCGAGGTCACCAACGGCAAGGTCCCCGCCCCCGTCATCGCCGAAATCCTGAATGCCGGGCGCGAAATGCTGTCCCACCCCGTTGACCTGCTGCCCTACGCCTGGGAAACCCTCGAGGCACTTCAGGGGCGCTATAAACTGGTGCTCATTACCAAGGGCGACTTGCTGGATCAGGAACGCAAACTCGCGCTCTCGGGTTTGCGCGGCATGTTCGACGGGATAGAGATCGTGTCCGACAAAAATCCCGCGACATATACGCGTATTTTCAACCAATACGGTGACGGGGCGACGCGGGGCATGATGGTTGGCAATTCGGTGAAATCCGACGTTGTTCCGATGGTCGATGCCGGCGGATGGGGCGTGCATGTCCCGCATGGTCAAACCTGGGCGCTTGAGCATGCCGAAACACCCGATGATTCTCCGCGCTTTCGCCAAATCGCGGATCTGTCAAAATTGGAACAAGTTTTAGCCTAAAATTTGCGCAGCCCGACCGGCGTAAGATTCGCATTATTTCCGCCCAATTCCTGCCACATTCCCGCCACAATCGCCCCAGTAGTGGTGTCGCGCTGCCCCGCCGCTAAATATGCCTCACACAAAATTCACCTTTTGATGCAATCCTTGTTTCCAAAGGGTTTATCGAAAAAACGACATGTGGTATGCTTACCTTAATAATTAGTGGCCAGTCGAAAAATCGGCGGTCCGAGGCAGAGCAAAGGCAGTTATCATGAGAGCGCGGCGCGTGCAGCCGGCCCGGTATGGGCTATTCATTCTTGCGGCTATTTGGATTCTGGTGGTGCTTCCGCTCAGCGCCATGGCAGCCCCCTATGCCGCCTATGTCATCGATGCACGGACGGGCGAGGTTCTACACGCTCGCAACGCCGACACCCGACTGCACCCTGCCTCGCTGACAAAAATGATGACACTTTACATCGCTTTCGACGCCATCAAACGCGGTGAAATTTCGCTCGATACACAAGTTAAGATCAGCCAGCACGCTGCATCGGAACCGCCCAGCAAACTTGGCATGCGGCCGGGGCAAACCATCGCCCTGCGCTATCTGATCCGCGGCGCTGCGGTAAAATCGGCCAACGACGCCGCCACCGCCATCGGCGAAGCGATTTCCGGATCAGAGGCGAAATTCGCCCGCCGGATGAACCGCACCGCCAAAGCGCTTGGCATGACCAATACCACTTTCAAGAACGCCCACGGCCTGACTGAATCGGGGCATATGTCGACCGCCCGCGACATGACCACCATGGGCCGTCATCTGCTTTATGACTTCCCCGAATATTATAACCTGTTTTCCCGCATCACCGCAGATGCCGGTGTGCGCAAGGTCAGCCACACCAACCGCCGTTTTCTGGCCTCCTACAAAGGTGCCGACGGGATCAAAACCGGATATACACGCGCCGCGGGCTTTAACCTGACCGCCTCGGCAGAACGTGGAAGCGAACGGGTGATCGTGACTGTTTTCGGCGGCACCTCGACCACAGCGCGCAATGCCAAGGTCGCGGAACTGATGGATATGGGCTTCCGCCGCGCCCCGTCGAAAGCGCCGCTGATCAAGCCCACGAAACCTGTCTTTGCCGATGTCGAAGACACACCTGTCGCCCATAATTCCGCCAGCACACCGGGCGGCGCAGGCAAGACCATCCGTCTGGTTGGCGCAGTCACCACATCAAAACGCCCACATTTGCGCCCAACCACCGAAAGTGCCGTGGTCGTGGCCACCGCCCAAGCCCCAGAGGCGACATCACCCCTGCTTGCCCAAGACATCAACGCCGCGATCAAACAAGCGGTTGCCACCGCGCCTGTACAAACGGCAGAGGTCGTTCAATCAGCAGAAGTCGTGCAAACTGCAAGCCTCGCGACGGTATCGCCCCGACCCGCATCGCGGCCCAAAGGCCTGATTGCATCGATCAATCCCGCCAAAACCTTGAAAAGACCGCAACAACAAGAAGTGGTTAGCCGCGTTTCCACATCGGGCGGGCGTCACTGGGGGGTCAACGTCGGTCGTTTCCCAAGCCGCTATGCCGCCGAAACAGTCTTGGTGAAAACCGCCCTTTCCGAGATTTCCACGCTTGATGGCACCTTGCGCAAGGTCGTCCAGCGGCCCCAAGGCTTTGATGCGAATTTTCTGGGCATGACACGCGAAACTGCTGACCTTGCCTGCCGCAGACTGGCCGCCCGAAACGTCAGCTGCTTTATGATCGGGCCCGGCTGAACCGCCTTCTCGCGCGCCGCCACAAACGGCGCGCATACCCCCTGATAATCAAGCCTAACACCCTGTTTCCAGACGTTTTCAAGGCAGACCAAAGCTTAGGTCGCGGCCTGCAACAATTCGCGTGTGTATGGCGATGTCGGGTTATCGTACAGCACATCGACATCGCCGTATTCCACAACGTCACCACGTTTCATGACCAGCACCTTATGTGACATTGCACGCACGACTTTCAGGTCGTGGCTGATGAACAAATAGGCCAGCCCGTATTTGCGCTGAAGATTGCGCAGCAGGTCGACGATTTGCACCTGCACCGTCATATCCAACGCCGAGGTCGGTTCGTCCAACACCAACAAACGCGGGCGCAGCACCATGGCGCGCGCAATCGCGATCCGCTGGCGTTGCCCGCCGGAAAATTCATGGGGATAGCGGTCCATCGTTGCAGGGTCCAACCCCACCTCGACCATCACATCGCGCACCAGTTCGCGCTGGTTGCGGTCGGGGTCCACGTTATGAACGGTCAGGCCTTCTGCAATAATCTGCATACAGGTCATGCGCGGGGACAGGCTGCCAAACGGGTCCTGAAACACGATTTGCATGTCCTTGCGCAACCGCCGCAATTCCTGGGTCGACCAGTCGCGCACGTTTTGCCCCATATAGGTGATCCCACCCTCTGACGCGATCAGCCGCATGATACCCAGGGCCATTGTCGTTTTTCCAGACCCGGATTCACCAACGATCCCAATGGTTTCTCCAGCACGAACCGTCAGGCTTGCGTCATTCACGGCCTTTACATAATCGACCGTCTTGCGCAGAAATCCCTGCTTGATCGGGAACCAGACCTTCAGATGATCCGTGCTTGCAATGACCTCGGCATCCTCGGCCACAGGGTCAGGACGGCCCGATGGCTCTGCGCCCAGGAGTGTTTGGGTATAGGGATGCTGGGGATTGTCGAAGATTTCAGCCGTCGGGCCCTGCTCTACGATCTCGCCTTTTTGCATCACGCAAACGCGGTCGGCGATCCGGCGCACAATACCCAGATCGTGGGTAATGAACAAAAGGCCCATGCCTTCGCTGTCTTTCAGCTCTTTCAGCAGGTCCAGAATTTGCGCCTGAATGGTCACATCCAACGCCGTCGTAGGTTCATCCGCGATCAGCACGTCAGGTTTGTTTGCCAGCGCCATGGCGATCATCACGCGCTGGCGTTGCCCGCCTGACAGCTCGTGCGGATAGGCCCCCAAACGGCTTTCGGCGTCGTTGATCCCAACCTTTGCCAACAGCTCGAGGATACGCCCCCGCGCGGCAGCACCAACAACCCCCTGATGCAGCGCCAGTGATTCACCCAACTGCTTTTCAATCGTATGCAGCGGGTTCAGCGATGTCATCGGTTCCTGGAAAATAAAGCTGATGTCGTTGCCGCGCACCTTGCGCAACAGCTTGTCCCCTGCCCCGATCATCTGCTGCCCGTCATACAGAACGGAGCCGGACACCTCCGCGCTGTCGCCCAGCAAGGACACGGTGCTCAGCGCTGATACCGATTTACCGGACCCGGATTCCCCCACCAAGGCAACGGTTTCACCACGGTTCAGCGTGAAATTCACACCCCTGACCGCATGGGTTAACGCCCCCTCCTGACGGAAGGATACATTCAGGTCTTTGACTTCAAGCAAGGCGGAGGTTGGCTGGTTCATGGCACAAACTGTGTCACGGCATAGACACCCCACGCCGCCATCGGGGCACAGATCAGCCGAAGCCAGACTGGTGGCAATTTCATCAAGGCAACGCTCCAACATCCAAGAAGAAGAACAAGGGTACTGGGAAAGAACTGTGTTTCAAGAACCCTGAACAAGAAACCCACCGTGTCCCCCGGTGCCATAAAAATCGCGCGGCTTAACCACAGGGTAACGCCAACGGCGACAATCACCGAAATCGCGTAGATGATCGTGGCAAGGATATCGGGCGCAGAGCGGTGCGTTTCGGCACTCATGAAAACGTCTTTCTTGGGTCAAACGCATCGCGGATTCCTTCGAAGATGAAGATCAGCAATGACAACATGATAGCAAAGGTAAAGAACGCCGTAAAAGCCAGCCAGGGCGCTTGCAGGTTCTGTTTGGCCTGAAGGGTCAGCTCGCCCAGTGACGGGGCCGAGGACGGCAACCCAAAGCCCAGAAAATCGAGGATCGCCAGCGTGCTGATGGTGCCCGTGATGATAAACGGCAGCATTGTCAGTAGGGCCACCATTGCGTTGGGCAGCATATGGCGGAACATGATCGTCACGTTCCCCACCCCAAGCGCACGGGCGGCCCGCACATATTCAAGGTTGCGCGCGCGCAGGAATTCGGCACGCACCACGCCCACCAGTGATGTCCAACTGAACAGCACCAGCAGAAACACCAGCAGCCAGAAACTGCGCCCCAGAATGGCGAACATGATGATAATCACATAAAGCGACGGGGTTGAGGACCAGATTTCAATGACGCGCTGAAAGATCAGATCCGTCCAGCCCCCGAAAAACCCCTGAACCGCGCCGGCCATAATGCCGATCAGCGATGCAGCGCCGGTCACGATCAGGGTAAAGATGATCGACAGCCGGAAACCGTGGATCACCCGTGCCAGAACGTCACGTTTCGTCCCGTCGGTGCCCAGCAGGTTTTGCCGGTTGGGGGGCAAGGGTGCCGCACCGGGGCGGTCAACGGCAGTGTTGAACGAATAGGGAATCAGCGGCCAAACCGACCAGCCTTTTTCAATCGCGGCACCGTCAATCTGACCGTCTTGCGCGTCCTCGATCATGAGTTCCGGATCGTCGAAACAGGCGTCCATACCGCCTGTGGCGATCAGGCATTTCACCTCGGGGTCGCGGTACACGGCCTCGGTCTGGAAATCCCCGCCAAAGGCCGTTTCGGGATAGAACTTGAAAATCGGCATGAAATATTCGCCGCGATAGTTCACCAGGATCGGTTTGTCATTCGCCACAAATTCCGCAAACAGCGAGATGCCGAACAGGATCGCAAAAATCCAAAGGCTCCAGTACGCGCGGCGGTTGCGGGTAAAGTTGTGCCAACGGCGTTGGTTCAGGGGGGACAAGGCCATCAGATCAACCCTCGCGCCGTTCAAAGTCGATACGCGGATCGACCAGTACATACATCAAATCCGACAGAATGCCGACAACCAGACCGATCAGGCCAAAGATGAACAGCGTGCCAAACACGATCGGATAATCGCGCGCCACGGCGGCCTCGAACCCCAGTCGCCCCAGCCCATCAAGGCTGAATATCGTCTCGATAATCAGTGATCCGCCAAAGAACACACCGATGAACACCGCCGGAAAACCGGCGATCACAATCAGCATCGCGTTGCGGAAAACATGGCCGTAGAGCACCTTGCGTTCCGACAACCCCTTGGCCCGCGCCGTCATCACATATTGTTTTTTGATCTCGTCGAGAAAGCTGTTTTTGGTCAGCAGGGTCAGCGTCGCAAAAGCACTGATGGTCGAGGCCAGAACAGGCAAGGCAATGTGCCAGAAGTAATCGCCAACCTTGGCCAACGGGCTAAGCTGATCGAAATTATCCGACGTCAGTCCGCGCAGCGGAAAGACCTGCCAGTAAGAACCACCCGCAAACAACACCAGCAGCAAAATCGCGAACAGAAATCCGGGGATCGCATAAGCCGCGATAATCGCGCCGGATGTCCATGTATCAAAGGCCGTGCCGTCCTTGACCGCTTTGCGGATGCCCAGCGGGATCGACACCAGATAGGCGATCACCGTCGACCAAAGCCCCAGCGTGATCGACACCGGCAGCTTTTCCTTGATCAACTCGATCACACTGATCGACCGGAAATAGCTCTCTCCGAAATCAAAGCGCATGTAGTTCCACATCATGTTCAGGAACCGCTCGACCGGGGGCTTGTCGAAACCGAATTCTTTCTCAAGCTCTGCGATGAATTCGGGCGGCAGACCACGCGCCCCGACATAGTTTTCATTGGCTGTGGCCGCATCGGCATTGCCCGCATCATTGCCACTGCCCGAAAACCCTTCGAACACGTCACCGCCGCCTTGAATACGCGCGATCGCTTGTTCAACCGGGCCGCCGGGCACGAACTGCACCAGCGCAAAGTTGATCAACATGATCCCGATCAACGTCGGTATAATCAGCAAAAGCCGTCGAAGAATATAAGCGCCCATATGTGGCGTTTACCTCAGCGCACCGGCGGCACGCAAGGCCGCCGCTTTGTCGGCATTGTACCACCAGAAATCGAGGTATCCCAAGCCATAGGCGGGCTGGGTTTCGGGGTGTTCATACTGGTTGTAATAGGCGGTCCAGAAGCTGTCGTTGTACCAGGTCGGGATCATGATGAATTCGTGCCGCAAGGCGCGGTCCAACGCCATCATGCTGGCGTCTTCCTCTTCCTTGGTTTGTGCGGCCAATGACGCTTCGATGATCGCGTCAACCATCGGGCTGGCCAGACCGGCGGGGTTAAACAGGGAATAGCTGGCTGCCTCTGACCCGTAAAGCTGCGCCAATCCGGTGCCCGTGCCCAGGAACGGACGGTAGCCATCGAACACAAGATCATAGTCGCGATCGCGTTCGCGGGCCGTATATTGCGAACTGTCGACTTTCTCCAGAACCGCGTCGATGCCCATATTCGTCAGGTTCGACATAAAGTTTTCGATAACCGCAGACAGCGTGGCCGACCCCGACGAATTCAGCAAAAACGTCAGGCGCAGCGGCTTGCCGGTTGCGTCATAGCGTTTGCCATCGGTGCCCACGGCCCAACCGGCCTCGTCCAGCAGCTTCATCGCGCGGCGCAGATTGCGGCGGTCGAGCAGGCGGGACGGGTCCGACACATGCGGCACAACCGCGTCTTGGGTCAGCATTTCAGGCGCGATCACATCGCCAAGCCGCTCTAGCAGCGCCAGTTCCATGCCTTGGGGTTTGCCGGTGGCCATCAAGGGCGTGTCCTGGGTGAATGACGCGCGTGGCTTGAACAACCCGTATTGCAGGGATTCGTTGGTCCATTCAAAGTTGAAGCCCAATGCAACGGCCTCGCGGATACGCTTGTCTTTCAACACCTCGCGGCCAAGGTTGAAAATGATCCCCGAAGGCGTCGGGGGCGACCCGTCGGGGATGTCTTCCTTGACCACATATCCCGCATCGACCTTGGGGAAATCATAGGCAGACGCCCATTGTTTGGAATTTCCTTCGGTGCGGAACGTGTATTCACCGGCTTTAAACGCCTCGAAGGCAGAGTTTTCATCGCCGAAATACTCAACGCGAATCGTATCAAAGTTATTGCGGCCCACGTTGAACGGCAGATCGGCCCCCCAATAGTCGGGGTTGCGCTTGTAGACGATGCGCCGGTTCACATCGACCGTGTCGATCACATAAGGGCCGGACCCCGGCGATGTCATCAAACGGGATTCGTCCAGCCGCGCGCCGGATTCCTCGTACCATTTCTTGGACCACGCAGGCACGCCGCCCACCTGATCAATCAGGCTGCGGCGCGAAATGCCGGGGGTGAAATAGAATTTAACGGTATGGTCGTCGATCACCTCGACCTTGGGAATTCGCTGGCGCACAGCATCCGCATAGGATTTCAGCCCCTGATCCAGCAACAGGTTGTGGCTGAATGCGATGTCATGCGCCGTCACAGGGTCGCCAGTCGAAAACTTGGCATCCTTGCGCATGTGGAAAATCACCCAATCCTTGGTGTCGGGATATTCGAGGCTTTCACACAGCAGGCAATAGGCCTCTCCATAGACATCCGCAGGTGCGGCCTCGTTGCCCGTCCCCTCGCCCAGCAGGCTTTCAAACATGATGGTGCTTAACGCGCCGCCACGGCCCTTGCGGGAATAGGGGTTCATCGAATCAAACGTGCCCAATGTGGAAATCGAAATCTCGCCACCCTTGGGGGCATCGGGGTTCACATAATCGAAATGCGGATAATCCGCCGGATATTTCAGATCGCCGTAAAACGAATAGCCGTGACTGCGGATCATCTTGCCCTCTTGGGCATAGGCTGAAACGCTGACCAGCATCGCCCCCAAAGCCAGAAATGCCACCCAAAAGGCTTGCGAATATGTCTTGCGGGCGCGGGCAGACGCGATCATGCGGGCGCGGGCAATTGTCCGGGGCATCAGATTTTCCTTTGCAAAATTCTCGGGGTGGGCGGTTTAGACCCTTTTTCCAAGCTAACGGCCCAGAACGCCCGAATACAAGTTGCGAATATGTTATCTGGTTGAAATCTGACCCCCAAACGCAAAAGGCCGCCCAACAAGGGGCGGCCTTTGTGAAATCTGTGAGACGGCTTAGTTGTCCAGGCTGTCCAGATACGCAATCACGTTCGCGCGGTCTTCGATCTTGTTCAGACCGGCAAAGCCCATTGTTGTACCGGGCGCAAATGCCGCCGGCTTTGTCAGGAACGCGTTCAGGTTCTCTGGGGTCCAGACATCGGCCGCTTTTTCAAGGTTGCCGGAATAGGCTGAAAATCCTTCGGCGCTATCGACCGCGCGGCCAACAACATCGTACAGGTAGGGGCCCACGGCGTTTTCGCCTTTGCCCACTTTGTGACATGCGCCACATTTGCGGAAAACTTTTTCACCCGCGCCAACATCGGCAGAGGCCAGCACCGCCGAGAAATCAACGGCATCGTCGGCCGGGGCATCGCCGCCATCCGAGGCAACTTCAACAACGTATCCAGCCTCACCGTGTACTTCGTTGTGGTAAACCTCTTCGCTGGCAAACTTGCCAAGCAAAAGAACAAGCCAAGCGCCAAAAAGGCCGGCAGCTACTTTAGTGATCGTCATTGTATCGAACATGCGTGTAGGTCCATCGTTGGTATTCGGGCATTGCGTTGTCCGCGTATCTATTGCTTTCCCTCCCTCGGGGCAAGGTGTAGTTAGCGCGACGAAACGCCCACATTGGTAAAGGTCTTATAAAGGACGCGCAAAATGAGCCAAAAAAATGCACCTCGCATCGCTTTTCAGGGCGCTTTGGGCGCTTACAGCCACGAGGCATGCCTTCAATCGCGCCCTGACATGATTCCCGTGCCCTGCCTGACATTCGAAGATGTTTTTCACGCCGTGCGCGACGGTCGGGCCGATTTGGCCATGTTGCCTGTCGAAAACACGACCTACGGGCGGGTGGCCGATATTCACCGCTTGCTGCCCAAAAGCGGCCTGCACATCATCGATGAGGCTTTTGTACGGGTTCGCATCAGTCTGATGGCACGGCCCGGTGTCGCGCTCGAAGACATCAAACATGTGCGCGCGCATATGGTCTTGATCCCGCAGGCCCGCCGCTGGCTGGATGCCCATGGTATCGGATCGGAATCTGCAACTGACAGCGCAGGGGCCGCCCAGGAACTGGCCGCGTCAGGCGAACGTGACGTCGGCGTGCTGGCCAGCGAAGTCGCCGCAGATATTCACGGCCTCACTGTTCTGGCCCGCGACATCGAAGATCTGGACCATAACACCACCCGGTTCTTGTTGATGGCCCCTGAAATCGACACCACACGCCGCGCCGAGAAAATGCTGACGACATTCGTCTTCGAGGTCCGCAACATTCCTGCGGCCTTGTACAAGGCCATGGGCGGGTTTGCGACAAACGGTGTGAACATGACCAAGCTGGAAAGCTATATGGTCGGTGGATCTTTTACCGCGACGCAGTTTTATTCCGACATCGAAGGGCATCCCGAGGATCCGGCCGTACAGCGCGCTTTGGAAGAATTGGGCTATTTCACCAACATGCTGGAAATTCTGGGCGTCTATCCTGCCGATCCCGACAGACAGAGCTAACGACCCGGCAGAGCTAGCGAACGGCAGTATCAGCGGGCCTTATCTGGCCTGCTGATAGCGTTCTTCCATATCCTTGGCATATTCATTGACCCGCTCTTTGTACTTCTTGGTCAAAGACGTCTTGGCCAGCTTCAAGGATTGCACCAGCAGGCGCGCAGACAGGGTTTTCGGCTTGATCTCGAGCGTCGACACAATGCGCGTCCGGCTTCGCGACAGGGCCAGCAATTCGAAATACATGTCGCCCAGCAATCCGGGCGACTTTGATTCAAGACGCATTTGGGTAGGCTGCTCGAAGGTCACCATCTCGACCTCGATTTCGCGCCGTTTGCCGCGCATGTCAAAAGCCGCTTCCCACTTCATCCCGTTTCCGGGGGCGGTCATTTTGTCCACACGATGCACCTCGGCACCGCGCCGCATGGCCGCGCGTTCGAACGTGTCGAACTCGCACAACATGCCGAACACGGCATCAATGGGTGCCTCAATATCCTCTTTTGTCGAAAACTTCATGCTACCGCCCGATCATTTTGTGAATCATCGCCTCAATCCAGCGTATCTGCAAGCCAGTTTTCCACCAAGAAGTGGGCAATCGCCCCTTTCCGTAAGGGCAAGATCGTCCTGTGTCGCCCTGCAAATATGTCCATCATCTCTTCTCTGCTGACCCAAAGCGCGTCTTCGATTTCTTTCGGATCAATTTTAATTTCCCGACTTGTTGCATCACCGGCACAGCCAAACATAAGCGATGCGGGAAACGGCCAGGGCTGGCTCGCCAAATAGGTGACTTCGCCGACAGTCACACCGGATTCTTCGAACACCTCACGGCGCACAGCCGCTTCCAACGTCTCACCCGGTTCGACAAAACCGGCCAACAGCGAATACATCCCCGCGGGCCAGCCCGGCGACCGCCCCATCAGGACAGAATTGCCATGGGTAATCAGCATGATCACCACCGGATCGGTGCGCGGGAAATGCGCCCCGCGACATGCCGGGCAATTGCGCTGCCAGCCCGCATCATTGATCACGGTTTCAAACCCGCAGCGGGCGCAAAACCCGTGGCTGTCATGCCAGGATAGGATCGCCTTGCCCGTCGCGGCCAGCTCCGCATCGCGGGGGGCCAACCACGTCATCACCCGCCGCAATTCGACAAAAACATAGTCTTGCGGTAACATTGGATGGTGTTGCTCGCTTGGGTCCATAAACTGGCCCAGCTGTCGCGGATCAACGTCGTCGGGCATCCATTGCGAAAGATCATAGGCGAACCGCGCCGCGCCGTCTTCCCGACCCAGCAGGATCGGCGTCCCGCTTGCGTCCTCAAGCGCGGGGTGATCCAGCGGCAAACGCACAAGCGACGCCGGGCGCGTCGGATCAATCATGACCTTGCCCCGCCAAAACAGGATCGCACGTGCAGCATCATCCGCCTTCAGCGCCGCAACTGCGTCTTTGTCGCCCCGCACCTCGCCTGCGCGGTCCAGCGATGAACCCCCAAATGTAACCGTTTCCGCGTGCTTCATGTCGTTTCCCATTCCCTGTTTACCCACTGAGTAGTCAGCATCAGAGTCAAAGCCAAGCCTAGGCAAAATACATCAGGGTTAAAATTTCAATTAGCGCTGGAATGATATCTGGCTACTCTACCCTAACGAATCTCGGAGGCACCTTGGTACCTAGCGGACATCAGACGTTTGGAACGGATCGTTGTGCCCAGTTTGGCAGTGGGCACCATTCATGATGCGCATCACTGCAAAACTGCGCCTTCTTGCGACAACGGATCTGCATATGAACCTGCTCGGATTCGATTATGCCACTGACAGCCAAGCCCTTACCAACGGCATTGCGGGGATCAGCACGCTTGTCGCCAAGGCCCGCGCGATGGCCCAAGCAGGTGGGCGGGCTGTTGTTCTGCTGGACAATGGCGATTTTCTGCAAGGCACCGCGCTGGCCGACTGGCACAGCACGCGCCCGCCAACAAAGGACCACCCGATTATTCGCGCTTTTAACGCCATGCAATATGACGCAGTCGGCCTGGGCAACCATGATCTGGATTACGGCACCACCTATCTGGCCACTGCGATCAAGGGTCTGGATTCCCCGGCAATTTCAACGAACCTCGCGTGCGGCGCGCTTGCCGGCGTCAGAAAACACATCATGATCGCGCGGCAGGTCCGTACAACCCAAGGCACATCCGAAGGCACCGCAACCTTGAACATTGGCGTTGTGTCGGCACTGCCGATCGAGACGGCGATCTGGAACAAGCTTGAACTGCCCGATGACGCCACCATCCAGGATCCGTTAGACTCCATCGCCGATGCCGCCGCGCTGTTGCGCGCGCGCGGGGCGGATCTGGTCATTGCCCTTGCACATATGGGGATCGGCCCGTCGAAAACCGCTAACACCTGCGGAAACTCGGGCGCGGCGGTCTTGGCGCAATTGCCAGATATCGACGTGGTCATCGCGGGCCACACCCATCAGCGCCATCCGCAGGGTGATGCGGGCGAAACGGTCATCAGCACCGCCTGCCCGATCGTCATGCCCGGATATGCAGGGGCCGATCTGGGGGTTATCGACCTTGATCTGGAACGCGGTGCCGATGGCAAATGGCGGATCGCGCAACAGAGAACTGCCCTCTGGCCGAACACGAATACGGTCGCGGCAGATCGTACCATCACCAAGATCAGCGCCCCGGCCCACCACGCAACACGGGATTATCTGTCCGAAACCATCGCGGAGATTTCCCATGACCTGCACAGCTATTTCGGCATGGTCTGCCCCAGCGACGCCCATGCCCTTTCGGCGCGCGCCAAAGCGATCGAGGTCAGACAGGCGTTGGCGACCACCCCGTTTGGGCAGCTTCCCCTGCTGGCCACAGCGACCGCCCGTGCCGCCGGAGGACCAAACGGGCCGACGAATTACATTCACATCCCCAAAGGCCCGGTGTTGCGCAGACATCTGGCCAATTTCGCCCCCTCCACCAACCGGACCTGCGCCATGCTGGTGACCGGCGACACCCTTCGAAACTGGCTGGAGCACTCCGCATCTGTGTACCGCCAGATATCAACCGACGCGCCAGAACAACCCTTGCTGGATCACACCAACCCCAGCTTCATTTTCGATACGATCTATGGGCTGGACTACCGGATCGACCCGTCACGCCCGGTCGGGCAGCGGATCACGACCCTGCATCACGACAGCAAAGCGGTCACGCCGGACCAACGCTTTGTTCTTGCGACGAACCATTTCAGGGCCGCAGGCGGTGGCGGATATAGCGACCTGAACCTGTCCGCGCCGCTGTTTCAAAGTGACCTATCCCCGGTTCAGGGATTCGTGCAGGCGTTGCAGAGCGATGATCTGGCCGAATGGACGCACACCGCCCCGTGGCGACTGAACTGTTCGGGCCGGTGCAAGGCCGTGTTCGAATGCAGCCCGCTTGCCCTGCGCTATTTTGATCAGATCCGCACGCTTTCCCCCGAAATACTGGGCCACACCGAAACCGGATTCGACCGCGTCCAGATCACCTTGTGAACCTTGCACTTTGAAAAACACCGTACTATATGGACCTCGAGAGGTTGGTGCGGGCAGGTGCCTCGCCAACCCGGTCAGATCCGGAAGGAAGCAGCCGTAACGAGCCCCACTTGGGTCGTTATCAGCCTCTCACCTTAGCGTATTTTGCAAAGCAAGATGCGCGTCGCCCCGGCAGGGTCATCCAAAGGATGGCACGAGAGGGGCAATAGCCCCAAAAATTCCACGGCCCCCGTGATGCTAATGCGATGCTTTCGCCCTTTTCGGCCATCCGCAATTTCACGAGCGTACAGACGCCGGTTAAGTTACCCAAAGACAACTTAACCATCCATTTATAAACGCAACTCTTACCTTACAGCAAAGACCACAAGGGCGCGCTCACAGCCGTTCAGCCGCAAAGGTGTCGCATTGCCCGACCTGACCGCTGTCAAACCCGCGCTGGAACCACGACGATCTTTGCGCCGATGTGCCATGGGTAAAGGTATGCGGCTGCGGTGCGCGCCCGGCCTGCTTTTGCAGGTAATCATCGCCGATCTTGCGCGCCGCATTCAAGGCCTCGTCCAGATCGCCACGCTCCATCAAGCCTTTGACGTTTTTCGCCCAGATGCCCGAAAGACAATCGGCCATCAGCTCCAACCGGACGGTCAGGGC
Organism: Sulfitobacter sp. HGT1; assembly: GCF_013282155.1. Lineage (GTDB taxonomy): Bacteria > Pseudomonadota > Alphaproteobacteria > Rhodobacterales > Rhodobacteraceae > Sulfitobacter. Next base: position 341,261 of record NZ_BLWI01000012.1, read on the forward strand.
ATTCGCCTCAGATGTTGAGGATTGCCGACGCAGCGCATCGACTTGCGGCAGGATACCCAACTGGTTTTGCACGTGATGTGCCACTTCATGGGCAATCACATAAGCCGCAGCGAAATCGCCGCCCGCCCCCATGCGCTGCGCCAGCATGTTGAAAAACTGCGTGTCCAGATACGCTTTTTCATCGGCAGGGCAGTAAAACGGCCCCGACGCGCCCGACGCACCCCCACACGCGCTTTGCGTTACGTTCGAGAAGACCACCAGCTTCGGCGGCACATAGTCGCGCCCCAGCTGATCGGGAAAGATATTGCCCCAGACGTCTTCGGTGGTTGCCAGAACCTGCGCCGAAAACTGCGTCGCCTGCGCATCTGCCTCAGTGACCTGTGTTCCCTGCTGGGTCTGTCCGCCGCCATTGAGCAAGGGCGACACGTCAATGCCGGTGAAATACCCGATCGCCAGAACCGCCAGCACGCCGACCAGCCCCAGACCACCCTTGCCACCGCCGCCGCCACCTCGACCGCCGCGCAGTTCAACATTCTTGCTTCGCCGTATCCCTCGCAGTCGCATCGCGTGCCCCCGGTCTAATATCCATTCAGTTGAGGTATGTTTAACCTTTAGCAGCCCCCCCGTTCAACGCCTAACACTGCCATGCCCAACAGCGGTGGACGCTGCCCTGCCCGCGCCCTATCTTGGGCCACAAACCGAATCCCCGAAGGATCCTCATGTCAGCACCCTCTGCCTACCGCGTTCTTGCCCGCAAATACCGGCCTGAGACCTTTACCGATCTTGTCGGACAGGATGCCATGGTGCGGACCCTGAAAAATGCTTTTGCCGCAGACCGCATTGCGCAGGCGTTTATCATGACCGGAATCAGGGGCACCGGCAAAACCACCACCGCGCGGATCATCGCCAAGGGAATGAACTGTATCGGGCCGGATGGTCAGGGCGGCCCGACCACCGAACCCTGCGGGGAATGCGAACATTGCGTGGCCATCATGGAAGGCCGCCATGTCGACGTGATGGAGATGGACGCCGCATCAAACACCGGTGTCGGCAATATCCGCGAGATTATCGATTCCGTGCATTACCGTGCGGCCTCGGCCCGGTACAAAGTCTACATCATCGATGAGGTGCACATGCTGTCGACAGGTGCGTTCAACGCCCTGCTGAAGACGCTTGAGGAACCGCCCGAACATGTGAAGTTCATCTTTGCGACCACGGAAATCCGCAAGGTGCCGGTCACGGTGCTATCGCGCTGCCAGCGCTTTGATTTGCGCCGGATCGAACCCGAGGTGATGATCGCCCTGATGCGAAAAATCGCAACCTCCGAAGGCGCGGAAATTGCCGATGACGCGCTGGCGCTGATCACCCGCGCCGCCGAAGGATCGGCCCGCGATGCGACCTCCCTGCTCGATCAGGCGATCAGCCACGGCGCAGGCGAAACCACCGCCGTTCAGGTGCGCGCGATGCTGGGGCTGGCCGACCGTGGCCGGGTCCTGGACCTGTTTGACATGATCCTGCGCGGCGATGCGGCGGGCGCGTTGAACGAACTCAGCAGCCAGTATTCGGACGGGGCCGACCCGATGGCGGTGCTGCGCGATCTGGCCGAGATCACCCATTGGGTGTCAGTCGTGAAAATCACCCCCGACGCCGCCGAAGACCCGACCGTGTCGCCCGAAGAACGCAACCGTGGCCTGACCATGGCCGACACCCTGCCGATGCGCGTGCTCACGCGGCTGTGGCAGATGCTGCTCAAGGCGCTGGACGAGGTCGCAAGCGCGCCCAACGCAATGATGGCGGCTGAAATGGCGGTGATCCGCCTGACCCATGTGGCCGACCTGCCAAGCCCCGAAGAACTGGTGCGCAAGCTTGGCAATGCAACACCGCCCCCCGCGGCCCCGCACGCACCCGCGCCAAACGGTGGCGGTGCTGGTGGCGGCGGCGGCGGTGGGACCGCGTCGGCGATGGCCGGGCAGCATGTGCAATCCGGCGGGTCCACCGGCGTCACCATGACCGCAACCGCCCCGGCGATCGATCAGGCGCTCGCGCGGTTTCCCAGCTTTGAACATGTGGTCGAACTGATCCGCACCTACCGTGATGTGAAACTGCTGGTCGAAGTCGAAAACACCGTGCGACTGGCCGCCTACCAACCCGGCCGCATCGAATTTGCACCCACCGATGATGCCCCACGAGATCTGGCGCAACGTCTGGGCACGCGCCTGCAACAATGGACGGGCAACCGCTGGGCGGTCATCATCGTCGGCAACAGTGATGCGAAAACCATCGCGGAGATCCGCGATGCCAAGGAAAACGCGCTGAAATCGCAGGCTGAAAACCATCCCTTGATGCAGGCCGTGATGGCGACCTTTCCAGGGGCGAAAATCCTGTCGATCCGCACCCCCGAAGACATCGCAGCCGCCGCCGTGTCCGAAGCCTTGCCCGAGGTCGAAGACGAATGGGATCCTTTCGAGGACGATTAGGCCCGACACCAAAGGGGCAGACAAGCCGCCCCTTGTCCCACGCCCCCGCAATTCGCATATAAGCTAAGACACGAAATTCAGGAGACGTCACAATGTTAAAAGGTTTGGGTGCCATGGGTGACATGGCCAAGATGATGAAAGCCGCGCAGGAAATGCAGGGCAAAATGGCGCAGATGCAAGAAGACATGCACAATATCATCGTCGAAGGTGAATCCGGTGCCGGCCTTGTCAAAGCGACCTGCACCGCCAAGGGCGAATTGAAATCGCTCGACATTGATCCGTCGATCTTTAACGGCGACGAAAAAGAAGTCGTCGAAGACCTGATCCTTGCCGCCATCAAGGATGCGCAAGCCAAAGCCACCGATCGCGCCCAGTCAGAGATGAGCAAACTCACCCAAGGGATGGGCCTGCCCGCCGACATGAAGCTGCCCTTCTGATCCTTCCAAATGGTTCTAAATCCTCGCCGAAGGCATAAAATCTCTTTTTGAAACCCACGCGAGGCCCACCCCCTTGAGCAGCACACGCGATATCGACGCCCTTATTGATCTGATGTCGAGGCTTCCGGGCCTCGGCCCCAGATCGGCGCGGCGCGCGGTGCTGCATCTGATCCGAAAACGCGCCCTGCTGCTGACCCCGCTGGCCGATATGATGCAGACCGTCGCCGTGACGGCACGTGAATGTCTGAATTGCGGCAATGTCGGCACCAGCGATGTCTGCGATATCTGCACCTCTGAAAAACGTGCAAATGGCGAACTTTGCGTCGTCGAAGACGTGGCCGATCTTTGGGCGATGGAACGGTCGGGCGTGTTCAAGGGGCGCTATCACGTGTTGGGCGGCACCTTGTCGGCGCTTGATGCCATCGGCCCGCAGGAACTGCGCATTCCCCGTCTGATCGACCGCGTGGCGACGGAAAACATCACCGAGGTCATTCTTGCCCTGAACGCCACAATCGACGGGCAGACCACCGCCCATTACATCGCCGACCAGCTTGACGGGCAGGTACGTCTGACATCGCTGGCCCAAGGTGTGCCGATTGGTGGCGAACTGGATTATCTGGATGACGGCACGATCACCGCAGCGATGCGCGCGCGCAAAGCAATCTAGATCAGATCAGATCAATCCGGTTTCTGACGCAGCTTTGCCAAGGCTATCAGTGCCGCGTCCCGTTCTGCTTCCAGTTCGGCAATGCTGCGCCCTGCGGCCTCGGCCGTAACGCCCTGCACCAGTTTATCGCGCACTTCAGGGGTCAGGCTGGGGGTGCCCAAACTTGCCCAGCGTTTTTCCTGACTGGCCCCGAGGTGGTCCAGATAGCCTGCCATGCCCCCCGCACCGCCGCCCAGATGATAGGCCATATGCGCGCCCAGCACGGACCAGCGCAGACCGGGGCCGTTTACCAGCGCTTTGTCCACGGCTTCGACATCGGCAATCCCTTCGGCAACGATATGCACCGCCTCGCGCCACAACGCCGATGCAAGGCGGTTGGCGATATGACCGACGGCTTCTTTTTTCAACCTGACCGGCACCGATCCCAAGCCGGTGTAAAATGCCTCGGCCCATGCGACGATGGTGTCATCGGTGCCAAAGACTTCGACCAGTGGCACCAGATGCGGCGGGTTGAACGGGTGCGCGGTGATCAGGCGGTCGGGGTGTTTCATGCCCACAGACAGATGCGACCACGGATGCGCCGAGGTGCTTGAGGCGATAATCACATCCCGCGCAACAAGCGCTTCGATCCGGGCATAGAGGTCTTGTTTGAGTGGTACATTTTCGGGGGCGTTTTCCTGGATCAGGCGCACGTCCTGAACCGCTGCGTCCAGATCGGTGCAAAGGTGCAAGCTGCCTTGGGGGCCAGTCGCCCCGCCGATTTCATCCAGTTGCGCCAAGGGCACGGACACCCTTTCGCGAAATCCGGCAAGCACCTGCGGGTCCGGGTCCCAAGCGCGCACATCATGGCCCGCGCGTAAAAACAACGCCGTCCAACTGGCCCCGATCAGACCACACCCCAAAACAGCGACAGTGGTTTTTTCAGGCATCAAGGGTCTCTTTCCGAAAATAATGCGCCGCCGTTAAACAACTTCGTCCAGCTCGAGCACGGTCTCGACCCCGTTTTCCAGCACATAGACGCAGCCCTGACGGTTCGTAAGCTGTCCCAGTTCAGCGCGGCTTAGCCCGCATAATTCGCCGCGCAGCAATTGACCGCTTAGGCCATGGGCAACAATCACGGTGGGCTGCGTCAGCGTCGCCACGAAATCCCGCACACGGGCTTGGAATGTATCAAACCCTTCGCCACCGGGGGCGGCTGCGTAGAATTCGATATGGGGGCTTTGGGGCGTGATGCCCTCGGGCAGGTTCTTGAAGATATCGGCGCGCAAATGGCCTTCCCAATCGCCAGCAAAGACCTCCTTGAGGCGGTCATCCATGTCATAATCACGCCCGCCCAGCGCGATATCAGCTGTCTGGCGCGTGCGTTTGAGCGGCGACACGATGCAGGGCGGATTGTGCGCGAGGATGGGGGCCATCAGTCGCGCTTGCTGATGGGCGTGCTGGACCCCGCGTGGCGACAGCACCGATTCGGTTTGGCCCTGCACACGCCCTTCGGCGTTCCATTCGGTCTCACCGTGACGCAAGAACCAGACTTTGGGATAGGATTTCATCGTCACGTGCCTTTTTGAAACTGCTATTCACGCGCAGTCTGACCCATGGCCGCGCAAAGGCCAAGCCGGTGATTGCGCCGCGCCACCCGTTGGCGGCGCAGCGGCGCGGGGTTCTTAGCTGTCGTAGCCCGGATTGGTCCGCTTGAGTTTGCGCATCAAACCCGGCCAGACCAGATTATCGCCTGATCCGGGTGTAAAGGCACCTGCCGCTTGGCTCGCCACCAGATCGGCCATGCCTTGGGTTTCTTCGTGCAGGTGTTCCTCACCCCCCGCCGCTTGGGCGAAAATCTGGGTTTTGCAGGCGTTTTCAAGGAAATACATCCGCAAGAAAGCCAGCGCACAGTTCGGCCCCACGGTCAGCGTGCCGTGATTGCGCAGCATCAGCAGGCTTTTGTCGCCCATGTCGTTCACGATGCGGTCGCGTTCATCAAGGTTCAGCGCGATGCCTTCGTAGTCGTGATAGGCCAGATCATTATTCACGATCATCGAGAATTGCGTATAGCGCCGCAGCCCGCCTTTTTGCACCGACACGGCCACACCGTAAGGTGTGTGCACGTGGATCACACAGCCCGCATCATGACGCGCGGCATGGATGGCAGAGTGGATGGTGAACCCCGCCGGATTGATGAAATACGGCGTTTCCTGACAGATATTGCCATCAAGATCGATTTTCACCAGCGATGAGGCAGTCATTTCGTCGAACATCAGGCCGTAGGGATTGATCAGGAACCGTTCCTGCCCGTCTTCGTCCGGCAGCCGCGCCGAGATATGGGTGAAGACCAGATCGGTCCAGCCGTGCATCGCGCAAAGCCGGTAGGTCGCGGCCAGTTCGCAGCGCAATTTCCATTCAGTCTCAGATACTTTGCCCTTCAAGCTGGGCAGATCAGCCGGATCGGGGATGTCGAAACCCGTCCCCCTTTGCATCGCTGATTGATCATTCATCGCTCACTCCTCCCTTAAAGTTGGGGCAACTATAGCGCGCCGTAGGGTGCAGTAAGCAAGCGCCATTCCCGGAAATCCAGCTGTCGCCTCCCTAAATTAACGGTATATCTTGCGCAGTTGAGGTGGATATTTCTGCTTTAGTGTACTATCGCATACCAAACTTCCTGAAAGGCTTGAAACCATGGCTGATACGAACACACCTGACATCATTTATACCAAGGTCGACGAGGCACCAGAACTGGCGACCTATTCCTTGCTGCCGATCATTCGCAGCTTTGCCGATGCGGCGGGCGTGTCCGTTGGCACACGCGACATTTCGCTGGCAGGTCGTATTCTGGCCGCCTTCCCCGACGCGCTGACAGCCGATCAAAGACAGTCGGACGATCTGGCTTTTCTGGGCGAACTGGTAAAAACACCTGATGCCAACGTGATCAAGCTGCCGAACATTTCCGCATCGGTGCCGCAATTGGTGGCCGCCGTTAAGGAACTGCAATCCCAAGGCTACGCCCTGCCCGATTACCCCGAGGCCCCCAGCACCGACGCCGAGAAAAAAGCCCGCGCTGCCTATGACGCGATCAAAGGGTCGGCTGTGAACCCGGTTCTGCGCGAAGGCAACTCTGACCGCCGTGCGGCGATTGCGGTCAAAAAATACGCGATGGCAAACCCGCATTCGATGGGCACATGGTCCAAGGACAGCAAAACCAAGGTTTCCGCGATGTCGGGCGGTGATTTCTTCTCGAACGAGAAATCCCTGACGCTGACGGACGCCCAAGCAGGCGCTGCCAAAATCGTGCACGTGGCCGCTGACGGGTCCGAGACCGTGCTGAAAGACGGCGTGACCTTCCCAGCCGGCACTGTTGTTGACACGACATTCATGTCCGCCAAGGCACTGGACAAGTTTCTGGCCGAGCAGATCGAAGAAACCAAAAAAGACGGCACATTGTTCTCGCTCCACATGAAAGCGACGATGATGAAGGTGTCGGACCCGATCATTTTCGGCCATGCTGTGCGTGAATTCCTCAAGCCCGTTTTCGACAAATACGGTGATGAGTTGAAAGCCGCGGGCGTGAACCCCAACGCCGGTATCGGCGACATGATGGCCCGTATTGAGGGCAACGCCGAGATTGTTGCTGCAGTCGAAGCCGCCATGGCCGCGCAGCCGCCAATGTATATGGTCAACTCGGACAAGGGCATCACCAACCTGCACGTGCCGTCTGACGTGATTATCGACGCGTCGATGCCCGCGCTGATCCGCGCCGGTGGCAAGGGCTGGGGCCCGGACAACAAGGAACACGACACCAACTGCGTGATCCCTGACAATTCCTATGCCCCCGTCTATGACGAAAGCATCAAGTATTTCAAAGAAACCGGCGCGCTGGACCCGACAACTTCGGGCACTGTGCAGAACGTCGGTTTGATGGCCCAAAAGGCCGAGGAATACGGCTCCCACCCCACCACGTTTGAAATTCCTGCCGATGGTACGGTCAAGATGATCGCGGCCAATGGCGATGTGATCTCCGAACACAGCGTTGAAGCGGGCGACATCTGGCGCGCCGCATCGGCCCGCAAGGCACCGATCGAAGATTGGGTGCAACTGGCCATCGACCGTCAAAAGGCCGAAGGCTGCGAAGCCATCTTCTGGCTGGATGCAGACCGCGCCCATGACGCCGAACTGATCGCCTATGTAAAGCCGATCCTCGAAGCCAAAGGCGTGGCTGACAAGTTCCAGATCCTGTCGCCCGCCAAGGCCACGCGTCAAACGCTGGAAACGATCCGCACGGGTGCGAACTCCATCGCGATCACCGGCAACGTGCTGCGCGACTATCTGACCGATTTGTTCCCGATCCTCGAACTGGGCACCTCGGCCAAGATGCTGTCGATCGTGAAGCTGATGCAGGGCGGTGGTTTGTTTGAAACCGGTGCTGGCGGGTCTGCCCCCAAGCACGTTCAGCAGTTGGTCGACGAAAACCACCTGCGTTGGGATTCCTTGGGTGAATTCTGCGCCTTGGGTGAAAGCCTCAAGTTCCTGGCCGATCAAAAGAACAACGAAAAGGCACGGATTTTGGGCAAGGCGGTTGATGATGCCACGCAAGGCATCCTCGACAACAACAAATCGCCGTCGCGGAAAGTCGGCCAGCCCGACAACCGCGCCAGCCACTATTATTTCGCGATGTATTGGGCGCAGGCCTTGGCCGCACAGACCGGTGATGCCGATCTGGCCAAGCATTTCGCCCCTATCGCGGAAAAGCTGGCCGCGAACGAAGACAAGATCATGGCCGAACTGGCCGAGGTCCAAGGCAAAGCCGTTGATCTGGGGGGGTACTTCCATTCGGACCCGGCCAAAACCGAAGCGGTCATGCGCCCCTCGGCCACGCTGAACGCCATCATCGGCTAAACGGTCCAGCCCCGCCCCTTAGCTTAGGGGGCGGGGTTTTTCTTTAATGCCCCCCAGAGCAAAGGCTTGCCCATGACCCGCTTTTCCCTTGCCGTGCATGGTGGTGCTGGCACGATCCTGAAATCCTCCATGACGCCAGAGCTTGAGGCCGCTTATCACGCCGGTCTGCGCCGCGCGCTGGATGCGGGCCATGCTGTGCTGGCCGATCAAGGCAGCGCGCTGGATGCAGTTACCGCCGCCGTTTGCGCGCTTGAGGACGAACCGTTGTTCAATTCCGGGCGCGGGGCGGTATTCACCAGTGACGGCCAACAAGAAATGGACGCCGCCATTATGGAAGGTGAATTTCGCCGGGCCGGTGCCGTTGCCGGCATTTTCGGCCCGCGCAACCCGATCCGCGCGGCCCGTGCGGTGATGGAACGGACCGACCATGTGCTGCTGATCGGGCCGAACGCGCTGAAAACAGCCCGCGACGCGGGCCTGCCGTTCGAGGACGCCCCCTATTTCTTTACCCAGCCCCGCTGGGACGCGCTGCAAGCCACGCTCAAGATGCGCAGCGACGGCACGCTTGATGACGACCCTGCCCGCCGTCACGGCACGGTTGGCGCTGTCGCCTGCGATGTGCATGGCACGCTGGCCGCCGCCACATCCACGGGCGGGATGACTGCCAAGGCCCCCGGTCGCGTGGGCGATACGCCGCTGATCGGCGCGGGTACTTTCGCCGACAATGCCACCTGCGCGGTATCTGGCACCGGCCATGGCGAGGTGTTCATCCGCTTTACCGCCGCCTCCGAGATTGCCGCCAGAATGCGCCACGCCGGCCAGTCGCTGGCCGATGCGGCGGACCATGTGGTGAACGACGATCTGGCACAAAACGACGGGTCGGGCGGCGTGATTGCCGTTGATGCACAGGGCAATATCGCGATGCCGTTCAATTGCGAGGGCATGTATCGCGGGTCGGTCACCCATGAAAATCGTTTCGAGACGCTTATATACCGGTGACACGGTATCTGTGCGCAGGTGCAGGGTCGTCCGGTTTGCCAAATAGATTGCGCGAATCCACACCATAGGTTTGCCACCACAGCGGTATCCTGTTTAAAACAACCTACTGTTCGGCCAATGTCGGGTTGAACGAAATGTAATTGACTGCACCGGAGCCTCCATGACCAAACGCGCACTTATCACCGGAATTACAGGACAGGACGGGTCCTATCTGGCGGAATTTTTGCTGGAAAAGGGATATGAGGTGCACGGGATCAAGCGCCGGGCGTCATCGTTGAACACCCAGCGGATCGACCATATTTTCCAAGACCCGCACGAGGAAAACCCCAAGCTGCACCTGCATTACGGCGATCTGACCGACAGTTCTAACCTGACGCGGATCATCAGCGAAGTGCAGCCCGACGAGGTCTATAACCTTGGCGCGCAAAGCCATGTGGCAGTCAGTTTTGAGTCGCCCGAATATACCGCAGATGTGGATGCCACCGGTGCCTTGCGTCTGCTGGAGGCGATCCGGTTTCTGGGGCTGGAGAAAAAGACGCGCTTTTACCAAGCGTCAACCTCCGAACTTTACGGTTTGGTGCAGGAAACCCCGCAGACAGAAACCACGCCTTTCCATCCGCGCAGCCCTTATGCGGTGGCCAAGATGTATGCCTATTGGATCACGGTGAACTACCGCGAGGCCTATGGCATGTATGCCTGCAATGGGATCCTCTTTAACCACGAATCCCCGCGCCGTGGCGAGACGTTCGTGACCCGCAAGATCACCCGTGGCATGGCCAATATCGCGCAAGGGTTGGAGCAGTGCCTGTACATGGGCAACATCGACGCGTTGCGCGATTGGGGCCACGCCAAGGATTACGTGCGCATGCAATGGATGATGTTGCAGCAGGACGCACCCGAAGATTTCGTGATCGCGACCGGTGTGCAATATTCGGTGCGCCAGTTCATCACATGGTCCGCCGCCGAGCTGGGGATCACCCTGCGCTTTGAGGGGACCGGCATCAATGAACGCGCCATCGTGGACAGCATCAAGGGCGACGATGCCCCCGGCGTGAAACCCGGTGATGTGGTGCTGAAAATCGACCCGAAATATTTCCGCCCCGCCGAGGTGGAAACGCTGCTCGGCTCGCCCGCCAAAGCCAAGGCCAAACTGGGGTGGGAGCCGCAGATCACCACGCAGGAAATGTGTGCCGAGATGGTGAAAAGCGATCTGAAAATTGCCAAACGTGCGCGCCTGCTGGTCGATCACGGTTTTGATGCGTTCATCGCGCGCGAGGATTAATCCATGGCAGGAAAACTTTTCCTTACCGGCGGGGCCGGTATGGTGGGCCGGAATGTTCAGGATCACGCAGCCGCCGCAAACTGGCAGATCATTGCCCCGTCCAGCAGCGCGCTTGATCTGATGAACAGCGCCGCTGTGGCGGATTTCATCAAGGCAGAGCAGCCCGATCTGATTGTGCATTCCGCCGGCAAGGTCGGTGGCATCAGTGCCAATATGGCACAACCTGTCGCCTTTCTGGATCGTAACATCACCATTGGCCGCAATGTGATCATGGGGGCCTATGAGGCTGGCGTGAAACAGCTGATCAATCTGGGCTCCACCTGCATTTATCCGCGTGCCGCCGCCAATCCCCTAAGCGAGGATTTGCTGCTGACCGGAGAGCTTGAGCCCACCAACGAGGGCTATGCCATTGCCAAGATTTTTGCGCTGCGGTTGTGCCAGTATATCCGCCGCGAAGATCCGACATTTCAATACAAGACGTTGATCCCCTGCAATCTGTTCGGGCCCTATGACAAGTTTGACCCCGAAGTGTCGCATTTGCTGCCGGCGATCATTCAAAAGGTGCATGATGCCAAACTGGCGGGCGATCCGACGGTCGAAATCTGGGGCGACGGGATGGCGCGGCGCGAATTCATGTATTCTGCCGATCTGGCCGATGCGGTGTTCCGGGCGGCGGATGACATCGAAAACATCCCCGATCTGATGAACATCGGCGTCGGCCATGACCACAGCATCAACGACTTTTACGCGACCGTGGCGCGGGTGATCGGATGGCAGGGCAGCTTTTCCCATGATCTGAGCAAACCCACAGGCATGGCCCGCAAGCTATCCGATACATCGCGCCAAACCGCATGGGGATGGCAGCCGCAAACCTCGCTCGAGGATGGCATTACCAAGACCTATCAATACTATCTGGAGACATCAAAATCATGAGCCCGCGCTTTCCTCTTGCCACCTCGTCTTGGGATCAGGCCGAGCAAGATGCCCTGCAACGGGTGATCAAGTCAGACATGTATTCAATGGGCCCCGAGGTCCGCAGCTTTGAGGAACAGTTCGCCGCGTTTTTCGGGGCGAAATACGCTGTTATGGTGAACTCCGGTTCCTCTGCGAACCTGCTGATGACGGGCGCGTTATTCTATTCCAAGAACGAGGATTTGCGCCTGAAAGCCGGAGACGAGATCATCGTCCCTGCGGTAAGCTGGTCGACCACATATTATCCGCTGGCCCAATACGGTCTGGTGCAGAAATTCGTCGATATCGACCGCGGCACGTTGAACTATGATCTGGATGCACTGGCAGAGGCGGTGACCGACAAAACCCGCGCGATCATGATTGTGAACCTGCTGGGCAACCCCAATGATTTCGACCGGATCAAGGCAATCATCGGCGACCGCAAAATCGTGCTGCTCGAAGACAATTGCGAATCTATGGGGGCGACTTTCGGCGGCAAGCAGACCGGAACATTCGCCCATGTGGGCAGTTTCTCCAGCTTTTTCTCGCATCATATTTCCACGATGGAAGGTGGGCTTGTCACCACCGACGACGAAGAACTGTACCACATCATGCTGTCGATGCGGTCACATGGCTGGACGCGGCACCTGCCCAAAGAAAACCGCGTGACAGGCACCAAAAGCGATGATCCCTTCGAGGAAAGCTTCAACTTTGTGCTGCCCGGCTACAACCTGCGTCCGCTGGAAATGTCGGGTGCCTTGGGCCAAGAGCAGTTGAAGAAATTGCCCGACCTGATCAAGGGACGGCGCGACAATGCCAAGCTGTTCGTCAAGGGGCTGTCGAACCATCCGCTGTTTACCCTGCAAGAAGAAATCGGGGAAAGCAGCTGGTTCGGGTTTTCGCTGTTGTTGCGCCCTGATGTCGGCATCACGCGCAGTGAGCTGGTGACCAAGCTGGGCAGCCTTGGGTTTGAATGTCGCCCCATCGTGGCCGGCAATTTCACCAAGAACCCGGTGATGGAGCATATCCCCCATGTGATCCACGGGACCCTGCCGAATGCGCAGTATATTGACGTGAACGGGCTGTTTGTCGGCAACCATCATTATCCGATCCCCGAAGCCGTCGACGCGCTGGCCGATCTGCGGGTCTGATGCTCTCAACCGTATCCCGCCCCTGCCGATGCGGCGGGCGGGATGCCGCAGGGGCGACCGGATCTATTTTTATTAATGTCTCGTTAGATTAATCGCTGTTAAGGTTTGCATCATGATCCATCCTATCCTTCTTTGTGGCGGTTCTGGTACGCGCCTGTGGCCGCTGTCGCGCAAATCATACCCCAAGCAGTTCGCAAAGCTGATGGGGGACGAAAGCCTGTTTCAGGCCTCGGCCCGGCGTCTGTCCGGCCCGGAATATGCAGCCCCGGTGATTGTCACCGGTGACCCGTTCCGCTTTATCGTGACCGAGCAACTGGCGCAGGTCGAACAGGCTGCGATGGGTATCTTGATCGAACCCGATGGCCGCAATACAGCGCCTGCGATCCTTGCCGCTGCGCTGTGGATCGCCAAGACCGACCCCGCCGCGCTGATGCTGGTGGCCCCCTCGGATCACGTCATTCCCGACACCGCCGCCTTTGCCGCCACGGTTCAGGCTGCCGTGCCGCGGGCGCAGTCGGGCGATCTGGTGACCTTTGGCATCACGCCCACACGCCCCGAAACCGGATACGGCTATCTTGAGCTGGCGGCGGGTGCGGATGCCGGGGCAGACATACCGCAGACGTTGGCGCGCTTTGTTGAAAAACCGGATGCAGACCGCGCGACCAGAATGCTGGCGGCAGGCAATTTCCTGTGGAATGCCGGTATTTTCCTATTCACCGCCGATGCCATCATCGCCGCCTATGAAACACACGCGCCCGCCTTGCTGACCGCTGTCACCCATGCCTTGACACAGGCCGATCCCGATCTTGGCTTTACCCGTCTGGACCCTAACGAATGGGCCAAGGCCGACGATATCTCGATCGATTATGCGATCATGGAAAAGGCCGATAATCTGGCGGTCATGCCCTTTGGGGCGGGATGGTCCGATCTGGGGGGCTGGGATGCCGTCTGGATGGAATCCGGCCCCGATGCCCAGGGCAACGTCTGTTCCGCCAATGCCACCGCGATTGATTGTACCGATACGCTGCTGCGGTCTGAGACCGACGGCTTGCAACTGGTCGGCATCGGGCTGGACAATATCGTCGCCATTGCCATGGGGGATGCGGTGCTGGTCGCTGACAAATCCAAAGCGCAGCGGGTGAAAGAAGCCGTTGATGCGCTCAAGGCCAAGGGGTCGGGTCAGGCCGTGCAACTGCCCCGCGATTACCGGCCTTGGGGCTGGTACGAGAGCCTTGTGATCGGGGGCCGCTTTCAGGTGAAACGCATCGTGGTGAACCCCGGTGCATCGCTGAGCCTGCAAAGCCATCACCACCGGTCCGAACACTGGATCGTCGTGGAAGGCACGGCACGGGTCACCGTTGATGACAGCGTAAAGCTGATCAGCGAAAACCAGTCGGTTTATATCCCGCTGGGGGCCGTTCACCGCATGGAAAACCCCGGCAAGGTGCCGATGGTGTTGATCGAAGTCCAGACCGGCAGCTATCTGGGGGAAGACGATATTATCCGCTATGAGGATGTCTATGCCCGCAGTTGACCAAGGCACGCCCCGCGACGGTGCGCGTGCAGATGCACAGGCATATTTTGACAGCGGGCGGCTGAAATCAGACCTCGCTGCGCTTGTTGCGTTTCAGACGGAAAGCCAGACGCCCGACCAAAAGCCGCAACTGGCGCGGTATCTGCACGAGGCGATTGAACCGCGGCTGGGCGCGATGGGCTTTGCCTGCCAGATCCATGACAACCCCGACCCGTCCGGCGGGCCGCTTTTGGTGGGCTTGCGGATCGAAGACCCATCCCTGCCCACTGTTTTGACCTATGGCCATGGCGACGTGACCCGCGCGCAAACCGACCAATGGCGCGAAGGGTTAACCCCGTTCGAGCTGACCGAGGACGGCGACCGTCTGTATGGCCGTGGTGCGGCGGATAACAAGGTTCAGCATCTGATCAACTTCAAGGCGCTGGAAACCGTATTGGCCGCGCGCGGCAGCCTTGGGTTCAACGTCAAAGTCATCTTCGAGATGAGCGAAGAAATCGGATCACCGGGGTTGGCGGGCTTTATCAGCGCCAACAAAGACCTGCTGGCGGCGGATGTGTTGATTGCCTCGGACGGGCCGCGTTTGCGGCCGGATCGGGCGACGATGTTCATGGGCGCACGCGGCGGTGCAAGTTTTGATCTGGTCGTAGACCTGCGCGAAGGCGCGCATCATTCTGGCAATTGGGGTGGCTTGCTGGCCGATCCGGCGATCTTGTTGTGTCATGCTATCGCGTCGATCACCGATGCACGCGGGCAGTTGCGCATTCCGCAGTGGCGGCCCGACAGCCTGACCCAGACCATCCGCGATGCGCTGGACGGCTTGCCCATTGTCGAAGGCAGCTTTCCCCCCGTTGACGAGGATTGGGGCGAGGAAACCCTGACCCCGGCAGAGCGGGCCTATGGCTGGAATTCCTTTGCAGTGCTGGCCATGACCAGCGGCGTGCCGGATGCGCCGGTGAATGCCATTTCGGGCAAGGCGCGGGCGACCTGCCAGCTGCGCTATGTGGTGGGTACCGACCCCGAAGCGTTGCTGCCTGCCCTGCGCGACCATCTGGATGCACAGGGTTTGCAAAAGGTGCAGATCGTCCCCCACGCCGAGATTTTTCCCGCCACGCGGTTGGACCCGACCCATCCTTGGGTCACCTATGTCAAAACGTCGATCACGCAGACGACCGGCATGGCACCGCATGTGCTGCCAAACCTTGCCGGTTCACTGCCGAATGAATGTTTTGCGGATATTCTGGGGCTGCCCACGGTCTGGATTCCCCACAGCTATCTAGGCTGCAACCAGCACGCCCCGAACGAACATGCGCTGCAATCCGTCTGTCAAAGCGGGCTGCAAATCATGACAGGGCTGTTCTGGGACATAGGCGAAAGCGCCCCGTAATCAGGGCGCTTTCACAGTGTTTCAGGCGCGCGACAACACGCTTGCAGGGCGTGCCTTGAACAGGGCGGCGGTGATCAGACCGGCCAATACCGCCTTGATGATGTCACCGGGGATAAAGACCGTGACCAGTGCAGCGGCTTCCAGCACGGATTTGTCCAGCGCGATGGCAAGCCCGGCAATACCAAAGATATACAGCACAACGATGCCGCCAATAACCGATGCAACACCAGCAACGATCGCCAGCGACGGGCCCTGCCATTTTTCAACGATCAGGCCGGTTACGAAGGCAGCAAAAGGAAAGCCGATCAAAAAGCCCGACGAGGGCAGCATGAACGAGCCAAGACCGCCACGACCACCGGCCAGCAAGGGCAGGCCCATCGCGACAAGCAGCATGAACAACAAAACCGCAAGGGCACCGCGTTTGGACCCCAGAACGGTTCCGCACAGCATGATACCAAGGCTTTGCGCCGTGATCGGCACACCAAAGGCCAGGGTGAATTGAGGGATCAGCGCAAGTGCAGCGATAAGCGCGGCAAACAAGGCAACGAGGGTCAGATTACGTTCCAATTATTTAGTCTCCAGTTTCAGTTGCAGGTGTATTCCCTCGAATAAACCAAGATGCAAGCATTCTATTGGTCCGGTTTTCAGACCAATCCGGCACAATCCAAAAGCGCTGCAACATCCAGATGTTGCTCCATATGTTCGGCAAGCTGGTCCAGCGTATCCTCGACCGTTTGGCTATAGGATACCGGGGCCGCGACCAGCCCGAACTGCGCCAGCCACGCCGCCCTGAACCCGTCGTTGGAAAACAACCCGTGCAGATAGGTGCCCGCGATTTTGCCATCTCGTGAAACGGCCCCATCCGGCACCCCGTCCTGTGCCGTGCCGATCCGGCTGAACGGGCGCTGGCAGTCGGGCCCTGTTGTTTGACCGATATGGATTTCATAGCCGTCGATCTGCGCCGCCGTGGCGCAATGCAGCGCGGCAACACGGGTCAGGGTTTTATCCGCTGCCATGCGGGTTTCGACATCGAGCAGACCCAGCCCCGCGTCTTGCCCCGCCGGCCCTTCCAGCCCGGCCGGATCATCCACAACCTTGCCGAGCATCTGATACCCGCCGCAAATCCCCAAGACATGCCCGCCGCGCCTGACATGGGCCAGCAGGTCGATATCCCAGCCTTGCGACCGCAAAAATGCCAGATCGCCTCGGGTGGATTTGGTGCCCGGCAAGATCACCAGATCGGCATCAGCGGGCAGCGGGGTGCCCGGCGGGATCATGGTCAACCGCACCGACGGCTCTGCCGCCAAGGGGTCGAGATCATCAAAGTTGGAGATGCGCGACAGCATCGGGCAGACGATGTGAAACGCCCCATCCGACCGCGCGCGGGCCAGATCGACGGCATCTTCTGCGGGCAGCAGATGCGCCCCGTAAAACCACGGCAGCACACCAAAGCCGGCCCAGCCGGTGCGCTGGATGATATCGTCGTATCCGTCATCGAACAGGCGCACGTCGCCGCGGAATTTGTTGATCAGGAAGCCCGCGATCATGGCGGCGTCATCGGGGTCTATCACCGATTTGGTGCCAACGATCTGGGCGATCACTCCGCCCCGATCAATGTCGCCCGCCAGGATCACCGGCACATTGGCCGCACGGGCAAAGCCCATATTCGCGATGTCGCCCTTGCGCAGGTTTGTCTCGGCCGGGCTGCCCGCCCCTTCGACGATGATCAGGTCAGCGGTTTTCGCAAGGATGCCAAAGCTTTCCATCACCGGTTTCAGCAACACGCCACGGGCACCGCCGAAATCGCGCGCCTCAAGCCGGCTTTGGGCACGGCCCTGAATGACCACTTGCGATCCGGTGTCGGTTTCCGGCTTGAGCAAGACCGGGTTCATATGCACCGACAGCTCGCGCCCCGACGCCATGGCCTGCAAAGCCTGGGCGCGGCCAATTTCCCCGCCATCAGCAGTGACGGCGGCGTTGTTCGACATGTTTTGCGGCTTGAATGGGGCCACCGATATGCCGCGCCGGAAAGCCGCGCGACACAGCCCCGCGACCAGCATTGATTTACCCACGTTAGAGCCTGTGCCCTGTATCATGATGGCGCGTGTGGGCATGACGGGTCCTTGACATATGGCTGCGTCGATGTCGTGTCAGCCGCCAGCCCCGGCGTCAAGCCTGCGGGTTATTGCGGGGCCAGTTCGGCGATCAATGACTGCCACCGTGCATTGAAAACGGATTCAAGGTGATCGCAAGACGACGCGGGCTTGGGCAGTGTCGCCAGATCAAGCCGGGTCAATGTCTGTATTTCCATCTGCCAGCCTTCTACCGTGGGGGTTTCAGCGATATGCGCCCCGTATGCGACGTGATCGGACAGTCCGTCGATCCCGCTGACCACCAATTGCCGCCCCGCTGCCAATGCTTCGATTGCAACGAGTCCGTAGGATTCCCAGAGGGAGGGCATGACAACCGCATCGACCGATGCGATGGCGTGTACCGGATTTTTCGCCCATCCCATGAATTTGATCCGCTCATCCGTCCCTGCAAGTTCACGCAGGGCGGGTTCTTCCGGCCCTTCGCCATAGATATACAGGCTCAAGCCGGGGTTAATCGTCTGGCGAAACGCACGGATAAAGGTGTCGAACCCCTTTTGACGGTCCAGCCGTCCGATCACACCAATGACCCGCACCCGGTTGCGCGGTGGAGAAATCTTGCGAAACGCCGACAGATCGACACAAGACTGGATCACAACCAACTTGCGCTTGGGCACTGCTCTGGTGTGGACCAACCATGCACCTTGCGCGTGACTGACGACAACAAGCTTGTTGAACAACTGGTACGAGACCCGCAACAATGCCGAAAACCGCCGCGGGTGGTTGACGTTATGCTTGCCAAAACCGCAAGTATAGCTGTGTTCAACATGAACCAGAGCTGTGATTGGATGGCTTAACCGCAAAGCCGTCAACATCGGCAGCGCGCGCCAGCTGATCGCCAGATGCGACACGATGATATCGGCCTTGATCTGGCCGATCCACCGACTGTCACGTGACACGCAGCGCAGTTCATGGGTCGCATTCCGGGACAGTGCAGGTGCGGATTTGATGTGCGCCAGTACGCGCATCACGCCACCGGCTGTCGTGTCGTCGATAAGATGGACGATCTTGGTTTGCTTCACAGAATCGCCCCCCGCGCCACCGAAATATCGATGTTGCGTGGACCAGCAAGACCGCAGTTCGCCTGACGCAGCACGCAGACGTGCCCACGCGCGGCCTGACCGAGCAATGCTGAAACATTGAAAGCAGGAACAGCAGTCGAAGCACGTATCATCGGAGAAACCTTTCAGGCAGATCAGGATTAAGAGAATTGGCGCAGGGCCGCGAACCGGATGCCCAAGTGGGCGGAGGTTCTAATCGCCTGGGTGCGGCCAGACAGGATCGCACCAAGATCGGTCGAGAGAGTACCGATGTTGGTGCGATGCCACGTCTGGAGGGACGCCAAACCGGTCAACCGTGTGCCTTTGACGACGACACGGATCAACCAATCAAAATTTTCGTAGCGGACCAGACCACGGTCACAGCCGCCAGGCGCAACAAACGCCGTATTGCGGATGGGCATGTTCGACATGGCGCACAGCGGTTGCACCAGCAGGCGCGATGCCTTGGCTGTAACCTTTAAGACGCCAGGGGCGAAAAGGTTTTGCGCAATCCTTGAAGCTGTGTGTGCTTCTGCCAACATGTGTAGGGTCCAATCAAATCTGTTAGACCCGTTTTAACCAACGCCCTGACGCATTTAACGGACGCCACAGGACAGGTCGCCAACACAATCGACTAGCGTTCTATCCGTTGGGATAGGGGGACTGATACATAGGTAGGTTGGACCGTCAAAAATTGGCTCACCGATCCGGCGTTAAACCCTATCGCTCAGGACGGTTTTGCAATGTTGTCAGACACCTAAAGCCCCTTTCACGCATGGCAAAGCTGGTCGCATGTTCGGGAAAATTGCACTGTAAAAATTAGCGCCCCGCCACATCCCTGGGCGTGTCGCGCCGGTCAGCGCGCAGCATGGGTTGGGTATTGGCCCAGACAGCTGCAAGCCGCGCGATCATTTTGCGCAGACGCGCCGGATCGTTTGCTTTCGCAGCGTTTTCGATCTCGACGAGCGCCGCCCGCATTTCCACCGCGCCCAAAGCCGCCGAGGATCCGGCCAAGCGGTGCGCCAGCTGCGCTGTCTCATCGAGGGTCCCGACCATTGGACCCGACAAAGCAGCAATCGCATCTGCGATCTCGGTTTCATAACGGTCAAGCACGGACGCCATCCGTTCAAGGCCCAGTGTCTCGCGCAAATCAGCCAGATTCTGCGTCGCGACAGCCGACGTTGCGGCCTCGACTGACTGGGGTTTTATGTCGTCACCTTGGAAATGACGGGTGACCAGATGCAACAGGTGTTCGCGGACCAGAGGTTTGGTAAGGATATCGTTCATCCCGTCGGACAGGAATGCCTCTTGTTCTTCGGCCATGGCGTTTGCGGTCAGTGCCACAATGGCGGTCTTGGCATTCACGCCGCCCCCGCTCCTGATTGCACGGGTCGCACCGCGCCCGTCCAGGACCGGCATACTGATATCCATCAAGATCAGATCAAAGCGCGTGTCCTGAGCCGCTTCAAAAGCTTCCTGACCATTATGCGCCTCGGTCACATCGTGGCCTGCGGCTGCCAACAGTTCACGCGCGACAAGGCGGTTAATCTCGTTATCTTCCACCAGCAAAATCTTGCGGCCATTGGCCATCTGCAAATCGCGGCGTTTTTTGGCGTGGTCATCAGTGGCTTCGATCGGAACGATGGGAAAGCGGATACTGAAAGAACTGCCTTCACCAAAGGTGCTCGCCACGTCGATATCGCCGCCCAACGCCTGAACAAACCGCTGCGCGATCCCCAGACCCAGCCCCGTGCCCCCCACATCGCGATCATAAGAGCTGTCGCCGGTCGTAAAGTCATTGAATATTTCGGCCTGCAGCTCTTCGGTCATGCCGATGCCCGTGTCTGACACAACGATCTGCAATTCCGGCGTGTTGTTCAAGTTGCCAATCACTTCGGCGTGGATAACGACCCGCCCGTCGCGGGTGAATTTGACTGCGTTGCCGATCACATTCATCAAGATAAGCTGGATGCGGTCGCGATCTGCGCAAATCCAATTTGCGGGTGCCCCCACCCAGTCCCATTCCAATGTGGTGCCATTCGCCAAGGCAGCACCGCTTTGATTATCCACGATATCTTGTAACAACATGCTGATGTTCATCGCCACAGGGCGCAATCGCAGCTTGCCCGCGTCATATTTCGTAATGTCCAGAACATCCGAAATATGGCTCATCAGAAGTTTGCCGGAGGTGTTCATATTCTTGATATAGCGGGCCTGTTTCGCGCTGAGCTTGGTGTCGCTCAGCAAGGTCAGATTGCCCATCAACCCGTTCAAGGGCGTGCGGATTTCATGGCTCATCGTGGCCAGAAAATCGGTCTTGGCTTTTTCACCGGCCATCGCCATGTCACGCGCCCTGACCAGTTCGCGCTCGGCCTCCACCTGAGTCGAGATATCGCGCAAGAAGGCGATGAATATCTCGCCCTCTTTGGTCGTCGCCGACTGGATTGCCAGTTCAACGGGGAACACATCGCCCGACGAGCGTTTGGCTTCGAGCTGGACACGGCCCTGGCCGACAACGCGTTTCTCACCGTACTTGCGCATGCGTTTCATACCCAGTTCATGCGCTTCGCGAAGATGATCTGGAACAATCAATGGGCCCAGTCCCTGACCGATCGCTTCTGTTGCGGGATACCCGAAAATCTGTTCGGCGGCTGCGTTGAAATCGAGAATTTTGCCTTGGGTGTCCACCACAATCACGGCGTCCAGCGCAGTGCTGGTTACGACATTCATACGCTCGCTTGCCTCGATCGCCTCGGCCCGGCGGCGAATATTGACGCGGTTCAGGAAATTCAGATACAGCGACAAAAGCAGCAAAGCGACCAGCAGAGCCGTAACACCAAAGGCCATCTGGCTTAGGGTGACCGCGACACTCCTGCGCCGCTCGTCTGAATCGCGCGCAAAGAAATCCAAGGCCGAATTCGACAGCCGGCGGACGCTCTGCCTGATGCCAGTGGCGCGTTCGCTTAGTTCCGGCAGGCGCGCGACCAGTTCCGCGTCATCTGCGTCGATGATCTCGACCGTTTGATCCAGAAAACGCTGAACAAGGGACAGATTGTTCGAGAAATCGAATTGCTTGCGCAGGTTGGCGTAGATCGACGACTGCTTGAGGGTTCGGATGCGGCTGTAAAAGATGTCGTATTCACGTCGAAGCGTTCTGATGTCAGCGGCGTCTTCCAAATTGATCGTCGCCAGATGCAGCTTGAATTCAATGAACTCCACCTCGGCTTGTGCCAACGTCCACTGGACATTGTCCGAACTGTCAGAGCTCAAAAGCTTCAGGTCGCGCGTGACATTTGTGGAAAGATAGACAACCGATGCAACGCCGATCAGTCCCAGCAGCACGAAAAACGCTACTTTAAACCGCAAAGAAATCTTCGCAAAGCGTGACATTGGCGAGGCTCCCGGCATCGGTTGCACCATACCGAGGTGCTCTCTCCTATATCCTTAGTCCAACGCTTCGATACGGTCGAGCTGCCAGATGCTGCGCGAATAGATCACTTCGCTGCGATATTCCTGATCCAGATCGTAAGGGTACACAATCCAAAGCGGGCCTTTGTCGCGGACGGACATAAGATCACCATTCAGTCTGTAGGCAATAATCGGGCCACCCTCGACCGCATCAGAGGTAGGTATTTCAACGGCATAGTCATTGATCGCGGCGGCCCGCAGGTTTTCACCCTTGATGCCCAAGTGGTCGATCAGGACATTCAGCGGAACGCCCTGAAAAGATTGGGTGCCATCGGTCCAGATGGTCGACGTATCGATCACTGTATTGCCAAGCGCCTCCAGCATAGCCAGATCAAACTGGGCCACGCCGTCAGCATTTGTCACTTCGATGGCACCCGACACAGTCAACAAGACTTCACCCTGCGCTGCGCCAAGATCGTCTGCCCATACCGGCACATTGAAAATCGTTATAAAAAACAGGGCTTTCAAGAACGACGGCAGCATTAAAAGGATCCTCTTCCTGACCATGCGCGTTATCGCACGGCTTCACCACCCGCGCGAATGGGCAGAGGGATACGAACCTATCCTTTCGGATAGGTTCGTCCTTCAGGCAACCTGACGCAGGGGCGCGGTGCAGTTGCGCAGGAATTCGATCCGCTCTGCTTCCAACTCCGGGCGGTCCAGTGTGAAAGTTGGCGCGTGTCATCAGGGAAATCCCTGAGGGGCTCAGTTGTCCTCAGCCCGATGGATCGCTCTCATACGCTCAACTGAGCGGCGGCACAGCACGATGACGCTTTGGTTAACAGAACCCCACTAGGGGGCTGGGTTCAACCCGAAGGACGACAGACCTATCCGAAAGAGGTGTTGGGCCTGCCACGAATGCGCCCTAGTTTTAGCGTGCAACAGTCGCAATCACCGTTTACGTGTATTATTAACCAAGGAGACCGGAATGCGCGTACTTATCGCTGACGACCATGACCTGCTTCGAGATACATTGGCGATGTTTCTTGAAGCGAAAGGGGACATCGTCGTCAGTCAGGCCGCTAATCTGAGCGAGGCGCACCAGCTTATCGAGACACAGGACCCATATGATCTGATTTTGCTGGATTTGAATATGCCAGGCATGAACGGTCTGGACGGTCTGCGCACCACAATTGCCATGAACGGTGGCCAGCGGGTCGCCCTGTTATCTGGCGAAGCCACTCGTGAAATCGCTGAACAAGCGCTAGAAGCAGGAGCCGCCGGATTTGTGCCCAAGACGCTTCCTGCCAAATCCATGATCAATGCGGTCAAGTTTATGGCCATGGGGGAACAATACGCGCCGATCGATTTCATGACCGCAATCGAAGATACCCCAGACCACCCGCTGGCTGAAAAACTGTCGCCGCGCGAGTTGCAGGTGCTAAAAGGGCTGACGGAGGCGAAATCGAACAAGGAAATCGCCCGCGATCTTGATATTACAGAGCCCACCGTCAAGCTGCATATGAAGACGCTGTACCGCAAGGTCGGTGCCGCCAACCGCACCCAGGCCGCATTGATCGCACGCGAATCGGGTTTGTTCTGAGACAGCCTATCCGAACGGATAGGGTCGCCGTCCAAATATCCATAGCGCCCCCCCTGCGCGAAGTGGCCGAGGATCAGACAGCGCCGGAAAACCCTTTACCGCAGCCGGCTCAGGCGTGACAGTCAGGTTCACACGCGCAACAAAAGGCCCCGATAATGAACGATCATTCCCTGCCTGCCACCCCTGACACCGTCCATTGGGGGCGGTTCTGGTCAGATCATCCGCCGATTCTGACCATCGAAGACGGGGACCGGGTCACCATTCAGACGTTTTCGGGGCGCGCTGTCGTTTTGCCGCCCGAAGGGTCCGGCATGACGGTTGCACCGGAACATCGCGCGATACTGGCGGCAGATATCCAAGGGCAGGCGCATTTGCTGACCGGCCCTGTCGCGATTGACGGGGCCCTGCCCGGTGACGTGTTGAAAATCACCATCGAAAAGATAGCACTTGGGGCCGATTGGGGTTTTAATGTTGTGCGCCCCACGGCGGGCACCCTGCCCGGCGAATTTCCGGTCTCGACCGAAACGATCACGCATATTCCGATTGATCGGGCCAACAAAACAGCACGCCTGCCTTGGGGGGCGGTCTTGCCGCTGAACCCGTTCTTTGGCGTGATGGGCGTGGCACCACCCCCCGAATGGGGCGAGGTCACGTCGATCCAGCCACGTCTGCATGGCGGTAATATGGATTTGAAACTGCTGACCGAAGGGGCCACGCTCTATTTGCCCGTCCACGCCAAAGGCGCGTTGTTTTCGTGCGGCGACGGCCATGGCTGCCAGGGCGACGGAGAGGTATGTATTACCGCATTAGAGACTGCTTTGACCGGCACATTCCGCTTTGAGGTGATGAAAGGGGCCGGTGCGCAGATGACCCTGCCACGGGCGGAAACCGCGGAGGAGATTATCTCGATGGGGTTTCACGCCAGTCTGGATACGGCGCTGCAAATTGCCTTGCGTGAAATGATCGCGATGATCTGCGAACGCACCCGCATCAGCGAAACACAAGCCTATCAGCTGTGTTCACTGGCTGCGGATTTTGCCGTGACCCAGTCGGTGAACCAGGAAAAGGGCGTACACGGACGCCTGCGCAAGTCGCTGCTGCAATTTCCCTAAGATCAGATCGCGCTGCTATGGGCCACTTGGGGGGATTGGAACGCATCCAGTTGCCCCGCCAGAATACGCACCAAAGGTTCGAACCCCGGCCTTACCTTCATCTGCTGGCCATCCAGATCAACACCCAACGGAAAGGTGGTCGCAAGCTGCGCGAATGTCGTCGAGATCACGGGCGCATAGGCTGGGAAATCAGCCTGCAATTTTGCGATATCAACCTGAAATCCGCACATCATCTGTTCGATGGCCAAGGCAATCCAGCGGTCCGCGTCAGACAGGGCATGACCGCGTGCCCCAGCAAGGGTTTGCGCCTCTATTGCGGCGACATATTTTGCCGTTGCGGGTTGGTTCTGGCTGTAGCCTTGGGGGAATTTGGAAATCGCCGATGCACCAAGCCCGATCAGGACCTCGGCAGTATCATCGGTGTAACCCTGGAAATTCCGCCGCAGATGACCGTTTTCTTTGGCAATGGAAAGCCCGTCGCCGGGGCGGGCAAAGTGATCGAAACCGATCTGCTCAAAGCCGTCCGAGGTCAGCAAGACCCGCGCCAGTTCAGAGAGTTCAAATCGTGTTTCGGGATCAGGCAAGGCGGATTCATCAATCAAAACCTGCCGTTTCGACATCCATGGCACATGCGCATACCCGTAAAGCGCCAGACGATCCGGCTGCAAAGACATCACTTCTTGCAGCGACATGCTAAGGCTTTCGTGGGTTTGGAAGGGCAGACCATAAAGCAGGTCCATGTTCAGGCTGTCCAGATTGCCCGACTTGAGGTGGTGGACCACATCTGACGTTTGCTGAAACGACTGCAACCGGCCGATTGCCTTTTGCACGCGCGGGTCAAAATCCTGCACGCCGATGCTGGCACGGTTCATGCCATATTCCAGCAAGGTGTCCAGCAACGCGGGGGATGCTTCGGTCGGGTCAATCTCGACCGAGAATTCAGAACCATCACCGAAGTCGAAATGTTCGAATATCTTATCCAGCAACCGCGCCATCAGATCGGGGGTTAAAATCGTTGGCGTGCCGCCCCCGAGGTGCAGACGTGACAATGATACCCGACCGGGCAGACGCGCCCGCACCAGATCAATTTCCTGCAAAAGCGTTCCGACATATGCCTCGACCGGGCGGAGCGTTGTCGTGCCTTGGGTCCGGCAGGCGCAGAACCAGCACAGGCGTTTGCAAAACGGGACGTGAACGTACAGCGATACACTGGCACCATCGGGCACCGCGCGCAGCCATTCGGACTGGTCGTCTTGCCCGACCTGAGCGCCAAAATGATTGGCGGGAGGGTAACTGGTATAGCGTGGCACTTTTGCATCAAAGATGCCGTAGCGGCGGAGTTGCTTAAGTTGTGTCATACGGGTAACTTGCAAAGATGCAGACAATATTCCTTGATTTAGATCAACTATGACAATCGATTTACTCTCGCGCACGAAATGCAGCGAATGCCCGATCCGGCATCGCGCGGTTTGTGCCCATTGCAGCGGCGACGAGCTGGATGTTCTGGAGCAGTTGAAAAGCTATAAGACCTTTAAGGCGGGCGATCCCATTTTGTGGCGTGGCGATACGCTGACCTTTGTCGCGTCGCTGGTTCAAGGTGTGGCGACTTTGGGCAAAACGATGGAAGACGGCCGCACACAAATGGTCGGCTTGCTGTTGCCATCCGACTTTATCGGTCGCCCCGGCCGGTCCCAGATTGATTTTGACGTGGTTGCCGTCACCGATGTGACGCTGTGCTGTTTCCAGCGCAAACCCTTTGAGGCGCTGATTGCGTCGACCCCGCATGTCGCCCAACGTCTTGTTGAAATGGCATTGGACGAACTGGATGTCGCCCGCGAATGGATGCTGTTGCTGGGCCGCAAAACCGCCCGCGAAAAAATTGCGACGTTTATTCATATGCTTGTGCAACGCCAGCATCTGGGCGGCGCAGAGATTGCCCAACAGGCATTGGTTTTGCCCCTGACACAGGAACAGATCGCCAATTACCTTGGCCTGACGCTGGAAACTGTCAGCCGGCAACTGGGCGCGATGAAAAAAGAAGGCATTTTGCAGTTTTCGGACCGGCGCCGTTTCGAGGTCGTCGATTTCCCCGCGCTGCATCTGGCAACGGGCGACGATTCAGACGGCGGTATGCTGGTCTAGCGGGCACATTGCCTGACATTGGCCGACTTGATCTGCATCAAAGCTATAGGTACATCAAAGTGATTATCTCCTCTGAACCCAAGAGGAGATAATCTGATGTATTCCAATATCCTGATTCCCGTTATTCTGAATAACCCCGAGAAAACTGACATCGCATTTGAGGCCGCCCGCACGCTTGCTGATGAAGGGGCGCATTTCACCTTGCTGCACGTGATCGAATCGATCCCGGTCTATGTCTCCGACTACATCCCTACGGATTTCATGACCGAGGCCCGCGATACCGTCAAAACCAAGCTGAAAGATCTGGCCAAAACGCTTCCCAATTGTCACGCGGCCACCACCGAAGGCCGTCCCGGATCGGAAATTCTGAGCTGGGCCGAAAAAAACAATTCCGATTGCATCGTTATCGCATCCCATCAACCGGTGTTCTCCGACATTTTGTTGGGGTCAGTCGCGCATCATGTCGTGCGCCATGCGAAATGTGCGGTACACGTGATACGCTGATTTGTTGATTCGACAAACTTGATACAGATCAAGGAAGGCCGTCTGACCAGCGGCTACCCGATGATTGCGAACAGGTGTGCGCAACCCGGACAGGGCTGCGCCAATAAGAAGGTGCATTATGAATTACGTTAAACTCATTATATTAGGGCTCATCGCCGTATTTGCCGCTATGGGCATGAACTGGGGCCATGATCTGGCCTATCAATTCCACGCTTTTGTGATCATGGCTGTGGCCGCTGGCATGTTTGTCTGGGTCCTGCGGGGCATTGACGAACCCGTGCCTGCCGCCGAAACGGGATACGCCGATGGCGTGATCCGCGCCGGTGTCATCGCGACCGCCTTTTGGGGCGTCACAGGGTTTCTGGTCGGCACCTTCATCGCCTTTCAGCTGGCTTTTCCCGAACTGAACTTTGACTGGGGCCAGCCCTTTACCAACTTTGGCCGGTTGCGCCCGCTGCACACCTCTGCGGTGATCTTTGCCTTTGGGGGCAACGCGCTGATCTGTACATCGTTTTATGTCGTGCAACGCACCAGTTCTGTGCGTCTGTTCGGCGGCAACCTGTCGTGGTTCGTGTTCTGGGGGTACCAGCTGTTCATCGTTCTGGCCGCAACCGGATATCTGCTGGGTTCAACCCAGTCGAAAGAATACGCAGAACCCGAATGGTACGTCGACATCTGGCTGACCATTGTCTGGGTCGCCTATCTGGTGGTGTTCCTTGGCACGATCTTCAAACGCCGCGAACGTCACATCTATGTGGCCAACTGGTTCTACCTCAGCTTTATCATCACCGTTGCGATGCTGCATATCGTCAACAACCTGTCGATCCCGGTCAGCTTCTGGGGTTCAAAATCCGTTCAGGTGTTCTCGGGTGTCCAAGACGCCATGACGCAGTGGTGGTACGGCCATAACGCCGTGGGCTTCTTCCTGACCGCCGGCTTCCTGGGAATGATGTATTACTTCGTTCCGAAACAGGCCAACCGTCCCGTCTATTCCTATAAACTCAGCATCATCCACTTCTGGTCCCTGATCTTTTTGTACATCTGGGCCGGTCCACACCACCTGCATTATACCGCCCTGCCCGATTGGGCTGCGACCCTTGGCATGGTGTTCTCGATCGTTCTGTGGATGCCCAGCTGGGGTGGCATGATCAACGGCCTGATGACCCTGCAAGGGGCATGGGACAAACTACGCACCGACCCGATCTTGCGGATGTTCGTGATCTCGCTCGGCTTCTACGGCATGTCCACCTTCGAGGGTCCGATGATGTCGATCCGCGCGGTCAACTCCTTGTCGCATTACACCGACTGGACCATCGGGCACGTGCATTCCGGTGCGCTTGGCTGGAACGGCATGATCACCTTTGGCGCGCTGTACTTCCTGACGCCGAAACTGTGGGGACGTGACAAGATGTATTCGATGTCTGCGATCAACTGGCATTTCTGGTTGGCCACGATCGGTATCGTTTTGTACGCCTCGTCGATGTGGGTCACCGGCATCATGGAAGGTCTGATGTGGCGCGAAGTCGATGATCAGGGTTTCTTGGTCAACTCCTTTGCCGACACTGTTGCCGCCAAGTTCCCGATGTATGTGGTGCGCGGTTTGGGTGGGGTTCTCTACCTCTCTGGCGGACTGATCATGGTGTGGAACATGTGGATGACCATTCGCGGTGCGAAACCGGTCACCACAGCCCTGCCCTCAAACGCAACCCCTGCAGAATAAGGAGCTGAAACAATGGCCTTTATCGACAAACATGCCATCCTTGAGAAAAGCCCTACCTTGCTGCTGGTTGCATCGCTGCTGGTCGTTACCGTGGGGGGCATCGTGGAAATTGCCCCCCTGTTCTGGCTGGAAAACACCATCGAGGAAGTCGAAGGCGTGCGGCCCTATTCGCCGCTCGAACTGACCGGGCGCGACATCTATGTGCGCGAAGGCTGCTATGTCTGCCACAGCCAGATGATCCGCCCCATGCGCGACGAGGTGGAACGCTATGGCCACTATTCGCTGGCGGCTGAATCGATGTACGACCATCCGTTCCAATGGGGGTCCAAACGGACCGGCCCCGATGTGGCACGTGTGGGCGGGCGCTATTCCGACGCCTGGCATGTGGATCACCTAAGCGATCCGCAATCCGTGGTGCCGGAATCGATCATGCCGAAATATGCGTTCCTCAAGGAAACCCCGATCGAACCGACCCATATCGAGGCGCTGCTAAAGACCCATCGCTTTGTCGGTGTTCCGTATTCGGATGAACAGATCGAAGAAGCCCGCGCGGATTTCCGTGCCCAGGCCGACCCCGAAGCTGATTATGACGGCATGCTGGAACGCTATCCCGGTGCGGCGGTGGCCAACTTTGATGGCCAACCGGAACTGACCGAGATGGACGCGCTGATCGCGTATCTGCAGATTCTTGGCACCATGGTTGATTTCTCGACCTTCACCCCAGATGCCAGCCGTTAAGGAGGCCTGAAATGCAAACCTATTCTTTCCTCCGCGAACTTGCCGACAGTTGGATCCTGTTGGTGATGTTCCTGTTCTTTGCCGGCGTCATCGTCTGGGCCTTCCGCCCCGGCAGCGAAGAAATATACACCGATGTGGCCAAGATACCCTTGGGCGACGACACCCAACCCAAACACGCGAAACAAAAAGGGGATGACAATGTCTAAGGGCAAAACTGACGACGTCACAGGCACCGAGACCACCGGCCACAGCTGGGACGGCATCGAAGAGTTGAACACACCGCTGCCCCGCTGGTGGCTATGGACACTGTACCTCTGCATCATTTGGGGCATCATCTATACCATCGCCTATCCCGCCTGGCCGATGGTGTCCGGTGCGACCAAGGGCGTTTTGGGCTGGTCGACCCGTGCAAATGTGGCGGCTGAAATTACCGCGCACGAAAGCAAGAACGCCGATCTGGCGACCGCGCTTTTGGCGACAGATATGGATGTTTTGCCAGCCAGTGCCGATCTGAACCGCTATGCTGTTGCACGTGGCGGTGCGGTGTTCCGCGCCAATTGTTCGCAATGTCACGGGTCGGGTGCGGCAGGGGCCAAAGGCTATCCCAACCTGCTGGATGATGAATGGCTTTGGGGCGGTGCGATGGCAGACATCGAATACACCGTGCGCCACGGCATCCGTAACGAACAGGACGCTGACGCGCGGTATTCGCAGATGCCAGCCTTTGGCGAACTCCTTGAAAAGGACGAAATCACCGCCGTGGTCGAACATGTCGTGTCCTTGTCTAACGCCGAATTTGACGCCACGCTTGCTGAAGCCGGGGCCACTGTTTTTGCTGACAATTGTTCGGCATGTCATGGTGAAACCGGTCTCGGGGACCGCGCACAAGGGGCCCCCAATCTGGCGGATGCGATCTGGCTTTATGGTGGCGACCGCAATGCCCTGACCGAAACCGTGAAAAACGCCCGCTTTGGTGTGATGCCCGCCTGGGGTCCACGCCTGACCGAGGCCGATGTTCGCGCCGTTTCCGCCTACGTGCACTCTTTGGGAGGCGGAGAGTAACGCGAAAGCAACCAGTTACCTGATAACTGGCTCACATCCCCGAAAGCGCGCCTGTTCGCAAAATGCGTCGCTTCGGGGATGTTGTTGATCAAGATCAAGGTTTATCGTTCTGAGGACAGCTAGGTCGGGAGGGCAAACAGGAATAAACATATGACTGATCAAACGACTCCACCCTCTTTATACGCAGCGCGCGAACCGATCTTCCCACGGCGTGTCACCGGATTTTTTCGCCGTTTCAAATGGGCGATATTGATCGTCACCCTTGGCATTTACTATATCACCCCGTGGATTCGCTGGGACCGTGGCCCCAGCCTGCCGGATCAGGCCGTTCTGGTTGATCTTGCCAGCCGCCGTTTCTATTTCTTCTGGATCGAAATCTGGCCCCATGAATTCTATTTCGTGGCGGGCCTTTTGATCATGGCGGGGCTTGGCCTGTTTCTGTTCACATCGGCGCTTGGGCGCGTGTGGTGCGGATATACCTGCCCCCAAACCGTCTGGACCGATCTTTTCATTCTTGTCGAACGCTGGATCGAAGGCGACCGCAACGCCCGTGTCCGGCTTCACAAAGCCAGCTGGAACCTGCGCAAATGGCGGCTGCGCCTGACCAAATGGGCAGTTTGGCTGGCCATTTCTGTTGCGACAGGCGGGGCTTGGGTGTTCTATTTCACCGATGCGCCGACACTGGCCGTTGATCTGGTTCGCCTGACCGCACATCCGGCGGCCTATATCACCATCGCAATTCTGACCGCGACGACCTTTATCTTTGGCGGGTTCCTGCGGGAACAGGTCTGCATTTACATGTGCCCGTGGCCGCGCATTCAGGCCGCGATGATGGACCCTGATACCATTACCGTCGCCTATCGCGACTGGCGCGGCGAACCCCGCGGCAAAAGCAACAACCGCCGCCGCAGCAAAGCCGAAGCCATCCAGATCGAGGCGGATGCACAAGCAGCTGGCCCCGGCGAGGCGCGCTATCCCGGCACGCCGTATCGTCAGGCGGCAAAACCGGCAGCCCCCGTCATTCAACCTGTTGCCGAAACCGGCGACTGCATCGATTGCATGGCCTGCGTCAACGTGTGCCCCATGGGCATCGACATCCGCAACGGCCAGCAGATGGAGTGTATCACCTGTGCGCTGTGCATTGATGCCTGTGACGATGTCATGGACAAGATCGGCAAGCCGCGCGGTTTGATCGACTATCTGGCCCTGTCAGACGAAACTGCCGAACGTGCTGGCGAACCCGTAAAACCGTTGTGGAGGCATATCCTGCGGCCCCGCACGATCCTGTACACAGTCGTCTGGCTGCTGATCGGCCTTGGGCTTGTCTATGCGTTGTTCATCAGATCCGAAATCGAACTGACGGTCAGCCCTGTGCGCAACCCGACCTATGTGACCCTTTCAGATGGCACGATCCGCAACATCTATGATGTACGTCTGCGCAATAAATCCGGCGAGGCCCGCGATTTCAGGCTAAAACTAACCAGCGACGAAATCTTGCGGATAGAACTTGAGGGGACAGAGGACCTGACTTTGAGCATCCCCGCAGATACAACCGTTTTGCAGCGTGTCTATGTCACGGCCCGCCCGGAAGATCCGGCAGCCAAGTCTGCGGCAACCGACCTGCGGCTTTGGGTGGAAGACACCTCGGCACAGACACGCGCCTCAAAGGCGACAACTTTCAACGGACAGGGGAATTAAATGCAGCGCGAACTTAAAGGATGGCATGTTTTCACCGGCTTCGCGATGGCCTTTGGTGTGATCATCGCCGTCAACCTGACATTGGCTTTCAACGCCGTACGGACCTTCCCGGGCCTCGAGGTCAAAAACTCCTATGTTGCCTCGCAAAGCTTTGATGTTGACCGCGCAACACAGCTGGCGCTGGACTGGGATGTCGCGGCAACCCTGAACGGCGATCATCTGGTGCTGACCATCCTCAAGGGCGATGCCCCGGTTTCCCCCGTGATCGAAGAAGCCATCTTTGGCCGTGCGACCAGTGTCGCCGCAGACCAGACCCCCGATTTCAGGTTCAACGGCCAGGCTTTTGTCGCCGATGTCAAAGCCGGTGCGGGAAACTGGAATCTGCGCCTGAAAATGAGGGCGATTGACGGGACGCTGTTTCAGCAGCGGGTGATTGTTAAGGTGCAAAAATGACAATGGTCGCGGCATGTCCGGGCTGTGCAGCGGCCCCGATGGCGTTGAAACACGCCGAAAACCATGCTGCACCTGCGCTGGTCTTGTCACTGCCGACGATCCATTGCGCCGCCTGTATCGGCAAGGTCGAACGCAAGCTGAATGCCCTGCCCCAAGTTGACACCGCGCGGGTCAACCTGTCGCTTAAACAGCTGTCGGTGCATGGCGCGGATGTTGATGCCGACACCATCGTCGCCCAACTGAAATCGATTGGATACGAGGCCTATCCGCTTGATGCCACGCTGCTGGAGACCCGTCAGGATACTGTCGGGCGCAACCTTATGGTGCGGCTGGCCGTTGCCGGCTTTGCCATGATGAACGTGATGCTTTTCTCTGTCGCGATCTGGTCCGGTGCATCTGATACCACCCGCGAATTATTCCATCTGATATCGGCCACGATCTCGCTACCGGCGGTGCTGTATTGCGGGCAACCGTTCTTTGCCAGCGCATGGTCTGCATTGCGGGTGCGCGGGCTGAATATGGATGTACCGATCTCGCTCGCTATTCTGCTGGCCACTGGGATGTCACTGTTCGAAGTCATGAACGGCGGGGCCCATGCCTATTTCGACGCGGCCCTGTCGCTGACCTTCTTCTTGCTGATCGGTCGCTATCTGGATCATCACACCCGCAGTTCCGTGCGTTCTGCCGCCAAAGAACTGGCGGCGCTGGAAGTGCGCACAGCACAACGGATCGAAAACGGCGAAGCGGTCAAGACCCCGGTATCGGAGCTTGCCGTCGGGGATCGGCTGCTTATTCCGTCGGGCGTGCGCGTTCCTGTTGATGGAACACTCGACAGTACCCAAGCCATATCGGACCGCTCGTTTCTGACCGGTGAATCCGCCGCCATCACCCTTGCCCAAGGCCAACAGGTTCAGGCCGGGGAAATCAATCTGGGTGCCCCGTTCGAAATGACAGCCACAGCCGTTGGGGATGATACCACCCTGCGGCGCGTGGCCACATTGGTCGAGATGGCCGAAAACAGCCGCAACAGCTATACCAACCTGGCCGACCGTGCGGCACGCATCTATGCGCCCGCCGTGCATCTGCTGGCCTTCATATCATTTCTGGCATGGGTCTGGATCAACGGCGATGTCCGCCATGCCCTGAATATTGCGGTGGCCGTGCTGATCATCACCTGCCCCTGCGCCCTCGGGCTGGCCGTCCCTGCGGTCGCCACAGCGGCGATCGGGCGGCTGTATTCAATGGGTTTTCTGGTGAAATCCGGCACCGCGCTTGAACGCCTGGCCGAAGTCGACATTGCGATCTTTGACAAAACCGGAACGCTGACACTGGCGGGGGCCAATGCCCGGCTTGACAGCCTGACCTCCCAGCAAGCCGCCATCGTTAAGGGCTTGGCACAGGCCTCCGACCATCCGGTTTCTCGCGCTTTGGTCGCTGCCCTGCCAACTGCCGTTGCCGCACCGCTGACCGACATTGCAGAGGTCGGCGGAAGCGGGATGCAGGCGTTGTATAAAGGGCAAACCGTCCAGCTTGGCCGTGGCGATTGGATCGGCGCTTCCTTCAACGGTCTTGGCCTCAAAGTCGGGGATGACCCTGCCATCGCCCTGCCCCTGCGGGAAACCCCGCGCGAAGGCGTCGAGGCCGCGTTGAACGGCCTTCGTGACCTCGGGGTTCCCTCCCAGATTTTGAGCGGTGACAAGCAGGACGCGGTCAGTGCCTTGGCGCTTCAGCTTGGCGTGAAAGACATCCAGGCCGAGATCAGTGCAACGGACAAGCACGCCTACCTCAGCAAGCTCCAGCACGAGGGCCACCATGTCGTGATGGTCGGGGACGGGTTGAATGACACCGCAGCGCTGGCCGCCGCCCATGCGTCCGTCGCCCCGTCATCCGCGCTGGACGCATCGCGCAACGCGGCGGATGTGGTGATGCTGCGCGAAAGCCTTGACGGCTTCCCGCTGCTGATCCGGATCGCCCGCAGCACGTCGCAATTGTCAAAACAGAACTTTGCGATTGCCGCCGGTTACAATGCCATCGCAATTCCCGTCGCGCTTCTGGGCTATGCCACCCCCCTGCTCGCCGCAATCGCGATGTCAGCCTCCTCCATCACCGTGATCGCCAATGCAATGCGGGTTAGGTTCATCAAATGAATGTTCTTATTATCCTGATCCCTGTTTCGATCATTCTGGGCGGCTTGGGCCTTTGCGGCTTCTTGTGGACCCTGCGCAGCGGTCAATACGACGACGCCGCAGGAAGCGCAGCACGCCTGTTGCTGGACGACGAAGAGCCGTGCGACGAATAACAGCAGTTTTTTTGATACGATCCACCAATTTTCCGCTTCCCAGCGAATGTCGGTTTTCGACCAACGGTTGGGGAATAAAGCTGGCCAAGAAAAATTATCGAGCCAAAGAAGCAGGCCTGACCCCAACAAGTGGAGACTGTGCCATCCAATCCTGCGCTGTACTTATTAGATGCCTTGGCCCGTCCAAATAGATGGTTTTGTCACCCACTGCCGATTGCAGATCCACATCCCCCAACCAAAGCGCTATCAGATTTGCGAGCGTCGCCGTCAAATAGACATCAACCTCATGCCCCGGGTCGTCGACGCAAAGGTCGGTCGCATCGCCATTTGCAATCACCCACCATGAATTGAGATCAGTGCGGTCGGAAATTTGCACGAGGATCACGGTTTCCCCGTCGGGCAAGCCTGCGGTATTCAGCGTTCGGTGGAAATCCCACATGAACCCGCCAACATCACAATCTTGCGCCGCGATACTGCGTTTGCGCCACCGCATTCCCCAGACGGCCATGTTTTCGACAATGGGCCCAAGTTCTCTGCCAGAGCGCGTTAGTTTATATTCAGTCGCCTGACCAGATGGCGCAGCCTTTCGAATGATAATATCAGCGGCTTCAAGCGTCTTGAGCCGCTTGCTCAAGATCGAAGGTGACATCCTAGGGATGGCCTTTTGAAATCGTCCGAACCGCGTCGTTCCTAGGAACATCTCGCGGAGCAATAATAGGGTCCATTTGTCCCCCAAGATGTCTGCGGATGCCATTGCCGGGCATAGGCTGCCAGATATGTTCTTCGATTTTTCATCCATCTACGAAGCGTACAGTGCTCATGGGCGACTTGGCTACTACGGATCATGTAGTGGTTTGATACAGAATGCGAAGTATCTCCCACCTATTTAAGCGCGCATCATTGAGGCAAGCCCGATTTCACGGGTGGTTTCGCACTGAAAGGAGTTTTCCATGGGCCGTTCAATTACATTCATCTATGGCGTCGCTGCCTACGCCATTTTTCTGGTAACGTTCCTGTATTCTATTGGTTTTGTTGGCAACATTCTAGTGCCAAAATCCATTGATTCCGGCACACAGGGGCCGGTCGCAAATTCACTCATGATCAATCTGGCGCTGCTTTCCGTCTTCGCGCTTCAGCATAGCATCATGGCGCGTCCCGCTTTCAAACGTATCTGGACAAGAATCATACCCAAAGCCGCTGAACGCAGCACCTACATCTTGATGACATGCGTTGCCCTGATCCTGATCTTTATGTTCTGGCAACCGCTAACGACACCAATATGGGACGTCAGCAATACGATTGCCGGCACGGCATTGACCGCGCTGTTCTGGGTTGGCTGGCTGGTCGTTCTGACCTCGACTTTCATGATCGATCACTTTGATCTGCTCGGCCTGAAGCAGATCTATGCGAACCTGAAAGATCGTGACGCAGCACAACCGGGGTTCATCAAAGTTGGTCTGTATCGATTGGTGCGTCATCCCATTATGACCGGGTTTCTGATTGCCTTTTGGGCGGCACCAACCATGTCAGTCGGGCATCTTTTGTTCACATTGGTGACCACGGGATACATTGTCATCGCTGTGCTTCATCTTGAAGAAAAGGACCTGATCGCCGAGATTGGCGAGGACTACCGCGCATATCAGCGTGAGGTGCCTGCGTTTGTTCCCGGACTTGGAAGGGGGCGGTAAAATGACACTGGACCCCAATCACCTGAACCACATTCATGCTTTCGCAGAAGGAAAGCCGACCAACATTTTCGACCGGCAATTGCCATTGCGCGAGCAATATCATGTCACGCCGGATTCCGCGTGGGTATATGATCATGCAAAGTCGGTTGATACTCAGGTTCCCGCCAATCACCCGATCCATGGCCATGTCGTTTGCGGCGAAGGAATACCGTTGGATATCCCCGTTTCCGTCCACAAAGCGGTCGGAGGCGAAAGCGATTTTCCGTGTCCCGGCGAACTCCTCGCCGCTGCTTTGGCTGGTTGCCTCGATACGGCGATCCGCATGATTGCCAACCTCAAGGAGATAAAGCTGAACCACCTTGAAGTGCAGGTCAGTCTTGGTGCAGACGTCCGTGGGGCGCTCATGACAGGTGACAGTGTGCCTGTTGGGTTTCAGAATGCGCACATGAGGGTCGATCTGAGGACGGAATGTGATTTGTCAGAGCCTCATCTGAACGCGCTGATCGACGCCGCAGAACGGAGTTGCGTCATTCTGCAAACGCTACGCGCGCCGCCAAACGTGAACATTGAGCGGTGTCTGAGTGATTCCGTTCAGCTAGGAACCGGTCAGAGCCGTGGTTTGTAATTTCCCAAAGCGGGCCTTCAGATTCATTCGGCGAAAGCTAGCTTAGTCCGCTCTGCCGGCC
>NZ_BLWI01000013.1 GCF_013282155.1 Sulfitobacter sp. HGT1
ACTCATTTCCGATCAGCCTCTTAGTGAAAGCTTACGCCCAGACATTGAACTCCGCGTACTCGAGATACCGCGCCAGAACATCCACGCTCTTCCACCCTCCGGCACGCATTATCGCTGCCGTATCATGGCCCGCCGAGAGCAAATCTTGGGCAGCGCCCACCCGCATCGAATGCCCGCTGAAGGCTAGGGCGATGGAGCGGTCGAAACCGGCCTTTTTTGCGGATTCTCTTATCAGGCGACGCACGACCATATCTGTCAATTCCCGATTGATCGCTTTACCGTGGTAAATCGGGCAGAACAGTGGCGCGATATGCATGCCTCGATACGCCAGCCAATCCTCGAGTAGCTTCGCTGACCTGTACGACGTAAATGCGATTCGCCCGTTGCCATATTGATCGGTCTTGCTGCGGCGGATGAGAACCTGAAGCGTTCCATCGCGTCGCCAGGAAATGTCCTCTGTCCGCAGAGCTACAAGTTCGGACCTCCGCGTGAGCAGATCATAGCCGAGCGACAGCATGGCTTTGTTGCGAAGACCCCACGGGGTATCGGGTTGTACTTTGAGAAATTTATCAAGATAATCGCGCGTCATGCCTTTCGCCTGCTTGGGACGATTGGGCCCTAGGCGACGCACTTTACGCATGGCGAGGTTTACATCTTCATGCAAAGTTGGATCAGGCATATCAAGCAGGCGGTGTACTTTTCTGATGCCGTAAAGCCGCCGCTTCACGGTGCTTGGAGCAACGACCTGACCTTGAGCTTCCAAAAACGTGCAGACTGTTTCGACGGTGGCGGGAAACGGTGTAAGCGCTTGTTCATGGCACCAAGTTTCGAATATCTGGACATCAGAATAGTAACCTCGCATTGTTGAAGTGGCATAAGCGCCTTCGAGGCGCTGGAATTGAGAAACCCAGTCAATTTTCGCGTGATTATGCATGCGTAAATGATATCTATAATGCGCAAAACGCGCAAGTTATAAAAAGAGAATTGCTTGATAGTTCCATCACAAATCCGTGCCGCACGTGCCATGCTTGGTTGGTCAGCCAAGACGCTAGCGACATCGGCGGGACTCTCGCTGCGTACAATTCAGAACATTGAGACGGCTGACGATGAGTTGTCAGTTCGGCGGAGCTCAATTTTGGCAGTAAAAGCCACCTTAGAATCCGCCGGCATCGAGTTCATCGGAGCGCGTGACGACGCCCCCGGCATCCGTATCCACGCGCCAAAGCCTGACGCAACCAAATGAACAACATCACGCTCCCGCTCCTCCAGAACCGGACTGCCTAGCTTCTCCTGCCCTTTGGCCTCACAGCAACCATTGCCGCGCTGACGCTGATGCCGCAGGCGTCGATGCCCGTTGGCCCGCAAGGCGTTGACAAACTCTATCGTACGGTGGCCTTCGCCGCGCTCATCTTCCCCACGGCCCTGCTGCGGCCAAAGTGGTGCCTGCGCTTTGGATGTCTCGCGATCCTATACGGCGGGATCATCGAAGCCATCCAGCCTGTCTTTGGTAGATCTGCTGACATGTCCGATTTTTGGGCTGATGTGCTCGGCGTCGCGACTGGCATTTTTCTCGGTCTGGCGGTGCGACGGGTATTTTTCGAGCGATGATTTGCCTTTCGCCATTGCCTCTGTGATTGGCGAACCTTCGGAAGCGCCTGCCGTCAGAAAGCCTGTACACAGCATAAGGCGGATAACAAATCAGCGCCCTCAGATATCGTCTATGATCTCCTTGGTCTTTTGACTGAGCTCACGGACAAACCGCCGCATCTCTTTGGCGTCCGCCGTATAGAGCCCATGCTTCAGGGCATTGCTGTTGCCTTTGGGGGCACCTGAGCCGGCCGCCCCACCGTGCATGCGGCACCGGAGTTTGCCCGCAACAGCTGGCGCTTGGCACGGCGTTCCTTTACGGGTTTTGGCCCCACATCGGGGGCTGTTGATCATGGGGGCAGTATTTCGCGAATGGTGACCGGTCATCAGCCTTATTCCGCCTTCGGCGTACGCCGCCGATGTGGTACTTTCTGGACACTGTCATCGAGGGGAACTTCCGCCTGATGCGCGATGGCGGCTGCGTCGCCCGTAGAAGACAGCGCGCGGCTTCCAGCTTCAACATTTCCGACGATAGCCTGACCACCAGCGGCGACATGGACATGCTCCACAGTAACCTTTTGCTGGCCCTTGCCACGATGTTTGTCGAGGGCGGCAACCTGCTTGAGGTAGAGCGACATGAGTTTGGTCGCATGCTTAAGGGCCAGATCTCGGCCCTCAAACGTCTGGTTCTGAAGCGCAGCCCGGCGCAGGCATTCGGTGGCTGCCTCATGGGTGCCGACCATCTGTATAGCCAGCATGCCCTCCAGCCCATCGGCAGGTCTGAGATCTTCATAGAGTTCGATGGCGCGTGCCATCTTGGCCATCATGTCTTCTTCAGATGCGTTGGATAGGTGGAAAACCATGTCCACCACCTCTCTAAGGCGCTGTTCGCGGATGCCATCAGCGCTGGCAGCAACGCGTGTGCCGTCGGCTAGCAATTGTGTTGGGTCATTCTGCGACCTCTTTGGAACGCTCTTGCCTGCTTTGTCAGCCATGGATTACCCCGCTCGGATTGCGCCGTCCAAGGTCATGCTACCACGGAACCTCCACCCGTCGAGGGTCGGGTTCAGCTAATTTCCTACTGTGCATGGGGTTGAATTCAACTTTCTGCCGACACCCGCCCCCCCCCCCTGCATCGACTCGAACGACCGATAAAACTGAAATTCAATCACAATTTCACAATGACGCCGTCACATCGCGCGAAACAGACCTATGAATGGCACTTGAAATGCGGCGGTCTAAAAGATCCGCAATCCCTACCATGACACGCTGTCTGCGTCTGCGCAGCCGCGCACATGAGATACACCGTGGTTTGGCGAATACGGGAACCGCCTCCATTGCGGACCGCCTGCACAAGGTGCCTCACCACCGTGTTCCGGACGATCAGCGCCTTTTATGCGTTCGTAGCAACGGCTGGTAATCGTTGGCGTGACCGAAATGTTTGCCATCGTGCCTGCCCAAAAACCTATGGCCATGCTCTTGGTCTCGGGCTCAATACTGTCAATTCCATCGGATTGCGGATCCCCACCCACATCTTTTAAGGGGCAGCTTTGCAGGGTGCCGTCAGGCTGGCTGGACTGAATTCGCACATAATGCGGCATATTCTGAAATCCGTGCGCACTTCTCTCGCCGATCATTCAGAAGTGCACCAAAGCGAATCCTCATTGTGGCCCGCCTCGTTCCTCTATGCAGACTGACATTGCTCAATCCTTGGGCGGAAGGCACCTCCAAAACGGCGCATTGAAACGCGGAATAGTTATTGCGCATTGACACAAGTCTGATATGGATAACTTATATTTAGATATGCACTCATAGGTAGATTGATTTATTCTTTATTCGGTGGACATTGGTCTGTGAAGCTAGAGAGTTCCAAAAATTACGTACCCGCCTTTGCGCTGCGGATCAACGCCGGCGGTCGAAATCAGGAGGCTCGGCAAGTGCCTTTGAGCTATAGAATTACTAAGAAGCTTTTTGACATAGTGGTTTCAATCTTACTCTTGCCGGTTTTTATAATCGGTAGTCTGCTTCTGGTTGTGGCGAACCCCTTTTTAAATCGGGGGCCGCTATTTTTCATACAAAGCCGAATGGGCCGGGATTGCACGCGTTTCAATGCAATAAAATTCAGAACGATGACCTGCACGAACGAGATAGTCCGCGGTGCGCATGATCCGCTAGAAGTCAACAGGATTACGTTGCTCGGGGGCTTTCTGCGTAAGGCCCGTCTGGATGAAATTCCACAGATCATTAATGTACTGCGAGGAGAGATGAGCCTTATCGGCCCGCGCCCCGATAGTTATGATCATGCGACAACCTATGTTGAATTGATCCCCGGATACAGAGAGCGCCATGATGTTCTTCCCGGAATCACTGGCTTGGCCCAAACAGAGGTTGGGTACGTTCACGGCGTTGATGGAACGCGCATGAAGGTTGCTGCAGATCTACACTACATCCAAAATCAATCCGTTCATCTAGATTCATGGATTTTTTGGCGCACACTCCAAACCGTTGCTGGCCGGGCTGGGGCCTAATAGCATCTCAGACTGGACCCATTCGCAAGAGTAAAATATTGGATAATACAGTCATTGGTAGCATCGTGACTTTTTATATCCGGTAGCACAAGGCGCTTGGTCATGAGGCGTGGAATGCGAACCACCTGAGTTCCGATGACCGGCCTTGTTGCACAAATAGGTTGATGGAATTCACTGTATGAAGCCAGAGTGATAGCCGAAGGCATGAGCTGTTGGACCCCCACGAAGAATAAGGCCACGAATTGGTCGTCTTACAATGACAGCCTGAAGCGTCGCGGACCGTTGTCGATCTGGTTTGATCCGGAAATGGTTTGGACCTCGCCGCCAAGCGGTAAGCGAGGTAGGGAGCAACAGTTCAGCGACGCTGCCATTTTGACCTGTCTGACGCTGAAAGTCCTATGTGGCATGCTATTCGCCAGACAACTGGGGTCGTCCAGAGCTTGCTGGGGCTGGTCGGATTGGACTGGGCCAGGCCGGATTTCAGCACCCTAAGCCGAGGTCAGCAAACACTGCACGTGAGCCTGTCGTATCGTGGCTCCATGGGGCCATTGAACCTCCTAATCCCCTATCGGTATCATGCTGCGCATGACCCTGCCGGGCAATGGATATCGGCAGTGTCACCGCCGATGGTGCTTATGACATCCGCAAATACCACGAAGCAATTGCGGCCCGAGATGCCCATCCGGCCATCCAGCCGCGCAAGAACGCAAAGCCCTGAAAACCGACGAGTGCCGGAGCAATCGCCCGCGACCATGCCGTCAATGCGAAACGAGATCTGGGCCGCACCGTTTGGTGACGCTGGAGTGGATTCCACTGCCGAAGCCGCGTCGAAACGGAGAGCCTATGAAAACTCTTGGCCTATCGATGATGGCGAGGGACTTTGAAAGGCAGGTTTCGGACATCCAAATCCGTATCGATGTACTGAATCGCTACACTGCTCATGGCATGCCCGTCACTAAACCCGTAGGATAAGTTCGTCCGGGGAAAGGGGAGGAACGTCCTTCAACCGATTTGTGCAACAATGCCCCACCTTCCCAGATGACATACCCCTTGGTTGCTATACCAAGCAACCTAACCAACCAAAGGACCCTTCTATGCCCCCCAAATTTGGAACCAGCGGCCTGCGTGGTCTGGTCACGGAACTTACGCCGGACCTGATTGGTGCCCATGTCAGGGCCTTTGTCGCGTCTTGCCCGGTGGGCAATGGCATCTGGATCGGGCGGGATTTGCGGGGGTCTTCGCCTGCGATCTCAAGAATGGTGGCCGATGCTGCGCGCGAGATGGGGGTGCAGGTCACCGATGCGGGGGCTGTGCCTACGCCTGCCTTGGCTTTGGCGTCGATGAACGCGGGGTGTGCGGCGGTTATGGTGACGGGCAGCCATATTCCGGACGACCGGAATGGCATCAAATTCTACACCCCCGATGGCGAAATAACCAAAGCCCATGAGGCCGCTATTCTGGCCAATCTTGATGCGGCCCCCACCCACAGCGGCCCGGAGCCGATCACGGATACTGGCACCGAAGCGGCCTATATCGCGCGCTACACCCGCGCCTATGGCACGGCGCTGGCGGGGATGCGCATCGGGGTTTACAGCCATTCCGCCGTGGGGCGTGATTTGATGGTTAACCTGCTGACGCAACTCGGTGCGCAAATCACTGAACTGGGCCGCGCCACACATTTCGTGCCAGTCGATACCGAAGCTGTCCCCGAAGACGTGCGCGCACAATTGCGCGCATGGGCCAGCAGCCAACCGCTGGATGCGATTGTCTCCACCGATGGTGATGGCGACCGGCCTTTGGTGGCGGACGCAACCGGGACAGTGGTTCCGGGGGACGTGCTGGGCCAGATCACGGGCACCGCCCTTGGCGCGCAGATCGCTGTCACGCCTGTGTCGTCAAATTCGGGGGCCGAGCAGGTTTTTGATCAGGTGATCCGTACGCGGATCGGATCACCTTTCGTCATTGCAGGGATGGAAAAGGCCACGGGGCGCGTTGTGGGGTACGAGGCAAACGGCGGCTTCCTGCTTGGCTATGATGCGAACGGCCCCGCTGGTCCGTTGCCAGCCCTCATGACCCGCGATGCCGTGCTGCCGATCTTGGCCAGTTTGATGGCGGCCAAAGCGGCCGGCAGTCTGGCTGCAGCCGTCGCCACCCAACCCCCACGCTTTACCGCAGCAGACCGCTTGCAGGGTGTCGCCACCGAAACCGCGCAAGCCTTTATCGCCGAGCTGAGCACACACGACGCCACCCGCGCAGCTTTCCTCAAGCGCTTTGATCTTACCGAGGCTGCTGTGGACCGCACCGACGGTTTGCGGATGATCTGCACAGGCGACCGCATCGTGCATCTGCGCCCCTCCGGCAATGCGCCAGAGCTGCGTTTTTATGCCGAGGCTGACAGCCCCAAAGCGGCACAGGCCTTGCTGGATCAGGGCTTGGCCATCCTGCGTGCGCAGATGGTGGGGTAGCTCAAACGAGCACGCGGGATGGCACGAAATCGGGACACGTCCACTCCTTAACGCAATTGTCGCTATAGGTACGCGAGACGCGCTTTGACATTCGGTATAGCTTCGGTCAGGTAATATTGTAGGTGACCCATCTCCATAGGCCAGACCCGATGTACGAGAATGAAATGTGCTGTTTTGAATGGCGCGGTCATCGTGTGGTGTTGTCCGGATGCTCCCAAGAAATGTCGATGGAGCTTTCCGCGACATTAGCGCTGGAGCTTTGCCAATCCCATGATGGGGATATTA
Source organism: Sulfitobacter sp. HGT1 (assembly GCF_013282155.1). GTDB lineage: Bacteria > Pseudomonadota > Alphaproteobacteria > Rhodobacterales > Rhodobacteraceae > Sulfitobacter. Next base: position 6,866 of record NZ_BLWI01000013.1, read on the forward strand.
TCGATATAGTCATATCTTACTCAGGTTCTGACATAGACGTTCGGTATAATCGATCTCGCGACCGTTTTAACAATCAACAAGACCTGTTAATCCATCTTGCCACTTTGGTCGCCGCAGCCTTTGTCGAGAAGGTCAACTTTCCTAATCGCTTACACGCAGCGGGTTTTATGCTGGGCGAAGGTGCTACGCTGCTTTCTGGCCCCGCATATTACGGGAAATCCAACCTGAGCTTTCTAGCCTGGTCGCGCGGCCACCAGATTTTGGGCGATGACTGGCTTTACTATTCCACCGACAGCCCCGAGGTCTCCCCACTTCCCAAGCCCTTAAAGCCGAGAGTACGCCCCGTTGATTTGCATGCCATGTCTGCGCTTTGTGCAAGCCGACCGCACACCTATGGTTCATTTCGGGGAGAGCACCGGCTTATGGTTGGGCGATCCGAGGGCTTTTACAACAACTGGGACCGACCAGTGCATGTCGACCATTTTGTTTTTCTCGAGAAGTCAGAAAGCGCAACCAGCCATATCGAAGCGATACGCGGTAGGGATGCGCTTCCCCTTCTTTTGGCGCAAACGTTGCTCGACGAAGCTACAATGACCTTGCAGGCTGTCACATTCGCGAAATCCTTGTTAGCTGCAGGCACACCTATCTATACGCTTAGCGTCGGCAGCGAGGCTTACGATGAGGCCTTCGATCTCATGGTTGGTGTTCTTTTGAAGGGGCACTGACACCATGGTTGTGGTAAAAAATTGCATGTAGGGTCGCAAATTTTGCTTTTTGTATTCGCTGACCATCACGGAGATTTCGCATGTTCACCGACCAAATCAATACAACAGACAAGATTGCGGGCCTATTGGATCGGTTGAGCGTATCACCCGGTCTAATCACTGTTCGCCCATCCCATGTTCTTTTTGGAAACCAATACATTTTTGGAATGTACGTTCCCCGCCCGGAATGGCGCACCCTTTCCGCAGTGGAAGCGGATTCGATGAGCCGCAAAGGTCTGCTTCAGGAAATTTCGCTTGTGCGCCTGGAACCGGCCGTGCTTGCGGCCCTTCGAACGGCCTCTGGTGCCATCGAATTGAGTGTATTGGAGTCTCCCGATGGCACAATGAGGCGAGGCGTGATCCCTCATGCCTTAGGGCAAAGGGTACTCGAACATCTGTTGGGTGAAAATATCCACGAGGCGCAGCTGGTTTCGTCGTTATTGCGACAGGTGGAGCCTGCCACCCACTCTGATGTCGAAGAAGACACGGGCACCGTGCCCCATGGATCGACCACGTTTTATCCGAATTCGGACAAGGCAATTGGGCTGCATCTGGATACTTGGGCGCATAAGCGCGATTTTATGCAGGGCGGTCGGCCCTTTCGCTGTATCGTCAACATAGGGTGGGAGCCGCGCTATGTGGCTTTTGTCAACGCGGCACCGGATGAAATTTCACAGATGATCTTGGACGCGAATCCCAGCATGGAGGCCGCGAAACTGCTGGAAGACAATCCGCAAGAGTGGGCGCAAAGATTTATGTCAGCAAAAGGTGATCATCCTGTGATGCGCCTGAAGATCTTGCCGGGCGAAGCCTATATCATGGACACCCACGCGTGCATCCACGACGGTTGGGCTGTCGATCGGACCTCAGCGGATATTTTTGTGATCCTGTCCTATATCAGGGATGCAGCATAGCTGGCTTGCAACTGCGTCATCAACTTTGGTTCCCAGCTGCGCAGCTGGGAATTTTACTACACTCGATCTGACGTATTTCGAATGAACCCATGCTCAAGAAATGCAGCAAAGAGAGCTTCGATTTCCGCCTCAATTTTGCTCGGAGGTTGATTTTCGAAGGCCTCCTTCATCAAGTCACAAGCCTCCGCCTTGGAAAGGCCAAACTCAAGCGCGTCCCAGAAAACTTGTGCCGTTTCATTCAGTGTCAGTACCCTATTGGTGTCCCGGGACAACAGGACCAGATCATCCTCAAAAGTTTCTGACAATATTTCACCTGCTCGAAAAAATACCGTGTTCTGATCCATAATTTCGTCCTTTTGTTTCTTGTGGTCCGACACCTTCGCCCACGGAAGCTCCTCCGCTTGCTCAATCACATAGTCCGCAAGTTCTGCGTCGCTGAACTGCAACCAAGCGAGAGGAAAAGCATACCGATCGTCCCAGATGCGATTTTCGAGGCAACGAGCCACGAACGCTATGCGGTCCAGACAGTAAGCACCCGAAAGTGCAAAGGAGCCAACCAGCAGCGACATGTGCAGTGGAATATTCAACGGCTCGGAGGCGGCTACGATTTCCGCCGGTTTCAGAAATCCGCAATGGGCAAGCGCGGCTGCAGATTCCCAACGTCTGTCACCGGCATTTGGAAATTTGGTCGCGGACTTTTCTGCCGCTTTGTAGACCTTAATCCAGTCTAGCGCGGTCGCCTTACCGATAGACGTATAATAGCGCGCTTTTGAAACAACCACGCCCCAATCATCGCTATCTTCCCCTATTGCCGTTTCGGCAATCTTTAGATTTCGCAATTCCTTGGCGTGTGTATGATCAGCGTCTTCGTAACCTGAATGAAATATGACGACCCCGCTCAGCACTGATACACGCGCTTCGGCGTGGGCAGAGGAAAGATGCAGTCTTTCGTGGATGCGCCCAGAAAAGCTCACTTCGTCCGACCGGCGATGACAGGAGGATCGCACGGAAGTAGTCTGGCCATCTTGTACTACGATTTGAACTCCGTAGATCGGATCCTTCAGGCTTTTGTGCTGCCCCGTTGGAAAAGAAAAAAGGAATTCATCGCTATCCAGCCAGAGAACATAGCGGTTCTTGCTGACTATTTGCCCCAGCAAGTTATTTCTGGCATTGGCGAAATGGTTGGTCCAAGGGACGGTATATACCGTCAGGTTCTGATCCGAAAACGGCGGTGTATCATCGACAGTTACCCCAAGGTGGACCTTCAATCCAAATCCAAGCGCCGATCGGACTGCACGCTCTGTTTCTTCCCAATTACCGTGCGATAGCAGGCATATATCGGGATCACCTTGCGGGAGTGGCCGATCAGCGGGATTAGTCTCCAACGGCATATGCATTTGCAGAGGCGCTATAGAGCAAAACTGCGGCCGGCGCGATCGTACCAGCCTTAGCAAGCCGTTGGATGAAAGCACGGCGCCGGATATTATCGATTTCGCGTCCAGGCGCACTACTCTTGAGTGCCTCATCATTCGTTTGATTGTCATCACGTTTGCGCATCGTGAACCTTCTTTGTGATTGCTAAATTGAGTTGCAAGCTAACCTGACGTCCCACACCGATGAAGTGCGACGTGAACTCTAGTAAACGAGCCAGCGCCGCATTCGAAAAAACCCACAAATGACTTGTTGCCTAGAGATGCACCAAGAAACCAAAGCAAGCAGAAAAACCTGTTAAATCTCCGACGCGTCGGCCACCAGCAGGATTAATCTCCGGCTGCGGCGGGCGTGGATGACGCGTTATAGAGCAAAGCCGCCGTCGGCGCTATTGCACCAGCTTTTGCGAGCCTTTTGATGAAAGCGCGGCGCCTTGGGTTCTCCGCTCTGTTATCGGGGGCAGTTTGCTGCACTTGACCATCAACTGATTGAGTGTCCTTGCGATCAGCCATGGAAGCATACCTTTCTGAAATTGAAGAAACGATGAAACCTTGCGTTGAGGAAATCAGCTCGCAAAAGCCATTCCGCTGGATGACGCGTCATGAAGCAATATAACTGCCGGAGCGATTGCACCCGCTTTCGCGAGGCGTTTGATGAAGGCCCGTCTTCTCGGGCACTCTATTCCATCGTCAGATGTTTTGTTCTGCGCCGGATCCTCATCAGTAAGATTTTTGCCTTGATTGTCCAATGCCATGCCTCGCTTTCAACTCAAAAAACCAGACCATTTCCCCCACGTAAAGTCAACGATCCGAAATGTGGACTGCAACGTCCTCACTCCGCAATGCTTACCATCCTGATCGCTTGGATCGATCAGACTCTAACTCTCCTATCAGTTTCATCACAATATTCCAAAATCCGGAAAGAAGACTCTTGGCTCCGGCCGTCTCACGCAAATAGTCTGGCAGATGAGGAAGTGCTTGTAACAGGCTATCGTCTGAGCGGCTCTCTCTGAAACGGCTCCATTCTGCAGAAATCCGCCCACTAAACCTTTCTGAGGCAAGGCGGCTCTTCAATGCGCGTATTTCAGTCTTATCGAAAGGAGTGCGACTTAGACGGGTCAGGACTTCGGGTGGGATATCAGCTTCCAACACATCCCTAAGGTAGCCCAAAGCCACAGTCATGATAATGGAGGAGCGCGTTCGTTCAGCGTTCGCAATCAAGCGGTCCCAATCAAAGGTTTTGTCGGCAGATTGCAAGATCCAATGCGCATCAAGCGCCCAACGCACGGGTGGGTGAAAATTCTGCGCGAGGCCATGCGCGCAGACCTGCAACAAGTGATCCTCAAGAGACAGTGTCCGAATAGTTGTGCCATTGACAATGTAGGTGGCCGTTCGTTCCCAGTAAATTTCGTCGGTTCCCGGCCAACTTGCATGGTGGTTGATATGCATGTGCAAGTCCAAGTCAAATTCATGATCAGTATGCGTCCATGAGATTCCATGACGAAACAATCGAGCAAGACTATCTGCAGACGCCGCATGTAGGGATTTTGGATGCCAACCAAGATCCTTAAGATGCGCTGCCGCACGATCGAAATCCGCCTCGCGGACCAGCATGTCAATATCACCGACACGACGACAACTAAGATGCGGATAGACGGTCGGTGCCAATGCGGCCCCTTTAAAGATCAAGAACTCCAGACCGAATTCCGCGAACTGCCGGGCAATCATCTGAAGCTGCCTCAAAAGTAGCTGATTGTTGAACGCATTTTGAACCCGCATAATTTTTAACTGCGGTTCTCTGGGGTCATCGATCAGTTTGGGCCCGAGCGAATAATGAATATGCGGCAACACCTGGTTTTGGGCGACGCTCGAGAAATCTATACTTCCCTGAGCCCTCTGAAAGGCGGCAAAGGCCTCCTTAGGTCCAAGAACGGCGGCCCGAAAAAGGTCATCTGGCAGCAACCCTCTCCAGACACGCAGTGCGGACATAAGCTTGGGGTCACGTAAATGGGCAGGCAGCAACCTGTCTATGCCGGCATTGCTTGGGATGTATTTTGGTGGGGGTATTAGATCTTTGCCCATCAGGCCTTTCTCACAACCCGAAATAGGGCAAAAGATTTCATATTGAACAACCGGATTTTGGAGTAGCCTCTCCTTAGCTGTGAGGTTTGAGGCTCAATTGAGCTTCATCAGTATTTCACTAAGACACTCGCCTTTGGGCGGTCGATAATCAAGAGCGGTATCGCATCGCTTTGAGTGATATCCCCTTCCTGCGCTTTTCTTGACCAAATTGAAGCCGTGACATGTCCAGCTTGCTTGTCCCCGCGCCTCTTTTCGCGACCCGCTTACTGTCGATGAGGTTCTGTCGAGCCGAATGGTTGCCTACCCATTCCGCAAGCTGATGTGCTGCCTCGTGACCGACGGCGGTGGCATGTTCTCTTCCTCCGGAACAGTCGTGCCGGGCAATACGGCCTGACCGGTCGCAGAACCGAGAACTGAACGTCAACTCCCGCCATGCTTTATACAATACGCTTTGTCGGACAGCCGATTTTGTGATTAATCCGTTGAACGTCTGACGATATTCTGTGGCAGATAATCAGTTGCGTGCCGAATGGTCCCTTGGTGGTAAATGCCGTGTGCGGCAAAACCAGTGCCACGTCTCATCCGACGAAAAAACCCTGCATTCCAGCTTGTGCAATCAGACCAGACAGGTCACGATTTGCGGTGAACAACTACCTAGGGGAGGATTTCAGATGAATATCGTATTAAGAACAGCAGTGGCGGCAGTCGCCCTGACAACACTGGCCGTAACAGCCGCATCAGCCGAAACGCGCATTACGTATAAGTCGGCCAAAACCGGGTCGTCCTATTACCAGATGGGCGTTGAACTGGCCGAAGCCATGAAAGCCGGCACCAACGGCGATGTGATCGTCACAGTCGAAGAAAGCCAGGGCTCCGTCCAGAACGTGATGGAAACCAAGGCGCGCGGGGGTGACTATGTGTTCACCACGCCACCCGCATTGGTCGGCCTTGCGCAAAAAGGCAAAGCCATGTTCGAGGGCAAGCAAGATCCGGCCTTTGACGAGATCCGCGCCTTGTTCCCGATCCCGTCTTTGACCATGCATTTTGTGATGTCTGCCGACAGCGGTGTGACTGATCTGATGGGCATGGAAGGCAAGACCATTCTACTGGGCAAGGGCTCGTTCGGGGCGACCGAAGGCGCAAAATATATCGAGATGTTCGGACTGACCGACAAGGTCAAGATCGCGGATGCGGAGCTTTCCAATGCGGTTGCCGCGCTCAAGAACGGTCAGATCGACGGCTTTGTCACCGCAGGTTCATGGCCCGCACCCAATGTGATCGAAGCGGCGGCATCCACGCCGGTCACGGTCTTGTCGCTCAGCGATGACCAGATCGCCCAGACCAAGCGCACGGTGCTGACGATCCCTGCGGGCACCTATGCTGGTCAAGACGCCGACATCACCACGACGTCGCTGCCAGTCGTGGCCTATACGACCACTGCGATGGATGATGACACGGCGTACCAGCTGACCAAGACATTCTGGGACAGTAAGGCCAAACTTGGCGATACCTCCCCTTGGTGGAGCGGCGTTGACCAAGCAATGTTGAGCAATATCGCCGGTAAAATCCACCCCGGTGCCGCGCGCTATTACGCCGAGGCAGGCATCGAACTGACTGACGCGCAAAAGTAAGCAGCGACCCGCTTGGCAGGCCGGATCACGCATCCGGCCTGCTGTCGCTCTCCAAAGAGACTTCCCCCATGAACACATTTCTCAATGGCCGCATTGCTGCGGCTTTCTGGCTGCTGTTGGCCGCTGGTCTGGTCGGCTATCACCTTGCGCTGATCTTCTCGGGTCTGGTTCCAAATCTGGTTAGTCGACCGTTGCATATGGCATTCATCCTGCCCTTCGTGCTGGTGCTGGGGACCACCAGCCGTGCGGGCCTGATCAGTGGTATCGTGCTGGCTGTGCTTGGTATTGGTGCAGCACTTTGGATTGCGTTGAACAATGACATGCTGGGGGATCAATACGGGTTTCTCGAGGGGGATTTCCAAAGAGCGATTGCAATCACATTGCTGGCCGTCACGCTTGAAACGGCGCGCCGTGCCATCGGCTGGCCCTTGCCATTGGTGGCGGGAACGGCCTTGCTTTACGGGCTGTATGGTCAATATATCCCCGGCCAGTTTGGCCATTCCGGCACCCCGCTAAACAGTTTTCTGGGTACGCTGACCATTGCCGAAGGCGGCATTTGGGGGTCGCTTACGGGGGTTTCCGTCGGGGTGGTGTCGATCTTTGTGATCTTTGGCGCCGTGCTGAACGCGGGCGAGGCCGGACAGGGCTTTATGAACGTCGCCGCTGCCGCTGCTGGTCGGCTCAAGGGCGGTGCTGCCAAGGTGTCGGTTATTTCCTCGGCGCTTTTCGGCTCTATCTCGGGGTCGGCATCGGCCAATGTCGCATCAACGGGCGCGATCACCCTGCCCGCGATGACCAAACTCGGCTACCCCAAACGGCTCTCCGCTGCGGTGGAGGCTGTGGCCTCTTCGGGGGGGCAGATCATGCCACCGCTGATGGGTGCGGGGGCCTTTGTGATGGTTGAACTGACGGGCGTGCCCTACACTTCGATCATGGCTGCGGCGATCCTGCCTGCCTTTTTGTATTTCCTTGCCGTCTGGGTCGGCATCAACGCCTACGCGCGGCGCTTTGACCTGAAGGGTGTGGATGCCGCCGACCGCCCTGCCCGGCGCGATGTGATCATCACCTCGCTGTTCTTTCTTGTGCCGTTTTCTGTGCTGCTTTGGGCGATGTTCGTCGCAAAATTCACACCGGAATATTCTGCGGCACTGGCCATTCTAGCGGGGGCCTTGCTGCTGTTCATTAACGCTGATCTGAAAAGCGACCGCGCCCAGATCATTGACCGCCTCACCAGCGCGGTGTTGAACGCGGCCAAACAAGTGTCGATGATCGCGGCCATCATCCTATGTGCGTCGATCATCATCGGGGTTCTGTCGATCACCGGTCTGGGGGTCAAAATCACCTCGCTGATCCTTGAAGGGTCGGGTGGGCTGCTCTGGCCTTCGCTGCTTCTGACCGCCCTCGCCTGCCTGATCCTCGGGATGGAGGTGCCGACGACAGCCGCCTATGTCATCTGCGTGTCAGTCGCGGGGCCGGCGCTGACGCAACTGGGGCTGGAACCGCTGCAGGCGCATCTGTTCGTGTTCTGGTTTGCGTTGCTGTCCACCATCACGCCCCCCGTTTGCGGTGCCGTCTTTATCGCGGCGGGCATGATCGGGGAAAACTGGCTTAAGGTTGCGATGACGGCAATGGCGCTTGGTGTCGGTCTGTATATCATCCCCTTGGGCATGATCGCGAACCCCGACATGCTGCGCCTGGCCGAAACGCCGATTGCCGCGATCATCGCGATGCTGCGGGTCGCAGTCGGGCTGACGCTTGTGTCTTACGGGTTGATCGGCGCGCGCACCCTTGTGCCAACAGTGCTGATGGTCGGGGCCGGGCTGGCCGTTGTATTTTCGGGTGTGTTCATTTGATGCAAGATTAAGTCACCGAAGAACAAACGCCAAAAGGATCAGGCAAATGACCACACTCACGACCCAAATGGAGAGGGTGATGCGCCTGCGCAAACTCATGTGCCTCAGTCGGTCAATCATAGTCAAACCTTTCTGACAGGATACGATGAGACGGCGTGCCACGCATGATCAAATGGTCTTCGACGATGTCCATCATGATTGACGGCCCACACAGGACAAAGACCCATTCTTTGAAGTGGTCGGGCGAGAAAACCCGATCCAAAAGCGCCGCATCAATAAACCCTGTTTCGCCCTGCCAAGTCTCCGGCGGTTCGGACAAGACAAAGGTCGTGCCCTCCCTTTCCAGCTCCTCGCGGTAGGCGATTTGATCGGCGGAGCGGTTTCCGTAAACCAGCTTAACCTGTCGCGGATCATCGGTCAGGCGCATCTGCCTGAGAATTCCCAGCAGGGGTGCAAGCCCCACGCCGCCCGCGATCAAGGCAACGCCCGGTTCGGTGTGGCCTTCGACATTCAGGCTGCCAAACGGGCCATCCAGATACGCAACCGTATCAGATTTTATCTGACTGATGGTCCGGGTGAAATCGCCAAGCTCCTTGATCATGAAAGTGATTTCTGGCCCTGCGGCGGGTGCTGACGAAAGGGAAAAAGGGTTCTCTTTCAATGAAAACGGGCCATGCCCCACGTTCAGCCAGACGAATTGTCCCGCTTGGTAATCAAGGCCTGAGTGACCGTCGGGCGTTAAGGTCAATTCCCATTGTTTCGGCGTCACCTGCACAACAGAGGTCACACTCCACGCGCGGGATTTTTCCCGAAGCGGCGCGAGCAGATAAACGTAGAAAAGCGACCCGGCAGCGGCGGCGGTCATTGCCAGCCAGAAACCGGTCATCACAGTCTGCGATCCATAGCGCCCCGCATAAACTGTGTGATGCAGCAAAAGCACGGCGATCAACAGCGCACCAACGCCATGCATCAATCGCCATGTCTCGTATTTATAGTCCAATTTGCTGCGCCAGATCGCAAGAATTACAAAACTGGGTAGGATCAAATACGCCGCAATACCTGTGGCAAGATCAGCAATATCAGTCGTGATCACCAGTTGGCGGGTCGTATCCCAGGGGCGCTGGCCGCCAGACGGTGTACCGCGATATAGAAAAGGGTGAAACGCCGCAAAGCCCAGTGCTATCCTTGCCATGATCTGATGAAACCGCATGGTCACATCCATGCCGATATCGTTCGAGATATTCTTGAAGCGGCCGGAAAGGACAAACTCCATAAGGATCATGGAAAACGCAAGAATACCAAGGCCGGAGGCAAGTTCCTGATGGAATGCCCGCGGTGGCCCACCGACCAGCCAGGACAAGATGAGGGGCAAGGTGACAGCCGCAATATAGCAGACAATCAAAAACAGCGGCTTCATATTCTTTTGTGATCCAATTCTTACGTCGCAGCAATTACGTCAGGGGTCGGCGCTGGCACCCAAGAGGTGTGCCTCAGCCTCTGAACCCCGTCTTTGATCTGGTTAATCAGCGCCGTTGATCCCCGCCAGCCAATCATCGGTTGTCCTGTAAAGTGAATTCCAATCCGTATATTCCTTATCGGCGTCCAAGTCTGCCTCCGGATTTCTTGCGGCCAGAATGCGGCGCATGATGAAGCGTCGGAAAATATCATACTCTGATGGAACGTATGCACCCGCGACTTGCTCAACACGGCTTGGCGTCCAGCCCGTCGCTTCGATGAACTCTTCTTTGATCTTATCCAGACCCTTCCAATCTTCGGCGTCATGCCCCGCCGCGGCAAGTGATACTGACAAGAACAGAGTGGACTTTGCTTGAAGGTCTTTGGACCGTTCCGCCGCGAAATTGGTCAGTGCCCGCTGGTAGTGACCCACATGGACCGAGGCCGCCAGAATGACGCCATCAAACCGCTGGAGATCCATCCGCGTCGCATTCGCGAGTTCCACAAGTTCGACAGAACGCCCGCCATCCACGATGTGATCGGCCAATCTCTGGGCGATCTTTCGCGTTTGCCCCTCTGTTGAAGCATAGGCTATCAGAACTTTCATGCATGTCTCCAATCATAGACGGCAATTTCAAACCGGGGAATTGCGATGCCCTAGCCGCGTTTCTGGATTTGAACATGTTTCAAGGCTGCGGCATTGATCTTGGTCAAAGCCGGAAAGTTCGACAAATAAAAACGCAGTATATTGACAGCCGATGGCAAAGCACCTCAAGATATAGATGCTTTGGTTCTTGCGACTCGCGTCGCAGGCTAAGAGGGAAGCCGGTGAAATACCGGCGCTGCCCCCGCAACTGTAAGCGGCAAGTGTTGGCCTTTTACCCACTGGTGCATCTGCACCGGGAAGGATGGCAACACATTCGAGCCGCGAGCCAGGAGACCTGCCCAAGCACGATACGATAACCGCGAGCGGAGGGCTTGGGGACGTGTTTATGGTATGGCCCTATTCAGGCGGTACCCTGCGCGCCCCTGTTCCTTTGCAAAACAACCAAAGGATATGGGCATGACCATCACTGTTTATTCGAAACCTGCTTGCGTGCAATGCACGGCCACCACCCGCGCGCTGGACATGCGCGGTCTGGACTACCGCGTTATCGACCTGACACAAGATGCAGACGCGATGAATGACGTGACCGAAATGGGCTACCGTCAGGTTCCGGTCGTTGTGGCGGGTGATGCGCATTGGGCCGGGTTTCGCCCCGATATGATCGGCCAACTGGCATAAATGGAAATGGGCGGGCTGGTCTATTATTCGTCTGCGACGGGCAATACCGCGCGGCTGGTTGCAGCCTTGGGCGTTGAGGCCATGCGCATACCGATCCGCCCATCCGACCCGATGCCATCCCCTGCTCGCCCCTTTGTGCTGATCTGCCCGACATTTGCCGATGGCGCAGGGCGCGGGGCGGTCCCCAAACAGGTGATCGGGTTTTTGAATGCCCCCGCCAACCGCGCCCTGCTGCGCGGTGTGATCGGCGCGGGGAACCGCAACTTTGGGGCGACATTCGCCCTGGCTGGCGATGTGATCGCCCAAAAATGCAACGTGCCCGTGCTCACCCGGTTCGAGCTGGCAGGAACAGACAATGATATCGCCCGCATCCGCGATGGGCTGGACAAATTTTGGAGAACGCAATGCTTGATGACGGTATAGACGCAGGGATGGATTATCACGCGCTGAACGCGATGCTGAACCTGTACGACTCTCAGGGTCATATCCGGTTTGACGCAGACCGCATGGCAGCGCGTCAATATTTCCTTCAGCATGTGAACCAGAACACCGTGTTCTTTCATTCGCTGGACGAAAAACTGAACTATCTGGTCGACGAAGGATATTACGAAGCGGCGGTGCTTGACGGATACCCGCGCGCCTTCCTGCACCAGATCTGGGAGGCCGCATTTGCGCAAAAATTCCGTTTCCCCACGTTTCTGGGCGCGTTCAAATATTACACCTCCTACACGCTGAAAACCCGCGACGGTAACCGGTTTCTGGAACGCTATGAGGACCGCGTGGTTATGACCGCGTTGACGCTGGCCCGTGGCGATCAGGTGCAGGCGATGGCGTTCATGCACGAAATCCTGTCGGGGCGCTTCCAACCCGCCACGCCCACATTCCTGAATGCCGGAAAGCAAAGCCGCGGAGAGTTGATATCCTGTTTCTTGCTGCGGCTCGAAGACAACATGGAAAGCATCGGGCGTGGTATCAATTCAGCCCTGCAACTGAGCAAGCGTGGCGGCGGCGTCGCCTTGATGCTGACCAACATTCGTGAACAAGGCGCGCCAATCAAGGGGATCGAAAACCAGTCCTCCGGTGTCATCCCCGTGATGAAACTGCTGGAGGATTCCTTTTCCTACGCCAACCAGCTTGGAGCGCGGCAAGGTGCGGGGGCGGTATATCTGAACGCGCATCACCCTGATATCTTGCGCTTTCTTGATACCAAGCGCGAGAACGCGGATGAAAAAATCCGCATCAAGACGCTGAGCCTTGGCGTGGTGATCCCTGATGTCACCTTTGAGCTGGCCAAGAAAAACGAGGATATGTACCTGTTCTCGCCGCATGATGTTGAGCGTGTCTATGGCCTGCCGTTTTCAGACATTTCAGTGACCGAAAAATACGCCGAGATGGTCGACAACAAACGCATCCGCAAAAAGAAAATCAACGCCCGTGAATTCTTTCAGACACTCGCTGAAATCCAGTTCGAGAGCGGCTATCCCTACATCATGTTCGAAGACACGGTGAACAGCGCCAACCCGATCAACGGGCGCATCGCAATGTCGAACCTGTGCTCGGAAATCCTGCAAGTGAACGAGGCCAGCACGTTTCACGACGATCTGGGGTATGACCACCTTGGCACGGATATCTCTTGTAACTTGGGGTCGCTTAACATCGCCAAAACGATGGATGGCCCCGACTTTGGCGCAACGGTCGAAACCTCCATTCGGGTGCTGACGGCTGTGTCTGAAATGTCGTCGATCAATGCGGTGCCCTCCGTCCGTCGCGGCAATGACGAAAGCCATGCGATCGGGCTGGGACAGATGAACCTGCACGGCTATCTGGCGCGCGAACGCATCCATTATGGCAGCGCCGAGGGGGTCGAGTTTACCTCAGTCTATTTCGCCGCTGTCGCCTATCACGCCATTCGCGCGTCCAACCTCTTGGCGCAGGAAAAGGGCGAAACCTTTAAAGACTTCGCGACCTCAACCTATGCAAGCGGTGCGTTTTTTGACACCTACACCACCAGCGACTGGCTGCCCGAAAGTGACGCGGTAAAGGCGCTGTTTGAGGGCAAAGACCTGCCAACCCGCGAAGATTGGGCCAAGCTGCGTGATCTGGTCATGGAACACGGGCTGTATAATCGCAACTTGCAAGCGGTGCCGCCCACAGGGTCAATCAGCTACATCAACAACTCCACCTCCTCGATCCATCCGATCGTCAGCAAGATCGAAATTCGCAAAGAGGGCAAGATCGGGCGCGTCTATTACCCTGCCCCTTTCATGAACAACGACAACCTCGAATTCTACCGCGATGCCTATGAAATCGGGCCCGAAGCGATCATCGACACCTATGCCGCCGCAACCACCCATGTGGATCAGGGCCTGTCGCTGACCCTGTTCTTCCCCGCCGATGCCTCGACCCGCGACATCAACCGCGCGCAAATCTATGCGTGGAAGAAGGGCATCAAAACCATCTATTACATCCGCCTGCGCCAAACCGCCCTTGAGGGGACGGAAGTCGACGGCTGCGTTTCCTGCACATTGTGAGGCCCGATATGAAAGACCTTGACCACGCCACCGCCGTACCCCGCGCCATCAACTGGAACCGCATCCAGGACGACAAAGACCTTGAGGTCTGGAACCGCCTGACAGTCAATTTCTGGCTGCCTGAAAAGGTGCCACTGTCCAATGATGTGCAAAGCTGGGCCACGTTGAAACCGGACGAGCGCACGCTGACGATCCGCGTACTGACAGGGCTAACGCTGCTCGACACGATCCAGAACACCGTTGGCGCGCCGTCGCTGATGCCCGATGCACAAACCCCGCACGAGGAAGCCGTTCTGACCAACATCGCGTTCATGGAAGCCGTGCATGCGCGGTCATATTCGTCGATCTTTTCGACGCTATGTTCCACGAAAGAGGTCGATGACGCCTTTCGCTGGTCAGAGGAAAACCCGCATCTTCAGGCGAAATCCCGTTTGATCTTGCAAGAATACAACGCCACAGCCGACCCGCTAAAGCGCAAAATCGCATCGGTGTTTCTGGAGAGTTTCCTTTTCTATTCGGGCTTCTATCTGCCGATGTATTGGTCCAGCCGCGCCAAGCTGACCAACACGGCCGATCTGATCCGCCTGATCATCCGCGACGAGGCGATCCACGGCTATTACATCGGCTACAAATTCCAGCGCGCCACCGAACACCTGCCACAGGCCGATCGCGATGCCCTCAAGGACTTCGCTTTTTCGTTGATGTTCGACCTTTACGAGATCGAGGCGCAATATACCGCAGAGCTTTATGATGATCTGGGCCTGACCGAGGATGTGAAAGCGTTTCTGCACTACAATGCCAACAAGGCGCTGCAAAATCTGGGCTACGAGGCGCTGTTCCCCGCACAAGTCTGCGAGGTGAACCCCGCGATCCTTGCCGCCTTGTCGCCAGACAGCGAAAACCACGATTTCTTTTCCGGCAGTGGTTCGTCTTACGTCATTGGCAAGGCCGTGGCGACAGAAGACGAAGATTGGGATTTCTGACATCCGAACATGGCAGCGCTAAATTGCATTGGTGTCCGGCGATACGACGTCGGGCACCAAATGCAGGGCCGCCGATCCAATTACCGATACTCATGCACGGTCATACCGGCTAGGAATGAACACAAGCATTCATTGAAATCCATATCCCGAGCGAGATTTTCAAATGGCCACCGCATCACCCATATTAGCGCGGATGCGCGAGATCCCGAAAGGGATCTGGGTGCTGGGATGCGTGTCCCTGTTCATGGATATTTCATCCGAGCTGATACATGCGTTGTTGCCGGTTTATCTGGTCACCGTGATGAGCGTGTCGATGGTCACGGTGGGCATCATCGAAGGCATCGCAGAGGCAACGGCTTCCATCGTCAAGATTTTCTCGGGCGCGATGTCGGACTGGCTGGGCAAGCGCAAACTTCTGGCCGTCATCGGCTATGGCCTCGCGGCCTTTACCAAGCCGATCTTCCCTTTGGCAGGCTCCGTCAACTTGCTGATCGCGGCCCGTTTTATCGACAGGGTCGGCAAGGGCATTCGTGGCGCGCCGCGGGATGCGCTTATCGCTGATATGGCCCCTGCGCACATGCGCGGCGGCAGCTTTGGGTTGCGGCAATCCCTTGATACTATTGGCGCTTTTCTGGGGCCGCTTCTGGCCATTTTCCTGATGTGGCTGACCGCCAATAACTTTCAGGCGGTTTTCTGGGTCGCTGTCATCCCCGCCTTTCTCGCCTTGGCTCTGCTGGTCTTTGCCGTCCACGAACCCCCCAGACCCACCGGCCTGCGCAAGGTAAAATTCCCTCTAAGCTTGCCCGAACTCAACAGTCTCGGGTCAAACTACTGGCTGGTGGTCGCGGTTGCGACGGTCTTCTCGCTTGCGCGTTTTAGCGAGGCTTTTCTGATTTTGCGGGCGCAAGGCATAGGGCTGCCACTGGTGCTGATCCCGATGGTTTTGGTGTTGATGAACGTTGTCTATGCGCTGGTCGCCTATCCGGCGGGGGCGCTGTCCGACCGCTATCATCGCGTAACGCTTTTGATCATCGGATTTTGCGTTCTTATCGCCGCCGATCTTGTGCTTGCATTCGCAGATGGTCTGGTTGGCGTAGGCTTCGGCGTGGCACTATGGGGTTTGCATCTGGGATTAACGCAGGGGCTGCTTGCAGCACTTGTTGCCGACACCACCCCACAGGAACTGCGCGGAACAGCTTTTGGAATGTTCCACCTGACCGGAGGGCTGGCCCTGCTGGCGGCAAGTATTCTGGCTGGCGTACTTTGGGAAGGGTTCGGCGCACAGGCCACATTCCTCTCGGGGGCATGCCTGACGGCGATTGCCTTGGCTGGACTAGGTCTGTTGCGTTGGTACCTGCCCGCACTGGGTGCTTTTCACAAACCTCAAGAAAATGCCTGATTTCCTGACGGCCCCTATCTTGTCTACGTCTGAAATTCAGGCGTGGGTATATTACTTATCACTTGCTTCCCGATTGATTGGATAACCGCTTGCAGGACCTTTGACGGGTTGAACCAACATCCGGTCGAGCCATAGATCGCGCCGCGTTCTGAACTGCTCTATGCCGATGGTCATGGCGTCATGGCCCGCAGCAGGCTGCGCCCTATAGGTGCCCAATAGCCTGTCCCACCACGGCAGGTTAAACCCGAAATTACTGTTCGTTTCCGCGGGCAGGATAGAGTGGTGGACACGGTGCATATCAGGCGTGACCATGATCAAACGCAGGAGCCGGTCCACGACCAGAGGCAGCCGAACGTTGGAATGGTTGAACATCGCGGTGGCGTTGAGCAAGACCTCGAAGATCAAGACCGCCACGGCAGGCGGACCCAAGACCAGCACCATTGCCAGTTTGATCCCCATCGACAGCACAATCTCGATGGGGTGAAACCGCAGGCCTGTCGTGACATCAAATTCAAGGTCAGCGTGATGCATACGGTGCAACCGCCAAAGGGCAGGAACCGCATGAAACATAACGTGCTGTAAATAGATGACCAAATCCAGAACGATGATACTCACAAGAACAGCAATCCAAGCCGGTGCCTCGATTAAATTGAATAATCCCCAGCCGCGTTCTTGTGCGATGATGGCCAAACCGACCGCGAGGATCGGAAAGGTCAGGCGCAAAACAATTATGTCTATGACCACCAAGGCCAGATTGTTTGACCAGCGGATCACCCGCGGAATATCGCGCCGGCGACGCGGGGCGAGCACTTCCCAAAGCGCCATGATTGCCAAAACGACAAGGAACACCCCAAGGCGCAACTGCGGCTCGGCAGCAAAGATGTGTTCTGACGTCGGCATTTTTGATCCTTCCCGTGAATCTTCGGCTCAATAACGGGCCCCTTTAAGTGACCGTGAACTGCCCCATCATCCCCGCATCTTCATGCTCGAGGATATGGCAGTGGAACATATAAGGCGTCTCCTGCCCGGCGGGTTGGTCAAAACGCGCGATGATTTCTGCTTCGCCGGGCACCAGAACTATATCTTTCCAGCCTGTGTTTTCAGGTCGCGGCGGCGCGCCGTTCTCGCTCAGCACACGAAACCGTACACCATGCACGTGGAACGGATGGGCGATCATCGTGCTGCGGATGCGCCAGCGTTCGACAGTGCCCTGCGCGACCGCAAAATCGATCCGTCCCATATCATAAGGGCGTCCATTGATGGCAAAGCCGCCACCGCGCATCATGCCGCCCATCCCCATATCAAGCGAGATATCCCGCTTTTCGACCTCGCTTCCGGCAAGGTCCTCCAACACACCGTCCAGTTTGTCTGGCAGGCGGGTGATGCGCGCAGGCAGCGTCGCGTCGACCGCAAAAGGCAGAACGCCGTAAGGTTGGGCCGGATCGCTCAACAGGACAGGTGCCTTGCCGTCTGACATATCCACTAGCACCTCGGCGCGTTCACCCGGCGCAAGGGTCAGCGTGTTCAAAGCAATCGGTTCGGGAAGGAACCCGCCATCCGTCGCGACCAGATGCATCGGCCGCGTATCGTCCAGAAATAATGTGTAGACCCGCGCATTTGACCCGTTGAGCAGGCGCAGCCGCACAATCCCCTGCGGCACGACCGCTGTCGCACCCGTTTGGCCGTTGACCAGCAAACGGTTGCCCGCAAACCCGTGCATCACGTCCATCATCGAGGGATCATAAACCATGCGGCCCGCGTTATCGAAACGGCGATCTTGCAAGACAAGCGTCAGGTCATCGACACCATAGGCCGATGGTAAACCGCGCGCGTCGTCCTCTCCGTCCGTGATGTGAATGACCCCCGCGAGCCCGAAATACACCTGTTCTGCCGTGCGCTCGTGGATATGGGAGTGATACCAGATGGTTGCGGGGTCTTGCGCGATATGCATCTCTGGTTGCCAGCTTTCGCCCGGTGCGATCGGCAGATGCGGGCCGCCGTCATGTTCTCCGGGCACCAAAAGACCATGCCAATGGGCGCTGACCGGGGCCTTGAGCCCATTTTTTACGTCCGCGGCAAGGTCCCCGTTCTTGAGGATAACTGTCGGCCCCAGATAGTCTTGGTTAAACCCAACCGTTGGTGTGGCCACCCCGCCAAGAAAGGTTTGACTGCCCGACTGCGCTTGCAAAGACAGACGCCCCGTTGAGCGTGTATCAAGAAGCGGCGGCATGGACAGACGCTGCTTGGGGGTTTGTTCTTGCGCAAATGCACGCGCAGCCCCGTGCGACAGGGCTGCTGCGGCAGCAAGGGCGGTTGCAGAAGAACTCAGGAACTGACGTCTTTTCATGGGAGCCTTTCAGCGCAATGTTTGACCAAAACCGTGCTGATCATGACCCTACATCTTAAATGTCTGCTTGCCCAAGATTTAGTCAAGTAACGCCTTCTTGCGCGCATTGAATTCTTCAGCGTCGATCTCGCCCTTCGCGAAGCGCTCGTTCAATATCGCCAGGGCGTTGGTGTTTGGCTGCAATGCAGTGCCACCATTGGGCAGGCGCAAGATAAAGATAGTGGCCACGACGATCCCGACGATCAGCAAGATCATGAATACCGGCCCAAGAAACATGCCGAAGCCGCCCCACTGACTGTCGCCCCACATCATATCGTGCCCATGGAAGGACTGCTCGTAAAGTTCTGGAACTTCAACAACTTGCGCCGCAGCTGATGTTGCCGTCACCGCGGCCAATCCTGCGATCCGCGAGATATTTTTCATTGGCATCTGACGTCTCCTATTATGCGGCTCCAACAGCCGTCATTTTCGCAGATACCATCAAACCAGAGGGGCCATTGTGATCTACATCAAGCAGACAGCAAAGGTCATGCCTTCCCGCCGAAAGAAACTGCAACCGCCTGCACCGATGTCGGCTTTATCTTTCGCACACTCGCGATCGTTTCATGTTACGAGGTGTGATTGGGCCCTTTCGTGCTGTCAGGTTGCTTGCAACCCAGCACGCTCTTCCAAGAAGTCTCTTTTACAATTCGAAAAGGTGGACGGAATGCTCTCATTACATGCGATACCCGATGCGTTTACCATCAGTGAATGTGCGCTGATTATTGCGATGGTTTCCGAAGCGTCAACCGATGAAGCTCTCCTCGTCGGTCGCAATAAAAATCACAATCTTCGTAAAGCGGAGCTGGTCTGGACTGATAACCTGGCTGGCATGGAGTGGGTGATGGAGCGCCTGATCGAGATTGTCCGGAGCGCCAACAAAGATCAGTACGGGTTTGACCTGCACGAGTTTGCCGAAAGCCCTCAGGTGGCAATCTACAAGTCGTCAGATAGCGGGCACTTCGCCTGGCACTCCGATATTGGCGGCGGTCCGGCCTCGGGAAAAAGAAAGCTCACGCTCGTGCTGCAATTAAGTGCCGCCGATACCTACGAAGGCGGCGATCTGGAAGTTATGCCTGGCGCTCAGATACTCACCGCCAGTCGCGCTCAGGGGTGTGCCAGTGTTTTTCCAAGCTTCACACTTCATCAGGTGACGCCGGTCAAAGGTGGCATACGTTATTCATTGACTGTTTGGGCGCACGGTCCGGCATTTCGGTGAAACACCATCAATACCCCTTGCAGGCCCACTTTATCGATTAATCGCAGATAGCCCGCCAAGCAGTCGACAGTGCCGGCGCATTGCGTTTGCTGATCCATATGCCGATTATCGCGACTCCGGCAGCGATCAACCAAGGGGCTGGGTTGGAGGTATGAAAGGTGATCCAAAACAAGGTCATCTCTTGCCCCCCGCGGGCAAGGTGGCGGCTGTGAAACACCAACTCAACCAAACCGCAAACGCCCAGCGTTCCGATAACAGCGGGGCCTACGGTTTTGAAATACGGGCCGAGCAATTCTGCCCATCTGTTCTGCCGGATCACAGAAAGATGCATGATCAAGACACCAGCCAGACCCGAGGGGAAAAACATCACTGCGGCCAGAAACAAAACCCCGACATATAGCTGCCACAGATCGGTATGCAGGCTAAGTACCGTTTGTAGCAATGTGAACACGACTGCCCCCAGGATCGGCCCATAAAAGACCCCGATCCCTCCCAAAAACGCAATCATCAGTATGGTTCCCGAAGCCTGTACGCTGAGGTTTTCAGCCGTGGCCAATTCATAGTTTATCGCAAACAACCCTCCGGCGACACCGGCGAAAAAGCCCGCGGCACAGAACGAAAAAAACCGGACCCACCGTGCCGAATATCCCAAATACTCCGCGCGTTCGGGATTGTCCCGGACGGCATTGGCCATCCGTCCCATCGGCGTTTGGGTGAACAAATACATGAGGCCAACAGAGACAACCAACCAGAAGGAAATCAGATAATAGACTTCTATCTGGCGCAAAAATTCTACGCCAAAGAACGGCACGCCAAGGGTCCTGTCGCCGCCGACCCCGCCGCCACGGAAGAACGAATAACCAATGATCGAATACGATGCGACCAGTTCGACCACGCCTAGCGATATCATGGCGAACACGGTGCCTGACCGGCGGGTCGAAAACGACCCGATCAGCATTGCCATACCCATGGAAAAGAAACCGGCAAACAAAGGTAGAAAGGGAAGTGGAATGGGGACACCGGCCGCCTGCAGATGGTTCATCACATGAATGCACATGAACCCGCCAAAACCTAAATAGATCGCATGACCAAAACTCAGCATGCCTGCCTGACCTAGCAACATATTGTAAGAAAGCGCGAAAATGATGGTGATCGCCATTTGGTTCATGATGGTGATCGTCGAATTTGCTGTAAAAACGGAAGGCAACATCGTCAAAATCACAACTGCGGCAACCCATGGCAACAGGGTGTTCGACAAGGAACGAAGGGCAACATCCGGACCGCGCAATACAGAGTTGTTCTTTTTCATATATTTACGCAATTCATTCCAATTCGACCGGAACCGGCGCAGATACAAGCGCCGCGGTCCTGAAACAACTGACACCAACCGTCGGGTTACTCAACGGCTGCAGGCTGATGAACTTCAATCATCTTTCTTTTGGGTAATAAAAATCGCTTAGCAGCCCCTATGCCGGCCCGTGTGATGGCAGGCGCAATAGGTGCGTTTATGGGATGTGCCAAACGAACTGCGGAAGGGCCGTCAGCGTGACGTTTGCCCGCCTTGCGGCGCGAGGCTCGCGATAGTGACCGTTGCGCCTGCGGAGATCGCTTCGGCATAGGCCGCCCCCACTGGCGTAGGCCGCATCTTGTTGTCCACCAGATTGATTGCGGGCACCTTGCCCTTCCAAGGATAGGGGTTCGCGGCGAACCAGGCGTACCGCTCGACAAAGGGCAGGTCATCCAACATGCGCACTGCGGCTTGCGCAAATCTCGCATTGGCCTGATACGTTGCGCGGCCCGGTCTGGACCAGTCGATAAAGGCGAACTCGGTCACCCAGATGGGTCGCCGGTATTCCTTGTGAACCGCAATCAGCCATTTGCGAAATGCGGCCACGTCGCCATTTTTCGAATAGTAGTGAACCGCCATGAAATCGACGCGCAGACCGCGCCGTTCGACCTCGTTCATGAAATTCCGCTGCCAGGACTTTTGGCCGAGTGTTCCCTCTTGGGTGGTTGCCGGGCTGCCAAGACGCAGACCGGATGCCTCGAGCCGTGGCCAAAGCGCGACAGCCTGTTGAACACTCATTCCGGCCTGATGGCTCCCGCCATGCCCGTCTGGTTCATTAAAGCCCAAAAGGGTGCTTGGCTTGCGGCTGGATCGGATCTGATCATCGATGTTTGCCGCAGTGTGAATCATTGGGACGAATTCGACAGAGCGGCGGCGATTGCCGTCTTGCCAGATTTCGTCTGCCCGCCAGTTATAGTACCAGCCAAGACCACGCTGGCTCTCGATCCACTCAAGCGTTGTATAACTTGGGTTTTCCCAAGCGCCTACACCGGCGCTCTGCGCCACCGCAGCTTGTGCCATCAAAATCAATGCCCCGACGAACGACGAGACCTTCCGGGCCATAGTCATATCTCTGGTCTCCTTGATTTATTCTGTCGCAATGTTGGTCCTCAGCCGCGGTAGCAGCGCGAACGCTGGCCAAAGCCGGCGGGCGAACAAATCCAGCTGCCAGAACCCATTTGCCGCACGCGCACGACAGGCTTTCCCAAACGCGGTAGGGAAAGCAGGTTGAGGCTCGCCTTGGTGGTCTGCGTCCGCGTCTTTGTTGATTTGTTCTGGTCTGCAAAGGCTGCGCCAGCGCACAACGCGGTTGCCACGATCGCGCCGGCCAAGATACGGGTGGCGGGCCGGATGCTCTGTCTGGTGATGGTCATGGTTGCTGCTCTCCGTCATTTTAGGTTGATGACCGCCCCCGCCCAAAGGGACGGATACCGTCTTGTGTGAAGGAAGATGTTCTATGATGGGGGATGATGACGCCCTTTCGCAGGCGAAAAGGCGGCGAAATTTGGGCAAATTGGGTCAGGGCCCCGATTGGCGGCCAGGCCGAATGCAAAAACATTTGTGAGAAAGTCCGCGCGGCAAAACAAATTACCTAAGTTGCGCGAGAACGCGCACTCTGCGTTTGCCATTAGACTGCTCCTCTCGACCGTAGCTCAAATTATCTCGGTCTTGCGCCGAGCTAAAACGGTGGGTAGGGGCGTAACTACAGCAAGAATGGCATCGAGAAAACAGCCTTGGTCCCGTCTATGTCGCGCACAGCAAGATTTCCGCCCCATACGGTCTGGAAAGAGGCGGTTTCAGGTCTGCTTTTACCTGATCAAATGCTACTAAATCGTTGATTTATTTAGTACACGCTATGAGTGCAGTATCGTGACGCCTGCATCGGCAGTATACCGCCGATGCAAGCGCAATTTGGTTACTCGAGGATATTGTGGTCGAAGCGCCAGTCCGGCAGACCAAACCCATCAGGCCATGGATAGACCTCGGGATAGTTGAAGTAGACAACCGCGATCAGCCGATCAAGCCCGTCGAGATCTTGGCGGATATCCTCGTTCCAGCGGTCGAAATAGGCCTGGTCGCCGACATATCCCAACTCTGCCACAATGATCGGCTTGTTGAATTGCAGCGCACGCTCATAGCGCGGATCAAGAACCTCGCGAAAGCTGCGCTCTTGCCCGGTGATCTCTTTTTCCCAGGCTTGCAGCCCAAACACCGACAAACCGATCACATCGACATAGTCGTCGCCCGGATAGTATTTTTCCATGCCTTCCAGACCAAGCGGCGACCACATGAAATCAATGTCCGATGCCTCTTTGCGGCAGACGTCGACCATGCGTTTATAGGCGGCGATATAAGTGTCTTTGTCCCAACCGGCCCAGATGAACTGACCTGACACGTCCTCCATTTCATGCGCCCAACGCACGGTTACCGCACTCTGGAAGCCACTGAAGATTTTGCAAATTTCGGCCATGTTGGTGTCGAAATCGCCGTTCTGGATACCGGCCATCAAGACAGAGGGCCGGTTGCGCTCGTTTCGCGTCCAGGTCCAGGGTTCGATCGTCGCCAGAATAGACCGGCCACGCTCGGTCGCATAGGCGTCAGCTTCCAGAAGCGATGGAAGGTAGACATCCTGCCAGGGCAGGAAAAGATGCTCGATGCGCACGTCAGCATCTTCACTGAAGGTACCTTCGGGATCGTAAACGCCAAATGGCAACGATCCGGGTGGTGCGGCCAGAGCTGTCGTTGCCGACAAAAGCGTCGCAGCTAGGATGCCTGGTAGGTGCAGGCCTTTAGGATTGCAGGTCATTGGATATCCTCCTTTTGCTAGAAATTTATAAGATTGTTCCAGAATTCGGGATTCCACCGAAATCTGACATTGTCGCCTCCGCCCATTCCGGCACCCGACACCATGTATTCGTAGGAGACAATTTCTGCGTCCACCAAGCCAACGCTGAGGGCGAGTATGCTTTCTGGGCCCCGGAATACGAGGGCCCATATTAGGAGAACCGACAACATGGGCACAGTCAGCACCTGGATCGGGATCGCCGATAGAGCGTGGCGGATCGGGATCGCGTTGTCCCTTATGTGCCGGATCACGATGACGATGGTGATCACGGCATAGATGGAACCGTTCATCAGTGTGATGAAGTAGAAACCCAGTGCCTCGTCCAACTCGTTGACCAGCAGAACCGGCAGGATACAGCCCAAGGCCAGCGCTGCGTAGGGCAGCACAACCCGGAGCGGAAGCAATGCCTCGGCGGCTTCGCCCTTGGGAGTTATGCGGAAATCGACAAAGCGGCCTGATATCCGGTCGCGCAGGGCCATTGTGCATCCCCACAGCACCCAAGGCCACTGGAGCGCGAGAAACAGCGCCTTTTCCCAGCCAAGCACTTTGGCATCGCGCGGGCGAAAGAAACCGTCGCGCTTGATCGCAAAGGCCATCATTGTCGCCCCAACGGCAGGCCAGATCGCGTGGAACACGAAGGCGGGGTACGTGACATCGGCATAGCGCATGTCGAACACGACCGCAGCAATCGGCATCAGATAGAGAACCAGCATGAATGTCGCGAACAGCGGATACCAAAGTTGGCAGAACACGAACTGAAACTTGAGCCGTGGCGGCAGCGTGGGAAGATAGCGCGACGTGTGGCTTAGCAGCAGCGTCAAAAGGCTGCGCGACCACTGGAATTCCTGCGTGCATAGGTCGGCGATGGTCGCGGGCCCGTCGCCTACAGCGAGCGCATCAATCGCATGGACACCGCGCCAGCCGCCTGCGTTTAACAGCATCGAGGTGGAATGATCCTCGGCCAGTTCGGGGCCCAGCCCGCCGACCTCGCGCAGCGCGCGGGTGCGCACGGCATAATGCGAGCCGATGCACATCGGGACCAGCGCCCCAGCATATCCCGCCTGGAAAACCCCGTGAAAACCCGCCTCGGTGTGCAGGCGTGTCCGTGCGGCCCAGCTTTGCGCCGCGTTGGCCGCGCACATCGATGGCGCACTGACATAGCCGACCTTGGGGTCCGCAAAACCGCGCAGAATTTCCGCCAGATAGGTCGGGCTGGGCACATGGTCCGCATCGAATTGCGAAACGAAATCATAGCGGTCATAGCCATAGTGATCGTAAAAAAAGGCCAGATTGCCTTCCTTGCAGCGTGTGCGCCGGGGCCATTGTGCACGATGATAATCGGGCCGGTCCTTGCGCGTTGAAATCTGGACCCCATGCGCATCACACCAGGCGATGGTGTCGGGCTGCGGGTCTTCATCGGCAAGCCATGTGTCGTGCGGATAGGTTTGCGAAAGCATCGCCTCCAGCGTTCGTTTGACCACGGAAAACGGCTCGGACGGCGTTTTGGTCACGATCATGGCGACGCGGGTTTCGGACGGGTCGGGCAGACCACCTGCGGGCACCGCTGCGCGGCGAAAGATCAGGATGAAATAGGCCTGCATGAACAAGAGCCAGGCAAAGGCGGTCGTCGCCACCCAGTATTGAGCGCCGGGCAATATATGCGCGGGGTCCAGCCACCAGATCCAGAACCACAGCGTTACCCCGCCCCAGAACAGGATGAGAAGATCGTACTTTACACGCGTTCTCCCTGTCAGCAGCCGGCGCATATATCCTTGCGCCGTGGCTTCTGGCCGGGGCGGCACCAGAGGTGCGCTTGGAAGGTTTTCAGACGTTTGTGTCATGGCGCAGGGCGAGCCCAAAATGGGGCGCGGCGTCGCGAACGATCGTGTCGAGATCGGATCGCGTGGCCCGAAAATCGAGCTTGCGGTGTGCTGACGAGGGATCGGCCACAAGCGCTGGCGGATCACCGGGGCGGCGGGGCGCGTCTACCGACGGGACAGTCCGGCCAGTGACGCGCGCGACCGCGGCGCAGACCTCGCGGATGGACTGCCCTCGCCCGGTTCCAAGGTTCAGCGCGAGAGGCTCGCCGCCCAGTTCAAGGTGGCGCAAAGCCTTGAGATGCG
The DNA here is from genome assembly GCF_013282155.1 of Sulfitobacter sp. HGT1. Taxonomy (GTDB): domain Bacteria; phylum Pseudomonadota; class Alphaproteobacteria; order Rhodobacterales; family Rhodobacteraceae; genus Sulfitobacter. The sequence continues at coordinate 33,114 of NZ_BLWI01000013.1, forward strand.
CAGCTGCCAGATCGCTGACATGAATATAGTCGCGAATGCAGGTGCCGTCCGGCGTATCGTAATCCGTTCCATAGACCTTGAGGCCCGGATGCGTTCCGGCAGCGGCCATCAGGGCCAATGGGATCAGCCGGGTTTCGGGATCATGCCGTTCTGACAATTCACCCTCCGGGTCGGCACCGGCAGCATTGAAATAGCGCAAGATCGCATAACGAAGCCCAAAGGCCTGTGCCTGGTCGCGGATCATCTGCTCGCCCATCAGTTTGGTCCAGCCGTAGGGATTAATTGGCACCTGCGGCGCGTCTTCGCGGATCGGGACGCTTGGCGGGATACCGTAGGTCGCGCAACTTGAGGAAAACACCAGCCGGTCAATGCCGGTCGTCTTCATCGCCGCCAGCAGCGAAATAAGCCCGCCGACGTTGTTGTCATAATATTGGTCCGGTCGCGCAATCGAGTCTGCGACGACAGCGAAGGCCGCAAAATGCATCACGGCAGTGGCCTTGTGCCGGCGCAGGACATCCGCGAGCGCCGATCTGTCGCGCACGTCAATCTGTTCCAGCGGGCCCCATTTCACCGCATCGGCATGCCCGGTGCTCAGGTTGTCGACGGTGATAGGCAGGTATCCCGACGCGGCAAGTGCCTTGCACGCGTGGCTTCCCACGAAACCTGCGCCTCCGGTCACGATGACGGCAGTTGCGGCCATGAGCTCAGCCCTCCACCGCTGAAGTTCGCGCCAGTTCGGCGTCGAAATACGGGATCGTCTTGAGCAGCCCCTCGCGCAGTGAGAATTTCGGTTTCCAGCCCAGCAGGGTATGGGCCCGCGCGATATCCGGCCGTCTCTGCATCGGGTCGTCCTCGGGAAGATCCTTAAATACCAGCCGCGACCGGCTTTGTATCAACGCGAGAACCTTCTCGGCAAGTTCCAGGATGGTGAACTCATCCGGGTTGCCAAGGTTTACGGGGCGGGCAAGATCTCCCTCGGTGTACATCAGGGTCATGAGGCCAGACAAAAGGTCATCAACATAGCAGAAGGACCGCGTCTGCTTTCCGTCCCCATAGACGGTCAGATCGGAGCCTGACAGCGCCTGCACGATAAAGTTCGAGATGACACGCCCGTCCGCAGGGTCCATCATGGGGCCATAGGTGTTGAATATGCGCGCAACCCGGATATCGACCCCGCGGTGCTTGTGGAACTCATAGAACAGCGTCTCGGCGGCCCGCTTGCCCTCGTCGTAACAGGAGCGCGGACCCATGGTCTGGACGTTTCCGCGATAATTTTCGACCTGCTGGCTGATCAACGGGTCGCCATATACTTCTGACGTAGAAGCCTGAAGTATGCGGGCACCTGTCTGACTGGCCAGCTTGAGCAGGTTCTCCGAGCCGATCACATTGGTCTCGAACGTCGCGATCGGGTCCAGCTGGTATTTCGGTGGCGACGCCGGGCTTGCCATGTTGAAGATGAAATCTATCGGTTCCGCGGACTCAAACTTTTGGATGACGTCATGCTGGACAAACGCAAAATCCGGATCATCGAGCAGCGAAGAGATGTTGCTAAAACGCCCCGTCGAGAGATTGTCGACGCAGATCACCCGTGCGCCCCGATCAAGATGGGCGCGACACAAGTGAGACCCCAGAAACCCCGCGCCACCAGCCACCATGACAGTCTTCCCGGCCATGGGCGTCGCAATATCGTACTTGGCCTTTGTGTCCGGCTTCATTTCTATAATCCTTGTCATAGCAACTTACCTTTCTTTCGGCGATTATCGCCGTGTGGGACGGGCCGAAGGGGCTTCTTGCTGCACGGTCGCTTCCCGGGCTTAAGGCTGCGCTGAGCGCGAAATGTCTGGCGACCCTGGTGCAGATGGCCGATCAGGGCGGTCCGCATTTATGTCAGTCGAGGCAAGATCCTTTGTCCAACGTGGGCCTAGGGCTATGACTGTAGCTTCATCTCAACTCGGCAACTTTGACACATATCAATGTGTTAACTTGGCCATATTGACATACATCAATGTGTCTAAAGCTCGGGCACACGAGAATTGACGGTATCAAGACGTCATATTCTGCGCGGTGGCATTGGCAGCCGGACACGCGGAATGTGGATTGGAGCAATCTGGGTGCCTGAGAAGTGGTGCCCCTTTGAGCAAACGAAAGAGGTCACGCCATGTCATCCGATTTCACAGCAACAAATGGTCCATGCGGCCCGACAGCACCCACATCACGGGCACGTCGTGTGGCATCTATCCTGGCAGTCTGCTTGGCTATTTCTGCCTGCGAGAGCACCACGGACCAGACCCCAATTCTGGCAGATACGATGAAACCTGCACCCGAAACGCTGTTGCGGATGTTCGCGAACCGGACGGAAGGCTGGAATCGGGGATCGGGAAGTTACTATGGCGCGGATGGCACCTGGCGGGCCGTCAATACCACCGAGCAGAGCTTGGGCTTGGGGCGGTGGTATGTGACGACCCAGAGCAAACTATGCACCGAGAGTATCTGGCGCTGGCGGCAGGACTTCGGCACCGAAACCGGCGAAAAGACGACAAGCTGCCGCTATTTCCGCAAGGATGCCGACGGTCAGCTCTGGTCGACCAGCGAGAGTGCCGATGGGCCCTGGTATCCGTTCAACAAGGACCGGCTCAGCCGCGGCAATCAGATCTCATCGGAGTTCACACGGTTGGCCCGTTATCTGGAGATTGCCAAAACGCCCTGAGGATCGAGACGGCCCATGTCTGAAGCAAAGGGTCGAACCAACGGTCTGGCGATCCCTAAGCGGGTTCTGAAGACCGGACACTCCTTAAAGTTCGGCTATGTCGCAACCTTCAGGGTTTCAAAGTAGTTGGCGACACCATCAAACAGTTCTGCACTCGATCCATCCACCGCATTACCAGACAATCCAAGCCAGCCTATGCGCTCCTCGAATTGTGTCTGGGCCGCTAATGCGGATTCGATTGAGGCAAGACGGCTCACGTAATCCACGTGCCATGGCCAACTGAACCAAGCTTCGTTTGTGTGATCAACAATGGTATTTTCGCCGTCGGAAATTTCATACTCCATGACCAATCCGGGCATCTGATCGCCAAAAAGCATCCCCCAATAGCTGGAGGGGAAACGTTCTTCATTTGGTGTAAAGAGAATGCGGGTCAGACAATCAAATTTGAAGTCAATTTTTCTTTCCTTGGGCGTAAGGCCAATTGCGTTGATCACCTTTGATGGCCAGTCGAGGGTCAAGACTTTGTTATCAAGCCTGAAGCCGCCACCCGACAGCGAAGCAAAGCTGTTCGTGCTGGAAACAAGGGCACGCACCGGAAGGAGCAGTCCAAATTCGGATTCCACCAAAGAATCGAATTGAGAGTCAGGGTTCATATTTGCCTCCATAGTATCCAAGGTCGTATTTGGCACCGTGTTGCTCAGGATGGCATGACATTGATCAATCAGACCACTCTGCAACCATTTTCACTATGACAATCAGCCCTTCGCGCGACAAGTGGGCTTTGATCGCAGCGCCAGCCAGATTCAATCACCAAAGAGTCCGATGAATATCTTACGCACCCGCGGTGATATCTCTTCTTTGCGTTCTTAAAGAACGGTCTCGAAGGAATTCTGCAAGGCGCGCAAACCCTTGCGGACAGTGATGCCCTGCTCTGACCATTCGAAGTAACGGGTTCGCATGCTCCGATGCCAGACGTGAATGCCGGAATGCGCCCTAGAAATCCAACATCAACACATGCAATAATTTCATAAACTTGGAGGCGTGATATGAAAGTAACGGCGAAAGACGTGGCCCTACATGCGGGGACTTCAGTGTCAGCTGTCTCAAGAGCGTTTCGCCCACAGTCCTCGCTCTCCACTGAAATGCGGCAACGGATTTTGCGTACGGCAGCAACGATGGGCTATACAATTCCTGCCCAGAGGCTTGCCGCGAAAAGCGGGTCCAACACAATTTCACTGGTCGTGGGGGATGTATTGAACCCCTTTTATCCTTCAATCCTTGAAGAATTTGCCAGCGCAGTTCTAGGTAGCGGCATGTTGCTAGATTTGCATGTCGTGCCAAAAGGCGAAAGCGTTGACAGTGTCATGGCCCATGTTTTCAATCAACGACCGAGCGCTGTTGTGGTCACATCAGCCACGCTTTCATCCGCTTTAGCCGAGCATTGTATGAAAAAGGGAATCCCAGTTGTTTTGTTTAACCGTGTCCAGATCAATACAGCAGTCTCTGCGGTGTGCTGTGACAACTACGCAGGGGCACAACAGGTGGCGAACCACTTGTTATCAAAGGGATACCGGAAGATCGCTTTTGTTGGCGGGGTGAAAAATACATCAACCCATTTGGAGCGATGGCGCGGTTTCGAAGATCGAATGACCCAAGCAGAAATGCCGGTTTTTAAATCCGTTTCGGGCCAATTCGATTACGAGACTTCATTTGACGCAGTCCGAGATCTTTTAACCAACGATGCACCTCCCGATGCGGTCTTTTGCGCCAACGACATTATGGCATTTGCTGCGATTGATGCTGCAAAATCCATAGGGCTCTGCATTCCTGATGATTTGGCAATCGTGGGGTTTGATGATGTGCCAATGGCGGCATGGCGGTCGTATCGCTTAACAACTGTGCGCCAAAGAATTCGACTAATGGTCAAAGACACTCTCACATTGATATCCCAGCTTATTGAGGATCCCGGCGCAACCGGAACGATCAGGATAACGCCCGGCCACTTGATCGAGCGGGACACCACCTGAATTTTTGCGCAATGAAATATTTCATCGTCATGTACATTTATTGCAGGGGATTAAGCCCTTCGATATCCAGAAAAGGAATTTAGCCAACGCTCTGCGAATGAGGACACCATCATGACAATCAGCTATTTGAAGACCGGCAAGCCAGAGTCAGACCGCGCCGACGAAGACGCCAAAACCCGCAGTGTTGTTGAAGCCACCCTGAAGGACATTGAAGAACGCGGCGACACCGCCGTGCGCGCACTTTCCGAAAAGTTTGACAACTACTCTCCCCTCTCCTTCAAGTTGTCTCAGTCAGAAATTGATGCTCTGATGGCTCAGGTAAGTCCGCGCGAGATGTCAGACATCAAGTTCGCGCAAGAGAACGTGCGCCGCTTTGCCCAAGCGCAGCGCGATTCCATGCAAGATATTGAAATCGAAATGCAACCGGGCGTGATCCTTGGGCATAAAAACATTCCAGTGCAATCGGTGGGCTGCTATGTGCCCGGCGGCAAATTTCCCATGGTCGCGTCGGCACATATGTCTGTGGCAACGGCTGCGGTTGCTGGGGTGCCACGGATCATCGCCTGCACGCCCCCGTTCAATGGTGCCCCCAATCCGGCAGTGATCGCGGCAATGCATCTGGGCGGCGCACACGAGATTTACGTCATGGGCGGCATTCAGGCCGTTGGGGCGATGGCCATCGGAACCGAAACAATAGAACCGGTTCACCTGCTTGTTGGCCCGGGCAATGCATTTGTTGCCGAGGCAAAGCGCCAGTTGTTCGGGCGCGTTGGAATCGATTTGTTTGCCGGGCCAACAGAAACGATGGTGATCGCGGATGAAACAGTTGACGCCGAACTATGCGCAACCGATCTGCTTGGGCAGGCGGAACATGGGTATAACTCCCCTTGCGTGCTTCTGACAAATTCCAAAAAACTCGCGACAGAGACAATGGCCGAGATCGAGCGCATCCTGAAAATCTTGCCAACTTCAGGCACAGCGCGGGTATCTTGGGAGGATTACGGTGAAGTCATCGTTTGCGATACCTATGAGGAAATGCTGCAAGTTGCCGATGATATCGCCTCGGAGCATGTTCAGGTCATGACCGATCGCGATGATTGGTTCCTTGAACATATGACCTGCTATGGCGCGCTGTTTCTTGGCCCGCGAACCAACGTGGCAAATGGTGACAAAGTCATCGGTACAAACCACACGCTTCCGACGAAAAAGGCGGGCCGCTATACGGGCGGTCTTTGGGTCGGAAAATACCTCAAAACGCATTCGTACCAGAAGATCACAACCGATGAGGCGGCCGCCGAAATCGGAGCATATGGGTCGAGACTGTGCATGCTTGAGGGTTTTGTAGGTCACGCTGAACAATGCAATATCCGTGTACGGCGTTATGGTGGCGTGAATGTCCCTTATGGCGAAGGCGCACCTTTCAAGGAGACATCTTCATGAATTTGCCACAGGTGCCTTCTTTTCGCCTGGACGGGAAACGCGCGCTGGTAACGGGCGCGAGCTCTGGCATCGGGCTGGGCTGTGCGACTGCCCTAGCGAGTGCCGGAGCCGAGGTCATTTGCGCTGCACGCGGCGCAGAGAAACTGACCCAAGTCGTGGAAGCGATTAGCGCGGCGGGTTGGTCTGCGCGCGCTCTACCGTTGGATCAAACAGATCTTGGGGCACTGGCGCAGACGTTTGAAGGGCCGGCGTTTGATGTGGTGGTAAATTCGGCAGGCATGGCGCGCCATAGCCCTGCCCTGGAAACCACCCCGCAAGACTATGACGCGGTTATGGATGTTGATCTTCGCTCGGCATATTTTTTATCCGCCTATGCAGCCAAAGCAATGAAACGGGAAGCAAGGTCTGGGTCTATCATCCACATCTCGAGCCAGATGGGCCATGTTGGCGGCGTAGAACGTGCCGTCTATTCCGCAGCAAAGCACGGGCTTGAGGGTATGGTGAAATCCATGGCGATCGAGTGGGGCGAACTTGGCATCCGCATCAATACACTTTGTCCGACGTTCATTCGCACACCATTAACCGCCCCTACGTTTGCCAACCCCGAAAGAGCCGCGTGGATCTTGGAAAAGATCAAACTTGGACGTGTTGGTGAAGTCAGCGATATCATGGGTGGCCTGATCTATCTCGCGTCAGAGGCTTCGGCGATGGTAACGGGCACAGCCCTGATGATCGACGGAGGGTGGACCGCAGATTAGGCACCAACCCGATGGCAGGCATAGCAGCGCCACTTCGGAATTCCATTTCCCCCAAATGCGAGCGTTCGGGTTGCGAAAAACACCTTTGCGGGTGGCTAAAACTTGAGCGTGCAAGCCAATTCTCACTCAAAAAGAAGAGCCACTGACATGACATCATCGACAGCAAGATCAATCGCCGTTGTTGGCGCAGGCCTCGTTGGAATGGGTTGGGCAATAGTATTTGCGCGCGCCGGGCATGACGTCCGGGTCTACGATGCCAACCCCGATCTTTTGGTTGCCCTGCCGGACAGGTTGGCAGTCTCACTTGCGGACCTGCTGGAATTTGGTTTGATCAAAGATCCTGCGGCCATCGCGGACAGGGTCAAGATCGCCTCTTCACTCGCTGATGCCGTTCGGGGGGCCACGTATATCCAAGAATCCATTCTCGAAAGAGTCGATGTAAAACAGAGCCTTTATCAGGAACTGGATACGTTGATTGATGATGATGCGATTGTTGGCTCCTCTTCATCCGGAATTCCGTCCTCCGAATTCACTGTTGGCCTCTGCATCGCCCCGCGCTGCCTTGTGGCCCATCCGGTGAACCCACCCTATCTGATGCCCGTCGTCGAATTGGTCCCAGCAACATGGACCCTACCCGAAGCGGTAGACACCGTGCATGCGCTGATGGAAGAGGTCGGCCAGCAACCGATCCGCGTGACGCGCGAGGTCCAGGGGTTTATTCTGAACCGTCTTCAAGGGGTGCTTCTGCGCGAGGCTTGGGCGCTTTATGAAGAGGGCTATTGCAGCCTCGCCGATATTGACACGACGATTTCAAAGGGCCTCGGCATGCGGTGGTCTTTCATGGGCCCGTTTGAGACCATAGATTTGAACGCGCCGGGTGGCCTTGCCGATTATGCCCACCGTTTGGGGGGCCTATATCAATCGATTGCCGCAGAGCGCCCGGTTCACGCCCCATGGAGCGAGGCGCTTATCAAGCGCGCGGATGAAGAACGGCGTGCGGCATTGCCGCTTGAGGCGCTGCCAGATCGCTGCACATGGCGCGATCGGCGGTTGATGGCCCTTGCCGCGCATCAAAGCACCCAGGAAAATTGATGGGACAGTGCCGTAGACCGATAAGGCTCTGACCTACCCAAGAATTGGTTGTCGATTATGATAGGTGTCGTGGGCTTTGCTGCGGAGGCAGGCTGGCCCTCGCCGCTTCATGTCATGCCCCTGAGACAGCAGGTCGCAAAGGCATTACTTCATGGAACTTCCCGCTCGCGGTGAATTCGGGAGGCGCATCGCTTTTGCGCACGGTGACATCATCCAACCCGTTATCGCGAAATACCTGTTTCACCGCGCCGATGACCTCTTGAAACACCGGCCCTGCCAGCGCCTCCTCGGCCAATTGTATGCGCAGTTCGAAATCTCTCTCACGCGTCTGGACCAGCTGGATGCGCCGGGCGTGGGCGTGCTCCAGATTGAAGACGAGCGGCGACAGCGTCACTTCGCCCACACGCACAAGCGTCGCCTGTCGCCCCTCCACCTGAAAACTGCGGAACGGTGACCCACAGGGGCAGGTGTCCCGGTCGTAGCGGACACAGTCGCCGAGATCGTATCGGATAAAAGGCTGAACCTCGTTAGCGAGCACCGTCAGCAGAACGGTCTCTGACACCGTGCCATCGGGAACGGGCTGCATTGCCTCGTCGACGGCTTCGAGGATGACCCAATCTTCGTTCACATGCTTCCTCCCGTGGCTGCACTCGAACGAAAGCGCCAAGCATTCGGTGCTCCCATAGGGATCGGAAATGCCGTATTTCAGCGAAGGAAAGGCCCGCCCGGCCCGCTCTCGAAGGTCATCCGTGAGTGTCTCGCCACCCGTGGTAAAAAGCGCAGGCTCGATCTGCAGCCGCCCGGCCATCTTTTCCTCGACGAGGATGGCCAGCATGCTGGGGTATGTCACGATCCAAGCGACGTTCCCGATCATATTGAGCCTGTCAACGAGTCGATCAATCGGCTGCTCGGCCTCGATGAAGGTTAAACCCAACCGCTTCGCCAGTGGTGGGTACAGGCGTTGCATCAGCTTGTTGAATCCGTTTCCGGCAAAGTGACCGTTCCCACCGCTAATTGTCACCCTCACGCCGAGCTTGCTGATGTCCCTTAGGAGCCTCCAATGGTACAATTCGAAACGCGCCATCATAATTCCATAGACATATTCCACGAAGGATGACGACAAGACGATGACTGCCGGTTCGCCCGACGTACCGGAGGTTTGAAAAACGGCAACATCTTCAACCGGCACACCGACCTTCTGCATATCTCGAAGATGCTCGTGGGCCCTTTCGAGGGGAAGAGAGCGTATCGTCAGCCAGTCGTCGAATTCTGCCATGAGGCCGGGTTTGCGGGTAACGGGCAAGTCGCGCAGTTCGATCTCGCTTGAGGGTCGCAGATCCGCATAGAGTCTGCGAAACAGAGGAGAATCGCGCCGCGCCTTTTCCACGAGACGTCGTAGATTGTGAAGTTGTCTTGCGTCTATGCGTTTTCGTCCGCCCCAAGCCGTCCAACGACCGCTGGCAAAATAACCCAATGCTCTAGGAAGACTGAAACGCATATCCGCTCACGATGCTCGTTTTTGTATCCAACGTCGAAAACGTTGTTGATCCGAAACTAAACTCTGAAGCGCTGTGTCAATTGATCAATGTCACATCCTGCAGTCAGACTGGTCGGCTGGTATCACCTTCTGATTTTACGAGCATGTCCGGTGACTTGTTTCCGATCGCGCTGTGTGGTCGTTCCTGGGTGTCGTATCTATGCGAGGTCTTCAACTTTTACGCCGACGCGCAGGACGACGAAGACCTCCTTCATGACGGTGGGCCACCTTAAGATCGGGTAAATTTTGATGACGGAGCGCCATACAAGGGGCTAAGCTTAACCACAGACCGCCGATGAACTCTGGAGGACCAAATCATGAAAAATCTCGCATGGACAATCACCCTGACATTGATCGCCGGGGCGGCGATGGCGGGAAATGAAGTGGGTATCACCAAGGACATGCCTTCGGTCACCGTGCCGACGGCGAACGGGATGGTGGAGATCGACCGGATCCAGGACACCGAAAACCAATTGAGCGGTGAATGGGCGCTGACATCCCGCCCCTGCCCGAATTTTTGCATTCAACCGCACAGCCCTGCGGAAGGAGTCACCACGATCGGCGAACTGGAACTGATCGAGATGCTCAAGGACCCCGACGCCGTGGTGGTGGACAGCCGCACGCGTGACTGGTTCGAGGGCGGCACGATACCCGGCGCGATAAACATTCCTTATACCTATGTCGTGGATGAGCTTGCACAGTTGGGCTGCGAGCCGGATTTTGACGGCTGGGACTGTGCGGCGGCAAAGCCCGTAGCGCTGTTTTGCAACGGGGTCTGGTGCGGCCAGTCGCCCGCGGCGATCCGCAATATGATCAAGGCTGGCTACCCGGCAAACCGCATTTTCTATTATCGCGGAGGCATGCAAACCTGGCGTCTGCTTGGCTTGACCGTAATTGGTGGCGAATAGCGGCCCGATGTGATCGGGCGCTTCAAGCACCGCGATGTCAACCAGTCCACGCGCTGCACCGCTGCCAAGTGTAAGTCCTACCGTGGTTTGGGATGTCAGCGCGATGGTTTCACTAGCGCAGGTTGGACAGGGGTAGCGTTCTGGCCCGGCACCAGTTGAAACACGATAGCCTTTCCATCTGTGAAAAACGGATCACCTGTCAGGTTTTGCCCAAGGATCGGTGCAACAAGTTGGATCGGTTGTTCTGACCTGACCAGCCCCGTTTTTTGAAGGTCGGTCACAAGTAAATCACGCTCTGCATCGATGTTCGGGTCGATGCGGTGCGTCAGTCCCCATTTCAGCCCGTCATCAAAACTGGCCGTACCGACAAAGATCAGCAAACCATCTTGGGTGCGAAAATCTGTGCGCCAGAACCGGGCGTGGTGGCGTATTCTCAGGCTTTCTTCCTCTGTCCCGATTTGAAACCCAAAATCGTTCGGTCGGCCGTTCCAGAATGCGGGCGTGATCGGGGCCGTGTCATACTCTTTGCTGAACCAGGCCGCGAATGCTGCACGTGACATGGTATCAATTCCCGGTCGGTCTGCGATGCGCCACCCGGCCTTGCCAAAGACTTTGACAAAGTCCGCACCATTCTCAGCCTGAACAACCAGACTGACCGGTTCCTGCGGCTGGCCCAGAATGTTTTCGGAATGGGTGGGCAACTGTCCTGTCGCAAAGGCTGTTTCAAGTGGCACATCCAGCTGCATGATCGCCGGAACGGATCGCAAGTTGCGGGTTTGCTGGTGGTCTTTCACGACCATTATAACGGCTATGACAGCGCTGAAAACCACAGCGATGGAGACGATCTTGCGCCACAGCACAACCGCAGGCCGCATGTTTATATCTCTTCTGGTCTGTAGCCACTCCGCCAGCCAGATCCCCAGCAGCGCCCAGAGACTCCCTACAAGATACCCGTTCAAAACATCGCTCAGGTAGTGTTCAACCAAATAGACCCGGCTGAGCCCGATCAGCAAAATCAACGTAGAACCAACAAGAAACGAAACGACAATCGGGCTCACGCGCTCTCGGATGAGAATGAAGAACACGAACCCAAAGAACGCGACGCTGGCAGCACTGTGACCACTGGGGAAGGAATAACTGCTTTCGGCGAATACCGCCATCTCGGGGCGCGGGCGCGCAAAGATGTTCTTGAGCAAAGTTACCGTTAACTGATTGCCGATCAATGCCAGCCAAAGGCCGGGCAGATAGTGCTGCCGCCGATGCAATAACAGCACGGCGGAAACACTGATCGCCAGTAACGCGATGACCTTCCAGCTTCCAAGGGCGGTAAACACCGTGAAAAACCGCACCAAAGCTGGGTCACGAAAGGCAGCCAGCAGGTTGGCGACACGGATATCCAACGCAACAATCTGGCTTTGCATGACGAAATCCAGCGTCGAACTGGCATAAAGAAACAGAAAATATACAAACGCAGATGCCAGAATGGTGACAGGCAAACCCGCGAAAGACTCTCTCGACACGCGCTCTGACAGGAATCTGAAAAGGATCGGATGGCGCTCTATCAGGGCGCGGACATCGGGGTTATTCTTGATCGCCGAAGCGACAGAACGCAAAACAGAAATGAAGAACGGCAAGGCTTTGCGCAGTTTGACCACAGCGAACCACAGAACCGCCAAGAGCAGCAGAACCGCGATGGCAAACAGCCCGGCCCGCGTCATCGTGGCGCTGAACAGGCCCGTCGCCGTGCCAAAGAAATACCCGACACTGATCAGCGCAACGGCGTAGGTAAAGCCCCCGATCACGTTCCATAAAAGAAACCGGCGTCGGGACATCCCCGACAACCCCGCCACCACGGGAATGATCGGCCGCAGCGGGCCAAAAAAATGGCCCAGAATGATGCTGGGCGCCCCGTATTTCTCAAAGAAACGTTTTCCGCGCTCCAGATGTGCAGGTGAGAATACCCGCCTGCCCTCTTGAAAAAGGCTGGCACCTTTGACCCCAATCCTGAAACTGATCTCGGCCCCCAGTATTGTGCCAATAGCCACAAACCAGATCATATCCCCGAAATCATAGATGCCACGGGCAACGAGCGCGCCGCCAAGAACAACGACCACAGTGCCGGGGGCAAAGACGCTGGTCAAAACCATGGCTTCGCCAAAGGCAAACAGACCGATCAACCAGTAGCCCCAAAGACCCAACGACGGGATCGAAGGCAAAATATCGTTCATATACGCCTGCATCATACCCTAGCCTGAAAACCGCTGTAGCATCGCAAGCCAGCTTAATGGAAAGCCCCCGTGTTTGCACTGACCACATGCGGGTTTGTGCGCCTTGCGTCGGGAAGCATCTGGCGATGGCTGTTGTCAGATGCCAACCGGATGACACAGGCGTCACGGCCTACACGGGGGATGGCACGGAAATCCGCGCGGGCCATCTGGCGGTGACAGCCGGTGCGAGATCGGGCCAGATCAAGGGCACCGGCGCTGAAACCCTGCCTCTGGGCACGGAGCGCGGTTATCATATCCTGTACCGCAATCACGGTGGCCAGATTTCGCGCCCTGTTGGATGGGCCGAGGCGGGGTTTTATGCGACGCCAATGGCGCATGGGCTGCGCATTGCAGGAACAGTCGAGATCAACAACATCGACGCGGCACCCAACGCGAAAAGCATCGCCTATCTGCAACGCAAATCGCACGAAATGTTCGGCCCGCTTGGCAACCCCGACGACACATGGCTGGGCCATCGCCCGACCATGCCGGATGCGCTTCCGGTGATCGGGCCATCAAGCGCCTCAAGCCGTGTCATCCTTGCCTTTGGGCACCAACATATCGGCCTGACGCTGGAGGGTGTGACCGGCAAGATTGTCACCGAACTGGCAAGGGGGCAGGTGCCCCAATGCGACATCAGCAACTTTGCCCCCCAGCGGTTTGGTCGACAGGGTTAGACTGCCAGGTGTTCAGGCGTCTAGCGTCACTATGTTCGCCCTTCGGTATCATCGCTCAAGCGCTAGCTCTCGCGGCATCCGGACGATGACCGCATGAATAATGCTGCCGATGTAACTGTGAAGCCCACCCTCTGATCCCCATGAACAAGGGCTAGCAACCTATTGCGACCCTGACGTGTCTTCTTAAGCTTCAAAAAGCCGTATGTTCAAAGGATCAGCACCATCGACGATCTCCAGCAAGCGGTCGATGTTCGGGTGCGCGCCCGGACGGTTCCTTGCATCTTCTGTGTGCTCGGCAAAAACCGCAAGACCATGTTTGGCGGCTTCTGCATTCAGGGCCCCGAAACTCTGTTCCAGATACTGATAAACGGAGAGTGAACCCTGCTTGCCGGGTTGGTTTTCGATAGACGCAGCAATGATCCCAGTCGGGTCGATAAGGTCAATACGGGCAAGGCCCTCGATTGACGGCAGAAGTTGCAGATTGTTCTTGAACGAAGCAGTTGGTTGGATCATCGCCAAATCCTTTTGGGAAAGTTTTGCTGGGAGAGGTGGTCCCAGTAATTCGACCAGTTTGCAGTCAGTCTAAGCTGGACCAAGACCAAACCTGCTTTGACGCCTCACACTCGCCTATATGCATATCACCAGTCGGCTCAATTCGTGGCACAACGCTAATGCGCGATCATCACGTGACGCACGGCAGTATAATCCTCCAGGGCATACATAGACATGTCCTTGCCGTACCCCGACTGCTTTAACCCGCCATGGGGCATTTCATTTACCAACATGAAATGCGTGTTCACCCATGTACAACCGTAGCGCATGCGGGCAGACACATCCATTGCGCGGCCCACATCTTGGGTCCAAATGGAGGAGGCAAGACCGTAAACGCTATCGTTTGCCCAGTTGACCGCCTGATCAACATCCGTGAAGCGTGTCACGGAAACCACGGGGCCAAATACCTCGCGTTCGACAATTTCATCGGTCTGCAACGCGCCCGCAACTACTGTCGGTTGATAATAGAAACCCGGTCCTTCATGCAGCGCGCCGCCTGTCGTGATCTCCATATGCTTGTGCTCGCGGGTGCGTTCCACGAAGCTCGCAACACGGTCGCGCTGGCGCATCGAGATCAGCGGCGGGATTTCGTTAAGTGTATCGTCGACATTATCATAGACGATGCTGGACACCGCGGATGACAGTTCGGCCACCAGCTTTTCGTAGATCTTTGGCCCTGCGTAAATACGGCAAGCCGCTGTGCAATCCTGGCCGGCATTATAGTAGCCAAACGCCTTAAGGCCCTCCACCACCCGACCCAGATCTGCATCGTCAAAGACGATTACTGGGGCCTTGCCACCCAATTCCAGATGGGTGCGCTTTACGGTTTTTGACGCCGCTTGCAGAACCTTTTTGCCCGTTGCCACATCGCCGGTGATCGAAACCATATCAACATCTGGGTGGCTGATCAGGGCGTTGCCCACGCTTGCGCCCTGCCCCACAACGACGTTGACGACCCCTTCTGGCAGTATGTCAGCCATGATCTTTGCCAGCGCCATCGCTGTCAGTGGTGTCTGTTCAGAAGGCTTTAACACCACCGTGTTGCCCCCTGCCAATGCGGGTGCCAATTTCCACGCCATCATCATCATAGGATAGTTCCACGGCGCGATCGATGCCACCACGCCGATCGGATCACGACGCACCATCGACGTGTGCCCTGCCATGTATTCGCCTGCCGCTGATGTATGCATGTTGCGCACGGCCCCTGCAAAGTAGCGGAAGCAATCTGCCACAGCCGGCACTTCTTCGTTGCGAACTTCATTGATCGGCTTGCCGCAATTTAGCGCTTCAAGTTGTGCCAGTTTTTCAAGGTTTGCCTCTACCGCATCGGCGATGGCCAGCAACTTTGAGGCCCGCTCAGACGGGGTGGTACGTGACCACCCGTTGAACGCGGATCTTGCGGCAGCTACTGCACGCTCGATCTGCGCCACACTTGCTTCGGGCAGGGTCAAAATGACTTCGCCTGTCCGCGGGTTAAGTACGTTTTCGTGGATTTCTGTACCGGCCTCAAACGAGCCGCCGATCAACATACTGGTGTCCATGGTTACTCTCTCCCTGAGTTTGTTATTTGCCCTGACCGGCAACGGTGTCTGTACCGCGTGTCAGGTAATAGGCGCCGAGGATCGGCAAGAATGTGACAATCACCACGACCATCGCGACCACATTTGTCACGGGGCGTTCTCGCGGCCGGACAAGTTCTTCCAACATCCAGATAGGCAGGGTTTGTTGTTGCCCGGCGGTAAAGGTCGTCACGATTACTTCGTCAAAGGACAAGGCGAAAGCCAGCATACCGCCCGCTAAAAGAGCCGTCGAAATATTGGGCAGGATTACATAGCGGAAAGTTTGAAAGCTGTTCGCACCAAGATCCATAGATGCCTCGACCAAGCTGCCTGAAACGCGCCGGAACCGGGCAACCGCATTGTTGTACACCACCACAACACAAAAAGTGGCGTGGCCTAAGACGATGGTCCAAAAGCTAAACGGAATCTCGGCCAGATTGAACGCAGACCGCAGCGAAATCCCCGTGATGATACCCGGCAAGGCAATCGGCAGGATCACCAATAGCGAAATCGCCTCGCGACCGAAAAACTTGGTCCGGCTTACAGCCGCCGCGCATAATGTGCCAAGAAACAGCGCGATCACGGTCGAAATACTTGCGACCTTGAGGGATAGGCTCATTGCCTCCCAGACGTCTGTCCGGCCCCAGGTTACGGCGAACCATTTCAACGTAAAGCCGGGGGGCGGCCACTGGTAGGATTTGTCTTCGGTGGTGAAGGCGTAGACAAAGATGAGCAAAATTGGCAGGTGCATAAACGCAAGGCCAAGACCCGCCGCAACTTTCAGACCCATTGGCGCGCGATCAGAGTGCATCAAAAGCTCCTTTGCGTTTCGCGATCCAAAGGTAAAATGCCATCAAAACGATCGGTACGACAGCAAAGGCGGCGGCCAGCGGGATGTTCCCTGCCGTACCCTGATACGCATAAACGGCCTGCCCGATAAATCGCCGCGACGAACCAACGATTTGTGGAATGATGTAATCGCCCAGTGTCAGCGAGAACGTAAAGATCGACCCCGCAATGACGCCCGGCAAGGCCAATGGCAGCAAGACATGGAGAAAGGTTTGGTAGGGCCGTGCCCCAAGATCGCCCGAGGCCTCCAGCATCGTATGCGGCACCCGTTCCAGCGATGCTTGGATCGGTAAGATCATGAAGGGAATCCAGACGTAAAGGAACACGAGAAACGTGCCTGTTGAACTCACCGACAGTGAATTTCCGCCAATGATCGGGATAGCAAGATAGGCATTCAGCAGCCATCCAAGATGCAGGGTTTCAAACAGCCAATTCAGAATGCCCTCTTTGGCAAGGATCAGTTTCCATGAGTAAACCTTGACCAGATAGCTGGACCAAAGCGGCATCATAACACCAAGATAGAAGATCGCCTTCCACTTGCCCCGCGCGTATCTCGCTGCGTAATAAGCCACTGGAAACCCGACAACTGCGGCCCCTATTGTGACGGCACCCGCCATGACGACAGTTCGCACGATGATGTCGAAATTGGCCGGGCGGAATAGTTCGCCATAGGTTTTCAAGGTCAGCTCATATTGTATGACGCCGGAAAACTCGTCGATTGAGAAAAAGCTTTGCGCCAAAAGCGCAAAAAGTGACCCTAGGTAAATGATGCCCAACCACAACGCCGGTGGCAGGATCAATATCAAAAGCAACAGGTTGGGTCTGCGCCATAGCAAGTCTGACAGACTGACGGCGGCGTTTGTGTGCCTACTCATTGGACGGCCATCAAATGCAGGTCATCATCTGCCCATGATACGGTTGCCGTGTCCCCCGCCTTGGGGATCACAGCCCCCTTGGGCACAAGCATCGTCATAGCAACACCTTGAATAGTCATCGAAACCCTTGTCGCCGTGCCGAGAAAGCTAACGCTTTTGATCTGCGCGGCATGGCCTGTCTCGGACAAGTGCACTGCTTCGGGCCTTAGGGATCCATGCGCAGTTTTGCCAGTCAGTTTTGCGACAAACTCTGGTGGCAGCACATTCGATGAGCCGACGAAATCAGCGACAAAAGGTTGCTGCGGACGGTAATAGATGTCCTCGGGTGTGCCAATCTGCACGATGCGTCCGTTGTTGAACACGGCGACACGGTCGGCCATCGACAATGCTTCGCTTTGGTCGTGGGTGACAAAGATAAACGTGATCCCAAGGCTACGCTGAAGGCTCTTCAACTCCTCCTGCATCTGCTCGCGCAATTTTAGATCAAGCGCGCCCAATGGTTCGTCCAACAACAGGGCCTTAGGCTTGTTCACCAGCGCCCGTGCCAGCGCAACACGCTGGCGTTGCCCGCCAGAAAGTTCCGAGGGTTTGCGGTCTCCGTACGCGCCAAGCGCAACCATTTCGAGCGTTTCATCCGCCGACTTGGCACGCTGTTTTTTGCCAACACCAGCCACCATCAAGCCATACGCGACGTTGTCGCGAACATTGAGATGGGGAAACAGCGCATAATCCTGAAACACTGTATTCACAGGGCGCTTGTAGGGCGGGATGCTCTGCGCCTCTTCGCCATAGATGTGGATTTCTCCAGCCGTTGGGCGCTCGAACCCTGCGATCAAACGTAGGCTTGTGGTTTTGCCAGAACCTGACGGACCCAACATGGCAAAAAATTCGCCTTCGGCGATGTCGAGGTTCACATCATCAACCGCTTTTACAGCGCCATAGTGACGCGAAACGCCTGAAAATCGGATAGCAGAATTCATTTTTTTTCCAGTAAGTTGCCCGCCACCGTTGCCAGTAGCGGGCGGAAAGACTTTAGATTTAGCGGCCGCCGATTACGCCGATGTAGTCGGACACCCAACGATAGTAGGGCACGCAGCTTTCTTGGCTCTCGCAGGACGATACTGGCGTCGTCCAGAACTTGATCCGTTCAAAGTCATCAAGACCGTTTTTGGTACAGCCTTCAGCCGTTTGCATGCCGCGGCCATCTGTACAGGCGGCGGGTACAGCAGGGTTGGCACCGAACCATACAGAAAGATCAGACTGCAAGTTTGAGGCCAGCGTGTGTTCCATCCACATGTAGCTACAGTTCGGGTTCTCGGCATCGACGTGCATCATAGTGCTATCGGCCCAGCCTGTTGCGCCCTCTTGCGGAATTGTCGAGGCGACCGGTGCGCCATCGCCTTGCAGCAAGCCAACCTGAAACGGCCATGTGCCCGACGCAGCCATACCTTCGTTCTTGAAGTCATCAATCTGGATAAATGCATCGTGCCAGTAGCGGCCAACCAATTTGCGCTGACCGCGCAACAGCTCAAGTGCCGCCGTGTATTGCTCTTCATTCAGCTCATAGGGCGAAATGATGCCAAGTTCGGGCTTGTGGAACATCAGATAGTTTGCAGCATCCGCGATATGGATCGGCCCGTCATAGGCCTGTACGCGGCCCTCGTTTGGCGCGCCGTCAGGCAAGTTCATTGGCTCGAATACAATATTCCAGCTTGTGGGTGCCTCTGGGAAAACCTCGGTCGAATACATCAAAACGTTTGGGCCCCACATATAGGGTACGCCAAAGTGGGTGCCCTCAACAAAATGCCAGGGTGCCTCTTTCAGACGATCATCGACAGTAGACCAGCTTGGGATCAAATCGATGTTGATCGGCTGAACGCGTTTACCCGCGACCATCCGCAATGACGCATCCCCAGAGGCCGTAACAAGGTCAAAACCGCCCTCATTCATCAGCGCAACCATTTCGTCGCTGGTATTGGCGGTCTTAACGTTCACCTTGCAGCTGGTTGCTTCTTCGAAACTGGTGATCCAGTCAAAATCTGGCGATGTTTCACCACGCTCAAGGTAGCCTGGCCATGCGACGATGTTGACTTGGCCTTCGCCTTGGCCAAGCTCTGTAACCATTGTTTGTGCAAGCGTCTGGCTGGCAAAAGTAAGTCCCAGCAGGATGGCGACGCTGGATTTCAAAGCGTTCTTCATAAGTGATTCCCAATGTTGGTGTGCTGTCCATTTTGGACCTTATTCCGCGCAGGATGGCGCATGGGTTCACCGGTCACAAATTCAATTATCAGAAACACACTATCGGTTTTTCCGATATCAGGAGGGAGGCCCAGCGTTAACTACCACTTATCCTATTATGCGACTGTGCAACGTCAATAAATTCCCGCGCAGCCTTGGAAAGAGTGGACCCTCTGCGCCAAGCCAGCCCCACTTGGACGACAGGCAAAGCGCCTGAAACATCACGCGCTTCGATGCGGTCGCCTTCCAAGGACCATGGTCGGTACACTAGGTCGGGAAGCAGCGCGACGCCTGCCCCCGTCGCAACAAGCGATCTTACTGCCTCGACCGATCGGGTGCGAAACGCAACCCTTGGACGGGTACCAAAAACCGACAGTAGCTTTACAGTTTCTTGCTCCATCTCATCGATGTTCAGCATAATCAGCGGCTCGTCTTTTAGGTCCGACAGGCTGATACTGTTTTGCGCTGCCAACCGATGGCCCATCGGCATCCACAACCGGTAAGGCGATACATCCAGTGCTTCGGTATGAAGGGCATGTCGCTCTGTTACCCGCGACGTCATCATCACCGCAACATCAAGCTCGCCACCGATTAGCAAATGCTCAAGATACTCACTCGACTCTTCTATTGCGTTGATTTCGACTTCGGGATTGGCGCGGCGGTATTGAGCAAGGAAATCTGAAATGACATAGCCCGCGACCAGCGACGTCATACCCAGATGCAGCTTGCCTTGCGTCTCTTGCGCCTCTCCTGCGAAAGCCTGACGTGCGCTGGCAACATCCGACAAAATAGTTGACGCATGGCGCAAAAATTGGTGGCCCCGATGGGTGATCCGCAAACCACGCGAATGCCGGACGAACAACTGCACGCCCAAATCCGCTTCAAGATCCTTCACCGCTTCTGTCACGGCACTTTGTGAAATTGAAAGCGATTGCGCCGCAGCGCTGACCGACCCATGCTCTGCAACAGCAACAAAATAGTTCAACTGTCGTATAGTAAATGCCACGTAAAGTACCCGCAGTTGTTGTGTCGATGGAAACCGATCTCAGAAGGCGAAGCTCACTGTCCCAGACTACTTGACCGAATGGAAGCCACAGCCCATGGGAAAGTATAATGATCCCATCGGACCTGCACCATTCCTCGTTCCAAGTCATCATATCATCAAGCTGTGAGTGGATATTCTGGATGCCCATCCGCTCCCCAAGCCCGCAATAGTACAAGAACAACGCGCGTTGTTCGGTGTCGGTCATCAGTCTGCGCCCGAAGCGTTCGAACCAGCGGATCGGTTCGCAAAAAAAGGTGGAAAACACATAAAGCATGTCGGAATTATTGATCCGGAACCGGCCGTGCATCGCATTCATACGCGCAATTGATCTTTGCCCTTCGGACCTGACCAACCCATGCTCAATTGTTTCCGCAAGAATGAGCTCGGTGTCGTCATAGCGTTTGCGCGGTCGAAATTCGGACTCACCCGTCTTTGCCAATAGTCCCGAAATTGATGGGGCTGCATAGGTGCGAAAAAGCGCGAATTCGAGGGCGCGCGCGATCTCCTCAAAGCATTCATCGGAGTGTAGCGCTGCAATCGTTCTCGCCGCCGCGGTGCTACGCGTTGTCTGGCTTGATGTAGTGGTGTTCGTCATGAATTTATCCGATGTCGAGAACGACGCTTTGATCAAACTTTGCCATATCCCTTGATACTCCAAATCCAAAGCTCTAGCGGCCCAGAGCGGACGTCGCCCGACGCTCGGAGCGCTGTGGTTGCCGCTACAAGAAAGGGGTCGTTCGTGTATCTTGTAGCAAACCCGGCTTTCAAAAGGCTGCCAATCCCGACGCATACAAACACAACTTGCGCCAGGATTGACGCTTTTCCTATCCGGGACCGGGGCTTATAAGTCCCGGTTAGGTCTCATTGTAAACTCAGCCTTGTCGGGCTCGACCTCCAAACACGGAAACCACAATGCGTATCGCCCTTTTGCAAATCCCACCGGTTGCCAATGGCAGCCGCGAAGCCTTGATCGAGTTGGAATCTGCCGCCAAGGCAGCGGCCGCGCAGGGTGCCGACATCTTGATTACACCAGAGATGTTCCTGACTGGCTATAACATAGGGATCGACAAAATTAGGCTCTGCGCGGAACCCCTCACCGGGGGCATGATGCAGGATGCAGGGGAAATCGCGCGACAGCACGGCATCGCGCTGGTGACCGGCTTTGCCGAACGCAGCGGCGACGCGATATTTAACACGGCGGTATTTATAGAACCGTCTGGCAAGCCAAGCGCACATTACCGCAAGACGCACCTATATGGTGACGTTGATAAAACCCAATTTGCATCCGGAGATCAGCTTTGCCGCCCGTTTCCCTACAAAGGTTGGACCATCGCCCTGACGATTTGCTATGATATCGAATTTCCCGAAGTGGCGCGTCATCTGGCGATAGGCGGGGCGGATCTGATCCTTGTCCCGACAGCAAATATGAAACCCTATGACAGCGTAGCAACGCGGCTCGTCCCGGCCAGAGCACAGGAAAACACCGTATACGTCGCATACGCCAATTATATCGGCAGCGAACCGCCCTTTGACTATTGTGGTCAATCCTGCCTGTGTGGCCCGGATGGCGAGGATATTGCGCGTGCAGGGACCGAGGCGGCAATCCTCTATGGGGATGTCTCAAAGCAGGAGTTGGCCAGCCTTCGCCAAACGGCGACCCATCTGGCCGATATCCAAGCGAACCTCTACCAACTCCGCGTGAAAGAAACGTCAGAAAATGAGCAGTAAACCGATGGCCCCCCATACCAACTTTGGCCCCGACTTCACCTTTGCCTACGACGACTGGATCACCCATCCAGATGGGCTGGGCACGGTTCCGCAGGGCCGACATGGCACGACCGTCGCCATTATCGGTGCGGGTGCTGCTGGGCTTATTGCCGGATATGAGTTAATGAAGATGGGGCTCAAGCCGGTTTTCTATGAGATTGGTGAATTTGGAGGGCGATTACGCTCGCGGGAATTTGCAGGTGCCGAAGGGGTTATCGCGGAACTGGGAGGCATGCGCTTTCCTGTCTCCTCTGCAGGGTTCTATCACTATATCGAAAAGCTCGGCATCGAGAGCCAGCCGTTCCCCAATCCACTGACAAAGGCAGCAGGCTCGACGGTGATCGACCTGCTAGGCGAGACGTATTACGCCGAAACGGCGAGCGACCTTCCGAGTGTTTTCCGCGATGTTGCACAGGCCTATGATCAGGCACTGGAGGAAGGTGCGCAGTTTAGTGATCTCAAGGCGGCCATCCGGGCAAGAGACGCAAAACGCATTAAAGAGATATGGAATCCAATCGTCCGTGCCTGGGACGAAAAATCATTCTATGATTTCATCGCCTCCTCCAGCTCCTTTCAAAAACTGGAATTCCGGCATCGTGAAATTTTCGGGCAGGTTGGTTTTGGGACCGGCGGTTGGGATTCTGATTTTTCCAACACCATGCTTGAAATTTTGCGGGTCAATGTTTGCGAACTGGACGATGATCAGCGCTTTATGGTTGGCGGCGTGCAGCAAATGCCGCGCAAGCTCTGGACCCATGCTCCGGAGAAACTGCAACACTGGCCAGAGGGGACAACCCTTTCGCAGCTCAATAGCGGAGCACCGCGATCCGGTGTCGTGCGGATTTCGCGACAGGCGGATGGGGCGTTCAATCTGGTTGATCAATGGGGGCGCGAAGACACATTTGGTTCAGTTATTGTCACATGCCAGACCCATCTTTTGACCACTGCGATCGACACGGATGAACAAATCTTTGACCAATCGCTTTGGATGGCGTTGGATCGGACCCGCTACATGCAATCCTCCAAAACATTCGTGATGGTCGACCGCCCCTTCTGGAAAGACAAACACCCCCATACCGGACGCGATGTCATGTCCATGACGCTCACCGACAGGATGACGCGCGGCACATATTTCTTTGACAATGGTCCTGACAAACCGTCGGTGATTTGCCTATCCTATTCTTGGATGACGGACGCATTGAAAATGCTGCCTCTGCCAATCGAAAAGCGGGTCTCGCTCGCACTGTCTACCTTGGCCAAAATTTATCCGGACGTCGATATCGCCAGCCACATCCTGGGTGAACCCATCACCGTAAGCTGGGAAGATGACCCGAATTTCCTAGGGGCCTTCAAAGGCGCACTGCCAGGGCACTACCGCTATAATCACCGCATGTATTCGCACTTCATGCAAGCCGAGATGCCCCCAGAACAACGCGGGATTTTCCTGGCTGGCGATGGCATCAGCTGGACGCCGGCGTGGGTCGAAGGGGCCGTGCAGACCGGTTTGAACGCGGTTTGGGGCGTTATGAACCACTTTGGTGGTCAAAGCCCAAAAACCAATCCCGGCCCGGGCGAACGCTATGCAGAGTTTGGCCCCGTGGAACTGCCTGACTAAGGAAACTGGGTCTGGGCCATCCCTCAAGACCTAATTATTAGGAAGCATGATGCTCATCAAAGTAGGCGATGCCCGCACCTCAAATATTGATCTGGTTCTGGCGGGCCTACTTTCTTCGGTTGCCGGTGCGCTGAACGCCGTCGGTTTCCTTATCGCCGGATCGTTCACGGCAAACATGACAGGAAATATCTCTGCATTTGCTGACCACATCGCGAATGGCGCGATCCCGGTTGCGTTTTCCTTCTTGGGGCTGGTCGTTGCCTTTATCTGGGGGGCAGGCATGGGGGCCCTTGCTATTCAAGCCGGCGAACGTCGACAGCTCCGCTCGGTCTACGCTTTGGCAATCGCCGCCGAGGCCATCCTTCTTCTGCTGGTTGGTGCCGCCCTTACAATGTCATCGACCACAGAACACGAGACATTTCTGGTCATTGTCCTCAGCTTTGTCATGGGTCTTCAAAACGCTGTGACCACGATGATTTCGCGGGCGCGGGTCCGCACTACCCATGTGTCGGGAATGGCCACTGACATTGGAATAGAGCTGGCAGCGTTGGTCGGGGGTGAAAAATCGCGGCAAGAGGCCGCGCCAAAGCTCCGGCTACACAGTTTGACCCTCGCCTGTTTTGCCTTCGGCGGTTTCAGCGGTGCGCTGTTGTTTCAGATTGTCGGGAGCTGGCTTTTTATAATCGCCGCAATTCTTTTGCTGATCATAGCAGTGCCGGAAGCCCTTAGAGCTCACAGTTCCTGAGCGCCTAGCAATAACCACCGTTTTTGGAAGGCTGTCGAAAGGGGCCGTTGGGGCAGCCGCAGCGAACGGCCGTAATCCGGCCTCAGTCAAACGCGCCGCAGCAGGAAATATTGTGCCCCGATGCAGTTACCACAAGCCGAGCGCCGTAAAAATCCAGGCCCAATCGATATCGTGGTGAACAATGCAGGTATGGTACAAGTGGGTCGTGATGAACCATCCGCCCCGTTGAAGGACACCAGTGATGCCGATTGGTATTACGGCCTTGATATCAATCTCAGCAGTGCCTTTTTAGTGACCCGCGCCGTTCTGCCCGGCATGGTGGCGCGAAACTATGGGCGGATCGTGTAGATGTCTTCGGTAACGGGACCGGTGGCTGGCATTGCGGGAAGCGGGGTCTACGCAGCAGCCAAGGCTGGGTTGCTGGGATTAACGCGTGTACTTGCGATTGAGGCTGGCCCGCATAACGTAACTGTAAACTGTATCGGACCTGGTTGGATCGAAACGGATTCCAGCAGCCCGCTTGAAATAGTTGCTGGAAAATACACACCTGTTGGACGCTCGGGAAAGCCTGACGAAGTTGGTCATGTTGCTGTCTTTCTGGCAAGTGAAGAGGCCAGCTATGTCAGCGGACAACTGATTGTGGTTGATGGTGGAAACACCATTCAGGAGTATAAAGTTCAGACATAGGGCCGCAAAGGCACGCGTGGCTGTTGCAAGCTAAGTCCTTTTTTTGACTTGGATCAAAGAGCACTTTGAGAATACCAGATAGCAAGGCCACAGATTTTACCTTAGTGAGAATAATCAATGACTTGGAAAGATAAACTCGGCGAAACCCGCAACGGGTTGCGCAATTTGAATGGCGCGATCCCAGATACAACCCTTGCATTCAACGCAATGGGCAAAACCGTGAAGAAAAGCGGTGCGCTGGATTTCAAGACCAAGGAATTCGTGGCACTGGGTATTTCCATTGGCATCCGGTGCGAGCCATGTATCTCGTTGCATGTCGAAGCATTGGTCAAGGCGGGTGCCACACGCGAGGAACTTGGTGACGTGCTGGCAATGTCGATCCAGATGGGTGGCGGTCCGGCCATGATGTATGCAGCAAAAGCGCTTGAATGCTACGATGAGTTGGCAGGCTGAGTTTTTGGCACAGTCAAAAGAAAACCTTTGAGGTGGGCAGCGCGAAAAAATAGCGCCGCGGAATGAAAAAACGCAGCCCCCTTCAACACTTCAATAACGCCCCCTGAGATCACCCACCTTGCCATGATGATCTATGTGTGGTCCCGACTTTCAGTAGATTCGTCATAGAACCCCGTTATGGGGGGCCTTAGAGTGGGCGATAAACCCGAGCGGTGCGGGCGACCCATGCGTGTTTGCACTGACCACCTGCGGGTTTATGCGCCTTGCGTCGGGCAGCATCTGGCGATTGTTGTTGTGCCGATTGCTCATGTCGCCGAAATCCCGCATGCTCCGCAAAACTAGCGTCCGCATGCATGAATGAGGCGACCAATATGTCCGTGCCACAGAATGACTATGATCTGATCGTCGTCGGCGCTGGTATCATTGGCATGTCCACGGCACTTTGGGCGCAAAAGGAGGGGCTGAACGTCCTGATCTGCGACCCCAACCCACCGGGGTCAGGCACGACCTATGGCTCTGCCTGTACCATCGCGACCTATGCCTGCATCCCGGTCAACAACCCGTCGATCTTTACCTCGCTGCCGCATCTGCTGACGAGCCGCGAAAGCCCGCTTAGCTTCAACCTTTGGCACGGGCTGAAGAACCCGCGCTGGATGCTGTCATTCCTGAACAATTGTCGCGCGGCCAATGTGCGCCACATCACTCAGGCGCTCGGGCAACTCCTGACCTGTGCGGATGGCGGGCTTGACCCCCTGATTGCCGAAGCAAAGGCCGAAGATCTGATCGTCAGCAATGATTGCCTTTATGTGTGGTCCAGTCGTTCCGGCTATGAAAGCGCGGAGGACAGTAACGCAATGCGACGCGCGCAAGGCGTTGAATTTGATGAGCTGTCGCCAGATGAAGTACGCCAGCTGGAGCCGAATTTGCAGATTCCAATTCACCGTGGGCTGAATTTCAAAGGCGCGCGGCACGTCACCGACCCCCAAGAACTGGTGGCCCGGATGCAAAAACGCTTTGAGGCGCTTGGCGGGAAATACCTGCCGCAGGGTGTTGTCCGGTGCCAACCGGATGACACAGGCGTCACGGCCTACACGGGGGATGGCACGGAAATCCGCGCGGGCCATCTGGCGGTGACAGCCGGTGCGAGATCGGGCCAGATCAAGGGCACCGGCGCTGAAAACCTGCCCTTGGGTACGGAGCGCGGCTATCATATCCTGTACCGTAATCACGGTGGCCAGGTTTCGCGCCCCGTTGGATGGGCCGAGGCAGGGTTTTATGCAACGCCCATGGCGCATGGGCTGCGCATTGCAGGAACAGTTGAGATCAACAACATCGACGCGGCACCCAACGCGAAAAGCATCGCCTATCTGCAACGCAAATCGCACGAAATGTTCGGCCAGCTTGGCAACCCCGACGACACATGGCTGGGCCATCGCCCGACCATGCCGGATGCGCTTCCGGTGATCGGGCCATCAAGCGCCTCAAGCCGTGTCATCCTTGCCTTTGGGCACCAACATATCGGCCTGACGCTGGGGGGTGTGACCGGCAAGATTGTCACCGAACTGGCAAGGGGGCAGGTGCCCCAATGCGACATCAGCAACTTTGCCCCCCAGCGGTTTGGTCGACAGGATTAGACTGCCAGGTGTTCAGGCGTCTTCGCCCACATTCTGGCGCTGTTTGCCCAGACCCTGGATCGACAGTTCCATCACGTCACCTTTTTTCAGGTAAACCGGTTCCGGCTTCATGCCCATGCCAACGCCGGGCGGGGTGCCGGTGGTGATAACATCGCCGGGGTGCAGGGTCATCAATCCGCTAAGGTGTTCGATAATCTCGGCCACCGAGAAAATCATGGTGCTGGTGTTGCCTGTCTGCATACGTTTTCCGTTTACATCCAATGACATATCAAGCGCTTGGGGGTTCGGCACCTCGTCTCGGGTTACCAGCCACGGGCCGGTCGGGCCAAAGGTGTCGCAGCTTTTGCCCTTGGTCCATTGCCCGGTCAGCTGGGTCTGGAAAAACCGCTCGCTGACGTCATTGATCACGCAATAGCCGGCGACATACTCCAGCGCGTCCTCTTTCGAGACGTATTTCGCCTTCTTGCCAATCACGACACCCAGTTCGACTTCCCAATCTGTGTGGGTTGAGCCGCGAGGCATGATCACATCATCATTTGGCCCAACGATGGCAGAGTTGGCTTTGAAAAACAAAATCGGATGTTTAGGGATATCGGCACCGGTTTCGGCGGCGTGATCCGAATAATTCAGGCCAATGCACAAAAACTTGCCGATGTTGCCGACGCAGGGTCCCAACCGTGGCGCACCCTCCACCTTTGGAAGCGATGCCGGATCAATGGCGCGCAGCTTATCAAGGGTCGCATCATCAAGAACAGCGCCTGTGATATCCGGTATGACGCCCGACAAATCCCGCAGGGTATCGCCATCCATCAGGCCCGGTTTCTCCGCGCCTGTTTCGCCATATCTTACCAATTTCATATCGTTCCCCCAAATTGTTGCGCTCTGTCACGCGGTGCTTTTGGCAATGTTCCTGAAATCATTGGGGCCGTCCAGCGCGTTCAAACCATGATGCCCGAAAAACGCGCAATTGCTTGCCGGAACAGGAAAATTTGACGCCACTCAAGTTTACGTTGTGACACTTAGTGCATATAGCGTTGATAAACGCTGGTGATGCGCGGTACCAACTGACCACGCATATTTATGAAAATGCATATAAATTCATAAGGCCTGAAAATTGCCTCATTTTCATGGATTTTGCGAAGGATAAACGTCGTTAGGAGCAGGTGGATGACGAAGATTTGGATGATTGCGGTGCTCTTGGTGACTGCGGTTGCAGCGCTAAAGACCTTTGTGGTGTATAAATTTGCTCTTTCCGGGACAACCTTCGACTTTGCGACAGTGGCCGCATTATTCGCTGTTTTCTTCGCGCTTACGGCGGCTGTGGCCTATGTCAGTTTTACGCAATTGCGGGCCTATCTGGAACGTCAGCGCAAGGGCAAACTGACGCCCGGCGCAGGAAAAACCGCCGCCAAAGAAACCGTCATTCTAAGTTATGCCCCGGAATGGGGCCTGTCGCAGTCCGAAGCGGATGTCGCCATTTTCGTCGCCAAAGGCTTTTCCAACAGCGAAATCGCCGAAATGCGCGGCTGTGCAATTGCGACTGTAAAATCGCAACTTAGCCGGATTTACAACAAATCAGGGCTGGATTCCCGATACCAGCTGATCGCCTTTGTCACGGACGAAGTCGTCGCGGTTGCCAATGAGCCGGAGCATTTTAAGAAGCGGATCAAGACCAAAGACAGGCTGCCCCTTGCCGGTCGAAACAAAACTTCTGCTGCTGAAACCGCCGCTTCGTAACCGGTTCTTTTCAACCCTATGCCGACACATCCTTCGACCGGCCAGATTACCGCGCAAGGCGGATGGGTTCGCAATAATGCCCGATAAGGGTGAGTTCACCAGCCCCCAGTTCCAGCCCGGCCGCCGCAAGCGTTGCGTCCAGTATCGCATCCAGCGGGCCGACCATTTCCGCCAATAACGCCCCGGGCAACGCGTTTAGCAAACCCGATAGAATGGGTTCGGCCAAACCTGTTATCAGCCCTTCCTGGCCCGGTTTCAGCCGGAATTCGGTTGTGTCGGTCGACAGCAGGCTGGTCACCCCCGCAGACAGCAGGTTTGCCGACCCAAAGCTTTTGCGCGTGACGCCCTCGCGAATATCGCCACGGGTGAACGTAACCTGATCGCTATTTGATGACCCAAGCCCGACATGCGACCGCGCCTGAATGATCACACCGGGGATCACGATGTCGGGCAGGATTGGCAGATCAACCACGATCGTCACCTCCAACAAATCCGCAAAGGCCAGATCAGCCGGGTTCACCAGCCCCGCGGCACCGGACAACTCCCCTAGGTAAAGTGCTGCGATGGATGTGCCGTTGTCAGCGTGTAGCGGGGTCGCATCGGTAGAAAACCGCGCAGCGACATCCGACGCGCCACCACCGCAGCCGATCTTTTCCAGTGACGCCACCGCCCCTGCCAATTCGGTATAGAGCGGCAACCTGATTTTGGTCACCTGCACGCCAGCGCCAAGGTTCGGCAGCAGATCAGGTTCTGCGACAACGACGGTTTTCAGACGCATGGCCGTGCGTCGCAATTGCGCGCCCTCCTCACCAAACCCGTACCACTCGGATTGCGCAGCGGGTTCATTGCCGATCATGCTGGAGTCGACCGCCAAAACCCCCGGAACATTTATATCGGCGTCCAGACGTGCAGGCGCACCATCCGCAAGGGAATAGATCACATCAATCGCTGCAATATCGGTGCCGGATAGAAAATCGGTGACGGTCAGGCCCAGTTCCGTATCAATGCCACCGATCAGAGACGCCACAGAGAAACGCACGCCGTTGACGGACCCCGCCAAACCGTTCAACCCGCTGGCCAGACCTGCGGGCAACACTGTCTGAAGCGCGGCAATCAGATCAGCGGTCGAGGTGGTGGCATTCAGGATGTCTGCCGGATTGCGTGTATCGACACCGGCCAGATTGCCCAAGGTTTCCAGCAGCGATCCAAGGTTGATGGATGTATCGGCCAGCACCGCGATGTCACCCGCATTGATCTCGGCCGAGGTGCCATATTCATTTTTCAAGGTATCGTTCAGGGCAGCAGCATTCAGGCGCAAAACATGGCTGTCCAAGGCAAAGCTGGCCGCGGCAGTGCGTGTGGCGAGCGCCGTGCGGTTCAGCATGACGTGGTCTGCCTCGCTGAAAATACGCGCGAAATGCAGGGCACCGGCATCTTTCAACACAACACGCACGGCGTTCACCGCCGCGTCTCCTTCGGGCAGCGGGGCAAAGCGGTCTTGCGGCGCAATCGCCGGATTTCGCAAATACCGCCCGGTCTCGAAGGTCTTGATCGCGTCGGCAGCACCTGCATTGCGCGCCACGGCGTGTTGCGCCCGCACATGGGCGTCATCGCGGTTGCCCATCGCGCTAACGGCTGTCAGATCAACGACCGCCTGCAAATGGGCGCGATCCCGATACAGCGATGCCACATCGACGCCCAAAGCGACAAAACCGATCAACACCGTCAACATCAGCGACACGATGATCGCAACGGCGCCGTCTTGGGCCTTGGCAAAATCTGTCAGCGGATCAATAGGCAAGATACGCGCTCCCCTTGATGTCGCTGATCCCCAGATGCAGAAACCCGTTGGCCAAATCCAGCAGGCTACCTTCGACGGAATAGGTCACCTCGACCGTGATCCCTGCGGGGCTGGTACCGTCAAAAGTGAGCTTGGGCGTCATCGCTGTTTGTTGCAGCAAGGGATAATGGCTGCCCGCTTGCGACAGATAGGTGTTTGCAAGGCTTGCACGTTCTTCCTGATCCAGCCCGGTCACGGATGCGCGCGCCGCACTTGCCGCAAGCTGGTGCACCGAATGGGTGATCCCCATGAAATAGCCAATCGAAATGACGCCCAAAAGCAGGGCGAACAACAGCGGGGCAATCAGTACAAATTCAACCGCGACAACGCCGGATTGATCACGCCAGAAACGGGTCATTTTGATCATCCTCCTGCAATGATATTGTCAAAAACGCTGAGCACAGCGGGGCCGATCAGCACGACAAAAACCGCCGGCATAATGCAGAAAATCAGCGGCAGCGTCATAATCACTGGCAACCGCGCTGCCGTTTCCTCTAGCGCCATCATCCGGTTGGCGCGCTGTTCGTTGATCAAGGTGCGCATGGCCCGTGAAAACGGCGTGCCATAGGTGTCGGACTGGTCCAGCGTCTGGGTGAATACGCCGATTTCGGGCAGGGGCACACGGATATTCAGCTTGTGATACGCGCCGCGCCGGTCATTGGTCATGCGCATTTCAGACACCATTTGCAGGATCTCCTGCGCGAGTTCAGAACTGGTCGATGCCAGCTCGACGGCCACCCTTTGCATCGCGGGCTGCGGGCCAAGCCCTGCCTCGGATGAAATCACCAACAGTTCCAGCATGTCCGGAAACCCACGGCGGATACGGGCAAGCCGCGTCGAACGCAGATGACTGACGACCATGTCGATGCCCTTTGACAGACCCAAGGCGGCAGCGATCACCGTCGCAACCGGTATCATCATGTCCATACCGATTTCCGTGGTGGTAAAGACCCAAGCCATCCCCAAGATCATCGCAGCCAGTGGCAAGACAGTTTTCAAAAACGCATAGATCAGCAAGGCGTCACGGCTGCGAAACCCTGCCGATGACAGTTCAGCCGCCGTATCGCGCGATTCACCGCCCAATATGACCGACATGCGCTCTCCGATCAGGCCGACAATCCGGCGTAGCTGTTTGCCAGCATGGGCCAGGTTGCCGCTTTGCCGTGTTTTGTCATGGGTGGCACGGGAAGGTCCCGTGCCTTTGGCCCGCATCAAGCGCGCGGCGATCAGGTTGCGCTGCCGTTCAAACTGCAACAGCGCGGCACAGCCCAACATAGTCAGAACAATCCCCCCAAGCGCCAGCCAGAATATCGGTTGAAGCACCCCCTCAGACATCCAGCTTGCCCATCCGCGCCATGATGAAAACGCCCAGAGTTATGCTGCCAAGCGCGATCAGCGAAATCATCCGGCCGCGCGGATCCGCATAAAGCGGCTCCAGATACGCGCCGTTCAACACCGCAATCGCCAAGGTCACCGCGAAAGGCAACAGCGCAAGGATCAGCGCACTTGCCCGCGCTTCCGACGACAAAGCCCGCGCTTTTTTACGCAGTTTGCGGCGCTCGCGCAGCTGGTTGGCAAGGCCCTCCATCGTTTCGATCAGGTTGCCGCCGGTTTCCGCCTGCAGCGATGTCGCGACGGAAAAAAACGACACTTCGGCCGTCGGAATGCGCAATTCCAGACGCGCCAGACTGTCGGGCAAAGTCGTACCCATGGTAATTTCATCATGACAGCGCGAGAATTCATATTGGATCGGACCTTTGGCATTGGCCACAACGATCGACAGGGAATCCGACACCGGCCGCCCGGCCCGCAGCCCCCGTGCGAAAACATCCAGCGCTTCGGGCAAATCGGCGGTAAACGCCGCGCGGTACCGGTTTCTTGCTATGCGCAAAACCAGCACAGCCCCCCCGACAGGAAGCAAGATCGCCAAGGGCAAAGCCGTTAACGGATGAAGCCCACCAAGAATGACGCCCAGCCCGTAAATACCGATGGCCGCCAAGAACACCTGTATGAAAATTTCGTTCACACTGCTGCGCAAGCTGGTCTTGGCCAGCTCTTGTTCGATCCGGCCCACCAAGCCGAATTTCCGATGCTTATCCAAGACACCCCGCTGAGGTTTCTCAAGCTGCACCGCCGTATCGGGGCGCACCCGTTTTAGCCGCGCCAGATGCCGGCGGCGCTGGCGATCGCTGCGCACAAGCAAGCCAAGCGCCAGACCCGCAAACACGAGAAATGCCGCAGCGGTCACGATCAGGGTCAATGTCATGCCGTCAGCCCCAAGATACCATCAAGGTCATCCGCGACACCGTAGTCAGCCGCTTTGACCGCAAATTTCGGACGGAAACCGGAATACAGAAATTCGCCCTTCACATGGGTACGGGTGCTGCTTGCGTCGGCTTGAAACGTGAACAATTCTTGCAGCGTCACCGTATCACCCTCAAGGCCAGCAATCTCAGAGATCGACGTCACCCGCCTTTTGCCGTCCCGCATCCGCGACACCTGAACAACCAGATGCACCGCGTCGGCCAATTGCCGGCGCACCACACCGCCACCGGGGGCAAAGCCTGCCAGTGCCGCCATGCTTTCCACACGGGTCAATGCTTCGCGCGGGGAATTGGCGTGCAGCGTGCTCATCGACCCGTCGTGCCCGGTGTTCATCGCCTGCAACAAATCCAGCACTTCGTCGCCCCGGACTTCGCCGATGATGATCCGGTCGGGGCGCATCCGCAGCGCATTGCGCACCAGCGTCCGCATCGTCACCTCGCCCGTGCCTTCGACATTGGGTGGGCGCGTTTCGAAACGCACGACATGCGGCTGCTGAAACCGCAATTCGGCGGCATCTTCGATGGTCACCAACCGTTCGCCCGCCGGAATAAACTGCGACATCGCGTTCATAAGGGTCGTCTTGCCCGACCCCGTGCCACCAGAAACAAGAATGTTGAGCCGCAGATACGCAGCCAGCCCCAGAAACGCGGCCATCTGTGCAGTCAGACTGCCGCCGTCAACCAATGCGTCCAGCGTCACAGGGTGGGCGGGAAACTTGCGAATGGTGATGGTCGGGCCATCAATAGCCAAAGGCGGTACCGCCACGTTCACGCGGCTGCCGTCTTTCAAGCGCGCATCGACCATCGGCTGGCTTTCATCAATGCGCCGGCCCACGGCTGCAACGATCCGGCTGGCCACGGCAAACACATGGGCGTTGTCGCGAAACCGGACGCCGGTCAGCTCAAGCTTGCCTTTGCGTTCGACATAAACCTGCTTGGGACCGTTCACCATGATGTCGGTAATATTTTCGTCCGCCAGCAAGGCCTCCAGCGGGCCAAGACCCAGCATATCCGCCAGGACTGCTGTCACCAAAGCCGACACTTCGCGCCCGTTCAGATGCATTTTGCGATCTTCGGACAGGGCGCGTATCGACCCATGGATCAGCTTTTCCTGCTCGTCGCGGGGCTGGCCGACAAGATCGGAAAAATCGAGGATTTCAGACAGCGCCTGCACAACCTCATTGGCCAGATTCATCATGTCACTTGATGTTTCGGCGATCACGTCACCCGTTTCTTTTACAGGTTCAGCGGCGGTCTTTTCACGCGGTTTGACCGCTTCGGGCGGTTTGAAATCGACGACATTGGCAACCGGTACCGGCGTATCCTGACCCAATTCCGCCTGCAATGCGCGCGTCGCATCAGCCAGTGCCTTGCGCTGGCGCGTCAATGACCAGGCTGTCTGCGCGTTCTCCACCACATAGGACACGGCCACGTTTGCGCGTTCGGATGTGGATAAACCTTCGGCGTCAATCTGTCTGGCGATCAAAAGAACCGATGATAAATCATCAGGGTCATGGGTGGCGGTTGAATGGATACTCATCTGAAAATCTTGCTAATAATAGAACCGGACCTGTGCCCGCTATCCTTTTTGCGCGGCGCAACAGCCGCATCCCAGATCGTGGCAACACCCTTGGCATAGGCCCCTCGGGGCTGCATTTCGATCAACGGGTGCCCTGCCCGCTGGGCTTTTGCCATCGGGGCATCACACCGGGGCAAAGTAGCCACGATCGGAATCCCGATCGTCTTTTCGATATCCTTTTTGGACAATCCTGCGTCATGGCGCAATTCTGACAGCACCGGCAGGATGTTCACGTCAGGATCGTGACTGTTGATCCGCCCGATCAAACGACTTGCCGCGTTCACACCCGAAAATCCGGCGGGGATCACCAGAACAATCGCGCTCAGATGTTGGGTCAGATCGGCACTTTGGATCAAAACAGTGCGCGGCAGATCGGTTATCAACGCGTCAAATTCTTCCCTTAAGGGGGGAAACAGCCAGGGCAGGCCTTTTCGGTAAGCCTGAACATCCTGACCGGCACGAATTTGCTGCGAATACAGCGACAGCTGATCCGTAATATGCTCCATCGTGGCTGTCATGAATGTGCTGTCCAGACGATCTGGTGCCCGAAGCGCATCAAACAGCCCAACGGTTTCGTCACGGTCCAGATCAATGGCTTGGGACCCGAATTGAAGATCGGCATCCAGCAGGGCGGTCCGGAGGTTCGGGCCTTTGGCGTTCGCCGCATAATAGGCCAGGTTTTGCGCCAGAATACTAGCGCCGACCCCGCCATTACTGCCCGTGATCGCGACCGAAGGTGCCTTGGTCACCGGCAGGGGAAGTTCAACAACAACTGATGGCTCGGGTGTATTGCGCTGCACGCTCAGAATTTCCTGCGCGCTGACAGGAAAGCTAAAGTATTCAGCCGCCCCCGCCTTGAGCAAGGCGCGATAGGTGCCGATGTCCGTCTGCGCCCCGATCACCACAACCAACGCGCCGGATCTGGCGATCTCGGTGACACATTCACAGGCCATTTCAACCGGGATATTTCCGATCTCGGTCAGAACGATTTGGGCCTGTGCCGTGCCCGAACACAACCGCGCAGCACCCGATAATCCCCCGCCATGCAGCGCCGCGCTTTCACTGCCGCTCAACTCAAGCGCCGAACGCGCGACATCGGCACCTTTGTCCGTGCAGACATAGGCGACAAGTTGCGCGGTATCGCGATTGGTGACAGCGTCAAATGGCATGGGGTTTATCCTTGTTGGGTGCATTGGGCACGGAGGGCGCGCCAGACTTGCGCGCCCCTCTTTCTCGTACCAGTCAGGATTACTGGGTGGCCGAAATTCCGTTTTCGGTCATCGCGGTGCTCATTGTGCTGAAGCCGGAGTTGGTTTGCTTGCCCAATGTGGCGACTGAGCCAACGATCACAGCGCCAACAAGGGCTGCGAACAAACCGTATTCAATCGCTGTAGCGCCGTCTTCGTCTTTTGCGAATGTGCGGGCGAAAACCTGAAGCGCTTTGCGTGTAATAGTCATTTCATTCTCTTTCAGTGTGTCGGGCCGGGAGTGACCCTGATGAGACTGAAACTGACGCGCTAATGGGCTTTTCGAAATCCTACCTAGGTGGCAAATACCGCTGTCCCCCCAAAGGGTGCAGGTGTTTCATACCAAAGTATTACGTTTTCCGGACTGCTTTGTGTCAGCGGCCAAGCCAAATTATGGCGGTGATATGACGTGGTCATTATTGCGGAAAATAGTAAGCCCACCACACGATAAGGATGACGAATAAAAAGTTTTAAGCTTCAAAAATCGGCCTGAAACGATCTCTGAAATCGGTGTTTCTGCGTGTTGGTTGCCCGGAAATCCATACGATTCGAACCGCTGAAAACAGCGTCGTGATCGGGCCTGCCATGAGTAGACAGTTATGCCAGCACCGACCCGACGATGGTGTCGACAACGTCCTGCCGGAGCGCTGCCTGACCCGCTTCCGTCATCAGGTCATTGCCGAAAACCCTGCTGAACGTGGGTTCGTTCGACACATTGAAAAAACACAGCGCGCTGATTTTCCAATGCAGTTGCTGCGCAGCGATATCCGGTTTGAACAGCTTTTGCGCCGTTCCTCTCTCAAGGATCGCGCTAAGCTGTTCGACCGCCGGAGAGTTGCCGGCACGGATGGTTTCGGATGCAGATAGATGCACCCCGCGATGGATGTTCTCGATCATCACCAAGCGGATGAAATCTTCGTTCGCGCGATGATGGGTGAACGTGAATGCAACCAGCTGGGTCAGCGCCTCGACCGGATCAAGACTGTCCAGCGCCAATGCCTTCTCGCCTTGGCGGACCTCGCGGTAGGCTTGCTCAAGCACCTCGCGATACAGGTTTTCCTTGTCCTTGAAGTAGTAGAAAATCATCCGCTTGGAGGTCTTGGTCTTTTCCGCGATCTCTTGGATGCGGGCGCCTGACAGGCCGTGATCTGCAAACTCGGCCCGCGCAACACGCAAGATATCTGCCTTTACGGCATCAGGGTTCTGTTTCCAGGACCCACGGTTTTTCACCGAGTTGGAGGCGGGCTTTGACGTCATCCAGATTTTCTAGCCTTTTTCAAAACCGAACACAATTAACCGTTCAGTACAACTCTGTTGACACACAATGAACCGCATGGTTCATTGCGACAATCCTAGTCGGCAGCAAGATTCGACAGGAAGCGGAGGACTACATGAATTCGAACGTTGTGAACGCGCCCAAGCCGGCTGTCCAAAAGTCCTATCCTGATCTGTTGATCGGGCTGGTTGGTCGTGGCATCCAAAAGTCGCGCACTCCTAAACTGCACATGGAAGAAGGTGCCGCACACGGGCAACGCATCTTGTACCAGATATTGGATGTCGATCAGTTCCCCCGCGGCGACCGCCCGCTTGAGGCGATCATAGATGCCGCCGAATTTTGCGGTTTTGCCGGGCTGAACGTCACCTTTCCCTACAAAATCGACGTGATGCCCCTGCTTGACAGCATCTCGGAAAATGCCCGCGCCATTGGTGCCGTGAACACTGTCGTTTTTCGCGATGGCAAACGGATCGGGCATAACACCGACAAATGGGGCTTTGAGGAAGGGTTCCGCGAGAACATGGCAGGCGCGACGCTGGATCATGTCTTGCAGGTCGGTGCTGGGGGTGCGGGCGTGGCCGTGGCCCATTCATTGTCTGCCCTCGGGGTGAAACGGCTTACGATTGCCGACAGCGACCATAGCCGGGCGACCGGGTTGCAAACCCTGCTCAAGACCAGCGCGCCGACAACAACGGTCGATGTGGTCACCTTGGATGACATCGCGACATTGCGCCCCGATGGCGTGGTGAATGCAACACCTGTCGGCATGGCGAAACTGCCCGGCTCTGCCTATCCGCTGGCGTCCCTGCGCCCCGAAATGTGGGTCGCCGACATTGTCTATTTCCCGCTTGAAACCGAACTTCTGGCCGCCGCGCGTGCCATTGGCTGCCGGGTTCTGCCGGGGTCCGGCATGGCCGTCTATCAGGCGGTCAGGGCCTTTGAACTGTTTACCGGGCGCACGCCCGACCCCATGCGGATGAAAGCCACGTTCGAATCTTTCGTCTCATAAAAGAACCCGCTGTTCAAACAGCACCCAAACGCAAAACGGAGGATATCATGCGTTTTAATATCACCAAACTTACGGCCGTAACGGCCCTTGCACTCGGCCTTGCCGCTGCCGGTGCCCAGGCACAAACCCTACGCATCGCGCATGTGGACCCCGACGAATGGACCGCGTCCAAAAAGGGTGCCGCAGCCCATGTGTTCAAGAACATTGTCGAAGGCGAAACCGACCTGACCGTTGAATTGTTTCCCGCCGGTGCTTTGGGCAACGAAGACGAGTTGGTTAATCAGGTCCAGGAAGGTCTGACACAGATCGCATTGGTATCGGGTGCCATGTCCAAGGTCTGTCCTGCCGCGTCGGTTCTGGATATTCCTTACACCTTCGCCTCTGCCACCATCGCGTGGGATGTTCTGGACGGCCCGTTCGGCGACGCATTGGCCGCACATTGCCTTGACAAAACCGGCCTGCGCACGCTGGCCTATGGGGAAACCGGTTTCCGGAACTTCACCAACGGCACCCGCGAAATTCGCACACCTGCGGATATGGAAGGTCTGAAATTCCGCGTGCAGCCTATTCCGCTGTATATCGAGATGGTCAAAGGTCTGGGCGGCGAACCGACCCCGATCGCATGGACAGAACTGCCAAACGCATTGTCCACCGGTGTTGTTGACGGTCAGGAAAACCCTGTCGGCGTGATCTATGCCAACAACCTGCACAAGCTGCAAAAATACATGACCCTTGACGGCCACGTTTATGCAGCCGACTTTATCATCATCAACGATGAATTCTTCCAGTCGCTTGCCCCGGCCGAGCAGGAAGTCGTTGCCAAAGCGGCACGTGTTGCAGGTACAATGGGCCGCGCAATCCAGCAGTGGGGCACAGCCGAAGGCGTGAACAAAGTCCAGGCCGAAGGGATGCAGGTTTATTCGCCAACTTCCGACGAACTGGCGATGTTTGCAGAAAAAGCACAGCCTGCGGTCGTAGAATATCTGCGCGGCGAACTGGGTGACGACGCCAAGTGGATCGACGATCTGCAAGCCGCCGTTTCCACCGCGTCTGAATAATACATCAATTTGCCGCGCTCTGACATGTCGGTGCGCGGCAATCTTACCCAAGGGAGCGAACCGCTATGGATCGTCTAAACACTTTCTTCAGACGTTTCTTTGCAACGGGTGCCGGTGTCTCTATGGCGCTGGTTTTTATGATTATTTTTGTTAATTCACTGCGCCGCTATACCTTGGGTAAATCAGTGGAATGGGGCGAGGAATTGCCGATCTACATCGCCGTTTACGGCGTGATGTTCGGCTTTGCGCTTGCCTATATGCAAGACCGCCACATTCGATTTACCATCCTTACCGATTTTCTGTCGAAACGCCGCCGCGACATCCTGTTTTGTGGGGTTGATCTGGCGATGATTGCCGTCGGGGCCGCACTTGCATGGTCCGGCTATGCCTTTGCCACCCGCCGCGCCGCTGTTGACAGTTCCGGCCTGATTGGCACAGCCAAACGGCTGGTTGAATCCACCGGCATCGAAGGCATGATCTGGATTGGCCGGGTCAGCACCTATCAATTCGCGATCGCCGTCGGGGGCGTTTTCCTGATGATCGCAGCATTCCTGAAATTCATGGAGCGCCGCGCCGCGCTGAAGGTCTCCTAAGATGGTCTATATCGTCCTTATCCTTGGGCTTTTGGCAGGCCTTCCGATTGCCTTTGCCATTGTCGCCGCCCTTAGCCTTTTCATGGCCACGGGCGACGCGCCCTATGCGCTGCGCATCGTCGCAACCGAGATGTTCAAGGGTCTAAACTCTTATCCGCTGCTGGCCATTCCCCTGTTCATCCTCGCGGGCGAGCTGATGAACGAAAGCGGCATCACAGGCCGCATTATCGCATTCGCGAATGTTCTGGTGGGCCGGATGCGCGCAGGGCTTGCGCTGGTCAATATCTGGGCCTCGGTGATTTTCGCAGGGCTCTCCGGATCTGCTGTGGCCGATACCTCCGCAATTGGCCGCGTGTTCATCCCCGAGATGGAAAAACACGGCTATGACCGCGCCTATGCTGCGGCACTGACTGCGGCGTCATCCGTGATCGGGCCGATCATTCCACCGTCGATCCCCGTCATCATCTATGCGCTGATCGTCACGGGCGTCTCAGTACCTGCCTTGTTCATGGCGGGCGTCATTCCGGGCATTCTGCTGGCGATTTTCCTGTCGGCCTATGTGATGATGACGGTCAAGATCGACCGCGCGACCGAACTTGCCGCCCAAGCCGAAGCGCCCCCTGCCCGCACGGCCTTGCTGGGCGGTGTGCTGCCCCTGCTGATGCCGGTGTTTGTTGTCGGGTCCATCCTGCTTGGCATCGTGACCCCCACCGAAGCGGCGTCCTTCGCTGTGGCTTATGCATTGGTCCTTGGGATGTTTGTGTACCGCAAGATCGCCTTCAGCGCCCTGCCCCGCATTTTCACCGACGCCATGCGCGACAGTGCCGTGATCCTGATCATCATCGCGTCGGTTTCGGCGGCAAACTGGCTGCTGACCTATAACCGCGTCCCGAACATGCTGACCGACTGGGTCTTGGGCAATGTCGACAGCAAAACCACCTTCCTGATCGCCGTGATCATCCTGTTCCTGTTTGTCGGTCTGTTCCTCGAAGGGATCGCCGCGATGCTGGTGCTGGTCCCGATCTTGCACCCCATCGCTGTCAGCCTTGGCGTTGATCCGGTGCATTTCGGCATTCTGGTCATCTTCAACCTGATGATCGGCCTGATCACCCCGCCTTTGGGCCTGTGCCTGTTCGTGGCCGAAGGCATCGCAGGTGTGGGCATGGCCCGACTGACCCGTGCAATCCTGCCGTTCTTTGCCGTCGAAGTGCTGGTGCTGCTGATCCTGACCTTTGTGCCAGAGACGGTGATCTGGCTGCCACGTGTATTGGGATATTAAGATGAAAACATCTATCGCCACCGTTTCGATTTCCGGTAACCTCCCCGAAAAGCTGGAGGCGATTGCCGCCGCCGGTTTTGACGGCATCGAGATCTTTGAACAGGATTTCATCGCCCATGACGGCAACCCCCGCGAGGTCGGCGACCTGATCCGGTCCATGGGCCTAGAGATCACCCTGTTCCAGCCGTTCCGCGATTTCGAAGGGTTGCCAGAACCGCTGCGCGCCAAGGCGTTTGACCGGGCCGAACGCAAATTCGATCTGATGCAGGAACTGGGCACCGATCTGGTTCTCGTCTGCTCAAGCTGCCATCCAGAGGCCCTTGGCGGGATCGACCGTGCGGCGGCTGATTTTGCCGAACTGGGCGACCGCGCTGCCAAACGCGGGCTGCGCGTCGGCTTTGAGGCCTTGGCATGGGGCAAACATGTGAACGACCACCGCGATGCATGGGAAATCGTGCGCCGTGCCGACCATGCGAATGTGGGCATCATTCTGGACAGTTTCCATACCCTTGCCCGCAAGATCGACCCCGACACGATCCGGCGTATCCCCGGTGACAAGATTTTCTTTGTCCAGCTTGCCGACGCGCCACAGATCGACATGGACCTGCTGTATTGGTCGCGCCATTTCCGCAATATGCCCGGCGAAGGCGACCTTGCCGTAACCGATTTCATGCGGGCCGTGATGGCCACAGGCTATGCCGGCCCGATCTCGCTCGAGATTTTCAACGACCAGTTCCGTGGCGGCAGCGCCAAGACGATTGCCAAAGACGGCCATCGGTCGCTGATTGCCTTGATGGATGACGTGCAACGCGCCGAACCAGCAGCGGCCGCCATGCTGGCCCCGATGCCCGCACGCTCCACAGTTGATGGTGTATCTTTCGTTGAATTCGCGTCACGTGGCGAAGAAGCGGACGCATTGGAGACTATCCTGCGCACCTTGGGCTTCCAACACTCCGGCACCCACATCGCCAAGAAGCTGGCCTTGTGGACCCAAGGCGACATCCGGATTGTCGTGAACCGTGAGAAAAGCGGCTATGCCAGCAGCGCCTATATGGCCCATGGCACCACCGTCTGTGACATCGGCATCGCGGTCGACGCTGCTGCTGATACCGTTGAACGCGCGCAGCGTCTGGGGGCCGCCCCCTTTAACCAGCCCGTCGGCCCCGGAGAGCTGAACATCCCCGCGATCCGCGGCCTAAGCGGCAGTGTGATGCACTTCATCGACAAAACCAGCGGTCTGAATGATGTATGGTCGGTCGAATTCACCCAAACCGCCCAAGATGACAGCGACGCAGGGTTGATGCGGATTGATC
Source organism: Sulfitobacter sp. HGT1 (assembly GCF_013282155.1). Classification (GTDB taxonomy): domain Bacteria; phylum Pseudomonadota; class Alphaproteobacteria; order Rhodobacterales; family Rhodobacteraceae; genus Sulfitobacter. The sequence goes on from NZ_BLWI01000013.1 coordinate 75,801, forward strand.
ACCTAGCCCAAACCATGAGCTATGATGAAATGCTCAGCTGGTCGCTGTTCTATACAACGCTGTTCCAGATGAACAAATCGCCCATGGTCGATGTGGTTGACCCCGACGGGTTGGTGCGCAGCCAGGCGCTTGAGACACCAAACGGGACGTTCAGGATTACGCTGAACGGGGCCGAAACCCACCGCACCATGGCGGGCAATTTCCTTGCCGACAGCTTTGGCGCATCGGTGCAGCACATCGCACTGGCCAGCGACGATATCTTTGCCACCAGCGATGCGATGGCGAAACGCGGCTTCAAACCCTTGCCGATGTCCGACAACTACTATGCCGACCTCGCCGCGCGGTTTGACCTTGATCCTGCGGTTCTGGCCCGTCTCAAGGCTGGCAATATCCTGTATGACGAAGACGCAAACGGCGCGTTTTTCCAGTTCTATTCCCAGCCCTATGCCGGTGGAATGTTCTTCGAAATCGTCGAACGGCGCGGCGGGTACAAAGGGTACGGTGCCCCCAACGCACCCTTCCGAATTGCCGCACAAAAACGTCTAATGCGCCCCAAGGGTATGCCAAAACACTAGCCATAGGACCGACATCCAAAGCGCGTGATTAAAAAATAGGCGCTGGCCGGAATGCTGCCCGAAAAAAGTGCTTTGGCTGTTGTTTCCTTGGGGCCCAGACGGCAACATTTGGGTATGTCATCCGTGCCCGCAGTTCCAATTTTAGTATTTTCCGACCTCGACGGCACGTTGATTGATCATGCGACCTACAGCTGGGATGCGGCAAAACCGGCATTAGAGGCATTGCGCGCCTGCGGGGGCGGGCTGATCATGGCAAGCAGTAAAACCGGCCCCGAAATTGCAAACATTCGCGCTGCGCTTGGCTGGTCGCACTGGCCTGCGATCGTTGAAAACGGCGCGGGTCTGTTGCCGGCAAACGGGTCTGGGATGGCAGACAGTACGCAGTATTCCAAGCTGCGCGCGATATTGGACGACACCCCCCCCGCCTTGCGCCAGCATTTTCGCGGTTTTGGGGATATGACCGCAGCACAGGTGTCAGCCGTGACCGGCCTTGATGCCGCGCATGCCAGTCTTGCCAAGACGCGGGCGTTTTCGGAACCCGGCCTATGGGGCGGCACCGCCGAACAGCTGGACCTGCTCCTGAACCATCTGTCGCAACATGGCATTTCGGCGCGCGAAGGGGGGCGGTTTCTGACCCTGTCCTTTGGCCAGACCAAGGCCGACCGGATGGCCGAATTGATTGCCGAATATCAACCGGCCCACACGGTTGCCTTGGGCGACGCCCCCAATGATGTCGAGATGCTGCAAACGGCAGACACCGGCGTTATTGTGGCAAACCCGCATCGCAAAGCCTTACCCGCGCTAAAAGGCGAAGAAACCGGCGCCATTATCCGCACCGCATTGCCGGGCCCCCACGGGTGGAACGCTGCGATCCTTGGCCTCCTTATTGACCTGAACCTTAGATAGGAACGATCACCCATGTCAGATTTTCACCAAAACGGTAACATCGCGACGCTGCATAACCTGCGGACACGGTCGCTGGATGAACTGACATACGAGCTGGAAACCTTTGCACAGACCCGCAAAATGACGTTGATTTTGCCCTGCCTCTATTCTGAGCTGGAAACCGACGCGATGCCGAACATTCTGGCCGAGCTGTCCAAGGTTACCTATCTTCACCGCATTATCATCGGCCTTGACCGCGCAGACGAGGCGCAGTTCCGCCACGCGAAAGAATTCTTCAAGGGCCTGAACCAGCGCCATATGGTGATCTGGAACGACAGCCCGCGGATGCTTGAACTGGGCGCGCGGCTTGACGCTTTGGGATTGGCCCCGTCCGAACAAGGCAAGGGCAAAAACGTCTGGACGGCCCTGGGGTATCTTATGTCCTGTCAGGACAGTTCGGTCATGGCGCTGCATGATTGTGACATCGTCACCTACACCAACGAACTGCTGGCGCGGCTGATCTACCCCGTCGCAAACCCGCATTTTTCCTATCAGGTGGCCAAGGGATATTACGCGCGGGTGGGCAATGACCATCTGAACGGGCGCGTGACCCGTCTACTGGTCAGCCCGCTGTTGATCGCGCTGAAAAAGGTCGTCGGGGATCGTGATTTCATCGAATATTTACGCTGTTTCCGTTATCCACTGTCTGGCGAATTCGCCATGCGCACCGGCATTTTGCCTGATCTTCGTATCCCGTCTGATTGGGGGCTCGAGATCGGAGTATTGTCAGAGGCATGGCGCAATCTGGCACCCAAAGCCGTCTGCCAGGTCGAGATTTGCGATAACTATGACCACAAACATCAGGATTTGTCGCCCGAGGATGCGAGCGCCGGTCTAAGCCGGATGTCGACCGATATCTGCAAGGCGATTTTCCGCAAACTTGCCGCAGATGGCACGATATTTACCAACAATACGTTCCGCACGCTCAAGGCCACCTATTACCGCACAGCGCTGGATCTGCTTGAGGCCTATCACGCGGATGCAGTGATGAACGGGTTGGAAATCGACCGTCACAAGGAGGAACAGGCGATTGAACTATTCGCCAATAACATCATGCGTGCCGGCAGCTTTTTCCTTGAGAACCCCCGCGAGACGCCGTTCATTCCCACATGGAACCGGGTGCATTCGGCCGACCCCGGCTTTCTGGCTGACCTACATGCCGCCGCCGCAGCGGATGAAGCGGAATTCAGCTAGATCCGGTTTGTGATCCAGCGACACTGATAGGGCGCAAGGGTGACCGTTTCCGCATCCGCGGGCACGGTTTCGCCCGACAGCAGATCAACCCATGTTTCGTCCTCGATCATGTTCAGCGTGCTGGTCGGAACGGAAACGGTTTCATCGCTGACGTTGTGCAGCGCAAAAATCGATTGGTGGCGGTCCAGGCTTTGGCGCCAGACGGCAAACACCCGCGCGTCCTCCGGGTTCACGGTGAATTGCGTGGCGTTGGGATGGAACGCGGATTGGCGGGACCGCAGTTTTAGCCGCTGTGTCAAAGCGTCCAACACGCGCGCCTGCGGGGTCGTTTCATCGCCAAGTAATGCGCGTAGTGTTGGATAATCCCAGCGGTGGCGATTGATCGCGCGGTTCATGCCGCGATGTTCGACCTGCGCATGATCATTGGGCGTGGCCAGCAGCGAATGGATATAAAACGCGGGGATCCCTTCGAGCGACATAACAATGGTTTGCGAGCAGATAAACCTGTCGAAATGATGGGCGTCCGATCCTTTGAACGTGCGCCCCATGGCATCATAAAATGTGGTGTTCAGCTCGTAAGGGGATTGCCCGCCATCGGGCAGCGCGCGCATGGATACCAGGCCCCCGATTTCTTTAACCGTCTGGATTACTTTGTCTTTTTCAGCATCGGGCAAGACCCCTTCGGCGGGGCGCATGCCGATGCCATCATGGCTGGCGGTAAAGTTAAGATAGGCGCAGCCCAACGGGGCCGGCGGCATTGCGCGTTGCCATTTGTGCAAATATCTGGCCGACCCCGACATCATGGCATGCAAAACCAGCGGCGGCAGGGGAAAGTTGTAAATCGCATGTGCTTCGTCACGGGCCCCAAAATAGCTCAGGTTTTCAGCCTTGGGCACATTGGTTTCGGTCAGCAAGATGATCTTTTCGGGCGCATAGTCACACAGCAGCCGCATGAGTTTGATAATCGCGTGGGTCTGGGGCAGATGGACCGAAGGGCTGCCCGCCAGTTTCCAGATGAATGCAACGGCATCCAGACGGATGATCTGGACGCCATTGTCGACATGCAGGCGAATAATTCGCAAAAATTCCAACAGGACTTCGGGATTTCGGAAATCAAGATCGACCTGATCGTGGCTGAAGGTACACCAAACGTGACGCGTGCCTTTGGTCGTTTCGACCTCCTGAAGCAGCGGCGTCGTGCGCGGCCGCACTACCATGCTCAGATCATCAGCGGGGTCCGCCTCGAAAAAGAACTTGTCATAGGGGGGCTGCCCTTGTCGGTAGGCGTTGAACCAATTGCTTTGGCTTGAAACATGGTTCAGGACCAGATCCGACATTAACGAAAAATCGGCCGCAATACGGTTAATGTCTGACCAGTCGCCCAGTTGCGGGTGCACCGCCCGAAAATCGGTTACCGCAAACCCGTCATCCGATGTATAGGGGAAAAACGGCAGGATATGTACGCTGTTCACCGCCCCCTTGAGGTAACGCAGCAAGAAATCATGCAGCAAGTCCAAGGGTTTGAATGACCCGTCAATGATCGAATTCCCATAGGTGATCACCAGCGCGTCTTTTTCGGACCACAGATTGTTACCAGGCAAACGCCCGCGTTTGCGGCGCGGCGCAGTCTCGGGCCAAAAGGCTTCGACAATCAAACTGGACAGAACGTCGGCATCGAGGTCAGGATATATATCCTTAACAATCCGCGCGACTTTCACGCTTAGGGGCGGTGTTTTCTCGGCCATGGAAAGGGTACTTTTTTGATTACGGACTCTGTAATTTTGGACCACCCATCCGATAAAGCAAAGGGTTTCAGCGGGATCAGCTTGGATCACCGCCTTAGATTGGGGCGCAGGGCCTAACTATTAGGCGATCATCGCGATCAGTATTTCGTATTATTCATAAGTGCCATATCCGTAGCCGGGTCCCTGCTGTCTGCATTTGTTCAGGATCACCCCTAGCATCTGGGTTTGCCCCGACAGTTCACGTTCGCATTGGTCAATCTGGTCTGTGGTTGTCAGGTCGGCGGCGGCGATAACCAGAACGCAATCCACATGTTTCGCGATGGCCATCATATCATGGGACAAAAGCATCGGCGGGGTGTCGATAATAGTGATGTCCGTTGCGTAGGTGTCATCAAGAGAGCACAGCGCAAGGGGGAAAAAGCGGCTTGCCAGAATTTGAGCAGCGTCGGTCACCGGGTTCCGGTTGGAGGAGATCGCAAGATTGTCACCGACGCGCAATGCGGCAGAGTGGAACGGGCGGTCGCCTCGCAAGAAATGCGCCATATCAGCGGGTGGTGCACATCCCAACATGGCTGCCAACGAGGGTCGCCGCATGTCCATTTCCAGCAAGATGGTCCGACAATCGGGTTGCCATTGCAGACTAAGCGCGAGGTTAAGCGCCACAGTGCTTTTCCCACATTCAGCGGTGGGTGACGTAATCGCAACGCGCCGCCACCCTTTGGCACGCATGTGGTGCAGCAGACGGGTGCGCAGCATATCATAGGGCATCGCACCCGCGCCTGATCCATGGGTAAAAATCAGGTTTTGGGAAAGGTGGCCGGGGCACAGATCGGCAATTTTTATCCCTTCCCAAGCGGCCTGAAGGACCCGCTTTTCTTGAACGGACGGAATGGGTTTGAGGCGCGTATTCAACGCGGGCCTCTGGGTTTGATCAAGGGTTGTAAGGGGGGTATTCAATGACGTTCCGAACCTGTTGTCTGAAGGTTTTCAGTTGTTAATTTGGCAGTCGTTAATTCTGTTGGCCCAATTGTTCCGTCAACATGCGAAGCACCCACCGAATACCCCTGCAGCGCCCAAAGCCCCGCAGACAAACCGGCCAGCACAAGGGCAACCGTCACCTGTGTCGGTGTGCGGCGGCGCGATATTTCGGTTCCGGCTGTTTGATACGGCAAGGTTGCAAAGGGGATGATCCCCAAGGCATTGCTGATGTCCGCAGCGCGCCGGATCTTTTTGCTAAAATGCTCTTGAATGAAAACAAACCCAACTCCACCGAGCAACCCGCAGAGAAACCCGGCAACAAGCGCGACAAGCCGGCTTGGCCCCTTGGGGTGAAGTGGCGGCAAGGCTTTTTCGAACAAGGAAATGTGTTGCCCATGGCGCAACGTTTCAATCATCTTGCTGGTCTCGGCGCGCGTTTTGCTGGCGACGGCCTGTTCATGCTGTGCGCGTGTGTTGGCCTGTGTGCGTTCAAGATTGCCGAGGGTAATGCCGTTCGATGTGGTCGCTTCAATAGATTCAGCAAGTGCGGTCAATGAATCGCTTATCTGCGTCTTTCGGGTCGTGAGTTCTGCCAAGTCCCCTTCAATTTCGGCGCGCTCTATCTCATAACTCGATGCCGGTTCTGGCAGCAGGACGGGGTGATCGGGTGTTTTGCCCGCAGCTTGCAGACGCTGACGCAAGCCGTTCACCTGCGACAACAGGATTTTTACACGAGGGTTATCAGGGGAGAGGAGCGTGGTCTGGGTTGCCAGATCCTCTTCTAAAACGGCGAGTTGTATTTCTTCGTTCGATTGGGAGATGGAGGGTTTGATCGCATCGGCCGCAGCAAGGAGTTGCCGGCGGCGTTCCGATTTTGCCCTGAATTCGCGTAGCGTTCCAATTTGACGCTCCACTTGCAACAGTCGTTCCTGAAGCGTGGTTTGCTGGGTTCGCCGAAAGGCAAGGCTATCGGGTAAACTGTCCGTATTTTTCTGCCTGAAAGCCAGAATTGCAGCATCCTGAGCGGCAAGCTCCCTCTCAAGTCGCGCGACTTCTTGCGTGTAAAATTCGAGGGTTTTGCGCGCAATTTGCGTTCGCGTTGCGACGTCTTCTTGCATCACCATTGTGGCAATCTTGTTGGCGACATCCGCTGCAAGCTGAGAGGAGGAGGCCTCAAAACTGATGCTGATAAGGGGTACGGCGTCACGTCCCGGCGCGTGGGTCATGCGTATCCTCGACCTTAAATCGCTGACCTGCTCGTCTGTGAGGGGGGTATTTTGGCGCAAACCCTCATAGATTTTTTCATGCCACGCCAGGTCTGACAGGCTGTGGCGCACCAGGATGCGTTGCAATATCAGATCCAATCGAGACTGCGATTGTAGGGGTGCAGATGAACCTGCCAGATCGCTCGATATCTGCTCCGGCTCCACCAATATACGCGCGAGGGCGACATAGACGGGGGTTCGCAGGCTGGTCATGACGGCAGCCGAGGTGACGCCAATCACGCAGAAGACCGCAATCCAGTGCCACCGCAGGACAAGCCGAGAAATGAAGAAAGGAAAATCCATTTTCAGCCGGTACCAACGCCGGAAAGCCAGCGGAAAAAACGATGCAAACGCTGTTTGTGAGTCATTGCCTCGTGGTCCCTTCAAACTGGTGCATTAACGATCTGTGAAACATCCGAACTCCAGATTGGCCGCAGAAAGTTAAATGCTGGTTAATTGGGCTACCCTGATCGGATTGTTTTGGAGAGCCGCCGCTGACCCCCAAAGAATTTTGGTTAATTGGGCTGGTGCTTAACGGCTTGGTAACTCTCGGCGGCCTAGGGATTTAGTACTGATTAACCAGATCCCGCCGTATTCCGGAGAGGATCACTGGTTTGAAACCGCGAAACAGGGATGGGCCGACATATGATTTTTCAGGACTTCAACAGCCCGTCTTCGACCCTTGATGTCACGCGCGCAATCGTCCGGGAGCCCCCGCAAACATTAGGAAAAAATGAGGAGAATACCCGCAGCGGTTTGTACCGAAACGGTGGCAAACGGGCGCTCGATCTTTTGATTTGTCTGTTTCTTGCACCCTTGGTGATCCCCCTTGTGGGCATTTGTGCATTGATGATTTGGTTAACAGGTCAGGCACCATTTTATTCACAATTTCGAATCGGCTTTAACGGTCGTGTCTTCAAAATGTGGAAACTGCGATCCATGGTCAGCAACGGGGACACGGTTCTTGCGCGGCATCTGGCCGATAATGCAGCGGCCAAGCTGGAATGGCACTGTATGCAAAAACTGAAACACGACCCCCGTGTCACCCATTTCGGACATTTTTTGCGACGGACTTCTCTTGATGAACTGCCGCAGATCTGGAACGTGGTGTGGGGAGACATGAGCCTGGTCGGCCCGCGCCCCATGATGATTTGCCAAGAGCCGCTTTATACCGGGCGCGATTACTATGATATGCTGCCCGGGATCAGCGGGAACTGGCAGGTATCTACCCGAAATCTATCAGATTTTGCCGACCGCGCCGTGTTCGACAGTGCCTATTCTGCCAAGCTTTCCCTCCGAGAAGACCTGATGATTTTGGTAAAAACGATCGGCGTCGTTCTAAAGGCAAACGGTCACTGAAATGAATGCGTATTGCCAGCCACGGTTACGGACACAGACTGCCGAATTGACTGTCATTATCATAAGTTACAACACGGCTGACCTGACGCTGAAAGCGGTCGAAACCCTATATGCCAATACGCAGGATACCGTGTTTGACTGCGTCGTGTTTGACAACGCGTCACGGGATGATTCAGTCGCAAGAATAAGGGCTGCTTTCCCACAAGTGCGGGTCATCGCATCGGCCGAAAATATCGGGTTCGCGATGGCGAATAATGTGGTCGCGGCTGAATGCGCCACGCCTTATTTCTTGCTGTTGAACCCCGACACGGAAACCCACCCGCAGGCTGTCGATGCGCTGGTCAAATTTGCAAAATCCTATCCCGAAACAGGGATTTGGGGCGGGCGGACCGTGTTTGCCGACGGGTCTTTGAACATCGCGTCCTGCTGGGCGGCACCATCTGTCAGGAGCCTGTTTTTCAGGGCAATCGGTCTGACGACCCTTTGGCCGGAATCGGACATGGTTAACCCCGAGAAATACACCGGCTGGCAAAGGGACAGTATCCGCAAAGTCGATATTGTCGTGGGGTGTTTCTTGATGATCGGGCGACCGCTTTGGCAGCAACTTGGCGGGTTCCGGCCAAAATACTTCATGTATGGAGAGGATGCAGATCTGTGCCTGCGTGCGCGCAAACTTGGGTATCTGCCTGCCATCACCCCTGACGCCCAGATCACCCATCACGTCGGCGCATCGACCACCCGAAATGAGGAAAAGACGATTTCCGTCATGAAATCACGCGCGTCACTGATACGGGATCATTGGCCTCGCTGGAAAATCGGCAGCGGTATTTTCCTGATGTGGTTATGGGGGGCGCTTCGGTATTTTGGTACCCGCCCGTTAACCATCTCTCGCAATGCACGACTGCGTGAAACGGCGCATCATTGGCAGGTGGTTTGGGCGCGGCGGGCCGAGTGGTTGGCAGGTTACGCATAGGCCTGAATCCAACGTTTTGCGACAACGGAAGCTGTCAGGCGATCAACGTCATGTAACCGCGACGTAGGGATATTCCCCAAGTAGGACGAGGTGACCGAAAACGTCGAATGGCGCGAATAGATCAGGTGGTCGCAGCGCGACAAAAGCCACATATCAATCAGGGCATTTTCGGCCTCTTCCAGCTTTGCAATGTCGGACGTGGGCCAATGGAGCCTGCTGCCATCGGCTGGCAGGTATTTGTCTATAAAGTGCACACCGGAAAATTTCGACGCCATTTGCGCCTGAACATCCGCGTTATCCGTTGCCAAAAAGATTGACGCGTCGGGGAGTTGTCTTACCATTTTCCTGAGGGTCGTTTTGATAGGCCCCAGCGGAATCTTGCGATCCGTATAGCGGATATGAACGCCAATACTTGGCTTTGACAGCCTAGCGGCATTTTCGGTGACCTGTCCTAGAACATGGTCATTTGGTGTGAAAAACTGGCCCAGACAATCTGCAACGATCTGGCGCTCTGACTTGCTGGCAAACTCGGGATGCCGGCGCAGGTGGTGGGCGATGCGGCGGAACTTTGGCAGATACGACCAGAAAACCGCGACATCATCGGATGTGTTCAACCGCCCCAGATCAACGCAAAATTTGCGATACCCCAAGGGGTTCGAATGGCTGTAAGGCGCGTATTTTTCGATCATTTCCTGCGGCGTCAATTGCAGATTCCCAGCCCAAATTTGCGGTGAAACCGGCCCCGAAAATGCGTCGAACGCGTCGGCGCTTTGCGTGATTGGCGTGTTAAACAGCAAGGGGTAGGCATTTGTCCCGATCGGGGCGTAGCTGCCGTCGCGCCAGTCAATGACGGGGGTGCGATCGGTGAGCCGCGCATAAACAAGGCCGCACACCGCCGAGAGGATGCGATTGCCCAACCCGCCTTTGCCTTTGATCAAAAGGATCTTTTCCACAATGCCGTCCCATCCCGATGTCCAATTCAAGTCGGGATCAAGATCATGGTTAACCGTTTACAATTCTTTAACTCCTACGGGGTCAATTGGATGTGACGGAAGATTCAGGTCTGAAAGGAAACACATGCGTTGGTTGCTTGCTCGAACGATTTTTCATGTCCGGCTGACCACCGTGATATATGTGGCCGTGATCCTGGGGGCGGGCAGTGTTGCGGCGCAGTCTTACCATATCAGGCCGGGTGATATTCTGCGGATCGAAGTGCTGGAGGACCCTGAACTGAACCGGTCCGTTCTGGTCGCGCCGGATGGTAGGATTTCGGTGCCGATGGCCGGAACGATGCGGATATCCGGGCAGCCCGTCGAGGCGGTTCAACGGGGCCTTGCCGCGCGTCTGTCGGCCAGTTTCGCCAACCCGCCGAATGTATTTGTGTCTGTCGAACGACTGGCAGAAAGGCGACCCGACATGCGCCAGCCAACGGCACCAAAGCTGATTTCCGTATTCGTAATGGGCGAAGCAAACAAACCCGGACATTTCGAAATTCCGGAAAATACCAATGTATTGCAAGCCTTTGCCGCGATGGGCGGGTTCACCAAATTCGCAGCGATCAAACGCGTCCAATTGCGGCGCGCGGCCAAGATCGTGCCGCTGAATTACCAACAGATCGAAGCAGGGTCTGCGGCCGCACAGATGACATTGCAAGATGGCGACGTGATCGTTGTACCCCAAAGACGTCTGTTTGAATGAAGGCCAGGGCATGATTGGCCCGATACGATGCAGCCTTTTGACGGTGGCGATTCTGATTTTGTTCACCAATCTGGCGCAAGCCGGTGGCACGGGTGGCATCGCATTGACTCTTTCGGTCGAAACCTCGGTGCAGGGCTACTCTAACCCGGCGCTCAACACGGTAAACCCGCAAAGACTGAACCAGACAAGCACCGCTTTCCGCTTTGGACTGTTTAGCGAAACGCGCAGTCAGCATCTTGCTTTGAAAGGCGGGCTGTCCCTGCGCGCATCGGGGGGCGCGGGTGCAGGAAGCGTGGCAGATGGGGCAGTCGATCCGTTCTTGGCGATCCAGTATTTTCGACAGGCGCGCGATGCCTCGTTAACCTTTGACGCCAGTGTGAAAGAGGCTGATTTGATTCAGATGGACGCGACCGCCTTTGGGCCAGCGCTTCCTATCGGGACAGCAAGGCGCAGGCAGCTCAGTGCTGAACTAAACCTGAAATGGAGAGAAAATGCCCCCTTGGGTTTCGGTATTTTGGCGGCCAGCGAACAGGTCAAATACAAGGGCGGCACCGCAATCGGACAAGGCGGCCAAGTGCTGAGCGGCACCACACGCCAGCGGATCGACCTGATGGCACGGCTGGATTTGAACAGGGTCAGCCAGCTGACCACTACATTGGGCTATCGCGTTTTCAATCAAGAGACAGTGACCGGCCGCCGCGAGAGTTACGGCTTTGATACTACTTACCAAATTGATCGTCCGAGCGGGCCGCTGGCGTTCAAATACGGGTATGTGTCGACGGAAAACGGGCATCGCATGCACGCAATGATCGAGCGGAGCATCAGCTTGCCTGACGGGGCGTTTAGGGTCGGTGCCGGTATCGGCCGCACTGCGGGCGGCGACCGGCATGTCATCGGGCATCTAAACTACCATGCCGCACTTCCTTTCGGGGGTGTGGAAACCCGTCTGAAGCGCGCGTTAGCAAGCAGCGATCAGGATGACAGCGAACAGATCAATACAGAATTCGGGGTGGGGGTTCATCTGGATGTGACCCCATTGGACCGGCTGTTGTTTCGCCTCGACTGGGCAGAGGCGGGAAATACCCTGTCGGGATTAACCACGATGAATCGCGCAATCGCTGTTAGTTATGCGCGCACATTGACACGTGACGCGACATTCAACATCGGGCTGCGCCGCCGTGGTATCCGCGATACGGTCACGGGTGCAGGGCGATCAAACGAGGTTTTCATTTCCCTTACCCGCAATTTTGAAACGCGTTATTAAGTCTATTTTTCAAACAAACGTGCATAGGCCGCCAAAAGCGATTGCTCGGAATGCGCCCAGGACAATCGGTCCAGAACACGGTTGCGCCCTGCTTTACCCATGTCGCGTCGCAACGCGGGGTCGTCTATCAGCGTTCCAATTTTTATTGCGAAATCAATGGGGTCGTTGGGTTTGGCATAGAGCGACGCGGGGCCAGCCGACACGCGGCCTTCGGTCAGGTCAAATTGAACCACGGGTTTTTGCAAGGTCATGTATTCCATCACCTTATTCATCGTCGAAATGTCGTTCATCGTATTTTTAGGGTCCGATGCCACACCAATATCTATCGCATTCAAAGCATCCAAAAGATCAGGGCCATATAGCGCACCAGTAAAGGTAAAATGCTTTGTCAGGCCCCGGTCCGTCACATCTTGCATCATGTCACGACGCGCCGGACCAAAGCCGATAATCAGAAAATGCACATCCTTGTGAAGCGCATTCACCAGATGATCGGCGGCGCGCACCAGTAAATCCATGCCTTCTTGCTGCCCGATGACGCCAACATAGCCGACCAGAGTTTCGGCCCCTTTGCGATAGGTCACATCGCCGGTGGCGGGCAGGAATTGTTCGGTTTTTGGTGCGGACCGAACGGTGAAAACATCAGACGGGTCCATCTTGCCCCGCGTCATCGCGATCGTGCGAAAACTGTCGTTGGTTGCCATTGAAACGTCAGCAACCCGAAAAGTGATCCGTTCCAATACGCACATCAGGCAGTGTATCACGCCACGTTTTCCAAACTTGGCCTCAAATAGTTCCGGGCTGACATCATGGTGGTCGAACATATATTTAACGCCCCTGTGCCGGTACAAAAGCGCCAGCAAAAAGACCAGATCAGGTGGATTGCAGCCTTGGATCGCATCGAACCGGCGTCTTTTCCACACCTTTTTGGCAAGCCTATACCATTGCCAGATGGCATGACCGTATTCCTGAGCATAGGCGAGAACGCCGGAATGTGCTTCGACCGGAAGCGTGTATCGATAAATGTGCACGCCTTCGATAACCTCGTAGGTGGCATCCCATCCGCGCCCCATAGGCGAGATGACAGAAACCTCGTAACCTGCGCGCGCAAGCGTCGTCGCCTCGAGCCAGACGCGGCGATCCAAGGGTACCGGCAGGTTTTCGACGACGATCAGAATGTGGCGATCTGTGTGTGTCGTCATATGCCCTGCGGAGTTAAGAAAAGGTTCGTTTATTGGTGTCAAAAGAAATGAATTTTTCGTAAATCCGGGGCGAATTAATATTAATTCGTCAGGATTAGTCCTCTGTTTGACTGCTGGCTGCCGCGAAGCTGACACATCTTTCAGGCGATTTCAGCGGGCGTGTGTTGCACATACAACCTGCTGCTGCCTGAGAGGACCAATATGCCGATCAATACCCCGTCAGGGCCTGAAACGAGCCTGGCAAGACTAAGCGCTGTTGGCTTTAGCGCCGTCTTTATCCTTGTTGGAATTCTGGGCGGATGGGCTGTCACCACAAAAATCAGCAGCGCGGTTATCGCAACCGGGCAAGTCGGCGTCGCGGGGAAACCCAAAACCGTGCAAAGCCCTGATAGCGGTGCCCTGGTCGAAATTTTGGTTGGCAACGGTGATTTTGTTGAAAAAGGTCAGGTGCTTGCCCGATTGGACCCGACCCTTGTTAAAATCAATCTTGGCCGGGTCCGCACGCATCTATCTGCGGCGCTCTCCTTGCGCGCGCGATTGCACGCAGAACGCACCGGGGCGCGGCAGTTGGTGTTCGCCTATGACGAACTGCGGATTCCGGTTTCTGAACTCAGCGCCTATTTAGGCGATGCTGAAAACCTTCAGCAGGATATTTTCCAAGCCCGAAGGGACCTTAGGATCGGGTCGCGACGTCAGATGCGCGGGCGCATTGCCGATCTGGACACCCGGATGCAGGGGGTTTTGGCGCAGATCACATCGCTGGAACGGCGGCAGGTTTTGTTGGATCAGGAACTACGGAATATCAATGCATTGATGGGAAAAGGGCTGTCGCGACAGGAAAAACTGACAGATGCGCTGCGCAGGCAGGCCATCTTGGAAGGGGATCTCGCGGCCCGGCAATCCGAGCTGGCAAGCATGAAGATCAGACGGCACGAGGTGGCCGAAGATGCATCCCAAGAATTCCGCACAATTCAGGAACAAGTCACCAGTGACCTGCGCGATGTGCTTGTTGAAATAGACGAGCTGACACAACAGATTTTCACCCTTCAGGCGCAGCTTGACCGCCTGGATCTACGCGCGCCCGCAGATGGGATCGTTCATGAACTTGCGATGACGACGCTTGGGGGCGTGATCCGTGGCGGGGATACACTGTTGCAGATCATACCCCAGAATGCCGGTTTCTCCTTTGAGGTGCGCGTGCCGCCGCGCGATATAAATCAGGTACGCCAGGACCAGCTGGCACAGATCGCCCTGACAGCGTTGGATCAACAGAGCGCGCCGAAATTGGATGGAACTGTTGCTGCAGTGTCGCCGGAAACCGTTCAAGACCGCTTAACAGGCGAATATTTTTATCGCGTTACCCTCGATGTCCCACAGGCCGAGCTTGCTCGGCTGCCCAAGGCCGAACGATTGATCGCTGGAATGCCCATTGATGTATTTCTTCAGACGGGTGAAAAATCCGTTTTTCACTATCTGACCGAACCATTGTTGGCGCAAATCAGCCACGGATTTAGGGAATAAGTTTCAAATTCAGGCGCAGGCGTTAAGCAAACCTTTACCTAAAAGATGTCTTAAGACCGGATGAACCATGCGCGCGCCTTGACAGAGATTACCGTCGTGATCCCCCATCTTAACCAAGCTGGGGGTTTACTGCGCTGCCTGACTGCTCTTGATGCGGGTCGGCGGCAGCCCGTTGAAATCATTGTGGTTGATAACGGGTCTGCCCGCCCGCCCGATGGTATTTGCGCAAAGTTTGACAATGTCCGACTGCTTCACCAACCGCTGGCGGGGCCGGGCTTGGCGCGAAACCTTGGAGTAGAACAGGCAAAAGGCGCGATTATTGCCTTTATCGATGCCGATTGCATCCCGGCCCCTGACTGGCTGGCCGTTGCAGAACGGGCCTTGCAGAATCAAGGTGTCGACATCTTGGGCGGCGATGTGCAGATCGCCTATGATGACCCCAAACGGCTGACCGCGATCGAAGCATATGAAAGCATTTTTGCCTATCGAATGGATCGCTACATCCGGCGGCAAGGGTTTACTGGCACCGGAAATATGGTGGTGCGGCGACGGGTTTTTGACCGCGTTGGCCCGTTTGCGGGCCTGAAAATCGCTGAAGACCGCGATTGGGGGCAGCGGGCCACCCGATTGGGCCACACCATTCATTATCTTCCTGAAATGACGGTATTCCATCCCCCACGGCTCTGCTTCTCCGACCTTCAGATCAAATGGGACCGCCATATTTTTCACGACCTGCAAAAGGCTGGCGGACAGGCCCGCAGATTCTGGTGGATCGGCAAGGCATTGCTGTTGGTTGGATCACCCATCGCTGAAATCCCGCGCATATTATTTTGCAGAAGGATCAGCGGGTTGCATAACCGTGGCAAAGCATTTTCCTGCCTCGTCAGGATCCGGATTTATCGCGCAAGGCGGATGCTGCATCTTATTTTGGGCGGGGTTGATAGCCACCTTGTCACCCAGTGGAACAGAACTGATGCGAATTAACCAACCGTCTTTGCGAAAGGCTGAAACCCCTGCCCTGCCCCGCCACGAGGGCTTGAAACCTGTACCGGATGAAAAGCGGCAGAATAGACGAAATTTTGACCCGTTTTCCATGCGCTCCGTCAGAGCGGGTTAGCGCAAGATGTTCCGCTCCCTTGGCTTGATCCTGTCCGGAAACGTCGCAAGCGCCGCCTTGATGATGGCGCGCACTCTTTTGGTGTCGCGCCTGATCAGTCTCGAAGATTTCGGGGTGGGATCAATATTCCTCCTGACCTTGGCCATGATCGAGATGATGACCGCCCTGGGGTTGCAACAGCAAATGGCCCAATCGGCTGACGGTGATAGCCCGTCTTTCCAAAATGGCCTGCAAGGGTTTGCTGCGATAAGGGGTATTTTCTGCGCAGGTCTGCTGCTGCTCATCGCATCACCCCTCGCCTCATTTTTTGGGATACCACAGGCGCTTTGGGCGTTTCAGTTGATTGCTTTTGTGCCGCTGGTTCTGGGGTTTACCCATTTTGACGCGCATCGTTTCGGTCGCCAGATGGCGTTCGGCCCGACTGTTACCCTTGGCTTGCTGCCGCCCGCCGCGTCGCTGCTTTCTGTGTGGCCCTTGTATCAGCTGTTCGGTGATTACCGTGTTCTGCTGTTTTCAATTTTGGTGCAAACCGCACTCTCGTTCATCGTCTCGCATGGTGTCGCAAAACGGCCATATCGCCTTTGTTTTGATCGCTCTGCGATGCAGCAATCGCTTCGGTTCGGGTGGCCGTTGATGGTAAGCGGGGCATTGCTGTTCTTGGTGTTTCACGGGGAACGCAGCATCATCGCACTTCGGTTCAGCCTTGAAACGCTGGCGCTTTTTTCGATGGCGCTGTCGTTAACCCTAACCCCGGCCTTGGTGATATCGCGCAGCACGATGAGCTTTTTCCTGCCGCAGCTTTCAGCCGCCCGTGGGACGCGCAGCTATGCAGGTTTAGTGACCGCCACCTTGCAGGCGCATATTCTCATGGGCTGCGCGATGGTTGTCTGTGTCGCGCTGTTTGGTGGGCCTTTTTTGCTGACAGTGCTGTCGGAAAAATACGCGGCCGCGATCCCGTTGCTGGTCTGGCTGGCCACATTATACGCGTTTCGCGTTTTCGCCGGGGGCTGCGCAATCGTTGCCTTAGCGGCAGGCCACACCAAGAATGAAGTTATCACAAATCTTGTGCGGGTGTCCCTTTTGCCGGTCGCATGGCTGATCGTCAAAGACGGGGGCAATGTCATGATATTGGTCTGGATCGGCATCGTCGGGGAAGCCGCTGGTTTTGGGGTCGGGTTGTCATTAGTCCTGGGTCGTCAGACCTTGCCGCTGCGGCCGCTCCTCATGCCGCTTGCCGTCGCCATGCTTATTCTAGGCACTGCCGTTATGGTCGTTAACCACCTTAGCTGGGGGGCTGCTGCGGCCCTTTTTTCTGCGAGCTTGGCTGTTCTTGCCCTAACGATGGCTGAGTTGATGACCTATCTGCGCTGCAATACCGCCACCGGATTTATGGCGGAGACATGAACATGGGGTTAAAATCTAATTCAACACGCACCCGTTTCAGGCAAAACACCACAATTCGCCTGCATTCCGCCGCGCACGGGCGGAACAATAATTTCAACCTGATCCGGTTTTGCGCAGCCAATGCTGTGCTTATCTCTCATGCATGGCCCATATCGCTTGGACCGCACAGCATCGAGCCGCTGGAATCCACAACCGGTCACACCATGGGGGAACTGGCCGTTTATGTCTTTTTCGCGCTGTCCGGTTTCTTGATCGCGGGGAGTTTTGAGCGGTCACGTTCGCCTGCGGACTTTATCCTCGCACGCATGGGCCGGCTGTTTCCCGGCCTCGCAGCCTCGCTGGTGTTTGTGGCCTTTACGCTTGGGCCCTTGGTGACGACTTTACCCGCATTAGACTATCTATCAGACCCTAACACCTTCTCTTTTCTTGCCCGAAACGTCACCTTGATCGCCCCGCAATATACCCTTCCGGGCGTATTCACTGATTTGCCCTACCCTACAGTCGAAGGGTCAATCTGGACGTTGGCGCATGAGGTCGCGTGTTATTTCGGGCTGTTTATCTTGGGCCTGACCGGCGTGCTGTCGTCACGCGTTTCCTTTGGCACCGTGTTGATTTTCTATGCGTGTCTGGCGGCCTTGCCGTTCGACTGGCCGCCGCGATTGATCCAGTTACAAACGCTGTCGTTCCCGTTTTTGGTCGGTACCATCTTTTGGGTCTGGCGCGGTCAGATCACCTTGTCTGTGCCGGTCATGCTGGTGCTGGTGGCGATTGCCTGGCTCAGCCATGAAACCCGCCTTGCCTTTCCGACGCTGATATTGGCGCTCAGCTATACGGTATTTTGGCTGGGATATGCGCCATCGGGCGCTGCCAAAAGCTTTAACAGATTTGGCGACTATTCTTACGGGATCTATATCTATGCATTCCCGATGCAGGGCCTCGCAATCTGGCTCTGGGGGCCAATGGGGCCACTGTTGAACATCGCGCTGTCATTGCCGATGGTCCTGCTCTGTGCCGTTGCATCGTGGCATTGGATAGAGCGGCCCGCGCTTGACTACGTGCGGGCCGGCGCGTTTCAGCGGCCCGTCAGGCGGGCGTGGCGATAGCCCCGATATAGGCTGCGGTGCCGATACTATTTCCCATCAGGTCAAATGAATATGCAGCGGCTCCCAGCGGAATGACCGGCACGGCAGTGCCCGCATTTGGCGCATAGTCTCCGTTGCCCGTGTTTGTCCCCTGATGCGACTGATCGGCAACGAAGTCCGGCTGAAGACCCGTCACCTCCCCCGTCGAACCGATCTCCCCAAGCCACGAAGCCGGCCCGTAATCTGTGGCGTTATTTGAACCGTTCAACATCGCATTGAACGACCAGCCGACCTTGTATCTGACCGGCCAGTTCCCCGTATTCCCGCTTTGACTCGCAAATACATCGCTTTTCATATTCAGCCGTTCAAACAGATTAAACTTAACATGTGCGGATTTAGCCACGTTCACAGCGCCATCCAGATACAGCAGATTGACGCGCTCTCCGACGACAGTGTTGTGTTGAACAACGATGTTTTCCGCCGGATTTGCATCGCTATCTGCATTCAACCGGATCGCGGCATTACTGCTCGTACCCCAACTTTCAACGACATTCCCGACAAAGGCGAGGCCACGCGGCCCAATCGGGGCGCTGACACTGATAATCGGGTTGGTCGTTGTCCCGTTAGAGAACTTATTCCAGCCAAGGAAAATTCCTGTCATTTCAGGCCGGGCGGTTGTGGCATCGCGCCAGGTGAACTCTGGCAGGTCCGAACACCCCGCCGCTTGATAGGTGATCGACCCCGCACAGCGCTCGCAACCAATGGCCGTTACCATCGTGGCTTCGGTCGAGAAAAAGTTGCCCTGCTGTGGATCGCCCCCCGCACCAATGCTACAGTTTCTTTGAAAGAACCGACCAACGCGATAAACCCACGCGCCATAGTAATTGGTGTTATTGGCATCCCAAATGCAGTTTTCCGCCACGAAAAGACTGCTGGCCGATGACGCGGCACTGTCCAGAAACACCACGCTTGCGCCCGTCTTGCGCAGGGTCAGATTGCGTATCTTCAGCAGGGTTGGAATGGCGTTGAACTTGCTGCTGCCCCCATCTGTCAGAACGGTCGTTTCCCGCGCGGCAGGATCGGCGGCCTCCAAGATCAAGGGAACATCAACGCTGCTGCCTTGGCTTTTGAACGGGCTCAAGCTGTGTACCCCTTCGACCAGCCGGATCACGCCACCACCCGCATCATTCACGCGGCCATATGTGGTCGAGTTGAACGCGCGAATTTCCGTGCTCGCCGCCGCAATCGACGCAAACGGGAGTGCGGCGGCATGCGCCGGGTTGGCTGAAACGACACCCGCCCCATCATCGCCGGCGGTTGGATCGACATAGGCAAAGGCGGTTCCATAAGCACCGGAGCGATCATTCAACAGACGCAATGTGGTCAAGTTCGGGGAAGGGTAAGGATCGGCGTGCAGCGAAATCGTAAACGCCTCGCCGACCCAAGGATAGATTACTGCATCAATTGTCAGAACGGCGCCTTGCGTTAACAAGGACAGATCCATGTCAGTGGCAAAATGCGGCACATGCAGGCCAGAGGCATCAAAGCTGATCTTCGTCATTGCCGACACTGTTTGCGCGACGCTGGTAACCCCGTCACTGGCAATAAACTGCACCGCAGCAACTGGGCGTCCTTGGCGCGCAAATGCATGTGCGACAGCAAGACGAAGCCTATGGGTCGGTCCGGTGGCATGTTCGCGATCATGGTTAAGCCACATCGCGATCGGTTTGGGATAGGCACGGGTGCTTGTGTTGGTCGCGCCGGCTACCGTGTCGGTCGCGAAAACATAGTCCGACAAAGCCACATCACCATCCGTCAGGGTTGCGTGATTGGGGTAAGGGGCGCGAACGCGGGCGGAAATTGTGATGGTTTCCATATGCATGACCTGCGCGCCTGACCCGTCAAACCCCTGTCTTTCTACCGCAATAGGGTCGGCTATTTCCCCTGCAATATCAGGATAAATTGCGCGCCAGCCATCGGACAAAATTTCCGTCACCCCTGCCGGTGGCGTGACCGCTGGCACCGTCCGGATGTCGCCAACTCCTGTTTGCCCAAGCTGCGTGCCGATCCCGATTGTCATTTGCATGGCAAACCTTCCTGTTGCTTATCAATTCAGGCTCCGGGGTATAGCAGCGTGCAGATTGGCGTTGCGTCGGCGTCACCTTGATCGTTGGCATGGTTAATCTTCACTAAATCTTAAGGCTCTGGGGGTTTTCTGACTAACACGCGCAAGTGAAGTCATCGGGTCGCGACAGGGATTTAGTGGATGAGCCCCCAAAACCGTTATTGCCGCGATCAAGACGCTCTTGCCATCGCGCCCCGCGCGCCACGGACCTATGCCGCGATTAGCGTGGGGGTGTTTCTTGCGCTCATTATTCTGCCCATCGGGTTCAACGTCGGATCCCTTTTTCTGTCAGGGGTTCGCTTTTTCCTGGTCACGCTGAGTGTGCCGCTCGCCGTGAATTTGCTGCGCGGTCATTACGGGGCTTTGCGTTTACCGGATGCGTTTTTTGCACTCCATTTCGGTTGGATGGTTCTGGCGCTTTGGATGAACAACCCCGATCAGATGGTCCAGAATGCGGGCGCGACAGGGGCTGAATTTTTCGGGGCTTATCTGTTGGGTCGGGCCTGTATCCGCAGCAGTGATGATTTTCTCACTCTTATCCGTGTGCTGGTCGGGTGTATCGTCCTTTGCTCCCCTTTCGCGATCTTCGAAGCGATCACCGGAACGTCCCTGTTGATTGAAATTGCGGGGAAAATTCCGGTTATTTCCGCACCGACCGACCTTTCTATCGACAAGCGGCTGGGGCTGGAGAGAGTTCAACTTGGCTTTGAACATCCGATCCATTGGGGGCTGTTTTGTTCAATCGGAACGGCCCTGTGTTTCGTCGGCCTCGCCGGTCAATTGACGTTGCCAAAACGTGTGGCCCTCACCCTTATAACCTGCATTGCAGGCCTGTCGGCGCTTTCCAGCGGTGCAATTCTCGCGATCGCCATACAGGTCGGACTGATCCTCTGGGCAACGCTTTTTGAAAAAACCGCCAAACGTTGGGTGATCCTGCTGGGGGTGCTTTGTCTGTGCTATCTCGTTGTGGATTTGGCATCGAACCGAACACCCCTGCGCGTCTTTATGACCTACGCGACGTTTTCCGCACATAGCGCATACTGGCGCGCCACGATCTTTGAATGGGGGATGGTTAATGTGTGGGCAAACCCGATCTGGGGCCTAGGCCTCAAGGACTGGGTGCGCCCGATCTGGATGCACACCCCCAGTGTCGACAATTTCTGGCTGCTGATTGCCATGCGTTACGGCCTGCCCGGTTTCAGCCTTTTGGCAGCCGGCTATATTTATGCCCTTTGGCGCATAGGCACACGATCATTACAGGTGGACAATCCGCAATGGAAATTTCGCCGCGCGTGGATGTTTTGTATGCTCGGCCTGACATTTGCCTTGATGACAGTACACATCTGGGGGGCAATATACGCCATGGTGTTTTTCATATTCGGTGCTGGCATGTGGCTTTGGCCCCAGAAGGCCGAAACCGCCAAAAATTCAAAAATCCACTATATTCAATTTAACCCATCCTTTCCCTTTCACAAACCATCGCAGGCCCCCTACACACGGGCTGTCGTTCAGGGATTTGGCTATAGTAAAAACCCTAATTCGAGACTAACTCTGGCTCTAATCATGCTAAATTAATTTCACAAAAATCGATCAACTTATCCGTAAAAAGATTTGGGCCGCTTGCCAAAGATAAAGGGTTTTCGCCTAGCTTCAGGATCAATCAGTATCCAAGGAGCAATGGGAATGGCGGGGGCGAAAGCGTCAAATAAATATGCTATTGCACTGCGCCGCCAGAAAGCAGGCTTTGCGGTTATCGTGCTTTTCAGCGGCCTGATCAGCATTTTGATGCTCACCGGTTCAATCTATATGCTTCAGGTCTATGATCGGGTCCTGTCCAGCGGGTCAATCATCACATTGGTCGGCCTGTTCAGCATCGTCGTGGTCCTTTATCTTTTTTACGGGCTGTTTGATCTGCTGCGCCAACGCATGTTGTCACGGATCGGAACGCGACTGGAATTCGATCTTGGCCGCGACAGTTTTGTGGCTCAACTACAGGCCTGTCAAAGCCGCGAAAACATCAAGGTTGATCCGCTTGGACAGCTCTCTGTCCTTAACCAGTTTTTGTCCGGCCCCTCTGCATCCAGCCTGTTTGATGTGCCATTTGTCCCGCTGTTTCTGGGCGTTCTTTTTATTGTCCATCCGGTTCTTGGATTGATCGTCGTGGGCGGCGCTATGGCTGCCGCGCTTTCTGGGGTTCTTGCAGGGGTGATTGCGCGGCGGTGGCAAGACCGGCGCACTCAAGACGCGACAGTTCAGTCTGAATTCTCGACCGAGGCGATGCGAAATTCCGAAACCGTATTGGCGATGGGCATGCAGGGTTGCCTTGCGGATCATTGGCGCTCCATGCAGATCAAAAACCTCGGCACCCAACAGCGGTCAGCCCGTGGGACTGAAATTCTTGCATCCTTTAGCAAAACTTTCAGGGTGCTGCTCCAGTCAACTATTCTGACCGTTGGCGCGGTGCTGGTTCTAAATGATCAAATCACACCGGGTATGATCATCGCTTCCTCGGTCCTTTCGGGCCGGGTTCTGGCACCGATTGATCAGGCGATCAGCCAGTGGCGCAGCATCGCAAAGACCCTGTTTGCCCATAGATCGCTGCATGATTTCTTTGAAAACACCCCTGATCGCGAAAGCAATATTGACCTCCCCAAACCTGCGGGACGGATTACGGTAACGTCGCTTACGAAATTTTCCGACAATGCGGCCCATACGCAGCAAGAGCTTCTGCTGCAAAGTGTCAGCTTCAATCTTGAGCCGGGGGACGGGCTGGGCGTGATCGGCAAATCTGCGTCGGGCAAGTCGGTATTGGCCCGTCTTTTAGTCGGCGCATGGAAGCCAGATCGCGGCGAAGTGCAAATCGATGGTGCCGCCTTTGACAAATGGCCTGCGGGTGCAATCGGACGACATATCGGGTATCTGCCTCAATCCGTGATCTTGTTGCCCGGCACAATTGGTCAGAATATTGCCCGCTTTGACCCGCTTGCCACCGATGCCGACATTATCGCTGCAGCCAAGCTCGCGCGGGTCCACGACTTGATCCTGCGTCTGCCCAATGGCTATGCGACCATGGTCGGCGGCAGATCCGGGACGCCCTTATCCGGGGGGCAAATCCAGCGCATTGGCCTTGCACGCGCGGTCATTTTTTCCCCTGCGCTGGTGGTCTTGGACGAACCCAACGCAAATCTTGACGGTGCTGGCGACGACGCCCTTGAAAGGGCGATTTCGGATTTACGGGCTGCGGGCAGCACGGTGATCGTCATGGCCCACAGACCAAGCGCTATTGCCGCAGTGAATAAAATTCTCGTTCTTGATCAAGGGCGTATGACAAGGTTTGACACGAAAGAGAATGTTATGGGTACCGCCAACACCCCGCGGGCGACACATGTTCGAGAACAACTCTCCAAGCAAGCCTGATGAGTTTTCATATGCTTTTTGGCTTTTAGCATGGCCATTCCTCCAACCCGGATCGCGCAGGGGGCCCGCTTGTTCTAGCTGTCAGGTCGCGGTATTTTGGCCAGCACCTTGGTAGAAAGCGGCCCAAGACCCTCCGGGTGTTCGACCCTCGGGTAACGACCGATTTTGACCATCGCAAAAATATCATGAAAGCCGGGTTCGGGGCGTGGCTCCCAAAAAACCTGTAATGCAGATGGACCGTGTCTTCTTAAGCTTCAAAAAGCCGTATGCTCAAAGGATCAGCGCCACCGACGATTTCCAGCAAGCGGTCGATGTTTGGATGCGCGCCCGGGCGGTTCCTCGCATCTTCTGTGTGCTCGGCAAACACGGCAAGGCCATGTGCGGCGGCTTCTGCATCCAAAGTGCCGAAGCTCTGCTCCAGATACCGATAGACGGCGAGCGAACCCTGCTTGCCGGGCTGGTTTTCGATAGACGAGACAACGATACCAGTCGGGTCGATAAGGTCGATGCGAGCGAGGCCCTCGATTGACGGAAGCAGTTGCAGATTGTTCTTGAACGAAACAGTGGGCTGGATCAGCGCGAAATCCTTTTTGGAAATTATTGCAAGGTGTTAAGCAGTTTTTGAACGCTGATACTAGGCCATATAGACTGATAGATAATTTCGATGGGAGGTTGCGTTCAAAGTGGATCATGACTGGGTTGATAAAATCTGAAATAGCAACTCAGACTTTGACCTCATTCCAAAGGGCACTCACCGGGAGAGCAAACCTTCGGTCACCAAAGGTGAACTTTTCTTGACCCGGGTAAAAGACAATCCCTGTACATGTCCTGCTGCGACCGGGCCCGTCTTTTGAGAACCATTTGAGGTGTTTGAAGTCATCACTGCAGACCGATGCAGACGCTTTGATTTCAACACAGACAAGAAGGCTGCCGCCGTCGATCAGGATGTCAATCTCGCGCTGGTCAGCAACCTGCATCGGGACAGCGCGCAGCAGCTCGTTCAAAACAAAGCTCTCCAGTAGACCGCCCAAGGCCTGCCAATTGTTTTCGATGGAGAAGGTATCTTTGGTGAAACGACGCAAGGCACAGGCGATGCCTGAATCCGCGAAATGGTATTTTGGGTTCTTAATTTCCCGCTTGCTCACACCTGATGTCCAGGCTCCCAGCTTGATAGGCATCGACAACCGTATCAGGATATCCAGATATTGTTCGACCGTAACAGGTTGCAACCTGCTCAGTTTGGCAAGTTCCGAGATGTTGATTTCTTGAGCTGAGCGCGCCGCCATCTGGTCGATCACGATACGCAGGCCATCAGGCTTTCAAACCAGGTTGATATCACCCACATCGCGCTCGACGACCGCATCTATATAATCCCAACACTGCGGCTGGCGGGATCTAAGTGGCAGCATTCAGGCTTCAGGAAAGCCACCTTCCAGAATGAGATCAATGTAATCGCTTCGGCTGGCTGGCTCTGGGTCTGCCACTTGCCCTAGCTTCGGGTCTTTTTGCATCGCCCAATCCAAGAGGCGACTGACGGGCGCTCTTTTGACTTCCGCGACTGACGAGGGCCAGAGCTTGAGTGTTCGGCTTGTTTTTGATGTTGCAAGCGGCGTTGCCCACTGCCCGCAGGATATTGCGGAGCAATGCACGAGAACGTGAGTGCCGCGAACGTGCGGTGCGGTTGGCGATGGAACACCGTGATGCGTATCGGAGCGAAGCTGCTTTAGTCACAGCGATTGCAAGCAAATTAGGCTGTTCGCCAGACAGTCTTCGCGTTTGGGTCCGGCAGGCCCGGCGTGGTGGTGGCGAACGGTCGGGCCAATCCAGCGCCGAGAAGGCGCGGATCAAGGCGTTAGAGCGCGAGGTGCGCGAACAACGGCAAGCCAATGAGATTCTGAAGAAAGCATCAGCGTATTTTGCCCCCCTCTGGTGACCTTGCTGCGCAAGGCACTGCCGGGCATTGGGGCGGAGCTCGACCGCCCGTTTGGCAAGCAACTGCTTTCATTGAAGAACATCGCGGTGCGTTCGGGGGTGAGCCGATGTGAAAAATACTGCAAATCGCCCAGTCCACATATGATGAACGGCGCGCCATCGCGCGTGATCGTGATCGTGATCGGGCTTCAGCTCGGGCGATGGCGAACGCTGATCTGTGCGTTAAGATCAATGCTGCCTGGGAAGAGAACCGCAAGCTCTATAGCGCGCAGAGGATCTGGCATGTCTTACTGCGCGATAATCAGGAGATCGCACGATGCAAGGTGGAACGGTTGATGCGCAGTCCGGGCATCAAGGGCGTGGTCTGCGGCAAAAAAGTTGTCACGACCAATTCGGACACCTCACAGCCGTGCCCTGACGACAAGGTAAACCGCTTGTTCAAGGCAGATCGGCCCAACCAACTCTGGGTCTCTGACTTCACATACGTCCCGACGTGGTCCGGAACGGTCTATGTCGCTTTCGTCATTGATGTCTTCGCCCATCGCATCGTCGGCTGGCGCGTATCTACGTCAATGGCAACGCAGTTCGTTCTCGGCGCTTTGGATCAAGCAATCTGGCAAATAAAAACACCTGATAACAATGCCTTGGTTCACCACTCAGACCGTGGATCGCAATATCTCTCGATCAAGTATACCGATCGCCTTGTCGAATTCGGTATTGATCCATCGGTTGGAACAGTCGGCGATTCCTATGACAATGCTCTCGCTGAATGCGTCATTGACCTGTTCGGCCGGACTCCGAACTTGCTCTGGCGGGTCGGCCATCCTTCTGGCCTTTAAGCGACACCGGCGCGGACATCCGCGATCCCGCCAAATCCATGTAATCATTATAAGAGTATCCCGCAGCCGGTACCATTTTTTGCAATTCCTCATAGCCCGTGACGAACGTAATAGCGGGGCGGCCTGTCGGCCGGGAAACACTATGGCAGAAACGAACAATACCACGAGACGGCGCAAGAAAGCGGAGCGGGGCAACCGCGTGGATATACCAACTGGCAGCCGTCGTCCGTCAGGATGCTGCCGGAACGGGCGGAGCGACTTCGATTAGTTGAGTGAATTTTAGGGCAAAGCCTATTTGTTACTTCAAGTTACATTTGAAATTGGCCTGTAACACTAACTGCACACCAATTTAACCTTGCAAACCTTCCATTGCATGGAATAATTGCAAGGTATGTATATCCGCCAAACTCACCAACTTGTGCAATCCGCACTGGAGGACCAAGCCGCTGTAGTCCTCCTTGGCCCCCGACAGGTAGGGAAAACCACGCTTGCTCTCGACGTCGCTTCGGAGCGACCATCGGTATACCTCGATCTTGAACGTGAGGCGGACCGGCAGATCCTGACCGAACCGGATCTCTATCTGGATGAACAGGCGGGAAAACTCGTCATCCTCGACGAGGTGCAGCAGATGCCTGGCCTCTTCAAGACACTGCGTGGTCAGATCGACCAGCGCAGACGGGCCGGGTTTCGGACGGGACAGTTTCTGCTTCTGGGGTCAGCCTCAAATGTCCTCTTGCAACAATCGGCAGAGTCCCTTGCCGGGCGTGTACGGTATATCGAAATGCCCCCTCTGCAACTTACCGAGGTGGGCGCAGATCAGTTGAATAGGCTCTGGCTGCGTGGCGGCTTCCCTGACAGTTTTCTGGCTGGGAGCGATCAGGCCAGCATGGACTGGCGTCTGGATTTCCTGCGCACATATCTGGAGCGTGACATCCCTGCCCTTGGGCCGCGTATTCCCGCCGCGACATTGCGGCGCTTTTGGACCATGTTGGCGCATGTCCAAGGCGGCTTGCTGAATGCCGCCGCACTTGCTGAAGGGCTCGGTGTGTCGGGCCAAACCATCGGTCGTTATCTCGATCTGCTCGTCGATCTCATGCTGGTCCGGCGGCTGCAGCCGTGGCATGAGAATGTCGGAAAGCGCCTGGTGAAATCGCCAAAAATCTATGTGAGGGACAGCGGGATCGTGCATGCGCTGTTGAGTATTGGTACGACCGAGGGCTTGCTCGGGCACCCTGTCGTTGGCGGCAGTTGGGAGGGGTTCTGCATCGAGGCCCTTCTGGCGGCGGCACCCGCTGGCACCGAGCCCTTTTTCTATCGTACCTCTGCCGGAGCTGAACTTGATTTGGTCCTTCGTCTGCCCGGTGGCGAGATTTGGGCCATCGAGATCAAACGTACGACGACACCCAAGGTCTCGCGCGGATTCCACACGGGTGCGGAAGATATCAAGGCCAACCGGAAGCTGCTGATCTACGCTGGAGAGCGTGACGTTCCCGTAGCTGAAAACATTCGTGCAATGCCTCTTGAACAGGGAATCGGGCTGTTGAAAGAAATCTAGCGCCGCGTCTGTTCGTTCCGAGCGGCGCATGCTTAGGACGCGTTGGACTTAGACAAAGGATTGAGTCTCGACGGCTTCCGGAAGTTTGCAGGATCACGCAAACAAACGGCAGGTACTCGTGGTAGGCGGCTTTCGCGCTTCGCATGTCTACCGATGTGCCCGTTGGCATGAACTACTGGTCGCAGCGGTCGGCCCGTCCAAATCGGGTATCTCCAATCGTCCACCCATACCCAGACCACAGGGTTCGGGTATCGCTCAGGCCAGCCACATTCAAGGCGAGCGTCCAGCAGCGATGCATCTGATCTGCACGACAATCGCCAAGAAGACGCCGTTCCAGATCATCAGAGGTCGTTGTAGCTCCGGAACATATCGTAAATTGTCTTAATGCAAAGTTCGTAACCGCCAGCTTCTCCCTCCATGTACATCTGTTGGACCTGGATCTTCAGTTCGTCTTCCGTCTCAATCTCAAACGCCGCATCGTGCGCAAATTTTGAGATGAATTGCTCAGTTTCATCCTCCGAGAGATCGTAAAGATTACCGGGAGTGAACCATTCAACGACCGAAGAACCATCAATCATGTCATGCAGGCTCCGCAGCATCGTTCCATGCGCCGAAGGTGGGCGACAGTACATGTCATGCATGGCCCTCAAAGCGTCGGTCAGCTCGTCATGCTCGCCGATCAGGCGCAAATCAGTGTTGGCATTCAGGCCACGGCGAGAAGCTTCCGGAGGGGAGGTATGGACAGCACGAGGTGGCATATTGCAGATCGCACTGAACACCATGTTGTCGTGGAGCGGGTGTTCGGGCTGTTCGCGTTCATAAGCTGCGACAAGGTAGTACATTTAAGTCCTCTCAGATTGCCGGGTGTTGGTCGGCGTTACAACAAGCAGAGATCGGTGGCCGGACCTGTCTGTCCAGAAATGTCTCGGCTTCACCCGATCTCTTAAATGTATAAAGGAGCAGATTTTCGAGTTTACTACGGCTGCGAAGGTCATGGGTGATGGCTTTATGTGGATAACCTGCAAAGCAAGGTATTTTGACTAGGGAGCAGTCTCCGAAACGGGTGCCGGCTCGCGGATCATACTGCAATTTGTGAACCGGGCGGCACTCGCGCCGACACTGAACAGCCCAAGGTCAAAGACCAAGATTAGCTTGCCAGATCCGCGGCAAAGGCCCCTGAATCTTTGAGAACTGTCGGGTCCTGCTTTGTCATTACCGTTGCGCGTGAGAAGATCGGCGCGACGGCCATCGCGTGGCGGCCCCAATTCGGCCCCGCCGATTTTGACCAGCGTAAAGGAGGACCGCTCCACGTTGATGAGAATCTTTATTTACAACTGCGACCGGAATCCAGACATGCTCTGACGGATCGACTGATCCTTCTGGCCTTCAAGCGGCCCCGGCCTAGGCAATACCGTTCCCCTAAATACAGGTTATCCACATAAGGGTATCCCCCAGTCGATACCGTTTTCTGCAATTTCTCATAGCTCAGCGACGAACGAAACAGCGGAGCGGCCTGTTGGCCGGGAAACATCATGACAGAAACGGTAAAACCTGCGAGGCGGCGGACAAAGGCGGAAAAGGTAGACCATGCGATGTATGCGCAGCGGTCCACGGACCGGAAGCGGGCGGCAGATCTGACCCGCCTCAGCATTTGGGTGCCGGCAACGGAGAAGACCGCCTTCAAGAACGCGGCGGACGCGTCGGTGGCCCGGTTTATGGGAGAAATGTCCCGTCAGACGTGCGGCGTCTGCGCAAAGCCGCTCGCCTCGCGGACCGCCAAGCCGAAGCCCAAGCCAAGGCGCAGGCTGCTCGATCCGCGTCAGATGGTGCTGGACCTCGGCTAAAGATCCGGGTCGACATCACCGGTGCGATCCAGAACATCCGCCAGACTGCGCTCGGGCGGCAGCCCCATTTCTGCGCGAATATTTGTCAGGATAATTGCGTCTGCGCTGATCTGTCCCTGCGCTCGACCAAGGGCCACCCATGCCGCGCGTGAAATCGCCTTAGCAACGCGTAGGAACAAGGGGCCCGCTGTCCGGACGGTCTGCCTAAGGGTTTCCCTGTCTACGGGCACCAGTTCAGCATCCAGCGCAAACCTTTGCGCGTGTTCATCCCAGGCAATCCCGCCACCGATGATATACGAGATGCCACGCTCCAGCGCCTCTGCCGCTTTCTCGCGCAAAGTGAGTGCATCTTCGCGCCGCTCCAGGTCGCGCTGAGCTGCAACGAGTTTGCTTTCGATCCGACGCGAGGTGGTCAACAGTCCCGTCTGCGTCTCCCTGACCTTACGCGTTTTACGCTCCTCTTCCAGCCGGGTTTCCGTCGCCCGGATCGCCCGCTGCTCCATCGCCGCGCAGTGTCTCGTGATCTGCACAGACGCCTCTTCCAGTCGTGTGACGGCGTCCTGAGCGGCAGCACGCTTCTGGACGGCAACGTCCCGGTCGAGGGTTGCAGTCCGCGCATGTTCCCGAGCAGCTTCAGCAATCGGCAGGTATTTTTGTGCTTCCCGGGCCGCAGCGGCGGTGCGTTCCGCTGCCCTAAGGCTGGCCCTTTTCCGAGATTTACGCAATGCGCGGGCCGTCAGATCGCGCGTGCGCTGGACAACGCGCGCTCCTTCTTCATGTGCCGCATCCAGAATGGCTTTTACCTCCACCTGAGCCTTGGCAACCTCTCGTGCCCGCCACTCCGATGGTGGTACATGAGAGCGGGGTTCGGCCGACGGTTTGCCAGCTTCTCTTGCCGCACGTATGGCTGCGGCCCGCCGCATTCCGCGCTCCAAACCGATCTTTCCAAAATGCTCCCCAGCAAGGTCCTGCGCATGCTCGTAGCTTGCCAAAAGCGGGTTGGCAGCCGGTCGCAGCAGGAACTGCTGTCCCCGGTTTGCAGTCGTCTTTTCTGTCCAGACGGCGATCACAAAGTGAATGTGGTAAGCTTCTTCATCCATGTGCCCGACGGCATATCGCAACTGCTGTTCAGTAAAATGCGCCCAAAGAAATCCCAGTGAAGCGTCCCTGAATTGCGCAATCCGGGGTCCATCCCAACACGCTGCACCTGTTCCACCGCACCACGTTTTGCTTACAGACAGGATCCCTTCCCGCAGAGGCCCTGCGGTGGACTGACGCCATGGCTGCGAAGGGCCGGCCTCCTCGACGCGGATAGCCTCTGCGACACGGGATTTTGCGGTTAGCGCCGCGATCTGACGTTCTTGATTCAAGTCCGACATTTCCTTGATTTCGGATCGCAGGGTTTCAATCCAGTCCTGCCTGCCAAAGAGGACATGATTGCCCTTTGAACGGGTTTGATCGACGTGGGAAAGATCTCCCCCGCCGCGCTGATCATGCATCCGGAACCGGCCCAGGTTCTGAGGCCAAAGGCCCTTGAACCGCAGAACGACCGGCGCTGTGTCAACCTGCGGGACGGGCGCGGGCATATTAATTGATCTGTGGATGGACATGTATCACCTTCAAGAATTGCTGCTCTGAAGGATAAGATCGACTGGGTCCCAGAAAGTTCTGAGAGCCATTTTTGAGATAAGTGCTGTGCTGGGTTTTACTCATTAGCGTTTCTGCAATCGCTGCCCGGTCTCGCAGCCTTGTTCCCAAGGAGAATACCCTCCCTTCTGCCAGCACCTCACCGGAAATTTCGCTCTGCCGCAAAAATGACGACCGCCATCAGTATGCCCGACCCGTCATTGCAGAAACGCTTGTTATCCATTTGCTATTTGGCGGAGAAAGTAGATGAGACTTTTTTAGATCGCCTACCTGCCCCTGTTGCCGACATCAAAAGCCGAGGTCTCACTGCGCCTTGGTCGACACTGTTTTCAACGAGCACGTGTCGGTGCGATTGAGCTTGCGCTGCGCGCTACCCAGTCAACAATCAGTCGATCCATTCTCTCACGTCGTACCCCTTTTCAGTTAAGCTCGCCTTGACCAGACGCCTGATCATTTCGGGCCGCGACGGCTCATCATCTTCCTTCGATATGAGGTCATCTATCGCTGCAATTGTATTCGCGTGAAGGCGAACGAGAATGCCAGTTGTATCTCTCTTCGGAGGTGCCATTAAGTTTCCCAGTTTCTGCTGTGATTTCAATATCGGTATCAGAAAGAGTTGTCCCTCTGCTACATTTTTTAGCTCGGCCTATATATTCTTTATTGCAATTGCGATATTGATATCTATATTGCAATCAAGGCGATGACAGAGTTGCAGCTTCGTCACCGCCTTGACCACACTGATCTGTGAGGAGATCCGCATGACTGACACCATTTGTACCATGCTTCTCGGCTGCCCCGTACCCCAAAATTCTGACCTGACTGCAGAGCAGTCAATCGACACTTTCGAAGCTCTTTGCGATGCGCTGTTTCGCGCTTTCCGCGCCGACTACCAGTACTTCTGCGCCCAGACTTCGGCGGGACGTATCGAACGTCATGCTGATGCCTACGCCGCTTGGCACACCGTACATGTTTCTTTGTCCGCTGTTGCGCGGATCACGTCTTTGATGCCAGCGCTTGAGACAGCCGTAGACCAGCTTTCGAACGTGTTTGTCATGCGCCTGACAAAGACAAAGCGCCATACCGTCGACAGCGCGGCCCTCGTCCGGGAAGCAGGCCGCCTGCGGTCGGAACGCGGACAGGATGACCGCCTTGCCGATCTGCTGATGCAAGCGGGCAGCTATGTGCAGTACAGTCATGATCCCGGTTATCCGATCCCGGACATCAACGACCTGCTCGACGAAGCCTGAGACAAGGTTGCATGAATTGCGTCAAAGCGACGGCGGCCATTGCGACGCTGTCGGCTGCGACCGCGTTCTATTCTCCGCCCAAAACAAAGGCCTGTCTCATGATGGTGTATCCTGACCCCAGATCTTCCGAACCTATTTATGATGTTGATGTCGCTCTCGACGCAATCATCTCCATGATGGCCGAGGCCCATCGCATCGACATGGACCTGTCTGGTGCAGACTTCGACCCGGCATTATCCGGTCTTCGGGACGAGGCGGAGCAGCTGTGGCACGTTGTTGCATCCCGCCTGTGGCATCTTGCCCGCCAACCACTGATCCCGGTTCCGTTCGCGGCAGCTGCACGGCACCTATTTGCGCTCCAGCGGTCAGATGGCACTGATTCCGAACAGGATCGCCAACATCTCGCCGACCTCGCATCGTTAGCAAGATCAATGGCAATTCCGGGGTCTACCCGTGCGCGCATTGCACACGCCTCTTTTATGATGTCACGCGCCTTTCTTCCACCGACCCCTTTCGACCCTATCGACACCCCCCCTTTTTCAGCCTCTCCAACCCAAGGATTTTGATATTCAGCACCTTTTCTTCACCTTACGCCCGCTTCAACTTTCGCATTGGTGATGACCGAATTCCGGTCCACGGCCCACTAAAACGCGACGACGTGCGCGCCGCAGCACTCGCGAAAGGCTTCGATGCCATCGCCGTCGTAGTGGACCGAAGTCGCCTGATCATCCGTTGCCACACTTGCGGTCAACACCAGGTGAAACGCGCAAGCGTGATCTCAAACAATCAACCAGAATGCCCCCACTGCATTCGAAATCGCCGCATTGCCGCGGCAGCCCGCATCGGCGTCTCGTTCGTCCGCCATTCGCAAAAAAGTCAGCGTCACGGCCACTTTGTCCTGCCCTGCGGTCACGAGATTCACCGGCAGTATTACCGCGTGGAGAGCGCCGCACGTGGCGACCACGCCCTTGGATGCGATATCTGTCGCGAGAACCGATACGCCGCACAATCTCTACGCTTTGGCTGGACGTTGTCCGGCGCGGCACATAGCGGCAGACAAGGGTATCGTCGCTATCGGCACACCTGCGGCCACGGCCAGGATATCATGGTCGGCAACATACTATGGGGTGACTGTGCCTGCGCCGGATGCAGCCCGGGCCGGACATCGCGCCCGTCCCATATTTACATGTTTCGCATCCACCTGCCGGGGCTTCCGGTC
Source organism: Sulfitobacter sp. HGT1 (assembly GCF_013282155.1). Lineage (GTDB taxonomy): Bacteria > Pseudomonadota > Alphaproteobacteria > Rhodobacterales > Rhodobacteraceae > Sulfitobacter. The sequence continues at coordinate 109,945 of NZ_BLWI01000013.1, forward strand.
CTCAAACTCGGCTACAGCGCGCGCCCAGCGAAGCGATTGCGACATCAGCTCGGGATCGCAAAAACTGTCAAGACAGAGGTCATCCGAGCGATCCGCCTTCCCACAGGTCACGTAGCGCGCTCAGAAGAGACGCAATGCCACACCATCCTCAAGCGGGACCACCCGGAGTGGCTGGTCCCGAAGTCAGCGTATGGCGACGCGATCAATACCGTCTCTGAGATTTACTACCCCATTGCCGAGGCTCGGATGCACGCTCTGCTCGACGACATCGATGCAAGGCATGCGGAACGATCAGCCTGAACATTTCCCAAATTCTTTATTCCTGAGGCATCCTATGCAAGCCAATCCCACAGCCTACACCAAACAGCTCACCCACGACCTGCTCCGCCGCATCCTCGAACAGTACAACGAGCACTACAACGGGTTTTCCGCCGTATCCACGGATGACGCCGAGGCAGATGCTGATGAACTACATGATAATGTTGAGGGCCACGGCACGTCGACAGCCCATGATCAGAAGCCAGCTGAGGCCGCGAAGTTTCTATCGGAAACGGAGAGCTATCGAACCCGCGACGCAGACCGGGCGGGAACACAGCGCGCCGCACGGGTTCCCCTTGCCAGAATGCTTCTGGCAGCCCGCTTCGCCGCCTGTTTTGACACCCCTGCGCAACTGCTTAACTTAGCGGCACCCCAGTCCCTGACCTGCTTGGAGCTCCCGCATCGCGCGGAACGTCAGCGCGCGTGGGACGACCTGCCAAACGTCTTGGTTCATCTCGGCCACCTGGCCTCGCCTCACCGCAAATCCTTGTCTTCGGTGCAAGCCATCGTCTTAGGATACCGCGGCAAGACACAATCTGATCAGGAACGGGCGCTGAAGGATTTCGAAGATGGCCTGGAGACTGCGATTGAATGCGGCCGAAGCATCGTCGCACTTGTGCCAGGGCGCAGCTATCTTTCGGAGCACATGCAACCGCTCGTCACCCGCTCCATCACGCTGCCGCCACTCTGCCGGACCATGGTCATTGAGATCCTGCGGCACACCCATGCCTTGGGCGACGACATCACCGGGGCCGCTTTGCGGGATCTCATGCCTTCGGATACGGCACTGGCAAAGATGCCGTTGCCGCTCTTGCACACCGCGTTTCACGGCGAGACCGCGCAAAAGGTTCTGAGCCGATTGTCCAAACTCTCAGACGCATCGGTGGCCGCGCCTCCGTCAAACCGGATGACCCTGCAACAGATCCACCTGCCACTGACAGCTGCCACTTTTTGCGACGGGGTGCTGACAGATCTACAAGACTGGCAGATCGGTAAGGTATCGTGGTCCGAGGTGCCCTGCTCCGCCCTCCTCTACGGGCCGCCCGGCAACGGCAAGACAAGCCTCGCCGCAGCCCTCGCCGGATCGGCAGGCATCCCGCTGGTCTCCACCAGTTATGCCGACTGCCAGCGGGCGGGACATCAGGGCGATTTTCTGAGGGTTCTCTCAGACAAGGTGACAGAAGCAATCAGCTCTGCACCTTGCGTGTTCTTTCTCGATGAACTGGATTCATTTGGGCTTCGCAATAAACCAACCCGCAATTCTGACTACATTGTCGGCGTCGTGAACGGGCTGCTGGAACATCTGTCACGGCTCAATGACACGCCTGGCGTCATTGTCATCGGTGCCACCAACCATCCGCATCTCGTCGATCCAGCCATCTTGCGCCCCGGGCGCTTCGACGCCAAAATCCACCTAGGCAACCCCGATTGCGCAGGCATTCTGCGTATCATGGAAATTGAGCTGGGTGCCAATGCCAAGGAACTTAGCGCAGCCGATATCGCAAGCCGCTTGCTCGGCGTATCAGGCGCTCAGGTCAGCGCTGTGATCCGCGACGCGCGCGAAAAAGCCCGACGCTCAGGCAACCCCATGCGGCCAGAGCACTTATCGTCTGCCGTCGATCACATTGCACCGCAAAGACCTCCCGAGCTCCTGCGTCGTATTGCGATCCACGAAGCGGGGCATGCCGTAGTCGGGCACCGGCTGGGCCTGCCGCCTCCTCGTCATCTGCAGCTGACGGCTTTTGGCGGCGAATATGGATACGCTATTCCGGACACATTGACGGAGCGGACAGCGCAAGACCATCTGGCGACTTTACTGGGCGGGCGCACCGCCGAGATTGTCCTGCTCGGAAACTGCTCCAGCGGAGCGGATAGCGATCTGGCAGAAGCCACACAACTGGCGTTCAGTATGCGTTATCGCTGGGGCATGCGGCACAACACAATGATCTCGATCTCACAAGACGCCGGACTTTTACCAAACCTGCCATCCACTGCTGTGCAAAAGCTGAACGCCGACTTACGACGCGCCGGTACGGTTTCCAAGAAGATCATTAAGGATAATAGGGCTTTGGTTCATCGCGTAGCCGACGGTCTGTTGCAGGAAACCGAGTTGAACGGCAAGGACTTGCTACGCATTCTGCACTCGGGCCCAAGATCCGTCGATAGCGGAGCATAGAGGGCCCCCCTGACCTCAGCACGCACATCAGCGCTGAGGTGCGTGCTGAGGTCAGTGCTTGGCTCACCGGCACGGGTAGTGCTCAGATCACTACCAGGGTCAGTGATGATAGCAGTGCGCAGAAATCCCGCCAGGGGGTCACGACAGACCCTCGCTCAGCGCGGCGGCAGGGCACGCTGGATATGCCGCGCCGAAGATGGTCGTGGCTTTACTTCCAAACCCCAACCCTCCCATCTCTCCGGATCAGCATCGTGCGTCAGGACGGTTGTCAGAAAAGTCACCGCAGCGCAGAGCGGCGGGGAGCGCGGCGCTTCCGATGCTCCGGGTCCAATCTTCCATCTTTGTCTCCGATGGCAACCGAAACACCCGGGTCGCGTCCGGCGCGCGCGGGTCCTTACCAAACAACCCCCTGCTTCGAAGCCGTGAACAGTTGAGGTAGAAAACCTGTCTCGGTCAGGCCGGACGGATCGGTAAGAGGGGTAGACCAGGCTGAAACTGTCACAGATTTTTTGTAATTCAGAAGGCTGTGACATGACTATTAAATGAAAACAATGAGTTAGCTTGTGTCACGTGTCACACCCGAATGAGTGTCCTTGTGTGTGTGTGCGTGCGCATGTGTGTGCGTACGTTAATACATTTATATAAATTCTGTGACATAGATAGATAAAGAGATATATCTTAGTTAAATCAATGGCTTACGAGTGTCACTTAACGTGTGACACATGCCGAATTCTGTTACACGATTGAATTCATTGAATAAAAGCGATATTTCTCTGGAAATAGCGACGAAAAGACCGATTGTCTGTGACAAAACTCGCCCACGAAGGCAGAAAAGCGATCGCGAATTGCACCGCAGGGACGTTTTCTAAGGGGATTGCGAGCCCATCGGAAATTCTTTAATCAGTCCCGTCCGCCACACACGGCGCTCAATCACGCGCGGTCCCCTATTCGATCCTGTGATCGATCTTGCCGATGCTCCCGGAATGACAGGCACTTTAGACTTTCCGCGAAAAACTATTTCCTACAGGCATGGCGTGGCAGTCCACATGCGCCACGTTTTCCCGAAACCTCAGCACAAAACTGCACTTTTCTGGGAAACCCTGCTCTCATCAGGCCTGATCCAAGCCGTATATGTGGATAACATCCCCGGACCCGTATCAACGGCCCCTTTCGGCGCATAACTTTTTGGTGTCACACTAGGAAGGATAACTCATGACGAACACCACGCCCTCTCACGAAGCCGTAGCAATGGTAAGGGACTGTCTCTGCAAGCTGGCCTACTCCCCTGCTTTCAACGTTGGGTCATCGGATTTGCCGTTTGGGCCTACCACCGTTTCGCCCTCAGCCTGCGGGACGTTGAGGATTTGTTGGCAGCACGCAGCATTACGGTCAGCCATCAGACGATCCGAGATTGGGTAGCGGAATTTGGAACACCAATTGCGGCCAAGATCCGACGTAATCGACCTCAGCCCGCCGACAAGTGGCACCCGGGACGAAGTTGTGATCCCGATCCGCGGGAAGAAGCACTGGCTCTGGCGTGCGGTCGATGGCAACGGATACACGCTCGAAATCCTTGTGCATTCGCGCCGAACACGAACAGAGGCCCATAGCCTCTGGGTTGGCTGCGTAGGTGAATTCGTGGTCTGATGCTACCGCATCAGTTCCATATCAAAGCGTTGGGACATAACCTGACAAAGCCCTGAGGCACCTAGAAACTAGATCACAAACGCGTAGATCAATACCCACGCCGACAACGCGACACCACAGATCAGCGTATATGCACCGTTCCAGACCAGCCCCACACGAAGCGCACTGATCCCAGCGAATGAACCAATAAGCAGCGTGGTTGCCGTGAAAGGCGAACTTGCGCCGCTCAGCGCCCACCCCGCCGTCAGTGCAACCACAAGCGCCGTGGGTTGCACACCCAGACTGGCCGCGTCAGGTATCAAAGGTGCGATCAGCGTAACGGCAAGGATCGGGTTCATGCCAATCTGACCCGCCAGCGGAATAATCCAAACAAAGGCAACCAAGATGATCCAAGGCGGCACCGTTGAAAGATCCAACCCTGCTTTGAGCATCAAAGGCCCCAACAACTGCGAACCGACAGTGCCAATATAGCCGGCCATCATCAGCAAAATCAGCTCACCACGATATCCGGGTAGTTCCACTAGAACATAGCTTTTGATTTGGGCCCCGGCACTGGCAAACGGGGCATCAGACCAGTGCTGGATCAGCATCCAGACCAAGGCGATAGAGGGCACCAAAACGGCCACCAAACCAACGATCCGCGCATCCGAAACTTCGTGCAAACTGACAACGCCGACCACCAGAACCGTCAAAAGCGCGAGCAACGGTAACATCGTAGACCAGGTTCCGGTCGGCTCTGTTCGGGTTGGCGTTACCGCCAAATGCGGCTTGAATACAGTATCCAGACCCCAGCCGATGCCAGCCAGAATGAATGCCGTCATGAGCCCCGGGACCAAGACCTGCGTCCATGTGGTATTCGGAATGACACTTATGGTAATTGCCATCGCAAACGAAAGCGGTGACCACGGTAAAGATGAGACAAAGCCACGTTGGATGGCCAGCAACATCCGCCTGATACGATGCCCGCGAATTTCGGCATCGGGTTCACTTTTCGCATTTGCCATCGCCAATGTACCCAGAAGTTGAATGGAACCATAGTTCAGCAACAAGGCGAATGCTTGCCCCCCAAGCGTCAGCGCGGCATAGCGACGGCCCGGCTTTTGCTCGGCCAGAAAGGTTCCTGCCCGTTGGATAGCAGGAGACGTCTGGGCAACAGTTCTGAGCGTCGAAAGCGCCGCAAAAAACGCACCGATAAACGCAGCCGTACTCAGGCCTTTTACGACAATATCAAGCCAGTCACGGTTCGTGGCCGCCAGCGCAATACTCAAAATCAGCCCCACCAGAACGAAAGCCTTGCGCGACAATCGCACCTGAGATGTCAGGATCGCGACCAAACTCAGAACGAGAACCAGCTTGAGAGGTTCACTCCACTTGGCCACCCCCCATTCATTGCAGATCACAAGCACCGTCATCGCGCAAAGAAGAAGCCCTGAAGCTTTGTCGGCAAATGCGCGTGCTTTCATAATCGTCTCTATTGCTTGATCAAAGGGCTTCCGAGCCGCTACCGTTTCAGGGGCAGTGAGGGAATTCACTAAGATGATCTTAGACCAGTGTCTGGACCCAGTGCCAATATCCGATTGAACGATGATCGCTGACACGTTTCGTGACGCTGCTTTTTTCTTGCACTTGGCCAATGGGGGGCTTTCGGCGCGCACTTCTCAATCAGGGATTTTATCCCTGGGAACCGAAGTGTCGCCCATCAAGTCATCGATAAACAGGGTGTTGTTGCAGAGATCATCTGCAGATCGAATCCGGCCCTACCCGAAATGAAATTCAGGTGATGCGTTTAAAACAGGACGGCCAAGTCGCGCCGTCTGATCACCTCGCGTGCAGGCCCGCCGTACCAGCTTGCCGGAAAAGCGCGCAAGCTCGGGTCTGCCCGAAGATCGGGGAACAGCGATAGCAGCTCCGTTCGAGGCTCATGCCCCATCATCTTGAGACTCATCGGTCCGGGATAAAAACTCTCCGACAGGGCGTTTTCGGCAAAAATGATCTGATGGGCGTCGAACATCAGATGGACGTAGCAGACCGACCGCTTGCCGATGGCGATGCGCACGCCCGGCATATATTCGGCAAGATGTTTCGCGCGCACCAGATTGCTTTCGCCAACCATCATGGAATGCTGCGGAGAGACGAACAATGACCGCACGTTGCCCAAGGCATCTGCCTTGATCAGGATCGGCCTGAGGTTTGGCGCAGCGCGCAGGGCCTCGTGATCCAGTTGCCGTGTGCCGATCCAGCGGATGGGTTGCGGACCATTGTCGGCCGTGATCACCAGATCGCCGACCCGAAGGTCTTCGATCAGGACATCACCGCGCGGTGTGCGAATGGCAGTACCGGTCGTAAAGCAGACAACGCCGGTGTTTTCGGAGGTGAAACTGGGATTATCCGCGCTGGCACCTGAAAAGATAAGGCCGCCGGTGCCAAAGCTCGCATTGTTAGAGTAGTCGGCACCGCCGATCCCGTCGTTGGACTGGTTTAGAATGCCATCATCGGCTTGGTCGGCGTGCAATTCCCAGATGTCATCATAGAAAGCCGACAGATTGATGAAATCGTTGTTGGTGCTGTCACCGTCATTCAGCGTGCCCGTATTGCCGGTGTTGAAATCGGTGATCGTGTCTATGCCGTCGCCTGCGGCATAGCTGAACGTGTCGCTGCCATCACCGCCGGTAATCGTGTCGTTGCCCTGCCCGCCTGCGATGGTATCGTCACCGGTGCCGCCATCGATAACGTCATCGCCCATTCCGCCCAGAACCGTGTCGTCACCCGCCGCACCGGACAGTTCGAGCCCCGACATATCAGCGGACGCATCCAGACTATCGGCCAGATCCGTTCCAGAAACGGCCTCGATCTCGTAGAAGGTGCCGGTCGTCCCGTCGAAATTGAACGTGCCGAATTCCCATCCACCGAAACTGACAATGACCCCATTCGTTGCAGCACCGGTATTGAAGTCCAGCGTATCGGTGTCGCCGCCTTCGTCGCTGGCATAGACCGTCACCGACCCGTCCCCATCGTCGATGACGAACCGATCCGATCCGGAATCGCCCCAGACCGTGTCGGCACCGTATCCGGTATAGATCAGATCGTCGCCCGCCCCGCCCGCAACCGAATCGTCGCCCGCCTGCCCGGACAGCGTATCGTTGCCATCCTCGCCTCGCAGGCTGTCATTGCCCGCGCCGCCGAGAATGTAGTCGTTGCCGCCCCGGGCTTCGATGTACATGCCTGCGGTGTCGGCAGAGCCATCGACTGTGTCCGCCTGCTCGGTCAGTACCAGATGCTCAATCTCGGAGAATGTGATTGTGTTCGTGCCATAGGTGATCGTCCCGGCCTCGGCCCCGGTATATGTCACCGTGACCGGACCCGTCAGAGCCAACAGGTCCATCGTGTCGTAATCAGTCCCGCCCTCGCCCCCGACGATGGTATCGTTGCCAAAGTCATCCTCGATCACGAAGGTATCGGCGTCATCACCACCGGAAAGACTGTCGTCGTCACTGACCGTCGGCTGCGTCGTCGTAAATATCTGATCGGGGCTGATCGGGCCTGTTCCGTTCAGTTCGATATTGAAGGTTTGCGTGTTCCCGTTTGCATATGTGACTGTGTAAATAACGCCGTAGGTGGTCGGCGAATGCTGAGTGACCGAAGATGTGATGCCGGTGTAGTTTTCCTGCAGGACGATCTTGTCCGTGCCATAGTCGAATCCACGCAAGGCAAGGGTATTGGTCGTGTTCGTCGTCTCGACCAGCACGTAATCCGCGACATTGTCACCATCATTGTCGCTACCGCCCCCGTCATCAAGACGGATGGTCGCAATGGAGCCATCTTCGGCGGCCCAACGGAAATAGTCCTGGCCGGTGGTCCCGTTAATTGTCTGCCCGTTATTGACCGCCGTGTAGCTTGGCGGACCCTTTTGCCCGCCATAGATGGTGTCGTTCCCGGTGCCTCCCGCAATCGTATCATTGCCGGAAAGGCCACGCAGAGAGTCGTTGCCGCCGTTGCCTTGGATGCTGTCCGCGCCCGTCGTACCGGTCAATGTATCGTCGCCGGTTCCGCCGGTCACAGTGGCCATGTTCAGCCCCTCACTCTTTAAGTAGTCACCTTTCTGAAGTCGATAAATTAAATTGAGGTAAAAAATATGTTTGCTTTGCGTCAACCTTTTGCACATCCAATCAATCAGTTGGCCGGTGTGTTTTGTTGGATCTGTCGTAAATTTTTCTGGTTCTTTCCCTTTCCGGCTGATTTTCGGACATGGTGCCAAAGCAAGCGCCTTGCCTCGTATGCGTGGGCTAGAACACAAGTTTTTTATTCCGCTGGCCGAGTGCCTGCGTCTTGATATTCTTAATTTTCAGAAGATAGGCGAGGTCATAGCAAACGCTTCGTTCTGCTATGGGTATGCCGAAGGACTGATCCGCCCCGATCAAGACTGAAGTCTCGCCGTCGTTTGGAAGTCAGGGCTAGCAGGCGTATTCCGTATGATACCACGGCAGACCTGCCCTACTACAGCGCGATTCCCGCATCTTGCAATTGCTCCTTGTCCGGCAAATCCCGCAGGCTCTCCAACCCGAAGGCCACCAGGAACCGGTCGGTTGTGACAAAGGTGTAGGGCGCGCCGCGCCGGGGGCTGCGGGGGCCCGTCCCGATCAGACCCAGACCGTTCAGCCGTCCGATCAGATCGCGGCTGATCTCCTTGCCGAAGATGTCTTTCAATCCGTCGCGCGTGATTGGCTGATGATAGGCAATGGCGGCCAGCACCGCGGTGTCAAATTCGCTCAGGTCAAGATCCTGATTACCCACCTCTGCTGCCGCGCGGATTGCGGGCGCGTAGACGGCGCGGGTGCGCAAAATCCACCCGTCGGCAACGCGGGCAACCTCGAACGCCCGCCCTTCCAGGTCGGCGGCGAGATCCTCGATCAGCAGATCAACCGAAGCATCCCCCACTACCCGCGCCAGATCCGCGCGCGGCACCGGTGCAGAACTCGCGAACAGCACCGCTTCGATCCTGCGCATCCATATGCGCCAGCGCTGCTCTGGCGGCAGATCGGCAAGGGCGCGGTCCAGGTCAGCGGGGTGGTGTTTTGCCATATTCACACCCCGTAGAGGCGGAAACTGTCGCGCCCCGTCACTTCGCGCAGCGCACCCAAACTCACCAGCCGATCGCACAGCCGCCGCGCCGCCCGATCCGGCAACGGCAAGGCAGACGGAGCCACGGCATCGCGGGTCAGAAACATCTCAACCGCCTCCCCTGCGCCCTTGGCGCGCAGCCTGGGAGCCACCGCGTGAAGACGCGCCGCGCGCCGCGCCAGATCAGCCGCCATCCGGGTTGTCTCAATGGCCGATGCCACGACAGCGCGGTGACAGGCAAGCCGCAGATCATCACCGGTCTTGCGCAGATCGCGCGGTGTAAGCCCGACCCCCAGCAACGGCACCGCATAGTGCCATCCCAAGGCCTGCGCCAGCGCCGCATCCGCCAGAAGGAGCGCCACATGCTCCGCGCGCGGATGATCCGACATCACCGCCTCAAACACGGATGACGCACGCCCCACCGGGCCACCCTGCCCCGCGCCAGGTCCGCCGAGCCAGACCGCGAGTTCGGTCTTAGAATAGGTCGGTAGGGCACGGTGCAGCGCGGTGACCGAGATCGGTCGTTCGATCGCTTGTCGCCAGTGCTGATAAATCTCCCCCGCGGGGCCGGGCAGGTCGCCGGGCCGCATCAGATGCAGGGCATCGCGCAGGTCTGCGGCCCGCTCTGGCCGTCCCGACTGGGCCACACTGGCCTCTGCAGCGCGCAGCGCCAACCGCTCGCGCAACAAGGTTTGGGGGACGTCCGCCCGCGCCACCACAAGATGCAGGTGGCCGAGCGCCGCACCTGACAAAAACGCCACATCTTCAAGAGATTCATTGCGGGCAGAGGTGACCCACCCCGGCATCGGGGGTAATGTCTTTTGGTCCGCATCAAGTGGGGTTAGCGCGTGTTTCATATGCGAAGCCTAACCTTGGGCGGCGCTTTTAGCCAGCATATAGTGCTATAACCGCCCCATCCTGTACGACCACGTTATGTCCAATAAGTTTGCATTATCGGACATAACGGGTATGTTCAGCAGCATGACAGAAAACAACGACAAATCACGCCTGAATATACCTAGGCCCGATGAAGCAAACGATGCGCTTCCGTCTACTGATGAGCGCTTGAGCCTGCCTAACGATGTGGCGGGGTCGGGTCCTCTCGACCGTCTTGTAGATACCGCGCGCGATTATGCACGTCAGGCAACGGCTGAGAACACCAATAAGGCGTATGCTAAAGACTGGGCGCATTTTACGCGTTGGTGTCGCAGGCGCGGCGCAAACGCGCTGCCCCCCAGCCCGGAACTGATCGGGCTCTACATTGCGAACTGTGCAGCGCCCGACACCGAGACCCCTGCCCGTCCAGCACGACCGCTGTCGGTATCGACCATCGAGCGCCGCCTGTCTGGCCTTGCCTGGCACTACCAGCAGCGCGGCTTTACGCTTGATCGTAAGGACCGGCATATCGCGACTGTTCTGGCTGGCATCCGGCGCAAGCACGCGCGGCCGCCCGTTCAGAAAGAAGCGGTGCTGGCTGAAGACATCCGCGCCATGGTAGCCACCCTGCCCTTTGATCTGCGCGGATTGCGGGACCGTGCGATCCTGCTGATTGGCTATGCGGGTGGGCTGCGTCGCTCCGAGATTGTCAGCCTTGATCATAGCCGCGATGATACGCCAGATAGCGGTGGTTGGGTTGAGATCGAAGATAACGGCGCGATCTTGTTCCTGCGCGGAAAAACCGGCTGGCGCGAGGTCGAGATTGGCCGGGGATCGTCGGATCAAACCTGCCCAGTCCATGCGCTGGAGCAATGGCTGCAGTTCGCCAAGATCGACTTTGGCCCCCTCTTCCGCCGGACCACCCGTGACAACAAGCGCGCCCTCGATGCGCGCCTCTCTGACAAACACGTCGCACGGCTTATCAAACAAACTGTATTGGACGCGGGCATCCGTAGTGATCTGTCCGAAAAAGACCGGCTTGCCCTGTTCTCGGGGCATAGCTTGCGGGCGGGTCTGGCGTCGAGTGCAGAGGTCGACGAGCGCTACATCCAGAAGCACCTTGGCCATGCATCGGCTGAGATGACCCGCCGGTACCAGCGGCGCAGGGATCGGTTCAGGGTGAACCTGACGAAGGCTGCGGGACTTTGATTTCGATGGGGTTGTCTGGGCTGGCATTGTCATGAACCCTCTTCGACTGCCTCATTGAAAGCAAATTGTCTGCGGACAATTTCTGGCTCAACCGCAACGCTACGGTCAAAATGATGTCGGTAGGATTATAAACCGAAATGGCATGCACCTGTTTACCATGGCTCGCCTCCGCTTCAAAGAAGCAGACAAAAAATTGCGGGATGGAGGTGATCTGTGATCCTGGGTGGGTCTATCGGAAGGTTCTGAGATCGGGTGAACCGCTCTGCTTGCGAAAGAGAATCGCCGGGAGTGCATTCCGCGAACCGCACATTTTTTCCTTGGTCCCACCTGCGGATTGCGAGATTTTTGCATTTAAACTCACTCTGACGACCAAACGGACCAATCATAGGGCTGATACCACCTCCTAGCCGGCCAAAATTCAGCAGAATGGTCCGAACGCTGCAGTTTGACAGCCGTGCAAATCTAATAAATGGATTAATACCAGTATCTTAGATGGTGCTGGCTTGTTATTCCCGCCTTAACCTCAGGCAGTGCGTATGCTGAAATTGCGCCACGACATCGGCGCGCCACAAGATGTGGGGCTCCCTACAATATTTACACTGTCTGGCGTCCCGGGATGAAAACTTGTTGCCCGACTCGAAAATCCCCTTTAGTGACACTTGTGTAAGTGAAATCGCGCTAAAAGCGATATTTGATAAGAGCGGGCAGTCAGTATGCAAAAATTTGAGAACAACGAGGCTCCAAAACCTTTCGACGAGATCATTCTCGAGCAAGGGGAACTGATTTCTGACAGGCTCAATATGTTGCGTATGGAGCAGTATCCCCCCAACGCACAAAAGAGTCTACGCCAGTTCAGCCTGGCTGAAGTCGCATACTTCCTCGGGGTCACTCAATCAAACATCAAGAAACTCCACCTTGAAGGCAAAGGCCCTGAGCCAACGACGTCACCGTCAGGACGGCGGACATATTCCGCAGAGCAAATGCTTGAATTGAGAGCCTATCTCGACAAGCATGGGCGTTCCGGAAAGAAGCGGTATGTGCCGCATCGCCAGGACGGCGAAGATATGCACGTCGTGTCAGTAGTGAACTTCAAGGGCGGCTCGGGAAAGACCACAACCGCTGCGCACCTTGCCCAGCACCTTGCCTTGCGCGGCCACCGGGTTCTGGCGATTGATCTGGATCCTCAAGCATCGCTTACGGCGCTTCACGGTATCCAGCCGGAGCTCGATGAAGTCCCCTCTCTCTATGAGACATTGCGCTATGATGGAGAGCGGCGCCCGATCTCGGAAGTCATCCGCAACACAAATATCCCAAACCTTGACATCGTCCCTGCAAGCCTAGATTTGCAGGAGTACGAATACGATACGCCCGTCGCATTAACGAGCAAAGACCCTCAGGCTGGCCGCGCGTTTTTTACCCGGATATCCGAAGCCCTGAAGGAGGTAGATGACCGATACGATATCGTCGTTATCGATTGCCCTCCACAGCTGGGGTATTTGACTCTTACGGCGCTGACTGCATCGAGTTCGGTATTGATTACCGTTCATCCGCAAATGCTGGACGTCATGTCGATGAGCCAGTTCCTTTTGATGTTGGGCGGGATCATGAAGACGATCCGCGATGCGGGAGCACAGATGAACCTCAAGTGGTTCCGCTATCTGGTGACACGGTTTGAACCAACGGACAGCCCGCAGAAGCAAATGGTCGGCTTCATGCAAGCCATGTTCCCCGGACAAATGCTGCAATCTCATATGGTCAAATCTACGGCGATATCTGACGCGGGCATCACCAAACAAACCCTTTACGAGGTGGAGCGGTCTCAGTTCGTGCGTGCGACCTATGACCGTGCGATGGATTCTCTTAACGCGGTTAATGATGAAATTGCCGATCTCATTCACGAAGCTTGGGGGCGCCCATAATGAGCGTTTTTGACAGCCGTGCAGATTTTAGAATTTCGATCAAACATTGCCTCTGGGGAACCGATTTGGAGGGCCATCATGGCGCGTAAAGATCTCTTGAAAAGTGTAATGGATCCAGCCGGCGATAAGGCGCGCGATGGCAGTCGCACAAATTACGCGATGCGCGGCGCCTCAAAGTCTATGAAAGTGTCCATCGACAGTCTTGCGGAAGATGCGCGCCGGATGATGGAGGGCGAAACGATTGTTGAAATCGCCCCAAACCTAATCGACAGCTCTTTTGTCAGCGACCGGCTCGGGCTGGATGACGAGGCGTTTCAAGAGCTCAAGGCGTCTATCGCAAAAGGGCAACAAGACACACCCGTGCTGTTGCGCCCGCATCCAGAAACCTCTGGACGTTTCATGGTCGTTTTTGGCCACCGACGCGTACGTGCTGCCGCAGAGCTGGGACGTATGGTCCGTGCTGTCGTCAAGCCAATGGATGATGTTGCGCATATCCTTGCACAAGGCCACGAAAACACAGCACGGGCCGATCTGTCGTTCGTAGAGAAGGCAGTTTTTGCCAGAAGCCTGTTAGAAATTGGTCAGCCAAAAGATGTCATTATGTCTGCGCTAACTGTAGATGGCACGCTGCTGTCGCGGATGTTGTCCGTCGCGCAGCAAATCCCTAACGACATCATCGATGCCGTTGGCCCGGCAAAACAGATCGGTCGGGACCGTTGGGAAGGCTTCAAGAAATTGATGTCTGAGCCGGAAAACATAAAGTTGACGCAGCAATTGGTGGCAGAGCCCAGCTTTGCCGAGTTGCACAGTGACGCGCGATTCGAGCTTCTTCTGAGCAAACTCTCTGAAAAGGGCAGGGTGGTTCGGAATAAAGCGAAACGCGCGGGCCCGCAAAAGCGGACCTGGACCGCCAATGGCGGACGGATAAAAGGTGTTTTGGGGAAGTCTGGCAAAGCGTTCAGCGTTTCACTGACATCAACAGATGCCTCGGAATTCGGTGATTATCTCGCTGAAAACCTTGACGGCCTCTATCAAGCATTTCTCTCGTCAAAACAGGAGAAGATCGAGTGAACTAAAGGCAAAAGAAAAGCCCCCAAACCAAGCGGCCTGAGAGCTGATCTAATCAATTTGAACACCTGATAGATACCTCTCCCGCGAATCGCTGTCAACAAAGCAACACCGATTTGGTGAACGGATTTCTTTTGCCTCCACATATATGGAGGTGAGACACAGGTATGAAACAGTCAGGTTGGCGCAAGCCGACACCGGGTCTTGGGGTTGCAGCGCAATTTGCCCAAGCCGGTGAACAGATTTCTGCATCCAAATCAAAGGCATTCGTCGCGGTAAAACGTGTAGGTGCACATATCGGGCTGAAGGCCGGCGATATGATGCTTTTGGATACGCTGGGGGCATTTACACAGGCTCAGGACTGGGAAGAGGGCAGGCGCCCGATTGTCTGGGCCTCTAACGCTTATCTGATGGACCAAACGGGGTTCTCACTGTCAGCGCTGAAACGGCACTCCAGGCGCCTTGCGGAAGCCGGTGTTATTGCTTTCAAGGACAGCCCAAATGGCAAACGCTGGGGGCGTAGGGACGCGGATGGTGTCATCATCGAAGCCTATGGTTTCGATCTGGCACCGCTTTCGGCGCGTGTCGAAGAGTTCGAGCAGTTGTATATGGAGTTGCGCGCCGAACGCGAGCTTTGCCAACGCCTCAAGCGCCAGATTACCGTTTCCCGTCGGATGATCCGCGCACAAATCGACGCTGCCCTGTCAGGGGGCTACAGCGGCCCATGGACGCAACTTACAAATCTTTTCGAAGAGCTGCTCAGCAAGCTCCCTCGGCGCCCAACGGCATCTGATGCATTGCAGCAGCTTCTTGCGTGGTTCAGAGCCCTTCAAGCCCGTGTTGAGCGGACCATTTTCGAAGAAACCGAGGTGATTGAGGCTGTTGATAACTTCACGATAATTAAGTCAGAAACACCTGAGAAAACACATAAAATGAACCCCACGGAGGTCATTTTTGAACCTGACATACTAATTACAAATAAACTTAAACCTGTAATTAGTAGCCGCCTAGATAAAGAAAAAATGGCTGATGCCGTGATAAACACAATGGGTGATTACAAAACCGAGATGGTTAAGGAGGATTGGGCAGCCAAAACGCATAAATTACGCGCTACCTCTCTTGATCTGCCAACGGTCATGCAAGCCTGTCCAGAATTCGCATCATGGGCTCAGGATATGGCTGGATACCTCAAGGATTGGTCTGACGTTCACCGCGTGGCGGGTCAGCTCAGGCCAATGATCGGCATTTCAGAACACGCATGGCACGTGGCGCAGGACCAGTTGGGCAAGCAAGTGGCGACAGCAGCCCTTGTTCTTGTGTTCGAAAAACACTGCACGGGCGAAGTGGTTTCTCCGGGGGGCTATCTGCGCGGGATGGTTGAAAAAGCCGGGGCAGGGGAGTTGCATCTGGAGCGCAGTTTTTACGGGCGGTTGAATGGGCCGGCCTCGTGATAGTGCCCTTTACACTGAAGGGAGTTCCCTTTCAGAAGGGTATTTCGGGCACAGATCGTGTTAATGATACAATGCTGGCTCTGAAACGTCATTGTTTCCGTCGTCAAACATTTGCCATAAACGTAAATTAACGTTTTAACTACTGTGACGAGCCTGTCCTGCGGTGTGATCGGCAAAATCAATATTCTTGGGTACGAAAATGCTATCGAGACGATGCTTAGATTCCGATAGAGCTGCCCAAGATTTGGTAGGCCTGCGGTCCAAGCTCGGGCAAGTATTCAGATTAGTTTTTCTCGCCCTGAGCATTATTATTACTTCAATCGGGCCTTTGCAGTCTCAAGAGGTAACGAATGATCCTTCTGAAATAGCCGAACTTACGATTGGGGTCAGCGCCTCAGAGGGTGTTACACGCGCTCTGGAAGACTGGAAGCTGACCAAGGAATTTCTGGATGCCTCAGCGCGGGATCGGGGGCTGAATTACCGTTTCAAGATCGAACCATATTTCGCACAGTCAAACTACACGGCTGAAGAGACATCAGGGTTTGACCTGATTTTCACCGATGCTGCCGGTTTCGTTGCCGCCGAAGAAGAGATGGGCGCGCGGGCTTTGTCGTCGATCGCGCAGGTGTGGGACGGAAAAAGCTATGACAAGACCGGTGCTGTGATTTTTACGCGCCAAGATAGCAATATCAAGACATTGTCTGATGCCGTTGGTCAGCGAATTATGGGCATCGATCGAAGCGATTTTATTGGCTGGAAGTTGGCCGTTCAACAGTTTCGCGCGCAAGGGATTGACGAAGCATCTGTATTACAAACGGCCATATTCTCCGGCGGCAATCAGCTGGAGGTCGTTTCGGCTGTTCAGTCCGGGCTTGTGGATGTTGGCGTTATTCGTGCCGGTGTTCTTGAAAAACTGGCCCGCGAAGGGCGGTTGGAACTTGATGAATTACGGCCAATCTCGGCTATTAAACATGCCGATTATCCGTTCTGGGTGAGTACCCCGATTTTTCCAGGGTCGGTTCTGGCCGCGCTTCCAAGCCTATCCGAGGAAGCGATGGCCATTACGATTGAATCCCTTTTGCAGATCAACGGCCAAACCGCTGAATCCAAAGCGATGGGCGGAGTTGTCTGGCAGGCCCCACAAAATTACCAGCAGGTGCGCAAGCTATTGATGGCCCTCGGGGCGCGTCCCTATGAAAGCCAAATGCAGCTTGCCGCGACCAATATCCTTGAACGATATAAATGGATCGCCATCGCTGTTGCCGCCCTTATCATCGGTTCTTTTGTTTTTCTTGTAAGAGAACTTGTTAAGAGTGCGCGGCTTGCTGAAGAGCGCAGGAACGTACTGGCGTCCGAGCTGCGTTCAAAGGAGTTTTACAGAACTGCGGTGGAGGCCCACTCTGTCTTCTGCATGTTGTCGCATGACGGCGTTATCACCCACGTGAATGAACAATTCCAAGATGTGATGGGCCTGAAGCGTAACCAACTGATCCAGCACGCGTTGAGCGACTTTCTGGTGCCGGAAAACAAGGCCGCCTTTGATGAAGAAATCGGATCGATGGTATCCAAACGTCGCACATGGAAAGGCGTGCAGCAGTTTTTGAACAGAAACGGCAAGCCGGTCTGGCTCGAGTGCACATTTATTCAGGTGCAAAACCCCAGCCAGGAAATGGTCGAAATCGCCATGGTGGCGTCGGATGTCACCAAAACCCGCGAGGGTATTTCCGAGACACGCTTTAACAATACTCTTGAGCTGCTTCAGGACCTGGTCATCGTCGTTCGGCCCAAAACCTATGAATTGTCTTATGTGAACGCAGCAGCGCAGGAAATCTTGATAAATGGCCGCGGGAAAGGCGGTTGGAAAGGCAAGAAGGTTTCCGACTTCCTTAACTCCGAAAGGTTCGAGGAGTTTAAAGAGCGCTGTTTGGACCTGATCGAAAAGGGGTCTGGTCGTGCCACATGGGAAGTGGAGGCCAAGACCGGCGTCACCTTTGAGATTAACTTGGAATATGCGACGCCGCCGGGGGACGAGCCGAGGTTCATTGTGATCTATCGTGACATTACGGAGCGAAAGGTAGCGGAGCGCGCAAAGAAAGAATTCATTGCAACGATCAGCCATGAATTGCGTACGCCGCTCACGTCAATCAAGGGTGCGTTGGGGATCATCGGGTCAAATGCAGTAGGTCACGTTCCGGAAAAGATGGGCAAACTTGTAAAAATCGCGACCCTCAATTGCGACCGGCTGATCAAGCTTATCAACGATATTCTTGATATCGAAAAGTTCGATGCGAAGAAAATGGACTTGAAAATGGAGGTTTTCGACCTGAGTTCATTGGTGAACCAGGCCTTGGAAGCCAATAGTATCTACTCTGGAAATTTGGGCGTCAACGTGCGCCGGATCGACGTAAACATTGACGCCCCTTTGCTTGCTTATGGTAACCCTGACAGTCTGGCCCGCGTCATGGATAACCTGATTTCTAACGCTTCAAAGTTTTCCCAAAAGGGCGACGAGATTTTCGTGTCACTGGTCGAAAAGGACAACATGCTCAGGCTCAGCGTTAGGGATTTTGGCGTGGGGATCCCACAACATTTGCACGGCACGATATTTGAACGGTTCGTGCAGGCCGACAGTTCCGATACCCGTTCAAAAGGTGGGTCTGGTTTGGGTCTTTCGATTGTAAGAGAGATCATCGGCAAGCACCAAGGCCGCGTATATTTTGTGAGTAAAGAAAAGCAAGGGACGGAGTTCTTTGTTGATCTGCCAAAGGTCGCCGCGAATGGTGAAGACGTGATTCCGCTACAGATTGAAACCCCTGATGGCCAACCGATGCACGACTTTACAGGACAGATATCCAACAACATCCATCCAATTGATAGCATCCTGGGCAGTTCCGCGATCCAAAGGCTGATCGATCAGTTTGGTGAAGATGACGTGAAGGTTAATCTTGAAACTGGCAAGCCAAGTCTGAAACAGTTTTCCAAGAGTAAGGGGGTCGTCGGTCAAGTGCATGCTAAGAATTGGTTCAATGACGCGACCTATAAATTCCTTGATTCAGCGCTTGAAAACAAGGTTCTTCGCAATTCGGACGTCTATATAATCGAGGTGCCGGCGCACGTGGTCGGCAATGTTTTTCAGGGGTCGATTGCAGCGGAAAGTTCAATTCAAAGGTGGCTCAACAATACTGGTGGCCTGTTGGGCGACGTAGCCGACCTTAAGGTTTTGACTGAATGTACCGAAGCAAATGTGAAAACTTGGCTGGCAGAAAACAGTAGAGCGACAGTCACCAGCAACCTATCGACAGTTGAAGACAGTAATTTAATCAAATATGATCTATTAGCAAAGTTCTTAAGAACTGACGATATAGTCGGGCTGGCAATTTTTCCAGTTCAAAACGGCAAATTGCCAGAAGGGTGGCCGACTTGCATCTTAGGCTATTCAGTCGCCGCTCCATCGGCTGGCCATGGGGTTGTTTCCAAGTTTTCCACCTCCGGCGGTGCCTCAAGCAAGCGTATCGCCTCATAGATTTAGCTGAAACGATCAATATTTGGACTGTTGAAATTGGACACCCTTGAAAGAATTTTGCACGTTGATGACGATCAGCAGCTTGTTGAGATCGTTGGCCTTGCTCTTGAGCTTATTGGCGGATTTCAGATTAAACAGGCCGAAAACGGGACGAGCGCAATCGAGCTGTTAAACGGGTTTGCGCCACAGCTTATTGTTACAGATGTGCAGATGCCCGGTTTGACGGGGCCGGAAATGATGGAGCAGGTTAGAAAACTCCCTGATTACAAAGACTGTCCCGCAATCTATCTGACTGCGCGCGCCGGGCCGGAAAACCAGAAGTTGCTGTCTGATCCGAACGATTTGGCCATCATCGTCAAGCCGTTCGATCCGATGACGCTCGCAGACGAAATTCGCGAGATTTGGAAAGCCAAATACTCAGCCTAGCGGCAATGCTGCTGGGCTTAAATAGTGTGTTTGAGCGCCGACAGGCTCCGCGTTGCGTCATCCAGGGCTGAGTTTTCAGTGCGCTCAACCTCCAAATCGACCGCTTGGGATAGCCGCGAAAGAACATTTTCTTTGGTTTTTACATCGCGAAATGCATCCAGCAAACTGGTCTGTAGCTTGGAAATCCCGGCTTCAATGTCTTCGCTTTTCCGGCTGAGCAGTCGTTGGTGATGGTCAACAGAAGCCAGATAGCTTGGAAGATATGGGCGCGTATCTGTTGTGGAATTGGCAGTTTCCTGGGACGCGGTTTTGGCCAAATCTTCACTTTGATTAACAACGTCATTCAGGTTGGCACGAAGCCCCGACAGTTCCGCTCCGATCGCCTCAAGCTCGTATTGCTTGATACGGCTCACCAATCGCAGTGCTCTTAGGCGGTCCCGCGTTGGCATGGATTATGCCGCCTCGGAGAGGGATTTCCGCGCTTCTTCCATCTCATAGAAGGAGGGTTGAAGGCTGGTTGGAATGTTCCCGCGGCCAATTTCCGTACAAATCCCGGGTGAATGATTGTGCAGGATCGCGATGAAAATATCGCGGATCACCGCATAATAAATACCGTCCTGATCTTCGATCGCTTGCAGACGGTTCGCAATTGGTGAAACAAAAAGATAAGCCAAGAATACGCCAAGAAAAGTTCCGACCAATGCCCCACCAATCATGGCCCCAAGCACCGCGGGTGGCTTGTCGATGGAAGACATGGTTTTGATAACACCAAGAACAGCGGCAACAATCCCGATCGCCGGCAAAGCATCTGAAACAGTTGTAAGGCCATGCGGGGCGACAGACGCTTCGTGGTGGTGCTTCTTGAGCTTCCTATTGATCACGTCTTCGGCTTGGTATGGATCGTCAAATTGCATGGCCAGCATCCGGAAGCTGTCAGTGATCAGGTCAATCGCAAAATGGTCTTTCTGAAGCTTTGGATATTTAGAGAATATCGCGCTTTCCTTCGGGTTTTCGATATGTTCATCGAGGGCTAACATCCCGGATTGCTGATACATTTTCGCGAGGGTATACATCAGGTTCAAGAGATCAACGTAGTCAGTTGATTTCCATTTGGGACCTTTGAATGCTTTTACCAACGCCTTCCCTGCACCGGCGATGTTTGCAAAGGAGTTTGCGGCAATAAACGACCCTAAAGCCGCGCCGCCAATCATCATCCCTTCAAAGGGGAGGGCATGTGTGATGATGCCCATGTCACCGCCCGACAGCATATAGCCGCCGAAGACCATGCCCATCACAACTGCAAATCCAATGATTATCGTCATTTTTTATCCATGCTATTTTGGCTAAAGGTGCCACTTAATCTTGCAGTTCGCAATAACAGTTCAACAGTTTTTGCTTTTGATATTGTTCTGCTTGGTTGATTATAGTTAAATGAACTTAGATAATACACTAAATCTAACTTTTTGATTCCGGAGCTCGCAAGCATGTCTGATACTGAACGCGTCTTGGTTGTTCTCATTGACGCGGATGATCTCAAGTATATTTTTGCGGGCTGGCCTGATCACATTTGTCTGGCGACATGTCTTTACCAGTCTGGTGAGTGTAGTCTGAACGTTTTCCGGCGTGATGAACGTGCCTCGATGCCAAAGCGGCTTGTCGAGAGGCTGAAGCTTCAGGATAATAGCGTTTATTTTGTGCCTCAGGTACCGGGTTATGAGACAAAGACATTCTTCTATTCTGATGAGCGTCGCTTGATGACCTTGATCGCATCTGACCAAGGGATCTTGGAAGACGCTTTGGATTATTCGGTTAACTACAATTATGCACTGGAAGAGGGGCTGGATCCGGCCCTTCTTCTTGGGTTGAAAGGCTCCGAGCGGCCGACCCCCCAATGTGCGACGAACCGCTTTGCCGGTTATCGAACTGGGAGAAAAACGCAAACGGACAGCACCAATTCACTGCTGCCCGAATTCTTGCGCCGGTCTGCGGAAAGATCCCGCCGCCCGCAATTCTCAAGCCGGCGCAGCGGAAAGTCTGTATCCTTCGCGCAGGCGTAACGATGGGCGATTACCGTAGCACGTTAAGCAGGTTTTCGAACACCTGATCATCGACAGCTGCTAGGTTTTCCTCTTTTACATGGTCGGCGGTAGCGTCTGCGTGCTGGCTATCCTTTTGCTCAACATGACCTGTGGTTTCAGGTTTGTCTTTCACAATGTCATTGGTCTGCGGTGCATTTTTTGGCGCATTATACTTGAGCAGAATTGAAATCCGCCTGTTCGATGGGTCCTCGGGGTTTTCCGGAACGAGCGCTTGGGTGTCGGCAAGGCCGGAAACACGAATGATCCGGTCCAGCGAAACGCCCGAGCTTTCAAATACTCGACGTGTGGCGTTGGCGCGATCCGATGAGAGATCCCAGTTATCGTACACTTTGCTATCCTGAAACTTTATGGAGTCTGTATGGCCGGATAACACGATTCTATTGGGCAGCTTTGACAATGAACTTCCCAGGCTCTCAATCAGCTTCAAGGTCGAAGTTTGCATTTCTGCCCGTCCACTTACGAACATTGGCTGACCTTCCTGGTCAATAATTTGAATGAGGAATCCGTCTGGCGTTTTCTCGAACATGATGTTTTTCATCAGGGGCTCAAGTTCAGGATGCTCTTGCATCGCCTGAAGCAAGTCTTTTTCAAGCTCCGCAAACTTCTGTTCGTCGAGAAGCCGTTCCTGCTTGATCATATCTTGAAGAATCGCATCGTGTGCTGCGTCAGCTGCCGAAGAGGAGCTGTTTTCATGCTCGTCTGCTGCGCCGTCTTTAGATTTCATTTCTTCATCTGACTGCTGCACATCGCTCGACTGGGTTGTGTCTCTGATCTCCCACTTGGCCGGCGCAGGATCGTCAACCATTCCCAATTGCGTACCCCGGGCAACGACCGCGCCGTTGGATGCGGTCAAAGTGCCAGCCGGGCCAAGAGTTGCACCGTCAAGAACGCCAATCCCGCCTGGCATGGAGGCATCGGTGAAATATTCTGCAATGCCACGAAGCTTTTGCTCGTCGGCGCTCGCCAAAATCCACATGAGGAGGAAGAAGGCCATCATTGCCGTCATAAAGTCAGCATAAGCAACCTTCCAGCCGCCACCGTGGTGGCCGCCTCCCTCGATTACTTCGATCTTCCTGAAAATCTTGGGCTGCGTGGTCGCTGCCATAAGTTCCGCCTCTCACAATTCGAACTCTTCGGTTCTGTTGGCAAAAAAAAGCTTCTGCTTCTTGAGCTTGAGAGACTTATCGGTTTCAAAAGTGAAACTAGATGGACGAAACTATGTCAAAGGTGAGACGCTGCGGGGCAGGGGGGTTAAGCGCCCGAAACCGGGGGGGATTGATCGGTATTTTCCCGGGAATACTTGCCCAACCCGATACGCTTGGCGGTCGCAGCCTTCCGGATTGAATAGCTTGGTGCGACCAGAAGATGGTCGTCTGCGAGATTGAATTTCTCACGGTAGGCGGCTTCGGTCAGCCCATGCTCTGCGCGCAGATGCCGTTTGAGCATGGTGAACGCACGTCCACAACAAAGGCAAATCACCGCGTCTTCAGTAACCGAATTGGCAACATCAACCATAGGGGCGTCCGAAGGGGGGGCTTGCGGCAACTCTTTTGACGCGACTGCAGTCTTTTTGTAGCCAGCATTCTCCGCCAGAACCTTGGGAAGTTCCCGGGCCAGCGATAATACTTCTTCTACAGTTACGTGTTCACGTCCTGCAAAGGCAGTCAAAATACTGACTGTTGCCTTTGGCAGACTAACATCAAGAAAATCACTCACGCTGGCACTCACTTTCTTACATTCTTTTGGAAGAATACTCTTAAGTACATAAGTATTTGTTAATGCACATCTTTCAAGAGTTTCTCAAGTCTTTTGTTCGCAACCTGACTGTTGGTAAAACTGCAACCGGAAATTGAGAATTGCCATAAAACACCCTGTTTTCAATGTATTGAGGTCACACAAACCATGTGAACTTTCTCGACATTGTCAGATGATTGGCCCTCAAAGGCGCGTACAACAGGTCGATTGAAAACTATTAATGCATCTTCTGATTGAAAATACTAAGATCAGATGAACGCACGACTTGATTGGCTACCTTGATGGTTTCTGTCAAAAAACTGTCGTCTTTGGTCAGGGTAATCAATTTTTGCAAATGTGCAGCGGCGGCAAGCGCTGAGTTGCGCGGGGTAAGTCGGTCAATTCTATGTTTCATATCAGTGAACCTAGCCTCAAAATATTATTGGGTGCTTTCTGCAACCCTTTGATGGATACTTAGAGCTTAAAGTTAAAAAAGGTTAAACATATCAAAAATAAATTTGTCCTTGTACCTGGGCGACCGCCAAAAGGTTGTGAGAAACGTAAACACTGATATCCTTGATGGAAACGAGTCGTTAACGGGGCACTGTATGCTCAGGAGTATCTGGAAGGTATAATGGACGGTCATGCGAAAATACCCCTTCTTCTGATAAGCGCCGACGATGCTGTGCGCGCCACGGTTACGCGCATGGTCGAAACGGTGCTTTGCTGTGATCTTGATGTGGTCGACACGATAGAGGACATCCAGAGCCAGCCTCGCAAGACATCTTTACATGATTTGATTTTGGTTCAACTTCCTGAGGTCCCTGACGCGACATTTGAAGCCATCAAGGAAATCTCGACGATGCCGGACGGCCCTATGGTCATGGTTCTGAATAATACGGGTTCTGAAACCGGCGTTCTTTCGTTCTTGGCGGGGGCCGTTGATGTCTTCGACTGGCCGATCTCCATCAATGAACTTGCACTGCGAATTTTGCTGCGGTTGGGCAAGAGCCTGGACTTGGCACATTTGTATAGAAGCGAGCGGCTTGGCGAGATCGAAGCGATTGTTGCCTCTAACGCTGACCTGACCGTCAAAGAATCCCAGATTTTACATGTTCTTTTCATGCATACCGGTGAAATTGTGTCTCGTGACGCGCTGAGCCTAGAGGTGGACTCGCGGCTTTGGCGTTACGGGGACAGAAAATTTGATGTTCACGTTGCCAAGATTCGGAAAAAGCTGGTGGGCATGTTTGACGGTGCAATTGATTTGTCGACCATTCGCTCATCCGGATATCAACTCACAGTGAAACGAGACTTGGGCGAACTGTTGCAGATTGCGCGACTGTCAGTTTAGGGCAACGCTGATCAGAGCCGCTGTTGGCCTTAGCCGGAATGTCCCTATCTGAATGATGGCCGTCTTCCCCGGAATACATTACCTTCGGCCTGCAGCTGAGGGCCGAATGACGGTTCGAAGGTTATCTGAGGGCGTTTTCCTTCCGTAACGTCAATACAATCTGAAGTGGGCAATTTCGAGAGATTCGCTCCGAATCGCCCGCTCACATAATTTCCCTCATAGCAAGAATGTTAATTGTAAAAAATTCAACCATGACGATTAGGCTGTATTTTGTGCCGACCACCACAAATAGATGCTGTTGGCCTTAAGGTAGCAATATGTAGCGTATATTTTACAGGGCTCTAGCGACATTCGCGCTCAATAGACAGCCATATGAGCACATGGACCCATCGATATTTTAGAATTTTTAAGCAAGCTTTCTAGCCCAAAAGTTAACAAATTCTTCATTCATCCAGCGCGAACTTCACGTTAACCTGAGGTAGAAATATATCGATGGGGGAATGAAATTATGCGATCGATGCTGGTGGAACAAATCTGGAATAATAGCCTGCATGCCTGTCAAGATGACAGCATTTCGCCACTGGCCCGAATGCTCCAATCCCTTTTGCCCCATCCGGTGGCCTGCTTTTACTCAACAAGTGGCTACAGCTTCGATGAACCGATCGCCATGTATGGTTTGGAGGAGGTCCTACCGGGCGCGACGCTCGCGGATATTCTTGACCAAGAATGCGGCATTGAGATCAGCGATGATACTATCGTCCTCATTGAAAGCGCAAAAATGCGTAATGCCCCACATGTAAGTGCGCAGAAGATGGGCTTGGCAATGGGCAACATTCTGGTTTCTCTCGCCAAGTTTGAAGAAAGCTGTGATGCAGGTCATCACCACGAGGGGGATAGTTTCTCGGTCGCCCAAAAACACCAGATGCACAGCGTTACCTCGCACGCAGGAAGCTTTAGCGGATCGCGCCCTAACTGATTGCTTCCGTTAATAATCCCTATTTCTAGCGGTCTATTTTCGGCCACATGCCAAGCGCCACTCGACGAGTTGGCCTTGGTTTAGTGTAACATTAATACACTAAACTTATTTCTATCTTTGCAAGTCTTGATGCGAATGAGGGTAATTTCTGAATCCTTAAATTTCCCTTAACCTCACCATGTTAAATAAATCCTTGTGCAGTAGAAAAATAAAAACATGAGGCAGGATTATGAGCGTAACCGCATATAAGCGGACGATTTCTCTTACCGAGGAACCACGTCAGATTGAGCGACGTATTCTGGTTGGAGTGACATCAGAACTTGAACGGCTCTATGAAGAATTTGATACGGCCGAGGCCCGGCTGGATCGGCTTCGGATACTTTCGGGCGGCCTTCAGCATTGGCTGTGGAAGAACCAGCAAATCTGGCTGACTTTCAAGATTGACCTGATGGAAAGTAATAACGGTCTTTCCCCTGAACTGCGCGCCTCGTTGATTTCGCTTTCTGCTTGGGTCGAAAAGCACACACAAGGCGTGATGGCAGGCGGTAAACTGGTTAAGCCATTGATCGATGTTAATCGTAACATCATTGAGGGTTTGAGCGGGCGCTCCGGCCAATCCCTGGCGGCTGAGTAAATATCATGGCGCTCCGACTTACATTGAAGCCGAATGAGCGCATTTTGATCAACGGATGCGTCGTCCGTAACGCGGACAGGCGGCAGGTTATCGTCATAGAAAACCAAGCCGATGTTGTGCGCGAGGCGGAACTTTTAAAAGAAGATGAAGCGAGATCGCCTGTAAAGGAAGTATACTTTTTCATTCAGGCGGCTCTTTTGGACCCAACGATCCGCAAGAAGCTGGTGCCAATTATTCAAAAGCGGCTAGGCAAGTTAGTCCCTGTTTTTCATGATGAAATGGCCGATCATATCTTTCAGGCAGCGAGCCATGTTTCTCAGGCCGACTTCTATCGGGCGATGCGATCCCTGCGGCCGCTGATGGATTATGAGGGGCGGCTATTGCAGTTGATCGAAAACAACGCGACCGCCACTGCGGCAGAGTAGGGGGACACATGATCAGCATTTCAGGACTCAGTAGCCCCACAGCACTCAAGCTGCTTGATGCCACTCGGGACCGGCAGCTTTCAACAATGCGCGATTCACCGGTAAACAAGCGTGCTGAAGAAGCATTTCGCGAGCGTATCGGAAATATAACCTCGCCCAAAGAACTGATCGAAGATTTCGAAGTATACAGCTTTGTCATGAAGGCCTTTGATCTTGAGGATCAAATCTTTGGCAAGGGTCTTATCCGGAAGCTTTTGGAAAGCGACCCGGTGGCACCTGAATCGCTATTGAACCGGCTCACAGATAATCGCTTTCGCGAGATGCACCTTGCGTTGGGCTTTACCACGGAAACGGGCGTTCGGACTGTCGATTTTTCAACTACAGCATTTCAGGATGACATCGCATCCCGCTTTTATAACAGGCAGTATATCAGCGAGAATGACGCCCAAAACGAAACCCTCGGAACGGTCTTGGAATTCCGGGAGCAGGCCGAAGGTATTGATGGTTGGTTCGAGGTTCTTCGAGACAAGAAGATGACCAATTTTTTTCAGATAGCGCTCGGGTTGCCGTCAAAGATGTCCGGACTTGATCTGGACCAACAGAAGAAAATCCTTGAAGAAAAGTACGATATTACAAAGCTTAAGGACCCGGCCGAGCGGGATCGGCTTATCACAAAGTTCACTGCGATTTCGGATATTCTGAACCCGCAGGGGTTTCAGTCGAACAATATTGCGCTGAGCATTATGCAGTCGTCAAACTTCGGCAGTCAGTTTGTGCCGATCACCATCGATGTCGCAACCATAACGTTTTCGGCTTCACAGCTTTACCGTTAATCAGTCTGAAACCTCGGTAATAAGGTCTTCTTCGCTTTCTGGCAGCGATACCGTTCCGTCTGCGATCAGCCGCTGTGCCGCATCGACGAGTTGAGATTGCGCGTCTTTCACATCCCTTGATTTGACGGGCCCCATGGAAGACATCTCTTCCTGAAGCATGTCGCGTGATCGGGCGGGCAAAGACGCCAAAAAATGCTCCCTTACTTCTTTTTTGGCACCGCGCAGGGCGAGCGGCAGCGCTTGCGCCGACACTTCCCGCATGATCTTGCCAAGCATAACAGCGCTGAACTTTGTCAAATCATCAAAGACAAACATCTTCTGCTTGATGACCTGCAATTGATCGGGGGCGTCTTTCTCAAGAGCTTTGGTAATGGTGTTGAAAAGCTCTTCGTCCATCTTGTTAAAGATCGATACGAGCTGCCCCTCGATCTTGGCCTCGGGGCTTTGACCGACCCGAGCCATTATGCCGTCTCTCAAGGTGGTTTCGATGCTTTTGATCGTGTCGCTCGGCAGCCGCTCCATGCCCATCATACGCTGGATCAGATCTGCGGCACGGTCAGCACCAAGCAGGGGCAAAATTTTGGCGGCTACATCCGGTCTGATCCGGCTCAAGATCACTGCAACCGTTTGATTATGCTCTTTGACCAGAATGCTCAGCAACTGCTTTTCATCCAGATTTGACAGGTCTTTCCAAACGTTCCCTGCACTGTTCTGGCCGATCTCGCTCAAAATCTCGGTGACGCGTTCCTCTGGGAGGAATTCATTAAGCAGAGCTTTTGCCGCTTCGATAGATCCGACAACCGACCCGACATGGTTCACCTTCTGGTCAAATTCCGCAATTATCTCTTCGACCAAAGCTGCATCAACTTCGCCCATGTTCGAAATGGCCTTGGTGATCTGGCGGATTTCTTCTTCATCCAACTGCTGCATGATTGTGCCGCCGCGCGCCTCACCCAGACACAAAAATAGGATCGCAGACTTTTGTGCGCCTGTTAAAGCCCGGTTTTTGCTGAGAGGTGCGAATTGGTTCATGAGCTTCTTTTGATTCCAACCATGGATGAACTAGGCCCGCCAAGACTACCTGATTTCATCCACCATTAGTATTCCTTTGTGGGTCAGCGCGGCTAATTATCCGGACGCGTAAGACTGGATAAGTGAGCCAGCCAACATATACCATCCGTCGATGAGAACGAAGAAAATGACCTTGAAGGGCAGGGACACGAGAACAGGGGGCAGCATCATCATGCCCGCGCTCATCAGGACTGACGCAACGATAAGATCAATCGCGATGAAGGGCAGGTAAATCAGAAACCCGATGGTAAAAGCGCGCCGTAACTCGGAAATCATGAACGATGGTACAATGACCCGCCAGCTGGGCAGGGTGTCTGCTTCGGGATCGACTGTTTCGTTTGCAATATCTTGAAACAGTTGCAGATCTTTATCCCGGGTATTGGCGACCATAAACGTCCGGAATGGCTCCGAAATGCGTCGCATCGCCTGTTCTTCAGTAATCGCGTTTTCCATCAAGGGCACGAGCCCCCCATCCCAAGCGTCTTCGAAGACTGGTTGCATCACGAAAAATGTCATGAACAAAGCCATTGCGTTCAGCACGATGTTCGGTGGTGTCTGGTTCAGGCCAAGTGCCAAGCGCAGCATGGAAAACACGATAACGAAGCGCGTAAAACTGGTGACCATGACCAACAGGCCCGGCGCAATGCTAAGCAGG
Organism: Sulfitobacter sp. HGT1; assembly: GCF_013282155.1. Taxonomy (GTDB): domain Bacteria; phylum Pseudomonadota; class Alphaproteobacteria; order Rhodobacterales; family Rhodobacteraceae; genus Sulfitobacter. The sequence continues at coordinate 139,457 of NZ_BLWI01000013.1, forward strand.
GTCACGATCGCGAACAGCTGGATCAACCGGCCCGACAGGCTTGCGCCTTGATCACTGCCTGGCGCTACATCACCAAAAGTAGCCGATAAATCGCGGATCAGGCCCCCTACATCGGTTTCCTGTGCGAATGCGGTTTGGCCGATTAGCAACAGGATACCCACGAATAGGGCGGACGCTAAACTACGGCGCAGAAATGGTGGTAAAACGATGCGCACAGCCTTCAGATCTCGGAAACGAAGTCTTTGACGATCTCACGCAAGGCAACGCCCAAAGTGTCACCTTGAACCCGAACCAAATCGCCACGCGCGACCATGCGGTCATTAATCATGATATCGACAGGTTCCCCGACGCGGCGGTCAAGTTCGATAACCGATCCTTTTGTAAGATTAAGGATTTCCGAGATGGGCATGCGGCTACGGCCCAGCACAACACGAACATCCAGCTTTACGCCAAAAATAGCGTCCAGGCTTTTGGAGTCTGCGACATGCTCTGACGTTTGCTTTGCGCTGTTCGCAGCTAGTGCAGCCTTTGTTGGTTTCGGCAGATCTGACGGCATTGCTTCGCGTTCATTTTCCGACATTTATTCCGCTTCCTTATTGGTTTCTTTCAACTGATTGGCCGCAATTTCAAGCGCTTCTCGCATGGCTTGGGCCGCTTCAGCGATGTCATAATTCAAACGACCGGCTTTCCAGTTTACCTGCGCCGCCCCCGGTGCCATCTTTGGATCGCCGACTATGGTAACCTTGGCAGTCAAGGGCTGCTCCTCCAACCAAGTGGCGGCTTGTTCTTCGAGGGCTTTCACCACATCCGGGTGCGCGTGGATGGATAAAATAGGATCTGTTCTTGCTTTTTTTACGCTTTCCCGAATTCTTGCCACAGCCAAGTCCGCTCCATGCTGGGCCAGCAGTTCTGGAACCAGTCGATCAGCAATCCCTAGGAACATTTCCACGATATCGCGCTCGGCTTCATAGGCCTGGTTGGCGTCTGTCTGAACAAGCTGGTTCAGCTGCGCTTTGATCTGTTCGCGTTCCTGTGTCAGGCGCTCAGTCTCTGTGGCGTCAAATTCAGTATGTGCATCAAGCTTTCCCACACGGCGACCGGCGTCAAAACCTTCCTGGCGGGCTTTTGCCAGCTTATCGTCCAGCTCCGAATTCGGGTTCTGTTTTTCAGGAAATACCGGCCCCGCTTCAGCGTCGAAATTGCGGTCAAACAGCTCAATCATGCCTCAGCCTCAGCGGGGAGCCATGAGCGAATGACGCGCAAGACATCATCAGGTTTTTCATCGACAAGGTTTTGAATTTTTTCGATATTCCGCTTGTGCAGGTTGCCACGGATACCTTGCGTTTTGATGTATTCCGCCGACTCCAGATCGCCGTTGTCCGCGCCAGACATTTCATTTGGCGTCAATTTTTCCGAACTAGCGCCTGCCGATGGCCCCGGCATCAAGGGCCGATAGTTTTTCTGCTCGGATTCCAACAGCCCGGCGTTCTCCGCACTCGCTGGGGGCAAGACGCCCTCTTCAACGCTATTCAATTCTTGGGGCTCGGCAAATTTACGCAGCAATGGGCGGACACCCAAGATCATAACCAGGGCCACAATCAACAACGCAAGAATACCGCGGAAAATCGGAACAATACTTTCGGTAAGCTTGGAGCCCAAAGACTGGTTGATCGGATCACCCAAATCCATTGAGTAGTCCATGAAGCGCATACTATCGACCGAAACACTGTCGCCCCGTGTTTCCTCGAAGCCGACTGCGGATTTCACAAGTTCTTCCAAACGGGCAAGTTCTTCTACGGTGCGTTCGGCATAAACGATGTCAGACCCTTCCGCATTGTAGATCCCGTTAACCAAGACAGCGACCGAGATTCGCCGGACATCCCCAGCTTCGCGGACGATTTCACGGCGCGTGTTTCCGATCTCGTATTGGACTGTCTCGCCAGTCTCGGACTTGTTATTTGTTGCAGCCGCACCCTCTCCACCAGCCAGCGCCGCCGGTATGTTATTCTCGACGCCAACGTTACCGGTCTCTTCGGTATCGCTCTGGTTTTTGGACTTGCTTTCAGTGGAGCGGACAACTTGCTGATCGGGGTCGAAAGACTGCTCTACGATCACTTCCCGCTGCGAGCTTAATTCGACGTTAACATGGACGCGGGCATTACCGGCACCAACGCGGGCGGTCAGAATGCTTTGAATTTCCTGAGCAAGGCGATCTTCTGCCGAAGTTTTCGCTGTTTGCATCCCGCTCTGACCAACGCCTTCGCTCCCTTCGGCAAGAATAGTTTCGCCACTTGCCGACAGCACGGTTACTTTTGAAATATCCAGGCCGGCAACGGAAGATGCGACAAGATTTCGGACGGCCTCAGCCTGTTTGCGGCTCACCGCGCTACCGGCCTCTGGCCTCAGAATGATTGACGCCCGGGGTGATGGAGTATCCCGCGAGAAAGGCTCCCGATCGGGCAAAACCAAATGCACACGCGCAGAGGCAATTCCATTAAGCGTTTGGATAGATCGTGCAAGCTCACCTTCCATCGCGCGCATCTTGTTAATCTTCTGCAAGAACGAGTTCATCGCCAAGCCGCTGCTTTCGTCAAACAGTTCCCAACCTGGATCGCCGTCGATTGGAATGCCGGTTTCGGCCAGTACCATACGTGCACGGCCTGCGTCGGAACGCGGCACCGAAACGCTGGACCCATTGTCGGTTATCAAGGCCTTGAAGCCGGCGTTTGTGAGCGTCGCTTCAATGGAGCCGGCCGATGAAGCCGAGAGATTCGAATAGATTGGCGTGTAATCCGGCTTGGTTACCGCGCTTAATCCCAAGACCAGCGCAAGGACCATAGCAGCACCTGCGCCAAGCAAGATAGCCAGCCTTGTCCGGCCGAGCGCCATCAGATTTTCGAACAATCCCTGCATAGTATATCCATTCTTCTGCCCTCTCATCTTAGATCATGTATATCAGCCAGAGATCAAGTATTAAAGAAAATTTAACCTTGTTATTTTTGACGGTAGGTGGCAATTATTCTTGATATAGATTGCAGGTGTAGGTGTGGCAAAAAAAGAAAAACGTGTTTCGGCCGCGAAGGATGCGCCCGAGGGGGGGGCGGAAAAGCCGCGCGGGTCAAGAAAGATGCTTCTTGCAGCTGCATTGATGTGCGTGCTGTCGCTTGGCGGCGGGTTTTTCCTCGCGCGGACTGCATATCTCCAGGAGGTCGAGTCGCTCGTTGAGGAAGTTGATTCTGATCATGCTACGACGGATGAGAGCGAAGCAGACGCGCATGGAAATGATGCTGACACGCACACTAAAAAATCAAATTTGGTTGAGGATCCGTTGGCCAAAGATGGGCATCCTGCCGAGAATGCGATGGCGCTTCAGGAAAAACCGAAGGGCGGAGACGGGTCTGAGGCCGTCGATGACGGGTTGTTGGACATCGGTGATTTCGTCACGAATATTCAGGAATTTGACAGTGAGGGCAAAGCTGTAAGGGTTTTTCTCAAGATCAGTATGGTTGTGGCCTATCGTACAGAAGCGGGTGCTCAGGCTCTTATGGCGGAGCGGGAGCCATTCATGCGTGACGTGTTTAATGGATATTTGCGCGGCCTTTCAGAATCCGACGTGAGAGGCATGGCGGGAATTCTACAAGTTAAATCGGAGCTTCTTAAGCGCGCACGCGCCGCAGTGGGCAATGATCTACCGCAAGAAATCCTCATTCGAGACTTGATTGTACAGTAGGGTGACGAGTTGGACAAAATGACACAAAATACTAAAGTTGATACCGCCAGCGCTAATCTTGTTGACGAGATTATCCGCATGTCGAATTTCAACTTCGAACGCCTGCCGATGCTGGACGTTATCGCCGAACGCATGGTTGAAAACCTCACGGCAGTATTCCCGGATTTGACGCGCGTCATGTGTGATGTGTCTTTGGTGTCTTTAGAATATCTTCCGATGGGAGAGATTATCGAGGGCCTGCCATCGCCGGTGTTTTTTGCGGTTGCCGATGGCGAACCGTTCGAAGGTGAAATCCTTCTGGTTCTAGACCAAAGCCTGTTGATGACCTCGGTTGAGCTTATGCTTGGGGGTAAGGCCCACCAGATCAAGAACATTGATGATGAGACGCATGAATTCACCGCGATTGAATTGCGGTTTGGAGAGCGTCTTGCTTCTACCATCTTTAGCGTGTTGGAAAGGTCGTTTTCAGTCGTGACACCAACAAAGCTGGCGCTGGACCGGATCGAAACGAATAGCGATGGGGCGATCATCACAAAGAATGCCAGCCTGTGCGCACGGTTGAGGTTTAATGTCCTTCAAGCGGGTCAGGTTGGTACCTTGGATTTGGTCATTCCATATGATGCGCTTGAACCTATTCTGCCCGATTTGGGCAGAATGTATTTCGGTGACCGGACGTCTGGTGAAAATAGCTGGCAGGCAATCATCAGTTCGCAAATCAAAAGTGCCAGAATGGATATGGAAGTCGTTTTGACGGAAACTTCATTCCCAATTCAAAAGATCATGTCCTGGAAGCCGGGCGACACAATTGATCTGGGCATTGAAGACGGGGTGGAGGCGTTGATGACATGTGCAGATTCCCCGATTTTTAAAGTGTCTCTTGGCAAACGAAATAACGGCTTTGTCGCCGTTCAAATTACTGAAAAGCTCGCAATTCTAGAGGAGTCTGAAAATGATGACGACGATAATTGATAGCGTAATTATTCTGCTTTTGATTGGCAGTATTGGTTACGGGTACGTTGTATCGCGCAAAGTCCGTGTTCTTATGGCGACGCTTAAAGAGTTGCAGCCTCTGGTGCACGAATTTTCCCATGCCGTTGAAAAGTCAGAGCTTTCAGTTCATTTGATGCGCCAGAACATTGAGGATGCCGAGAAGGCGGGCGCAGAGCCGGTCGCCAAAACTGTGGCTGTTGAAAAAGCGTTTTCCAGTCAACGCAGCGCCCCTCAAAGAGAAGTTGATACATCCTCCAAAATGCGTGTGTTGCGTGACAAGAAAGAGCTTGTGAAGGCCTTTTTCGAAAACACTCCTGCGGCTAGGGTTTGAACAGTGATCAAGCTATTAAACGGTAAGCTCATCCTCGGTGGCCTCGCGGTTACTCTCTGTGCAAAGGCGGCGTTTTCTTTTCCTTTGCTGCCTTTATTCAAAGACGCGGAAATTCAGAACCCGTCGGTTGTTATTCAAGCAGCGGCAGTCAAGGAGGATGCAGCAGCTGTTCCTCAAGAGGATGCGCCGCCCCTTGTGAGTGGTTTGGAGGAAAAGGAAACAACCTGTACCGCTCCGGAGGAAGTATTGCTTTCGCTGAACCGTGAACGCGATCTGGTTGCCCAACAAAAAGATGAAATTCAGAACCAAATGGCCGAGCTGGCGTTGGCTCAGGAAAGTCTTTTGGTTGAACGGGCGTCGCTGACAGAATTGAAAACGTCGATCGAAGAGCTGTTGGGCAAAGTTGAAGCTGCTCAGACGGACGATTTGAACCGTCTGATCGATCTGTATTCAAATATGAAACCGACAGATGCCGCACGCATCATGGATGATATGGACATTGAAACAACGATAATGGTGTTAGGCAATATGAGACCACGCACCGCAGCGCCTATTCTTGCCAAAATTCCAGCGGTCCGGGCGCGAGCTGTTTCAAAAATTATCCTTGAAAGATCACAACTGCCTGGGGATCAGGATCTGGTGGGTATCAAATTGAAATGATCAGTTTGGCTGTGTCCTAAGGGTCGATCCTTCGGGGGCTTTGCGGCCTTTACCGTCTTTCTTGAGGTCAAAAACAAAGCGGATAATCTCCGCGACGATCTCCCAATGCTCAACGGGAACGACCTGATCGATTTCAACGGTATCATATAGAACCCGCGCCAAAGGCTTGTTTTCGATCATTGGGATGCCGTTTTCAAAGGCGATTTCGCGAATTTTCTGCGCAACAGCGTCGGCACCTTTGGCGACGCAGACGGGGGCCATGTCATTTTCGGGATTGTACTTCAGCGCAACTGAATAGTGGGTCGGGTTGGTTAGAATTACATCGGCCAGCGGAACGGCTGTTATCGAGCGCTGTTGTGATAATTCACGCCGCCGTCTTGCGCGTTTGTTGCGAATCTCTGGAGATCCTTCACTCTCCTTTTGTTCATCTTGAATGTCTTTTTGACTCATCCGTTGCTTCTTGCGCCAGTCAAAACGGCGCCAAAGAATGTCAGCGATAGCAACGGGCACCAAAAATATTGCCGCAGCCAACAATAGTTTTTGCGCGGCGATGCCCAGATAGGCGGGAAGATATTCAGGAATGAAACCCGACGTCGTCCAGATGCGCCTAACGGCTTCCTCGGTCACCCAGATCGCCATCGCACCTACTGCAAAGACCTTGATGATGCTCTTGATGAACTCGACAATCGAATTCGCGGAAAAGAGCCGCTTTAGGCCCTCGAAGGGGGAGAGTTTGGACAGTTTCGGCTTGATCCGCTCGACGGCAACAACAGTTTCGCCCTGAATAACCGCGCCAATGGCACCCCCTGCAAACAAAACGGCAAATAAAGGCCCGATTGCTATGGCCAGCCGCATGAAGAAATCGCTCATGATTTGGCCTAGGCGGTTAACGCCTGGGTCGCCGGTTGCCACGTCAAAGTTAGAAGTCTGTTCGATAAGAATACTCAGGGCGTAAATGATCTTGGGTGCCTGCAAGGGAAGAACAAGCGCCGTGATCGCCAGAAGCGCAAGAATCACGACCATGTTCCCCGTCTCTTTGGAGGAGGGAACATCGCCTTTCTTGCGCGCGTCCTTCAGCCGCTTTTCAGTCGGTTCTAACGTCTTTTCTGTGCTGTCGTTGTCGCCACCTTGTGCCATGGCTAAATCTTAAAGCCAAAAAGCCACTCTTGGAAACGCTCAATGAAGAAATCAAGAATTGAGGGCATCGCGATGGCCAAGATTAGCAGGCCGGCACCGATCAATATGGATGCGGCGACAAAGAATACAGGGAGCTGGGGCATCATGCGGTTCGCAAGACCCATGCCAAGGTTTAAAACCACGCCCATGACAAAGAATGGGGCCGCAATAGCTGTCCCGATATAGAGACTTTTGCCCGCAACCTTGAGCAGTTCATCGGTCAAATCGCCGATCATTATTTGCCCCGGTGGAAAGATTTCATAGCTCGACAACAATGCCCGAATAATGAGGTGGTGGGTGTCTGTCACAAAGATCATGGTCACAGCGCTTAGCAGCATCAAGGTCGCTACCATCGTTGCGCCCTCAAATGACCCGAAGGACGGCCCAAAAGCGTTTGCCAAGCCTGACACCTGCCCAACCTGGAAACCCGCAAATTGCAGCGCTGACAATAGGATACGCGCGCACATTCCGATCCATAGGCCGATTGTCACTTCTTTCGCGATCAAAAGAACGGCGCTGACGGGGCTGTCGGGCATGGCAAGTGAAATTGGGGCCAACGGCATCAGAGCAACGCTGATGAGCAACGCGATAGACAGGCGCGGCCGAAGGGGAATCTGCGCCTCTCCGAAACCGGGCATGAACATCAAAGCAGACCCGATGCGCGCGAAAACGACGAGGTAAGAAAAGAAGATTGATGAAATAAAGGCATCCAGCGACACGATTAGTTTCCGATCTTGCCAACCGTGCGCAAGGACGCTTTGCGGTGGACCTCGTTGTGGGAAATCACCTGGGTCATGGGGCTAACCCGTTCAAGAATTGAACGTACATACGGGCGAGCATGTGGTGTCACAAGAATTGCCGGCCATTCATCCGCGTTGGAGAATTTTTGTACTTCTTTTCGGGCCGCCAAAACAAAATCCTGAACCCGCGAGGGCGACATTAAAAACGTCTCTTCGCCGTTGGCCGTAGAGATGGATTTTACCAATTCACTCTCCCAGTCGCCACCAAGACTGATAACAGGAATATAACCTTGGGCGTCTTTCAACGACTGGCATATTTGCTTGGAAAGCTTGCCACGTACATGTTCAATAATGGAACGGATATTCTTGGTGTTGGCACTCGCCTCCGCGACGGCTTCGATGATCCGGGGGAGGTTCCGAATTGAAACCCGCTCTGAAAGCAATGCTTGCAAGACGTGCTGCAAGACGATTGCCGGACTATTGTCAGAGCTGCTGGAAAGCAGTTTTTGATAGTCTTTGTCCTGACCTTCAATCAATTCTTGGGTCGCTGCATAGGTTAATATGTCCGGCATGTGCTCTTTGATGACTTCTGTCAGGTGGGTCGTCACCACGCTTTCAGGGTCAACAACGGTTAACCCCAGCATCTCAGCCTCGGCACCGCGCGCTTCATCCACCCATATAGCATCCAAGCCGAAGGTCGGCTCACGTGTCCGTTTGCCGGGCAGGTCGATCTCCCCTCCTGTGGGGTTGATGACCATCATCATCAGCGGGTCAACCTCGCCACGGGCGGCCTCTACACCTTGCAAAGAGATTGTGTAAGTCATTGCAGGCAAATCAGAATCGTCCTTGATCCTGACCGGGGGCAGGACAAACCCGTAGTCGTTGATAAACAGTGAACGAAGGCTTTTGACCTTGCCGGGCAATGCCGCATTTACCGAGGTGATCATTGGTACAAGTGCCGATCCCAAATCAAGACGCAAGTCGTCGACGCGGAGCATCTCGGAAATCTTGTCTTCGGCGGATTCTTCCGGAGCGGCCTTCTTGTCAGCTGCAATCTTTGCAATCGCGTCTCTTTCGCCGATCTGTTTTTGCATGATGTAGCCAAACCCAGCCATGCCCATCGAAAGCGGCAAGAAAATTGCCAAGGGAAAGCCGGGCAGCCAGCCAATGCAAAATGTCAGACCTGCGGCCATGTATAGCGCGCGGGGAAAGTTGCTAAGCTGGCCCAAGACCGCTTCGTTTGCCGCGCCCAATGTGCCGCCCTTGGTCACCAACAAGCCTGCTGCCAGCGAGACAACAAGCGCAGGAATCTGCGTGACCAAACCGTCACCGATGGTCAGGACAGTGTATTTGTTCATGGCTTCGCCAACGCTCAGCCCGTGGCTCATCATGCCGATCATGATGCCGCCGAAAACGTTAATCAGCGTGATAATCAGACCGGCCACGGCATCGCCGCGTACAAATTTCGAAGCACCGTCCATGGCACCGAAGAACGAGCTTTCCTCTTCTACCTTCTTGCGGCGGGCTTTGGCTTCATCTTCGGTGATGGCCCCTGCGCCCAAGTCGGCATCAATTGCCATCTGTTTGCCGGGCATCGCATCAAGAGAGAAACGCGCAGCGACTTCGGCGATCCGGGTGGAACCCTTTGTGATGACTATAAAGTTGATGATCACCAGAATCGCAAAAACAACGATGCCGATTATGAAATCACCACCAAGAATAAATTGCGCGAAACCTTGTATCACATCGCCCGCGGCATCGGGCCCGTTGTGACCCTCGCTTAGGATCAGCCGCGTCGATGATACGTTCAGCGCCAACCTGAGCATGGTCACAACAAGCAACAGGGTAGGGAAGGAGTTGAACTCCAAAGGTGTGCCAATCCACAGGGCGACCATCAGGATAAGAACCGACAGCGACAAAGATATCGCAAGGCCAAGATCAAGAAAAAACGGGGGCAGGGGAATGAACAGCATGGTAAGGATAAGAACCATACCAAATGCAAAACCGATGTCGCGGTTGTTGCCGCCCAGCTTGGTAAAACTAAAGCCCGACCGGCTTGGCAGATTTGTATCAGGCGTTGCCATGGGTCAGTTCACCTTTGCATAAGATGGTAGGATCGGCTGCAATATTTGGGCCGAATATATCGACATCGCGCCCACCGAGCGCCCTGAATTGGCATCTGTCATATCCGCGCTCCAGTTGAAACCGGGTTGTGCAGATGGTGCGACGACAGCCAGCGTAACTTCGTCGGTGGTTTGCGCATAGTCTGAAAATTGGCTTGCATTTCTTTGCGCAACGCGCTGGTTTTGAACCAGTTTCTTCAGGTAAGCGGTTTTATAAACTTCATTTTTCGAATGGTAACGCCCTGCTGCTTCCCACCAGTCACGCGTCTGCGCAAACAAACCCTTTAGAAAGCGCGCCGCGTAATCGACATTTGCATGCGGATCAGTCGCCGCTTCGAGCGAGGTAAACTGATCCGCATGCCAGCGCTGGTTGATCTGCATGCACCCGACATCGGTTGAAAAAACGCCTTCGCCTTGGGTTTTGCGCACATAGGCATCAAGAGCTGCTTTGCTGCCAAAAAACGCGCCCTTGCCGTTTGTATTTGCTGTCCAGGGCCAGATCACCAGTTTGCCGCTGACACGGCGCCCGGATTCCTGAAGCCCGATCGCCAAGAGCAGGTTGTCAGGTATCCCGTATTTCTTTTGCGCTGCCATTATTTGCTGAAAGCAGACGGAGGACGGCGCGAGACTTGTTTCTTCCAGGATAACCACAGTATTGGATGGCTCAGAAGATGTGTAAAAACCGGATGACCAAGTATTTGCCTCTGCACTTGCGTTCGAGGCGCTGAAAAACACCAAGATTAAAAATGCTAAGGTTTCTTTCACGCGCGGCACGTTAGATACCGCCATTGGAAATGAGGTCGAAAACGCGGTTCGAAAGCGCGTTTAATGTCGAAAAGATGAACGGCAGTGACAAGGCTAGGGTGACAAATATCGCGGCAATCTTGGGGACGAAGGTGAGTGTCATTTCCTGAATTTGTGTCAGCGCTTGAAAGAACGCGATGATCAGGCCAACCCCAAGCGCAACGACCAAAACAGGGGCCGAAGCGATGAGTGTGGTTGTGAGCGTCAGCCGCGTAATTTCATAGATTGTGACGGAATCCAAAACGAACCTCCAGACGATGCCCCAGCGTGCGACCCATCAGATCGGCATGCGCATAATGTCTTGATAAGCCTCGACAAGTTTGTCCCGCATCGCGACAGAAACCTGGACGGTACTTTCCATTGCCATTGTTGCTTCAACCACCTGCTGAAGCCCTGCCTGACCGGTCAGACCCTTCATCGCCATGCTGTCGCCTTCGCGAACATTATCAATGGCTTGACTGGCTGCATTCGCAACCATCTGGGAAAAATCTTTGCCATCCGGTGCGGCGGGGCCAGTGCTGCGTTCGCCCTGAACGGTCTTGGCATAGGCTGCCTGAACGTACGTAGACCGGACCGCTGAAAAATCAGTCATCGTAATTCCTTACTTCAAAAGCTCTACAAGCTGGCGGCGCATGTCGCGGGCATTTTCGACCATCGACAAGTTCGCCTCGTAGCTGCGGGCTGCTTCGCGCATGTTGCTCATCTCGATCAGTGGATTAACGTTGGGCAGCTTCACATAGCCGTTTTCATCTGCAGCGGGGTGCGACGGTTCGTATTGCAATGTAAAAGCGGATTCATCCCGCTCGGTGCTTGTGGCCTCGACAATTGCCGATCCAGTGCGCTCATCCGTGCCGTTTTCGAACGAGATAATCTTGCGTCTGTAAGGATCACCGCCAGCTGTTTGCGAAGTCGAGTTTGCGTTCGCCAGATTCTCTGAGACAACGCGCAGTCGATCACCTTGGGCGCGCATGGCACTTCCCGCCGTCACTGATATTGCTGAAAGGGCGTCCATTCAATAACTCCTAATGCTTAACGGCGGCCGGCAACCGTATAGATCATCTCGTGGGCCTTACGGTACAGGTTCGCGGCGATTTTGAACTGGCTTGCGTTGGAATTGGCTTCCATCATCTGTTCTTCCAAAACGACGTTGTTTCCGGTCATATCCGACTGCCAGCTTACAGAAGCCTCAACCACATCAGCCTCTTCAAGGGCATTACTGGCCCGAGTGTCGTTGAGGTAGCTTGCGAAGCTCTCGATGTCTTTCGCCTGATATTCAGCGACATCTGCGTTGGCGATGTTCTCGGAAACGACCTTTTGACGTGTCGAAAGCCACTGCAAACGTTTAGTCGCGAGATCAAACAAAGATGTGGATTCTGTATTCATTCTAGACTCACAATTTATACTTGATATATACCAAGTATAAAAAATTAAGGAAGGGTTAAATTTGCATTCTGCCTTCTCTAATCTACAGAGCAGTATTTATTCTTGCTCAAGTGTACAGGTAACAGGCACCGTAAAAGCTATTGTCGGGATGACCCTGACCGTGGGGGGGCTTGAGTCTCTCGCGGGGATCGGCAGCCGGTGTCGCGTGCATTCAAAGAACGGGATAATCGAGGGAGAGGTGGTTGGCGCGCAGGGGTCCGAGCTTTGCCTTCTGCCCTTTGGCACCTGGAACGGGGTTGCGATTGGCGACCCGGTCAAACTGGTAGAGCATGACGACGTTATCCACCCGGACGATTCATGGATTGGCACAGTCGTTGACGCATTGGGGCAACCGTTGTCCGCATTTACCCGCGTCCGTCGTCCGCAGCGCAAATCGAAATTCCGCGCAGATCCGCCACGGGCATTTGACCGCAAAAAAGTGGGCGAGAAGCTCGAGACCCAGATCAAATGTATCGATATCTTCACACCGATTTGCCGCGGGCAGCGAATGGGGGTCTTTGCGGGCTCGGGCGTTGGGAAATCAACGATGATGGCGATGTTGGCGCGAAATACCGATGCCGATGTTATCGTCATTGGGCTGATTGGGGAACGCGGTCGCGAAGTTCAGCAGTTCATCCAGGAAGATCTGGGCGAAAAAGGCATGGCACGCGCCGTTGTTGTTGTATCGACCGGCGACGAGGCCCCATTGCTGCGCAAGCAGGCCGCATTGACGACGACAGCGATCGCAGAGCACTTCAAATCACAGGGCAAGCAGGTCTTGTTGCTGCTTGATAGCGTCACGCGATTTGCTATGGCTCAACGTGAAATCGGGCTTGCCCGAGGTGAACCGCCGACATTGCGTGGCTATCCACCTTCGGTCTTCAGCGAGCTGCCACACCTGCTCGAGCGCGCAGGGCCGGGTCGGGCCAATGAAGGGGACATCACGGGGCTATACACCGTTCTTGTCGACGGGGACGATATGAACGAACCAATCGCAGACGCTGTTCGCGGGATCGTTGACGGGCATATCGTGCTAGACCGTCACATTGCAGAACAAGGCCGTTTCCCGGCCGTTAACCTGCAAAAATCGCTCTCCAGAATGTTGCCCGGGTGCCATTCACCAGAAGAGTTCGAGATCACAAAAGTGGCCCGTAAAGCCTTGGGAACATATGCGGACATGGAAGATTTGATCCGCCTTGGCGCTTACAAAGCCGGCTCTGATCCCGAGACAGATGAGGCGATCCGGTTTTTCCAGACGGCAACGCCATTTCTCTCTCAAAGCCGTGGCGACAAGACGCTGGCCGCAGAAGGTTTTGCGGATATTTACCGGATGATACTGGAAGCCGGCATCAAAGACCCGCTGCAAAGATTCTTTGAAACCCAGCCGGAGTAACGCTGAATCTTACCAGTCTCCAAAACGAAATGACCCGGCCCGCAATCAATGCAGGCCGGGTCGCTTGGAGGTACTCAATAATCCATTTAGCGAAACGGTAAAACGTTAAGCCGCGAGATTATTTAACATAACTAACCTTATTAGCGGAACAGGCTCAGGACGTTCTGTGGCGCTTGGTTAGCGATCGACAGTGATTGTGTCGCGAGCTGCTGCTGTACCTGATAGGCTTGCAGGCGCGCGGCCTCTTCTTCCATGTCCGCATCAACCATCGAGCTTACACCGGAATCCAGTGTGTCTGTCAGGCTGTCAAGGAACTCCATCTGGTTGTCGAGCGTGTTCTCGGCAACGCCCATTTCGGTCGCAGCCGTGATCGACAAAGCCAACTGCGCTTCGGCATCTGCCAATTCTGACGCTAGGTCCACTGCAGGTGTTTCAACGCTCAATGCCGCGAAAGCCGTCTGGATGGACTGCAAATCAACGGAATTGAAAGTGATCGACGTAGTGGAGAATGTACCACCTGCGCGGCTCACACCGGTGACAACGCTTACAGCCGCAGCAGCACCGCTGACCAGATCGTCGCCGTTAAAGGTCGACTGATCAATGACGGCCTGCATGTTTTCTGCCATCGCGTCGAGTTCGAGCTGAACGTCAGCTTTGTTCACGCCATCGCTTTGGGCAAACGCAATACGTTCGACCATTTGTTGCGCGATATCGCTTACTGTTTCAGCACCAAGGCGGGCAGTTGCGACAGAGTTCTTTGTCGCTGTCATGCCTTCGTTGATGGCTTTGAACATGCCGCTATCGCCCTTCATCGTCTCGGAGATGGCGAAGTAAGCAGCGTTGTCCTTGCCGGACGCGACTTTCAGACCCGTGGAAACACGGGATTGAGTTTCGTTAAGCCCACGGTTCACATCTTTGAGTGTGGCCAGAGCTGTCATTGCGGAGTGATTGGTGAGAATGGACGACATTTAATGTTCTCCTTTATTCCCTTACTGTTCAGTCTTCTGACTGATAGCCCAGTCTTCTGACTGAGATCGGCGTTAGCCAACAGAACCTATGTAAGGGCTGAGGTTAACGCACGGTTAAAGAATTTGGAAAAATTGTCAGGGCGTCGGTCAGAATTTCTGATCGACGCTCATTTGAAGCGTGCTTGTCTTCCCCAGTTTTTGCCCGGTTTTTCCATATACGCCATTTAACCCATTGCGATTGATGATTTTTTCAAATTCTCGCAATATGGTACGTGCGGCAATCGCCATGCGCGACAGCATGGCGTCATCTTCCTCAATATTTTTTTTCAGCTCGGATAGGTTTTTCCGGATCATAAGATTTTCCGAAAATTCGTGGTTTAAAAAGGGTTCGATCAAGGGTGTGCGCAGCTCCAGCCACTTTAGCGCACGCTCCTTGCGTTCAAACACTTCCCCAACAACAGCAAGATCACCCTTCTTAATTGCGGCGATCTCATATTGAAGGATGTCGACGGTCTCTTTGATCTTGCTCATGTAGTCGAGAAGATTGGTCTCGTCTTCGGGTGTGAGCGTCAGCTCCCCTGCCGGTGCATTTTGCTGTGCAGCGTTTGAACGATCGCCAAAGCGGAATTTTTTCATTTGTGTCATTTTCCACCCATATTTTCATCGGCCACAGAAGACGCCTGCCCGTAAGCGCCCAGCATATCGCTGACGTTCCCGGCAAGGCCCAGACCGCCCTGTTCAACCAGATTTTTCGCAATCTCTTCCGACATGAACGACCGCCACATGTCGGCTTGTTGCTTGCCACCAAAGGCTGTGGAGCCGGCGGTTTTCATCATCTGGTCAACAAACTGGGTCAAAAACAGCGCTTCGAAATCCTTGCCTGTTTGAACTTCCTTGGCATCTTTTACTTGCAGGTGACTTGCCGCAGGCATCAAAGCCTGGAGAGGATTTGCGCTGATATCATCCATCAAATGATCTCCAAATCCGCATGCAGGGCACCGGCAGCCTTGATCGCTTGCAAGATCGCGATCGTTTGCCGCGCACCTACGCCAATAGCATTCAGCCCGTTTACCAGTTCTTGCAAGCTGACATCACCATCAAGGATGGTAAAACTGGCGTCCTTTTCAGTGATATCAATTTCCGTTTCGGGAACGATGACAGTCGTACCGCCTATACTGATTGAACCGTCGGCAATCACTGTCGTATCGCCGCCCAGACTGACGGGGCCGGGCTGGCTGACATTGTAGTTTTCACGCACACGAACCGTTAACCCGCCTTGGCTTATAGCAACCTGTGCAATCCGCACATTCGCCCCCATCACAATCGTCCCCGACTTTTCGTCAATGACGACGCGGGCCACGGCATCTGGCGCGACCATCAGGTTTTCCACGGCCATAATGGTTTGAGGGGCGTTTTCCTTGCCGCCGACCCAGACTTCGATCGTCCCTGAATCGAGGACCTCGACCTGGCTAGACCCAAGTTCATCGGCAATCGCCTGGCGGACCCGGTCGGCTGTTGTGAAATCGGGTGTGTGGAGTGCGATACGTATGCTGTCGAGCTGGAAGAGGCTGAATTCAATTTCACGCTCAACGATGGCACCGTTGGCGATACGCGCAATGGTCGGAACACCCTCTACTACGGACTCGGCGTTGCCTTGGGCCAGGAAACCGGATGCAGCGACTGCACCCTGCGCCACGGCATAAACCTCGCCGTCTGCCGCAGTCAGTGGCGTGATCAAAAGCGTCCCGCCGCGCAGGCTTCCTGCATCACCCAGTGACGAAACCGTCACATCAATCGGCGATCCACGGCGCGCGAAGGGCGGTAACTTGGCCGTCACCATCACAGCTGCAGTATTTGTTGTCTTGAGGGTGGCGCTGTCCAGATTGGCAACGCCCAACCTTTCAAGCATCCCGCGAATGGATTCACGTGTGAAGGGGCTTGAATTGAGCTTGTCACCGGTGCCCTGCAGGCCGACGACCAAACCGTATCCTATCAGGTGGTTTTCACGAACGCCTTCAAAACTTGCGATATCCTTGATCCGGACATCTGCACTTGCAGGAATGGCGACCATTGCCAGCATCAGCGCGCAAAGGCTGCTTCTCAGTGTTTTCCGCATGAGATGGTAAGTTGTCATCTATAAATCCCAAGCCACAAGAATACCTACATATACAGTAAGTTTATTTATTCTTGCAAGCTTAAGCACAAGTAAAAAATTTCTTTAAATATTGTTAAAAAAATATATTCTTGTTAAACACATGAATAACATAATCAAAAGGGCCTACCAAAAATGCGGATGTACGTCTTTGAGCAACGACAGGATCGCCATAGTGGGCTGTCCAAGGAACTACGTACCGCAGGTCTTGAGGCGATTTTTGTAACAGACGAATTTTTCGTTACAGGCATAGGTCAATTGCTGCAGCAAGGCCACGAAACCAGCGCCATTCTGATCGGTGAAAGTGAAGACATGCGGCGCCAAATCCAGGTAACCCGCGCGGCTGGATGCGTTAACCCCATCATCGTTATCCGTGACTTCCGAAATGCCCAAGACACCTCTGAACTTTTGAACATCGGTGCGGATGATGTCATCGTTAGCCCGATCAAAGGGACTGAACTTCTGTCGCGCACAAATTCGATCATTCGCAGGCTGTATGGCCACGCGGGGGAAAGCGTTATCGTCGGTGAACTGACGGCCTATTTCGACGGTCGCGATCCGGTTGTCTCGGGCAGCCAGATAAAGCTCTCAAAGAGAGAATACTCAGTTTTTCAACACCTTGCGTTGAATTCTAACCGGGTGATTTCCAAGGACGCCATCTATGATGCGATCTATGGTACCAGTATCGATCAACCTTTCGACAAGGTGATTGACGTGTACATTTGTAAATTGCGCAAGAAGTTTGCCACAGCATCCGAAAGCGGCTGGCAATATATCGAAACGGTACACGGGCGCGGCTACAAGCTGAGCTCGCCGCAATCGCATTCGCAGATCGCCAGTTAACGCAGGAAGTTCAGGATCGAGAGGCTGGAGAGGCGCGCTGTCACTTGATAGCTCGCTTGCAGCTGGGTTTCCAAATTATTCATGCGCGTCACGGCCTCGTAAGGATCAACGCTTTCGTAGTTCGAGATTTGAGTGCGCTGGACAAGAGACACATCGACTAGCTGCATTTGCGATTTTTCGACGATTTGTTGATTAAAACCAATGCGTGCGGAAACATCCAACATGCCTTCTTGGGCCTTGGTCAGGTTTTCAACCACCTTCCCCATCCAGACGGAATAACTTTCCTCGTCCATTTTGCTCACATCGGTGACAGCAAGCATCGCAAGGCCTTTATAGGCATCTCGAAAGGCCGTTTCGTTCCCGCTGACGCCATAAACAAGATCCTGACCGAAGTTTATTCTTGCAGACACCTGTTTTGCTGGCGCGCCTCCGGTTCCGAATTCGGGTGATCCCGCGTAAAATGTCTCTTCAAAATTATTTGACGGGTCGGCAGCGTCATTTGATGCAAAGGCAAGGTCAATCTGGTCGATAATGGCCACAGCGCTTGCTGCATCTGTCGGGCCTGAACCGAAAATTGCCGTGGTCACATCTTTTGGTGATCGGCCTGTTGTCGCATTTTCTTTTTGCCACTCAGTAAACGGTGGCTTGCCTGACTCCAGCCCCGAGAACAGATGATCGCCGTTGAAGCTGATGTTGAACGTGGAAATCAATGCCTCGAGGGCTGCGTTTGCCTGAAGCTGCAACACCTCTGCACCGTTTTGTGGGCGGGTCGCGTTAATAACTACGGTTTCAACGACTTGCTGCAACTGGTTCCGCGCGGCATCAACAGACGTCAACATCGCTCCAAGCTTGGCATCAAGAACTTCATTCGAGGTAATATAGGTTTGTGTGTTTGCCTCTTGCCCGTGAAGTTTGATCAAGTTCGCAGCGTGGGGCCCCAAAGCGGAATAGACATCAGCCTTGCGCCCTGTTGCCGCTTCCTGGCCCGCACGCTGAAGATCGACTGTCGCGCGCTGAACACTTTGCCGGTTGAAAAGGTTAAACTGGAACGAAGAGAATGTGTTGATGCCAATTACCATTTTATCTTTCTCACACCGCTGCGATGAGCGTGTCGATCATCTCTGACACTGTCGTGAGGATACGGGAGTTTGCGGCATAGCTTTGCTCGATCAGCATGAGCTGCTGCATCTCGTCATCAATACTCACACCTTCGGAGTTGCGCCGCGCAGCCATGACAACTTCTGCCGCCGAGCTTGCTGCGTTAAAGTCGTTTTGCGACCGCGCGCGCTCGGAAGCCTGGGACGCAATCATTTCGGCAGCAAAGCTTTTCAAGTCGATCTGCGTCGGAATGCCTGTATCAGGATCAGCACCGACAGGATTAGCCAAGGCTTCTACAAAAAGCACAACTTGCGATGAATCAGACGCCGGACCCGGCTCTGTCGCGCCCAGACCATCGCGAATGCGCCAGACCTCTCCGTCACCCGACAAGGATACTTTGTCGTTCAAGCGAAGACGGCTTGCCAGACCAACACTGTTCAACGGGTCAAAAGCAAGGCCGTTGTCGGTAAACAGGCCCGGCTCCCCTGGTGACAAGGTAGCGTCGGCATTTTCAAAGGATTGGACCAAGCCGCGGGCATATTCATCAAGCTGCAAACTGAACCGGGGGATCACTTCGCGCTTGAGCTGGGTAAGCCCGACAAGGCTGCCGTGCCGCAAACCCCTGACGCCCTCTTTGAACGGTGTGATATCCTGCGAGCCAGCCATCAACGTGCCGTCGCTAGGAAAGAATTTCACATCTTGTACAAAATCACCCTCAAGCAAGGCGGCACCATTAGCGGTATAAATGCTGATCGAACCGTTAGATGATACAGCCACGCGCGTATCAAGGATGCCTGATATCTGGTCCATCAGGCTGTCGATTTTTTCGTCGATCTGCGCACTTTGCAACGTGCCGCCGCCAAAATCGCGGCGGTTAACGTTCAGATCGCGCAATTGATACAGCGCCTGGTTCAAATCCGCGACTTCGTAGCGGATTTCCATGTTCACGTCGTTCAGTGTCGTTCCAAGGGTTGTCGCCGCCCCACGCACTGACTGAACCAGATCTTCTGCCGATAAAACAGCCGCGGTCTGTGTTCCGTTGGAAGAAGGCATATTCGCCAGGGTCGTCAGACTGTTTTGGAAGTCGTTAAAACGATCTGCGGGGGATGTGCCATCACCGGGTTGGCCCAGATACGCGGTATACCGGTTCAACCCCTCTTGGATCACCTGATATTGCGCCATTTTTCCGTTCTCAAGACGGGACAGCCGCTGAAGCGATGCGTCTACCTCCCGTCTCACTTCACCGATAACCGGGCCCCCTTGACCGGGGCCGGGGGACACAAGCATACCTTGGCGCCGGACATACCCCGGCGTCATCGCGTTGGACACGTTATCAGCCGCAATTCGAGAGAGGCCTTGCGTCGTCTGCAAACCCGATACGGCTGTATTAAGTGCGCCTGAAAGGCTCATGTCTTCCTCCGGCTAGTTACGATCTATCGCTTGAGCCTTGTTGTCTCGTCCATCATGTCGTCAACGGTGGTAATGATCTTGGCGTTGGTCGAAAACGCCCGCTGCGCTTTGATAAGGTCGGTCATTTCCTGGGCGATATCGACGTTTGACGCTTCAAGGGCACCCGCATTTACCGACCCGACAACCGAAGAATTCGCGCGCAAAGCCGAAAACGATCCCGTTTCACCGGACAATCTGTAGGCGTTGCCCTTCACCTCGACCAAGCCGTTGGGGTTGGCGACGATCGCGACAGGGATTTCATAAATCGCGCGTCTCTGGCCGTTGTCGAAAATTCCGTAAAGTGTTCCGTCCTCGGCGATTTCACTGCGCACCAGTTCACCAACGCTTGACCCGTCGCGGTCAAAGGCGATGCTGTAATCGCCCGCAAATTGAGTCACCCCTTCGAAAGTACCGGGTGCGCCAAAGTTGATTTCAATTTCTTGTGGTACAACACCGTTATTCAACGTCAGGCTCGCTATGCCTGTCGCGGTGTCAAAAGCAAAGGCCGATGGCGCGACGGCTGCCGAGGTCACATTGGAATATGAAAGCGGCGCACCGGCCTGAGGCCCGGAGTCCGAGAATTCGAGGGTCATGCCGCCCAATGCGGTCCCCTCATGGTCAGAAACCGCGATATCCCACATGTTTGTCGTCGTGGTCGGCGTCCATGTGAAAGAAAGTCGCTGGCTTTCGCCAAGCGCCGTGAATATCTCGGAGGAACTGGAAAAAGGCGCGCCGGCAACGGCAAGGCCGGTGTCCTGGGATGGCAGGTTCCCAAAGGATTCAACGGCCGTGGTGACATCAGCAGAAATGTTCAAGTTACCGATGTTAACGGTTTCCATCTGCTGGAAAGAGCTCCGGTCTACGGATCCGACTGTACCGTCCACACCCACTGGATAGCCGGCCAGAAAATAGCCCGCAGCGTTCTTCAAGTTCCCATCCTTGTCAGGAAGGAACGACCCTGCGCGGGTCAACATATAGTTTGTCGGGACTTTCTCGTTCGGTGACAATGAAACGGCAAAAAAGCCGTTACCGCCAATAGCCATATCTGTTGGTGAGTTGGTGGAGATCAGCCCGCCGGCCGTCGAGATATCGATTTGATCAACCGCTGCTACAGAAAGGACGCCTTCGCCGAAACCACCCGATGCGGTCGTTGTGACCATGTGCGCAAAGCCGCGGCGATACCCGACGGTGTTGGAGTTCGCGATGTTTTCAGAGATGCCGCCAACTGCTTGGGAGTTTGCCCGCAAGCCACTTACGCCCGTCTGAAGCGCGCTTGAAATACTCATTTGACCACCTTTTTTTGTCTTTTTATTCCTGCCTGTCTCATTACTTACATGTTTAAGATTTAAGGAAAGTTAAAGATTTCACTTTTGTCCTTGTTATGGACATGTTTTCAAAAAGAAATCTGCGTCATCTCATGGAGAAATCCCGGATTTCTTAATGCTATCAAGTGCAGTATCCAGGCGATCCAGCCGCTCCTCGGCACCTTTAACGCGCAGGGGTAAAAGGGGAGACGGCGATGAATCAATATTATTTACCAATGATATCAGATGTTTGGACTCGGTCAGGTCGGGAAAGGCCCGTACAATCCTGTCTAATGTATCAAGATCACCTGATCTATTTACAGCAATCAACAAACGCGCAGCATCTTGCAGCTCAAATTTCTTTGGATGGGACTTCCACATCTGCAAATAAACATCTGCAGATTGCTCCCACTGTTCTTCTTCGGACAAAGCCATCCCCATATTGCGAAGATGGTCGACAGAGGGGTTTTCAAGAAAAACCCCAAGGAACTCGCCACGATCATCAAGACCAGACAGCACGCGCGCCCTTAGAACGCGATAATCTTCGATCGAATTCTTGCCCGCATTCAGGTCCATCAGCTCGAGCGTGACCCGCGCATGGTCAAGAAGTCCGCCGTTCAGCTGCGCTTGGGCCAGCTTCATGTTCAGTCGGAACAAGTCGGCACCAAAATCAGCTTGCTGTGCTTCTTCTTGTTCTTGGATGATCCGGATCGCGCTGCGATATTCCCTTGCTGCCAGATCAGTGGACCCAAGTTTAAGGACGTAATCCGCCAAGATTTCAATCTGGCCTGCGAATCCGGGCAGCGTGCGGAAAACGGGCAACAATCTAAGGTGCAGATTCATCCAGTCTGATAGCGGGTACTTTCCGTCCGCACCTTTTTGGTAGATGGACGCTAGCCGCTCTTGCGCTTCCCTGCGGATTTCTTCAACGTCCGGGTCCGACGGAAATCTGGCCAGCATTTTCGCCAAGGTTAGCGCCTCTTCGACCTCGTTGTGCAGCAGCTGATAGATGCGTGCCATTCTCCGGTGCAATTCAAGCTCATAGTGGCCGCCGCGCCATGACTCGGATCCATTCTCAAGGGTGCTCTGTGCCGCGAGCAAGGCCCCCCTGCCCCCATTTTCCAGCGCCATATCGGCAATCGCCAGCCGCGCGCGCGCAGCATAGATATCCTTCCCTTCAGCGGCCTCAAGATATGCGACAAGTGCCGCTGCATTATTGCTGCGCGTCTCGTTTGCGCGCCCGATCAGGAATTGCTCGGTGGGTGTGCCGGCCAGATCGGGCAGTTCTTTGATCAAGCGCAGCGCGACATCAGCGTGCTGGGTCAAGTCAAGTTCCACCATAGCCTCGACAAATAATGGCAGCAGCTCTCGCAACACCGCCTTGGATTGCTGGCCAAGCCCGGTAAAGCTCGACTTAACATTCGTCTGCAAAAGCTGACCGTCGGAAGATGAAATTGCCTGAAGGCTGGACCAAAAGGCCATATCCGTCCGTGCAGGGTCACTTAGGGGGGACGTGGCAAACGCCGCAACCGGATCGCCCTTCAGCAAGGCGGCAGCGTCGCTTAATGCCCGGTAGCGCCTGGCGTCTACCGGGCTGTCCGGCACCACCCTATCAAGGACAGACGATGCCTCGTCTAATAGCATATGGGTCAGGTAAAGCTCCGCCGTATCCATCAGCGTCTCGGTGTGCTCGGACCCGCTTCCGGCACTTAGCTTTGCGATTAATGCGCTCAGGTCTTCTTTGAATGTGCTCGCCTGCCAATACTGCAAGTCTAAATCAGCGCGCCTTTGGCCTGTTGCCAAAGGATGTGTGGTCGATTTGCCTGCAAGTTCAGTTGCAGAAGCGCCCGAATAACCCACCGGTCCAGCAAGAAGCAAAGCGACACAGCCGCATTTTACACATGATCTAACCATTACATTGTTCTTGCTCTCAAGTTTAAACCCTGTATTAAACTTGTAGTCGCCAAGATATAATATTGCAACAGTCTGCTAGCTGTTCAAGTCGGGTGATTGTTGCCACGGGGGGATTTCAAATGACCAATATCAGCTATGTTTCCCTTTCTCAAACTACTCTGCTTGAGAGGAACCTGAACACGACTGCGCATAATCTCGCGAACGCGTCTACTTCGGGTTATAAGGCCATCAATCCTTTGGTTGAATCTGTTGAGTATGGCAGCGGTGAAAACACGATCAGCTATGTTCAGGATCGCGGAAGCTACCTTGATCTTGCGAGCGGCCCGCTGACGCCCACGGGCAACCCGTTTGATATTGCCCTCTCTGGCGACGGTTGGCTTTCCTTCGGGATGGAAAATGGTGAAACCGACTATAGCCGCCATGGTCGCCTTGTGGTGGATGCGGACGGGCAGCTTAAGACTTCGGCTGGATTGCCGGTTCTTGATGCGGGCGGCGGGCCGGTGCTGTTGCCCGATGATATCGGGGATCAGGTTGTCATCACGCAAGGCGGTACGATTACAGATCAGAGCGGTGCCGTTCTTGGGAGCATTGGGATTCTCAAGATACAAAATGCAGCCGGATTATTGCCGCTTGGGCGGGGCATGTATCAACTGCCTGAAGGTGCAGCGGCCCCTGTAGCCGCCGAAGATGTTAAGGTAAATCAAGGCTTTGTTGAGGGCAGCAATGTCGAGGCCGTGCTTGAAATGACACGCCTTATTTCAATTCAGCGGGCCTATGAGAATTCCATAAAGCTAATGACGCAAGACGATGAATTGACGAAAGCAGCGATCCAGAAACTGGGACGCATCTGATGAGATTGAATGGGAGCATCAAATGAAAGCACTTGGTATCGCCGCGACAGGTATGCTCGCGCAACAAACAAACGTTGATGTCATCGCCAACAACATCGCCAACGCCAACACCACCGGTTTCAAAAGCGGGCGCGCGGCGTTCAAGGATCTTGTCTACCAAAGCCAGAACAGCGCCGGATCGCTGACCTCGGCAGAGGGCACAGCACGGCCGGTTGGGACCGACATTGGCCTTGGCGTGCAAGCGGCGGGTGTCATCCGGCACAACGCTCAAGGCGGGTTGATCCAGACAGAAAACCAAATGGATCTCGCGATCGAGGGAAGTGGTTATTTTGTGGTTAACCGTCCTGATGGCACGCAAGCCTATACCCGCGACGGGAACTTTGAGCTGAGCGCCGAAGGGCAGTTCGTAACCCTGAATGGGTACGGTGTTGAGCCGGCCATTATTGTTCCAGAACTAACCCGGCAAATCGAGATTAACCAAGCCGGTATCGTCATGGCCTATGTTGAAAACCAAACAGACCCGGTTGAACTTGGTCAGCTAACCATGGCGACTTTCATTAATGATGCGGGGCTTAAGCCCTTGGGTGACAACATGATGGAAGCAACACCCGCGTCGGGCGAAGCCGTGCAGTCGAACCCGGGAGAGCCCGGTATCGGCATCCTGAGACAAGGATATCTTGAGCAATCAAACGTGAATATCATTCAGCAGATCACCGATTTGATACAGGCGCAGCGCGCTTACGAGATGAACTCCAAGGCGATCGAGACTGCTGACCAAATCATGACCACGACGAACCAAATCAAGTAATGAGGTCGGGTAAATGAAGCTGATCAGAAGTTTAACGCGCCTTTATCTTGGCGTCCTTGCCGCCGTCATCTTGGCGTCGGTAGCGACGGCAGAGAGTATTCCGGTGACGGAACTGGTCGAAGAGCGCACGATGGCCGAGCTTGGTGCCACGATCCCTGTCAATGGACGCATGGATATCCAGATGGCAGAAGGCATGATTAGCAGTGGCCGTTTTATCCAGGAGTTTTGGATCGATCATAAAACCGGTCAGTTTATTGCGAATGTCATGACTGACGCCAATATCCCTCAACGGGTTTGGGGGGTTGTGATCATTAACCTTTCTGTTCCGGTTCCAAATCAGCGCCTGCAACCTGATCAGATCGTGAGCAGAAGCGACATCACCATGGTGGATATGCCAATGCAGCGCTTGGGGTCTTTTGCCATAAGCGATGTCGATGAACTGGTTGGCCAGCAGGTGCGCCGGATGCTTGTGGCCGGCAGACCGGTGCCACGGCAATCTGTTATGCCGCCCCGGATTATTACCCGCGGTGAAGACGTGAAAATCCAGTTAAATTATGGCGGCTTGCGCCTTACAGCAAAGGGCAAAGCAATGGCTGACGCACATGCAGGGGAAGAAATTCGTGTGGTTAATCTCTCCAGCAACAAAGCAATCTCGGCCATCGCGACAGGTGCCGGAATCGTAGAGGTCGTAAGATGAAATTGATGCGGTTAATCGACCTTAAGGGTTTGCTAATCTTGCTATCCGTTGTTGCAGTGTCCGCCTGCGAGCAGATCAATGAAACGCGCAATCCAACAGTCAGTGATCTGACCCTTGATCCTAATGCGATGGGTGAAGTTAACCGGATAAGCATTCCAATGCCGCCCCCGGTCGCGCCTGCAGTCGCAACACGTGCCGAAGCGTCGAGCCTGTGGGATTCCCGCAAACCCCAGCTTTTCCAAGATCGCCGCGCCGGAAATGTCGGTGATCTGGTGACGGTCCTGATCGACATCAACGATCGCGCCCAGCTACAAAATGCTTCGGGACGTAGTCGGTCTGCATCGCAAAGTGTTGCAGATCCGGATATCCTTAACCTTGATATATCGACTGATAGCGGCAAGTTGTTGGGCCTGGACAGCAATTCATCGGTCAACGGTGAAGGGTCTATCCGCAGGAATGAATCGATCCGCTTGCGTGTGGCCGCGCTGATCATCCAAACGCTTCCGAACGGAAACTTTGTGATCGCCGGGCGCCAGGAAGTCAAAGTTAACGCTGAACTGCGGGAGCTAAGGATTGCCGGCATTATCCGTCAGGCGGATATCTATGTTGATAACACCATCGACTATGACAAAGTTGCCGAGGCACGGATCACCTATGGTGGGCGCGGACAGATTTCGACGGTTCAAACACCAAGATACGGGCAAGATGTGCTTGAAGTTATCCTTCCATATTAGAAGGTACCTCCAATGATGAAAATCATGATTATCGGTGCCCTCGTTTTGGGAATGGGGGCGGCGGGCTATTTTGGTGAGCAATTTTTGCGCCCGACCCAAGCCCCTGTCTCAGAGGCCGCTGCCGTCCATAAAAATGAGCTTTTGTTCAAGATGCCTCTGGGCAATTTCACTATGCAGATCACGCAGCCTAGTGAAGTTATTAACATGACGATTAATCTTGATGTCTATGTGATGGGCGCTGCGGCATTTGCCAAAATCAATGGTGCAAATGGGCGAGCTTTGCTGCGCGATGGAGCTGTCGCGGCCATAGCCGAGGTTGCGACGACAAACTTGGGGATCACTGTGACCGACGAAGAAGACGTCATGAAGCTTGATCTATCAGAGCAGATCGTGCGCAAGCTTTATGTCAATTTCCCCTATGTGCGCACGGCAAGGATCAATGCCATTTTCATGAGGAAAAGCGTAAGAAAATAAGGTTTTAATCTAGGGATCAGCTTGCGGATTTTACGGTAATCGAGGAAACGGTTTCCCCGCCATCCAAGCCAAAAATGATCTCACCTTCATGAAACCTTACATCTTCCACCTTAGCGTTCCGGGAAACCTGCACATCAACGGCATTTCCTGCGGAATCTTTGGCGATCATCTGTACGGTATATTTTCCGGCAAGTAGATCGTTCCCGTAGCTATCTTTCCCGTTCCATTCCAAGGGGTTGGCGGTTCCGGTCAAGGTGGATAAGCCTGACAATTTGCGCACGACACGCCCCAGATTGTCGATGATATTGGCGGTTACTTCTGTTGCACCCGGCCCCACTTCGTAGGTTGAACCGTTTGTCCCGTTTTCCATGATGACTGTATTTGATGCCACGTTCACATCGCGCCCCAAAAGATCAAGGCCACCAAGATTCATCAAGCCACTGATTTGACTTGTTAATGTCTCCAGACGTGTGTTTGTCTGAACCGCTTGTTCGACCTGCGACAACTGGGCCAACTGCGCCACGAATTGCGTGCTATCAACCGGTTCAAGCGGATCCTGGTTCGAAATCTGTGCCGTCAAAAGCGTCAAGAATTTGTTATAATCATCACCAAGTTGGGACAGGGATGAATTGGCCTGATCGGTTTTCGATGCGGTAACACTGCTCAGCAACGTTTGGCTCGTTAACATCGGTAATCTCCCTTAGGTGAACAAATCGAGCTGACCGTCTGCGACGATATCAACATGTTCAGATTTGGTATCAGCTTCGAACATCATGCTACCCTGATTAACAGAGTTTTTGGACTGTTGTTGGCTTTGACCACCAGTATCATTGGTGTCACTTTGCTCAAAGTCAAAATTACTCGCGTCAGACATGCCAATAGCATGTGCTAACAGTTGCCGCTCATCGCGCAAAGCTTGAAGAACCATTGAGTTTTCGACTCTAACCATGACCCTTGTAGTATTATCCTTTTCCGTGAGGATTTCGATATCTATCTTTCCAAAACCTCGGGGTAAAAGGCTAACCATTGTACGGCCTTTACGGACGTCAAATGACTTCACTTGGGCAACCAAAGCTTCGGCGAAATGCTTTGGTGCCGTCTTGGGGTGTGCGTCCAGCCCGTCAATTGATCTGCTGGAAAGCATATTCTGTGACGCCGCCAGCGCTTCGGTCTCATTGATCGACTGAAGTTGGAGGTCCGTTGTCATTTCAGTAGGGATTTCACCAAGGCCGATTCCTTTTACCGATGTCATGTCAAACGTCAGCTTGTTGAAAATATCTGGTGTCTGTGTGATTTGCGCTGTGGTTGTCGCCATGGCGAACTTGCCCGAAATTTGCTCAGGCGGTTCATCAGCGGCTGTTTCCGAAGTTACCGAAGACGCCGTTGGCTGCCTATTGGTTTGAAAAACATCGCGCGTTTTCTTGAAGGTTTGAGCTTTGATATCCTTGATCGGTACGGTGGCAACCGGCCCATCTGCCTGCACCGTCGCAGCCGCCTGCTGGGGAGTTTTCGAGGTTTCAGTAGCACCGGTCAAGTTTTGCAAAGCCCCCTGCCCTTCTTCTTGCGAAGGTTCGGAAACTGTATTTGCCATTTTCGGACTGGCTGCAGCTTGCGTAAGAAGCTGAACCGCCCCCGGTGGTTTTTGCTCACCCGTGCTTGGTTTGACTTGTACCGCTGTTGAAGATTGAAGTTGCTGCAAAGGATCGGCTGTTTGGATACCAAGATCAGTCTGGATGCCATTTGAGGCAGACGTTTGTGCGAGCTGCGGGGCGGTTGCCGCCACCAGAGAAAGCCCATCAGAACTTTCGACATCGCCCTCTGTCAATAACGCACCGGTTTTAAGAGCCGCCGGATCGACCGTTACCGGAACAAGAAGGCCCGCCTCAGGCATCATTCCCATCAAGACGTTCGCGGCTTCATCGCTCAGAGGTGGCTGAGCGGGGGTAATCGGTTCTGCTGATATCAGGCTTCCAAGCGATGCGCCGGTGCCATCCAGCATTTCCAGATTACCCAACGTAAAAAGATCATCTTTCCCGGTCACATCAGAAAATAACGCGGCAAGGCTGCCTGATAGACCGACTTTATTTTGACCTTCGCCGGCACCAGTCACATTCGGCGTCGCACCCGATTTTGTGGGTGTGACGGCAGCGCCTGATTTTGATACTTGGCCGTTTCCGACCAAAGCAGAGAATGCGCCTGACGAAGCTGTTGATGGTTTCGCGGCAGGGCTAAAGCCAGTATCGGTACCAGTCGGTGGGAGAATAAAATTCACGTTAACTTGCTCTACTTGTTACGACGCCGCGCGACACCAGTTCAGTTTTTAGCCGTACCATCGCACGACGTTCAAGTTGGCGTAATTTGTCAGAGTTAACGCCAAGGCGAACTGATAAATCCTTAACTGATTCAGGGGGTTGCTTGATCATCCGGCATTGCACGACTTCCCGGTCAATCGCATCAAGACCTGACATCGCGTCAGAAATATTCTTGCACATTATTTGGTGGGAAGATCGGGTAATCAAATGCTCTTCGGGACTTTGGTCTTCAGACACCAAAGACAGAAGCGTGTTTTCGTCATCAACCGAATGGCGGGTCGGTGCTGGGGCTTCTTTGGATGTGCCTTCGGGCGTGTCAACGATCGCATGAAGTCGGTTACGGGCCGTGATCGTTGCGTTTTTCACCCACCAGCGGGCATAGGTCGAAAACCGAACGTCCCGATCAAGATCAAACATTTCTGCTGCCTTGATCAAACCGATTATTCCTTCCGAAATAAGGTCTTCCCGGTCAGCTTGGTCACTGCTCAACTTGCGCGCCCAATAATAAACAATGCGCGCATGGGACAAAAGAAGCTCTTCCAGTGCGCTTGGATCTTTGTTCGTTTGCCAGCCTTCAATGAGAGCCCGTTCTTGTTCCCACTCTAAAAAGGGCGCTGAACGCGCCAACGCGTACGAGATTTCCATGTGCCTGCCCAACTTTTCTTTTTTCTCACAACAGCACACTTTTTTGTTCTTTAGAAGAACATTTCAGTTAAAGCATGATTAATTTTGGACAGAACTTAGATGCTCATGTAAAATAAGGTGCATCCCCCTAAAGGATCTTGTCGGTTTGGAAGGCTAAGTTTGCGGTGGCACAGCTCTTCGCGAGACGATCACCCAATATTCGGATGGCAGCCCTATCATCATTGGCAAAATGCCGCTGAATTTCTGTTGGATCGCCTTCTTATGTGCCGCTTTATGGTTAATTACCGTGATTTGATGGCGCATTGGCACAGTTGCTACCCAAATCAGATCGTTGATCTGGATTAACAGAAGTTGGTTGATGACCCTGCCGTAGTAACGAAAGCCTTGGCTCCGGCGACCGATCTTGATTGGTCCACAGACCGGCTCGCGCCAGAGCAGGCAGTTAACCATGTTTTGACTGCAAGCTCGGATCAGGTTCGCAAACCGATCTACCGGAACAGTGCTGAAAAGTGGAGGAAACATGAGGAAGAATTCAGGCCAATGACCGAACTGATGAAATCGGCCAAGTTAATCTGAAATATACCGTCAGGGCCGGTTTTTGGTTTAACCTAGCACTTAACCTGACTTCTTATTTATCCTTGAGGAGGTCATCGAGGGCAGAAGACACATCTTTCAACCGCACGAGCCCGGAATTTGACTGCGATTGGAGGTATTTCAAGACACCGATCTTAAGCTCTCTTGTCGACCTCACATCTCTGTCCAGCGGTCTGCTTGCTCTGGCCGCGTCCAAAGGCTGTACTGGCCCAGAAGATTTGTTCTGCCGCGCCACGCTTTGTCCCTGCGCTATTTTATAGGCGTTCGCGCCAACGCGTGACGATGAAATCGCAGGGTTGCCCGGATGTGTGCCACAAAGAGCTTCGGTAGGCAGTGACCCCGCAATCATGCGACCGGAAAGAAAGTTGATTTCCTTCACATCTTGCTGCCAAGTGTAGCTTATGCGCATTGTTCGTCTAGTCATCCGAGTCGTCGGCCCATTCAATTTCCAGCCCATCTCCTTGTGGGCAGAGTCATATCCTTCGGCGTATCGGATTTGATTGCAAATATTTTCCCACTTTTCGCCACATTCGCGCCTTAATCGCCATATTTCGATCTCCAAAGTAGGTGATTTTCCGCGATTACAGTCAGTTCGGGAAACATTGTGGTTGGTTGGGGCTTGGGTTTTTGAGAATCGGTTTGGTGGGGGAACTGGCGCTGAACCAATCACCCAATCTCAACCATACTCTCCTCTGACATCAGCACTCATGTCAGCGGGAACGTAAACCTGGGGAGCAAGGAGGCCGACTTCAGAGGTGTGACGTTCGTGGTCGTAATGATCGGCGAAGGTCTTGATTTGAGTTTCGTGGTCACCCAGCAGGAAGTAGTTTTTTACCAGAATACGGTTCTTCAAAGTTTGATCTTCACTTCTGTGGTAACGATGAGCCAAAAACACTCTCTTATCAAACACCGCTATTTGGCCACGTAGGCGTTGACGTTTGATAGTTTATATTATCGGGCGTTTGGGCCAGTTTGGGTGTTGTCACATAGACCATCTCAGGTTGCCGTTTGCAGCATTTGTAAGGGGCGAATTTTGATGAGCGCCTCATTTATCCGCTAGAAACGGCGTCGGCTTCCACGTGAAGTTATCTGCCAGCCAGTTTGGTCTCTGCTGCCGTTTTAATCCCAGCCTTCGGGAAGTTTGAAGAGATGTCTATCACACAAGGCGCTCAACAATCGGACCGTGACCAGCCATTTGTCTTTCTGAAAGCGTAAAAGGGCAATGCAAGAATATCGGTTACCCGAAAGCTGCAGTGGACCCGTCGCGGTTTGATGCCGCTCCTTTGATAGCATTTACTGCAACAAAGGAGATTGACTATGGGACTGAAACGGACGGACGAATTTCGCCAGGATGCGGCGCGTATCGCATTGACCAGCGGGCTTACACGCAAGCAGGTCGCTGACGATCTTGGTGTTGGGATGTCGACGCTGAACAAATGGATCACAGCGCATCGAGACACGGGTGTGTTGTCGAAAGATGATTTGGATCTCGCCAAAGAGAATGATCGGCTTCGGCGCGAGAACCGTCTTCTCAAGGAGGAGAGGGACATCCTAAAAAACCGTTCCGGGTTGGGGCCCGCTTGTGCGCGGTAGAAACAGCCTGTGCTACAGTCGCGCCATGAAGGGGAGCGGCCGTTCGCTTATTGGTGGTCCGTCTGAGGGCGGAACCCCGTTAAAAAACGTGGTCCATGGGTTGATGCGAACTTGAGAGTGGTGACGCTGCTTTGGCAGTGATCCCGGTTAGGAAGATGACGGATTTGCATAGCCCACGCCCTTCTGTTGCCAACAGGAGGATAGACAATGGCAAAGCAAAAGACCCGCAAGATTCCTACGATTGAGACTGTGAACATTGGCGCTGCCGCCGTTGATATTGGTTCACGCGAACACATGGCGGCTGTAAACCCAGAGGTGACAGACTCACCGGTGCGCGCGT
>NZ_BLWI01000014.1 GCF_013282155.1 Sulfitobacter sp. HGT1
TTTTAAGTGACATCCAACAGAGAGACTTCAGGCGCAGATTTACCCAAGCTTCGCAGCCGTTGGAGTTCGCCGCTGATTTCGGGACACTTTTGATGCGCAAACGCAGGCCCCGTAAATTTCGGAGCAAGGTCGGTATCAGGCGGATATTTAGACGCCCAACCCGGCGAAAATTTCCCGGAATAATTACGCCGAAAATACCCGGCACTATGATCGCTTTTTGCTTCCCTGCATCGTCCAAAAAGGTACGAAATACGAGGGCACAATGGTTCTGCTCCCCTGCTCAAGGAGGAGCCCATGCCGTCAATTTCACCCTTTCACCGTTTCGAAAAACTTTTGATGGAACGTGCACAAACTTGGCCAATACCTGGCTGCAAATCCCCGGCACCAATGTCACGCTGGCAAGCGGCCAGTTTGTTACAAAAAGCAATCCGCCGGGGTGATGTACCGCGCGTCAAACTCGCAACCTCGTCACTTCTGCAATCTGACCCCGCCCGGCTTTGGCGCAGGCTGGGGATTATCGCTTTTGAAGACATCGGGCTGGCAAACCTGTCTCTAGTGGGACAGGTCACTCTTGCACTGCAGGGAAAAATCTTCCGCCGGTCGCTAGGCGGGGAGGCTCGCGTGGCATCGGGGCTAGCGACAGACCTTGCGTTATCCTCGAAAAGTCGCGCAGCGGATGACATGCTGTGTGTCATAGTTGATCACCCCAAAAGCTCGGACATAAGGCGAAAGCTGGCTGGGATGTCGGAGGAGAGATTATTGACAGTGGTAGCTGCCTGCCAAGATATGACGACCAGATGTATAGCCGCCGATATGTGTGCAGTTAATTGCACAGAGCCAAAACATCTCTTTCTAGAGAAGTTTTTGAATGCCGCTGGGGTTGGCCCGTCAATAACGTGGATGGCGCAGGAAGGTAGCAAGCGCACTGGAACATTGCTGCCGTTGTTCATGGCGTTGCTGTCCCAGCAAAATGGCGTCAACGAATTTAATCCTGACGACGAAATGCCAGAAGAGATCGATATCGCAGGCCTTCCGGGTTGGGCGCTTGATATGTTTACCCGAGAAGGCAAGGCGAGCATTCGCCATCTTTTGGCGGGTCAAAGCGAGGCCGCAAGATATCTCCGGGATAGCTTCCCAGTAGCAGGCAGAACGCGGCTACTTGGGGAGGCTGTCTTTCGGGTGGAAAGTGGGTTGCTGCGAAATCGCAGCGATGGCCCAAAGGGGCAAATGCTACGTTCGCAAATGGAGCGTGAATGCCTTGGGATAGACCTAGACCAAGCAGATCAGTTGTTGAGGCTCACGCGATCCGCAGTCCCAGACTTAAACGAATGCCGCAAATACATCATGGGGGGACCAAAGCATGGCTGAGGATATGATCCTAACCCGGCATAATCCTTTCTTATCCCGGGTCACAAACGGTTCAAATTGCACCACCTTGAGAGGGGATGATGCGGTTGAGCACTTCATCCGCGAAAGCCTTTCGGAGAACACACGTCAGGCCTATCGGGCTGATCTGGCCCACTTCACAGTTTGGGGCGGTACACTCCCGGCTTCACCCGAGACAGTTGCACGATACCTTGCCGAACACGCCGAAATCCTTGCCCCTGCCACTCTCTCCCGCCGTGTTGCGACCCTAAGCAAGGCTCACGCGGCAAACGGCTGGCCGAACCCCTGCCGCAAGGAGTTGGTGCGCGCGACGCTGCGAGGGATCAAGCGGGTCAAAGGCACAGCGCAAGCTCAAGCACGGCCATTGCTGCGTGAAGACCTATTCTTGGTTCTGGACGCCTTAGAGGATGACCCTCGCTCTCTCAGAGATCGCGCATTGCTGCTGATCGGCTGGGCTGGGGGCTTCAGGTCTTCAGAACTTACCGGGCTAGACATCTCAGACATCGAAGATGTGCGCGAAGGCATAATCCTGCATCTCCGCCGCTCTAAGGCGGATCAGACAGGCCAAGGCCGCAAGGTCGGTATACCTTTAGGGAGGACACGTCACTGCCCTGTGGCGGCTCTCTCTGGATGGCGGCAAGCCCTCTCAGGGCCAGGTGGCAGGGTGTTCCGTCCCGTAGACCGTCACGGCAACGTGCGAGGTTCCACGCTGAGACCAGATGCCGTTTCGACAATTCTCCGGGATCGGCTGGCTACGGCGGGGATCGAACCTGAGGGCTACAGCGGCCACAGTCTCCGCGCGGGTATTGCCACAAGCGCCATCAAAGCTGGGGTTCCCACATACAAGGTCCGCGCACAGACAGGTCATGCGTCCGACGTGATGCTGGCCCGATATGTTCGGGATGCTGGATTGTTTGATGGGAATGCAGCCGGGGCTTTGTTGTGAGTTGGGCGGATTGTGTTGAAAAACTCTCCTTCAGCGCATTGGGCCCAAATTTGGCAGAACAAAATTCCAAAATATGGAAATTTCGGCGGCATTCCGGGGCGCAATTAGCTCGTCGGGGAACAGGTTTCCGCATTTCAGAAATTTGCAGTTGCAGCAAAGAGTTTTTCAACACAATCGGCGAAAACCGGACTTTCGCTGCGGTGCGCAATGTAATTCGATGAGGTTCCAAAGCAGCCATTCACAGATCTCTGATTGCAGGCGAAAAAATATACCTACA
This sequence comes from Sulfitobacter sp. HGT1, assembly GCF_013282155.1. Classification (GTDB taxonomy): domain Bacteria; phylum Pseudomonadota; class Alphaproteobacteria; order Rhodobacterales; family Rhodobacteraceae; genus Sulfitobacter. The sequence continues at coordinate 2,610 of NZ_BLWI01000014.1, forward strand.
AAGAGCTTATTTTTTTTCAAGCACTCGCGTAAGGGTAGTGCCCGTATCCTCCAACCTAGTGGCAGAATTCATGTTCCCTATATCGCCAATGCCCAAAAACCTTGAAGAGAACCAAAACACTGGAGCGTTTGAAGACTTAAGAAAGCAATACAAAGGTACCTTTGCTGTTTTGGAAGATTCGGACCCGCTCGCTACTGCACTTTCCTTCGCCGCTCTTTTGCTGAATGAAAACCTCCAAAGTTCCACTTATCGGATCGAGACCTTGGTCAATTTAGCTTTGGCGCTTGGTCGCGACAAAAACAGGCTCAAACAGAAGGATTTCCGCAGACTTTATGGGGACATGGAAAATGGCATCGTCGCTAGACAAGAAGATCCAGCTGAAGATGTGTTCGTAAGTAACATCAGCACTATGCGTGGCAATTTCCTCGTACTTGAGGGGCTAAGTGAAGGAACTGGATACTTCCTGCAGGTATTCATGCAATTGGTCGACAGTCTTCCCAAAAACGAAAGCTACGATGTGATTAGGGATCCAGTCTACGCACTGTTGACCTTGTCAAATGAAGCCTGCAAACGCGCCGGTTTGTCCAGAAACCAGCTGGGGAACGAGAGACCACAGGCAAAGCTCACACCACAAGATGCTGAACGAATACCGGAGCTGAGAAAATGTCTTACGTTTAGCTCGGCAGATCTTGATGATCTGGGTATAAAGCTCGACGACCTTGGCGAGTTTGGATTTGGTCCATCAGCAAGAGCAAAACTCCTCAAACAGAACCTTCTTCACAACGACCTCGAACGTTGGCCCGTAGGCCATAAGGACAGCAATACTTTCCTGCTGCTTCCGACCGCAGTCAGCGGCAGCATTCGTCGCTTTGTTTTCGAGATGATTGTCAAAGCCTACGGGCTGGACACCTTCTTAAAGGCTTTAGCCTATGAGTACTCAAAGCGACTGAACTTGATACCTTTTCTCGGAGAATTTGGTCGAATTCAGCTAGAATTTACGCCCGCCGGTGACACTCTCATGGCAAGTGTGTTCCGCTGGGTGGACGACGGGAGAGCGCTTCACATTCTGTTTTTCATGGACAATCTGCGGGGCTTTGAAGAAACAGGGTTTGGCGGGTGGCACAAGGACCAGCCCAATACATCCGCCGCGATCCTCGATCACATTAAACTGGCTAAAGCGAAAGCTGAAGAAAGCGATGACTTCAAATCTGGCATAAGCATAATAGTAAACTGTGGCGTCGGGCGAGGCATCAATCTTGCTGCCAGCGTGTTCGAAGTTGAAGACTGGGACGTAGACTTTCTCTCTGTGCACGACTTTGAAGTTCTTTCTAACAAGCACAGCTTTTCACCGATTTCACTATGGCGGCTGAAGGATGCTGAACGGCAGGTTTCGGGAGCTGGAATTGAACTCTTCAATATCAATGGTCTGCTCAATCTGATTGCTTGGCGAGAGCAACTTGGCGGCCACTTGGTACCACACAATCAGGTTCCAGATACCTTCGGGGACGGAGGTGCCGGTTTGATCATGGTCGATCAAAACGCGCTGCGCACATTGCGACATCAATCGAAACAAGAAGCCGATGTTCATTCTGCCTGCAAGCTTGATGGCAGTTGGACTTTGGTCAGACGCACGTCCAGCTCGTTGAGCGAAGAAGATCGATCCATTTCTCTATATGCAGACATGCTAAGCAACGAGAGCCTTCCGGCGTTACTGTTCGAGGATCGGGGCATCGAATGGTGGACCCAGGTAAGTGGTGTTGAGGGTAGTCCGAGAGATGCGATCTCTGAACGTTGGAGGATGCTGTCTACATGGTTGCCTCGAATTGCCCAAGCATTTGGTGCACTTGAACAACAGCACAAACCGCCAAATCGATTGCAAATCAATGCAACCTTTGATGGTGCAATGGCTGGCCTGGCAGAGCAGCCTAAGCCGTTCTCAGAAAATGAGCTGAGGGAAACTCTTTCAGTAAGTGCTCAAACCGGCGAAGCGGTGGTAACCGTGAAAGCCAATCGCAGATTTGAAGATGCCTTCTTCAATGAAGATAATGTTGCCGAAAGAGCGTGGGTGAGGGCAGCTTGCCTCGGAGTTTCTCAACTCGCAGCTGAGCCGTTGGCCGCAGAGCAATTTGAGGATCTGCTAAACTTAATTGTTCCGAACAACCGTGTGCGTCAAACGCACGCCTTCCCTGCAGCGAGTTTTCGCGATTTTGTTCATCACAAACTCCCTCGAAAACCAGTATTCATAAACGATGCCGACACGAGCACTCTCAAGCTTTTCCTTGGTTGGAAGGTCCGTGACCGCAAACTGGGCGCAAACATACAAGGAAAAGCAGAGTGTACGGCCTATCTGCGCCAATTGGTTGAACTTCTCGAGAATAAGCTGATCGATTTCTTAAGAAAATTTGAGAAGAAGTCTGTTTTGCAAAGGCTTATCACTAACCATGAAGCTGCAATGTGCGACCAAGAGACTTGGAAAAGAACCGCCGCTGCTGTCAGTGCATTGCACGAGGAGAAAGGACGCGCATTGGAGGAAATACTCAAGCACCAGTCGAAGCTTAACGCAGTTTTTCAGTCATCGCGTGTTCTAGTCGAAGTTGCTAACTGCGTTTGCAGCCTCGACGATGGCGATGCGTTTGGCGAATTTGATCTCGCACAGTCCATGGCGATGATGATTGAGATTATTGAATTTGGGGGATGGTCTGACGCAATCCACTACGGCGCGATGGAACCAACACTTGTGGTGGCGGCGCTCGGCGATGTCCTAGCTAACCATGACTTTTTCGAGGAGGTTGTCGTCCCGTTCGGTCAAGCTGGTATGAAATCCAGAGTTGAGCGAAGCATTCAAGGTTATGGGGATCACTTTTTGGCACCTAAGGAAAAGACTGGCGAGCTGGATAAGGGGTTTTTGGCCGAAAAAGAACAGTTTTCAAAGGCATGGGAATGCGAGCTTGGCTTCCCTATTGAAGCACATGGAGCTTTTGTAGTTGCTTGTGAAGAGGTGGGGCTGGCCGAGGAAAAAGCGTGCTTTGTGGTTCGAAAGTCGGAGCTTACCCGGAGGGTTCTGGACCTAAAACCGGAACTGGAGCAGCATTTGGATCAAATTTTTCATGAACTCTCTCTGCTCCCAAGATCAGACTGGAGGATCGCTCCTGAAGGATTTACTGATCTTGATCGCCAACCTTGGAAGTTCCGTCGTTTGCTAAGTGTCCTTCGGCGTCCATTGATCCAACTTAGCGACGTAGAGGATCCTGAAATCTATCTTTGGCCAGGGATGGTCGGCGATGGTGGTGAGTATACTTTCGTTCGGTACTGGGAAGCCGAATTCCGCGAAATTCAAATTCGCACGAAGGAAATGCTGCGTTGGAATGGTTCGGTGAAGGATAAAAGTAGCTTCAACGATCAAGTGGCTGGAAGGCTCCGTGAATTGGGTTGGACAGCAAAGTCAGATGTTGGCGTTACACAGATTTTGGGTCGATCTGAGGATGAGAAGTTCGGCAACATCAAGCGACTAGGTGACGTGGATGTTCTTGCATGGGACGAACAAAGTCGCCGCGTGATTGCTATTGAGTGCAAGGATCTTATGTACCGAAAGACGCCTGGAGAAATCGCCGAACAGTTGTCAAGTTTTCGAGGTGAATTGGATGCAAAGGGCAAACCGGACCTCTTGCTTAAGCATCTCAACCGAGCATCCGCCCTGCGTGGAAATCTTGATGAACTAAGAAAATTTACAGGGATATCCGATCCTACTTTGGAGGATTGCCTCCTTTTTAGCGGTCAGGTCCCCATGGGGTACGCAAAAGAGGGTATCCGCAGCAAGGCAAATATGTTGCTTTTCGATCAAATAGGCACCCTAGCTTTGAACACATAAAATGCATAGTGAGTAAAGCTATGACTGAAAAAACTATTCTGGACTACTTCGGAACCGTTGACCGGCCCCAACGTCTTTATTGTGGCCTTTGCGAAAGACTGATGCACCTCGACTTCGTGCACTTGCAAGAGCGCACAAGGGCCAATTTCGAGGCCGCTGTCAACTCATCCAAACATTTTGCATACTCATCCTCCGCTGTCCCACAGCAGCCGCGTCCTCGCTGCCCTCATTCGCATTTTGAAAATCCTACACAAATGACCAAGGTCCGGTTTGACGGGGCGTGCAGCAGCATCCAACGCGACACTTGGACGGTCGGCTCAGGTCAGTCAGAACAAATAACCACTGATATGAGGTCAACATGCAACTGATGATGGGCGGCATTAACGGAAACTATCTCACCAACATCACGCTGAATGCGGCGACTGAGACGCAAGAGGTTTTGGCAGCGGTCGCATACGTTACGGAAATGGACCTTCTGTTCGACTGGTGTTGGAACAACGGTATCCCGCTTAAGTTTTACGGTCGCCTCGACGAAGGCGTTCCAGTCAAACCTTCCATCCTATCGACGTTCCTGGATCGGAAATCTGCAAGATTCCAATGCCGTCTCGTTCAGCATCACCATGCAAAGGTAATCTGGTGGCGCGAATACGGCCTGTATATCGGCTCTGCGAACCTCACCGCGAGTGCCTGGTACAAGAACGTCGAAGCAGGGTGCTTCTTTCCGGAAGCAGAAATCACCGACGAGATGGCGGACGATATACTTGAACTCTTCAACGTGCTCGATCGGAACTCGACGCCGCTGACGGAGGAGTTGCTCGCCGTCATGCTGAAGCGTGCAAAGCAGATAGCCAGCTCGAAGCCGCCTTCTGAGGAGTTCTGGAATAGCCCCAGTTTCAACAAATGGTCGGGGCTCGTTCAAACCGGGAAGAAAAAGGCCACGGACCGCCGACGCGCCGCATTTCTGGAGGAGTGGCATTCAACGCTTCAACAGCTTCGTGACATCGGAAATCTTGTGAGCAAGCCTGAGAACAGACCTTCATGGGTCGACGCGGATGCGCCAGCCGGTGCTCAAGGCGACCAATTCCTACATGCACATTATTACCAACGCACCTTTGATGGACGCAGAGCACTCTATACCGAGCATTTCGAACGGAACAGGAAGAACCCTGATACTGCGGTCGCCGAAGCCATAAGCTGGTGGCGTAGCCTCTCAAAAGCTCCTTGGGAAGAAGACGTAATGTTGAATTCTACCGCCCCTATGCTTCGGGAGGCGCTCACTGCCGAGGCCATCGACGAAATGGACTATAGCGATTTTCGTGAGGTCTGCATGGGCATACATTCCATCAAGGATTACGCCCGACGAGTGGCCAACAAAGCTGTCGGTCTTCGAGAGGACGGGACAAAGTACACGATACCAGAAAAGGTCGACGCGCTCTCGAAACGGATTTGGGGCGACAAGTCCGCAGGCGGCAACGACGTTAAGCAGCTCCTGAACTTCATCCTATATAGCGGTGCAGAGGCGCAATTGCCGGAGCGCCTCTGGACCGCTGTTCATGACCCGAAATGGAAAATCGAAGGCCTCGGAATCAGCGCTTTGGGCGAACTCGTCGGTTGGGCACTACCGGATCGTTTCCCACCCCGGAACGGACGAACATCGAAATCTCTTATGTCTTTGGGCTATGACGCCACAGTCCACGTTAGATGACTTAAGCTACAACAGATCTTCGACGCGGCTCTATCGATTTTGCATGACTGCTTCGGCGAAGCTGCAATGCAGCGTGATGCTGCTGGATCAATGTTCGGTTAAGACCGTTTCCAACAAAGACGGCGTGGACAACCCCTCGCCTCATGAATCCTGACCATGACATAGTTCTGCTTCGGAAACGGAAGCGCAATACGCACGAAAATTGGTGGGAAAAAATCGATGGAAAACTGTTCAACATTGCGATGAGCTGGTAGCAATTGATACGTTAGGTGGAATAAATGTAGATGCTGGAAAGGCTGGATACGAATTGAAAGTCACATGGCTATCCAAGATCGCGGTGTTCATAACACTGGCGTCACCGTGCTGGGCGGCTCAAGACCCCGTGGTAGTTTCCTGTAAGTTTCAAAACCTTCCACTGATGCAGTTTATATTTCGAGGAAACTCTTCCGAAGAAATTAGCACTGTTCAGATTGGCGACCGAGTCCCGTTGCCCCTAACGATTGGGTCGATGTTCATATCCGCTACTGATGATCGAACAGGCACTATGTATCAGTACGTGTTGCGCGAACCAGCGAACGTTGATGTCTGGCAGCAGGGTGCCAGCAACCAACTGAACTTTTACGGCGAATGTATATCCAGCTTGAGATGAAGCGATAAGAACATCGGGATGCAGACCGGACTTACTTCCACAATGGAAATGTGTTTTCGGGGCTAACGACAACCAAGCTCCTTTCGGAAAGCGTTCACCCGTTCAAGGTTTTTACTTGAGCTCTGCCCACACTGCTTTTCGCATGGCACACCATCGTTATCACCATCAGCGCGAGCGTACCCACATATACACCATTGATAAACGGCTTCCTTGCAGCTGCTTACCTGCCCGCAAGTTTTCCCGCAGGAGTAGGCTTGGGCCAATTTGAACTCACCCGCGGCACTTTCTGGAACCTCATCCGGATAAGCAAAATTTGGCCTCAAGGTGAGGAGTGCGAAACCGACAAGAATATGTATTATATGCATGAAACGGACTCTCTTACTCAATCCGCATCCTCTCTGCATTGAACATTAAAGTCATTTCCTTCCAGGCGTCAAACTTCTCAGCCGGTAGTGGGAAGCCCCTAGCACCACATCTTATAATACTGCGACGGGCAGCTTCGAAAGCTTGGGTTACGGCAGCTTCTGAGCCGCCAAAACTGCTAGCAAGTTGTATGGAACCAGCGATAGGCGTACCGTCCGGTTTCATAGCCATCTCGACCGTGACCGTGGTGCGGAGTGCCTCGGACGAAAGGGATCCTACGGTCCAGCAAGCAGACACCGCTAAGAGGAACGCTTGCTTTTCTTCAGGAGACAACGAAGCCTCGCTAGGCAGATATGGCGCAGTCGGTGCTGCCAACCGGTGATCCAACTCATCAGGTACGCCATTTGTTTCTAAGTTTCGCCCTTTTGCAGGTTCTGAGAGCTCAGGACTGATGGGCTTTGGCTTTGGCGTTTCAGCAGATTGGATAGGCTCAGAGGACGAAGCTTCTCTATCAAAAGCTCCTTGGGCTTCTAATAGCAGAAGCAAGCCAGCTACGGCATCGAGAGACGATTTCGAAACCTTCCGGGGAGATTCAGACCCGCTGCCCCAAGGCAGAATGGCAGCTTTCATTGCGCTATCGCTACAAAATGCTTCAACGTGAAGCTTTTCTCCGTTTATCAGCATTCTGAACTGAGCGACTGGCCCTCGGCTGTCCTCAAAAATTTTGACGGAAGAGAAGGAAAGTATGTTTGCCATCACCGTTCCAGCGTTAATCGATACTTGTAGGAAACCAAGGCACGCACTGTTCGAAGAGAATTCTCTACCTTCTACAGTCGACTTCATGAAATCATCGAATTTCTCAGGAGCACCCTCGATTAGCTCCCCACCCTTCTCCATTGCGCTGCTACCCAGACCCAAAAGCAGGCTTCTCCCCAGATCCTGAGCTCCAACAGGGAAAGAGACCACGACCGCAAACGCTAGCGGCATCAATATTTTCAAACTTTTTCCCCCACAAAGATCGACATGACAGGCATTACTCTATCTCGAATAAAATGATATTTGCATAATCCTGCTGACGGAACAAAGCCCACATTTTTTATCAAACTTTGCATCGCTCTCCTGCTAGCAAGTTTTCACTGACTAACGGGAGAGGCCGCAAGCATCGCGCATCACAATTATCGCAACAGTTTGACTGGCGCACTCAGGCCTGCTCAGAGGGACTGAGGAGGACAATCCATCCGACAAATACTTGCTTTAAGCTCCTCGGATGTACTTTTTGAATTCGTCCTTGAAGTGGTTTACAAAACTGGTTAACTTTAATGTGGCCATGCTGGCTTAACACACTGGAAAATATAAGTTTTGGGATTTTTAGCGGATCACCCGCTAGGCTCCACCATTACCTTTGCATCATATCCCGGACACGCTCCGCCATCTTGGCTAACGGCTGGTATGTTCCCCACTAAAATTGTGTCGCGGCAGATTTATGATAATCTTTTCCGCGCCAACACTAGACGACTGGTCCATTACTTCCTATCTGCCCCTCATGGCAGAGCAAAAGAAATCAGACCTCACGCGACAGAAAATCCTGACCTCCGGCCGTGCGCTGATCAGCAAGCACGGCTTTGGCGCGGTCGGGCTGGCGCGAATCCTCAAGGAAAGCGGCGTACCCAAAGGGTCGTTCTATTATTACTTCCCCTCAAAGGAAGCATTCGGCCACGCCCTGCTGACCGACTATGTCGCCGATTACCTTGCGCGGATTGACGCGCTTTGCGCCACCCAAGGGTCCGCCCATGACAAGCTGACCGCCTTTTGGACGGCGTGGCTGACGCAGGCGGGGTCCGAAGGCATTGCCAGTCAATGTCTGGTCGTCAAACTGGGGGCCGAAGTCGCCGACCTGTCCGAAGACATGCGGCAGGTGCTTGATAAGGGCGTCACCGCCTTGGTCAACAGAATCGCCGCGCTGCTGATTCTAGGGGCGAAAGACGGCTCCCTGATCGCCGTCGACGATCCACAGGCAACCGCCCAAATGCTTTATGCAAAATGGCTGGGGGCCGCGATTCTTGCCAAACTGTCGCGAAATGAAATCCCGCTCAGACAGGCGCTGTCAGAGACGAACAAAACCCTTTCAAAATCCTAATTTAAAGAAAAGAGACACCGCTATGAAAGCTGCAATCCACGATACATTCGGCGAACCAATTGAAGTTCTGAAAGCCACTGAAATCGACGCACCAACCCCGGGCGCTGGCGAAGTTTTGGTCAAAATGACCCTGTCGCCGATCCACAACCACGATCTGTGGACGATCCGCGGCACCTATGGCTACAAGCCCGATCTTCCCGGTGCCATCGGCGGGTCCGAAGCGCTTGGCACGATTGAAGCCGTTGGTGCGGGCGTTGATGCCCTAATGATTGGCAAACGCGTCTCAATCGCGGGCGTTCACGGCACTTGGACCGAATATTTCCTAGCCCCTGCCGATGGCGTGCTGCCCCTGCCCGATATGATCTCTGACACGGCGGGTGCGCAGCTGATCGCGATGCCGTTCAGCGCCATTTCCCTGCTGGAAACCCTGAAGGCGAAAAAAGGCGACTGGATCATCCAGACCGCCGCAAACGGCGCTGTTGGCAAGATCATGGTGACGCTGACCAAAGCACGTGGCATCAATCTGTTGAACCTCGTGCGCCGCGACGAGGCCGTGCAAGAGTTGACGGATATGGGCATCGAAAACGTCCTGTCCACATCCGGTGCCGATTGGCAGAAAAAGGCGCGTGAAATTGTCGGCGATGCTGGCGCGGTATCAGCCATTGATTCTGTCGGTGGCGATGTATCGGCTGATCTGGTTGATCTGCTGGGCGTTGATGGCGAACTGGTTGTTTTCGGCACTGCCACAGGCGCGCCAATGCCGCTGTCGTCGGGCGCGTTGATCATGAAGCACATCACCGTCAAGGGATTTTGGGGTGCGCGCATCAGCAAGGAGATGGACCCGGCTGAGCGCAAACGCCTGATCACCGAACTGGTCACCTTGGTCGCCAAAGGCGACTTGGTGCTGGAAGACGGCGGGGTCTTTGCGATTGATGACGTGTCTGACGCCATGAAAGCCGCCCTGACACCGGGCCGCGCGGGCAAGGTGATGATCCGCGGCTAACCGTTAAGCTCAGAAAAACGAAAGCCCGGTCTCTGGAAACTTCCAAAGGCCGGGCTTTTTCATTGGTGCCGTGTGTATCCGGCTTAGAATGGCAAGCCGATGTAATTTTCGGCCAGATCGCGCCGCGCTGTTTCGCTTTGCGACAGGTGGCTTAGGGTTGCCTTGCGCATCTGCGCGGCAAAGCTGTCTTCGCCGTCGAACCGGTGCAGCATTGTCGTCATCTGCCAGCTAAAGCGCATTGCTTTCCAGATCCGCGCCAGCGCCCGATCAGCATAGGCATCGACACCGGACATGTCCTTTTTCTTGAGCGCCGCGATCAACGCGTCATGCAGATAATACACATCCGACGCGGCCAGGTTCAGCCCCTTGGCCCCCGTGGGCGGCACGATATGGGCAGAATCGCCGACCAGAAACAGATTGCCCCACCGCAGGGGTTCACTGACAAACGACCGCAGCGGCGCGATGGATTTTTCGATCGACGGACCGGTCACCAAAGCATCGGCGGTTTCCTTTGGCAGGCGCATTTTCAACGCCTCCCAGAAACGGTCATCGCTCCAGTCTTCGACTTTGTCGGTCAGCGGGGCCTGCACATAATACCGCGACAGGTTTTCATTGCGCATGGAGGCGAGCGCAAAACCATGGCGCGAATTGGCATAAATCAGTTCGTGATTGGCAGGCGGCGTGCGCGACAGAACGCCGAGCCACCCGAACGGATAAACCCGTTCGAATTCCTCGCGCTTGTCGGCAGGGATGGTTTGGCGGCTGACCCCGTGAAATCCGTCACATCCCGCGACATAGGCGCAGTCGACACGATGACGCGCGCCATTCAGGCTGTATTCGACAAAGGGCGCGTCGGTTGTAACGTCGCTAATGACCACATCTTCGACATCGTGAATGATCGTGGTGCCCATCGTATCCTGCGCGTCATACAGATCGGCGGTGACTTCGGTCTGGCCATAGACCATTACCTTTTTGCCGGTCAGTTCGTGGAAATTGATCCGCACCATCAGATCATCATCGGTCAGATAGCAGCCTTCGTGCGGCAATCCTTCGCGGTCCATGCGATGACCCACGCCTGCCTCGCGCAACAGATTGACCGTTCCATCCTCAAGCACGCCAGCACGGATGCGCGCCAAAACCCGCTCACGGCTGGTGCGCTCCAGGATCACGGTATCGACGCCGGCCCGGTTTAAAAGCTGCGACAGCAACAGGCCGGATGGCCCCCCGCCAATAATGACGACTTCGGTTTTCATAGTGCTGCCCCTTTGGATGAATTCAAACAGATGTACCCCCAGCCTTGCATTGCGTGAATGGACCAATTGCGCAATCTCTGGTACTTATCGTGCATGACGCAAATGGCCCTTATCCCTGATTATCAACTTTATGGAGAGACCGAGGCCTTTCCTGATGTGGTACATTGCGAACATATCAAAGACCGCGCCCCCGAGCATGGCTGGCACATTGCCCCGCACCGCCATGCCCAATTGGCCCAGGTGTTTTTCATTCAAACAGGCCGCGCAAAGGCCGTGGTTGACGGGCTGGATTTTGATTTATCCGATAACCAGCTCTTCTATGTCCCTGCGCAGGCCGTTCACAGTTTTGCCTTTGCCCCGAACACCCAAGGCATGGTTCAGTCCTTTCCGGTCTCCATTCTCCGCAGCATTCTACCCGCAACCGAAGATGTGGCGCGGGGTCTGTCCTTGCCGTTTGTCGCGACCCCCGATGCGACATTGCTGGCCCTGATGGCCTTGCTCGACCGATCATTGGCAGACGCTCTGCCCTATCGAACCCAGACAGCGGTCGGGCTGGCCCATGCGGTGTTGTCAAAGACAGCCGCGCTTGGCCCCGCCCCCAGTGGTCAGGAAGGGACGAAACGCGATGACAGGCTGGCGCGTCTTGACCAGTTGATTGCCGAACATCAAACCGCAGGCTGGCGCGTGCGGGACTATGCGGCGCAAATGGGCCTCAGCACCGGACACCTAAGCCGCCTGTGCCGCACAACCAACGGCATGTCGGCATCAGCCTATATCGAGGCAAGCACAATCCAGGAAGCCTGCCGCCTGCTGGCCTTTACCCAACTTACGGTGGCCGAAGTGGGTTACAGGTTGGGGTTTGCCGATCCGTCCTACTTCTCCCGACGGTTTCGGGCGCTCCAGGGGCAGACGCCCTCGGCCTATCGTCAGCGGTTTGTCAGCCAACCCTAGGCCGACCGAAACGCGCCTAAAATTTGTGCACGCGTCAAAAAAACAGCCCGATTATTGGCCGACAGGTTCTGTTTGCCATCGCCCCCACTGCGAATCCCGCTAACCATAATCTGGTTTTTAACGCCACCGCGGAGGGGCCCATCAACATCGCATCCCATACCGATCTGGCATCACAGGTGCAGACCCAGCCCCGTGCGTTGGGCACGCTGCGCGTGGTCAGCAAAACCTATGGCGCTGCCTCTGTTATTGGCGATCTGTATCAATCGGGATGCCTCAAGGCGCTGTTTCCCCGCGCGAATGCGGCAGGATTGACCGGCGTATTCCTGAACACCTCGGGCGGCATGACGGGGGGCGACCGCCTGTCGATCGACGCCGAGGCCGGTACGGGCAGCCGTCTGACATTGACCTCGCAAGCCGCCGAACGCGTCTATCTGGCCCAACCCGGCGCACCCGCACGGCTGACCACGACCCTTAACGTCGCAAAGGATGCGCGCATTGACTGGCTGCCGCAGGAAACGATCCTGTTCAACGGGTCCGCGCTGCACCGCCGGCTGGAGGTTGATCTGGCCCCCGATGCCACGTTCTTTGGGGTGGAACCGCTGGTCTTTGGCCGTGTATCGATGGGCGAGACCCTGACCAAGGGCAGCTTTGCCGACAACATCACCCTTCGCCGCGATGGTGTGCCAATCTTTGCCGATGCCGTGCGCCTGTCAGGCGATATTGCAGCGCAACTATCCGGCCCGGCCACCGCACGCGGCCAGTTCGCCATGGCCAGCGTCATCTATGCCGCCACCGATGCCGAAGCGGCGCTGAACCCCCTGCGCGCGCTGCTTCCGAAAACCGCCGGGGCCAGCCTGATCCGGCCCGGCGTGCTGTATGCGCGCGTTCTTGCCCCCGACAGTTACATCCTGCGCCAGTCCTTGGTGCCGATCATTGCCCGCCTGCAGGGCGCGGCCCCACCCAAAACATGGATGCTTTGACATGCAGCTAACCCCCCGTGAAAAAGACAAACTCCTGATCGCCATGGCAGCCGAGGTCGCCCGCAAGCGCCTGGCCCGTGGCGTGAAACTGAACCACCCCGAAGCCATCGCCCTGATCACCGACACCGTCGTCGAAGGCGCGCGTGATGGCCGCAGTGTCGCCGACATGATGCAGGCCGGTGCCCAGGTCATCACCCGCGACCAATGCATGGAAGGCATCCCCGAGATGATCCACGACGTGCAAGTCGAAGCCACATTTCCCGACGGCACCAAGCTGGTCACCGTCCACAATCCTATCCGCTAGAAAGGCCCCGATATGAAACATCTGATGATCCTGCCCGCGCTGCTTTTGGCCTCTCCTGCCCTTGCCCACCCCGGTCTGCACCTTGCACCCCACGGTGCCGAATGGATGCCGGTTTTCATGGGTCTGGCCGTGATCGGCACCGCTGCCGCCATCGCCCTGCGCGCCCGTCTCAAAGCCAAAGCGGCGGCAGGCAAATGATCCCCGGCGAAGTCTTTTGCGCCGAGGGGGACATCACCCTGAACGCAGGCCGCGACGCGATCACGCTGATGGTCGCCAACACCGGCGACCGCCCCGTACAAGTAGGCAGCCACTATCATTTCGCCGAAACCAACCCCGCATTGGATTTCGACCGCGCCGCCGCACATGGCTGCCGTCTGGACATCGCGGCAGGCACCGCCGTGCGTTTTGAGCCCGGCCAGCGCCGCGAGGTTCAACTGATCCCGCTGGCAGGTGATCGCAAGGTTTTCGGTTTCAACGCCGCAGTGATGGGCGCGCTTTAACGCGCAAAGAGGAAAGAGATCGACCATGACCACCAAACTCCCCCGCTCTGAATATGCCGCGATGTATGGGCCGACCACGGGCGACCGTCTGCGTCTGGCCGACACCGATCTGATCATCGAAGTTGAACGCGACCTGACCACCTACGGCGAAGAGGTGAAATTCGGCGGCGGCAAGGTGATCCGCGACGGGATGGGGCAGTCTCAGGTCACGCGCGCAAATGGCGCGGTCGATACCGTGATCACCAACGCGCTGATCGTGGACCATTCCGGCATCTACAAGGCCGACGTCGCCCTGAAAGACGGGCGCATCGCTGGCATCGGCAAGGCGGGCAACCCCGACACGCAGCCTAATGTCGATATCATCATCGGGCCGGGAACCGAGATTATCGCCGGCGAGGGTCGCATCCTGACCGCAGGCGGGTTCGACAGCCACATCCACTTTATCGCGCCCCAGCAGATGGAAGACGCGCTGCATTCCGGCGTGACCACCTGCTTCGGCGGCGGCACCGGCCCTGCCCACGGCACACTGGCCACCACCTGCACCCCCGGCCCCTGGCACATCGGGCGGATGTTGCAGGCCATGGACGGTGTGGTGATGAACATCGGCCTGTCCGGCAAGGGCAACGCCAGCCGACCCGGTGCCTTGATCGAAATGGTAAACGGCGGGGCCTGCTCCCTGAAACTGCACGAGGATTGGGGCACCACCCCTGCCGCGATTGATTGCTGCCTGTCGGTGGCCGATGACATGGACGTGCAGGTGATGATCCACACCGATACGTTGAACGAATCCGGCTTTGTCGAACATACGCTCGCCGCCATGAAAGGCCGCACGATCCACGCCTTTCACACCGAAGGTGCGGGCGGTGGCCACGCGCCGGACATCATCAAGATTTGCGGCGAAGAACACGTCTTGCCGTCGTCCACCAACCCGACGCGCCCCTTCACGGTAAACACTTTGGAAGAGCATCTGGACATGCTCATGGTCTGTCATCACCTTGATAAATCGATCCCCGAAGACGTCGCCTTTGCCGAAAGCCGGATCAGGCGCGAGACGATTGCCGCCGAAGATATCCTGCATGACATCGGCGCGTTTTCGATCATCGCCAGCGACAGTCAGGCGATGGGCCGTGTGGGAGAGGTGTTGATCCGCACATGGCAAACCGCAGACAAGATGCGCAAACAGCGCGGGCGTCTGCCCGAAGAAACCGGCGATAACGACAACTTCCGCGTCAAACGCTACATCGCGAAATACACGATCAACCCTGCGATCGCCCATGGGGTCAGCCGCGAAATCGGGTCCATCGAGGTTGGTAAAAAGGCCGATCTGGTGCTGTGGAACCCCGCCTTCTTTGGCGTGAAACCTGAAATGGTGCTGATGTCGGGCATGATCGTCGTGGCGCAAATGGGCGACCCGAATGCGTCGATCCCCACGCCGCAGCCCGTCTATAGCCGCCCCATGTTCGGGGCCTATGGCAGCGCGTTACAGCATTGCGCAGTGACCTTCATCTCTGAGGCCGCGCAATCAAACGGGTTGCGCGATCAGCTGGGCTTGTCCAAGCAGACCATCGCGGTCAAGAACACCCGCAATATCGGGAAATCCGACCTGATCCACAATTCTGCCACCCCCAAGGTCGAGGTGAACCCCGAAACCTACGAGGTACGCGCAGACGGTGAATTGCTGACCTGCGAACCCGCCGAAACCCTGCCCATGGCACAACGCTATTTCATGTTCTGAGGCCCGATATGACCGACCTTACCCCCGCCCACACCATCAAGCGCAGCGGCCATTGGGATGATGCCCATGACTGCTGTGTGCTGACCTATGACGAACGGTTCCTGCGCCGCAAACGCCTGCTGACCGCCCGTAACCAAGGGTTCCTTGTCGATCTGCCGCATACGGAATCGCTGAACCACGGGGATGCGTTCCAACTGGAAGACGGCAAACTGATCGAGGTCATCGCGGCCGAGGAAGCCTTGCTAGAGATCACCGGCGACGATCTGGTGCGGCTGGCGTGGCATATCGGGAACCGTCATTGCCCCTGTCAGGTCGAACCGACACGTCTGCTGATCCAGAACGACCACGTGATCCGCGACATGCTGGGCAAGCTGGGCGCGACCCTGCGCGATGTGTCGGAACCCTTCATTCCCGAAGGCGGCGCCTATGGCCACGGGCGCACCCACAGCCACGCGCATTGATGCAGACACAGGCGCTGATAACGCTGGCCCAATGGCTGTCGCCCAGTTTTCCCATTGGCGCGTTCAGCTATAGCCACGGGCTGGAAATGGCCGTGCATGATGGCACGATCCATGAGGCCACGTCCCTGCAAGCGTGGCTTGGCGGCATTATCACCCACGGCGCTGGCCGGACCGACGCGATCCTGCTTGGCGCTGGCTACCGTGGCGAAGGGGTGAAGGACGTTGATGCGCTGGCGCGTGCCTTGGCACCGTCATCAGAACGGTTGACTGAAACCGCACAACAGGGCGCTGCCTTTGTGCGGGTGGTCAATGACGTCTGGGGGCATGACCTGCCTGACCTGACATTGCCCGTGGCATTCGGTGCGGCCTGTGCGGCGCAAGGATTGCCGTTGCAAGACGCGGCCCAGATGTTCCTGCATGCTTTCGTCAGCGCGCTGGTCTCTGCCGCGATCCGGGCCGTGCCTTTGGGGCAAACCGACGGGCAACGTGTGATCACCGCCCTTGCCCCCCTGTGCCAGCAGACCGTGGAAACCGCGCTGACCCAGACCATTGACGACATCGGCAGCGCCTGTTTTCTGGCCGACATTGCCTCGATGCAACATGAAACGCTTTACTCAAGGATGTTCCAGACATGACCTCACCTCATGGCCCTTTGCGGATCGGAATCGGCGGACCTGTTGGTGCGGGTAAAACCACGCTGACGGCTGCCCTGTGTCGGGCCATGCGTGACCGCTGGTCCATTGGCGTGATCACCAACGACATCTACACCCAGGAAGACGCCGAAGCGTTGATGCGGATGCAGGTGTTGCCCCAGGACAGAATCATCGGGGTCGAAACCGGCGGCTGCCCGCACACCGCAATCCGCGAGGATGCGTCGATCAATCTGGCCGCTGTCGCACGGATGCAGGAGCGACACCCCGATCTGGACTGCATCCTGATCGAATCGGGCGGCGACAACCTGTCGGCCACATTTAGCCCCGAACTGGCCGACATCACTTTATATGTCATCGACGTGGCCGCAGGCGAGGAAATCCCCCGCAAGGGCGGCCCCGCAATCACCAAGTCGGACATCCTGATCATTAATAAAACAGACCTCGCGCCCTATGTCGGGGCGTCGTTGGATGTGATGGACCGTGACGCGAAACGTATGCGCGGCGACCGCCCGTTTGTCTTTGCCGCGATGAAATCAGACAAGGGCGTGGCCGAGGTTCTGGACCTGATCGTGAAAATCGGTGGATTACAAATGGTTCCCGCCGATTAACAATTTGTAACAAAAGCGGCGGATTTTTGCCGTTGGTTAACGGACTGCTTTGATCTTTGTCAAAAATCGACAAAAGTCGCCCGAGCTTTGCGGGGACGGTAAAGCACAGGCTAACAACCATCGGGGACAGCAAATGAGCGTGAAACACGCCTTGGCGACAAAATTCGGCATTCCATTTCTTCTGGTAGGCATGCTTTTCGCTGCTGGCTGCGCGCGCGCACCGGCCGAGCTTCAGACCATTTCCTCGGCTGGGATTAACCCCGATCTTCACGCCATGGCGATTCAGGAAGTACGCGCCTTGCAATCCAAAGGGGCCCGCGTCTGGTGTGTGCCCTTTGCGCGCAACGCCAGTGGCGTGAACATCCGCGGCAATGCGAACACCTGGTGGAACCAGGCGAACGGGCAATACGCCCGCGGCAAGAAACCAGCTGTTGGCGCGGTCATGGCGTTCAAAGGAACACGTCGAAATCCTATGGGCCATGTTGCTGTGGTATCCGAAGTGGTTTCCCCCCGCGAGGTTCTGGTCGACCACGCCAATTGGAAGCGCAACAAGATCTCCCTGCGGATGAGCGTGATCGACGTGTCTGCGGGCAACGATTGGTCCGATGTCCGTTTGGAAAGCCAGTCCGACTCTTACGGCAGCGTTTACCCGATCAATGGCTTCATCTACCCCGAAAACACGTTTCATCCCAAAGCTGACAACGCGCCCAAGCCTGTCTTTGCTTTCATGGGTGCGCCTGCAAAATCCTAATGAAAATCACGTGACTTTGGTATCACCCGCACATCGCGCGGGTGTTGCCTGGGGGCGACCTGTCCGGGGATCGGATGGGTCGGGTGATCGCCGCGCACGGTTGTCTGCGGCACGCGTTCGGCGCTAAGCCGGTCCAGCCGGTCAGTGCGGTTCTCCAGCCGGTCGGCCACCACATGGATCACCCGCCCGTCCGTCTGCATCCGCCCATGCACCACCAGCAGCCGCGCCGACATGATGACGGGGCGGTAATGTTCGAACAGCTTGGGCCAGATCACCAGATTGGCCACACCTGTTTCGTCCTCTAGCGTAATAAAGCACACGCCCTTGGCGCTGCCCGGTTTTTGCCGCACCAGCACCAGCCCGGCCAGCGATACTTTTCGCCCGTGGTTCAGACTTGGCAAATCCCCTGCGGCAATGAACCCCTGCTTGCGCAAACTCCTGCGAAAAAAGCTGATCGGATGCGCCTTAAGCGACAGGCGCAGCGTCTGGTAATCGGCCACCACCTGTTCGGCTTGCGGCATCGCGGGCAAGAGCACGGGCGGTTCCGCCCCTTCATCGCGGGCATCGGCATGGGTGAAAATCGGCAGATCGGGCGCGTCTTTCAACGCCTGCGCCTGCCACAGCGCCTGACGCCGGTCGATCCCCATGTTGCGCATCGCGTCTGCCTCGGCCAGCTTGCGGATCTGGCCACGATCCAGCCGCGCACGGTTTTTCAGGTCGGCCACATCGACATAGGGCCGGTCGCGGGCATCCATGATCCGCGCCGCCGCGTCTTCACGCATCCCGTCGACCTGCCGCATCCCCAAGCGCAGTGCAAAGCCATCAGCAGACGGTTCCAGCGTGCAGTTCCAGTCGGAATAATCCACATCAACGCCGCGCACCTCGACCCCGTGTTCACGGGCATCGCGCACGATCTGCGCGGGCGCATAGAACCCCATCGGCTGGCTGTTCAGCAGCGCACAGGCAAAGGCCGCCGGATAATGGCACTTCATCCAGCTCGACACATAGACCAGCTTGGCAAAGCTGGCCGCGTGGCTTTCGGGAAAGCCGTATTCACCGAACCCCTTGATCTGGTCAAAACAGCGCTGCGCGAATTCGGGGTCATAGCCACGCTCGGTCATCCGCCCGACCATTTTGGTTTGCAGCGTTTCAATCGTGCCGCGCGACCGGAAGGTTGCCATCGCCTTGCGCAATTCGTTCGCTTCCTTGGGCGAGAATTTCGCAGCATCAATCGCGATCTTCATCGCCTGTTCCTGAAAGATCGGCACCCCCAGCGTCCGCCCCAGAATCTTCAGCAACTCGTCCTGCGGATGCTCAGGCCCCGGTGCCGGATAGCTGACACCTTCCTGCCGTTGGCGGCGGCGCAAAAACGGATGCACCATATCGCCCTGAATGGGGCCGGGGCGCACGATCGCCACCTCGATCACCAGATCATAGAACACACGCGGGCGCAGCTTGGGCAGCATCGCCATCTGCGCCCGGCTTTCCACCTGAAACACCCCCAGACTGTCCCCCGCGCACAGCATGTCATAGGTCGCATCATCATCCGGCGGGACGGTCGCCAGTTCCTTGTCATCGTTGTAATGCGCCCGCATCAGGTCAAAGCATTTGGCAATGCAGGTCAGCATCCCAAGTGCCAGAATATCGACCTTGAAAATCCCAAGCGCGTCGATGTCATCCTTGTCCCATTCGATGAAACTGCGGTCGGGCATGGCCCCGTTGCCGATGGGCACCATTTCGGTCAGGGGGCGTTCGGTCAGGATGAACCCGCCCACATGCTGGCTCAGGTGGCGCGGCATGCCGGTCATTTCCCGCGCCAACATCAATACGCGGCGCAGGTACGGGTCCGACAGGTCCATCCCTGCTTCCTTGACGCGATCATCCCCCACCGATGCCTCGAAACTGCCCCAGACGGTGCTGGCCAGCTTGCTGGTCACATCCTCGGACAGCCCCATCGCCTTGCCCACCTCGCGGATGGCGGAACGGGGGCGGTAATGAATCACCGTCGCACAAAGCCCCGCCCGCGTGCGACCGTATTTGGCGTACATGTACTGGATCACTTCCTCGCGGCGCTCATGTTCGAAATCAACGTCAATATCGGGCGGCTCGTCGCGCTCCTCGCTTAAGAACCGTTCGAACAGCACGTCATGTTCGGCAGGGTCCACCGCCGTGATGCCAAGACAGAAACAAACGGTGGAATTGGCGGCAGATCCGCGCCCCTGACACAGGATCGGCGGCTGCGCATCCTGGCGGGCAAAGCGCACGATGTCGTTGATGGTCAGGAAATACCGCGCGATCTTCTTGGACCGGATCAGCGCGAATTCCTTTTCGATGATTGCCTTGATCCGGTCGGGCACGCCTTGCGGGTAACGCACGGCGGCCCCCTCCCAGGTCAGGCGCTCCAACTCCTCCTGGGCGGTGCGTCCCTCTGGCACGATCTCGTGCGGGTATTCATATTTCAGATCATCCAGACTGAAGGTACAGGCATCCGCCAGCCTGCGCGTTGCCGCAACCGCATGGGGCCAGGCGGCGAACAAACGGCACATCTCGGACGGCGGTTTCAGATAGCGTTCGGCATTCGTTTGCAGCAGAAACCCCGCCGTATTGATCGTGCGCCCCTCGCGGATGCAGGTCATGACGTCCTGCAAGGGGCGGCGGCTGGCGGCGTGATACAACACGTCATTGGTGGCCAGTATTCCCAGCCCGTGCGCCTTTGCGATGCGATCCAACTGGTTGATCCGCGCCACATCATCACCACGGTACAGATACGCCGCCCCCACATGCCGCAGCCCCGGCAAGACCCGCAGCAAGCGCGGCAATCCGGCCTCGAACACCTGCAACCCCTCGGGTGGCATCACGATCAGCTCAAGGCCCTCGGCATGATCCGCGACCATCTCAAGCGTCAGATGGGTGGTGCCCTTTTCCTGCCAGCCGCCATCGACATCGGCCATCTTGCCCTTGGACAGCAACGTAGACAGCCGCGCATAGGCATCCCGGTCACGGGGATAGGCCAGCAGATCGGTGCCACACATCAGCACCAACCTTGCACCAATGATGGGCCGTATCTTGGCTTTCGCCGCCTCGGAATACACCCGAACCACACCGGCCAAGGTATTGCGGTCCGCAATCCCCATCGCGTCATAGCCCAGCAGATTGGCAGTCGCCGTCAGATCAACCGCATCCGACGCGGCGCGCAGGAACGAGAAACAACTGGCCACCCCCAGCTCCACATAGGGGCTGGGCGGATGCCATTGAAACGGGTCTTCAGCCTCGATCGTGCGGCGTGGCAGGGCGTCATTCTGCGGCATCGCCTTGTCCCTTTATGGGAGAGCGGGAGGGATGTGGCCGCAGGTGCAGGTCTGCGGTCCTCATGCGAAAACACCGTGCAGAAACCACAGCGGGTCGCCGCCACGCCCGTCGCCCAACACACCCTGCCGGTAAATCCAGAACCGCCGCCCGTCCTGTACCTCGACCTTGTAATAATCGCGCAGCCGCGTGCCGGGCTTGTCGCGCCACCATTCCGGCGCGATCCTTTCCGGCCCCTCGAACCGCGCCATGTGATAGGCCACGCGCCGCCATTGAAACCGCGCGGGCGGGCCTTCGGGCACGGCATAAAGCACGGTGACTTCCTCGGCCGGGTCCAGCAGACGCAAGGGGCGTTCCCGGGTCATCTCGGGGGCCACCGCAGCGCTATGGGCAATCGCGGGCACGCGGGTTTCGACCCGTTCGGGCAGATGGCTTTGCACCCATGCGGACCATGTGATTTTCTCGGGGCCCAACCGCGCCGTCAGCCGGTCCAATAAAGCCGCCACATCGCGCCCCGCATCGCGGCTGCCGTCCAGATGGTCCTGATGCAACGACAGCGGTTCAACCCGCAGCGCCTCGAGCGTCAGCAGATCGAACCCGAAACCGGGGTCGATGCCATCCAGCTTGCCGGTCAGCAGCCGCAGCAGATGCGCCGGATCGCGCGTCGCTACGGCGGTTCTTACATCGCGGCTGCGCCATTCGCCGTCGACGCGGTAGATCGTCAGCCGCAACACCCGTGCGCCCTGTTCCCCCTTGGCCAGATCGGCACATAGCGCATCAGCCAGCGCGGGCAGTTGCGGTACCGGATCAATCACCGGCTCGGGCAGGCGCACGCGGGCCAGCCAGACCTGCGCATCCGGCGGCGCGTTCAGCGGATCGGCAGCGCGGCCCGTGGCGCGGTCCAGCAACACCAGCGGATTGCGATCTTCGGCCAGCCCCGAAAACCGCCGCATCAGCGCCACGCGCGGTACATCCGCCAGCGCGCCGATGGTTTTCAACCCCAGACGCGTCAGCAGCCGCAGCATGTCATCGCTTAACCGCAACGCCGCCACAGGCAACGGGGCAAGCTGCGCCATCATCGTATCCTTGTCACACACCACAGACGCAGGCCCATGGCGCGCCAGCATTTGCGCGGCCCCGCGCGTGGGGGCCATGGCCAGCCGTACGCTGAGCCCCTGCATCTTGAAACGTGTGGCCATGTCGCGCAGCATCGCGGCTTCGCCCCCGAACAGATGCGCGGCCCCTGTGACATCCATGACGATGCCATCCTGACCATCGCGTACCGTCCACGGGCACCAGCGCCGCGCCCAATGGGCCAACCGTTCCAGCAGCTTGTAATCGCCCGCCGCATCCGCCCGTTCCACATGCAAGTCGGGATAGATCGCCTGCACATCGACCACACGTGCGCCCCCCGCGATGCCCAGCGCGCGCGCCGTTGCGTTCATCGCGTGAATGACAGGACCATGGGCCCCTTCGCGCACCAGCACCACGGGCACATCATCCGCCGGTGGCGTGCGATGCTGGGTGATGATCCGCCGCCAGCGTTCCATCGCCAGGTCCGGGAAATAGACCGAGACGATCCGCGGGTCGCCCTGCTGCCCTGTCATAGCTTGCCATCCAGACACCGGGCGCGCGGCCACGGGCGCGGAACAAATCCGCCTCCCATATCGGCATGCCGGGGGCTTGGGCATTGTACCGGTTGCCGCCCGAAGGCCGCGACCGCAGCCGCCAGCGTTCGCGCGCCGCACTGAGCGCGCCGTGATCGCCGGACCGGATCAACCACAAAGGCACCCCCGAACTTTCCGCCCGTAGCGCCAGCCGTTTGGTGGCGGTGAAACTCAGCACCTCGGGCGCGCCGTGAATTTCGCCCACCACCGCAGACAGGCCCGCGCAACTCGCCCCTTCCTCCATCGCCCACAGAACATCGCGGGGATGGCTGACCTCGACCCGCAGGATGTTGCCGTTGAAGCCAAAGTGCCGCAACGCAGCCCCGTAAAGCCGCCCGTTTTCGCGCCGCGACATGCGGTCTTGAATCCACATCACCGGGTCCTTGCTGTCGGGCAGACACGCCAGCACAAACCCCGTCGCCGCCGCATCGAAGGGCGCGTCGGGCAGCGCGTCGCGCAGGATGGCACCGCCCATAGGTGGGGCCATATGCCGGTCCGGTACGTCCTTCGTCAGGCGCTTGCCAGACAGGGAAATCACTGGGGTAAATTGGGAATCGGGTTTCATGCATCCCTCCATATGTTCACTTTTTGTTCTACATGAAAAGGGCAGGTTTGACGAGGCTGATTTCAACCCTGCCGGTCAATTTCAGCTAAGCCCAAGCAATCCTTTTATATTCTGAACTTCGCAGGCCAAAAGGTGGCGGCAGCACTATCACAGATGTGAAGGCCAACGCGTCTCCTTGAAAAAGATATCACGCCTTTGGGCAAAAGCGGCTAGGGCAAGCAAATCATTCAGCTGGTCCACTTCGGCAACGGACAAAGGCGCAAGCACGCTTTCATTCCGGTGCAAAACCTCTTGCAGGATGCGTTCGTTCACCATGTGGCCCTTGGGCGTTACACTGATTATCGTCGCACGGGCATCTTGGACATCAGGTTCAGATTTAATCAGCGCTTTGCCAATCAGCACCTTTATCAGACGGCTGAGCTGGCTTTTATCCATCACCAGCAATTCGGCCATATCCCCCGCCCGCATCGAATCATGGGCATGCGCCACAGCCAAAAGCCACCATTCATTCAGGCCGAGGTCGAACATCCGTTCCATCCAATGTTGACCTGCACATGTGTTGATTGCTGTCAGGCGGGCAATGCGAAAAGTCACGACATCCACAACCGACGACACCTCCGGGTGCTTGGTCAACCGGGGTATAATGAAGCCTGCATCGCGATGATCATCGCTTAATGCCATCTTTCCGCCTTTGGATGGCAGATACCACAAAAGCGGCCTCCGGTCCGGAATTCACAGGTTTTGACAAAGTCATGTACATTCGGGACGCAAACGATTAGGGACGGGCGCAACACTCGGCTGGCGTGCGCGCCACTGCCGTGCCGCGCGCATTTAAGCCGCCCTTTTTAATCAGTCAGGACTTACCGTTGATCCAAACCATCGCAGACGCGCTTGCCAAACAAGGCTATGAAACGCTCACACCCGTACAACAGGCGGTCACAGATCCGGCCCTTGCCGACGCTGACCTCTTGGTATCCGCACAAACCGGATCAGGCAAGACCGTTGGCTTTGGTCTGGCGATCGCGCCAACCTTGCTCGGCGGCTCCGAGAAATTCGGCCATGCCGGTGCCCCCCTTGCGCTGATCATTGCCCCCACCCGGGAACTGGCCATGCAGGTCAGCCGCGAATTGACCTGGCTTTATGGCCCGGCCGGCGCTGTCGTCACCACCTGTGTGGGCGGCATGGACACGCGCACCGAACGGCGCGCACTGGACCGCGGCGCGCATGTTGTTGTCGCAACACCGGGCCGCTTGTGCGACCACATCAAGCGCAACAACATCAACCTGTCGGACATCCGCGCCGTGGTGCTGGACGAAGCCGACGAAATGCTGGACCTCGGATTCCGGGACGAGCTTGAATTCATCCTTTCGGAAGCCCCCGAAGAACGCCGCACGTTGCTGTTCTCTGCGACAGTTCCTGCCGCGATTGCCAAGCTGGCGAAATCCTATCAGCGCAACGCACAGCGCGTCGAAACCATCGGCGAGGCCAAGCAGCACACCGATATCGAATACCGCGCCCTGACCGTGCACCCGCGCGACACGGAAAACGCAATCATCAACGTGCTGCGTTTCTACGAGGCGAAAAACGCCATCGTATTCTGCAACACCCGCGCCGCTGTGGCGCGCCTGACCACACGCTTTACCAACCGTGGTTTTTCGGTCGTGGCGCTGTCGGGCGAGCTGTCGCAATCCGAACGTACCAACGCGCTGCAAGCGTTGCGTGACGGCCGCGCCCGCGTCTGTATCGCGACGGATGTTGCGGCACGCGGTATCGATTTGCCCAACCTCGAACTGGTGATCCACGCCGATCTGCCGTCGAACTCCGACACGCTGCTGCACCGCTCCGGCCGCACGGGCCGCGCGGGGCGCAAAGGTGTGTCCGCCCTGATCGTGCCTGCAAAACTGCGCAGCAAAGCCAACCGCCTGATCGGTGGTGCCAAGCTGAAAGTCGAATGGGCCAACCCGCCCTCGGCCGAAGAGGTCAACGCCGAAGATGAAAAGCGTTTGCTGGCTGATTCCGCATGGTCCGATCCGATCCCTGAAGATGCGGTGGGTTTCGTCGCCAATCTGGTGGAACAGTTCAGCGCCGAACAACTGGCGACAGCTTTTGTGAACCTCTACCGTGCGCGTCAATCCGCACCGGAACAGCTGGCCGAACCCGGGACACCTGCCGATGAAAAGCCGCGTGGCGATTTTGGCCCGTCTGTGTGGTTCTCGATCTCTGTCGGGCGCAACCAGGACGCAGAACCACGCACCATCCTGCCGATGATCTGCCGCATGGGCGATCTGACCAAGGATGACGTGGGCGCGATCCGTGTGCAGCCCAGCCATACCTTTGTCGAAATCCTGGCCACCTCCGAGGCCAAGTTCGTCAATGCGCTTGGCCCCGATATGAAAGTCGAAGACGGTGCAATCGTCACCAAGCTGGACAAGGCACCTGACCTGTCGCGTGGTCCCAAGCCCGGCGGCCGCGGCCCCAAGCCTGATCGTGGCCCCAAGCCCGACCGCGGCCCCCGCCCCGAACGTGCGCCGCGCCCGGCCTATGACCCCGATGCCCCAAGCGCACCGTACAAACCCCGCGCCGAAACCGCAGAAGCGCCTGTCGCCTACAGCGAAAAACCGCGCGGCCCAAAGCCACAGGGCGAAAAGCCACGCGGTGACAAACCCAAGTTCGAAAAACCCCGCGCCCCCAAAGGTGAACGGCCGCCAAAGTCTCACAAGACAGAACGCACCCCGATGAAAGCCGGCGCAGCGCCCAAGCCAAAGTCGAACCCGAAACCAGACGCCTTTGAAAAGCCCGCAGGCAAGCCAAAGGCCAAAGCGGTCTGGAAGAAAGAGAAATCCGACGCGCCACGCGGTGATGCAAAGCCAGCGGCAGACAAGCCGTTCAATGCGCGCGCAGCTGATCCGTCCAAGCGTTTCGTGCCCCCGAACAAGCTGGGTCAGGCTGGCGGCAAACCAAAGGGCGGCAAGCCTGCTGGCAGACCAAAAGGCGGCGAAGGTGCACCCAAACGTGCAAAAAGCAGCTTCCGCCCCAAATAAGCGATATCAAAGCACGCGGTTCACGCCGCGTGCTTTGCACATCCAGCCTTCAGCAACACACGACAGCAACAGACAACGCCCGAAAAGCCGCCCGGAATTTTCAAAAATTCCGGCCCGTTTTCTTTGAAAGAAAACGCCATCAAGCCGCTGATGTTTTCTAAACCGTCGCGGCTCCCTGTCATTTGGACCTAAAGATAGGTGCCGACTGGCCCTACTGTACCCTTCCCATTTGCGCTGATGTCATATCAAACTAGGCTGTATAATCACGCCTATACCCATCCTCATATTCGAAAGGTCAGCCCCATGGACGGCACATTCAACGAGAACGACATCTCCCGTGTGGTCGAGGCCGACCGCGCCCATATCTGGCACCACCTGAGCCAGCATAAACCCTACGAGACAACCGACCCCCGCATCATCGTCGAAGGCAAGGGCATGCGCGTCTGGGATCAAAAGGGCAAAGAGCATCTGGATGCCGTGTCCGGTGGCGTCTGGACCGTCAACGTCGGCTATGGCCGCGAAAGCATCGCCAATGCCGTGCGCGACCAGTTGATCAAGCTGAACTATTTCGCAGGCTCTGCCGGGTCGATCCCGGGGTCGATCTTTGCTGAAAAGCTGATCGAAAAAATGCCGGGGATGAGCCGGGTGTACTATTGCAACTCTGGCTCCGAGGCGAACGAGAAGGGCTTCAAGATGGTCCGCCAGATCGCTCACAAGCGCTATGGCGGCAAAAAGCACAAAATCCTGTACCGTGATCGCGATTATCACGGCACGACCATCGCCTGCCTGTCCGCTGGCGGTCAGGATGAACGCAATGCGCAATACGGCCCTTTCACCGACGGGTTCGTGCGCGTGCCCCATTGCCTCGAGTATCGCAAATTCGAACAGGACGGTGCGCCCGATGAAAATTACGGCGTTTGGGCGGCAGACCAGATCGAAAAGATCATCCTTGCCGAAGGCCCCGATACCGTTGGCGGGCTGTGCCTTGAACCCGTGACCGCAGGCGGCGGCGTGATTACGCCCCCCGATGGCTATTGGGAGCGCGTGCAGGAAATCTGCCGCAAGTATGACATCCTGCTGCACATCGACGAAGTCGTCTGCGGCGTGGGGCGCACCGGCGAATGGTTCGGCTATCAGCATTA
Source organism: Sulfitobacter sp. HGT1 (assembly GCF_013282155.1). GTDB lineage: Bacteria > Pseudomonadota > Alphaproteobacteria > Rhodobacterales > Rhodobacteraceae > Sulfitobacter. The sequence continues at coordinate 30,252 of NZ_BLWI01000014.1, forward strand.
CGGCATCAAGCCCGACATGGTGACGATGGCCAAAGGTGTTGCCTCGGGCTATGCCGCCATCGCCTGCCTTGTGACCACCGAAGAGGTGTTCAACATGTTCAAGGACGATGCCAGCGATCCGATGAACTACTTCCGCGATATTTCGACCTTTGGCGGCTGTACTGCCGGCCCAACGGCGGGCATCGAAAACATGGCGATCATCGAGCGTGAAAACCTGCTGCAGAACACCACGAACATGGGCCACTATATGCTTGAGCAGCTCGAAGAGCTGTCGGACAAATATTCGGTCATCGGTCAGGTGCGCGGCAAAGGTTTGTTCCTTGGGGCAGAACTGGTTCAGGACCGCAGCACACGCGAGCCGGTCGTTGAAAAGATGGTGCAGGCCGTGGTGGCCGATTGCATGGCCCAAGGGGTCATTATCGGTGCCACCAACCGTTCCTTGCCGGGCAAGAACAATACGCTGTGCTTCAGCCCTGCCCTGATCGCCATGAAAGACGATATCGATGAAATCATCGCAGCGGTCGATGGCGCGATGGGACGTGTGTTCGGGTAACGCAGGGAGGCAATCAAACGCCGCCCCCGACAATCCACATGGCTATTTGTTGCCGACCGCTGAAATTAGGCTGGAACTTTATTCGACACGCTGCGTTTATCCAGTGAACGTAAACCGGAGAATACCATGAAAAAGTTTTTGATGATCCTGCCACTGCTTGGCGCAGTTGCAGCCTGTGACACACAAAACCAGTCCGCCTTGACTGGTGCAGCCGCGGGAGCCGCTTTGGGTGCCGTCGTTTCCAACGACAGTGACCGCACAAAAGGTGCCGTTCTTGGCGGCCTGGCTGGTGCAGCTGCCGGTGCCTACATCGGTCGCGGCGCGAACGGTCAGTGCGTTTACCAGAACTCTGCTGGCCAGCGCTACACGGCTGCTTGCCCATAAGCGCTGCTGCTTAAAGCACAGACAAACAATCAGGCCTCGGCATTTGCCGGGGCCTTTTTTGTGGGGCTGACGGATAATGCCAGATTGCACCGCAGCTAAGTCCAGCCTAGGCTCGATGCCATGGCGCTTCCTGTTGAAACATTTTTTTTGCACCCCGACGCACAGGGCACACTGCAACAGCAGATCCAGCAGATGATTGCCCAAGGCATCTTGACCGGACGCTTTGGCACAGGCGAGAAATTACCCTCCACGCGGAAACTGGCAGCGCATCTGGGGATCAGCCGGATCACGGTGACCATCGCCTATACCGAGCTGTTGGCGAATGACTACCTGACCTCCAGGGGGCGATCCGGCTATTATGTTTCGGAAAACGCGCCCGCCCCGCCGCAATTTACCCCCGCTGAAAACACCCCCGATGCCGTCGATTGGACACGCGCCATCGGGCAGCGGTTTAGCGGCGGCGTGACCCCGATCAAACCACAGGACTGGGCCAGCTATCGGTATCCGTTCATCTACGGGCAGGCGGACCCGACATTATTCGATCATGCCAACTGGCGGCTTTGTGCGCTTCAGGCCTTGGGGCAGCGCGACTTTACGGCGTTGACGACAGATTACTATGATCAGGACGATCCCAAGCTGATTGAATTCATCGCCCGCCATTCCCTGCCACGGCGGGGGATATCGGCCCGACCCGAACAGATATTGATCACGCTGGGGGCGCAGAATGCTTTGTGGCTTACCGCGCAGGTTCTGCTGACCCAACGCCGCCGCGCCGCACTTGAGGACCCCTGCTATCCCGCACTTCGGGATATCTTGACCCAATCGCGCTGCCACATGTCGCCCGTGCAGGTGGATCAAGAAGGGCTGATACCCGATGCCATTCCCGACGATACCGATGTGATATTTACCACCCCCAGCCACCAATGCCCCACCACCGCGACCATGCCCATGGCACGGCGTCGGGCTTTGCTGGACCGCGCCCGCGCTTTGGATGCGCTGATCGTCGAGGATGATTACGAATTCGAGATGTCGTTCCTGAAATCCCCCTCACCCTCGCTCAAATCGCTCGATCAGGACGGGCGCGTGATCTATGTCGGCAGCTTTTCGAAATCGCTGTTTCCCGGTCTGCGCCTTGGCTATCTGGTCGGCTCCGAACCGTTCATCCGCGAGGCGCGCGCCCTGCGTGCATCCGTCTTGCGGCATCCGCCGGGGCATATCCAGCGCACGGCTGCCTATTTCCTGTCGCTGGGTCACTACGACGCGCTGGTCCGCCGGATGAGCAACGCTCTGCATAAACGCCGCACGGTGATGGAGGACGCGATCAAGGCAAACGGGCTGCAAATCGCAGGGCGCGGTGCCTATGGCGGGTCGTCTTTCTGGATGCGCGCGCCGGATCACATCCGCACCGATGACCTGGCCATGCGCTTGCGCGCGAAATCCGTGCTGATTGAACCCGGTGCGCCATTTTTCAACGGCGACGCGCCACCGCAAAATTATTACCGACTTGCCTATTCGTCGATCCCGGCCGCGCAAATTGCTGCCGGTATTGCCCATGTGGCCCAGGCAATCGGTGGCCGTGGCTAAACTGGCCTTATCCAGCCGCTGCTGCTGGCCCTAACCCGTATGCGCTCCACCGCCTACTGTGCCTGTAAATCAAAATCACCTCCAAGGATGCCCCCCGACATGAAGATGACCACCGAAGAAGCCTTTGTGAAAACCCTTCAGATGCACGGCATCGACAACGCGTTCGGGATTATCGGGTCGGCGATGATGCCGATCTCTGACATTTTCCCTGACGCGGGCATCACATTCTGGGATTGCGCCCACGAAGGCAGCGCCGGCATGATGGCAGACGGTTTCACCCGCGCGACCGGCAAGATGTCGATGATGATCGCGCAGAACGGTCCCGGCATCACCAACTTTGTCACGGCTGTGAAAACCGCCTATTGGAACCACACGCCCTGCCTGTTGGTCACACCCCAAGCCGCGAACAAGACCATCGGCCAAGGCGGCTTCCAAGAGATGGAGCAGATGAACCTGTTCGCCGATTGCGTCGCCTATCAGGAAGAAGTCCGCGACCCGTCGCGCATCGCCGAAACCCTGAACCGTGTCATCATGCAGGCCAAACGCGCCTCGGCCCCCGCGCAGATCAACGTGCCGCGCGATTTCTGGACCCAAGTGATCGACATCGACCTGCCCGAAATCGTGGCGTTCGAGCGTCCCTCGGGCGGTGAAGTGGCCATCACCAAGGCGGCAGAGTTGCTGTCGAATGCCAAGTTTCCGGTGATCCTGAACGGTGCCGGCGTGGTGCTGGCGCAAGGCGGGATCGAGGCAAGCAAGCTGCTGGCCGAACGCCTGTCGGCACCCGTGTGTGTCGGCTATCAGCACAACGACGCCTTCCCCGGCGGGCATCCGCTGTTTGCGGGGCCGTTGGGCTATAACGGGTCAAAGGCGGGGATGGAGCTGATTGCGAAAGCCGATGTCGTTCTGGCCCTTGGCACGCGGTTGAACCCGTTTTCGACCCTGCCCGGCTATGGCATTGACTACTGGCCCAAGGACGCCAAGATCATTCAGGTCGATATCAACCCCGACCGCATCGGCCTGACCAAAAAGGTGACCGTTGGCATCGTCGGTGACGCCACCAAAGTTGCCACCGCGCTGCTGGCCAATCTGTCGGAATCCGCTGGCGATGAGGGGCGCGAGGACCGCAAAGCCACCATAGGTGCCACCAAGTCGAAATGGGCGCAACAACTGTCCGGCATGGACCACGAAGACGACGATCCAGGCACAACCTGGAACGAACGCGCGCGCGCGGACAAACCCGACTGGATGAGCCCCCGCATGGCGTGGCGTGCGATCCAATCCGCGCTGCCTGCCAATGCGATCATATCGTCCGACATCGGCAACAACTGCGCCATCGGCAACGCCTATCCATCGTTTGACGAGGGCCGCAAATATCTGGCCCCCGGTCTGTTCGGCCCCTGTGGCTATGGCCTGCCCGCCATTGTCGGGGCCAAGATCGGTTGCCGTGATGTCCCTGTTGTGGGGTTTGCCGGCGATGGTGCCTTTGGCATTTCGGTCAATGAACTGACGGCGATTGGCCGCGGCGAATGGCCCGCCGTGACCCAGGTCGTGTTCCGCAACTACCAATGGGGTGCTGAAAAGCGCAATTCGACCCTGTGGTTCGATGACAACTTTGTCGGGACCGAGCTGGACGAACAGGTGTCCTATGCTGGCATCGCGCAGTCGTGCGGTTTGCAGGGCGTCGTGGCGCGGACAATGGACGAACTGACCGCCGCGCTGAACAAGGCCATCGACGACCAGATGAACCACGGCAAAACCACCCTGATCGAGGCGATGATCAATCAGGAACTGGGCGAACCCTTCCGCCGTGACGCGATGAAGAAACCCGTATCGGTCGCGGGCATCAGCAAAGACGACATGCGCGCCCAGACGGTCTAGGGCATGGCGGGCACCCATATCCTTGTGATCAATGCAGGGTCGTCTTCGATCAAGACGGCCTTGTTTGACGGTGATCTGGCCGAAGTCCTTCGGATCGAGGCGACAGGCATTGGCGGTATCGGTGCGGTCAAGACGGGCGCGGCCTCAGAACCTGCCGATCTGCCCGATAATGCCGCAGCGTTGGCCGCCATCTTTGACGCGCTGTCACGGCAGGGCATTACCCTGACCTCACTACGCGCTGTGGCGCACCGCGTTGTGCATGGCGGCACCGCGCTAACCGCCCCGCACCGCATCACACCCGCCATTCGCCAAGCCATCGTCGATTGCATCCCGCTTGCCCCGTTGCATAACCCGCATCATCTGGCAGCGATTGACGCGGTTTCAGCGCTTGCCCCCGACCTGCCGCAATGCGCCAGTTTCGACACGGCGTTTCACGCCACGATTCCCGACCTCGCCCGCCGCTATGCCCTGCCGGACCGCCCCGATCTTGCCGGGCTGCAACGCTACGGGTTTCACGGCACCAGCTACGCCGCCCTTGTGCGCAACCTGCCCCAGCAAAGCGGCACCCTGCCCAAACGCTTGCTGGCGTTTCACCTTGGCAACGGCGCGTCTGCCTGTGCGATCCTTGACGGCCAAAGCGTGGCCACCACGATGGGCTATTCGCCGCTATCGGGCCTGACCATGGGCACACGGGTAGGAGAGATCGACGCAGGTGCCGTGCTGCGCCTTGTCCGCCAACTCGGGCTGGATCAGACTGAAACCCTGCTGAACCATCACTCCGGTCTTCTGGGGCTATCCGGCATCAGTTCAGACATGCGGACACTTGAAAACAGCGACACCCCCAAGGCCCGCTTTGCCATCGACCATTTCTGCTATTGGGCCGCCCGTCAGGCGGGGTCGTTGATCGCGGCCATGGGCGGGCTGGATGCTGTGGCCTTTACGGGCGGCATTGGCGAAAACTCTGCCCTGATCAGGACTGCTGTTCTTGACAAGCTGTCATGGATGGGAAAGTTTCCCAGCTATACCGTTGCTGCGCAGGAAGAAATTCAGATCGCCGGCGAAGCCAACGCCCTGCTGACCACCTGAGAAAAGAGAGCAAGGATGACGCATAAGCAACCCGTTCTTGACCTTAGCCCGCCCGTATCCGACGAGATCCGAAAAACCACCTGCTATATGTGCGCCTGCCGCTGCGGCATTAATGTCCATATGAAGGCCAACGGCGACGGCGACATGAAGGTCGCCTATATCGAAGGCAACCGCGACCATCCCATCAACAAAGGCGTCCTATGCGCCAAGGGCAGCGCCGGCATCATGCAGCACAATGCCCCCGCGCGGCTGCGCAAGCCGCTCAAACGTGTGGGCGAACGCGGGTCAGGCGAATTCGAGGAAATCGAGTGGGACGAGGCATTGCAAATCGCGACCGATTGGCTGGCCCCCATTCGTGCCGAAGCCCCTGAAAAGCTGGCGTTCTTCACGGGCCGCGATCAATCGCAAAGCTTCACATCCTACTGGGCGCAAAACTTTGGCACGCCGAATTACGCGGCGCATGGCGGGTTCTGTTCGGTCAACATGGCGGCGGCAGGCATCTATACGATGGGCGGCGCGTTCTGGGAATTCGGCCAACCCGACTGGGACCACACCAAACTTTTCATGCTGTTCGGCGTGGCCGAGGATCACGACAGCAACCCTATCAAGATGGGCATCGGCAAGATCAAGGCACGCGGCGCGCGGGTCATTGGCGTCAACCCGATCCGCACCGGCTATAACGCCGTGGCGGATGATTGGGTCGGCATCACACCGGGCACCGACGGGCTGTTCATTCTGTCGATGATCCACTGCCTGATGAAGGCCGGGCGCATAGACCTTGATTACCTCGCACGGTTCACCGATGCGCCGGTGCTGGTAAACGGCGACCCTGCATCGCCCGACTTTGGCCTGTTCCTGCGCGATGCAAACGGCAACCAACAGGTGATCTGCCGCAAGACCGGCACGTTGACCGCCTTTGACCAACCCGGCGTGCGGCCTGATCTATCCGCCACCCATGTTGTCGGCGACATCACCCACCGCCCAGTCTTTCACCACATGGCCGAAAAATATCTGACCGAAGATTACACCCCCGAAGCTGTCGCCGACCGCTGCGGTATCCCTGCGAAACGCATCCGCGCCATCGCCGCAGAAATTGCCCGTGTCGCCTTTGACGAAGCGTTCGAGCTGGACCACGAATGGACCGACTTCCGGGGCGACGTTCACAAGACCATGACCGGCCGGCCGGTGTCATTCCACGCCATGCGCGGGATTTCCGCCCATGCCAACGGGTTCCAGACCTGCCGCGCGCTGCATACACTCCAGATCATCCTTGGCACGGTCGAGGTGCCCGGCGGCTTTCGCTTCAAACCGCCCTATCCCAAACCCGCAACCGCGCACCCCAAACCCCATTGCGGCGTGACGCCCGGCAAACCGCTGGACGGCCCGCATCTAGGGTTCGTCCAAGGCCCCGCCGATCTGGCGCTGAAACCCGACGGAAGCCCCGCCCGCATCGACAAGGCCTTCACCTGGGAAAACCCGATGAGCGCCCATGGCCTGATGCATATGGTGATCTCGAACGCCCATGCGGGGGATCCCTACAAAATCGACACGCTGTTCCTGTATATGGCGAATATGTCGTGGAATTCGTCGATGAACACCGGCGGCGTGATGCAGATGCTGACCGACAAGGACGCAAGCGGCGATTACGTAATCCCGCATGTCATCTACTCGGATGCCTATAGCTCGGAAATGGTCGCCTTTGCCGATCTGATCCTGCCCGACACAACCTATCTGGAACGCCACGATTGCATCAGCCTGCTGGACCGCCCGATTTCCGAGGCCGGTGCCGCCGCCGACGCGATCCGCTGGCCCGTGGTGGAACCCGACCGCGATGTGCGCGGGTTTCAATCGGTACTCTGCGATCTGGGCGCGCGGCTTGGCCTGCCCGGTTTTGTCGATGACACAGGTGGCCAGAAATACGCTGACTACGCCGACTATATCGTGAACCACGAACGCCGCCCCGGCATCGGCCCGCTGGCGGGGTTTCGCGGCGCGGATGGCACCGATACCGGACACGGTGCGCCAAACCCCGATCAACTCGACCGCTATATCAAGAACGGCGGCTTCTTCACCCATCACATCCCGGATGGCGCGCAATATTACAAACCCTGGAACACCGCCTATCAGGATTGGGCGGTGCAAACCGGCCTGTTCGACGCCCCGCAACCCTATCTGTTTTCGCTCTATGCCGAACCGCTACGCCGCTTCCAGCTCGCAGCCGAAGGGCACGGCGACCGCCAGCCCCCCGACCACCTGCGCGCACGCATCAAACACACCATGTCACCCCTGCCGATCTGGTATGAAACCGACCAACAGGGCAACGATGGCTTTACCATCACCGCGCTGACCCAACGCCCCATGGCAATGTACCACAGCTGGGGCAGCCAGAACGCGTGGCTGCGCCAACTCCACGGCCACAACCCGCTTTATGTCCCCACCAAACTGATGCGCGAACACGGCCTGTCCGATGGGGACTGGGCGCGCGTCACCTCCCCCCACGGCGAAATCACCGTGCCGGTCCTCGAAATGGCGGCGCTGAACGACAACACCGTCTGGACATGGAACGCCATCGGCAAACGCAAAGGGGCCTGGGCGCTCGGTGATACCGCCCCCGAAGCCACCAAAGGGTTCCTTCTCAACCACCTGATCCATGAACTGCTCCCGCCCAAAGGGGACGGGCTGCGCTGGTCCAACTCCGATCCAATCACCGGCCAGGCGGCCTGGTTCGACCTCAAAGTCAAAATCGAAAAAGCCCCCGCCCAGTCAGAATCCAAACCCGCCACCCCGAAACAAAAATCGCCGGTCCCGGCCGCCGCCCGAAACCTCGCCTGGAAAACCACCGACTAACCCTCGGTTCTCTGGCTCGAAAATATCCCGGGGGTATGGGGGCTGGCCCCCACTCCGACACCAGCAAAGCAAACCACACATGACCGAATTGCCACTACAGACCCGGAAAAAACTCGGCCTCGTGATCGACCTGGATACCTGCGTCGGCTGCCACGCCTGCGTGATCTCGTGCAAAGGCTGGAACACCGAAAATTACGGCGTACCGCTGTCCGATCAGGATGCCTACGGCGCAGCTCCTTCTGGCACGTTTCTCAACCGGGTGCACAGCTACGAGGTCCAGCCCGACACCGGACCCGCGCAACTGGTGCACTTCCCGAAATCCTGCCTCCATTGCGAGGACGCGCCCTGCGTCACCGTCTGCCCCACCGGTGCCAGTTACAAGCGCGTCGAGGACGGCATCGTGCTGGTCAACGAATCCGACTGCATCGGGTGCAGCCTGTGTGCATGGGCCTGCCCCTACGGCGCCCGAGAGCTGGACCAGGCCGCAGGCGTGATGAAAAAATGCACCCTTTGCGTCGATCGCATCTATAACGACAACCTGCCCCAAGAAGACCGCATTCCCGCCTGTGTGCGCACCTGCCCTTCGGGCGCGCGGCATTTCGGCGATCTGGGTGATCCTGACAGTGACGTCAGCCAGTTGGTCGCAGACCGAGGCGGTGTTGATCTGATGCCGGAAATGGGTACAAAGCCGGTGAACAAATACCTGCCCCCCCGCCCCAAAGACCAGATGCCCGACATCGACGTGCTTGCCCCGTTTTTGGCCCCCGTCGCCACCGAGGCCAAAGGGTTCCTGGGCTGGCTTGACCGCACCTTGGATAAAATCTGATGCATCCTGCCCCGTCCGTCATCTTTTTCAGCGTGTTTTCCGGCTTGGGCTTTGGCCTGCTGTTCTGGCTGGGCTTGGGCTGGCCTTCGTCCACGGGCGTCGTCGCCTTTGTGTTTTTTGCAATCGCCTATCTGCTGGCTGTGGGCGGGCTGATCGCCTCGACCTTCCATCTGGGCCAACCCAAGCGCGCGCTCAAGGCCTTCAGCCAGTGGAAGACAAGCTGGCTGAGCCGCGAGGCGATCTGTGCGGTGGCGGCGTTGATCCTGATGGCGGTCTATGGGGCGGGGGCTGTATTCTATAATCAACACTGGCGCGTGATTGGCGTGTTGGGTGGGCTGCTGTCGCTCGGCACCGTTTTCACCACATCGATGATCTATGCCCAGATCAAGGCGGTGCCGCGTTGGCACATGCCGCTGACACCGCTCAACTTCCTATCCCTCTCGGTCGCGGGCGGCGCATTGCTGGCGGGGCAGGTCACATGGGCGCTATGGTTGATCGCGATCGCGGGCGGCATCCAGCTGGCCACATGGGTCATCGGTGACACCCGTTTTGCGGCCTCCGGCACCACCCTCGCCAGTGCCACGCAGCTTGGTGGCATTGGTCAGGTCCGCGCGTTCGAACCGCCGCACACCGGCACCAACTTTTTGTTGCGCGAATTCGTTTATGTGATCGGGCGCAAACATGCCTTCAAGCTGCGGGTGATCGCCCTGCTGCTGATGTGCGTGGTGCCAGTCATTCTGTTGCTGGTCCCGTTTTCGCATATGGCTGGCGGGCTGGCCGTCCTTGCGCATGTGGCAGGTGTTCTGACAGCACGCTGGCTGTTCTTTGCCCAAGCCGAACATGTGGTCGGCCTGTATTACGGCAAACGTTAAAATGGCGGCGCAAGGTGGGGTTTCACCTTACGCCGCCATCACTTCAAACTAGGCAGGTCTTAGGCCAGCAGCCCGGCGTGACGCAGGCCTGCGTTCACCAATGCCTTGGTGTCTTCTGTCAGAGGTATAAGCGGCAAACGCACCTCCGCAGAACATAAACCCAATTGGGACATCGCGTATTTCACGCCAACCAAACCCGGCTCGGTAAAGATCGCCTTGTGCAGCGGCATCAGCTTGTCCTGAATGGCCAGTGCAGCCGCGTAATCACCGGCAAGGCAATGCGCCTGCATCTGGCTTAGCAGTTTGGGCGCGACATTCGCAGTCACCGAAATACAGCCGACACCGCCTTGGGCGTTAAACCCGTGCGCTGTGGCATCCTCGCCCGAAAGCTGGATGAAGTCCGGCCCGCACAGCATCCGCTGGTCACAGACCCGCGCCAGATCACCAGTGGCATCCTTGACACCGATGATGCGCGGCAACTTGGCCAGCTCCGCCATCGTCTCGGGGGTCATATCCACAACCGAACGGCCGGGGATGTTGTAGATGATGATGGGCAAACCGCAGGCGTCATGGATCGCGGTGAAATGCGCGATCAGACCCGCTTGGGTCGGCTTGTTATAATAGGGTGTGACAACCAGCACCGCATCGGCACCGACAGATTCCGCGTGCTTGGCCAGCCGGATGCTTTCAACCGTGTTGTTGGACCCCGCCCCTGCAACAACAGGGATGCGTCCGGCAGCGGCCTTGACGACCTCGGCCACAACGGTTTCGTGCTCGGCATGGGTCAATGTGGGCGATTCACCGGTGGTGCCAACCGGGACCAGCCCGTTCGACCCTTCGGCAATATGCCACTCAACCAGTTTCTTGAGCGTGTCCAAATCCAGCGCGCCGTTCGTGAACGGCGTGACGAGTGCAGGCAGAGAACCTTGTAACATATGCACGCTCCTTTTCTTGCGTTGCTGGGCTGGGCGCCCGATTGCTGACTGGCGGCAACGTGAGTTGAAACCCAAGCGCCTTACAGTATGTTGCAAGGCTGTAGCCTTTGATCACTAGGAAATGCAAGAGATGACACGCGCCGCACTGACGCTGATACTGCTATTCGGCCTTGCATTTCCGGCGCTGGCAGAACGCCCGCGCCCGCTGGGATGGGCGATGGACGCCGTGCGGACGGGCAGTTGGGACAATGCTGCACGGATCGCACAACGCGATGGCGCGGTGGCTGTCGACATCATCGAATGGCACCGCCTGCGGTCCGGTTTGGGCACCTATACTGATGTCACGGCATTTCTAAAACGGCGACCCGACTGGCCCGGAGAAGACTATCTGCGCATGAAATCCGAAAATGCCGTGATTGCCCAGGGTGATGCGGCCGTGTTGGATTTCTTTCAGGGCAGGCCCCCGCAAACGCCGGTGGGGGTGCTTGCCTATGCCACCGCATTGAAGAACGCCGATCGTATCGGAGAGGCCGAGGCACGGCTGGTTCTTGCCTGGCGCACCATGCCGATGGACGCGGTTTCGCAGGCCCTGTTCGTGGCAGATCACGACCGTTTGCTAAAGCCGCATCATGCCGCGCGTCTGGACGAGATGTTATGGCAGGGCGCGCAGGCCGAAGCGCGGCAAATGTTCGATCTGGTCAGCGACGCCGACAAGGCGCTGGCCGAAGCACGGATCGCCCTGCAAAACCGCAGGGGCGATGTGAACGAGCTGATCAATGCCCTGCCCGCCAGCAAGGGTGGTGATGCGGGTTTGCAGAAAGACCGCTTTGAATGGCGCATCCGCAAAGGCTTCGAAGACAGCGCCAAGGATTTGCTGCTGTCCCAATCCGTCAGCGCCGCTGCCCTTGGCCAGCCCGCCGCATGGGCAAACCGCCGCCGTGCGCTGGCCCGCGACGAAATGCGCAACGGCGATCCGAAACGCGCCTATCAAATGGCCTCGCAGCATTTCCTTGAGGAAGGCTCGCATTTTGCCGATCTCGAATGGCTGTCCGGCTATATCGCCTTGCGGTTCCTCAAGGACCCAAAGCGCGCGTTGACCCATTTCAAGGCCCATGACGGTGCTGTTGAATCCCCCATCAGTCAGGGGCGTGCGGGCTATTGGCAGGGCCGTGCCTTGCAGGCCATGGGGGATGCCGAAGGCGCTGCCAAGGCCTATGCCCAAGGTGCGAAATTCCAGTCATCATTCTATGGATTGCTGGCCGCCGAACGCGGCGGGCTGGCCTTTGATGAAACTTTGGCGGGCGAAACACCGAAACAGGATTGGCGCGGTTCCGCACTGGCCCAAGCGCCGCTGTTTCAGGCCGGAATGTTGCTTCAGGCCTCAGGAGAGCTGAGCATGGCAGAGCGGTTCTGGACCCATCTGGCGGAACAACTGCTGGCCGATGATGCGGCCCTGTTGGGTCAGGCCGCGATTGACATTGGCCAGCCCCATCTGGCGGTGATGATCGGCAAACGCGTGGCACAGCGCGGCATCACCATCGCCGCGCCCTATTACCCGCTGCATTCCGCGATCAAGCTGGACCTGAACATGGCCCCCGAAATGGTGCTGGCGATTGCGCGGCGCGAAAGCGAATTTGATCCGGTGGTGCAAAGCCATGTGGGCGCGCGCGGATTGATGCAGTTGATGCCCGGCACCGCCGACGATGTGGCGCGTGATCTGGGGATCAGCGCGCTGCACACAACCGACCGCTTGACTGCCGACCCCGATTACAATGCGCGGCTGGGGTCGGAATATCTGTCGCAGATGGCAAAAAGGTTCAATGGCAATGTCGTGATGGTGTCTGCCGCTTATAACGCCGGCCCCACGCGGCCACCGCGCTGGATGGATGATTATGGCGACCCGCGCGAAGGCGACATTGATATCGTCGACTGGATCGAGATGATCCCGTTTCGCGAAACCCAGAACTATGTGATGCGCGTCACCGAAAGCTTGCCGGTCTATCGGGCACGGCTAGGAAAAGATCCCCTGCCGCGCCCCTTTACCGAAGAACTGACCGGATCAACGTTGCTGCCGTTCACGCCAAAAGGTGAATAGGCCAGCGGCGACAATCAGCATGGCACCGATGGCGACATTGGTGCGCACGTCTTCGCCAAAAATGCTGATGCCGATGATGCTGGCAAAAACCAGTTGCAGATAGGCAAAGGGCTGGACCGCACTGGCCGCCGCGACCTCGTAACAGCGGATCAACAGCCAATGGCCCGTGACCCCCGTGATGCACAGGAGTCCCATGTATATCCAGTCGCTCGGGATCATCGGTTCCCAGAACCAGATCCCTGCTGCTGTCATCGCGACCGACCCCGTGACCCCCGTCCAGAAAAAGCTGGTTGCGGTCTTGTCCTTGCGACCGACATAGCGGGTCAGCAAACCGTAAACCGCGAACATGGCCGCCGCGACCAACGGGATGACTGCGGCAGGGTCAAAGACGTTCATCCCCGGTTGCAGAATGATCAACACGCCGATGAACCCCACACCGATCGCCAACCAACGCCGCCACCCCACGCTTTCGCCCAAAATGGGGCCGGACAATGCCGCCACCAACAGCGGATAGCAGGTAAAGACCGCGTGGCTTTCCACCAAGCCAAGGATCGTAAAGGCGGCAATCATCACGCAAATCTCGGCTGCCAGCAGAAGGCCGCGAATGGTTTGCAAAACCGGTTGGCTGGTCTTGGCCGCCGCCCGCAGACCGCCGGCGTTCCGCTTGGCAATTGCGATGACAAAGGCGGCAAAGAACCAATAGCGGATCATCACGACCATCAGCACGTTATATTCCGACGCAAGATGCCGCGACAGCCCGTCCTGGACCGCGAAGACAAAGGTCGTCAGCACCATCAATGTAATGCCCAGCGGAATGTTGTTTGACTGTGCCGCGGCGGCGGCTTTGTTGGTGGCGCGGCTCATGTGCGGACCGCCTGCGTCATGTGGCGTTTGCGACCGTACCCTTGGGTGCGTTGCACCGCAAAACCCGCCGTCTCGAGCGCGCGCCTGACCGCACCTGCCGCCGTATAGGTCGCCGCTGTGCCAAAGGGCCCGGTGTGCCGGAAGACCGCGTTCAACAGATCAGGCTCCCATAGCTCGGGGTTTTTGGCCGGCGAAAAACCATCAAGAAACCACGCATCGGCCAACCCCTTCCAACGTGGCACGGTCAGTCGCGCGTCACCGATGATTACCTCGACCTCCAAACCGGGGAATGACATTTTGCCGCCCTTAGGGGTCCATGCATCCAGCAATGCATCGCGTTTGCCATCAAAACCGGGAAAGGTTTCATGCGCCTTTGCCATATCATCGCGCGACATCGGATAGGCCTCGAACGACGTGAAACTCAGCGTGCCCTTGATGCCTGAGCGCGCCCAGGCATCCCAAACAACCAGCAAATTCAGCCCCGTGCCGAACCCCAGTTCGCCAATGCGGAACCCGTCGCGGAACCGGCGGGGCAGATCGTTGCCTTGCAAAAACACATGGCCGGTTTCTGCGACGCCATCCTCAAGGCTGAAATATGGATCGTCAAACATAGAGGACACCGGCACGCCGCTGTCTTTCCATTCAATATCAGCTGTCTGGTTCTCCATGACGCGGCCTTGTGCTATCTGAAATTTTGAAAACACTGCGCAAAAAGGGCAAGGATTAGCAATGGTCGAAATCACAATACGGGGCGCGGGGATTTTTGGCTTGTCGGTGGCCTGGGCCTGCGTCAGGCGCGGTGCTGCGGTTCAGGTGATCGACCCTTTTGGCCCGGCATCAGGCAGCAGCGGCGGGATCGTCGGCGCGCTGGCCCCGCATGTGCCCGAAAAATGGAGCGCCAAGAAAGCGTTTCAGCTCGATAGCCTGTTGATGGCCGAAGGGTTCTGGCACGAGGTCGAAGCAATCGGCGGCGCGAAATCCGGCTATGCCCGAAAAGGCCGATTGCAGCCGATCCTGAATGACCGCGGTATCGAACTGGCGCACCGCCGCGCAGAGACTGCGCAAGAATTCTGGCAAGACAACGCCGTCTGGCAGGTGCTTCAGGCCAAAGATGCCGACTGGGCACCGGCAAGCCCGACGGGATGGTTGATCTACGACAGCCTCAGCGCGTTGATCCACCCGCGCCAGGCCTGCACTGCGCTGGTCATGGCGTTGCAGGCCAAAGGCGTCACGATCCAAGCGGAAGCGCCCGATCAGGGTCAGGTCTTGTGGGCGACAGGCGTGGCGGGATTGACCGACATGTCAGCCCGATACGACCGCGTGGTCGGGGCGGGGGAAAAGGGGCAAGCCGCGTTGCTGGCCCATGACGCGCGCGGATTGCCGCAACTTTTTGCCGATGGTGTGCACATCATCCCGCATAGCGATGGCACCGTCGCCGTCGGATCAACAACCGAGCGGTATTTTGACAACGCCGACCAGACCGACACGCAGCTGGATGATGTCATCGCCAAGGCCCGTTCCGCCGTTCCTGCGTTGGCATCGGCGCAGGTGATCGACCGCTGGGCCGGACTGCGCCCCCGCAGCCACAGCCGCGCGCCGATGTTGGGGGCTTGGCCCGACAGGCCCGGTCATTTCATCGCCAACGGCGGCTTCAAGATCGGGTTCGGCATGGCCCCCAAAATATCCGAGGTGATGGCAGACCTGCTGCTGGACGGATCCGATGCGGTTCCCGACGGGTTTCGCGTCACAGACAACCTTTAGGCGGTTGCCACCATACATTGCCGCCCGTCCGGCCCCTGCACCCACAGATCGCGGCCGTTTCGGCACAGCGTGGCGGTTTCGTGATCCATCA
The DNA here is from genome assembly GCF_013282155.1 of Sulfitobacter sp. HGT1. Lineage (GTDB taxonomy): Bacteria > Pseudomonadota > Alphaproteobacteria > Rhodobacterales > Rhodobacteraceae > Sulfitobacter. Next base: position 46,028 of record NZ_BLWI01000014.1, read on the forward strand.
GCGGCGATGTCGCGCGAAAGCTGAATTCCGCAAGCGGCCCCAGCTCCGTTTGCGCTTTGAGCATCAGCAATTGCGCCAATAGCGGGCCATGGACGACCAACCCGTCATACCCTTCGACGTCGCGGGCATAGTCCAGATCATAATGGATGCGATGGCCATTGAACGTCAGCGCCGAATACCGAAACAGCAAGGTCGAGGTAAAGCTGACACGATCCATCGTTTCGGCATCTTTGCGCGCCACGGGCGGGACAGGTTTTGGCGCGACGGGATCTGCATCCTCGCGGTACACCAGATCCTGCCATTCCGTCACGCACAGCGCATCGTCTTGCCAAATCTCGTGGCGCAATGTGACAAACCCCAACGGCCCGCTGCGGCCATCCTTGCGCTGGTGGCGTTCGCATACCGTGCGCTTTTCAGCCGGCGTGCCTGCGGTAATGGGACCGTGAAAATTCAACCGTCCGCCGGCCCACATCCGCCGGGGCAACCCCATGTCAGGGATCAGACCGCCAACCTTGGGGTGGCCATCGCGCCCCAACGCCTTTGGGGGTTCAGGGTCCCAGAAATAAAGCTGATGAAAGAACGGCGGAAGCGGATCGCCCGCACAAAGGGTTGCGTCGTGCCCCAATGCGACTTGAAATGCCGAGGCGCGGGCACTGTCCATCACATCCTGTTTACGTTGTTCTGTCATAGGCGCAGTATCCGTTTTGAAGGGTCACATAAGGAATCGTCATGCAACATTCGGAAATTCAATGCCGCGTAAGAGAATTGGATCACCTTGTTCTGACGGTTGCAAGCATACCTGAAACCGTGCGATTCTACACCCAAGTCCTAGGGATGCGCGGCCAGCAATTTCAGGTGGCCGATGGCAGCAAACGCTGGGCGCTCCGGTTCGGGCAATCCAAAATCAACCTGCATCAAAAAGGGCGTGAATTCGACCCCAAAGCCGCGCAACCTACCGCAGGGTCCGCCGATCTTTGTTTTCTGACCGATGCCCCGATTGCAGACTGGATCAGACATCTGACAATTCACGGGGTCCAGATCGAAGACGGCCCCGTGCCCCGATCAGGGGCCACAGGGCCGATCACATCGCTTTATATCCGCGACCCCGACCGCAACCTGATCGAGGTAAGCGTGCCAACCGTCTAGCGGTTTATCTCGGCGCGCAGCGCTTCCATCAACTGGGTCAGTTCTTTCACGTAGATCTCTCCGGTGAGATGCCCGTTTTCATCAAATGCGTTGGAACTGTTGGCCAGATGAATTTCGGGACCCTGCAAAATGCGCGGGCGGAACGGCACCATGAAGCTGCGCAAAATCAACTGGGCGCGTTCACCACCTGCACGGCCTGCGGCGGCAGACATCACAGCCAAGGGCTTGCCGCTCCAGGGTGTGCCTTCAACCCGGCTGATCCAGTCCAGCGCGTTTTTCAAAACACCTGACGGGCCTTTGTTATATTCGACTGTCGAAATCAGCACCGCATCAGCCGCCGCAATCTGGTCTGCCACGGTTTGCACAGCAGCTGGAACCCCTGTCGCCTCTTCTTCGTCGGCATCATACAGCGGAAACCGGATATCGGCTTCGGTATAGGTGCAATCGCCAAAAAGCCGGGCGGCCTCGGACAGCAGCATCGAATTTGTCGATCCTTTGCGCAGCGATCCGGAAATACCAATAAGGTTCAGCTTGGCCATGGGTGACGATCCTTTGAATGAATATGCTGTAACGTGAACTGTGGCGAACCACGCAAAAAGCAAGAGGGCAAAAAGCAAGAGGCCCCGGCGGGTTACCGGAGCCTCTGTTCGCTAAACCTGTCAGATATTAGGCCGCGTTGGGAAGGATAACGATTTCGACACGACGGTTCTGCGCCTTGCCAGCAGCATTCAGGTTGCTTGCAATCGGCTGGCTTTCACCGCGACCGACCGAACGGATACGCCCGCCCGGAACACCATTGCCGATCAAAACGCTCGCGACCGCGCGTGCGCGACCTTCGGACAATTGCTGGTTATACGCTGCATCGCCGTCACTGTCTGTGTGGCCGATGATCTGCAAAGTGGAATTGCTATAGATATTCACGTTGCGCGCCAATGCTGCCAGATCGTTCTGCATACCCGCCTGCACAGTGGTGCTGTCTGTTGCGAACAGGATATCCTGTGGCAAGGTCACAATCAGACGGTCACCGGTGTTGGTGATGATCACGTCACTGTCCAGCTGCCGGCGCAGATCTGCCTCTTGCTTGTCCAGCGAATAGCCGATGCCAGCGCCGATAGCGCCGCCAGCCAATGCACCCACCAAAGCGCCATCGGCACGGTTACCGTCACCTTTGGACAGGGCACCGATAACGGCACCCGCGCCCGCGCCGATCAGTGCGCTGTTGCGTGTGTTTGCGTTTGGATCATTGGGGTTGCCACCGATCGGACCGGGTTCACAGGCGCTTAGGGCCAGAACACTGGTCAGGGCGACGGCGATTGTGGTTTTCGAAAAAGTCATAATATCTTTCTGCCTTAGTTGGGGCCCCGTTCGGGCGAGGCATGTAGCACTCAACTCCCTACACGACCTCAGGTTCCCGATAAACTGGCGCGATACTGCCGATCGGCACCAACCCGCTTATCAGCCGGCATCTGCCCGCGCGGATTCATAGGCCAGCATAGCCCGTTTGACGGGGATGCCCCAGTGATACCCCCCCAAGCCGCCGGATTTGCGCAGGGCGCGGTGACAGGGGATCAACCAACTGATCGGGTTGCGCCCGACAGCCGTTCCCACCGCGCGCACCGCCTTGGGTGTGCCGATGGTTTGCGCGATCTCGGAATAGGTTGTGACATTGCCGGACGGGATGCTCAGCAATGCCTCCCACACCTTTATCTGGAAGGGGGCACCAATCAGATAAATCGGGGCCTTGCCGCTGCGACCATCCTGCGCGCCAAAGGCCGTCTGGACCCAGTCGTGCAAAAGGCCGGGGTTTTCGATGAAACTGGCACCCGGCCAGCGGCGGCACAGATCTGCCATCGCTTCGGCTTCGCCCATCTCGGCCGAGAAAGCGAGGCCGCATATCCCGCGGTCCGTTCCCATGACCAGGGCTGGGCCAAAGGGGCTGTCAAACCACCCCCACGAGATCACCAACCCCTCCCCCTTGCGGGCGAATTCGCCGGGGCTCATGGCCTCCCAACGCAGGAAAAGATCATGTAGCCGCCCTGACCCCGACAGACCCAGTTCATGGGCAGCCCCAAGGGTGGTAAACCGGTCGCGCAGCAGGTCTTTGGCGTGGTCCAGCATCAGGTATTGCTGATAGCGCTTGGGCGACACCCCCACCCACCGCGAGAAAATCCGCTGGAAGTGCGGCGCGCTCATCCCCATTTCGCCGGCGATCTGATCCAGCGCCAAGGGGTCGGCGGCGCGATCGATCAAATCAATCGCGCGGCGCATCACACCATAGTGATAGCCATCTTCTGGGTCGTGAATCGGGGGGGTGCAATCATGTGTCATGCTCCCAAACTAGGGTCTGCACAGGCGTCTAGCGACCCGAAACTTGCGGCAAACGCATCCTCAGGCGGCCAGCAAATGCAAAAGCGATTCTTCGGGGCTCAGCAAATCACGCAGAAAACGCGCCTCTTGATTGGTGAGACACATGCGCGGGGTTGTGGTTTCCGCGTCAAATATCCTGCTCGCGCGGCGGACTGCGGGGGGCACATCCAGCATCCACGCCATATTTTGCCCTGTCGTCTCTGCCCAGATACCGCAGGTCATGATCAGCTCGTGTCGTTCTGTGATAATGTGATGATAGCTTAACGCCGGTGCGCCAAGTTCAACACGGGGCCCGCGACGCCGTGACATTGCCCCGATTTCCGCCATTGCTTCGTTATGGCCGAAATGCAGCGCCACGCGCGGGGATGCGACAAGCACGCTGTGATGCGGCGACAGGCGCAAAGGCTCTGCCAAGCCATCGGGTGCTGCGCTGTCGCGGGGCCGAAGATGCAAGGGCGCAGGCAGCGGAAGACCATCCGGCCCGATGCCCCGCGACCGTTTGATCGCCAGTATGCGTTGGGCACCGTGATCGCGGGTAATGACGTAATCCCCCGATTCGATCCATTCTACCGGTAATTCACCATCCAGTGTCATGATCATCGCCCCCGGCCCAAAGCCGGAGACCTTTGAAAACATCAATTCAACCGACATCACGCTTTCCTTTCTTAGGGTCAAAGGCCCGTTTCACACGCCCAATCTAGGGCCTGAGAAAGCAATCTAGCGAACAGAATGTGCAAAAGTGGTAAATGGCGCAGCTTGCCTGCAGCCAGTCTTGCCCTGATTGCAAATTCATCCCATACCAAGGGTCATGGCCAAGCCCCTTGATTATCATACCATCCGCGAGATCTTTACCCGCTTTCAGGCAGCCGATGCCGAACCCAAAGGCGAGCTTGATCACACCAATGTCTATACCTTGCTGGTTGCAGTCGCGCTGAGCGCGCAGGCAACTGATGCGGGTGTGAACAAGGCGACGAAATCCCTGTTCGAAGTGATAGAGACGCCCCAGCAGATGCTGGACCTCGGGTTGGAAGGTCTGATCGAACATATCAAATCCATCGGATTGTTCCGCCAGAAAGCCAAGAACGTCATCAAGATGAGCCAGATTCTGGTTGATGAGTATGACGGCATTGTGCCCAACAGCCGCGCCGCGCTGCAATCCCTGCCCGGTGTCGGGCGCAAGACGGCCAATGTCGTGCTGAACATGTGGTGGCATTATCCCGCACAAGCGGTCGATACGCATATCTTTCGCGTCGGCAACCGCACACGTATCGCGCCCGGTAAAACTGTCGATGCCGTTGAACGCGCCATCGAAGACAATATCCCCGTTGATTTCCAACAACACGCCCATCACTGGATGATCCTGCACGGCCGTTATCATTGCAAAGCGCGCAAGCCGCAGTGCAGAACCTGCATCATCCGTGATCTCTGCCCCTATGAGGACAAAACCGAATGACCCAATATGAAGTGGTTGGTATCGGCAACGCCGTTGTCGATGTAATCTCGCATGCCGATGACGCGTTTCTTGCCGACATGAACATCGAAAAAGGCATCATGCAATTGATCGAGCGTGACCGCGCCGAAGACCTGTATGGCGCGATGAACGACCGCCTGCAAACCCCCGGTGGGTCGGTTGCCAACACGATTGCCGGCATCGGTGCGCTTGGCCTGCCGACCGCATTTATCGGGCGTGTGAATGACGACCATCTGGGCCAGTTCTATGCGCAATCCATGATCGACGGCGGCACGGATTTCGTGAATGCCCCCGCTGCGGGTGGTGATCTGCCGACCTCGCGGTCGATGATCTTTGTATCGCCAGATGGTGAACGGTCGATGAACACCTATCTGGGCATCTCGACCGATCTGGGGCCTGCGGATGTACCGGATGCTGTCGCGTCCTCGGCCAAGATCATGTTCCTCGAAGGATATCTGTTCGACAAGGATCAGGGCAAACAGGCTTTTCTTGAGGCGTCGCGTCTGACCCGCGCTGCGGGCGGCAAGGCCGGCATCGCGATTTCCGATCCTTTCTGCGTTGACCGTCACCGCGACGATTTCCTGCGCATGATCGCCGACGAACTGGATTACGTCATCGGCAACGAGGCCGAAATCAGATCCCTGTTTGAAACCGACGATGTCGAAGAAGCGCTGACCAAGACTGCTGCGATGTGTAACATAGTTGTGTGCACGCGGTCGGGCGATGGCGTCACGCTGATCCGCGATGGCGAACGTGTCGATGTGCCGGTGACCAAAATCACCCCCGTTGATGCGACAGGTGCCGGGGATCAGTTCGCTGCGGGTTTCCTGTATGGCATGGCCACAGGTCGCGATCTGGAAACCTGCGGCAAGATGGGCCACATCTGCGCAGCCGAGGTTATCAGCCACGTTGGCCCGCGTCCCCTGGTCGACATCATGACCCTGTTCAAAGAACAAGGGTTGGTCTGATCAATGCTGGGTGATGGTTATCATGATGTGCCCGATGGCAAACTGGCGATGGTCGTCACCCATCTGCAAATGCACGCGGCAGCCCCCACACGTGCGGTGTCCCTGCCCCAAGGTATAACCCTGCGGCAGGTCACCCCGACGCTTGACTGGTACCGCGACATTTTCAAACGCGTCGGTGCGCAAGACTGGCTGTGGTTCGGGCGGCTCGTGATGTCGGACGCCGAATTGAACGCGATCCTCACCGATCCCGATATGGCATTTTACACGCTCTCCAAGGACGGTCAGGACGAAGCCCTGCTTGAACTGGATTTCCGCCAGCCCGGCGAATGCGAGCTGGCCTATTTCGGGCTGACCTCGAAACTGATCGGCGCGGGGGCGGGGCGTTATCTGATGAACCATGCGATTGCGACCGCCTGGGCCAAGCCCATCACCCGCTTTCATGTCCACACCTGCACGATCGACAGCCCGCAGGCCGTGGCATTCTATATTCGCAGCGGGTTCACGCCCTATCGCCGTCAGATCGAAGTTGCCGACGATCCGCGGCTGACGGGCATGTTGGGGCGCGATGCCGGCCCGCATGTGCCGATCATCGGCTAAAGCGGGCGCTTAGCCCATCCGTTCGGATGCATATGATCCGGGCGATGCCGGGAACACGACTGTCTTGTTGCCGTTCAAAAACACGCGGCGGTGAATATGCGCGTGAATGGCGCGGGCCAGAACCTGGCTTTCGACATCGCGGCCCAGTGACACGTAATCATTGGCGGATTGCGCATGGGTGACAACCACGATGTCCTGTTCGATGATCGGGCCTTCATCCAGATCGGCGGTCACATAATGCGACGTTGCCCCGATCAGTTTCACCCCGCGCTGGAACGCCTGCTTATAGGGATTCGCCCCCTTGAAGCTGGGCAGGAACGAATGGTGGATGTTGATGATCCGCCCCGACATCTTTTGGCACATCTCGTCTGACAAGATCTGCATATAGCGGGCCAGCACGATCAGATCGGCCCCTGCCTCCTCGACCACCGCCATAATCCGCGCTTCGGCATCGACCTTGTTTTCGGCGGTGACCTTGATGCAGTGGAACGGGATATCGTTGTTCACGACGACCTTTTGATACTCCATATGGTTCGACACCACGGCGACGATGTCGATCGGCAGCGCGCCAATGCGCCAGCGGTACAGCAAATCGTTCAGGCAATGGCCAAAACGCGAGACCATGATCACGACCTTCATCTTTTCGGTCTGGTCGTGAAAGTCATACGTCATGTCAAACGGGCTGGCCGTGGCCGCAAACCCTTCGGCCAATTTGCCCAGATCGACGGCATCATCGCTTTCAAAGCTGACCCGCATAAAGAAGTTGCCGGTTTCCTTGTCGTCGAACTGGGCACTGTCGGTGATGTTGCAGGCGTTGTCGGCAAGGTAATTCGCAATCGCGGCGACGACCCCGCGGGTCGACGGACAGGTAACGGTCAGTGCAAAGTTTTTCATGGTCGAGGTCCTGTCACAAAAGGGGATCGGCATCAGGCACCGACAAGGCTGTGTTTGCCCATGCCGGGGGCACCGTCAATATGCCCACGGGCAAATGCACGGCCAAAGACACCTCACACAGGGGATGTATCGCGCCAATGGTTTCCGATCATGCACAATGGTCGAAATCCGCTACGAAACGGGCAGTCTGGAAAAACCAAAAGGGGGCTTAAGCCGCCCCGATATAGGGCCGGAATGCCGCGACGACAGCTTCGTACACCTCGCGTTTGAACGGCACGATGTTGGCGACCAGATCGTCAACGGGCAACCAGCGCCATTCCGAGAACTCCTGATGATCCGTCTTCAGGTCGATCTCGTCATCAGCGCCGTGAAACCGCAACAGAAACCATTTCTGCTCCTGACCGCGATACCGCCCCTTCCAGATGTTCGGCACCAGATCATGGGGCAGATCATAGGGCAGCCAGCCTTCGGTCTGGGTCACGACAGACACGGAACTCGGCCGAACACCGGTTTCTTCCTCAAGCTCGCGCAGGGCGGCGACCTCGGCGTGTTCGCCTTTTTCAACGCCGCCTTGGGGCATCTGCCACGCGTCCTGATCGCGGTCGCGGCGCTGCCCGACAAAGACATGGCCATCCGCATTGATCAGCATCACACCCACGCAAGGACGGTAGGGCAGTTTGGCGATTTCTTCGGGGGTCATGGGGCGGGCCTTTGGGTTGCATCGGTTCAGCGCGGACCTAGCACAAAAGCCGCCCCCATGTATATTGGCTTACGCAGCGTTGTGCGTGACAGACGCCAACGCTTAAGATGAAGTCAGCCACACCGTCCCCATCCTTCGAAAGGTTCGCCCAATGTCCGACTATCCTCACCTGCTGGCCCCGCTTGATCTGGGCTTTACCACGTTGAAAAACCGCGTGCTGATGGGGTCGATGCATACGGGGCTTGAGGAAACCCAGGACTGGAACCGTGTCGCCGAATTTTACGCCACCCGCGCGCGGGGCGATGTGGGGTTGATGGTCACCGGCGGCATCGGGCCGAACCCCGAAGGGTCAGTCGCCCACGGTGCCGCGATGATGACCTCGCAAAAGGATGTCGACAACCACAGCATCGTCACCCAACGGGTACACGAGGCCGGCGGCAAGATCGCGATGCAGATTCTGCACGCGGGCCGCTATGCGTTCAGCCCCAATTGCGTGGCACCATCGGCGATCAAATCCCCGATTTCGATGTTCGCCCCAAAAGAGCTGGACGCCGAAGGTATCGAAAAGCAAATCAGCGATATCGCCGCCTGTGCCCTGCGCGCCAAACAGGCGGGATATGACGGTGTCGAAATCATGGGCTCCGAAGGATACTTCCTGAACCAGTTTCTGGTCACCCACACCAACAAGCGCACCGATGAATGGGGCGGCAGCTATGAGAACCGGATGAAGCTGCCGGTCGAAGTCGTCCGCCGTGTCCGCGAGGCCGTTGGCCCCGATTTCATCCTGATCTACCGTTTGTCGATGATCGACCTGATCCCCAACGGATCAACCTTTGACGAGGTCGCACAACTGGCCCGCGCAGTCGAGGCAGCGGGTGCCACCATCATCAACACCGGCATCGGCTGGCACGAGGCGCGCATTCCCACGATTGCGACGTCGGTGCCGCGCGCTGCATTTGCGTGGGTCACAAAGAAACTGATGGGTCAGGTGGGCATTCCGCTGATCACCTCGAACCGGATCAACACCCCCCAAGTCGCCGAAGACGTGCTGGCCGAAGGCTGCGCCGACATGGTGTCGATGGCACGCCCCATGCTGGCCGATGCGGATTTCGTCGCCAAAGCGGCGGCAGGCAAGGCCGACCAGATCGCGCCCTGCATCGCCTGTAATCAGGCCTGTCTGGATCACACCTTTGGGGGCAAGATATCAAGCTGTCTGGTCAACCCGCGCGCGTGCTACGAGACAGAGCTGAAGGTAGAGCCATCGCAGAACGTCAAGACCATCGCGGTTGTCGGTGCCGGCCCTGCGGGTCTGTCGGCAGCCATCACAGCGGCAGAGCGTGGGCACAAGGTCACTGTGTTTGACCGCGCCTCAGAGATTGGCGGGCAGTTGAACCTTGCCAAGCAGGTTGCGGGCAAGGAAGAATTCTGGGGTCTGGTCGATTGGTACCGCGCCATGGTCAAGGAACGCGGCGTGATGGTCAAACTGAACACCGAAGTATCCGCCAATGATCTTGGGGGTTTCGACGAGGTGATTATCGCCACCGGCGTTGTGCCGCGCGACCCGCAGATACCGGGGCAGAATGCAGGCAATGTGGTCAGCTATATCGACATCCTGAACGGCAAGGTGACGGCGGGCAAGAAAGTCGCCGTGATCGGCGCAGGCGGCATCGGGTTCGATGTGTCTGAACATCTGGTTCATGACGGCGACAGCACCACCACCAACCTGCCCGAATGGATGAAAGAATGGGGCGTCACCGACCCAGCCGACCATCGCAGCGGTCTGGCCCCCGAAGGCCCGCAACCCCACGCACCCGCGCGCGAGGTCACGATGCTGCAACGCAAGGCCACCAAAGTCGGCAAGGGCTTGGGCAAGACCACGGGCTGGATTCACCGTGCATCGCTGACCATGAAGAACGTCCAGATGATCGGTGGCGTGAATTACGAAAAGATCGACGCAGACGGGCTGCACATCAGCTTTGGCGAAGCCCGCGAGAAACCACAGCTGATCGAGGCGGACACCATCGTGCTATGTGCAGGCCAACTGTCGGACCGGTCCCTCGCCGACGCGCTTGAGGTCAAAGGCATCCCTTGCCACGTCATCGGTGGTGCCGATGTCGCCGCTGAACTGGACGCGAAACGCGCGATTGACCAAGGCACGCGGCTGGCCGCCGCACTGTGATATTGCCCCTTTGCCTGTAGGATGCGAAACTCCGCCCTGAGCAGTTAAGGGCGGACCGCATGCCGATTTGTGTTTTTGATATTTTTGCCGATGGCACCACGTCCGTTCCGACCGAGACCAACCTGACGGGGCCGGGTGTGTACCGCTGGTGGCATTTCGATCTGACCGACGAGATGCTTGAACCTTGGGTGCGCGAACATCTGCATGAAATCCCCGCCGGATCGCTGATCCAGAAACAAACGCGCCCGCGCTGTGACCGGTTTGACGGCGGTTTGATCCTGAACCTGCGCGGCATCAATATGAACGCAGGTCAGGACGCCGATGAAATGGTGTCTGTGCGGATGTTTGTTGAAACAGGTCTGCTGATCACCGTGCGCCGCAAAAAGGTCTTTGCCATCGACGCGATCCGCCAATTGGCCGAAGCACAAAACGCCCCGCCCAGCCCGGCCAAGTTTCTTGAGGATCTGGTGCGGCGGTTGACCCTGCGGGTTCAGGAACATGTGGCAAGCATCGACGAACAGGCGGAGTTCTTTGAGATCGATCTGGAAGACAAAGAAACGCCGATGCCGCATGAATTGCCCGAAATCCGGCGCAGCGTGATCCGGTTGCGGCGCTATCTTGATCCGCAACGTGCCGCCCTGAGCAAGCTTGCCGCCCTTGATATACCGCTGATCCCCCAAGCCAGCCAGCTGGAGCTGCACGAACAAGCCAACAGCGCGCTGATCGCGGTGGAGGAATTGGACGAGCTGCGCGAGCGCCTTGTGTCGGTGCAGGAAGAACATGATGCCAATGTCGCCCAGCGTCAGGCGCGGCACGGCTATGTGCTGTCTGTGGCCGCAGCCATCTTCCTGCCGCTGGGTTTTCTGACCGGGCTGTTCGGCGTGAACGTTGGCGGGATGCCCGGCACCGGTCACCCGTGGGCCTTTGCCGCCCTGTGCCTGTCGATGACGGCCCTGGCTGTGCTGATGTTTGCGTTGCTCAGATGGGTGCGCTGGATCTAAAGCCCCCCGTTGGCGGGCATTGTTTCAATGTTTCCCTGCCGCGAACGATCCATGCAATGACCTTGCTACTGTCCCACCTCTGCCGTGATCCTGCCCGATTTGGGCACCATACCATTCCCAACGCAGATGATTGAAAAGGGGACGGCAATGGACCGCCTGACAGAAATGGAAGCATTCGCCACAGTTGTGGATCAGGGTGGTTTTACGGATGCCGCCAAAAAGATGGGCATCTCGAAGTCCGCCGTATCAAAACACGTCTCCTCGCTTGAGGCACGGCTTGGTGCGCGATTGCTGAACCGGACGACCCGCCGGGTCAGCCCCACAGAAATCGGCCTTGCCTATTACGACCGGGCCCGCCGCGTATTGAACGATGCAGGCGAAGCAGATGCGCTGGTCACGTCGATGCAATCGGCCCCCTCCGGCCTGCTGCGTATTTCGGTCGCAACGGATTTCGGGGTGAACCACCTGTCGCCTGCCCTCTCCGGTTTTCTGGAAGAATTCCCCGACATCACCGTCAACATGGTGCTGAACAACCGCTATGTTGAACTGATCAGCGAAGGCTTTGATATGGCTGTCCGCATCGGAGAGCTGGAAGACAGCACCCTGCGGGCCCGCAAGCTGACCGAAACCACCAAACGCATGATCGCCAGCCCCGGCTATTTCGAGAAATACGGCCGCCCTGAAAAGATCGACGATCTGAACGATCACAAGCTGCTGCATTATTCTAACCAATCCAGTGGTAACATGTGGAAGCTGACATCCCCCTCGGGCGAGAAGCGTCAGGTGCGCACCGCTGGCTGGCTTTCGGTCAATGACGGTCAATCCTTGCTGAACGCGGCTATTTCCGGTCTTGGCATCGCCTATCTCCCCAGCTTTTTATATGCCGACGCGATGGAAAAAGGCTTGGTCGAAGACGCCATCCCTGATTTGCCGCTGGAAACCCAAGGCATCTATGCCGTGTACCCGCCCGGCCGGTTCACCCAGCCCAAAGTACGCGCCTTTATTGATTTTCTGGTCCATGCCTTTGCCGACAAAGGCCCAACAGACTGGTAACCCCGAACACCACATCCCCTCGGTGCACTTGATCTGATTTCATCAGATCGCCCTCGCTCGCTGAAAGGCCAGCGGGGGATTTTTTGCTGTGGAATTTCAGGCAAGGATCGCAATCCAGCGTCTATAGGGCGAATGGCAAAATCTTTGTTGTCAGGATGGGATCAGCCGGGCGTTGTTAACAATACCACCTCGACCCTGCGATTGGCCTCGCGGCCTTCCGGCGTCAGGTTGGATGCAACAGGGGCAAGATAGCCCATGCCTTCGGCATCCATCTGCGCAGCGGGAACATCAAAATTCTGGATCAGCCTGTCGCGTACAGCAACTGCCCGACTGCGCGACAAGGCGATATTCGCGTCAAGCCCACCGACACTATCGGTATGCCCTACAAGCGCCACGCGCGCCGTTGGCTGGTCTTTCAGAAACGCCGCAAGCTGCCCCAGCGCAGCGTCGCCCGCTGCACCCAAAGTCGCCGTGCCGGATTTGAAATCAAGCCCCGACAAAACCGCATGTCCCTGACCAAGCAACGCATCGACCAGACCGTTGCCGCCTGCAGCAATCACAGGCCCTGTGGCATCGGCAACCGGAACATCGGCTTCGCCTTCCGAAATGGCCTGAATAATCTGGACATAGGCCGACGAAGACGCCGTGCTGGCAAGCACCGTCACAACAGAGGTCGGGGCCGATAGCGGACCCTGCACAGCGGTGACAAACTGATAGGACCGGATGTTGACGTACATGTTCGGACCCGGCAGCGTCTCGGTCGCAAAGCGAAAGTCGAAACCACCACAGGCCGCAGCGCTACATTCAAGCACCACGTCGTACCCTGCCGCCTCAAGCTGCGACCGAAGCGGGCGCAGCACTTGCAGCGGCGTCAGGCCCGCGGCCTCCAGCCTCCAGGCCTGTCGGGCGACGGACCCCTCAACCGTTACCGTATCAAGGGTTCCGTCCTGAAACGTGCTGATGGGTGCGGCATAGCTGTCGGGACTGGTGTTCCGTTCAACCGTCAGGCGCGCGATTTGCGGCAGCGATAGCTCTATCGCGCCGGCTTGGGTCGCCAAGACCAGCCACAGCAAACCAGCGCAACGTATCATCATCTGAATTGCGCGTGATAGCCCTCGTTGGGCTTCATGTTGGTCGCACTTGCCACGCGGTTGGTCATGTTGAAAAACGCCGCAACCGACGCGATGTCAAAGATATCACGGTCCGTGAAACCCACATCGCGCAGGGCCTGCCGGTCGGCCTCGGTGGTTTTGGCGCTGGCCACTGTCAGGTTTTCGGAAAATTCCAGCATCGCGGTTTGACGTGCATCCAGATCGGCCACGCGCCAGTTCATCACCATCTGTTCGCCCAGGATCGGATTGCCAGACAGTTGCCGCACCGCAGCCCCGTGCGCGGTCAGGCAATAGTAGCATTTATTCACTGACGACACGACGACCGCGATCATCTCGCGCTCAAGCTTGGACAGGTTCGACGCACCCAGCATCAGATCGTTGTACATCGCGGTAAAGCTGTTCAGCTTGTCGATATCAAACGCATAAGTCTGCAAGACATTCGGGATCATCCCCAGCTTTTCCTGGCAGACATCAAAGTATTTCTGTGTCGCTTCGGGCAGCGGATCGACCATTGGCAGGTCAAGGGCGGTTGGGGCGTCTTTGGCCATCTTGTGGCTCCTTCAATCAGGGGATTGGCGGTAATGATAGTCGCCCACATGGGCAAAGCCTAGCCCTTGATACAGCCGGTTTGCAGGCGCATTTTCCTTTGTGCAAAGAACCGCCAGATGGGTCGCCCCACGGGCCTGCGCCCACAGTGCCGCGCGGCGCATCATCCATTTTGCGACGCCCATGCCGCGCTGGTGTTCCAGCACCTCGACGGCATGAACCATGCACACCCCGTCGTGGATCGCGGCAAAAGCCACGCCGCCGGGCTTTTCCTTCCAGCGCGACAAGATTGCTGTCTTTTGCGCGGCGCGGCGCATCACGTCGATGCGGGCCGGACCGATGCCGCCTTTGGCCCAAATCTCGAGCATGATCGCCAGCGGTTCCCAGATCTCGAAGGCGGTCACCGGCGGGATCGGCACATCGGTCAGCTTTTCAACGGGCAGGACATACATATTGACGGGATCGATGATCTCATAGCCTCGCGCTGCCAGTTCGGCGTCCAGCGCTTCATCGCCTTGCCGGATCATGAAAAGCGGCGTTTGCCCCAATGCGCGCATGGCGGCTTCGGCAACTCCGATATCGGCATCATCGGCCACACGCGTCGCGGCCGAAGCACGCTTGCCCCCGCCTTGACCATCGCGCAAGGTCCAGCCGTTTTCTGTCCAACGTCTTGCGGCGGGCCATGTCTGGTCAACACCTTCGTACAGCTGTGGAATATCAGGCGTCATGGAAAAGCGGCCTCCAGAGTTTTCACGGCGGCGTCGATCTCGGCCTGAATACTGCCACGGATCACGATATGCGCACCGTATTTGCCGTCTTTTTGAAACGGATACGACCCGATCGACAGGGCTGGATAATCCTTGGCGATCTGCCCCAATGGCCCCGCGATATCGCCTTCGCCCCGATCAATCCGTAGGGTTGCGCTGATCAGGGGGGCACCGCCAGTCAGGGTGGGCAGAACCGACGCGACCATCGCCTCGAACACAGATGGAACGCCCGCCATCACATGCACGTTCTCAAGCTTGAAACCGGGTGCTGATGAAACGGGGTTGTCGATCAAGGTCGCATCATCGGGGATGCGGGCCATGCGCAACCGCGCCTCGTTCAGGTCGGTCCCTGACCGGGCGTAATGGGCTGCCAGAATTGCGCGGGCATCGTCGCGCACGTCGATATGTTTGCCAAAGGCCGCCGCGATGCAATCAGCCGTAATGTCGTCATGCGTCGGACCGATGCCGCCGCTGGTAAACACGTTATCATAGGCTTTCGACATGGCCTGAACGGCTGCAATAATCGTGCCGTGTTCATCGCCGATCACGCGGACCTCTTTCAGGTCGATCCCCACACTGGTCAATTGCCCTGCAAGATGGTGCATGTTGCTGTCGCGTGTGCGCCCGGACAGGATTTCATCGCCGATGACGATCATAGCTGCGGTGGGGTTTGGCATTGGCCTGTCTCCTTGAGGGGGCTATGATAGAGGTATAGGTCACACCCTATGCGCTTTCAAACTGAACTTGTCCCCGCCCGCCTGATCCGCCGCTACAAACGGTTTCTGGCCGATTGCACGCTTGACGATGGCCGCGAGGTCACGGCCCATTGCGCGAACCCCGGATCAATGATGGGGCTGGCCGAACCCGGCATGCGGATATGGCTGGAACCCAACGACGATCCCAAACGCAAGCTGAGCTATGGCTGGCGGCTGGTTGACCATGAAAACGGGCATTTCACCGGCGTTGATACCGCGCTGCCCAACCGCGCGGTCAAATCGGCCTTGATGGCGGGGCTGGTGCCGGCGCTGGCGCAATACGGCACCGTCAGACCAGAGGTGAAATACGGTGAAAATTCGCGGATCGATTTCCTTTTAACGCAGGCCGGTTTGCCCGACGCCTATGTGGAGGTGAAATCAGCGACCCTTTCGCGCACCCCCGGCTTGGTGGAATTCCCCGATAGCGTCACCGCCCGCGGTGCCAAGCATCTGAACGAGTTGGCCCGGATGGCCGAATTGGGGCACCGCGCCGTTTTGCTGTATTTGGTACAGCGCACGGATTGCACTGCGTTTTCCGTGGCCGCCGATATTGACCCGACCTATGCCGCCGCTTTTACGGCTGCCCGCGCCGCTGGGCTGGAAACATTGATCATTAGCACCCATATATCCCCCGAACAGGTCACTTTAGGCACTGAGTTACCCCTAAAGGGTTGACCTACACTGGCCCTTGGACCATCCCGAACGAAACAGTTTAGACCTACGGAGATACCGGTGATGAATGAACACCGAGGACGCCAGACAAAAGACGGCATTCGCATTTACGACCCATCGGATTTTGCAGGTATGCATGCCGCCGGCAAACTTGCCGCGCAGATTCTTGATGATATCGCCGCGCATGTTTTCGTTGGTCAAACCACAGGGGCCATCGACGGCCTGATCACCCAGATGGTCGAGGACGCAGGTGCCAAATCTGCCACGATCGGCTATAAGGGCTATCAGCATGCCAGCTGTATTTCGATCAACCACGTTGTCTGCCACGGCATCCCCGGTGACAAAAAGCTGAAAGACGGCGACATCCTGAACATCGACGTTACGGTGATTGTGGATGGCTGGTTTGGCGATACGTCCCGGATGTATGTCGCAGGCAAACTGGCCCGCAAGGCCGAGCGTTTGATCGAAGTCACTCATGACGCATTGATGCGCGGCATCGAAGTCGTCAAGCCCGGCAACACCTTCGGCGACATCGGCCACGCGATCCAAAGCTTTGTCGAAAGTCACCGGATGAGCGTTGTTACAGATTTCTGCGGGCATGGTCTGGGCCGCGTGTTCCACGCCCCGCCAAACGTACTGCACTATGGCCGCCCTGGCACCGGGGCCGTTCTGGAACCGGGCATGTTCTTTACCATCGAACCGATGGTGAATCTGGGCCGCGCCGAAACCAAGGTGCTGGCAGATGACTGGACGGCGGTCACCCGCGACAAATCGCTATCGGCGCAGTTTGAACATTCCATCGGTGTGACCGAAACGGGTTTCGAGATTTTCACCCTGTCGCCCGCCGGAAAATTCCATCCGACCTATTCGCAAGATTAAGCTTTGCGTTTGGCCAGCTTGAGTTCAATCACGGCCCACAAGACGCTGCCCGCATAGGCAAAGCAGCAGATCACAAGTGTGGTCCAGGGAAAGCTGACCAAACAGGCGATAAAGCCGGTAAAGAAGATCAGGAAATAGGTCACGTTGCTGCGCGAAAAGCTGACCGATTTGAACGACCATGTCGGGATGCGGCTGATCATGACCCAACCGACCAGCACGATGTACAGGCACGCCAGTAGATCCGGCATCGCGGCACCGGGGCCGAACGCATAGGGCAGATAGATCGGAAGCATCACCAGCATTGCGCCCGCCGGCGATGGCACGCCAGTAAAATACCCGCCATCGTCCAACGTGGTTTTGGTACGCGAATCGACGTTGAACCGTGCCAGACGCATCACGCAGCAGATTGCGAACACCAAAACGGCAAGCCAACCCGCACGGTAGGAATCCTGCAGGCCCCAGAAATACACCACCAAGGGGGGGGCCACGCCAAAGTTGACGAAATCCGCGAGGCTGTCCAGCTCGGCGCCGATTTTGCTGTCGCTGCCCAGATAGCGTGCGGCGCGCCCGTCCATGCCATCCAGAATACTGGCCAGCGTGATCAGAAACACCGCCAATGCGAATTTACCCTCGGCCCCGAAACGGATCGCTGAAATGCCTGCGCAAATCGCCGCAATGGTCAGCATGTTTGGCAACAACTGAAGCAATGAAAACTCAGCTTTCGCTTTTTCTGTGGGCGCGGGGGTTTGTTCAGTCATTTACGACAGCTCTGCCAAGACGGTTTCGCCAGCCACCATTGTCTGGCCAATGCTGACCTTGGGTTCGACACCTTCGGGCAGATACACATCCACACGCGACCCAAAGCGGATCAAACCGAAACGCTGACCTGCCTGCGTATGTGCGCCGGGCGTGGTAAAGCAAACAATGCGCCGCGCAACGAGGCCCGCAATCTGCACCACAGCAATGTCGCGGCCATCGGCCATCTTGATCCGCAGGCTGTTGCGTTCGTTATCCTTGCTTGCCTTGTCCAGCGACGCATTAAAGAACTTGCCGGCGCGATAGGCGATGTCAGTGATCTCGCCTGCGACCGGCGCGCGGTTCACGTGACAGTTAAACACGTTCATGAACACGCTGACGCGGGTCAGCGGCGTGTCGGCCATGCCCAGCTCTGCCGGGGGAACGGCAGGTTCGATCAACGAAATAATACCATCGGCGGGGCTAATCACCAGATTGTCGCCCTTGGGTGTCACACGTTCAGGATCGCGGAAAAAGTAATAGCACCAGACGGTCGCCCCAACGCCGATCCAGCCCAGAAAATCGGCCAGCAGGAATAGGACCAAGGTGATCGCGGCAAAGATCGCGACAAACTTGCGCCCCTCGGGGTGCATTGGTTTGATGAACGTACTGGTCATACTTAGGCTCATGGGGGCATCTTTCCATTGGAATAATTGACTAGCTCATAGGCGCAAGCGGGGAAAATGCAAAGCCTGAACAGGTTTTTCGGTTAGGTCACGGTCAAAAGGGTAATCCAGGTATCGCCATATTTTCTTTTGTCGATCCGCGTGAACCCGTCGGGCGGATCCATCGCGGCACTTTCCTCCCAAACGATCATCGCGTCTTTGGCAAGCCAGCCACCGGCCAGCGCTTTGACCAATGCGACCTGCCCCATCCCTTTGCCATAGGGCGGATCAAGAAACACCAGATCAAAGGGCGCTGCGATCCAATCGCCCAGCGTGGTGGCATCCGACCGCATCAACGTCGTTTCGCCTTCGGCCCGCAGTTTCTTGATGTTCTCGGTGATCAGCTTTTGCCCCACACGCCCGTTTTCAACGAACACCACTTCGCGCGCGCCCCGCGACAGGGCCTCAAGCCCCAATGCGCCCGTGCCAGCAAACAGGTCCAGAACCCGTGCGTTGTTAATGACGTTAAACGATGCCAGCATCGAAAACAGGCTTTCGCGCACACGGTCGGATGTCGGGCGCAGATGCGCGTCGTCGTCGCCGCGGCCGACCTCGGCCAGCCTTGTGCCCCGCGATTTGCCTGCGATGATCCTCATGCTTTCAGCAATGCTTTCAAATCGGTATCGGGGTTCTCGATCAGCTCCGGTGCGGGGGATTTTCCGGCCTCGATCAGACGCCGCCCGATCATGAACCCGCGCGGATCATTCATGGCATCCACGGCCAGCAGTTCGCTGCCCTTGTAATACCAGAACGCGACAGAATCTGCGTCCGTGCGGCGGGTGATGACCCGGTCATATCCGGTATTCAGACCCGCAATTTGCAGTTTCACATCATATTGATCCGACCAGAACCACGGTTTTGCCACGTAATCCTTGTCAGCCCCCATGATGTTTTCCGCAACACATTCCGCCTGATCAATGGCGTTCGGCACCGATTCAAGCCGGATACGGCCACCGCGATACGGGAATGACGCGCAATCGCCCGCAGCCCAGACATGCGGTGCCGATGTGCGGCCGTGGCTGTCGGTCTTAATGCCGTTGTCGATCTCGATCCCTGCGGCTTGGGCAAGGTCGATACCGGGGGCAATGCCGACACCGACGATCACGAAATCAACGGGCAGTTCCGACCCGTCCGACAGGTGCGCGGCGGTGACATGTGTGTCGCCGATCAGACGCTCAAGGCCTACGCCTTCGCGGATATCCACGCCGTGGGACCGATGCAGATCACGGAAAAAATCAGAGGTTTGCGGGGCCGCGACACGCTGCAAGATACGGTCGCCCATTTCAACCAGGGTCACGTTCAACCCCAGCTTGGCCGCGACCGAAGCGGCCTCCAGCCCGATATATCCCCCGCCGACGATCAACACGCGCGCCGCTTTGGTGAACCGCGGTGCCATGGCATCCACATCGGTCAGATCACGTACCACATGCACGCCGTCCAATGCACCGCCAATGCTGGCAGGCAGGCGGCGCGGGACCGATCCGGTGGTCAGCACCAAATCATCATAGGCCATATCGGCACCATTTACCCGAATGGTCTGGGCGGCCGTGTCGATGCTGTCGACATGGGTGCCAAGCCTCAGATCAATGTCATATTCGCCATAGAAACTTTCGGGGCGCAGAAACAAACGCTCTAGCGTCATGTCGCCCAGCAGGTAGGCCTTGGACAGGGGCGGGCGTTGATAGGGGGGCACGTTTTCGGCACCGATCAGGGTCACTTTACCGTCAAAGCCGGAATTGCGCAGCTTGGCCACACAAGAGGACCCGGCCTGCCCTGCCCCGATCACAATAACATGTCCCATCCTATGCCCCTAACTTGAAAAAACCAGTTTCCTGCCCGCGTCCGAAACCTATATCTAAGCAAGAGACAAACGCAATGACACGAAAGGTCACATATATGACGATTTCTCAAGGTGATATGCTGCCGGATGCC
The DNA here is from genome assembly GCF_013282155.1 of Sulfitobacter sp. HGT1. Lineage (GTDB taxonomy): Bacteria > Pseudomonadota > Alphaproteobacteria > Rhodobacterales > Rhodobacteraceae > Sulfitobacter. Next base: position 66,527 of record NZ_BLWI01000014.1, read on the forward strand.
ACACTGATGCAAATGGGCGCTGACGGCCCCGCGCCTGTCCAGATGGCCGACAAACTGAAAGGCCGCAAAGTTGTGGTATTTGCGGTTCCCGGCGCTTTCACACCGACCTGCCATTCGGCGCATGTGCCCAGCTTTATCCGCACCAAAGACCAGTTTGACGCCAAAGGCGTGGACGAGATCATTTGCGTATCCGTCAACGACCCCTTTGTCATGCAGGCATGGGGCGACGCGACAGGTGCTTCTGCTGCGGGCATCACAATGCTGGCCGATGGCAATAGCGCCTTTACCAAAGCGATCGGCATGGATTTCACCGCCGAACCTGTTGGCCTGATGGCGCGGTCCAAACGCTATGCGATGCTGGTGGATGACGGCAAGGTTGCGCTGTTCCAGGCCGAGGAAAGCCCCGGCATGTGCGAACTGTCCGGCGGCGAGGCGCTTTTGGACAACATGTGATCTGTACCACCCGTTAAAATGCAAAACGCCGCCCCGTAACGGGCGGCGTTTTTGTTTCCTGCGGGGTGCCGGCGCTATTAGCTGGCAGGGCCCATCAACCCGTCCATCTTGCGGGCCAGCTTGGCATCCAGCGCGCTTAGGCCATCCACATCATGGGTTGTTAGCGTGACGACCACCTTGCCATACACGTTTTCCCATTCGGGATGGTGGTTCCATTTTTCAGCCCAGATCGCGGCGCGGGTCATCCAGCCGAATGCGTCGGCAAAGTCGTTGAACTTGAATGTCTTGACGATTGCATCCCGCCCGTCGACCATTTCCCAGCCTGTTGCAAACAACGGGGCAAGGACGGTTTTGCGGGTCTCTTCGCTTAATTTTTCGCTCATTGTTGTTCCTCGATATTGGGGCGTTTAAAGGGGCCGTATTCTGTCAGTATCTCGATCTCTTCGTCCACGGCGGCGCGTTCCTGACGCAGGTAATCGCCCACTGCGCGGGCAAACCCCTGATCGCGCATCCAGTGCAGTGACCAAGTTGCGGTGGGCAAATAGCCGCGCGCCAGTTTGTGTTCGCCTTGCGCACCGGCCTCTACGGTTGCCAATTTCATGTCGATCGCGATGTCGATTGCGCGGTAATAGCACAATTCGAAATGTAGGAACGGGTGGTGCTCGCGACACCCCCAGTACCGACCATATAACGCATCAGCCCCGATAAAGTTCAGCGCACCCGCGACCCATCGCCCGTCGCGCCGCGCCAACACCAAGGCCATATCATCGCGCAAGGTTTCCTGGGCAATGTCGAAAAACTGGCGAGTCAGATACGGGGTGCCCCATTTGCGCGCACCGGTATCTTGGTAGAATTCCCAGAACGCATCCCAATGTTCAGGTTCGATCTGGTCACCGGTGAAGGTTTCAATCGTTCCGCCAAAGTCTTGCGCTTGCTGGCGTTCTTTGCGGATGTTCTTGCGCTTGCGTGAACTGAGCGTGGCAAGGAAGCCGTCAAAATCATCATATCCGTGATTTTGCCAGTGAAACTGCTGGCTCTTGCGTGCCATCAGCCCCAACTCCTCTGCCGCCATGGCCTCTGCCTCGGTGCAGAATGTGATGTGCAGCGATGATAACCCGTTGGTGTCGGTCAATTGCACAGCGCCCTGGATCAACGCGGCCACGCCTGCATCCTCGAACCCCGGACGGGTCAGAAAACGGCGGCCCGTGGCTGGGGTATGCGGCACCGCAATTTGCAGTTTCGGATAATACCGGCCACCCGCACGTTCCAGCGCATGAGCCCAGCTGTGATCAAAGATATATTCGCCCTGACTGTGGGATTTGGCATACATGGGTGCCACGCCAACCATCTGGCCGCCAATGGACGCGGTCAGGTATTGCGGCTGCCAGCCCGTACCAGGGCCGACGCTGCCGCTGTCCTCCATCGCGGACAGAAAGCGGTAGGTGGTGAACGGGTCATCGGGCCGTGCGCCATCCGTGGCTTCTGGGCAGGCACAGGCATCCCATTCGGCCTGACCGATATCGGAGATCTTGGGGAATATTCTGATTTCGACTTCTTGTGCGCTCATTCGGGTATCCCGGTTGCCATGGGTCTAATCTGTGGCCAAAGCGCCGGGGTTCAAGCGGGGCGCACCGCGTCGTAGCCCTCGAATGTGATATTATCGGCGTATTGCCGCGCTGTCGTTTCGATTTCAGTGCTTCGGACTGTCCAGCAGCATACCATCGCGCCGGTCTTTCGCAGGTCGGCCACGCGGGGGCGTGACAGGTCGTCGACCTCGTGACTGATAAAGGACGCGCCAGACCGGCCGTAATCAGGTATCTCGCGCAGGTGGTCGCAGGTGGCCTTGGACAGCGGCCAGTCGGCATAGCGATAGGCACTGCTCACGATCCCACGCGTCAGATCGGGCGCAAGCAGCGCCATGCGCGCGACCGAATGGGGGTTGAACGACATGACCGCCACATCACCGGCATAGTCGTGCAGCGCGCGGGCTGTTGCGACTTCCAGCGGGCCGATGGCATCGCCCATTGCGCCGTCCTGATCCTTGATCTCGACCAGCAGCGGGACGCGCCCGTCGATCAATGACAGGATTTGCGGCAGGGTCTGAATGGTGTCTGTGCCACCTTTCAGCTTGATCTGCGCCAGCGCCTCTGCGGTGCGTTGCTGGATGGGGCCGGATTCAGCCGTCAGCCGGTCGAGGGCGTAGTCATGAAACACCATCGCCTGACCGTCCGAGCTAAGCTGGACATCCAGTTCAATCGCATAGCCACGTTCCACCGCGGCACTGAACGCGGCCGGGCTGTTTTCAGGCCGGCCCGCGTTCAGATCATGAAAGCCCCGGTGGGCAAACGGGGCTTTTACAAGCGCAGCTGGAAAGGTCATTTGATCTCGAAGATGCCTTCGATTTCGACGGCAACACCCAAAGGCAAGGATGCCGCAGACACCGCAGAGCGCGCGTGCCGCCCCGCATCACCCAATGCTTCGACCAAAAAGTCGGACGCGCCGTTGATCACTTTGGGCTGATCGGTGAAATCAGCGGTAGAGTTCACAAAACCGGTCAGCTTTACCACACGCACAAGGCGTTCAATATCCCCACCACAGGCAGCTTTGACTTGGGCCAACAGGCTGATCGCGCAGGTTTTCGCGGCGGCGGCACCGGCGGCCACATCCATTGTATCACCCAGTTTGCCAAGGATCAGACCGTCAGGACCGTTCGAAATCTGGCCGGAAATATAAACGATATTCCCCGTTTTGACGAAAGGAACATAGTTGGCCGCTGGTGCGGGCGCGTCTGGCAATGTGACGCCAAGTTCGCTGAGACGGTTGGAAATGCTCATGGGGTTCTTCCTTTGAGGTCAGATGTATTTGCGGCCTACGTTAACGCCCTGCCAGCCAAACTGAAAGGGGGCAAAAAAGTCATAAAACAAAAGCTTTCGAAGGCTGGATACCGCCCCTCAAAGATATGTTGCTAATCGCATGTGCTGTCCGCATAAGGTGCAGAATTCTTATCGGCACAAAGGGGGCTGCTATGGTCAATTTTTCTACGGCACCCAAGGTTTTGCGGAACTTTACGGTGTGCGTTTTGGTTGCTGGCCTTGCCGCGTGTGGCAGTGCCGCGCGTGTGCAGCCGACAGGCATCAATGATCCGCACGAGCAAAGCAACCGCAAGGTGCATGCCCTGAACAAGCAAGTCGCGGGTTCCGGCAAGGGCGGCGGCTTGGCCAAGGCTGTGCCCAGCGAATTCCAGACGGTTATTCACAACGTTGCCGAAAACATGGCGATGCCGCAGGTCGCTGTGAATTCGTTCCTTCAGGGTGACGTCACAGGTTTCGGACTGGCGACATCGCGGTTTGCAATCAACACGGTCCTTGGTTTTGCAGGCGTGGTTGACGCGGCCAGCGCATTCAAAGTGCCAGAGCACGACACCGATTTCGGCGAAACGCTATATGTTTGGGGCGTCGGCGAAGGCCCGTATTACGAATTGCCGATCATCGGCCCCTCGACACGTCGGGATGTGGCAGGTCGCATCGTTGATCTGTTTACCAACCCGCTGTCCTACACGCTGGAAAGCCCCGAGAAATATGTGGGCACCGTGACCGGCCTTGCCGATCGCGTGTTCACAAAAAGCCGTCGCAGCGACGTGATCGCTGACGCGGTGGATGGCAGCACCGACAGCTATGCGCAGGCCCGCCTGAACTATCTGCAAAAACGCCGTTTTGAACTGTCACAGCCCACGGGCACAATGCGCCCTGACGCGGACTAAGCCAGCAGGCGCGGCTTGATCCGCCGCGCGTCTGCGGGGTTAGCGATCACCGGCTTTTGAATTGCCACCGCCACCACCTGACGCACCACCGCCAAAGATGTCACGCAACACCTGATCAATCAGACTGATCGGATTTTGCGGCTGTGACACCGGGGCAGGTCTGTTGTCTTGGGCCTGCGATACGTCAGCTACGGAAGGTGCCGGCATGATCATCGGCAAAGGTCGGACAGGCAATCCTTCGTGGACCCGCTCCATGACCTCTTTCCAGATCTCGGTCGGCAGGCCGCCACCCGAGACACCTGTTAGCGGCGTGTTATCGTCATAGCCCATCCAGATGCCCGCCACATAATCGGCAGAGAACCCGATGAACCACGCATCACGGTTGGCTTGGGTTGTGCCGGTTTTGCCCGCCAGTTCACGCCCCCCAAACTGCGCCCGCTTGCCAGTGCCCTCGGACACGACCTTTTCCATCATATAGACCAGCTGAAGCGCCGCATCTTCCTGGATCACCCGTTCACCGATGCCGCCGCCCGTGCCCATCAAGGGTTCGCTATCGCCCTGTAGCTTTAGATCAATCAGGCCATAAGGTTTCACCGAAGACCCCCCGTTCAGAATACCCGCATAGGCACCTGTCATCTCGAGCAGGGTACTCTCAGACGCACCAAGCGCCAGCGCGGGGCCTGCGGCCAGATCGCTTTTGATGCCGAATTGCGTTGCCACCTGACTGACCAGATCACGCCCGACGCTTTCGGACACTTTGACCGCAGGAATGTTCAACGATTCCTTAAGCGCGGTGGTCAGGGTCACATTGCCTTTAAAGCTGCTGGTATAGTTTTTGGGGCACCATTCGCCCGATCCCGGAATGTTCAGGCAATAAGGCGCGTCGTTGATCAGGTCATTCGGGGAATACCCCAGATCCAGCGCGGCGGCGTAAATGAACGGTTTAAAGGACGACCCCGTCTGGCGCATCGCCTGCGTGGCGCGGTTAAAGGCACCGGCAACCTTGGTTTTGCGCCCCCCCACCATGGCCCGCACGGCACCATCGGCAGACATTACCACAACAGCGGCCTGCGCCTTGGACCCGGCGCGCACCTTGTTGTCAAAGACCCAGTTCAACCCATCCTCGGCGGCACGTTGAATGCGCTGATCCAGGGTTGTTTTGATGATGACGTCTTCGGTGGTGTTACGGGTAAAAAATTCAGGGCCCGATGACATCACCCAGTCGGCAAAATATCCGCCCGCCTCGGCCTCGGCCGCTTCGGACAGTTCGGCGGGATGCGCGATCGCGTCATCCGCTTCGGCTTTGGTCAGGTAACCCTGACCCTGCATCAGGCGCACCACCGTGGCAGCGCGGTTTTGCGACCGGTCAAGATTGTTGGTCGGCGACAATGTGGTGGGGGCTGTCAGCAAACCGGCCAGCATCGCCCCTTCGGCAGGGCGCAAGGCGGATGCGGGTTTACCGAAAAACCGTTGTGCCGCGGCTTCGGCACCGAAGGCACCGCCGCCCATATAGGCACGGTTCAGGTAGATCGACAGAATATCATTCTTTGAATACTTCGCCTCCATCGCCATGGAGAACACTGCCTCCTTGGCCTTGCGCTTGAGCGATGAACGCCGGCATTCGGCTTCGTATTCTTTTTCGGTCTGGCCCGATGCCGTATCAAAGGGTTCGCCCAGACACAGCAGCTTGGCGACCTGTTGGGTGATCGTCGACCCGCCATGCCCCGAAAGCGGGCCACGGCCTTCGCTCAGGTTGATGCGCACGGCGGATGCGATACCGCGTGGCGATACACCAAAGTGGCTGTAGAACCGTTTGTCTTCGGTCGCGATGACCGCATTCTTTAGATGTGGCGACACGCTGGTGGCCGTTACAACGCCGCCGAACTGGTCACCCCGCCAGGCAAACACAGCACCGTTGCGGTCCAACATGGTGACTGATCCGCGCGCGCGTCCGTCCAACAGCGCCTCGAGAGGCGGCAAGGTTGTATAGAAATAGCCAACGGCACAGGCCAGAAGCAGCAGGGCGACAATTGCCACCCGCGAAACGATCTTCCAGATAAGACCGAAAATCCAACGGATAATCGCGCTGAAAAACCCCATGATACCGCCGCGCCGTACCGGGGCCTTGCGCGCTGGCTTGCGCCTTGCAGGTGCCTTTTTCGCAGGGGCTTTTTTGGCCGAAGCCGTCGCTTTGCCGCCATATCGCTTGTCAGCGACCAAAGGGCGCTTCCGCTTGGGTGAATCACTCATTCAGCTGCTCGCTCGACCGTTCTTTTTTTGCACTCTACCCTGCCTCGAGCTGATTGTTTAGCTTAGAGCGCTGTGGCGGCCATCAATTTTGTGTCTATTTTTTAATCGTTTTATTTTATTTGCCCACTTTTTAATCACAAACAGGGTTCCACGGCCCCGGCGCAGGCCCTTTGGGCTTCCTTATCCGGTCAGTCTCGCTCTTTTCTTCTCAGGTATCACGCAGGAAGAACCTGCATTCTAGAAGAGGGACTTTAGGTGAAACTCATCATAGCAACAATTAAGCCTTTCAAACTTGAAGAGGTCCGCGAAGCGCTGACCGAAGCAGGTGTGCGCGGGCTGATGGTAACAGAGATCAAGGGTTTCGGTGCCCAGTCTGGCCACACTGAAATCTATCGCGGCGCTGAATATGTCGTGAACTTTGTACCCAAGGTGAAACTTGAACTGGTCGTCGCCGATGCGCTGGCAGACCAGATGGTCGAAACCATTACCCGCACCGCCCACACCGGCAAAATCGGTGATGGCAAAATCTTTGTGCTCGACGTCGAGCAGGCCGTGCGTGTGCGCACCGGTGAAACCGGCGAAGACGCCATCTGACCCTTAATGCTTGAGGAAATGACGACATGAAATCACGAATTCTTCTTCCCCTGGCCGCGACAGCCGCGCTGTTGCCGACGCTGGGCTTTGCACAGGACGCCGAGTTTGCAAGCGCGTCCGAGACTGCATTCATCTTTAACACGCTGCTGTTCCTGATCGGGGGCTTCCTGGTCTTCTGGATGGCCGCCGGTTTTGCCATGCTCGAAGCGGGGCTTGTCCGCTCCAAGAACGTGACAACACAGCTGACCAAGAACATCGCCTTGTTCGCGCTGGCCGCGATCATGTACTGGCTGGTTGGCTATAACATCATGTATCCGGGCGATGCCTGGATCATTCAGGGTGTGTTCGGCACAATCGGCACCAAAGACATCAAAACCACGATCGACGCTGGCGGCTACTCCAATGCCTCCGACTTCTTCTTCCAGTTGATGTTCTGCGCTACCACAGCTTCCATCGTTTCGGGCACCTTGGCCGAGCGTATCAAACTGTGGCCCTTCCTGATCTTCACCGTCATCCTGACCGGCTTTATCTATCCGATCGAAGCAAGCTGGCAGTGGGGCGCAGGCTGGTTGTCTGACGCAGGTTTCTCTGACTTCGCCGGCTCCACTCTGGTACATGCAGCTGGTGGTTTTGCTGCCCTTGCAGGTGCCCTGATCCTTGGACCACGTATCGGCAAATACAAAGACGGCCGTGTTGTGCCAATGCAGGGTTCGAACCTGCCGCTTGCCACCTTGGGTACGTTTATCCTGTGGTTGGGTTGGTTCGGCTTTAACGGTGGTTCGCAGCTTGCAATGGGGTCGATGATCGATGCCGACGCTGTGGCCCAGATTTTCGCCAACACCAACATGGCCGCTGCCGGTGGTGCTGTTGCAGCGATGATCCTGACGCAGATCCTGTACAAGAAGATCGACCTTACCATGCTGCTGAACGGTGCGCTGGCAGGTCTGGTGTCCATCACTGCGGGTCCGCTTGACCCGACGTTGTTTGGTGCGCTTTGGATTGGTGCTGTTGGCGGTGTGATCGTAGTCTTCGCGGTTCCATTCCTGGACAAGCTGAAGATCGACGATGTTGTCGGTGCGATCCCTGTTCACCTGCTTGCCGGTTTCTGGGGCACCTTGGTGGTTCCGGTTTACACCGAAGGCACATCCTTTGTGACACAGATCATCGGCTTTGCCTCCATCGGTGCATTCGTCTTTATCGTGTCGACGGTTGTCTGGCTGATCTTGAAAGCCACCATGGGCATCCGCGTCACCGAAGAGGCCGAGATCATGGGCCTCGATGTATCGGAACTGGGTATGGAAGCGTATCCCGAGTTCTCGAAGAGCTAAAACCAAACGCCTTCGGGCACGCAAGAACCCGGGCGTCCGCGCCCGGGTTTTTTGTTTGTCCGGTGGATGGTTGGGCAAAAAAATAGCGCCGTGCTGGGAGACAGCGCGGCGCTATTGAGTATTTAAGAAAGGGTGAAGCGGTAAGAATCGCTTAGATCCCTACGTCGATGATTGCCTTGGCGAGGATCGGGACGGTTTTTGCATTCAGGCCCGCGATGTTCATGCGGCTGTCGCCCACCATATAGATCCCGTGATCGGCGCGCAGTTTTTCAACCATTTCCGGGGTCGTACCGAGGCGCGAGAACATGCCGCGATGTTCGGCAAGGAAGCCAAAACGGTCTGATCCGGCAAGGCGCTGCAATTCACCGGCCAGTTGGCTGCGCAAGCCGAGCATGGTGTTGCGGATGTCTTCGAGTTCGGCCATCCAATCGGCGCGCAGGGCGTCGTCATTCAGGATCATGGTCACGATCCGCGCACCGTGGTCGGGCGGGAAGCTGAAGTTCTGGCGGTTGAGGAAGGCCAAGGTGCCCTGGTTCAGTTTCTGCGCCGATGCATCGGAGGAGACCGCCATCAATATGCCGGTGCGTTCGCGGTAGATGCCGAAGTTTTTGGAACAGCTGGCGGCGATCAGGCATTCTGGCACCGATGCGGCGACCTTGCGGGTTGCTGCTGCGTCTACCTCAAGGCCATCGCCGAACCCTTGGTATGCGATGTCGATCATTGGCGTGGCACCGGTGTCGTGCAAAACCTTGATCATCTCGTCCCACTGGGCGGCATTCAGGTTTGCGCCGGTGGGGTTGTGACAGCAACCGTGCAGGAGGATCACGTCGCCCTTATGTGCCGTCTTGAGGTCCGCCAGCATGCCGTCGAAATCAACGCCGCGGGTTTCATCATCGAAATAGCGGTAGGGCACCACAGCCATGCCAAGGTATTTCAGGATCGACAGGTGGTTCGGCCAGGTCGGATCGGACACAAAGACCCGCGCATCGGGCCGTGCCATCTGGATCATTTCGAAGGCCTGACGGATGGCACCCGTGCCACCGGGGGTCGCGGCGGCAGCCACATTGGCGCGCGGCACGGCATCGCCAAGCACCATTTTAACCATCGCATCGCCAAAGGCCGGATCACCGGCAAGGCCGGTATAGCTTTTGCTGTCCTGGTTTTCCCAGATCCGGTGTTCGGCGGATTTGACCGCCCGCATGACCGGGGTCAGCCCTGATGCGTCCTTGTAGACGCCCACGCCAAGGTCGATCTTGGTGTCGCGGGGGTCGTCCTTGTACATTTGCATCAAGGCGAGGATTTTATCGGCGGGCTGCGCCTGCAGGTTTTCGAACATTATGCGTCTCCGGTCGCAACGGGCACTGTGGGGAACATCCCCCATTCGGCCCAAGATCCATCGTAAAGGGACCAGTTTTTATGGCCCATCAGTTCCAGTGCAAGGGCCAGAACCGCCGCTGTAATGCCCGAGCCGCAGCTGGTGATCACGGGGCGGGACAGATCAACGCCAGCGGCCTCGAAGGCGGCTTTCATCTGGTCCACGGATTTCATCGTTTTGTCTGCATTCAGCAGATCAGTATAGGGCAGGTTGCGCGAGCCGGGGATATGCCCGGGGCGCAGGCCTTCGCGGGGTTCCGGTTCATCACCGCGAAACCGGCCTGCGGAGCGGGCATCGACAATCTGCGGGTCTTTCAGCTTGGACGCCTGGGCCACCTGAGTGACATCGCGGACCAGATGGTTTTGGAAACGGACCGTCATGTGGCGATCGCGGGGGATCGGCGGCATATCTTCGGTCTTGCGCCCTTCGGCGACCCATTTGGGCAGACCGCCATCCAGCACCGCGACGTTATCCTGCCCCATCAGTTTGAACAGCCACCACACACGCGCCGCCGACATCAGGCCAGCGCCATCATAGACCACGACCTGATGGCCGTCACCGATGCCCATGGCACGCATGCGCGACATGAATTTTTCAGCCGGAGGGACCATGTGCGGCAAATCCGACCGCGCATCCGAAATCTCGTCTATGTCAAAGAACCGCGCGCCGGGGATGTGGGCTGCGTCGTATTCCGCTTTGGGGTCACGGCACATGTCTGGCAGGTACCAAGAGGCATCCACAAGGCGCAGGTCGGGATCTTTGAGGTGTTGTGCCAGCCAGTCGGTTGAAACAAGCGTTTTCGGATCGTCGGACATGGGTCAGCCCCCTTTGAGAACAGGTTTTGTTATGCCTAACCCTGCAGGCGGGGGCAGGCAAGGGTTTGGCCGACCTATAGCGCTGCGAAAGGGCAGATCAGATGCTGTCTTGAGCGCCCGCCGGACCCAGCGGTCAGCCGTGGTCTTTCAACAGACGCTGCTTTTGACGCGACCAGTCGCGCTTGGCCTCTGTCTCGCGTTTGTCATGCAGCTTTTTGCCTTTGGCGATGCCGATCTTGATCTTGGCCATCCCACGGTGGTTGAAATACATCACCATCGGCACAAGCGTCATACCCTTGCGCTGCGTTTCATTCCACAGGTTCGACAGTTGCTTTTTCGACACCAGCAGTTTCCGGCGGCGGCGTTCTTCGTGGGTGAACGTCTTGGCCTGGCTGTAAGGCGCGATATAGGAATTCACCAACCACAATTCGCCGTCTTCGACAGTGGCATAGCTTTCCGCGATGTTGGCCCCGCCGTTGCGCAGCGATTTGACCTCGGACCCCTCGAGGATGATGCCGCATTCAACATCGTCGTCGATCGCGTAATCAAACCGCGCGCGGCGGTTTTCAGCGATGACCTTGTAATTGGGGTCGGACTTGGATGATGATTTTACCTGTGACATGTGCTTGATGTAGGCTGCGCTGGCCCCGCGTGCAAGATCAGCCGCACATCGTTTGGGATTGTCCACCACATCATCAGCGCTGTTTCCAATCCGAGAACTCAATTCCATAAAGTTGACAGGGTTTACCAATATTCAACTATTCAACGGGAAATAACGAAGGAGATATTTGATGCGCCGTTTCTGCACTCTGCTCAGCGTTGCCGTCGCATTGGTATTGTGTTCAGCTTCGATGACCCAGGCAAAGGACCCGCTGCGCATTCTCGTGTTAGGCGATTCGTTCATGACGTCTCATGCGCAATCCGATCAGGCCGTACCGAATGTTCTGGCCAAGACATTGGGGGCCCAGGTGAAAAGCCGTGCAATCACGGGTGCGCGGTATCGCTATATGCTGCCCTTCTCGGGTGCGCTCGGGATGAACATATCAAAGCAATATCGCGACGGCCCCTGGGACTGGGTGGTGATCAATGGCGGCGGCAACGACATGTGGCTGGGCTGCGGCTGTATCCGGTGTGAACGCCGGATGAACAAATTGATCAGCCCGGACGGCACACGGGGTGAAATCCCGGCACTTGTGTCGAAAGCCCGCCGTGCGGGGGCGAAAGTTGCCTATGTCGGGTATCTGCGCAGCCCCGGCATGTGGTCCCCGATCGAGCATTGCAAAGGCGAAGGCGACGCCCTTGAGGCACGGATCGCGATGATGGCGCAGCGCGACGAAGGCGTCACCTTTATATCCCTGGCTGACATGGTGCCGACGGGCGACAGCTCGTTTCACGCGGCCGACATGATACACCCGTCTGCCAAGGGCAGCCGTGCCGCAGCCGCGCGTATTGCCCAAGTGCTTCAGACAAACTGAAGGCTGGGCTTTAGGCGGCGGGTAAAATGCAAAAATACGGCCGCCGATCCCGCGATAGGCCCTATCAGCGATAGAGCGGTTTGCGCCAAGGCAACCGCCCCAGATCCCTGTTCGCCCTGGGCAAACCGGAAAACGATGACCACTTTATGAATGGCGGCACGGTTAAGGATTATCGGGATCAGTCGCCTAGTTTGGCGTGAACCTCGTCAAGGTCGATTTCACCGATTGGCATCTTGTTGGCGGGATTATCAAAGTCGTATTTGAACAGCTCGAAATCACGCTTGTAAATTTCGCGCATCAAATGCATCGACAAGTCGTCAAAGTAATCCTCGACCGGATGGGCACGTTTCGGGCCATGGCCTTCGGATTCATTGAACCGCGGGATATCGGCCAAGGTTACCTGATGCGGTGTTTTGATCGCATCCAGTACTTCTTGCATGCCATTGTTAAAACTTTCGGTCCACACGATCTTGTCGTAGCTGCCACCGTTCACGATAAACGTGCTGACATGGCCCGCCTGACCTGACCAGTGAATGTCGGGGTCCATCGGCCTGCGCCAGCGGATGGTATCGCGCGCGAACAGCAAAAAACGGCGGAAGCTGGCGATCTGGTCGAACTCTTGCTTGCCATCGGCACCGCCGACCTCGATCCCGTATTTCTGAACCAACAGCGGCACAAGGTTCCCCCGATAGCGCTTGCCATTGCGCTGAATGCCGCAAATCTTGTCAAAGAACGAACTCAGGATCCGCGTGTAGGGGTTGCGCACACAGGTAAACGCATATGATCCGTGGCTTTGTACATTTCTGGCGATAGGCTCTTGCGAGTCCTCAAGCGCCCATTTGTGCATGCCAGACTTGGCATCGTGAATGTCGCCATCGAAAAATTCGCCATGATCCGAATAAAACATGATCTGCCCGATGGTCGAGCATGCGCATTTGGGTACCACACGGTACACAACGCTTTCACTTTCCGTCATCCACGTCCCTGGAAAACCCATATTCTGCTCGGCGTCCTTATTTTTTTACCATTTTTACCATAGTTTATGGCAACAGTTTGGCCTCTGGCCGAAAAAAGCAAATATTCGCGGTTTATTCAATCACTGATCGCCATTATCTACAGATCAGAAACAATACAAAGAGCAACCCCGTCACTCATGGCCAGAATCGCCTATATCCTGCTTTGTCACAAGGACCCTTCTGCAATTATCAAGCAGGCGGAGCGGTTGACGTCGTCTGGTGACTATATGGCGATCCATTTTGACGCCTCTGCCAAACCGGCAGAATTTGCCCAGATTACAGCCGCGCTTTCGGCCAACCCGAATGTCGCCTTTGCGCGCAAACGCATTCGCTGCGGCTGGGGCGAATGGTCTTTGGTGCAGGCCACGTTGAACGCCGTCGAAAGCGCCGTTGACGCATTTCCGCGCGCCACGCATTTCTACATGCTGTCGGGTGACTGCATGGCAATCAAATCGGCGGAATATACGCATAACTACCTTGACGATAACGACGTCGATTTCATCGAAAGCTTTGACTATTTTGAAAGCGACTGGATCAAGACAGGCTGGAAAGAAGAGCGGCTGATCTATCGCCACTGGTTCAACGAACGCACCCAGAAAAAACGCTTTTACTGGATGTACAATCTGCAAGAACGTCTGGGTCTGACCCGTGAAATTCCGGCAGATTTGCAAGTCCAGATCGGCAGCCAGTGGTGGTGTTTGCGGCGTCAAACCGTCGAGATGGTGCTGGAGTTCACCAAACGGCGCAAAGATGTCATGCGGTTTTTCCGCACCACCTGGATCCCGGACGAGACGTTTTTTCAGACAATCGTTCGGCACCTGATTCCCGAAAGTGAAATCCGGGCCCGCACGCTGACCTTCTTGATGTTTACCGATTACGGTATGCCGCTGACGTTTTACAACGATCACTATGATTTGCTCCTGGCACAGGATTACCTTTTCGCACGCAAAATCAGCAGCGAGGCAATGGACCTCAAGCGCCGGCTTGGCCTGCTGTACACGGCACAAGGCGTCGAATTCCAAATCAGCAACGAAGGGCGCAGCCTGTTCAACTTCCTCAGTGGGCGCGGCCGTATCGGACGGCGCTTTGCCACGCGGTTCTGGGAAACAGAAAGCACGTTGGGCCGCGAACGCGAATTGCTCATCGTTATCTGCAAAAAATGGCACGTGGCCAAACGTGTGCTGGAACGCATCCGCCAAACGACGAACCTGCCATCGATCGAATATCTCTTTAACGAGGAAAGCACCCCGCTCCCCGATCTTGGCGGCATTCAGAACACGCTGGGAAAACGCACACGGCACCGGCGGGCCTTGATGCGGATGCTTTTCGACTATTACGAAACCGACCGGCTGATCGTGTGTATGGACCCGGGCAATATTGATCTGCTCAACGACTTTGCCTCCGACCGGTCCGTGACACGTATCCTTGAAATCGAATGCCAGTTCTCGGATGATTATCTGGCAGGCCACGCGATGCGCGTTGGCCTCGCAGGGGAACGCACCTCCGAAGAAACGCTCGACCGGCTACTGCCCACAATCCGCAACGACATGACGTTTGAATCCGATCGCATCCGCGACGCGCAATTCGAACATTATACGCGCATGCGCGAAAATGCATCGACAGAAGAGAACGCGAGCGTCTTGGCCGCATTCCTTCAAATTCCGCAAGACAAGGCGCTTGAGATTGCCAAGACACATTATCTCTTTTCAGACTAAGGACACTCCATGGCCTACGCCTATGACGATCAAAACATCTTTGCCAAAATCCTACGTGGCGAAATCCCCAACGACACGGTCTTTGACTCCGATCACGCGCTTGCGTTTCGTGACATCCAACCGCAGGCCCCCACCCACGTGCTGGTGATCCCCAAAGGCCCCTATGTCAGCTTCGACCATTTCGCCGCCGAAGCATCGGATGCCGAAATCGTCGGCTACATCCGCGCCATTTCCGAAGTCTGCAAATCCGAAGGGGTAACGCTCGAGGCGGGCGAAGGCTTTCGGATGATCTCAAACGCCGGCGCACATGGCGTGCAAGAGGTCCCGCATCTGCATGTCCACATCCTGGGCGGCCGCCCGATGGGGCGCATGGTAGCACGCGCAGACTAATCCCCCGCTTCTCTGGCTCAAAATATCCCGGGGGGGCCCGCAGGGCGGGGGCTGGCCCCCTCCTGCCTTGCCAAAACGCGCAGCGGTTACTTTTTCCAGCTGGCGATCCAGCGTGAAAAACGTCCCTGCCGTTCCGCAAAATCATCCTCAATACGCTCCAGCGTCGGGTCGATCCGCTGTTCCCTGAACCTGCGCCACCGCACCCAGATCGCATAGACGAAGGCCGCGAACAGCGTCAGGATGATGATATTCAAAAACGGTATGCCCTTTGACACATCCGGTCCGGCGACAAGCCGCACTGAAATCGCATTCGGAAAGATCGACATGAACTCGTTGCGCCAGCCGTAATGCTTGAGCGCAACATATTGCGGCGCGCCCGAACCAGACTTCAGATCCGATGCCTCTGCCTGCAAATTAGTCGTGTCAAACTTGAAATAGGGTGGCCATCCCCAGCCGGTATCTTCGTTGCGATACACCATCACATCGCCTTTGGCGCGGCGGGTCTGGATGAAAAACACATCGCGGTTGCCCAAGGTATTGTTGTTACCGACGTCAGCATTCGACCAAAAGATCGAATTTTCGCCAAAATCAATCCGCTTTTCATAGGTGTCGGTGATCCGCACAATATCGACCTGCGGCAGCGTATAGTGAAAGAACGCGGCGACGATCGTCCAGATTGTGATCCAGAACGCCCATTTGATAATCCCCATAGTGCCGACTTTCCCTAACTGAAGTTGGTGAGGTAGATAATTAGCACGACCAGCACCACTGGAACAATATAGACACCCCAGATCAGTTTACGACGGATCGAGCTGTCATATCTCTTGAGCCCTCGTTGCACGAAACTGTCCATATCCACAAGGCGCGGGCCGCTCCGCCATTTCTGACGTAATTTGCCACGGCGGATACGGCGGGAATACATCGACAATCCAATAAAGATCACGGTCAACACAACAAAGCCGACCACAATCAGTTGAAGTAACGCAAGCATAGGTGAACGCCTCTCTGTCGTGATCCGGTTACGGGCCCAATCTTGACGCCCGCGGCACGAGGATCAAGCCCTAGACACAACCTATGTCAGTCTTTGACGGGCCACACGACGGTAATCTCGCAGCCAGTGTCGCGCTCCGGCGTCAACAATTCGCCGCCCAACTGCTGTGCAGCCGCCAGCAAGATACGCATCCCAAGGCCGGTGCCGGGTGTTTGCACCGCGGGGATACCGGGGCCGTCGTCAATGCAGCTCAGGTGATAGAACCCACCGGTATGTTTGCCCGTCACATTGAACGTACCGCGTGTGCGGCCCGCATAGGCATATTTCGCGGCGTTGGTCATTGCCTCGTTCACGAACATCCCGACTGACGACGCAGACCGCGACGAAAGCCTGCATTGCCCGATCTGCGCATTGACGGTCACGCCATCGGGCATTTGTTCCTGTGTTGACCTTACGACCTTTGACAGGAACGCAGACACATCAACAAAAGCAGAACTATCTGTCAGATACAGCGCTTCGTGCAGGCGGCTGATCGTTGCCAGACGCCCCTGCACCGCATCCAATGCAGCGCGGGCTTGGGGTGATTGTTCGGTTCTGATCTGCAACCTGATCAGCGATTCAAGCGACTGGAGCGAATTCTTGACCCGGTGATCGACCTCTTTGCGCAGGATTTCAGCATCGGCCAGCGCCTTGCGCAGCTCGATCTGCCGCATGGCTTGTCGCGCCAATACCTGAAGCGCATTGCGCTGGAAGTCATTCAGCTCACGCGGTCGCTGATCCAACACGCACAGCGTCCCGAGCGGCAGCTTTCTGCTGTCCTCAAGAAGTGCACCTGCGTAAAACCGGATTGAATCCTCGCCCGTGACAAATTCATTATCGACGGTGCGGGGGTCAGCCGACGTATCGCCAATTTCCAGATAATCATCGCCTGCAATGGCATGGGCGCACATGCTGCTTTCGATTTTGCTGCCCGGTATCTCAAGCCCGACCTTTGCCTTGAACCATTGGCGATCCGTATCAACCAAGGAAATCAAGGCAATCGGAACGTTGCAAATCTCGGCGGCCAGCCGCGTGATTTCGTCAAAGCCATCATCGGGGGCGGTATCAAGGATGTTATAGTCCCGCAGCAACGCAAGCCGCATTTCCTCTTGTTCGATCAAGGTCGCTTTCATGGGAACTACTCAAACTCTAGTGTTATCAAAATGACTGAATGTCTGAGCAGCAAGCGTTTAGTGCAATCGCGTCAGGGTGAACGAACTGACGTTAAAAAATAAAGAAATGTTATCGCGCGTCAAGCACCTTGGCGGGTGGCGGGGAAACGCACAAAAACCCCATGGACAGCGAAATTCCAGCCCTGAAACCGGCCCAAGCGGCATTGGCTGATCGCCAGCGCCGCTTGGGTTCCGGGGGCAGATATCAGCCTATGACGTTCGTTTCCGGCCCGTAGGGGAAGCCGGTAATGTTGTCGTTGCCATCGTCGGTGATCACCAAGATGTCATGTTCGCGGTATCCGCCTGCGCCGGGTTGATTGGCCCCGACAGTCAGCATCGGCTCCATCGAGATAACCATGCCCGGTTCCAGCACGGTGTCGATGTCTTCGCGCAGTTCAAGCCCTGCCTCGCGACCATAGTAATGCGACAGCACCCCAAACGAATGACCGTAGCCAAAGGTACGGTATTGCAGCAGATCGCGTTCCTCGAAGAAATCATTGATCTTATGGGTGATGTCGGCGCAGCTTGACCCCGGTTTCAGCAGGCTCATCCCGTATTCATGGGCGGCGACGTTGGCCTCCCAAATCTTCAGGCTGGCGGCATCGACTTCGCCTGCAAACATCGTGCGTTCCAGCGCGGTGTAATAGGCCGAGATCATCGGGAAGGTGTTCAGCGACAGGATATCGCCGCGCTCCAACTGGCGTGCGGTCACGGGGTTATGCGCGCCGTCGGTGTTCAGCCCCGACTGGAACCAGACCCAAGTGTCGCGGTATTCGGCATCGGGGAAGCGTTTGGCGATCTCAAGCTCCATCGCGTCACGGCCAGCCATGGCGATGTCGATTTCGCGCGCACCGACCTTGACCGCATCACGAATGGCATAGCCGCCCACATCGGCCACCTGTGCCGCCTGACGGATCAGGGCGATTTCCGCCTCTGACTTGTGCATCCGCTGGCGCATCGTGGTCTCGAACAGGTCAACCATGACGACTGGCGCAAGGAAATCCTCAAGCTTGTCGCGCTGCATCAGGGTCAGATGGTCACCCTCGTAGCCGATCACGCCCCCCTTGCCCGTGACAGAGGCAACAGCACGCCAGTAGTTATCGCGCTGCCAGTCGGTGTAGGTGATGTTATCGGCAAAGCTGCGCCGCCACGGCTGGCCCGCGTCGATACCTGCCGAAATGGTCACACAATCGGTGTCTGTGACGACCAGACCGTAAGGCCTGCCAAAGGCGCAATACAGAAAGCCCGAATAATAGGCGATATTGTGCATCGACGTGAAGATAGCAGCGGTGACACCCGCGCTTTCCATCCGCTCGCGCAGCTCTTCCAGACGCGCCTCGTATTCCGCAGCATCAAAGGGCAACGGGGATTTATCTCCGTTGTGAAAACGATACATGTCGGGGCGCAAAACTTTAGATGTGTTGGTCATTACAGACCCTCCCTTGCAGAAAGGTCCCGGCGTTCAGGACGCAAGGGCCCATATTCAGGACGACGCCATCGTCCCAGCCCAAGCATCCTTTCGCCTATTTTCGCAAACCGATCAAGGGGTCACTTAATGCCCAGCAACGCTTTCATCATGTCGCTATCGGGGTCTTCCAGAAGGTCGATGATGTCAAAATGATGCCGCCCTTCGACCGCTGTCATCTTGGCCCCCCAAACCCGAGAAAGCTGCTCTGCCTGTTCGATAAAGGCGGGGCGTTCATCGGCACCGACCCAGATTGTGACATTCACCCCATGCGGGGGGGTCATGTTCACGGGGCTTTCGGCAGCGGCTTCGGCCTCGTCCAGCTGCAAAATCTCGTTCATCGAGGTTTGCAAAAGCGGCGTCAGATCGGCAACAGGCGAGATCGAAACAATGTTGGCGATCCGTTCGCGCACATCCCCCGGCAAGATCAACGGATCGGTCATGCGTGCAACCAACTGCCCTCCGGCAGAGTGGCCCACCAGTGAAATCCCGCCCTGGGTCCGCTTGGCAACATCTGCCAGCCCTTTGGCAACCTGGGTTGTGATCTGGCTGATCCGCACATTGGGGCACAGGTCATAGCCGATCATTGCAACCGCATATCCGCGGGACAAAGCCCCGGCCGCCAGATGCGACCAGTCAGAGGGCGCAAAGGCCTTCCAATATCCGCCATGCACAAAGACGACCGTGCCGCGTGATACCCCTTCGGGTTCGAAAAAATCATAGACTTCGCGGTCTGTCGGGCCATAGGAAATGTTCTTTTGCGCCCGAAATCCCAACTTTTTGCGGAACGCTGCTGCCGCCTTTTGCCAGCGGGGCGGATAATCTTCTGCACCCTCGATATAAGCGGCATTGGCATAGGCATCATCTAACTGCATTTGGGTCTCCCTTAACGCTCCATAACAAACTGGAACTAGACAATCATAGCGAATGTTGCTTTGGGTTCCACAAACAAAAGCGGAGAGATCAAAATGACTGACGCAAAGACAGACCTGAAATCCATGCTAAAAGACCCCAGCCTGCTGGAAACCCGTGCCTATATTGGCGGCAAATGGGTGGATGGTGACGATGGAACCTTTGATGTGACCAACCCTGCGCGCGGGGATGTGATTGCCAAAGTTGCCAACCTAAGCCGCGCCCAAGTCGCAGGCGCGATCGCCCAGGCTGAGAAAGCCCAGAAAGAATGGGCATCCTGGACCGGCAAGGAACGCGCAGGCGTGATGCGCAAGTGGTTCGATCTGATGATGGAAAACCAGGACGATCTGGGTGCCATTCTGACCGCCGAACAAGGCAAACCACTGGCCGAAGCCAAGGGCGAGATCGCCTATGGCGCGTCGTTTATCGAATTCATGGGCGAACAGGCCAAACGCGTGTACGGTGAAACCATCCCCGGCCACCAGCGCGACAAGCGTATCACCGTGATCAAGCAGCCCATCGGCGTTGCGGCATCAATCACACCGTGGAACTTCCCCAACGCGATGATCACCCGCAAGGCCGCACCTGCACTGGCCGCTGGCTGTGCATTCGTTGCGCGCCCTGCTGCCGAAACGCCGCTGTCAGCCATCGTCATGGGTGTGTTGGCCGAACGTGCGGGCATCCCTGCGGGCGTGTTCAACGTGGTGCCGTCGTCGTCCTCCTCTGCCATCGGCAAGGAATTCTGCGAGAACCCCGCCGTGCGCAAGCTGACCTTCACGGGATCGACCGAAGTCGGCCGTATCCTGATGAAGCAAGCTGCCGATCAGGTTATGAAATGCTCGATGGAACTGGGCGGCAACGCCCCGTTCATCGTGTTTGACGACGCCGATCTGGATGCCGCCGTCGAAGGTGCAATCCTGTGTAAATTCCGCAACAATGGTCAGACCTGCGTGTGCGCCAACCGGATTTATGTGCAGGCCGGTGTCTATGACGCTTTCGCCAAAAAGCTGAAGACAGCGGTTGAAAAGCTCAAGGTCGGTGACGGCTTTGAAGAAGGCGTGACCCTTGGGCCGCTGATCAACCCCGCCGCTGGCGAGAAAGTCAAAGAGCATATCGAGGATGCGAAATCCAAAGGTGCCCAGGTGATTCTGGGCGAAGGTGGCGATATGAACGGCAACTTCCTGCCGCCCACAATCATGACCGGGGTCACCCAGGACATGATGGTCGCGACCGAAGAAACCTTTGGCCCGCTGGCACCGCTGTTCAAGTTCGACACCGTCGATGATGTGATCGCCATGGCCAACGACACGATCTTTGGTCTGGCGTCCTACTTCTATGCCAAAGACCTGAGCCGCGTTTACAAGGTCGCAGAGGCGCTGGAATACGGCATCGTGGGCGTGAACACCGGCATCATCTCGACCGAGGTCGCACCGTTCGGCGGCGTCAAGCAATCCGGTCTGGGCCGCGAAGGCAGCCACCACGGGATCGAGGATTACCTCGAGATGAAATACATCTGCATGTCGGTCTGATCGGCATATGCGGGCGGCGGGATGATCCTGCCGCCCGTTTTCGTTCAGGCGTCCAGCGCTTTGGTGATCAGATTGCCCAACCGCTTGATGCCTTCGGCAATCTTGGCCTCGTCCGAGGTTGCATAGCTGAGCCGCAGCGTGTTGCGCCCTGACCCGTCGGCAAAGAACGCATGACCGGGCACAAAGGCGACCCGTTCTGTTTTCAGCGATTCGGCCAGCAAATCGGCCCCGTCCAGTGTGTCTGGCAATGTCACCCAGATGAACATCCCGCCTTCGGGTTTGGTCCAACTAACGGCCTCCGGCATGTGCTCTTCCAATGCCTTCAGCATCACATCACGCCGCGCACTATAGGCGCTGCGGATTGTGGCAACATGGCTGTCGAAATGCTGTTCGGCCACCTGAGTAATCGCGATCTGATTCAGCGTCGCGCTGTGCAAATCCGCCGCCTGTTTCATCAACACAAGCTGGCTGATCACCGGCATCGCGGCACAGACCCAACCGACCCGCAAACCGGGCGACAAGGTCTTGGAAAAGCTGCCGCAATAGATCGTGCGACACGCCTCAAGATCACCGCCCTTGCGCGCGGCCTCAAGCGCCAGAATCGGCGGGATCGCCTCGCCATCGAAACGCAACGCCTGATAGGCGGCATCTTCGATCACCGCGATCTCCATCTCGTCGGCCAGATCGATGACGCGCTCGCGGGCGGCACGGCTGACGGTGGCACCAGTGGGGTTGGCGAAATCAACCGACAGATAGGCGAATTTGGCCTTGCCGCCCGCCGCCTCAGCCTCTGCCGCGTAATCGGCACCGGAGCGGTTGCTCAGCGGGTCCAGCTTGTCATAGCGCGGCTCGTAGGCGTTGAACGCCCCCAAGGCACCCAGATAGGTCGGCCAGCCGACCAAGGCGGTGTCACCGGGCGACAAAAACAGCTTGCCCAGATAATCCAGCGCTTGCTGTGAACCCGATGTGATCAGGATGTTGTCCGGCGTTGCGGGAATGCCGATTTCCTGCATCTGTTTGGCAATCCAGACGCGCAGCGGTTTATGGCCTTCGCTGGTGGAATATTGCAAGCCTTGCGCGGCCATCGGGCCGGTCAAGGCCTCGGCAAATGCGTCTTGGAACGCTTGCTTTGGAAACAGGTCAGGGTCGGGAATACCGCCCGCAAAGGATATGATATCGGGTTGATCCAGCAGCTTTAACAGCTCGCGGATTTCAGACGCTTTCATGCGTGTCGCGCGAGTGGCGAAGATTTCTTGCAAGGACATAGGACACCCCTCCCCGGATGGTTTTGAGCACATTGCTGCGGGGACAAATTCAAGTCAATATATATGACCTAAAAGGGATGACAGAAATGCAGCACAAACCCAAAAGACCCGAGGCAATGCCCCGGGCCAATTTCGTCTCGCTTGCGTGATGCTTAGTTCACCGACTTCGCATCAACCACGTCTTTTTCGATAGAACGGGGGCTCCCTGAAATCTGGATCTGGCGTGGCTTCAGTGCTTCGGGCACCTGACGTTCCAGATCGATATTCAGCATGCCATCAACATGGGTCGCACCGGTCACTTGGACGTGGTCGGCCAGATGGAAGCGGCGCTCGAAAGCACGGGTCGCGATGCCACGGTGCAGGTACTGCCGCTCTGTTGCGTCATCCGCCTTGCGGGCAGAGACGATCAGCGACTTCTCACGCACTTCGACATTTAGGTCGGCCTCGGAAAAACCGGCGACAGCAATCGAGATACGATAGGAATCGTCGTCGAATTTTTCAATGTTGTAAGGGGGGTAGCTGTTTTGTGCGACATCATTGGTCGCGACGCGATCCATCAGATTGGCGATTTGGTCAAAGCCGACTGTGGAACGATAAAGCGGTGCAAAATCAAAATTACGCATAGGTGTTCATCCTCGTTTGAGCGATTTACATATCCGGACCTTCCGTTGCGGACAGGCCCCAGTTTCAGTCCCAAAACCCTATCTAGGCATCTTGGTGAAACTGATGTGGGGATGGATAAATGCGGTTTCAAGGGGCTGATCGCAGCGCGATCAAAGCAAAATTCGGCCTAGGGTTTTACGAATTTTGCACCGGTTGTGCGGCGGCGGTCTGATGCCGTCACTGTTTTTTGCGCGATGCCGGGCTTGTGATAAACACCTTTGCCCGCGACAAGCTCGGCTTGCAGCAACGCAAGGGGCGTGCCCAATGCCGTGCCCAATGATACCTGCTGGCCGTCAACTTGGGCCTTGGCCGAAACCACCGAAACGATTTGTGGAACGCCGTTTTCAAAAGTGAATATCGGCGCGCCACTTGATCCGAAATCGACGGAACATGTGGTCACCAGAACACCTTCCTGACGCGCCAGAACGCTGCAAACTTCTTGCAGGGACGGGGCCTCGGAACGGTCTTTGGCATAGCTGACCACGCCTAACTTGTCGCCCCGGCGCGGACGGGCGGCGGTCTCGAACGGGACGATTGTGGTGTTCTGGATCGCGCGGTCCAGTTCAAGCAGGGCCAGATCGTTGCGCACCCGTTCGGAGGACACGACCCCGTCATAAACATAATCCGGATGCACCACGGCGCGGCGGATATTGCGGTAGGCCCCGGCACGACCATTGCGCCACCCCGCAAGGAACTCGACCTCGCTATGGTCAATACGTTGCTTTGTGTCGCGATCAAACAGGCAATGGGCCGCTGTCAGAACAAGACGCGGCGCGATCAGCGCACCGGTACAAAACCCCGTTCCCCCGATATCAAGCCTGCCGACGGCCTCCCAATCACGCGCATCCACACCGCTATCCAGCCGGCGCAAATGGCCGTCTTGCGACAATGCCGCCGTTGCAACGGTCAAGGACATCAATGAAAGGGCAACCCAACGTCGCACGGCAAGGCTCCCTACCTTTGGAATTCGCTCTGAGTGGATCTATGAAGTAATCGAAAGATAAGGCAGAATTAGGGCGATATTTACCGTAGCTTGGGAATTTCACCTTTCGGGTCATATTCCCGTGCCAGCGCAGGCGGTTTGGGGCCACCGCTGGCCCAATCCAGCAGTTCGACCGTGTGAACGACAGGGATACCTGCGGCAGACCCGATCTGCATCATGCAGCCGATATTCCCTGCGGCAATCACATCCGGGTTCTTGGCCTGCAACGTCTTGATTTTACGATCTTTCAACTGCTTCGATATCTCTGGCTGCATCAAGTTATACGTCCCTGCCGACCCACAACATAAATGCGAATCTACCGGTTCGACGACGGTAAAACCGGCCTGCTTCAGCAAATCCTTGGGAAAGGTTTTGATCTGCTGGCCGTGTTGCAACGAACAGGCCGCATGATAGGCAACAACCATCCCCTGATGTGCGGGTTCATTTGGCGCAACGGTGCCGGTGACATCGGCTGTGTTCAGATCAATCAGAACCTCTGACACATCACGCGCGATCGCTGAAACCCGCGCGGCATCTGCGGCCAAAGGATCATTGCGGAACATATGCCCGTAGTCTTTCACAGTGGTGCCGCAGCCCGACGTGTTGATGACAATCGCATCCAGCCCCTGCCCGTCAATCTCGGCGCACCACGCCTTGATATTCTTGGCCGCTGTTGCATGGCTCTCATTGGTTTTGCCCATGTGATGGGTCAACGCGCCACAGCACCCCGCCCCTTCGGCCACCACAACTTCGCAACCCAGCCGTGTCAGCAGACGGATCGTGGCATCGTTGATGTCGGTGTTCAGCGCCTTTTGCGCACACCCCGTCATCAACGCCACCCGCTTTTTGCGCGCCCCTTGGGCGGCAAAGCTTTGCGGATCGTCATTGCGACTGACAGGCGGAATGGTTTTCGGAGCCATCTCGAGCATGGCGCGCAGCCGCGCATCCGGCATCAACCGTGCAAAGGGCCGCCCGATCTTGGCCCCCAACAGGGCCAACCGAAACCGTGTCGGATAGGGCAATATCCGCGCCAATATCCAACGCAAGGCACGGTCGCTGAAAGGCCGTTTATACCGCTGCTCGATATAGTCACGGGCATGGTCCACCAGATGCATGTAATGCACACCCGACGGGCAAGTCGTCATACAGGCAAGGCACGACAAACACCGGTCGATATGTTTTACTGTTTTGGCATCCGGATCACGGTCGTTCTCCAGCATGTCCTTGATCAGGTAAATCCGCCCCCGAGGGCTGTCCAGCTCGTCCCCCAACACCTGATAGGTCGGGCATGTGGCCGTGCAAAACCCGCAATGCACACAGGCGCGCAATATCTCGTTGCTGCGTTTGATCGCAGGGTTTTTCATCTGCTCTGGGGTGAATGTGGTTTGCATGGATACTCCGGCGATTAAAGGTCATGGACCATAGGCATCTGAAAGGTCAGGCGGCGACAAGGCTGGCCCAGGCCAGCCCGAACCAGGGAATTGTGGTACCGATGGCCCCCAAAACAGCAGTCCAACGCCGTGTTGAAGGGCCGGGATGGGCGCGGCGCAGGGCTTGGGTGCCAAAGGCCAGCACGCCGATCCAGCCCAGCCAGATCAGCAAAAGGCTGACCCCCGCCATCAGCATGTCGTCGCCCCAGCTTTTTGTCAGCCCATAGCGGATTGCAAGGGCGCAGGCGGCGCAGACAAAAGTGAAGACTGCCAGAAACCATGTGCCGCTTTTCGACGGCGGTCTTTTCGTCAGCGCGCGAAAGATCAGCGGCCCCACGACAAAGACAAGGAAAAAGAGGGCAATCAACGTCACGCTGCGTGCTCCATCAGGCCGGCGTTGAAAATGCCCCTTGGATCAAACTGTGCCCGCAACCCTGATGTCAGTCGCGCCAACCCGGCAGGTTCGGGGTGGAACATACCCAAGCGGGCTTTGGTTTCCACATCGGCCCGAACAAGCGTCGCATGGCCATCAAACGGCCCCAACGCCGCGCGCAGATCATGGCCAGCGTTCGCCAGCAGCCAGATCAACCCGCCAGCCCAGTCATAGAACCACGCCTGCGCACCTGATCGTGCAGCAAGCGCAGGCCCGTCAGACGGTTTGCAGGATACGCGCCACACATCGCCGGGCTTTCCCTGAAACGCCGCCACATCGCGGGTTTGGACCCACAGTCTGTCAGAATCTGCTGCTCCCTGAACATCAATCTCGGCACCTGTTGCCGACAACAGCGTGCGCAGCTTGTCCATTCGGTAGGTGACCGACGTCTCGAACCCTTCAATCCGCAACATCGTATTCTGCGCGGCAGGATCATGGGCCGCACCTGTTACTTCAAACGGACTCCCAAGCGCGTTTGCCATTGCCGCAACGCCGCGCACATCATCCAACCCATGCAAGACTAACGTGGCTTGGGTTTCAGGTCTGGGCAGCACCTTAAGCGACACCTCGCTGAGCACCCCAAGTGTGCCAAAAGACCCCGCCATCAGCTTGACCAGATCATAGCCGGTCACGTTTTTCATCACCCGCCCGCCGTTTTTGACGACAGTGCCGCGCCCGTCAACATACCGGACACCCAACAGAAAATCGCGCGCGGCCCCGACCGAAATGCGGCGCGGTCCGCTTACATTTGCAGCCATCACACCACCAATCGTCGGTGTGCCCTTGCTCCCCAGCAAGGCCCGGTGATCCATCGGCTCGAAGGCCAAACGCTGGTTTTCCTTGGCCAGCGCCGCCTCGATCTCGGCCACGGGCGTGCCTGCCTTGGCAACGACGGTCATCGCACCGGGCTCGTACAAGGAAATCCCGCTTAGCCCCGCAACCGACAGGACCGTCCCGCCCGCAGGAACACCGCGTGTGCCGCCACCCTGAACGGCCACCGGCCCACCAGCGCCTTTTACCGCATCCACAAGCGCTTGTTCTGAAGTGATGTCCATTCTTCTCTGGCTCCTAAATATCCAATTCCGACCCTGCGCCAAAACCACAGCGGCCAGCGTTCAGCCTATTCCGCGGCAAGCTGTACCGCGCGGCGGCTTTCCGAGGCGTCCAATGGAAATACCTTGGCCGGGTTCAACAGCCATGCAGGGTCGAACACATCCTTCACGGCCATCTGGGCATTCAGATCGGCCGCCGCATATTGCACATGCATCAGATCGCGCTTTTCAATGCCAACGCCATGTTCGCCCGTCAAACAGCCGCCCACTTCGACGCACAGCTTCAACACCTCGGCCCCGAATTCCTCGCACAGCTCCAGATCACCGGGCTTGTTCGCGTCGAACAGGATCAGCGGATGCATGTTGCCGTCACCTGCGTGAAACACATTCCCGACCTTCAGCCCGTAATGGTCGCTCATCTCGCCGATACGTTTCAGCACATGCGGCAAGGACGACACGGGGATCGTTCCATCCAGACACATATAATCGTTGATCTGACCCATCGCCCCAAAGGCAGACTTGCGGCCCAGCCAGATTTTGGCACTTTCTTCGGCGGATTTGGACTGGCGCAGCTCGACCGGGTTATGCCGGCGCGCGATCTCGGAAATCAGCTCAAGCTGGTGATCAATCTCGGCATCCGATCCCTCGACCTCGACGATCAGCAAGGCTTCGCACATCGGATACCCGGCTTTGGCAAAGGCCTCGGTCGCCTCGATACAAGGGCGGTCCATGAATTCGATCGCAACCGGCAGCACGCCCGCCTTGATGATGTCGGACACACAGGTGCCCGCGACTTCGTTGTCGTCAAAGCCGATCAGAACGGGCCGCGCGCCTTCGGGCTTGTGCAGGATGCGCAAGGTGGCTTCGGTCACAACGCCAAGCTGCCCTTCGGACCCGCAGATCAGCCCCAACAGATCAAGCCCCCCCGCATCCAGATACGCGCCGCCGACGTCGATGATTTCACCATCCATCAACACCATTTTCACGCCCATCAGATTGTTCGTGGTCACGCCGTATTTCAGACAATGCGCCCCGCCCGAATTCATCGCGATATTGCCCGCAATGGCGCAGGCAAGCTGGCTGGACGGATCGGGTGCATAAAAGAAACCGTGTTCCTCGACCGCGCCGGTCACGCTCAGGTTTGTGCGGCCGGTCTGCACGCGGATGATGCGGTTTTCGTAATCGGTTTCGATCACGTCATTCATGCGCGCCACACCCAGAATAACACAATCGGCTGTCGGCAGCGCCCCGCCAGCAAGCGATGTCCCCGACCCGCGCGGCACGACGGGCACACCTTCTTCGTGGCAGATGCGCAGCACATCGGACACTTCCTGGGTCGATGACGGCAGCACAGCAACCATTGGTGGGCATTTATAGGCGGTCAGCGCGTCGCATTCGTAAGCGCGGGTTTCGCGCTCATCAAAGATCACGGCATCAAAGGGCAAGACCCCCTGCAACCGCTCAACAACCCGCGCTTTGCGGGCCATGATTGCCGGGTTGGGAATTGGCATTTCCATCGAGCACCTCCAATTTGGTAAAATAATATGACCAATTTATGCCATTGGCAAGCTGGAACCGTAAGGCGTATGCATCATTGCATGACTTGGATGGATCGCATCACCCTTTTTGGGCCCCTAGATAGCGCAGCGCTGGCGTGCATTTTCGCCGTTTGGGTCGTCATTGGCTGGATGATTGAAAACGCAGGCTCCAAACGCCCTTCCATGTCACAGCTCATGGCGGCACATCGGCGCGAATGGATGGTTCAGCTGATCACCCGTCAACCACGGATCTTTGATGCCCATATTCTGGGCACGCTCCGCCAAAGCACCGCATTTTTCGCCTCAACCAGCGTCATCGCTTTGGGGGGTACATTGGCGCTGCTTGGCAATTCCGAACAGATGGCAACGGTCGTCGAAGATTTATCTCTGACCGACCTTCCCACAATCGTGTGGGAGATCAAGATGCTGCTGCCGCTGTTCTTTTTGACCAACGCATTCCTGAAATTTGTCTGGTCAAACCGGCTGTTCGGCTATTGCTCTGTTCTGATGGCGGCTGTGCCAAACGACACGCAAGACCCGCGCGCGCCGAAACTGGCGTCGAAAGCCGCCGAGATCAACATCACCGCAGCGCGGAGCTTCAACCGCGGGCTGCGGTCGCTTTATTTTGCGCTGGCAAGTCTGGCCTGGCTGGTCGGGCCCATTCCCTTGGCAATTGCCGCGATTGTTACTCTTATTATCATCTGGCGGCGTGAATTCACCTCGGAGTCTCGGCGCATCCTCTTGGAAAGCTGATGTCGACGCCCTATGTCTGAGGCTAATAGTATTGGTGGAATTATGTTTAAGACTGCAATTACCCTCGCAATGATCTTAACTGCGCAGGCAGCCGCCGCAGACAACCCCGTGATTCAAAACGTCCACGCCAACCAGTCCGGCGGGCTTTGGACATTTGACGTTACCATCAGCCACGGCGACGATGGGTGGGGCCATTTCGCCGATGCTTGGCGGATTCTTGATAGTTCGGGCAAACAGATCGCCGTTCGCGAACTGATCCACCCGCATGTTGACGAACAGCCCCTCACACGGTCGCTTTCGGGCATAGCGATTCCCGCAGGCACAGCCGAAGTGGGCGTTCAGGCCCGTGACACCGTTGCTGGTTGGGCAAAAGACATCAAAAAAGTGAAGCTCAAGTAAGCTTAGATCCGATGGTACGGGCCACCGGATAGGATCGAGGCCGCGCGGTACAATTGTTCGGTCAGCATCACGCGCACCAGCATATGCGGCCAGACCATTTTGCCAAATGACACTGCGTGATCCGCGTCTTTGCGCAGGTCTTTGGCGATGCCATCCGCGCCGCCAATGACAAATGCCACGTCGCCGCGGCCCTGATCGCGCCACCCGCCAAGCCGGTTCGCAAAATCGGGTGACGATTCGACCCCTCCGCGTTCATCCAGAACGCAGATCAGGGACCCGTCAGGAATAGCGCGGCGCAGCAAAGCCGCTTCCGCGGCCATCCCGCCGTTTTTCTTGTCTTCGACTTCGAGGATTTGTGCAGGCCCAAGGCCCAATGCGCGACCCGTTCGATCAAACCGTTTCAGGTAGTCGTCGATCAGGTCTTTTTCTGGTCCGGCGCGCAAACGCCCGACCACACAGATATGAACGCGCATACCAAAAAGCCTTGCGGGCTTAGTGTGGCATTACGGCTGGCGGTTCAGGTGTGTCAGTAGGCATCCACATCTTTTCCAGCTGATAGAATTCGCGCACTTCGGGGCGGAATACGTGAACAATCACGTCACCCGTATCGATCAAGACCCAGTCGCCTGTGTCTTTACCTTCGACGCGCGGCGTGCGGCCGTACTCGTCCTTGACCATCTGTGCCAGCTTTTCGGCAATCGACGTCACCTGACGCGAGGACCGGCCGGAACAAACAACCATATAGTCGCCGATAGCCGTCTTGCCGCGCAGATCAATCTGCACGATTTCTTCGGCTTTATCGTCGTCCAACTGGGATAGAATGGAAGCAAGCAAAGCATCGCTTGATGTTACATTTGCATCGACAGTCATCATAGCTGCCTGCGGCTGCGCAGTGGGAGCTGCGTTTGAGAGAGTAGACAGGACATTGTCCTCCTTTAGGCGCGCCGACAGTCCCCCGGCGCTGGGGATACCTTACGATATGCTCCCATGGGTCAAATTTCAATGACAAGCAAGGTGATCAGGCGCTTACCAGCCGTCTTCTGTGACAATGCTGCCTTGTTTCGCGCCAAGTTCTTTCAAGGCGTCACGCATTGCATCCACAAAACCGCCGGGCCCGCACAGGTAAAATTTCTGGTTAAAACCCTTTATTTCCGCCTCCAGAAAGGACTTATCGATCTGACCATTGTGCAATCCAGCGACTTCTTCATCCGTTACGATGAAAGTCGTCTTTAGGCCCTGCATTGCCTCCCATTGGCCGCGCAGGATGATGTCTTTTTCGGTTTTATTCGAAAATATCAGATGTGATCCCTCCATCCGGCCATCAAGGGCGCGCTTTTTTAGAATCGGGATGAATGGCGTGATGCCGGCACCGGCGGCCAGAAAAACACCCGGCCCCTGATCTTGGATCGCGCCAAAAGGACCGTCGATGGTCACTTCGGCACCCGGTTCCAGCAGGGACATCTGCTCTGTCACGCCATCATGGTCGGGGTATGTTTTGATCACGAATTCCAGATCGGAATCGGACGGCATCGACGTAAAGGTAAAGGGGCGGCCTTTGTCCTTCCAGCCGTCTTTCTGAACGGCAATCTCCGCGGCCTGTCCGGGCTCGAACGCCATCCCGTCGGGCCGGCTGAACACATAGTGGTTGGTGTCGTGGGTCACTGCGGACTTTGACTTGAGGATACTTCTATCGGACATTTTGTTCTCCTTTGCGGGGAAAACGCATCGCGACAGGGCCGGGTTCCAACCACCCGCTGGTTCAGCTGCCCGCGTATCTGACAAACAGGTCGCGCCAGCCCTGATCCAATGCCGCCACAGCATTGGGATCAACCTTGCGGATGTCTTCCCAATACCGGCCGGTCGGGGTGTGATAGCCCAACGCGTCCTCTTTCTCGCGCAGGGCAGCATAGCGGGCGCGGTCCAGATCAAGGTTCACCCGACGATTGCGCAGGCTGTCAGGCTCAGCACGCGGGAAAAGAAGGGCTGACGGGTCTTTTGACAGGTTCACACAGGAACATCCCTGTTCAGCAGCCACCAATGCCAGACGCGCGGATTTTGCCCCCAGATCGCGCAGCGTGATATCATCGCGCAACGGGTCAGCGGTACCTGTTCCGTAAAAATGCGTATTGCCCGATTTGGGGTAAACCATGTCGCAGCCCATAAAAGCCAGAACTGTGGGCCGCAAAGCAGAGAGCGCCCAATAGGCTGTAGTATAGGCCATCGTTCCCCCCGCATAGACAAACCCGCCATAGACGTTTTGCGCTGGCACGAATGCGTTGGCGTCAATCAGACTTTGCTGGGCTGAAACGGCATCTGGCATTCTATCGGCGGGGAAATCTTCGGGATAGACCAGCGCGTTCCAGTCCGGGCGCACCCGCCACGCGTTGTTCATCACAACGATGTCGTCAAACCATTCGGATGGCCAGTTCTGGCTGATTGTCACATTGGGGCTACTGCCCAGGATCAACACCACTTTTTGTTCGCCGGTCATGGGAATTACCACTCTGCTAACACGCTGTGCGATTAAGATAGGTCATAGCCCCCCGCCGGCAAGTCAATCCTCGGATACGGTTGATGCGGCATCGCCAAGCATCCTGACCTCGCGTTGCGGGAACGGGATCGAGATGTTGTTTTCCTTGAACGTGTCCCAAAGCGCCAGATAGACATTACCGCGAATGTTGGTCAGTCCGGCTGTCGGGTCCTTGATCCAGAACCGCAGGATATAATCCACGCTGCTGTCGCCAAATCCGACGATATGGCACACCGGCGCATTATTGGCCAACACGCGGTTGACGCCTTTGGCCGCTTCGATCGCCAGTTTGCGCACCAAATGAGGATCATCCCCATAAGCCGTGCCAAAATAGATATCGAGACGCACAAAATCGTTGGAATGCGACCAGTTCACCACCTGTCCGGTAATCAGGTCTTCGTTCGGGATCAGGTATTCCTTGCCATCCCGTGTCACAACCGATGCGTAACGCGCGCCCAAAGTCTGAATCCAACCAAAGGTTTCGCCAAGGCTGATCACATCGCCCGGTTTGATCGACTTGTCGATCAGGATGATGATCCCTGAAACAAGGTTCGACACGACCTTTTGCAGACCAAAACCAAGGCCCACACCAATCGCACCGGACAGCACCGCAAGCCCGGTCAGGTCAATGCCAACCGCCTTGACCCCCAGAAAGAACGCAATGCCGTAGAATGTCAGCTGGATCCCTTTGACTGCCAGCACCTGCATCGACGGGCTGATGTCTTCGTTCTTGCGAATGGTCGCGGCGGTCGTCTGGCTGACAATTCGCGCAATCGAGAAGAACAAACCAATCACCACAAGCGCAGTAATCACCGTAAGAAGGGACAACCTGAAATCCCCGACATGCAGCGCCAGCGAATCCAGAAATGCCGACACATCTTCGACAACGTTCAGGAAATATAGCGTCGCGTAAATCCACAGGCCCCATGTCACCAAGCGGCGCATCGGGCGGTTGCGGACCAGCCGCGCGGCAAAGGCAATACAGACCCAGACCAGCACCAATGTCGCGAAAATGCCGATCAGGTAAGACCGCGACGGCCATGTGATGTTCTGCATCACAAGATAGATCATGCCCGCAATGACGGCGAACCAGATCAGGCCAAGCCGCCGCTTGATCTGGACGACCATGCGCAACTGCCACTTGGACCAGCCCTCGTGGCTGCGGACCCATGATTGAATCCAGTTTCCCGACAGGTGGTGCAACGCCCAAGAGGCAAGGGCCACAACGATCAGAATTAGGATCTGGTATTGACGCCAGCCCGGATGGATCAGGCTTTCCGCTAGGCTCATGCCGCCCGCGATCAGCGCCTGAACGCTTTCGATAAAACTAACGTAAGGATCAGGGGTCATGGGTGGGCATCTCGCGGACAGGTATTTGAAACTTGGTCCAATGGTGGGACAATCAGCCTGATTGAGCAAGCAGTGATCCGCCCGCCCCATGGCCGGCTCGCCAATATGCCCGCATTTGCCCGCGATGTTCCTTGTCAGAATCCTTGCTTGCAGGGCCGAAAGGGTCTAATCAGCGCGATATGACACATGTTTCAGACGACTTGTTCAACATTTGCGACCGCGCCCGCTTGCGCGAACGCTTTTTCGGGGCGACCCACACCGTGCTGGCGCGACTATAACGCCTGCCTGCCTGCGCCCCTGCGCGCACCATCTGAACACCCCAACCACACTTAATATACGGGAGAGGACCACATGTCCCCCAAAACGCTCTATGATAAAATCTGGGATGCCCATGTCGCGCATGAAGCTGACGATGGCACCTGCCTGTTGTACATCGACCGCCATCTGGTGCACGAAGTAACCAGCCCGCAGGCCTTTGAAGGTTTGCGCATGACCGGCCGCACCGTGCGTCGCCCGGATCAGACAATCGCGGTACCCGATCACAACGTGCCCACCACGCTGGACCGCGCCAATGCGGCCACAATGACCGAAGACAGCCGCGTTCAGGTGGCTGCCCTGGATACCAACGCCAAGGAATTCGGCCTGCACTATTACCCTGTGTCCGACGTGCGTCAGGGCATCGTGCACATCGTCGGCCCCGAGCAGGGCTGGACCCTGCCCGGCATGACCGTTGTTTGCGGCGACAGCCACACAGCGACACATGGTGCGTTCGGGTCATTGGCCCACGGTATCGGCACATCCGAGGTTGAACATGTTCTGGCCACGCAAACGCTGATCCAGAAGAAATCGAAAAACATGAAGGTCGAGATCACCGGCAAGCTGCCGGCAGGTGTGACCGCCAAAGACATCACCATGACCGTGATTGGTGAAACCGGCACTGCCGGCGGCACCGGCTATGTCATCGAATATTGCGGCGAAGCAATCCGCGACCTGTCGATGGAAGGCCGCATGACTGTCTGCAACATGGCCATTGAAGGCGGCGCACGCGCTGGCCTGATCGCGCCGGATGAAAAGACATACGAATACTGCATGGGTCGCCCGCACGCCCCCAAAGGCGCACAATGGGAAGCCGCCCTTGCATGGTGGAAGACACTGTATTCCGATGACGACGCGCATTGGGACAAGGTGATCACCATCAAGGCCGAAGACATCGCGCCAGCGGTCACCTGGGGCACATCGCCCGAAGACGTGCTGCCGATCACAGCCAAAGTACCTGCTGCCTCCGACTTCAAGGGTGGCAAGGTTGATGCGGCGAAACGGTCCATCGAATATATGGGCCTGACCGAAGGCATGGCGCTGACCGACATCGAAATCGACACCGTGTTTATCGGGTCTTGCACCAACGGCCGGATCGAGGATTTGCGCGCAGCTGCCGCGATCCTGAAGGGCAAGAAGATCAAGGAAGGCATGCGTGCCATGATCGTTCCGGGCTCCGGCCTTGTACGCGCACAGGCCGAGGAAGAAGGCCTTGCCGACATCTTTAAGGAGGCCGGTTTTGAATGGCGTCTGGCCGGATGTTCCATGTGTCTGGCGATGAACCCGGACCAGTTGGCACCGGGCGAACGCTGCGCTGCAACGTCGAACCGCAACTTTGAGGGCCGTCAGGGCCGGGGCGGACGCACCCACCTGATGTCGCCCGCAATGGCTGCGGCTGCGGCGATTACCGGCAGACTGACCGATGTACGCGAGATGATGTAAGGCATTGGCAAGGGGTTCGCCCCTTGCCAGCCACAAAGGACATAGCATGCACAGACGCAGTTTTCTCTCCATGATCGGCGCGGCCAGCCTGACGCCACTGTTGCCAGCCATCGGTGCATCTGCACCGGCGGCGGCAATGGCGGGCAGCTATAACCGTTACCAGTATGGGCTGGCGGTATTCCACGCCCGCACCACACGCATTGGAGTGAACACTGCCGATCTGATGGCCAAGCTTCGGGTCAATCCGGCGCAGGCGCATGCGATGATGGGGGAAATGTCAGCCTCCGGCATCTTGACCCGCGGCGTTTCCGGCGCAGTCAGCGTGTCCTCAAATCGCATCACATCCAAACCTTATGTGCGCAAAACGCTTCGTCAGATTATTGACGGCGTGTGTGACGCACCCGATGAACAGACCGCAGAAACACAGCCTGACGGTTCACAAACTGGAGTTCAGTCATGAACAAGTTTACCACCCTCAGCGGCATCGCCGCCCCCCTGCCCCTGATCAATATCGACACCGATATGATCATTCCAAAGCAGTTCCTGAAAACCATCAAACGGTCCGGCCTTGGCGTGAACCTGTTTGACGAAATGCGCTATGATGACGACCGCAACGAAATCCCCGATTTCGTGTTGAACAAGCCCCAGTACCGCGATGCACAGATTCTTGTTGCAGGCGATAACTTTGGCTGCGGGTCGTCGCGCGAACACGCGCCTTGGGCGATTGCCGATTTCGGGATCACCTGCGTGATCGCGCCCAGCTATGCCGATATTTTCTATAACAACTGCTTCAAGAACGGCATCCTGCCGATTGCCCTGCCGCAAGAGCAGGTCGATGTCTTGATGAAAGACGCTGAAAAAGGGGCCAACGCCCGTATCGAAGTTGATCTGGAAGCACAGACAATCACCAGCTCTGACGGCGAGGTTTTCAGCTTCGAGGTCGACAGCTTTAAAAAGCACTGCCTGATGAACGGTCTGGACGACATTGGTTTGACCATGGAAAAAGCCGCATCCATCGACAGCTTCGAAGCCAGCGCATCGCAAGCACGCCCTTGGGTCTAAGCTCGATTCTACCTGTGGTTATCCATTTTTGACAATGTAGTGGGCCCCTCCCAGTGGCCCACTACATCTTGTGTTTTGCCTTATTTTTACCCAACTAATGATGCAAGAACGCACCACCCTCTTCTTCAAAATGCCAGATATCTTAAGTCATATTAACGAACAGACTTGAGAACTAAGGCGAAAGAAGGCACAAATTGGGCAAGAATGAGGCA
The DNA here is from genome assembly GCF_013282155.1 of Sulfitobacter sp. HGT1. GTDB lineage: Bacteria > Pseudomonadota > Alphaproteobacteria > Rhodobacterales > Rhodobacteraceae > Sulfitobacter. Next base: position 103,233 of record NZ_BLWI01000014.1, read on the forward strand.
GGCCTTTGGAACCGAAGGCAACAAGGTGGAACAAGCACGCGGCATCGTATCGCGGCTGGCCAGTCTTGGAAGGGTAGTTTAGTGATTGCACGTATATCAGGCGCGGGAGCGCGTGGCATCCTTGTGGCGTTGTTAGTCGCCACACCAGCCTTGATGCTGCCGGATATCATAACCGATTCCAGCCAGATCACCATGTTGGTGGCGCTGCTGGCCTATTTCCTCACCTTCGTCGAATATAACTCCAATTACCCCAGCATAGTGGAGTTCCGCGACGCGCCGCCGTTTAACCGGCTTCGTTTTGCATCCCTGTTTGCAACCGTGATTGTGCTCACGCTGATTTTGCAGGACAAAGCACACCCCTCGGTAACCTCAAGCGCATTGACCTCCATCGGGACAATCATTGGCAACGCGATGGACTTTCCATTTTCGCCAGTGCGCATGATCGTGCTGATGCTGCCGGAAAATTCAAGCTATGAACTGGTCAACTCGGTTCGGGTGTCGGCAGGAATGGCTTATCTGATCTCGCTCATGTCGATGGCCGCGTTCCTTGTGCTGGTACGGATCATGAACTGGCCGGCCCGCAAGGGCGCGTTTAACGTCTGGGTGAACCTGCCCTTGTTTGATCCGACCGCCGGTGGCGATGTTATCCACCGTCTGCATCGCGATGCGCGGATCAATATCGTGCTGGGTTTCCTGCTGCCCTTCCTGATCCCTGCAGTAGTCAAGGCAGCCGCCGATCTGATAGACCCGATTACATTGCAGAACCCGCAAACCCAGATTTGGACAGTCGCCGCATGGGCCTTTCTTCCTGCCAGTATCATTATGCGCGGCATTGCCATGGGCAAGATCGCGGACATGATCGAGCAAAAGCGCCGCCGCGCCTATGCTGCGGATGCAGACGAAAAAGGAATGCAGCTCGCCTGATTGCAGGGCTGCTGGTCCTGCCCGCAGCCTTACCGGCCGAGCCGATCCGCATCGCCACCTACAACACCGAACTTTCCCGAGACGGCCCCGGCCTGTTGCTGCGTGATATACTGAAAGGCGATGATCCGCAGATCACCGCCGTCGTGCAGACGATTATCGAGTCGTCCCCCGATGTGTTGATCGTTCAGGGGTTTGACTATGATCTGCAAGGGACAGCGCTGGCTGCATTTGCCGAGCTGATTGCCCGCGATGGTCCCGATTATGCCACCCGGTTCGCACTGCCCCCGAATGCGGGGCTGAAAACAAACTTGGATATGGATGGCGACGGCAAGACCGGCGGGCCGCGCGATGCGCAGGGCTTTGGCCGGTTTTTCGGCGATGGTGCCATGGCGATCCTGTCGCGCTACCCTGTCGTGAAAAATCAGGTTCAGGATTATTCCGCCCTTTTGTGGCGCGATCTGCCCGCAGCATCTTTGCCCGTGACAAAATCAGGCCCCTTTCCATCGGATGCCGCGCAGGACATCCAACGTCTGTCTTCCCATGGGCACTGGGTTGTGCCCGTTGAAACGCCCACGCTTGGGGCTGTCACACTGATGACATCCCACGCCACGCCGCCGGTCTTTGATGGCCCCGAAGACCGCAACGGCCTGCGAAATCATGATGAGATCGTGTTTTGGGATCACTTCCTTGCTGGTGCCTTCGCCGCGCCACCGGTTGAAAAATTCGTGCTGCTTGGGGATATGAACAATGACCCCGACAAGGGCGAAGGATTGAAACCGGCGATCCGAAGATTGCTGGACCACCCCCGCCTTCGCGATCCCCTGAAAGGTCAGCCGACCGCAACATTCGACGGGCTTGGCGATATGCGCGTCGATTATGTGCTGCCCTCAACCGACTGGCGCGTCGTGGCATCAGGCATGGTCCGGACCCCCGCAGCCAGCCGCCACAGCCTGATCTGGGTCGATCTCGACCGTTAGCCGTTCTTGACGCCCCAAGCTGCCCGCGCTACGCCGCTTGCAACATATTTTTCAGGAGTTTTCCAATGGCCAACCCAACATTGCTTATCCTCGCCGGTGACGGCATCGGCCCCGAGGTCATGGACCAAGTTGTCCGTATCATTGACTGGTATGGCGAAAAACGTGATCTGGCGTTTGATGTCGAACATGATCTGGTCGGCGGTGCCGCCTATGACAAGCACGGCACCCCCCTGCATGACGACACGATGGCCAAGGCACTGGCGGCAGATGCCGTATTGCTGGGTGCCGTGGGCGGGCCAAAATACGATGTGCTGGATTTCAGCGTAAAGCCCGAACGCGGCTTGCTGCGTCTGCGCAAGGAAATGGACCTGTTTTCCAACCTGCGTCCGGCGCAGTGCTTTGACGCCCTGGCGGATTTCTCGTCGCTGAAAAAAGACATCGTCGCAGGTCTGGACATCATGATCGTGCGCGAACTGACGTCGGGCGTCTATTTCGGCGAACCACGCGGTATTTTCGAAGAAGGCAACGAGCGGGTCGGCATCAACACCCAGCGCTACACCGAATCCGAGATTGACCGCGTCGCGCGGTCGGCGTTCGAACTGGCCCGCCGCCGTGGTAACAAGGTCTGTTCGATGGAAAAAGCCAACGTGATGGAATCGGGCATCCTGTGGCGTGAAGTCGTGCAAAAAGTACATGACGAAGATTACCCGGATGTCGAACTGACCCACATGTACGCCGATAACGGCGCGATGCAGCTGGTCCGCGCGCCCAAGCAGTTTGACGTGATTGTCACCGACAACCTGTTCGGCGACATCCTGTCTGACTGTGCCGCGATGCTGACCGGTAGCCTTGGCATGTTGCCATCCGCGTCTTTGGGTGCCCCCAATGCCGATGGTCGCCCCAAGGCGCTGTACGAACCCGTACACGGCTCTGCCCCCGATATCGCGGGCCAGGGCAAGGCGAACCCGATCGCGTGCATCCTGAGCTTTGCAATGGCGCTGCGCTATTCCTTTGATCAGGGCGACGAGGCGACACGCCTTGAGCAAGCCGTGGAAAAGGTGCTGGCCGATGGTGCACGCACAGCCGATCTGATGGGACCAGAGGACGGCACGCCGATCTCGACCACACAAATGGGCGATGCGATTCTGGCCGCACTCGACGCCAGCCTCTAAACCTTGACCGCCCCGACCTGAAAACGGGTCGGGGTGGCACCGCCCCCAAAGACCAGGCAGACGGTATGAACCAGACAAACAACGTTGCTGAACCGTCTGTCGCACTTGGGTCCACCTTGCGCGGGATGGTGACTGGACTGGTTGCCTTTGGCGTCTATGCGACCCATGACGCCGCGATCAAACAGCTTGGGGAAAAATATTCTCCGGTGCAGATCGTTTTCTTTGTCGTCCTGCTCAGCTTTCCTGTCGTGACGCTGATGCTGATCAGTGACAAGACCGCCGCGAATTTGCGGCCGAGATCGCCGTTTCTGGCACTGGTGCGCACGGTTGCGGTTGTGGTCGGCGGCTTCAGCGCCTTCTACGCTTTTTCCGTCCTGCCCCTGGCCGAAACCTATGCGATCCTGTTTGCCGCCCCGATCCTGATCACGATCCTGTCCGTTCCCATTCTGGGCGAAGTCGTGCGCGCGCACCGTTGGGTGGCCGTGGTGGTCGGCATGTTGGGCGTGCTGGTCGTGCTGCGCCCCGGCACGGCTGATCTGGGGCTTGGCCATCTGGCCGCGTTCATCTCTGCCTTTGGCACCGCACTCACCGCCGTCGTGATGCGCAAGATCGGCGGCCAGGAACGCCGCGAGGTGTTGTTGCTTTATCCGCTGATGGCGAATTTTGTGGTGATGCTGTGCCTTCTGCCCTTCGTCTATGTCCCCATGCCGATTGAGGATTTGGGGCTGGTGCTGGCCGTATCTGTGCTGGCGGTCCTTGCGATGACCCTGATGATCCGCGCCTATACCCTTGCCGATGCTGCGCTGGTGGCCCCGATGCAATACAGCCAGATCATCTGGGCAGCGCTGTTCGGCTGGCTGTTCTTTGACGAAACAACCGACCTGATGACATTTCTGGGCGCGGGCATCATCATTACCAGCGGCATCTACATCGTCGTGCGTGAAACCGGCGGTGCCGTATCGCTGAACAAACCGGTGCTGCGCGCGCTAAGCCGCCGGCCCGAAATGGGCGGCCTGCCCCGTATCAGTGTGGCAAGCCCCGAGACACAACAGACCGTTGAGGATGCCAGCGATTAGTGCCAGTGTCGCCGAAAACCACAGCGGAAGCCTGACATGACACACCCGATCCAAGCCGAAGTTTTGCTGCCCACAAAAGAGCTGCGCGATGACCTGCCGTTCTTTACCAAAACGCTTGGCCTGCGGTTGGACAGTATCTTTCCCGCCGATGACCCGTCTGTGGCCAGCTTCTCCGGTCACGGCCTGCGCATCCGGATCGAAAAAGGCGCAGATGTGCCGCCCGGTAAAATCCGCATCCTGACCGATGATCCCGACAGCTTTGCCGGTGGTGCCCGCGCGCTGGTGGCCCCAAACGGTACGCAGATTGAAATCGCCCCGCTGTCGCCAACGGTTGACCAACCACAAACACAGCATGAATTCGCCGTGCGCCGCCTGCGCGACGAGGCCCCTTGGGTCATTGGCCGCGCAGGAATGCATTATCGCGATCTGATCCCTTCGCGGCTTGGCGGGTCGATCATCGCCAGCCATATCCGCATCCCAGATGGCGGCCCCGTGCCGGACATGGTGCATTACCACACGGTCGGGTTTCAGCTGATCTTTTGCTACCGCGGGTGGGTCGATGTCCTGTACGAGGATCAAGGCGACATGATCCGCCTGCATGCAGGCGATTGCGTGACCCAGCCCCCCGGCATCCGGCACCGCGTGGTCGAAGCGTCGCCCAACATCGAAGTGATCGAAATCGGTGTGCCTGCCGAACATGTGACCACCATCGACCACGAGATGACGCTGCCCAACGGCACAGGCGACCCCATGCGCGAATGGGACGGCCAGCGTTTTGTGCATCACCTGAAAGACGGCGCAGTTTGGCAGCCGTTCCGCATCCCCGGCTTTACCGCGCGCGACACAGGCATCAGCGACGGCACCAAAGGCGTGGCAGGTATTCAGGTCGTGCGCGTTGACGGGCAAACCCCGCCGCCCAGCAAACACGACGCCGACATCCATTTCACCTTTGTCATGGAAGGGTCGATGACCCTCACCGCCGAAGGCCAAGACCCCCGCGATTTGCAACCCGGTGACGCCTTTGTCATCCCGCCGGGGATGGTCGCGCAATACACCGACTGCTCGCCCGACCTTGAACTGCTCGAGGCCGGATTGCGCGGTGATTTCAACACAACTGTACTGGATTAAGCGGCCCGCCCTAGCGCCAGAAGACCTGCGGGCTTTCGCCATTCGCCAAAAGCGGCACATCCGCCAGCGATTGCCCGTCGCCGCGCACTTGGTGCATGTCACAGCCCATCGACGCCCCAAAGCGTTTCAGGTCGGCCTCGAGCGCTGTTTTGTCCAGCGCCTGCCATGGTCCTGCATCGTCAATCATGCCGTGTTTCAACAGCACCTGCGCCATCGCGGCAAAATCCACCTCGGCCGACATCATCAGGGCGGCACGGCGCACACCAGCCGGTGCCCAGTAGGACAGGCAGTGATCCAGCGGAATACCGGTGCCTGCCTGAAACCAGCGTGTCTGATCCAGCATATACCGGTATTCGATTGATTTACGCCGCTTGATGATCGCCACATTGGTATCAGCCCCGCAGACATAGTTCACCAGATGAAAGGGCGATCCGTCGGGCCCGATGATATGGCGCGCCGATCTGTAGTGCCGCACCTGATCGGCAAGGCTGTGGTTTTGCGGATGAAAGACCAGATAGCCCTCGGCCTCCAGCAATCCTTCCAGCGCGGTTTCCCCAAGAATGCTGCGCCGCTTTTCGGCAAATTTCGACCGCGAGATATAGATTTTGTCATGTCCTGTCGGCGCAAGATCATCGCGGATATGCCCGCGAAGATACGCACGGTATTCCGGCGACGACATCATATCGGTTTTGATACCGCTGCCCTGGGGCGGGATAATCAACTTATCCACCTGATAGAACTGATCCACAATTTTCCAGTTGAACCGCGTATCGAAAATGGAAAACAGATCGTCAAAGCTGCTTTCCACCATGTCTTGATAGGTGGTGTAGGCCGGAAAAAACAACACGCCCTCGATCTTTTCGTCGATATGATCCAAGGCCCAGACACGGGCCATCGTCTCGCTAAAGAAATGACCGAACTGCGGGTTGTACACCCCGCCAAACAGCCAAGTCCCCGCGAGATGCGTGATCCGGTTGGGTCGGGGAAACCCGGCCTCGACCGTGGCGGGCTGCCCTTCGGAATGCCAGCAAATCGCTTGCGGCACTTCGGCTTGCTGCGCGTCGTACACGCTTGCCTTGATCCGCCACCCTTCGGTTCTGGGACGATGAACAAGCACGGCACCGTCAACGGAGATGATCCCATCGACCAACGGCACGCCCGGATCAATTGCAAAGCCAGCAGCCCCAGCCGTCGAAGATATATTCATGGTGTTAACATCCTGCCTTGGCCGCTGTTCAGCGCCACATTAGCAGTTGATACGCGCTTCAAACAGGGCTGCGTGGCAATTCAAGGCGCTGCTGAAAGCCACAGGTTTCACATCTGACCAGATCAAGCTTGCGAACATGGGCCCGCCCACTGCAATATGCGCCCAAGACAGTGGGAAACCCAAATAAAACACCACAGGGACGAATTGATGGCAGGCACAAAAAAAGCAACAGCAGCACCCGATGTGCGCGCGACCCTTCATAACGTTGAAATTCTGGGCGGCAGACATCTCAAGCGGCGCATCCTTGAAACCATGATCGACGGATCCTTTGAAAAGCCCGAGATCGACGCAGGTCTGGGCTGCATCAAACCGGGCGACCGGGTGATCGAGATGGGCGCAGGGTCTGGCACCGTGGGCGCGATCCTGACCAAGAACATCCCCGATGTGCAAATCATGTCGTTCGAGGCAAACCCGAACCTGTTGCCCGCCATCAACGAATTATACGCCCATAACGGTCTGACCGACCGCAACACGGTTCAGAACAAAGCCGTTGTCGCGGGCAAGGACGCGCCCAAGACGATTGATTTCTTTGTGCGCAAGAATTTCCTTGGCTCGCGGGTTTTCGCTGAAAACAACGAACCCGATGTCGAAGAGGTCAAAGTCAAAACCATCCAGTACGAAAAACTGCGCAAGGATTTTCGCCACAATGTCCTGATGATGGATATCGAAGGGGCCGAACTGGATTTCCTGCGCGGGGCCGATTTATCCGATGTGGATCTGGTGATCATCGAACTGCACCGCAAAGTGTACCACCGCCCCGGCATGCAGGAATGCAAACGCGCCTTTGCGGACCAAGGGTTCATTCTGGACGAAGCCCATTCAAAGCGCAGTGTGTTCACCTATAAAAAGCAAAACCGGATCGACGCGGAATAGGCACCGATCCGGCGGCGGGGGCTTTGGCTATGCCCCGACCCGCCCTTCAAAACACTTCAGCGCGATGCCGGCCTTTTGCAGTGCCGATTTGACCGAACGCGCGATATCAACCGCTTCGGGGGTGTCGCCGTGCAGGCAGATCGTGTCGATGGCAGCGGGGATGTGTTTGCCGCTTTCGGTGATGATTGCGCCCGCCTGAACCATTTTTACCATCCGGTCACCGGCAAGGGCCGCATCATGGATCACGGCACCGGGCTTTGACCGGTCCACCAGCGTGGCGTTGTCGTTATAGGCGCGATCGGCAAAGATCTCTCCGGCCCATTTACAGCCCAGTGACTGCGCGGCGTCCTGTTGCGCCGTTGCAGACAACACCATGATGATCAGATCGGGGGCAACGCTCAGCGCCGCCTCATAGAGATCACGGGCAAGGGTTTCATCCTCGGACGCCATATTGGCCAGCGCGCCGTGCAGTTTCAGGTGGCGCACCTGCGCCCCGATACTGCGCGCCATGCCAACGCTTGCGGCGACCTGATAGCGGACCTGATTTTGCAAAGTGCCACGCGGCACCGACATGCGGTTGCGGCCAAAGCCTGCGATGTCCATGAATCCCGGATGCGCGCCAATGCCGACGCCGTTTTCATGCGCCATCTTCATCGTGGCCGCCATCACATCAGCGTCGCCCGCATGGCCGCCACAGGCAATATTGGCCGAGCTGATGATTTTCAGCAAAGCCGCGTCATCGCCCATTGTCCACGGGCCAAAGCTTTCGCCCATATCGGCGTTCAGATCGACGGTGGTCATGTCATGTGTCCTTTTCAAACGGGTTGTCCGTGGCCGAGGTCATCCCCCCGACCAGTTGGTAGGAAAGCAGGTTCTTGATGGTTGCAGGGTCACGGATCAGCGCGGTCAACTGCCCCGGCAACGCCTTGATGTCGCGGCGGTGCTGGGTTTCTAGCAAGATGGCCTGTTCAAGCGTGACGAATTCGAACGTGATCTTGGTGCCTGCCGGTGCTTGCGCCACGCGCGGCAGATCGCGGGGGATCACGGTGCCGATGCGGGGATAACCGCCCGTGGTTTGCGATTCACCCATCAGCACAAAAGGCGCGCCATCGCCGGTGATCTGGATATCGCCCGGCACGATGACTTCGGACAGGATGGTCAGCCCGCCTTCGGCATGAAAGCCTGCGCCGTCGTGATCCATGCGCACGCCCATGCGGTTGGCACGCGGGTCGCGGGCGAATTGCGTCGCGGTAAAGCGGTCGCGTTCCTCGGCCGTGAAACGGTCGGTTTGCATGCTGGCGACAACACGCACGACGCCGCCATCAAAGCGCGTGTCGCGCGGCAGTTGCATGCCCGTGGCACGGCCTTTGTCTGGGCCGATCGGAAAGCTGTCGCCGGATTTCAGCGCGGCACCCAGACCGGCGCTCAGATGGCTGGCACGCGCGCCCAACAAGGGCTCTGTCGCGATGCCGCCGCCGATGTGCAGATAGCCGTAGGTGCCGGTTGTCGCCCCGCCAATGGTCAGCCTGGCCCCGGCGGGCAGCAGGTGGCTGGCGTTCCAGACGATGGCTTCGCCGTCGATATTGGCGGCCATGCTGGCCCCGGTGAGGGCAATGCGAATATCGGCGTCAGCGGTAAAGGTGCCACCGGTGCCTGTCATCTCGATCGCGGCCAGATCGGGGGACTGGCCCAGCAATGCCGCGCCTTCGTAAAGCGCCACCAGATCGGCAGCACCGCCCTTGGTCAGCCCTTGGGCCAACCAGCCCGCGCGGCCACGGTCCTGAATCGTCAACGCCGGGCCGGCCTGCACAATGGTAAGGGTTGTGGTCATGACAGCACCTCGGTCTCTGCACCGCCCGCACCGGATGTGTCGGTGGCCACGATCGTGTCAAATGCACTGCGCGAAACGGATGGAAAACACAGCTCGTCCCCCGGAGACAGCGAAAACGGGCTATCGCTGTGCGGCCGGAATGTCTTGAACGCGGTCTGGCCGATGTGCCGCCATCCGGTGGGTGAGGCGTTGGTAAAGATGATCAACTGGCGGATCGCAACGATCAAGGCCCCCGCTGGCACCGATTTCGTCAACGCCTGCTGGCGCGGGATATCCCAGTTCTCCGGCAGCTCGCCCATATAGGGCTGTCCGGGGGCAAAACCGATGGTCAGCACGCGCACCCGCGCCTGTGAAAGCTGCGAAATCGCGGCATCGGGATCAAGCCCGGCCAGTCCGGCGGCTTCCTCAAGCTGGGGGGCCAGATCGGTGCCATACACCGTCGGGATGTGCCACAGCGTGCGGCCCGAAGGCAAAGGGGCTGTGTACCAGTCTTGGGTGTCCAGAAGATCATGCAGCCGTGTTAGCATCGCGTCCAATGGCTGGGTCACCAGATCGACCTGCAAAAAGGTCGACACCAGCGATGTGCTTGTCTCGGACACTTCGGGCCAATCCGCAGCGTCGATGGCGGCGCGAAACGACAAGGCGGCGCGATTTGCGGGCTCTGACATGGTGTCGGCAAAGCTGATCAGAATACCGTTAAGGCCGACAGTCTGTATCTTGGGGAACTGGTTCATGACGGGCCTTGTCTGATATTGTCTGGCAACCATGTGGCAATATCAGGGAAAAAGATCAACACGAACACCATCACCACCATAATCGCGAACATCGGCAATGCAGCCTTGGTGATATAGCCCATTTCGTGATCGGTCATGCCTTGTAGCACGAACAGGTTGAACCCGATGGGCGGGGTGATTTGTGCCATCTCGACGACAACCACGACGAAGATGCCGAACCAGATCAGGTCGATCCCTGCATCGCGCACCATGGGTTCGACCACGGCCATTGTCAGCACAACCGACGAAATCCCGTCCAGAAACATGCCCAGCACGATATAGAACACCAGCAGAGCCATCAGCAGTTCGAACCGCGACAGTTCCCAGGATGCGATGCCGTCGGCCAAGGCGCGCGGCAAGCCGGTAAACCCCATCGACAGCTTCAGAAACGCGGCCCCCGCGAGGATCAGCGCGATCATCGCCGAGGTACGCATCGCGCCCATCAGGCTTTGCTGGAAACTTTCCCAATTCAGCGACCTTTGCAAAAGCGCCAGCATCAGCGCGCCGATCACACCAATCGCGGCGGCTTCGGTCGCGGTGGCGAAACCCAGATACATCGACCCGATCACAACCGAGATCAGCGCAAATACCGGCAGCAAGAACCGCGAATTGCGCAGCTTGTCGGCGAAACTCATGTCGCGTTCAACCGTGGGGTTCCAGTCTTTGGAGGTGAGCGAGACAAACGCCACATAGGCCATGAACATCACCGCCAGAAACAGGCCGGGCAACACGCCCGCAAAGAACAGTTTGGTGATGCTTTCGTTGACGGTCACGCCATAGACGATCAGCGCCAGCGATGGCGGAATCATCAGGCCAAGGGTGGCGGCACCGGCCAGCGTGCCGATGATCATCTTTTCAGGGTAATTCCGCGCCCGCAGTTCGGGGATCGACATCTTGCCCACGGTGGTCAGTGTCGCGGCAGAAGATCCGGACACAGCCGCAAAGACGGTGCAGCCGACGATATTGGTATGGACCAGCCCGCCCGGCAGTTTGGCCAGCCAGGGCGACAGGCCTTTGAACATGTCCTCCGACAGGCGGGTTCTGAACAATATCTCGCCCATCCAGATGAAAAGCGGCAGGGCGGTCAGGGTCCATGAACTGGAACTGGCCCAGATCGTCGTGACCATCGCGTCGCCGACGGGGCGGGTGGTGAACAGCTCCATCCCGACCCAGGCAACCCCCATCAGGGCAAGGCCGACCCAGACGCCGGTGCCAAGCAGGAAGAAAAGAACGACGAGAAAGAGGACGATTGCGTAAAGTTCAGTCATCGCATCATTCCCCAAAACTTTGATCGACAAGATCGCGGGTCAGGCGGTGTTCGCCTTTTACGATCAGGTTCAGCAGATTGTCGGTCAGGGCAATGGCAAGGATCGCCCCCCCGATCACCATCACCGATTGCGGAATCCACAAGGCAGTGGCGTCTTGGGCCTGACTGACCTCGTTGAATTTCCACGACCAGTAGACGAACCAATAGGCGTAATAGGTGAAATACCACGCAATCGCCGCAGCCAGTCCGAAACACCAGATATCCAGCAGCCGTTTGGGGCCGTCAGGCAGCGCGTTCAGCAAGATCGACACACGGATATGCGACCCGCGGTTCAGCGCATTGGCAAAGGCCAGAAAACTGGCACCGGCCATGGCATAGCCAGCATAGCTTGCGGCACCGGGGAAAACTTCGCCGGTCCAGCGGGCAACCATTTGCACCACGATCAGCAACAGGATCGCGACCAGACAGATGGCAGCCAAAGCCCCGGAACCGAGGTAGAGGGCATCAAGCGATTTGCGCAGGGTTTTCATGTGGAAATCTCCGTTCGGCAAAATAGAAAGGCGGCCCGTTTGAAGGGGCCGCCGGGGGATGCTTATTGCATCGATTTGTAGCCTTCGACGATGGCCTTGCCGTCGTCACCAGCCGATTCCAGCCATTCGGATGTCATGGTGTCCCCCACGGCGCGCAGGCCGGTCATCAGCTCTTCGCTTGCGGGTTCAACCTTCATGCCGCCATCGCGCAGACCGTCATAGGTGAACTGCGTATAGTCTTTGGAGGCTTGCAAACCGCGAGCTTCAGCTTCGGTTGCGCAGGTGGTGATGATGCCCTTGTTGGCGTCGGACACATTGGACCAGACATCGTTGTTCACCATGACATAGTTACGCGGCAGCCAGGCGTCGACTTCGTAGAAGTTGGTCAGGCTTTCCCAGACCTTCTGGTCATAGCCGGTCGCACCGCTTGAGATCATCGATTCCGCAACGCCCGTGGCAAATGCCTGGCTAAGTTCGGCAGCTTCGATTGTGACGGGCAACATGCCTGTCAGTTCGGCCAAACGGCTGGTGGCGTTGTTGTACGAACGGAATTTGACGCCCTTCATGTCTTCGACGCTGTTCACGTCTTTCTTGAAGTACAGACCCTGGGGCGGCCATGGCACGTTATACAGCAGTGTCAGGTTCTGTTCGGCCAGCAGCTCTTCGATCTTGGGCTTGGCGGCTTTCCACAGCTTGTCGGAATCGTCGAAAGACGGCGCAAGAAACGGGATCGAATCAAAGCCGAACAGCGCATTTTCGTTCTGGTGACCGGACAGCAGGCGTTCGCCCAATTGCACCTGACCCGTCTGGATGGCACGCTTGATGTCCGCGCCCGCGATCAGCGACCCGCCGGGATGAACGGTAATCTCGATCTCTCCGGCCGTGCCGTCGGTCACGCATTTGGCAAAGGTCATGCCGTTTTCGGAATGGAAGTTCGACGCGGAATAGGCCATCGGCATATCCCATTTTTCGGCGGCCAGTGCGGGCAGCGCGCTTGTCATGGCAATCGCAGCAGTCGCGACGCCTGTCATCAGTTTGTTGGTCAGTTTCATGTCTCTCTCCTTGTTGGTGGTTTTGATGGTTCAAACATTGCCGAACCGTTGTGGGTGATAGGGTTTCATGTCGGTATTGCCGGGTTGATCCATGATCATGCCTGCAATCAGACGGCCGGTTTTCGGCCCGCCGGTCAGCCCGATATGGTGGTGACCAAAGGCGGTATAGAACCGGCTGGTGCCAACCTGCCCGATCAGGGGCAGGCTGTCGGTGGGGGCGGGCCTGTGCCCCAGCCATTCGATTTCATTGGCGGCTTTCAGGTTCGGAAACGCCGCTTTCGCCTGACGGCGCAGCAAGGCAAGCGGTGCTTTCGAGGGGCCAGCCTCCAGCCCGCCGAACTCGAGGATACCCGCGCAACGTACACCCTGCGCCATCGGGGTGGCCACGAACTTGCCGCTTGCGATCATGATGGGGCGGCTTGGTCCGCCGGTCGCGTCCTCGAATATCACGTGATAGCCGCGTTCGGATTCAAGCGGCACGTTCAGCCCCAGCTTGGCCATCAGCGGCTTTGACCACACCCCTGTCGCCAGCACGATATCATCGCAGGCGACGGTCCCTTGGGTGGTTTGCACGGCGGTCACAGTGCCACCTGTCAGGTCGAAATCCTTGACCTCGGCTTGCATCACCTTGCCGCCCGCCTGTTCAAAGGCATGTGCCAAAGCGGCGACATAGCCCCCCGGATCGCGGATGAAGCCGTGATCCTTGAGCGTGGCCAAACAGTTGATTTCAGACCCTAATGCGGGCTCATAGTCGCGCACCCCCGCGCCTTCGATCAACTGGGGGGAAAATCCGGCCTGCGCGCGCAGCGCCCATGTATAGGCTTCGGCGTCAAAGTCGGCGCGCTGGCGATAGGCAAAGACATAGTCGCTGTCGGTCACCCAATCGGACAGGCCCAAATCGGCGGTCAGGCTTTTATGTTGCTCAACGCTGTCGCTGACAATCGGTGCAAGGGCCGCCGAAATGCGACGCGTGTCGGCATCATTGGCATAGCCCATGTATTTCACCAACCACGGCAGCAGGCGCGGCAGATAGGACAGACGCAGGTACAGCGGCACATCATGGTCCAGCAGCATGAACGGTGCCTTGCGCAGCAACCCCGGGCCGGTAACCGGTGCAACCCCCGATGCCGCCAACACGCCAGCATTGCCATGCGACGTGCCTGTACCAGGGCTGGCGCGGTCAATAATCGTGACCTGCGCACCGGCACGCCGGAGCCAGATCGCCGTGGAAACGCCGACAATGCCCGCACCGATGACAACGACATGCCGCGTCATATGCCAAGCCTCGCCCGTCGGGATGTGAGTTTACGCATGGTCATGATTCCTTTGCGATCAATCTGGCAGAGAAATGCAATACGTCAACAAAATGTTTACAAATTGCCATCGTTAGAAAAACCGAGCGTCCGACCTGCCAAAAATTTTCGCAATATGTTTAAGGAATGGGTGTCCGCAGCCAACCGTCGTCAAAGCTGATCTGGGATACGCCCGCCAGCTTGGTCAACCGCGCCAACTCCGCCTCGAACGCGCTTTGCTTGCCTTTGCCCCACCGTGTGCCCGGCTCTGGCCAAAGCGCACGCACCACCAAAGTATCACGGTCGCGAAACGCCTTCATGTCCACGCGGGCAATAATGCTGTCGCCTTGCAGGATCGGAAAAACATAATAGCCATAGGTCCGCTTGGCCTCGGGGACGAACATCTCCACCCTGTAGTTAAAGCCAAACAATCGTTCCGCCCTTTTGCGGTCGCGCAAAGCCGGATCAAAGGGGCTGAGCACGCGCAACCGTGGTGACGGTTCGATCTGCAGCGCGGGATCATTTGCGATGTCAGGACGGGCGAAGGCACCACGGGTCTCGCCATTGGCGCAGGTCACCATGATCGGCTGCAAGCGTCCATCTGCCAGTTCACGGGCCACCCAGTCTTTGGCCTCGGCGGGGCCAATGTGATCCCAGAACGCGGCCAGTTCGGTGTGGGTGGCAAAGCCCAGCCGTTCCAACGCGCCGTTGCAGCACCAGTCGATCGTCGCTGTTTCATCCGGCGCGGCAGTCGGGTCACTCAAATGTGCCTCAAGCACCCTTTCGGTCAGGTCATAGCGTTTCTGGAACCCGTCGCGCCCGACCACATGCAATGCCCCGGTCCGCCAAAGGTACTCCAACGCGGTTTTGGAAGGGTGCCAATCCCACCAGCCACTGTTGGACCGCTTTTCATCCTTGCCCACATCGGCAGAACAGACAGGGCCCTGTTCACGGATCTGGTCCAAAAGCTTATCGAACTGTGATTCAAAGTCGTGCTTGTGCCAGTTGCGATAGCGCTTGCGCAGGGTTTCAGCATCACGCTGGCGGCGCATTTCCCAATAGGGATAATACGCCATCGGGATCACGGCAGCATCATGGGTCCAATGTTCAAAAAGCGCACCATCGTTTTCATAAAGCCGCTTGAGCCCCTCGGGGCGGTATCGGGGCTTGCGGGAAAACAGGATCAGATCATGGGCCCGCGCAACCGTGTTGATGCTGTCCAGCTGGACAAAGCCCAAGCCCTGAATGACCTGCAACAGCGCGTCGCCTTTTGCCTCACCCTGCGGTGCATCACTTAGCAAATGACGGTGCAGGAACAGACGCCGAGCGTCTTGATTGCTCAGCGTGAGGGTGTTCATCAGCTACGCTTGCGACGCAATGTATCCCCCAATGACAGGGTTGGCGTCATCGTGACATGGGTTTGCAAATCGGGGTCGGGTTCGTCCAGCGTATCATTCAGAATGATCTTTGCCGCAGCACGGCCGATTTCGGCGCGACACGCATCCATCGTGGCCAACTGCCGTGGCAGGCCTTGCAACAGCTCAACGTTATTGAAACCCGCCAGCCCGATCTGGCCCGGAATATCAATGCCCTGATCGATAAGATACAACAGGCCTCCGGCACCGATCATGTCATTTGAATAATACAGAAAATCCAGATCGGGCGACCTTTCCAGCATCTCTTGGGTCATCTCGCGGCCTTTGGCGAGGGCCGATCCACCGGAATAAAACGCACGGTCCTCTATCTCGATACCGGCCTTGGCCAAGCCTTCGGTGAACCCTTCGAACCGTTTGCGGGCGCGGTGGTCCAGCGGCATCTTGGTACCCATGAACCCGATATGCTCGTACCCCTCTTTCAGGATCGCCTTGGCCATTTCCTGACCGGCACGGCGGTGCGAGATCCCCACGACAGCATCAATCGGGCGACCGTCGACATCCATGATCTCGACCACGGGAATGCCTGCGTTCTTCAGCATGGCACGGGTGGCATCCGAATGTTCCAGCCCCGCGATGATCACACCCGACGGCCGCCAGGACAGCATTTCGTACAAAACCCGCTCTTCCTTCTCGGGCATGTAATCGGTGACACCAACCACAGGCTGAAGCGGCGTATCCTCAAGCACCTGATTGATGCCGTTCAGAACCTCGGGGAAAACCATATTCGACAGGGACGGGATAATGACGGCAACAAGGTTCACCCGTTGCGACGCCAGCGATCCTGCGATCTGGTTGGGCACATAGCCCAACTCCTTGGCGGCGGCCAGAACCCGAAGGCGCGTCGCCTCAGACACATCGCCACGTTTGCGCAGCACGCGGCTGACCGTCATTTCAGACACACCACAGGCGTCAGATACATCACGAAGCGTTAACGGGCGTTTTGGGGTCTGTGACAAAGGCAATATCCTGCTGTTCAACCAGTGTCTCACGCTAACGTAGATTATGAGCGAGGCGCAAGGCGTCACAAGGTCGGATGCCGAAACCGGCATTCAGATTTTTGCGGGTGACGCCCCCTCGCCAGCTTGCTAAAGCTGTCCGTGGCGGTCCCGTGGCTCAACTGGATAGAGCAGCCCCCTCCTAAGGGGCAGGTTGCAGGTTCGAATCCTGCCGGGGTCACCACAAACACCTATAAAATATGACTTATTTACAGGGCTTTGCGCAGAAGCTTGCAGAAAATCCCGTGAGCTTTCGCATCGAATTCTGCTGAAATGGTGGAATTCTCGTACAAAACCTGTACAAAATTCGCACGTCTTTGCGCACTTGGGGGCCTTCCAATGAGCTGGCGGGTTGCGAATACATGCGCGGAACGGAAGTTCGGCAGTGCAACGCGCAAGCAGATCATCATGTTCTTGGCCGACAAGGCGAGTGATGACGGTTCGGGCATCTGGTGTTCGAAGGGTACAATCCAGCGGCATACCGAGCTGGGAGAGACCACCGTCAAGCGAACTGTGCGCGCGTTCCTGAAGGAAGGCATCCTCGTCGAGACCGGCGCACGCACCTGCAAGAATGGTTTCACCGTCGTCTACCGGATCGATCTGGCTATGGTTGAGACGCTGGAACCGACCGCAGAACCCGAGATTGAGACGGGGTCCACAGTGGCCCCCGTCCAGTCTGGCCCTGGTACGGGGGCCACTGTGGCCGGGGTACCGGGGCCACCACGGCCCCCAAACCATCCTAAAACCATCCATAAACCACCTACGCGCAAGCGCGAGGCGGCGGCGGATGAAGAAATTGAGAAGATTTTGTCGGCATATCCACCGGACCGGCTACGCGGTAAAGCGGCCTGCCTCGCCCAGATCGAAGAGGCCATGAAAGAAGGGATCTTGCCGGAGGACTTGCGGCAGGCGGTCCAAGCCTACGCGACCGACAGTGCAGGTTTCACCCGCTCCAAGGTCTGCTTTTCCGACAATTGGTTCCAATCGCGGCGCTGGCTGGTTTACGTCGAGAAGCAAGCTGAAGACCGAGAAAAGACAGCAACGCTGCGAGCCGATCACCATACGCGGCTGGCTTTTTGGATCAATGATCGCAGCCCGATGTGCAAACACATCACGGGCACCCAAGTCACGGCTTTGCTGGCATCGAAGATGGTGACAGAGGTCCAAATCCAAGCCGCAGGCCTCAGATCATGACCGCAACCGATCCCACCGAAGAGCAAACAGCAAGGCGACCCATGTCATACGCTGGCGCTGCTGACACGGGACCTTGCGAGGGGCGGCAAGCCTCCCCTTCGAACCCCACCGGCGCGGGAAAAGCCCGCACCAAAGAGCCGCTGACCGAGACTTTCGTCTTTCGGTGCAGCGCCACAGAGAAGGCCCAGTTGCGCGCCAAGGCCGAGGCCGCTGGCTTGCCTGCCGCGACCCTGCTCCGCGAGGCTCTGGGCCTCACCGAAGCCCGTCGCCGGAAGCCCATCCCCCGCGTTGATCCGGCGCTAGTGCTGGCCGTCGGGCGGATTGGCGGCAACCTCAACCAGATCGCTCGCTGGCTGAACCGCGCGATGCTTTCGGGGCGCGTTGATCTTGACGCGCTTACCGTTGCCCGCCGCCTGCTGACCATCGAGCGCCAGCTTGCCCAGATCATCGAAGCCGCCCGCCGATGCTGATCAAGTTCTTCCGCAACGGCAAAGGCGCGGGCGCGGGGCCAGTCGGCTACCTCGTCGCGGACAAGGTACTGGCCTATGAAGACAACCGCGACCTTATCCGAGACGCAGACGGCCAAGCCATGATGGTCACTCGCGAGCCTTTGCCCGAAGTCCTGCGTGGCAATCCAGACCGTACCGAAGCCTTGATCGACGCCAGCCGCCATCAATGGACCTACCGCGCGGGCGTGATCAGCTTTGCTGCCACAGACGCGCCGACCGAGGAGCAGCAGGCCGAGGTCATGGACGGGTTCGAGCGTCTGGCCTTCGCGGGGCTGGACCCGACGCAATATGACATGCTCTGGGTCCGACATACCCACGAAGACCGGGTCGAGCTCCACTTCTGTACACCGCGCTTGGAGCTGACCTCGGGACGCAGCCTGAACATCGCGCCGCCCGGCTATGAGAAGGCCTTCGACAGCCTGCGTGACGTGATGAACCAACGCCACGGATGGGCTGACCCGATGGAGTTGGAGCGCGTCCAAGAGGTCCGCGACACCATCGAGACCTCGACTCGTGCCCAAGGCCGCGACGAGCTGCATGCATGGCTGCAAGACCAGATCAGCGTTGGCCTAATCACCGACCGCGCCAGCATGCTCGACGCCTTGACCGATGCGGGCTTCGACATTCCGCGCACAGGCAAAGCCTACCTTACCGCCCAAGACCCAGAGACCGGCGAGCGCTGGCGTTTGAAAGGAGAGATTTTCCATGAAGACTGGCAAGCCGACCCGGCTGAGCGAGAAGTTGAACGCGGAACTGGACACGATCCGGCAGGATTACGCCGCCTCGATGGCATCTCAGTTGGAGAGCTTCAGGACCGATTTGAACAACATTGCGACCAACGCGCATCGTACAATCGAGAGCGATACCCGCACCTTTCTGCGACAGAACAAGAGCTGGCTGACGATCTCGCCCTGGCTGATCACGGGAACGTTCTTGGTAGGGATCGTCTCGATGATGACCGCGAGCTTGCTTTGGACGTTGATGCTGGCGAGCTCAGAGATGACGGACTTGGGTCTGACGCGGATCGACAGGGAGGACGGGACATGGCTGGTGCTGAACCCGACCAAGACGCGCCTGAGGACCTGCACGCTGGGCGGCAGATCAGTGACCTGCATCAAGATCAAGGAGGATTAGATGACGACACCCCTGACAGCCTTGGAACGCGACTTGCTCGCCTGCGTCGAGCGGTTGGTGACGGCCTGCGAGGTCTCAGCGCAGGAATTGAGCGGGTTAGAGGCACGCTCGACGACCAAGATGCAGAGCCAGCTGGATGGTATCGCACAATGCGTGACGCTGCTGGTGCGTTCGCAAGCCGTATCAATGAAAGCATTGCGTGGATTATTGAACGAGGAAGCGAGCTACGCGACGCTGGACGAACAATTGAGCATGAGCTTGAGATTAGCGAAGGACGCCGAAGAGAGGCTGAGACAGAGTTAGAAGCGCGGGAGGTCGAGATGGACCGGGGGCTGACGCATTGAGTTGCTATTTTCTTTCGGAAAAGAATTATCGAGCTAAGACAGGTGAGGTTGGCAGCGAGGGCCGTTGCTGAAGATGGCGACTGATCAGGCTGAGCTTACTGCATCGGGTTGATGACAGATGTACGCGAGTCTAAGGAATATGCATGTATGCCAAGAACCTTTCGCTTCTTCTTCATCGCGAGCTTTCCGAGCCGCGATCTTTTGACGAAACTCTAACACGATTTCAAAGCCTACGCGGTTATGGACAGCTTCCGCGAGGGCGAGAGAGAGCTGCTCAACGCCTTACCAATGACGAGATCGCCCGTGCAGTTTTGGGCTACGTACCGACGCAGAGCGGCTGGGCTGGGCATGTGGCGTTGATAATGGCTGATCTTCGGCCCGTTGGTGGAGTCTCTGCATCTTTAAGGAAGGCGAGGTCTCTCAGTGATGCGATGGCCGCATTGTTAGATAAAGAGCAAGACCCTAAGGCCTTCGTTTCACTCACGCTTTCCATCGCGCGAATTCCTGGAAACGACGAATATCAAGCAAAACTGATTTTTGAGGAAGACGGACTCCGTAGAACTGCATCTTATGTATCGAAGAACGCGCTAACGCTCGCAGTGCTCGGTGCTGAAAGCACTTTCGATCATGATCGACCGTTGTCATCCAACAGCCGCCAGCTTGTTCTGGATCGAGAGTTTTTTAGCAACCTAAAGCGAGACGTTGACCTTTCTCGTGCTCTGGACAGGCCGCTAAAAACAGATTGGCGCGAGTATGAAACGGAGGAAGAGCGTGAAATTTTTGACAAAAGCCTCGGAGCCCGCAGAGGTTCAAGATTCTTAAATCTTGGCGTCGATACCACCGTCGCATGGCCGAAAGACCCCACGCGGGTCGAGTTTGACGGTCACCACTTCGTCCTATTCCCGAAAACCAAGGAGAACTCACATTCAATCAGCATCGACCTACACCACGAGCGCATCACAGCTGAGGACGCCAGGACACTTCTCAATCGCTTCTTGAGCCTTTTGTCCTGGTGTGATGATCGTCACGCGATCCTTCGAGAGGGTTGGTCGGGGAATCCTGTACCCGTCCCCGTTCCAAGGCGTGACATGGCGTTCTCAACCATGATCTATTGGATGTTTAATCGTTCCATGCCGGATGACGACGCATTGCTCAATTGCCTCTCTTACTACAGGGAAGGTTTAAATGCTGCAGAGGCTGGTATCGCATCGCAAGAAGTGCTGAGCTTTTTCAAAGTTTTTGAATCGGGCTTCAAAGACTCTGGTCGTAGAGAAATTGGACCAAAAACGCAGGAGTGGATAGCATCGGTTTTTGATGAAGCATGCAAGAAAGTTGATCCGAGTTACTTGAAGCAGTTCCACGAGAATAGACAGGGCAAGGCTCTAGCAAAATACGTTTATGAGGATTGTCGTGTAGCAGCCGCGCACGCGTCAAAGAACTTCCCTTCAGATTCAGATATGTCCATCGAAACAAGTAGGCTATCCGTTGCCGCTGAAATCATACGAGCTTTGGCACGACATTACATCCAAATGACATTCAACTTCTCAGAATCGTACTTCTCGGACCAACCAAGATGATAGCCGTCATTCAGTCACCGCCTCCCCTTGGGTACTCAAGGCTCCATGCGGACATGTCACGCTCGAAAGACGCGCCTTTGGTATGAGTAAAGAACGTCGCATCCATATATGATTGCCACATTACGCGGCAACGAGTGGTTCAATGTCAGAAACGTCGATTTCCTTGGCAGCTAACGCCATGTCGTAATTCGTCTGCAAGCTTACCCAATAGACTGCGGTGGTGTTGAAAACACGGGCGAGGCGCAGCGCCGTATCCGGCGTGATCCCGGTAGTTCCTTTGATCAACCGCTCGATGCGCGTCCGAGGCACAGCCAGACGCCGCGCAAATGCGATTGCCCCCAGATCTAGAGGATCAAGGTAAAGCTCTTTCAGGACTTCACCTGGGTGCATTGGTTCTTCAAGCAGGTTCATCAGCGTATCCTCTCGATGGTAATCGACAATCTCGGCATTGGCGGGGCCGTTCGGGGTCCAGACAAAGCAAATGCGCCATTGCCCGTTGATCCGCACGGCATGTTGTCCAGACCGATCACCTTTTAGTTCTTCCAAGTGCTTGCCGAGTGGAAACCGTAAGTCTCCCACAGCAACCGCAGCATCCTGCGCCAAGGCGGACCCTAACCTGTATCGAGCAGCTGCACGGTATCATTTGACGTAGCACGCGCAAAAGCTTCAATTGACAGTAGGATGTCACCACTCCACCCTATATCGAGACCAACGTATCGATCCAATGCACCCAATGGTTTTGTACAACGTGTTGGTCAACAATTTAGTGACACAGTGAGCGCTGATGGCAAACTCTCCAGTTTTTTTTACGAACAAGGATTCGCTTCGTTTAGTGGAAACTGAATTGCGCGCCTATTTTCAGTCGCGACTGACCATAATCGAGATTGGTTCTGATGAAACGTGCGTTGTTCATTTTAAGATACCCAACAGTAAATTGGGTTCCAAATGGTACACCTATGGCCCCCTAAGTATTTGCTTCGTATCAAACAATAGAAGTCAGAGTATGCTCAAATATACTGAAGCACGGCGCATCATAGATGACAGAACTCAGGAAAGTTCTTTCGTTGAGTCCAATTCGAAAGCGCTGGGTTTTTCCTTCGTCACAATGGGG
The DNA here is from genome assembly GCF_013282155.1 of Sulfitobacter sp. HGT1. Classification (GTDB taxonomy): domain Bacteria; phylum Pseudomonadota; class Alphaproteobacteria; order Rhodobacterales; family Rhodobacteraceae; genus Sulfitobacter. The sequence goes on from NZ_BLWI01000014.1 coordinate 125,695, forward strand.
CTCTCGGCGATGGATTACCGTGCGCTGGTCGACCATGTCGGTGTTCAATCTGCGTTGGAGGCCTTGCTATCAGTTCATGACATAATTTCACTAAGAGAGTATCGGCCAAACAGCACAGAAATCAAAAATCATAGAATTAGGAAGAGGATCGTTAAATCCATTGTTCGGTCAACGGAGCAGCTGTTTCTACTGGAAAATGGCATAGAAATAATACGCGAAAACGAACGCGCTGCAATTGATGCCGCACGCCCCGAGTTTGAGTGTAGCTTCCAACTTCAGGATGGAAGACAGTACTTTTACAATTTCAATTTTGGACCAACTGCCGATCTTGGCAGGAGGATTGCGGTTCTTATCGGGAAGAATGGCTCAGGAAAAACGCAGACGTTGCGTCATACTGCACAGCTAGCTTTAGGTGCTCTTACGCGTGGATGGCACGGAAATTTTGCACCAAGTAGAGTTATTGGTTTTTACACCGGGAATAAGGTTTCTAAGGTTTTTCCACCGCAGACTCTTAAGCGCATGGTCTCTGGCTACAAAGTATACAATATGGCTTCTGAAGGAGGAGTCTCATCCTCTGGTCTGATTGATACGTTATTGGGACTCATTGGCTCAAGTCAGAGAATAGCCAACACAACAAGATTTGAAATTTTGATCGATGGCCTGAAGCAGGCTAGAAAGAATTATCCAATTTCAGTCTTTCATGACGATTATGGTCCTATCGACATTTCAAAAATTCGCCTAGTTCGACAGGATCCTACATACATTTCATACAGTTTACGAAGCGGAGACTTGATCGAGGAGGAGTACTCTGAATTTCAGGATTCCATAGACCGTTCAAAGGGGGTTTTTGGCTTAAGGCCAAATGATCTTAGCTCCGGCGAAGAGGCGTACATTCGATTTTGTATTTTTTCTGCCGCACATACAGAAAATGGCTCTTTGTTGTTGCTTGATGAGCCGGAAGTATTTTTACATCCACAGTTCATTGACGCACTAATGGGTTCGCTACATAGGGTCTTGGAACTTACCGGTTCGGTCGCGGTCGTTGCCACTCACTCGGCTTACGTTGTCCGGTGTGTACAGGAAGATATGGTCCACATCATTAAAAGTGACGACTGGCACCACGCTGGCGAGCGGGTCGACGTGCAGAGAACCAGGATGAAAACCTTTGGGGCCGACGTTGGCTTAATCTCTCTATTCGTGTTTGGTGAGGATGAAATGGAGACAACGAAAAATCGGGCGTTGAAATATATTTCGAATCTTGGCCAGAGTGGCGTTGCTCCAGAAGAAGCATTGAAGTCCATAGTTTCCGAAGATCTGATTTCTAAGATAGTAAATAGCAATGAAGAGAATAGATAGACCGCAGGGTAGTGGGTCAGAGAGCCTATGCCACGCGACCAAAAACAAAAGGTTGACGAAAACTTACCCCATCCTTCTCAAATTTGGTCTTCGAGTGGAGAGACTGGCGCGCCACTACCATGCCGCACAGGGAGATCCAAACCTAGTTAGATCGGGGAATATTTCAGCTGAAGAGGAAACGGCGATACTAGCCCTTTACAAAGCGCCACCTCAAGGCATGAGCTACATTGAGGAGTTGCGTAATTCTCTTGCCGGAGAGATCTGCCCGATGTGTGGAGGTTCGAATCCAACAACACTCGACCACTACTTGATGAAGCAAAAATATCCAGAATACGCTTTGTTAACGTATAACCTGGTCCCAGCATGTTCCTGCAACCAAAAGCGCGGAGAACGGCTCTACGATGCTGCCACGCAAGCAAGAATACTGCACCCCTATTACGACGACTTCATGTCTAATCCTTTGATTAAATTAAATTTTAACCCTGGCATAGACGTACCTATTTTTCAGATCGTGTATTTGATGCCAGTGGCTGATCCAAATTTTAGAAATTTGGAATATCACGTCCAGAATGTAATCCTTAGAACCAATTTTCTCACCTTCATTGGTAAGAGGTGGACAAAGGTGAAATTTGCGCCAGACGGAGTGCTTCCTGGTCATTTTAGGCACCGATCGACCCAAGATGAATTCCATCATTATTTATTAGAGCAAAGCGCAGCGCGGTCCGCTGATGAAGGCTGCAATTCTTGGGCATCGATTTTCTTTCGCTCAATTTCGGAGAGAGAGGTCTCCGACTGGCTATTTGAAAATTATGAGGTTCTGGGTCATTGAGCATTGTTGGATGTC
>NZ_BLWI01000015.1 GCF_013282155.1 Sulfitobacter sp. HGT1
GCGGCGATGAAGGAGATCGGCAACGCTGAACGGCAAGAAACCGGCCGCTGGCTCAACAATCGAGCCGAGAATTCGCACCAGTCATTCAGACGAAGAGAGCGGGCCATGCTGCGCTTTAGACGGATGCGAACCTTGCAAAAATTTGTCGCCGTCCACGCCTCAGTCCACAACCATTTCAACGCGGAGCGCCACCTTTACAGCCGATCCAATTTCAAGCTGAACCGTGCTGCCGCTCTGGCCGAGTGGCGCGGTCTCTGCACCGCCTGACAGACTGAGGTTGCTGAAGAACGGAGACCGGTTCGCATTTGCCTGACAGCACCTTTAGCGATTATTTTCTGGCTTTTGGTCTGTCTTTGACAAGGTCGCATCTACATTGACGCCTATACGTTCTCCAAGTTTCTGTAAGGCTGGCAGGGAAACAGCCATATCCATGATAGCCTCAACGGTTTGATTGATCGGCGAGGTCGCGCCTGCGCCGGCTGTACGCTCAAAGCCGCTCATCTGGTTGATTGAAATCCCGGTGATCTTTTCCGCAGGCTTGACCATTTCGGCCAAAATTTTGGGGAGCGCTTGAAGCCTTGCGAGTTCCAACTCCATCGCAACTTGCGCCTCGGAACGCGCGTTTTCTGCATTGATCTGGGCAAGGCTCGCTTCTGTTTCGGCCAGCTTCACTGCCTTGAGCGCCTCTGCTTCTTCGCGTTTGGCAGCCGCCTTGTCAGCCGCTGTCGCCTTGTCACTGGCGGCCATGATTTTTGCGCGGGCGGCTGAGGCTTCTGCCTGCTCCTGCGCTGCAATCAAGGCCAGCGCCTTGCGCCTTTCGGCTTCGGCCATTTGGCGCGCGGTCTGCACAGCCTCGGCTGCTTTCACGGCATCGATACGGGCAGAGTCTGCTTCGGCATGCGCGCGGCTTTCTTCTTGGGACTTTGCAGCAAGGGAAATTGCACGGTCTTGTTCGGCCATTTCAATAGCGAGCGCCTGAGAGATTTCGGCAGTTCGCAAAGTCTGTTCCTTGGCAATATCTGCCGAGGCAATATCCTGCTCCATCTGAATGCGCGAATGCGCGGAAGCGCGTTCGCTGTCTGCTTTGCGTGCCGCGATTTCCGAAAGCTGCGCGGCGACAAGGGTCTCTATCTCTTGGGTCTGGGCGATTTCAGCACGGCGTTGATCAAGGTTGATCTCAAGTTTGCGCCGCTCGGAAACCATAGCCGCGCGTGCGACGCTAACCTGACTGTCGCCTTCGATTTCGGCCCGTTCCTTTTTGGACTTTGCGATCACTTCGGCCAGTTTGCGCATACCGACGGCATTGAATGCGTTGTTTTCGTCAAGCGCTGCAAAAGGGGTCTGGTCCAGCGCCGTCAGGGATACGGAATCAAGCTGCAAGCCGAAGTTTGCCAGGGTGTCTGTCAAGGCCTCGCGCACCTGTTTGACAAAGCTGGCGCGGTTTTCGTGCAGTTCGTCCATTGTCATTTGGGCGGCCACAGACCGCAGTGCATCAATCATCATGCCGTCTATAAGACCTTTGAGCTGATCGGGCTGAAAAACCCTTTTGCCCAAGGTTTGTGCCGCACGGGTCACGGCATCATCATTTGGTGTGACGCTTGCATAGAACTCGGCCCCGACATCGACGCGCAGGCGGTCTTTGGTGATCAGCGAGGATTCACCGGATCGGGCAACGTCCATGCGCAGGGTTTGCATGTTCACGCGGTTGATCTCGTGGAAGAAAGGGACCGCGAGCGTGCCGCCGTCGATGATGACGCGCCTGCCACCAAGGCCGGTGCGCACAAGTGCGACTTCGTTTGTTGCGCGTTCGTAAAAGGACGCCGCCAGGGCGATGATGACCGCCGCAACAATGAGAATGATGATGATCCAAGCCAGTGCAGACATGAGTTGGCCTCCCTTATGATGACAGCCCGTGCATGTCGCACAGGATGTTTGATGACATACCGCCGTCGGCGGGAATATTGGTGCCGCGGATCCATGTTGTCATGTCAGACAGCAGGAATGCGACGATTGGTGCAAGATCTTGTGGTGTGCCGGGGCGGTCCATGATGCGCGCATCTTCTTCGGCGCGTGCCCCCAGGGTTTCCAGAAAATCGCCCAGGATGGGTGTATCGACCGGACCAGGGCTGACGGTGTTCATCCGGATGCCCCGATCCCGCCAGGTCCAGCGGTTTTGCATGGTCCATGCGATCAGCGCTTCTTTGGAGAAGAAGTAGCTGCGCCCGCCTGCGTTGGTGATTTGGTGGTCCGACGCGAAGCGTGCCGCGTCGTCAACATGGACGGTCTCGCTGGCGCGGATCGCAGGAATGGCATCCGGCCAGCCAAACCCCGCAAGCGAGGCAAGGTTTACGATGCTGGCCCCGTCGTTCAGTTTTGGCAGGAGCCCAAGCGTCAGATGTTTGAGGCCGAACAGGTTCACCGCGAGCACCTTGTCAGCCGGGGCTGTTGGCGGCAGGCCTGCGATATTGGCGATCCCGTCGATGCCTTTTGGCAGGACATCAATCAGCGCATCAATTGTCGCGCCGTCTGACAAATCAGCACGGTAGAATTCTTCGACATGGTCAAACCGTTTGGTCAGATCAATGCCCAAGACCTTCGCGCCCATCGCGGTGCAAACCCGCGCTGTCTCTAATCCGATGCCGGAGGCGGATCCGGTCACAACAATCGTTTTTCCCTTCAACAAGGGTGCGCGTTCCCAGCTCATCTTAAAATACCGGCGGGAAGGGGCGACCGCCACGGTCAAGCGTGATCCAGCGCGTTTCGGTGAAGGTTTCCATCGACCATTTGCCCCCGTGTTTGCCCACGCCAGACGCTTTGCTGCCGCCGAAAGGCACATGCGGTTCGTCGTTCACAGAGGAACAATTGACGTGGCACATGCCCGTTTCCAACTTGCGCGACATCTCGAGCGCACGGTTCTCGTCGGCGGTGATAATGCCGGAACTCAGGCCATATTCGGTGTCGTTGTTCAGCGCGATGGCTTCTGCATCGGTCCGGAACGGCACAACGACGGCCACAGGGCCAAAGGTTTCATCCTGCCAGACTGCCATATCAGGGGTCACATTCGTCAAGATGGTAGGTTCGACGAACCGGTCCCAGACGCGACCGCCCAGCACAGCTTTGGCACCCTTGGCGAGGGCGTCTTCGATCTGGAACTTTACGCGTTCAACTTGCCGGTCATTGATGAGCGGACCGATTACGTTGGATTTGTCCGCCGTATCGCCTGTCTTCAGCTTTGCTGCGCGGGCGACGAACTGGCGCAGGAAGTCCGGGTAGATGCTTTCATGGACGAGAACCTTTTCGACGGACATGCAGATCTGGCCTTGGTGCATGAAGCTGCCGAAGCTCGCCGCAGATGTCGCGCGATCCATGTCGGCGTCTTCCAGCACGATGAGGCTGTCCTTGCCGCCGAGTTCGACGCAGGCTTTCTTGAGATGCGCGCCAGCTTTGGCCGCAATTTGGCGACCTACAGGGGTGGACCCGGTGAAGGAAATACCTTTGACCTTTGGGTTCTCGACCAGTTCATCCCCCATTTCAGAGACCCGGTCACGCGAGCAGGTCACAACGTTGAAAACGCCCTTCGGGATGCCAGCCTCTTCCATGACCTCGGCAAAGAAAAGGCCGCCTGCATAGGGCGTGTCTTCGGAGGGTTTCAGGACAATTGTGTTGCCCGCAGCGAGCGGGAAAGCAAAGCCACGGGCGGTCAGAATGCCGGGCATGTTCCATGGGCTGATCACGCTGACGACGCCCATGGGCACACGTTCGACCATTGAGACCTTGCCATGTTGCGAGGGCAGCATCTCACCGATGGCATTGTAGCACATAGCGGCAGCAGCCCGGAAAACATCCGGCACATAGCCCGCTTCGAACATCCCTTTGCCGAACCAGCCGCCGCCTTCGGCTTGGGCGGCAGCGACGTAGTCCATCTTGCGTGCTTCCCACACGTCGGCGGCCTTTAGCAATATCCTCGCGCGATCCTGAAAATGCAAAGCCGCCCATGCGGGAAAGGCGGTTTGGGCTGCGGCAATGGCTTCGCGTGCCTCAAGGCGTCCGCCTTCGGGGATGCGGGCCCAGACGTCGCCTGTGGACGGGTTGATGTCATCGAACGTAGGGCCGGACGACACCCAATTTCCACCAATGAACATCCCTTTTATCTGCGTCTGGGAATCAAGCATCCTATTTCCTTTCAAAGCCACTGCCATCGGGCTGGCGGCGATACACTTCAACGCGCGGGGCGCGGTAGACTTCGATGACGGGGCGCGCTTTGGGCTTTGGCGCGTGGTCCGGTGCTGACGGCGCACCATAGCGGTTTTGCAGTGGTTCCACTTTCGGGCGCTTGCGGGCGTCGCGCGCGCCGCGCTCAATCTCTGCAAGGGTTGCCGCCAGACGATCCTGCGGGATTTCAGCGTCTATCGGACGCGTCGGGTCAGGGCGCTTTTGCGCTGCGACAGTCACACTTTGACGGCTGGCTGCGGCAACAAGATCAGCCACGGAGCGACCCAAAATCACGTCAGCCGATTGCGTTTGCTGACTGCGGGGGCGGATCGTAAATGCCTCTGTCACCGTTTGGGGCATATCTGTCGCGGGTTCTGGTGTGGTCGCTTCTTCGCTGCTGCCGACGCCGAGATAGGCAGCCTGCACTGCCGGATCACGCATCAGGTTTGCGGCGCTGTCTTGATGCACAACATGGGCGTTCTCGATCAAATAGCCCCGATCCGCGATCGCCAGCGATTGCTTGGCATTTTGTTCGACCATCAGCACCCCGATGCCAAGGTCGCGAACCCGCGCAAGGTTTTGAAACAGCTCTTTGGACAAAAGCGGCGACAGCCCAAGCGAGGGTTCATCCAGCGTCAGGATTGTCGGATTAGACATCATTGCGCGCCCGATGGCGACCATTTGCTGTTCGCCGCCTGACATGGTTCCGACGATCTGGCCGGAACGCTCGGCGAGCTTGGGAAACAAGCTATGGACACGTTCAAGCGTCATCTTTTCATCATCGCGTGCCCGCGCCGTATAGGCTCCGAGGGTGAGGTTCTCACGCACAGTCAGATCAGGAAAGACACCGCGGCCCTCGGGGACAAGCGCAAGGCCCGCATCAACGATCTTATTGGCGGCAAGCCCTGCAAGATTGGTTCCATCAAGACGAATGTCACCGGCAACGACCCCTTCACAAATGCCGCTGGCGGCCTTGAGCAGTGTTGATTTGCCCGCCCCGTTGGCCCCAAGGATGACGACGATTTCACCCTTGGCGACGTTGACGGACGCATTTTCCAAAGCGCGGTGCTGGCCATAGCGGACGGTTACGTTTGACAGTTCAAGCATCGTCGTCCCCCAGATAGGCGCGAATGACCTCTTTGTCGGACAGGACTTGCGCGGGCGTGCCTTCCGCGATCTTGGTGCCTGCCGCCATGACGACACAGCGATCACATAAAGACCGGATTGCATCCATGACGTGTTCAACCAGAATAATCGTTCGGCCTTCGTTGCGTAGTGACTTGATCAGGGTAATGCCGATCTGCAATTCGGTCGGGTTCAGACCCGCGAGCCATTCATCCAGCAGCAACACTTTGGGATCGCCGGCGAGGGTTCGAGCAAGCTCGACCCGTTTGGTGTCGATATACGTGAGCTGGCCAAGCGACATGTCGCCTTTTCCGCCAAGCCCTACCTTTTCGAGTAGTTGTTCCGCATGGTCCTGCGCATCCTGTCCCCACCGGCGACGGTGGCCGAACACCGCCCCCGCCACAACGTTCTCGCGGACATTCATGGATGGCAACAATCGGACCAATTGGAAGGTCCGGCTGACACCTTTGCGGTTGATGGTTTGGGCCGGAAGGCCCGATATCCGGTTCCCCCAAAGTGATATGTTGCCCGAAGTCAGCGGCAGCAGGCCTGATACAAGGTTCAATGTGGTGGATTTACCAGAGCCGTTCGGCCCCAACAAACCGACGACCTCGTGTTCGGCGACATCAAAGTCCATGGCGTTGACAGCAACAAGGCCGCCAAAGCGTTTGGTCACGCCGCGCAAAGAGAGGACAGGTGTTGCCATGTTATGACCGCTCCTTTGCGTTGACACGATACATGATTTTGTCGAGCAATCCCACGAAGCCACCCGGCAGCAGATAGACGATGACCAGGAAGGCGACGCCGATCACCAATGTGGTTTGATTTGGAAAATTGGAAGAAACCGCCTCAAGCAAGAACGTGAAAGGGATCACGCCGACCAATGGACCCCAAAGCCGGGATGCCCCGCCCAGAAGCGCCATGATCACCACCTGGAACGAAAGGATCGGCGCAAAGGCAAGCGATGGTTCGATGTAGACATAGCGCGGCGCAAGGATCGCGCCGGTCATGGCCGCGACGGCTCCGGGCACCATAAAGAGCAACACTTTGGCGCGGGCGGTATTGATGCCGGAATGGTCTGCGACGGTTTCGTCATCACCGATGATGCGCAGGGCAAACCCAAGGCGCGAGCGTCCGATCAGCCAACCTGTCAGAAACACAACCGCAGCAAGACCCAGAAGCCACCAATAGATGCCTGCTTCGTCGAGGTCCGTCAGGACGTAGAGACCTTTCTGGCCGGTATTGTTCTGCACCCATGTGATGACCTGCCGGACCAGTTCTGCCAGCCCGAGCGTGAAGATCACAAAATACACGCCGGAGAGGCGCAGCGTCGCGAGACCGACGAGTGCGGCCAGCACCGCACCGATCAGGCCCGCAAGCCCCACCAGGGACCAAAAGGGGAGGGTTTCGATGCCCAATCCGGTCACATAGGTCCCCACCCCAAAGAAGGCGGCAGTGGCCAGGCTGATGTAATGGGTCGGGCCTGAGAACAGCGCCCATGACGTCGCAAGCGTCGTGAACATCGCAATCGTCACGCCAAGCCCCAGCCAATAGCCGTTGTCGCCAAACGGCAGGAGCGCGCAGATCGCAAAGGCCAGTGTGGCAAAGCAGAGGTTGCGAATATCGGTTCCGGTCAGGCTCATGTCCGCTTCTTTCCGAACAGGCCCTGTGGGCGGAACAACAGGATGCCCAAGAACATGACATAGGCGGCGGCGAGGGTCAGACCGGGGTCAAGCAGGCTGGCGACGATCGTTTCAAGAATGCCAAGCAGCAAAGCGGCGATGATCGTGCCGCGCACGTCGCCGACGCCCCCCATGATCACGATGATCAGGGCTTTGAGGGTGAAGACCACACCCGTCGACGCATCAAGCGTCAAATAGGTCGAGATGAGTGCGCCGCCCACGGCTGTTACTGCGCCGCCAAGGGCAAAGGCGAGTGCCGAAAGGTTCTTGACGTCAATCCCGACCAAACGGGCCGACGCCGGGGCCGTAGCAATGGCGCGGATCGACAAACCGGGGCGCGAATGGTTGAGCCAAAGATAGAGCGCGCCGCAGATCAAAACCGCCATGACAAAGGACAGCACACGGTTCGCGCCGTAGGTATTCCCAAGAAGTTCAACAGGCACGGCCATAAAGCTGTAAGAAAAATAGTCGCCGCCGAAAAAGCTCAGCATCAAGCCGACGCCGATAAAAGATAGGCCAAAGGTCGCAAGGATACTGTCGGTCTCTAACTGCCCCCGGTTCTTGGCGCGATTGACCAAAGGTTGCAGCATCACACGGTAGATCAGCCAGTTCAGCGCAAACGCCAGCGGGGCGACCAGAAAGATCGTCAGGATCGGGCTCAGCTGCGTGGAGGTATAGGCGATAAAGGCGAAATAGCCGCCTGCCACCAGAATTTCACCGTTGGCCAGATTCATGATCCGCGCAACACCGTATTGCAGATTCAGGCCCATCGCAATCAGCGCATAGGTGCCGCCCAGCAAGATACCTGTGATCAGAATGTCCAAGGGGATGTTCCTTTGTTGATCGGTTTGGGGCGGCGCACAGGCCGCCCCGTTTGGGGATTACTCCCAGCCTTCTTTCAGGATGACAGGCACAGTGCCGTCGCGACCGCGCGAGGCGACGCCTTTGAACACACCACCTTGCCACTGACCCACGGTCCAGAAATCAGGGTTCGAGTTGTTTTCGTCGAAGCTGATCGGACCAAGGATCGTGTCAAACGTGCTGTCCTTGAGGTGGGCTGTCACAGCTGCGCGGTCCAGACCAACAGCTTCGATTGATTGCGCCAAAATCTCAAGCGATGCGTATGTCGTCGCAGAGGCCCAATAGTCGGGCTTTGATCCGGTCACGGCCTCATGCGCCGCCGCGTATTCCATGAAAGCCGGGCTTTCAGGGTTTACACCACCAGCACCCAAAACACCTTCGGCAGCAGCGCCAAAACGGGCACCATATCCCGGGAACGGGGTGGCCACGGCAGTATAGAACGCCTTGACGTCAAGGTTTTCGATCATCGCTTGTTCGGTCAGCCCAAAAGTATCCGGCGGATAGGACCATGCGATAAAGGCATCGGGTTCAGCCGCTGCCGCACCTTTGATGACAGGCGACAAATCCTGTGTGCCAAGCGGATAGGATGTTTCATAGACGATTTCGAAACCAGCCTCTTCGAACAGCGGTTTGGCGGCAGTCGCCAATTCGATCCCGAACGCATCGGCCACGTTGACCATGGCCACTTTGTCACCCATCTGACCCGCATCGCGCATTTCGCCGAGAACTTTGACGACATCGGCGGCAAGTGCGGTGGTTGTGCCCAGTGTGAAGAACATATTCGGGAACTTCGCGGACAGGTCCGCCTGCTGGTCGGTAATGGCCGACACCGCGATCTGTGGATAGCCGTAGCGATCAAACAGCGGGGCAGCAGCAAGGTTCAAACCCGTCCCATAGGGTGCGATAATAAAATGTGCGTCGTCTTGTGTTGCCAGACGCTGCACGGCTTTGATCGTCTCGCCGGGGTTGGTCTGATCGTCATATTCGATCAGTTCGATCATCATTTTTTCGCCATCAACGGTCAGGCCGCCGGCTTTGTTGATCTGGTCGACCCATAGATAGATCGAAGGCCACTGCGTGACTGTCGCGCCACCAGCAAGCGGGCCGGTTTTAGGCGCAACGGCACCAATGCGAATTGTATCTGCGCTGGCAGCACTTGCCGCAAAGGCGCTTGCGATTGTCAAAGCACTGACAAGTTTCAAAAATGGTCTGCGGTTCATTGCGTATCCTCCATTTTGCAATTGGTCGTTTGGGCAGGTGCCCGTCTTCTTCAAAGTGTTGGTGTCTGTCCTTCTTGATGGGTGGCGATCCAACGCAGTTCAGTAAATTCGTTGATTGCCTGTTCGCCGCCAAAGCGGCCATACCCACTGTTTTTCATGCCCCCAAACGGCATTGACGGATCATCATGCACGGTCGGTCCATTGATTTGGACAACGCCGTATTCGAGCCGGCCGGCGATTGCCTGCGCGTGATCAAGGTCTGTGGTAAAGACTGCTGCGTTCAAGCCGAACTCTGAATCATTGGCGATCGATACGGCTTCTTCGGCGTCATGGACCCGCATGATGCTGGCCAACGGCCCAAATGTTTCTTCTCTGAAAATGCGCATATTCGCGGCAATCCCATCCAGTAATGCGGGCTGCATGACACAGCCATCGATCTGGCCACCCACCAAAAGCCGCGCACCTTTTGATACTGCGTCTTCGATTAACCCCTTCACCCGTTGGGCAGCGTCTGCAGAAATCATGCGGCCCAGAACGGTCACCTCCTGCACCGGATCAGCAGCTTTGATTTGCTGTGTTCGGGCCTGCAGTTTTGCCACAAAGTCGTCGGACACTGACTTCACGACAATGATCCAGTCCGTAGACATACAAATCTGGCCCTGGTTAAAGAAGGCACCAAAACAGGCGGCTTCGACAGCGGCATCCAGATCGGCATCGTCCAATACGATCAACGGCGCTTTGCCAGATAATTCAAGCAAAGCAGGTTTGAGATAGCGCGCCGCCTCCATGGCGACATCGCGCCCGACACGCGTGGATCCGGTAAAGTTGATCCGCCGAATACACGGGTGGGCAATAAGCTGCACCATTGTGTCGTGGGCGTCTTCGGCGTGGTTGACGATGCACGTCAAAACGCCGCCAGGCAATCCGGCGCTGTTGAGGATTTCAACCAGATGTTTGTGCGTCTTTGGGCAGTGCTCCGAGCCCTTCATCACGACAGTATTGCCGCAGATCAACGCACCTGCGACCGCCCGCACCCCAAGCGCTATGGGGGCGTTCCAAGGCACCATTCCCAGCACCACACCCGCCGCTTGCCGGCGTAAGATAGAGTGTTTCCCCGTCAGCGGATCCACAAGCTCGCGATCCTCAAGCATCGGAGCGAGGCCCGCAACATGCGCAAGCATCCCGATTGCGAGATCGATGTTGAATTCGGTCCATGAGCGCGACGCGCCAACCTCTTCAGCGGCGAGGGCGACAAAGTCGTCACGATGCGCATCAAGTGCTGCCATCATTTTCTGCAAGGCCACGGCACGCTCTGTGACGGGCCAACGCGACCAAATTGGAAACGCAGACGCGGCAGCATTCACCGCAGCGTTGACCGCCAAGGTCGTCTCACTTGTGCCAGTTATCACACCAAGCTTGGAAGCCGGACGCTGCATTTGATTCCCCCCCCCTCAGCCCACGTGAACGAACCTCCATAAGTTCACGCAGCCGGCCCGCATGTGCGGCGCTAAATCAAACATAGACGAAAGGAGCAGTGAAAAAATATTGATATCCGGTCTTTTATTGTCAATATCTGGTTATGAAAAACAGGTTCAACGCATCTGCACCCCTGAGTGCACATCAAACGACGGTCCACGCTGAGGTTTTCCGCAGCGGGCTGGACGATCGGTTTTTGGGTGGATTGGTCAATTTCCCTGGCCGGACATCCCAATGTATTATGGTTCTGTCCGGCAGTGCTGTCCGTCTTACACCGGACGGCGAAGAGACGATCGTCGGGCCTGTCATCAATTGGGGCCCCAAATCGCCCGATACGCGTGTCAAGGCACGGGCGGGCAGTCACGGCATTATCATGACCCTTGGTGATGCGACCTTGAGCAACGCCATCGGGCATAAACCCGAAGCCGCAGCATTGCGACTGATGTCCGCGCGCGAATTCACGCTCAGCTTGAACGCAAAGCCTGAAATCTCGCAAACGATCACAACCTGCTTTGATGCGATTTTCAAAGAACTGGATGCGGGGCAAACAGGGATGGAGACAGTGATCGAGGCCCAAATCAGGATCATGCTTGTGTCACTCTGGCGGGCTGGTGTGAATGAAATGATCGAAGATCAAAGCTACAAAGCGACAAATCTGACGCTTGAGAGGTTCCGCCATCTGGTTGAGGCACATTTGCGCGAACGCTGGCCGGTCCATCGGTTTGCCGCCGAATTGGATGTGTCACCGGACCGGTTGCACGACATTTGCACGCGGACATTGGGAAAGCCGCCACAACGTCTTATCCGCGACCGCCTGACTTTTGAAGCGCAGGCCTTGCTCCAGCGCTCGCATCAAACACTTGATCAGATCGCCGACCATCTTGGGTTTTGCAGCACTTCGCAATTCAGCGCGTTCTTCAAAGCCGAGGCAGGTGTTCCCCCGGGGTCATTTCGACGGGCAAGCACACAGCAAGGCGGCAACGCAAAATATACCCAAGTAGGCAGCTATGCCGATTGGCCGTAGGGGTAGAAACAAGCCAATGCCGCGCAGGACGCGCTTGTCCAAACTGACGACGGAGAATATGAAATCCGAACCCGCAAACTCTCGTTATGAACGAGGGAGCCTCGGAGGGCAGGTCATGGACTTTGTCACGGTCAGCAGCGGGTGGCGTTTGAAGCGCATTTCAACCCTGCTCTCTAGAGCCAGTCAAGCGAGCAGGGGCAGCGGGAATTTGATCAGGCGCTTGCCACCCTCTATGGCGTGGTCTTGTTAGGGTTGGAAGTTGCACCGATCACCGCGACCACCTCTCTCTATTTTTTTGCGCCATTCACGTAGAGAGAATGCTGGCTTTTCTTAATGTAAGTCCACGCAATAAAACGACTTGTTTTCTGCCCCTGTGCCATATCGACGACTTTGAAATCAGCAACCTTGGCCTTTCTCAAAATTCTGGAGAGCGGCTGGAGGTTGTCTTTTTTCGACACCAGGGAGCTGAACCAAAGGCACTGGTCGGCGAACTCTTTGCTTTGCTCAACCATGGTCGCGATGAACTTTATCTCGCCACCCGGACACCAAAGTTCGGCGTTCTGACCGCCGAAATTGAGCTTTGTCGAAGCGCCCTTACCAAGGTTGCTCCACTTGCGTTGCGTGCCTTTATTGGCTTTTTCGATGGAGGCATGGAAGGGCGGGTTGCACAGGGTGATGTGAAACGCATCTTGCGGCGCGATTACCCCGCGAAAGATATTCTCGCGCATGTTTTGCTGTCTGAGGGTGATCTTCAGCTTGTTGAGTTCGCAAATCTGCCGGGCCGACGTGATCGCGGCGGGGTCAATATCGGTCCCGGTAAAGTCCCAGCCGTATTCGCTCTGGCCGGTGAGCGGGTAGACCAGGCTCGCTCCTGTGCCGATGTCCAACGCCTTGATACCGGGCCCGCGCGGGATTTCGTTATTGTTGCTGCTGGCCAGCAAATCCGCGAGATAGTGGATATAGTCGACACGACCGGGGATCGGTGGGCAAAGATAATTTGCAGGGATATCCCAGAAATTGATAGTGTAATGCGTCTTGAGCAGGGCCCGATTAAGCATACGAACCGCGGCTGCGTCTTGAAAATCAATCGTCGTCTGACCGACAGGGTTAGGGATCGTGAATGGCTCAAGCTCGGGTGAATCCGCCACGAGACGCCCGAAATCGTACCCTTCTTTGTGTTGATTGCGGGGATGCAGATTGGTTTTGGTGGCCATGGGGAAGCCTTCTTTGAGGTTGCTGTACGTGACTGGCCAGGCCGTTCGTTCGTCTTAATCCCTTAAGCGGAAATAGTAAAATTGTTAGGGGGTGACCGGCGGGGGGGTGCTGACGCGACAACGGGGCGGGGGCTTCAGACCAACCTTTTCAACACGGCGCGGGGTCTTCGCATGCGTCTGACAGCACGCTATTCGGGCATTCCGGCCATCCGCAGACCGTCAAGATACCGGTTGGTGCTGACGGATTCGAAGAATATGTTGCGCGCATTGATCGCGGTGATCGAATCCCTTGGATTAAGCGCCAACGCCGTCGCAACAGAGTGCTGTGCGGCCACGGTTTGCCCTTGATGGGCATATGCGGCGGCCAAAATCCTGTGCAAGGTCGAATAGCTGGCCGTCACCGTCAGACCCTGTTTTGCATATCCGATTGCCCCCACATCATCCCCGGCCTGAAGCGAAGCCAGTGCAAGCCCGCCCTGAATGGACAAGGCCCACGGGCTTTGCCCGCCCAGCTTGCGCGCCTTGTGAAGGCAATCCAGCGCCGCAGAATAGTCGCCGATCCAGATATAGGCCCAACCGCTTAAGGTCAGCGTGACGAAATCCGAAGACGATTGGCGCAACGCTTGCTCGCAGATCATGCGCAAGGCGGTCGGATCACTGCTTTGGGAATAGGTTGTGACCCCCAAGGCCAAATTCAGCAACGGATGATCTGCCGCCAGTGGTGCCGCGGCCTTGCACCATCCGGGAACGCAGGCGGCATAGGGCTGGCTTACTTCGTCATAGCCCATCACAACGGCAGACAGATACGCCACCAGCGCCAATGCCAGTGCCGTTGGCTGATCGGCATCCTTTTCAATCGCCGCATTCGAATATTTCAAGGCCGAGGCAAAGGCGTCGGGGTCCAGCCGGTCAATGGCCAACTGGCCGCGCAATTCGCATTCACTGGCGGTCATCTGGTCAATCGACAACTTGTCCAGCTTGCGGCGCTCGGCGTCAAACGTCGTGGCCAGCACGCGCCCTACCACCGTCGCGCAGGCCCGATCCTGCCAGTCAAAGACGTCATCCAAGGTGCCGTCAATCTTGTCTGACCACATCTCGAGCCCCGAAGGATCAATGAACTTTACCTCAAGCCGGAACCGCGTGCCTTGGGTGCGAATACGACCGCTGAGCACATAGGCCGGCGTGCTGACATCACCCGTACTGACCGACAGCCAATGGGTCGCGTTGAGAAAGGTCACCAGATCACCGGTCAGCGCATCGGCAAGTTCGGGAAACGCGATGCGTTCATCAGATGTCTCCAGCGGGCGCACCACGATACGCAGCCCGTCCCGTGCAGGCAGTGTCGACTGTGCCGGGGCGTGCAACGAACCGCTGGTCCAGATCCGGATAGGCTTGGCGATATTCTTGAGCGCGCGTTCACCCGCATCATCGAAAGACGGCCTGAGCGTGCCGTCAAGAATACCGAATACCGCATCCGAAATCGCAATGCTGCCGGGGTTTGCAAGTTGTTCAAGCCGCGACGCGATGTTTACGCCGTCGCCATAGATGTCATGTTCGTCCTCGACGACATCGCCCAGATGAACACCCAGCCGCAGGCGGATTTCAGGCCCCCCCTGAAGCTGGCTGACGGTCTGCAATTGCTGGATCTGCAAGGCACAGGCCGCGGCATCGGTGGCGGCCCCGAACAGGACGATCCAGCCATCCCCCATGTTCTTGACCACGCGCCCGCGTCTGGACGCGACAACGGGGGCGAAAATCTCGGCGCGCAAGCGTTTCAGGGCAACCAGCGTCGATTTGGCGTCATCCCCCATCAGCTTTGAGTAACCTACGACATCTGCAGCTAATACAGCGACAAGATTGCTGTTCATCGGGTATCCTCTCGGGCAGAACGCCTGCCTATGATAAATTTGCGGGCCAAAAATATGGCCGCTGAAATAGTTACGTGACCCGATCTGCAAAATAGCAGAGGCTTTTCCCTGATTTTTCGACCATATGTGTATAGTATTTATTAGACCAGCAGCTTTGCGCGGGTCGTTCGGATTATTAAAGTCGCCCGCCCGCATCTCCAAAAAATTTAGATGACCAAAGGAATTTTTCACCCATGTCGAAAACCAGCTGGAGAAGCATTCAACGGCAGTTGAAGAATTTGCGGTACGAGCCGGGACCGATTGACGGCGTGCAGGGGGCCAAGACCGTCACTGCGGTCAAAGCGTTCCAAAGCGCCAAGGGACTTGTCGCGGACGGGATCGTCGGGCCCAAGACCCGCGATGCCCTGTTCGGTGCCGCGGGGGTGATCGACCATTCCGTCATGACATGCGCGAGGCTGGCTGAAATCGCCTATACGCTCAGACCCAGGCAGACGACGCCGGGCGATTGGAAGCTGGAGAAAGAACACAAGCTTACGGTCGTGAAAAGTTGCCCTCATGCCAATGTCGAAGCCTATATGCTCAGCAACGGCTGTCTGTTGATACCGGGCAGCAATTCCTTTGCCGATTATGTGTGGTTCAATCTGCGCGTCAAAAATGCAGGGTCCAAGAAGCTGAGCCTGAGCTATATCCATGCCAAGAACGACGTGTTTTCCGCAGGCTCCAAGCAAGGGGCGTCGCGCACGTTCTGGCATCAGGGGTTTCTGGCCCATGCCAATATTATCTATAAATGGATCGGAAATGACCCCGCCAATTGGCCCAGACTGATCATCGGCCATTCACTGGGGGCGGCATCGGCGCAAATCCTGTCAAAGACATTTGTGACGCCGGCGATCGGCTTTGCGGCCCCAAGGTTGCGGAAAACGGCCGGGGCGGTCAAACACGACAACCTGTCGCTGTCGATCTGTCGCGATGATGACATCGTGTGCAGTTTGCCGACAGGTTTCCATCATACGGGGCAGACAAAGGTTCTGTACCACAAGAACCGCAAAAGCGGCCTGAACCACAAGATGGAATGCTATATTGATGCGTTGGAAAACCAAAAGTCCGGCCTTTCGGTGCCCTCAGTCTGGAACCCATGAAGGTACCGTTTTCCCCAAGCCCGCCGTTTTCCCCACGCCCGTCGTGTCAGCCCAAGCCGTCCTGACCGCCCTCAGCACCCGCTGAGGTCAGACGTGCCATCCGGCATCATTGTCCTGCACAATCGGGCATCGTCAAAAGATACCCCGGCAAGGTTCGCACCAAGAAACACGGCCCCCTCCAGCTCGGCCCCCGCAAGCACCGCGCCGCTCAGGTTGGCCGAAATCAGGTTTGCCTTTGTCAGGTCGGCTCCGGTGATGTTGGCACCCGCAAGGCTGGCCAACTCAAGATAGGCCTCGGCCAGGGTGGCCCCTGAAAGGTTGGACATGTCCAGATTTGCCTGCGTCAGGATCGCGCCCGACAATTTCGCACCCGACAGGTCGGCCCCGCCAAGGTTTGTACCCGTCAGATACGCCCCCGAAAGATTGGCGTTCGCCATATTGGCCCCGGTCAAATCTGCTGTACCAAGGCTGGCCCCCTCAAGGTTAACGCCGCTCAGGTCAGCGCCGCCAAGATTGGCCGCCCAGAGCTTTGCCCCCGACAGATTTGCCCCCGCAAGATTGGCACCCGCAAGATCGACCCGCTTGAGGTCGGCCCCCGACAGATCGCATTGCTGACACCGTTTGCTTTCCAGCAGTTGCCCGACATCGGCCTCGTCGAAAGCCGCCGCCTGTATTGGAAGTAACGCCACCACAGCCGCCGCCAAATATAATCCCTTCATCGCGTTTCCCTCCATCTGTTCACCTAGATAACCATATGGGCGAGGGGGGCGTTAGTGTTTTGACCTGGGTCAAGCGGGCCGGTTATTATCACAGGTCGCCGGATACCCCGGCCCCAAGCCCCACCAGCAAAGCGTTAAGATATGTAGCCCGCGACCGCCTGCAACAGTTTATAGGCGGTGCGCGCGTCATGGCCGACAACATCCAGAAAGGCATCTGCCCCGATGCGCAGACAGGTCAGATCGGTCGCCGCCCGCATGTCCAATGCGCGCGGTTCATTGCGGATCAGGCCCAGTTCGCCCACCAGTTTGCCGGGACCGGATGTCGTGACGAGCAGATCATCGTCATCCCCCGGACCGGGCAGCAGCAACTCCGCCGTGCCTTCGGTGATCAAAAACGCCCCGCTCGACGGACCGTCGTCTTTGTGAAACACATATTCCCCCGCCTTGGCGGTGTACCAGCGCGCGCTAAAGGCCAGCAGGCGCAGTTGTTTGCGTTCAAGCCCCGAAAACAGGTCCGTCTGTTCAAGCGCGCGCAGCTTGCGGGCCAGATCTGCGCTGACGGTGTCATCCTCTTGGGCGGTCACATCGCTGCCGATCGTGGAAATGCGCCCCTGTTGCAGAACGAATTGTGCGTCAAATCCGCTGACCTCGTCAAAGCTGGGCTGGAGGCAGATGATGGTCGTCTGGGGCAACAGGCCGCGTAAACGGGTGTGCAGGTCTGCGCGGATGGGGGCGTCAAAACTGGTTAATACATCGTCGAGGATCAGCACATCAGGGCGCTTGATCGTGGCGCGGCTGATGGCCAGCGTTTCCGTCAGCAGCGCAGGCAGATTGGTGCCCCCCAACGTCAGCGGAATGTCAAAGATCAGATCCAGAACCAGCCCTTCAAGCTCTGCTTCATAAAGCGCATCCACTGCGACGCGCCGCAAGGCATCGCCCTTTCCGCCGGCGGCTTCGGTCATCTTGCCAAACAGCACATTTTCCAAAACGGTCAAACCGGCGACGGGGCCATCAATGGTGATCGGGCTCATCAATTCAGACAGGCTTTCCTGAAGCGCCGGGGAATGGGCGCGGCGTATTTCCAGCACCCTGTTGATGATCTTGTCCGGAAAGGCAGAGCCCAGCTTTTCAACGGAAATCGCAAAAGTCACGGCCAGCAAGGACGCTTTGTCCGCCACGCTCAGGACGGCACCTTCAAGTTGCTTCACCCTCAGGTCAACGGCGGCCTCATAGGTCGCGATATCAAGGCCAAGCTTGCGAAAAAGTGGATGATCAGACCCGTCGACGCCAAAGGTCTGGCGCAGAATATCGACCGTATCGACGGCAATTTGCAGCAGGTCATGTTCGATATTCAGGGTGGTCAGCAGGGTGATGAAATCCGTCTGACCTGCCAAGAGGGCAGGGGTGATGCGGGTTTTGGGCGTTGCAAAGATCAGGTTTTCAGCGACAGGCAAGGTGGGATTAAAGCTGTCTTTGTCAAAGCTATGAACATATCTGTCCAGCTTGGCCGCTTTCAGTTTTTCGGCAACGCCCGATCGCAAATCCACCACTGCGGCTGCCAAAAAAGGGTAGGCTTTGGCGTCAAAACGCTGGTCCAGCCCCCGCGAAAACAGCGCCTTGTCAATTTGCATCCCCTTGATCAGCGCCAGCCACCATATGCGCAGCTCCCCCTCGTTTTCCATCTGAAGATCCGCCAGATCGAACCACAGGGCGTCCGAAGCATCGGTGCTGTTGCCCGCTTTCGCGCTTTCGATCGCCACGGGGGCCAAAGGGGTGCCGGTGTGGGGCCGCAAGCGAAGCGGGAGGGTGACGTTATCACTGAAGCTGCCCAAAAACATCACCGGGCGGGAGGTCGCATAGCCCACGCGCTTGGCAATCGTCGCCTGGTGCAGTTGTGATAGCGGTTGACCTGCAAGGCTGATCGCCCCTGCCGAGGGCATCACCTCGCGCGTCAACACATCGGCAAAAGCACGGCGGTCCTCGTCGCTGGGCGCGGTGATTGCAACGGTACTGCTGGGGGCAAAGGTCACGTTGATCTCTTTCAGCACGACATTTCCGTCGGCGTCTTCAACGCTGATGTTGTTAAAACTGACTTCGCCAACCAGTGACGGAATTTCACCGGGATCGGCCGTAAACAATTCGGGGTCAATCATGCCGTTCGGCGCAAACCGTTCGGTAATTGTTTGCCAACGCAGCGCCATATCCTGCGATTGGTTGTAATAGGTCAGCAATTCTTTCCACGGGCTCGACAGGTCTTTGTAGGCGGCAAGTGCGGCGACCAGCGCCCCGACGGAGATCTGCCCTTTGATCGCCAGATAGCCCCCGATGGAATAGAAAAAGAACGGCGTCAGCTGGCCGATGAAGTTGTTGATAAACTTCATGAAAAACTTCTTTTGAAAAATCTCGAACCGGATCGCGTACAAGCGCCCCAGCCGTTCCGAGATCAGCGCAAGCCGGTACCGCCAGCCGCCATTGACGCGCAAGGTGCCGGCACCTGCCGCCCCTTCGCCAATCTCGGCCGCCAGCGCGCGGATCTGGATCACCCGTTTTTTGTTCAAAAGGTTAATCTGTTGTTGCAACCTTGGGATCACCCATGCCTGCAACGGGATCAGCGCGCAGGCCGCAATGCCAAAAGCAAAGCTTTGCATGAACAAAAACGCTAAAATCGTCAGCATTTGCCCGGCCTGCAACACGGGTTGCGCGATGGCATCCCCCATCAGCCCGCCCATGGGTTCAGATTCCGACGTGACCATCGACACCAGTTCGCCCTGACTGGTGCGTTCGAAATAGGGCGCTGGAAAGCGCAGGATGCGGGCGATCAGCGTATACCGCAAACGCCGCAAGAGCCGTTCAGCCAGCACTCCCTTCATGGTGTTTATGCGCATTTTCATCAGGCCATGGGCAAAGACCGATACCAAGAAAACCCCGCACAGGATCAGCAGAAACGTGATCTGGCCCAGGTCTATGCCAAAGAAATTGACGGTGTCGGCAGATGCCCCAATCGCATCGTTGATGATGCGTTTGGGCAGTTCAAGCGTGAGGAACAAGAGCGGGAATAATGTCAGCGTAACGGTCAGCAAGATCAGTTGATCCCGCTTTGAGTATTTCCAAATGAAAGAAAATAAAGATTGTTCGATATGAAATATCCAATCTCGAGCAGGATAGACGCGCAGGTCACCAGTAAAATTACTATAGCTTAATTTTGGCTTCTTCGTAAGGGGCAGACATTCTGCGGGTCATGCGGTCGCGTGAGGATATGGAACCGCGGCCCTTCGGGCGGCTTTGCAGCGTTCTGGCGGCAATTTGAGCGCAACATCGCGCAAGGCGGGCAGGGCAGGCGGTGCGCGCTGCGGGCGGTGAACTCGCGGGCCCTATCGCTATTCCAAGGAGCACCTCAAGACCAACGTCTGGCTTTGTTCATGTCCCGCATTCGCGTCGAAACGCTAACGGCTTACCGCCCTAACGCGGCATCGGGATCAGCCACAAGGCGGTCGGGTTCTGGTGCAGCAGATGTGGCTATCGTGTACAGCTTGGATTTGCGGCGGCATGTTTGACCGAATGTGGCAGGCACCACATGGGCAATGGTGTCAGGGGGAGGTGTTCATGAAGATGAACGGCAAGATGCAGTACCCGTGGCGGGCGGTTGCTAAGGACGGTGTGATGCCGGACAGCGATGTCGCGAAGGTCGTAATTGATGCAGTCAAAGGAGCGGCAAAAAACCGTTCCAGGTTTCGAGCGTTCAACATCCGTTTCTTGTCAGTGCGGTAAAGTCAAAAGAATCCAGCCGCTCTTTTTCAAAAAGCGATGTTATGTCGGGCATTTTTTGCAACATGGGAACGCCATCCACATAGGTCACCTGCTGCAAGGCGCGCAGAAAAAGCGCGATAATCCGGTCGTCGCTAAGTTCGCTTTGCATGATGTGCTTCATCGCGGTGATTGTCTTGTCATGGACCGCATCCATTTCGCTTTGCAGCACTTTTGTGGCGTGTTTTTCCAACCGCTTGGTTGCCGATTT
Organism: Sulfitobacter sp. HGT1; assembly: GCF_013282155.1. Lineage (GTDB taxonomy): Bacteria > Pseudomonadota > Alphaproteobacteria > Rhodobacterales > Rhodobacteraceae > Sulfitobacter. The sequence goes on from NZ_BLWI01000015.1 coordinate 20,556, forward strand.
CATCATCATTTCCAGCGACATGGCATCCAGATCGGCCTTGTCGACATAGTCTTTGCAACCGTTCTTAATGGCTGAGACCGCGATCTCGTGGGAAACGTCGCCGGTGATCATGATCGTGGCCGCTTGCGCATTGTCGGGATGTTCGCTGATGACATGCCTGGCCTGCAGGCCCGTCTCGTTGGCAAGATGGTAATCAACGAAAATTACATCATATTTCTGCCGGTCAAGCGCCTTGCGCATTTGCCCCACATCACTGGCAGTGTCGATGGAAAGAAAAAGGCTCGTGCGGCGGCATTGTCGCTTGATATTTTCGCAATCAAACGCTGAATCATCCACGATCAGAACCTTAAGCTCCTTACTTGCGTGGGGGAGGGTGTCGGCCTGTCCTCCTTCGCCGTCTTGACCGGTATTCATGCGAGCCCTTCAATGATTATTCTCAAACTTCCTGCAAGCTGACCCAATACCGTTAATAGATTATCACCAATCGTTGTGTTTCTCAAAATTGGTTGGTCGAATTTTATCTATAGGTCCGGGATGCATTAAAGTTTTGGTAATCTGGAGACCGTAGCGTTCACGACAGGTGTCAGGAGAAGTGAATTCAGGTGTTGGATTTAATGTCAGATGTGCGGGGGCTTCAGATTTCAGGGGCGACGTTTGTATCGCATTTCGTTCATGATCTTAGGGCCTGTTTCAGGGCGATTGAAACCTTGCCCGACTGGATCGAAGAGGATCTTGAATCTGTGCAAGAACAGGTTCCGGACGATGTGTTCCAGTACCTGAAAGAGATCAAGGTAAACGCACGGCGTGCCGACCGGTTGATCAATGATATGAGGGAGTTATGCGAAGTTGACACCCGAGCCGAGGCTTGCGTTGATCTGGAACTGGGGACAGCGATCCGGGCATATCTGCTTGAGAACCCCATGCCTGACGGCTTTGAAGTGAAACTGGATTTGGCGGATCAAAAACTGAACCTGCCGAAAGCGGGTTTTGACAGCGTTTTGGCTGCATTGTTGGGAAATGCTGTCAAACATTACGGGGCTGATCGCGGGACGCTCTATATTTCCAACACCAACACCCATGGCGCTTTGGTGGTCGGGGATGATGGTGTCGGAGTGGCGCATGATTTCAGGAGCCGGATTTTTGACCCGTTTACAATGCTCAGACCGCGCGATGTTGTCGAAGGGAGCGGCCTTGGCCTGACGATTGCGCGGCGCAGGGTCGAAGGCTGGGGCGGAACCCTGCGCGCCGTCGATCATCCGGTGATCAAAGGTGCCGTATTTGAAATCAGATTTATGGATCTGACCTAGTGTGGAGGATATTCAGTGCAAAAAGTGGAGGTTTTTAGCGCATCGGACCCATATTAACGGAGCAATATCGTGACCTGACCAGGTGCTTGGAGCCAAAAGACCGGAACAGCCCGGATCGACATGTCTAAAGGCTGGCCCGCTTTCTATCGGGCATATTATTTCAGCCCTGAATCAAGCGTCTTGGTTGGTCCATGTCATAAGTCTCTTTTGCTGCGGGAGGATCTTTGGCGAGATAGGTTCGGATCGCCATTAAAGTGATGAAAGGAACATTAACGATCTGGCAAATCACGGCTCATCAAATCACCCTCCATATGCGCCCAAGCCGACCGCAGGCCTGCAAGCAACTGGGCGTCGCGTGATATCAATTGCGGCTGCAAACCCTGCCCAACAAGGGCGGCCTTGTACAGATCAGAGAGTATCCCATCGCCCAAAACCACAACATTCTGGCCCAGCCAATAGGGGCGGGCACCCGACAGTTCCAGCCCGATCAGCGCCCCCATCAGGCGCGACCAACCCGCGCTGTTTGCCGCGCCGTTTAACGCTGCATCCGCTGAGATATGTGCCAGGTTCGCAGCGAAATTTTGCGGGCGCGCCATGATGTCCTCAACCGCCTGGCCGAACGCCGCTTCGTCCAACGGCCCCTGAGATGCGCAACCGGAAAAAGGGAGGTTCTTGACGAGAGTATCGGCCAGAGCGGGCGTTAGAAAACTTTGAAAGCTGACGATCTCGCCGGCGCTGACATGGGACCAGCGGGCGTGGGATGCGACAGTGCAAACCACACCGTCGAATTTGGGGTCCTGCAACAGCATCCCGGCTATGGCCGTTTCGCAGCCCGACATCAGATCCGCCGGCTTGGCCTGGCGCAGGCCCGGGACGACATGCAGCACCAAACGGGGATCAGCGACTTCAATCTGGAACGTTCCGTCCATTGGCACAGCCGGCACAGACCGAAGCAGGTCAACCGGCATATCGGGCAGCCCCGCACAGAATACAGGGGTGGGGTGGGCCAGCGACAGATAGGGGGCAAGAAACTCGGCCAATGTGGAAAGGGTATTATAGGCAAGGTCCACCGGCCCTGCATGTTGCGCGATGATTTTTCCATCCACACCGACGACCGATACCAGTGGATACTCCGCCCCCCATGTCAGGCCGATCCATTCTGTCTTGCGCATCTTTGCGAACCTTTGCTGTTGGGGCGCGGTACCTGTGATATTTGAGGGCCACTTGGCAGCGCGCCCATGGTTGACCCTTGGCTAACCCCCGCGCGATCCCGGTGCAAGGCTTGGAGCCACAGGTTGGATAGCCCAGAAATCGGGTTGCATCGGATGGGATGTTAGCGCTCTAATGCGCCATCAAATATCACATCACTGGGAGTGACCCGTCATGAAAATTCTCGCCGCCACCACCGCGCTTACGCTTAGCCTTGCCACCAGCCTTTCTGCTTCGGGCTGCGAGGAAGTTACTTTTTCAGACGTGGGCTGGACCGACATCACGGCCACGACTGCCGCGACAACCGTTGTTTTGCAGGCCTTGGGCTATGAAACCGATATCAAGATTCTGTCCGTTCCGGTGACCTATACCGCGATGGCCGCCGGAGACGTCGACGTGTTTCTGGGCAACTGGATGCCGACAATGGAAGCCGACATCGCCCCTTACCGCGAGGCGGGCACCGTTGATACCGTGCGTGCCAACCTGAACGGCGCGAAATACACATTGGCCGTCAACAAGGCCGCCGCCGATATGGGCATCAAGACTTTTGCCGATATCGCCGCCAATGCCGACACGCTGGACGCCACGATCTATGGCATCGAGCCGGGCAATGACGGCAACCGCCTGATCCAGTCGATGATCGACGGAAATGCGTTTGAACTGAAGGATTTCAAGGTCAAGGAATCGTCAGAGCAGGGCATGTTGGCACAGGTCAAACGCGCCACAGCCAAAGGCGAACCGATTGTATTTCTTGGTTGGGAACCGCACCCGATGAACGCGAATTTCGAGCTGACCTATCTTGAAGGTGGCGATGATTTCTTTGGCCCCAACCTGGGCGGCGCATCGGTCTTTACCAACACGCGCGCAGGCTATGTCGAAGAATGCCCCAATGTTGGCAAGCTGTTGAACAACATGGAATTTACGCTGGCCATGGAAAACGAAATCATGGGCGCAATTCTGGATGAGGGCCAGGAACCTGCGGATGCCGCAACCGCATGGATCAAGGCAAACCCCGCCGTGCTGGACGCCTGGCTGACAGGCGTCACCACGAAAGACGGTGGCGATGCGATGATGGCCGCCAAGACAATCGTCGAGTAATGCGCCGCACATGATCACAAAGGGCCTGCCGCCGGGTGGGCCCTTTTTCGTATAGATTACCCCCCTTTCGCGGAGACACCCGATGAACTGGCTCACCGACAATAAAATCCCGATCGACGACGCAGCAGAGGCGGCATTTGACTGGCTGCTGATCAACGCAGGCTGGTTGTTTGATGGTCTTTCTGTCGCGATGGAATGGTTGATTGATGCCATTTTATGGGTGCTGCAAACGCCGCATCCTTTGGTGATCATCGCGGCTTTTGCGGCCGTGACGTGGTTGATCCAGCGCAACTGGAAAACCCCGTTGATGATCGTTATGGGCTTCTTGTTCATCCTGAACCAAGATTACTGGGAGGAAACCACGGAAAGCCTGACACTGGTCCTGTCGGCCTGTGTGGTCTGTATGGGCGTGGGCGTGCCGATCGGTATTGCCGCCGCGCACCGCCCGAAACTTTACCGCTATATGGCCCCGGTGCTGGATCTGATGCAGACCTTGCCGACCTTTGTGTACCTGATCCCCGCGATTGTGTTTTTCGGCATCGGCATGGTGCCGGGCCTGATTGCAACGGTGATTTTCGTGCTGCCCGCGCCGATCCGTCTGACCCAGCTTGGCATCGCGTCGACGCCGAAACCGCTGCTTGAGGCCGCGCAAGCCTTTGGCGCGAAGCCCAGCCAGACCTTGTGGAAAATCGAATTGCCCTATGCCCTGCCGCAGATCATGACGGGGTTGAACCAGACCATCATGCTGTCGCTGTCCATGGTTGTGATCGCGGCGCTTGTGGGGGCGGATGGATTGGGCGTGCCGGTTGTGCGGGCGCTTAATTCCGTGAACACGGGGCTTGGGTTTGAATCCGGGCTGATTATTGTGGTCGTGGCAATCATGCTGGACCGTATGCTGCGGGTGACACGGAAATGAGCGCTGACATGAAAACCGCCCCGCAAAATGCCGTTGAATTTGACAATGTATCCATCGTTTTTGGCGATAAACCCGAACGGGCGTTGCCCTTGATGGACGCTGGCAAAGACCGCGCCGAAATCGAGGTCGCAACCGGTCAGGTGTTGGGGGTCCACAACTGTTCGCTGGATGTGAAATCGGGCGAAATCCTTGTTCTGATGGGGCTTTCCGGCTCTGGTAAGTCGACGTTGCTGCGGGCGGTCAACGGGTTGAACCCGATGGCGCGCGGGACGGTGCGGGTCAATGATGGCAGTTGGTCTTGCGATATTGCCGCCAGTTCGGCCACTGATCTGCGCCGCGTGCGCCGCGAATGTGTGTCGATGGTGTTTCAGCAATTCGGCCTGCTGCCGTGGCGGTCTGTGCGCGACAACGTGGCATTGGGGTTGGAACTGGCCGATGTTCCCAAGGCCGAACGCTATGAACGTGCCGACAGGCAGCTTGCCCTTGTGGGGCTGTCCGATTGGGCCGACCGCAAGGTTGGCGAACTGTCGGGCGGGATGCAGCAACGTGTGGGTCTGGCCCGCGCCTTTGCGACCGAGGCTCCGATTTTGCTGATGGATGAACCGTTTTCGGCGCTTGATCCGCTGATCCGCACGCGCCTGCAAGACGAGCTGCTGGATTTGCAACGCGAATTGAAGCGCACGATCATTTTCGTCAGCCACGATCTGGACGAGGCGTTCAAACTGGGCGGGCGCATCGCGATAATGGAAGGCGGGCGTATCGTGCAATGCGGCACCCCGCGCGAGATTTTTTCGAACCCCGCATCGCCCTATGTCGCGGAATTTGTTGCGAATATGAATCCGCTTGGCGTTTTGACCGCACGCGATGTGATGGGCCCCGTGGGCGGGGAAGGTGCCCAGACAGTGGCCGCCGAAACGCCGGTGGATGATTTGATCCACCAGCTGGGCGACACCGTGGCAGAAATCGCGGTCGAGGAAGACGGCAAGACCATCGGCACCGTGACAGCCGCCAGCATCATCGAAAGACTGCAAACGCGCTGACCCCTCGATAGGCCTTTGGCCTACCTAAACAGAGCACAGCCTTAAAGCCTGCGGTCATTTTTTTTGACCGCAGGGCCAAAAAATTTGTTAGTATACCATTAATACAGGTAACGATTTTTCCGGTTTTTTTCCCGGCAGGGCATCGCAGTTTTCGCGGCCCTTTATTGTATTCTTAATTATTAGGGGGCCTTCTTTTATGGCAACGCATGATAGCAAAACGCATTTCGCCAAAGTCGTATCTGCGCTTCACGCGCAGGCGCAGACGAACAACCGCTTGGATTTATTGAATGAAACGGGGACGCCGTCCCTGGCAGGCTGGTTCATTGGCCCGATGGGCGAAAATGAATCCGTGATGCAGCAGATGGTGGGCAAAGCGGTCGCGGCCAATGCGGGCGCGCGGCGCGAATATGGCCAGCAGTTTCGCGATCCGGTCTATGTGACCGACGAAATCAAAGCATCAGCCGACTATAAAACCACCATCGAGGCGCTGGAAACCCAGCTTGATCACATGTTGCACGCCTTGCACGGCTCAATTCCGCTGTCGAGCTATCGCAACCAGTCGCATATGTATTGGGATTGCACGATGCCCGGTTTCATCGGCTATTTCGCCGCGATGCTGTACAATCAAAACAACGTCGCAGCCGAAGCGTCGCCCGTGACCACCTTGCTGGAAATCGAGGTCGGCAAGGATTTGGCGCGGATGTTGGGCTATACCGTTCCCGAAGCCGAGACCGTGCCGCCGGGCACCATCGTCCCTTGGGCCCATATCACCTGTGACGGGTCGGTCGCCAACGCAGAAAGCATGTGGGCCGCGCGCAATCTGACCTATCTGCCCGTATCGCTGGCCAATGCGATCAAGCGTGAACCGTCGATGGCCGCAGCCAAGGATTTGACGGTCACGCTGGTCCAAGGCGGCAGCGCCAAACTGATCGAACTGGACAACTGGACGCTGATGAACCTTGGCGTGGACGAGGTGATTGGCCTGTCCCCCCGGCTGCAATCCGATTGCGGAATTTCGGCGGATACCATCAAGGACGTGTTGGACAAATATTCGGTGCAAAACATCGGGCTGGCCGATATGCACCGCACCTATCTCAAGGACGTGACCCAACTGCCGGTGATCATGGCCCCCAGCACGCGGCACTATTCGTGGCCCAAAGGGGCGGCGCTGTTGGGCTTGGGGGCGAACCACGTTCAAAACACCCATGTCGATCTGGATGGCCGTATGCGGATGGATCATCTGCGCGAACAGATCGAAACCTGCTATCAAAACCGCCGCCCCGTGCTCGAGGTGGTCGCCGTTCTTGGCACGACCGAGGAAAGCTCGGTTGATCCGCTGGCCGATATCGTGGCCCTGCGCGAGGAATACCGCAAAAAAGGGATGGAGTTCACCATTCACGTGGATGGCGCATGGGGCGGGTATTTCGCGTCAATCCTGCGCAAACCGCGCAATCCGTGGCCCAGCAACGAACAAGGCGCGCTGGAACACACCCCCGCACTGGTGATGAGCGACTATGTCACGCGCCAATACGAGGCGTTGCAACATGCCGACACGCAAACCGTTGATCCGCACAAGGCGGGTTTCATTCCCTATCCGGCGGGGGCCATGTGCTATCGCAACGGGGCGATGCGCGATCTGATCGCCTTTACCGCGCCGGTGGTGTTTCACGGCGGTGTAGATCCCACGGTGGGGGTCTATGGCATTGAGGGGTCCAAACCCGGCGCGGCGGCGGCGGGTGTGTATCTGTCGCACGCGATCATCCGGCCCGATCAATCGGGCTACGGCAAGTTGCTGGGCAAATGTATCTTTAATTCCAAACGCTTCTACGCGCAGCTGATGGCCGTCGCGGGCGAAGATGAATGTTTCAAGGTGGTGCCGTTCCAACGTCTGCCCGCCGAAAAGCAAGGCAAGTCCAAGGCCGAAATCGCCGCCCAGCTTGCCCTGATCCGCGATGAAATCGTGCCGCGTGAAAATGACGATCTGCTGGCCTATTTTGCCGACAATCCCGATGCTCAAACACTGTTCCGCGAGATGGGGTCGGATCAGAACATCGTCACCTATGCGTTGAATTTCCGCACTGCGGACGGCTGGAACACCGATGTGGCACTGGCCAATGATTTCAACACCGCGATGTTTCAGGCGCTCAGCATCGGGGCCTATAACGGGGGCGAGGTGCCGAGCCAGCCGATGTTCGTCACCTCCTCCAGCTTCGAGGTCGGGGATTACGGGCAGGAGTTTGTCGATGCCTTTGGCGCGCGGCTGTCGCTGGCCCCCACGAACGGGTCGGGGATCAACTTTCTGGTGTCCACGACCCAAGACCCTTGGGTCACGGCCACGGAAAAAGGCAATTGGCTGCCCATGGTGCTTGAAGCGCTCAAAGAAACGGCGCTTGAGCAGACAAAATTGATCGTGGCCAAAAACAACCTGCAACCATGGGCGGGGGGCTGAATAACGAGGTTTGCGGCATGAAACCAAGGGGTGTCCGGTGCACCGTTGGGGGTGCATTGATTGCCAAGCCATGGAAGGGTTGGCCCGAAGAAACGATTAAGGGTTTCCACAGGGCCGAACATCCGGCACATCATGAGGCAGATTAACGGCTATGGGGTAGCATTAGCTAGGGTAAACAGATCAGTACAGTTCAACTGGGGAGAGTGGGAACATGTTAAAGATTGCAACTGGTGCAAGTGAGGAAGTCGATACGATCGACGCTGTCGAAGAGGCGCTCGAGATCGCATTGGCGGGTATGGACGGGGTTCAGCCCAAGGCCGGGCTTGCATTTATCGGCATCGACGTCGACGCCGACGTGCTGGTCAAAGCCTTCGCAAAAGCGCTGCCCGGGGTGGAGCTGGCTGGATGTACCACCGATGGCGAGGTTGCCGGCCCTGACGGGTTTTTGGAAGACAGCGTTGTCATCACCCTGTTCGGGTCTGACGAGGTCGATTTCACCGTTGGCATTGGCCATGGCGCATCGGCTGACCCGAAAAAAGCAACGGCAACCGCCGTGGCAGATGCCCTTTCAAAGACCGATAAAAAGCCCGCGCTTTGCGTGGCAATGCCCGAAGGCATCGGCCCCGACATCAGCGAAATCGTTGGCGGGTTGCGCGCGGCCTTGGGCGAAGATTTCCCGATTGTTGGCGGGGCATCGGGCGACCAGATGCGCTTTCAGGGGACCAAGCAGTTTTGCAATACCGATGTCGCGTCAGATTCAGTGGCTGTGCTGATCATGTCCGGCCCGCTGGTGTATTCTTGTGGTGTGGCAACGGGCTATGTGGCGCTTGGCAATCCTCACAAGGTGACCAAGGCTGAAGGGTCGACAATCTACGAGATCGACGGCAAGCCCGCGATCAACCTGTACAAGGAATATGTGCAGGCGCAATCGGTGCACTTTCCCTTGGCGGTGTACAGCGACGAGCGGGATGATTTCCTGTTGTCGTCGCCTCAGGCCTTTGACGAGGCAAGCGGTGCGGTCACCTTTGTGAACCCTGTCGCGGTCGACAAGGATGTGCAGCTTGCGACGGCATCGCGCGACGAGATTGTCGCGGCCGCCCGGACCGCTGTGGAAAGCGCTTTCAAGGGGTTCCCCAAACAAAAGCCGGACGCCGCGCTGTTTTTCTCTTGTGCGGGCCGCCGTGCTGCATTGGGAACGCGGACCAAGGAAGAATACGAAAGCTTTGAAACCATCATCGGCGGGGCCTTTCCGACCGCAGGTTTCTATACCTACGGCGAAATCGGTCCAGCGGGCAATCAGGGCAGGGCGCTCCAACATACCAACGCATTTCTCGCGGTGCTGTTGGGTACCGCGCCTTCGACCTGATCTTCGTGCATGACGTCCGATGTCCAACACCGAAAGGGTTCCGACCCTGAAAAACTGCTGCGGCGGTTGGAAAAGCGGCTTGCGAAGTCGGAAAAGGACCGCGCCGAGCTTGAGGAGCTGATGGATGGGTCGCAGGCTTTCCAGCGCCGTGTGATCATGGATATCGAGGCCCAGAAGAACCAGATCGAGCAGCTATATGCATCGCTTGAGGCTGAAAAAGAACGGACGGAGCATTTGCTCCGTTCGATCATGCCCGAAACCATCGCCGAAGAACTGAAAGCCAGCGGAAAGGTGCGCCCGCGCCACATCCAGTCTGCCACAGTGATGTTCACGGATTTTGTGGATTTCACCAAAAAAACAGAATCGATGGACCCTGTCGCGCTGGTGGGGATGCTAGACCGTTATTACGGGGCGTTTGATGATATCGTGGCCCGGCATGGTGTCGAAAAGGTTAAAACCATCGGTGACGCCTATATGACCGTGGCCGGTGATCTGAACGGATCGGGCGAGATCGACCATGTCGCCGCAACCTGTGCCGCCGCGACGGCGATTTTGGCCTATGTGCAAAACAATCTCGATCAAACCGCCAAGGACGAAGTCGCCGGTTGGGGGGTGCGGATCGGGATTCACACAGGCCCCATTTCCAGCGGGGTGGTGGGGACCAAGCGGTTGAGCTTTGATATCTGGGGCGACACGGTGAACACGGCCGCCCGCATGGTCAGCGCGTGCCATGTGAACACGGTATTTCTGTCAGCCGATACCGCCGCGCTGCTGAAAGCCCCCGAAAGGGTCGTGCGCGGCGGCGATATCGAGGCCAAGGGCAAAGGAACCTTGCAAGCCTATCGGTTGCTTACTTCATGAAGATCGGGAAAACCGGTTCAATCTGGTTACCCGGTTTGAACGCCTGATTGATGGAAGGTGCGACATAGGGAAAGCGGTCCCTCATCCGTTGGGTGCCGATATGGGGCAGTTCGACCCCGTCGGCGGGCTCCATGAACGGGTTCAGGTCATAAAGCGTCCAGAAAATCGCATCTTCGCGCAGGTTGCGCCCGTTCGGATAGCCCGGTGCCGCTGACGGATCCCATTGGATCATATCGGGCAAGTAAAACGCGACCTTTTCGGCCAGCTTGTCTTGGCTGACCTCAAGCTGTTGGAACCGGTAGGTAAATTGTTCGCCGTAATTGGCCCCGTCCTGATCGGGCGTGGACGCATTATAGGCGTTGTTCAGATCGCCAATGGTGGGATATTTCGCGGCATTGCGCGGGGTGTAATATTCAGGGTTATACCCCGTTGGCGCATCCACCAGATAGATGCCCTGAATGCCCGCGCGGCCCATGCGGTCCACCGTATTGCCGGTCCCGTCCGCGACCGTCACCCAGTAATTCAACGGGTCTTTGCCCAGATCGGGCACCTCAAGCACGATCAGCGTCATATCGGTGCGCCCGAATGCCAGCTCGGATGACCCTTCGGCGGGCAGATGGTCACCCCCGGCCAATGCCTCTTTGATGGCCAGTGCGACAGGGGCATCCACGGTCAGGAAATCGAAAAAGAACGGATCACGCCGCGGCCCGACGAACAGCAATTCATCCATCTTGCCACTGACCACCTGGAGGTCCTGGTTCAGGGCCGTGGTCTGGCCGCTGCCATGCACGGTGCCGGTCCATTTGGCGTCCTGTGCCTCGGCTCCGATGGCCCTGCGCAGTTCAACCGGTTGCTGTTGACCATTGGTCGGCTGGCCCACCTTGATCTTATAGGCGATGTCGGCCTTGGCATCGCCGTCCGTGTCGAGGTTGAAAATATAGATCAGGTCCGGCGACAATGTGATCTTGTCAGAGGGCAGGGTGCCATCGGCCCCCGAACCTGACAGCGGATTAAGCGTCATCACCATGGCAAGCCCGCCGGTTTGCGGGCCCTGAAACAGGAAAGTGTCGCCAATATCGGCCTGCGGGTTTTGCTGGGTAAAAGGTGAATCGCGGTGGTCCGAGGCCAGCGCAGGGCCGCAAAGCGCCGCAAGGGCCGTCGCGTAAATGAAATGTCGGGTGGGTGGGGCTACAAATCTCATCGGCTAATCTCTCTCCAAAATAAATAAGGATCGCAGAAGTGCCCATAGGTTAACAAATATTAACAGACCTGCCTATAGCACCGCTGCGGGATCGGCACAGGCCGGCCTAAGGCCCGTTTGATGGCGATGGAAGTCCGGGCAGCCGCAGCCCGACCCTTTGGCCCCCGTTAGCCTGCGCGCCGCGGCTAGGGCAGGATCATCCGGATGCCGGGGATCTGCTGGATGCGCAGCACATCCTGATCATAGTTCTCGGTCATTTCTTCGACCAGATCATCGGTCCAGCCGACCATGTCCAACTCTTCCTCGATCGCGTCTTCCATGGCAAACTTGTCAAGAAACGCGGAAATCACCCGCTGCTCCTGAGCCCCCGAAATCTCTGGATGCGCCTCCATATAGGACCGGAACCGTTTCATGCCTTCGGTGGTCATGATCGTTTCAAGCAGGTCGAATTCGTTCTTCATCTTGGCCGCTTCGGGCAAGCCGGCCATTTCGTGCATGATCTTGCCCCAGATCAGCGGCGCATCTTCGTTGCACCAGACCGTCACGGCAATTTCAGGGGCCGAATCGTGCAACAGCTCCAAAGTTTCCGACCACCGCACATCCGCCGGGTCCCTGTTGCCCCAGAAATGCGCATCGGAATTATCTAACGACACCCCATGCAAAATCGGCAGCAAGGTCGCAGGATTGCGAATCCCTATGAAAAGCTCGATCTGATCATTCGGGAACAGCTGAACCATACGCATCATCCGCACCGGTGCGGCCGGATAGAGCATGCCTTCGACCATCGCGGTTGCGGGGGTGCGGAAAAAATTCGCATCCGACAAAATCACGCGCTTTGCTTCGGTGTCTTCCAACACCGCATCCAGCAACACATCCCGCGCGCCTTCGGCAACAGAAGACTTGTACATCGCATTCAAAGTATCGCGAAACAGGCCGCGATAGGTGCTGGGCCCCGGTACAAATGTTCCGTTTTTGGACAATGTTTCGGCATTTGCCAGCAAACTTTTCAGCAAACGTTCTTCTTCGGTGTAATGCGCACCTGCGTGCAAAACCAACTGCATGGATATTAAGCTCAACTTCTATGGTGTACCCAAGCCAATACCCGTTCTTGCCCGATCTGTAAAACTGCAAAATATCTGCAATTTCCCCTCTTGCGCCCCGTTCAGCAATCTTCTAAACGAACGCCCAGTGCCCCTATAGCTCAGCTGGTAGAGCAATTGATTTGTAATCAATAGGTCCGCGGTTCGAGTCCGTGTGGGGGCACCATAAATTCTTCAAAATTCGCTTAGCAAACAATGCGTTAGAAGTCTTTTTGCTGCCTTCAAGGTGACACAAAGGGTAACGCATATGTCCGTTGTAGTCTTAGAATTCGGAGCCTTGACCGTGATGGCCAAGTATATTTTTCAGAAGAACGCGAGCAGTCCTTGGTACTTCAGACGAAGAATCCCCGACGACCTGCGCAAGCATTATCCAGCCAAGAAAAATGGTTATCTGATCTTCTCACTTCAGACCAAAGACGCGAGCAAGGCTGCGCAAGCAGCTCACCGTCAATCTTTGGAGCAAGACGCCTTATGGGGAAGTCTTCGTGATGGGGCAGCGTCTGAGGGGCCAGAATTGGTTCGTGCCGCTAACGCTTTGTTGGGTTCTTTTGGTATCAAGGCGGGCCAGTATGTAGAGTACAAGAAGGCAGACCTTGAACCAGAAAAGTTCATGGAAGAGCTACGATATCAGGCTGATGCCAGAGAGCCGGAAAACAACATCGCGAGCTGGGCTGATGATCTGCCCCCGTTACATCGGTTGGCGGCGGACTTGTTCTACGGGAAGAAGCCACCTGTATTTCTTTCGTCAGCTACTATGGAGTTTCAGGAACTCAAGGGAGAGGACCCTGTTTCAAGAGCGGGTACCCTTAGGCGACGGGTAGTATCAGAATTCATTACTGAGTTTGGTGATCTGTCCATCGACCAATATACCAGAGAGAACGCCAATGACTTTGTTAAGTTTCTGGCGAAGAAGGGTAACAAGACTGCGACGATCAAGAGGCGTCTGAACTCTATTCGGCCCGTCTTTCGTCAGATGTCCCGAGAACGGGAACTTGATGACAGACGCATATTCGAAGCGATCAATATTCCGAATGAGGGTGACGATAAAATCGACCGACTTCCCTTTTCGAAAAACGAGATCAGCCTGATACAGCAAGCCTGTCTGGAAAAGGATGATGATCTGAGATGGATTGTAGGTTTGCTTTCGGACACCGGATTGAGGCTGGCAGAAGCCATTGGCCTTAGCCGACATTCCCCAAGTTGCCT
>NZ_BLWI01000016.1 GCF_013282155.1 Sulfitobacter sp. HGT1
TTTTTTTTTTTAATGAAACGCCGCCCACCGAAGTCTCACCCCCTTCCCTCCACGACGCTCTTCCGAGCTAAACGCGCGCACCGGTGAGTCTGCCACCTCTGGGTTTACAGCCGCCATGTGTTCGCGTGAACCAATATCAACGGCGGCAGCGCCAATGTTCACAGTCTCAATCGTAGGAATCTTGCGGGTCTTTTGCTTTGCCATTGTCTATCCTCCTGTTGGCGACAGAAGGGCGTGGGCTATGCAAATCCGTCATCTTCCTAACCGGGAACACTGCCAAAGCAGCGTCACCACTCTCAAGTTCGCATCAACCCATGGACCACGTTTTTTAACGGGGTTCCGCCCTCAGACGGACCACCAATAAGCGAACGGCCGCTCCCCTTCATGGCGCGACTGTAGCACAGGCTGTTTCTACCGCGCACAAGCGGGCCCCAACCCGGAACGGTTTTTTAGAATGGTACGTTCCTCAGTCACCCGCGCCAGTTCCCGCTTCAAACGTCTGATCTCAGCAGCTTGATCGGCAACCTCAGATCTGACACGTGGCGACTTCGAAAACTGAGCCTTCCACGTGTACAACGACTTAGTGCTGATCCCTAGCCGCTCAGCTACTTCGCTGACCGCATATCCACGCTCAACAACCTGCGCCACAGCGTCCTGTTTGAACTCGTCCGTAAAACGTATTCCCTTGTTCATTTCCGTCTCTCCTTGGTTCCAAAATTACCAAGCAAAGCGTCTACAAATCTAGGGGCATCTCATAGTATCTCAGACCTCCTAGCGCAAAAATCGCCAGCGATGGGTCTTCACTACTCTCGAGACGCCAACCTCGAAAGGAAGAACGCGCGAACAATCGAAATTTGGGAAGAGGAGAACAAACGTCGATCAACAATTGTCAAACCCTCTAAATAGACTGTCAAACTTAAAGGGTGCCCAAGAAATGGACAAGAATAAATATAAAAATATCAATAAGTTAAATGGTGCCCAGGGGCGGAATCGAACCACCGACACGAGGATTTTCAATATCACTTGCTATCTTAGCAGACCATTCCAGATTGCCTGACATTGTCCATAATGGATTGATTAGAATTAATTCTTAAGTTTTATCCTGGCTCAGAGCCGCTCAAATCAAAGCATCCTAACAAGCCTCCCCTGACACCCGTGTGACACCCGAGCCTAAATAGCGTTGGAAAGTTTCGGTTGTTTGCACCTGCCTATCGTTTTCAACTGCGTTCCTTTGCCTTAGGTAGAGATTCTCTTCCCATGCAGTCAGGATATCTAACGCAACTGAGGAACTTTCCCCACTTGCCTTTTCGCTCGATTAACCAGCCATCAGAGCACTCTGGGCAAGCCGGAAAAGTAGCTCCGCAGCTGCAGATAAGATTGTCCGGATCCGCTGTGTCTTCAGCTGGGAGGTCTTTGCCGCATACGTTGCATGATCGGAGCATCTCGCCACAGGGCACTGTCAGAGCAAAGTCGGTTGAGGCGGGCAGGGCGAGCACTTAGCGTCGCGGGATGACAAAATGCAGCCCATTTTGCTACTTTAAGACTGGTCCAGAGACCATCCTTCTGGCTGTCATGATGTATGTTCGGTTTCCGCTTTCTCTTCGGAACGTGAAGTATCTTCTGCACGAACGCGGCGTCGACATCAGTCACGAAACGGTTCGGTTCTGGTGGAACAGATTTGGCCAGCTTTTTGCCGCAGAGATCCGCAAGAAAAGGGTCAGCCGAATGTACGCAAATTCGAACTGGCAGTCGCATCTAGACGAGGTGTTCGTGAGGATCAACGGCGAGGCGCACTATCTTTGGCGGGCTGTGGATCACGAGGGGGCAGTCCTCGAATGCTTCGATACGAAGCGCCGTGATCGCAAGGCGGCACTGAAATTCCTAAGAAAAACAAGGAAACGTCATGGCGTCCCACATATTTTCGTCACCATCAAGTTACGCTCCTACGGCGCGGCGATGAAGGAGATCGGCAACGCTGATAGGCAAGAAACCGGTCGCTGGCTCAACAATCGAGCCGAGAATTCACACCAGCCATTTAGACGAAGAGAACGGGATAAGCTTCGCTTTAGACGGATGCGGACTTTACAGAAATTCGCCGCCGTTCACGGCTCAGCCCAAAATCATTTCAACGCGGAGCGCCACCTCAAAAGCCGATCAAATTTCAAACTGAATCGCGTCGCTGCTCTTACCGAGTGGCGCTGCCTAACAGATTGAGGTTGCTAAAGAACAGAGACCGGTTCGCATCTGGCTTACAGCACCTGAAGGACGTTTCACGATGCCTTAGTTGCTCCTTAAGCAATCAATCGGGTTGGATCGTGCTGCAATTCGAGCAGGGTAGTAGCCAAAAAATACTCCTGTGGCCCCGGCGAAAAGCATCGCCATTGCCATCGCGGCAGGGGAAAGAAAAACCGGCCAGCCAGCCAATGCGGCAACCAGGGCCGTGCCGACCATTCCGACGATCAAGCCGATTACGCCACCCAAGAGGCAGATCACGAGGGCTTCGACCAAAAACTGCGTGCGGATATGGCTCCGCCGTGCGCCGACAGCTAACCGCAAACCGATCTCGCGCCGCCGCTCTGCCACTGAGACCAGCATTATATTCATGATACTGATGCCCCCCACCACCAACGAGACCGAGGCCACCGAGGCCAAAAGCCAGGACAGCACCCGGGTCGAGGCCGTTTGAGCCGCCATTGTCGCGGCGGGGTCGCTGATGCGAAAATCGTCCGAGTGCGCAGGTCTGAGCCCGTGCCGCTGACGCAGCAGCCAGGCGATCTGCTGCTCAGCGACAGACATCACGTCATTTGAAGCCGCCTTTACAAGGATGTAGCCGACGGCCTCTCTATTGACTTGGTTTGCCCCCCCGATAAGCCGCTGCCGCGCTGTCGAAATCGGCAGGAACACGATGTCGTCCTGATCTCGGCCTGTGCCCGTTGGGCCTTTTTCCGCAAGCACGCCGATCACCGTCATCGGCGCGTTCGCTATCCTTACTGTCTGTCCGACCGGGCTCTCGCCTTTGTCAAACATGTGCTCGGCTATCGTTTGCCCGATCAGCGTAACTTTTGCGCCGATCAGGGTTTCTTCGTCCGTAAAATAACGCCCCTCTGCAAGCGCCCATTCCCGAACGAAGAAATAATCGGCTGTCGTGCCGTTGACCGTCGTGCGCCAGTTTCGGTTGCCAGACACTATCTGGAAAACGCCCCGGATAGATGGCGCTGCAGCAGCGACCGTCGAAATCTCCAACGCAATCGCGCGCGCGTCGCTTTCGGTAAGTGATTGTGCCGATCCGGCCTCCTGACGAACCCCTTGCTCGCGCGCTTCGTCCGGCAATACCATAAGCACGTGCGCCCCAAGCGATCGAATCTGCTCTGCGACCATTGTGCGCGCGCCGGATCCGAGGGCGACCATGGTGACGACGGAAGCCACACCGATGATGATGCCAAGCATTGTCAGCCCAGATCGCATGCGATTTGAGGCGATTGAGCGGATGGCAATGCGCAGGGTTTCAAACATGTTCATTCGGCTACTCTCAGAGTGTGATCAGTTTGCACGCCAGAGTCCGCACCCATTGCGGTTTCCTGATCCGGAGAAGGGCATAATTTTCCATCGAAGAGCCGAATGGTCCGTTCCGCATGCCGGGCCACTGCCTCGTCGTGTGTGACGAGGACGACGGTCGTACCCTTTCTTATCATGTCCTGTAATAGCGACATCACGCTTGCACCGGTCTGAGTGTCAAGCGCGCCGGTCGGCTCGTCAGCGAGGACAAGCGCGGGTCTTGACACCATGGCGCGAGCGATTGAAACGCGCTGCTGCTCGCCGCCGGATAGCTGGCTCGGCCAATGTTTCGTTCGGTCGGCCAAGCCCACGGCGTCCAACATGCGTCGCGCTCTTTCAAGCCTGTCGCCTCTGGGCACACCGGCATATACCAGCGGAAGCTCAACATTTTCTATGGCCGTCAGGCGGGGCAGAAGATTGTAGGATTGGAAGACGAATCCGATACGTGTATTACGTATGGCCGCTTGTTCGTCGGGCTTGATTTGGGTGACGTCCCGGCCATCGAAGAAGAGGTGCCCACCGCATGGGGTATCCAATAGGCCAAGAATATTCATGAGTGTCGACTTGCCAGAGCCCGATGGCCCCATGATTGCGACAAACTCGCCTGCAACGATCTTCAGGGACACACCTCGGAGAACTGGAAGCCGACCCGCTTCTGAGAAATAGTCCTTTTGAAGGTCGTTTGCCTCAATGAGTGACACTGGTAGCTCCCTAAAAGCCGATCCTGATCCCGAGAAACCGTTGCTCGGCCTCCTGTTGAATCTCGTTGGTGATAACTTGCTCCCCGGGCCGCAAATCCCCGTCCAGAATTGCGGCATACGTGCGATCATGCTTGCCGGTCTCCACCTTCACCGGGCGGGGTGTTCCGTTGGCATCGAGAACCCATACAACGGACCCTTGGGCGTGACTTTCAGATTGGGCGGTCATGTCATCCGGTGAGAATTCGATCGCGGCGCGAGGGACTTTCACGAGTGGCTCGCTTTCCATGACCAGCAAGCGGATATTGGCAGTCATACCAGGAAGCAGGAGCTGTTCCGTATTCTCAGTTCCGATTATGACCGTATAGGTCACGACATTCTGTACCAACTCCGGCGCTTTCCGAACCAGTTTGACCGTTCCTTCGAACGCGCGATCCGGGAAGGCATCCACCGTGAACTTGGCGGACTGTCCAAGTTTGACCTTGCCAATATCTGTCTCGTCGATGCGGGCATGGATTTCCATCTCGACGAGGTCTTGCGCGATGGTGAAAAGTGTTGGGGCCTCAAGGCTTGCGGCTACCGTTTGACCTTGTGAAACATTTCTTCCAATAACAGTACCGTTTATGGGAGACCGGATAACCGTTCGATCGAGCTCGATCTCGGCAAGGTTCAGAAGAGCCTCTTTTTGAGGGATGTTAGCCTGAGCATTCATGAGATCGGCCTTCTGACGTCTGACGTCAGCCTTGGCCACCTTAACTTTGATCGCATGGGCCTGCACAATCGCACGGGCTTCTTTTAGTTCAGCAGCCACGATCTTGTGTTCGAGTTCAGCCTCTTCGAATTCCTCAGTGGTGATCAGGTTGCGTGTTCTGAGAGTGCGCTTGCGTTCCAGCGCGGCATTGGCCGCGTCAAAATGAGCCTGCGCGCCATCCAGACGAGCGGTGAGAACTTCTAGATTTGCGCGGGCGTCTTCAAGCTCCGCTTGAGCACGAATAAGTTCTGCCTCCTTCACAGCAACGCTTGCGCGGGCCATTTCCAGGGCGGCATTGGCTTCAGCGCTGCGGGCCTGGTACGTACCCGGATCAAGGCGCGCCACGGGTTGACCACGTGTGACGGGGTCGTTGAAGTCGACGAGCAGTTCTGCAATACGCCCCGACAATTGAGAACCCACATCAACGGTCACGACGGCATTCAACGCCCCTGTCGCGGTGACTGTTTCACTGAGCGTTCCCTCAAGTACAGGGCTTGTCATATATGTCGTCTTGGTTTCCAGCCTACTTGAAAACTCTCGATAGCCTGTCGTAGCTATCGCGATAATTGAGAATACGAACAGGATTTGAAGGATTACTTTCAAAATCTTACCACGAGCCTTTCCAATTTGGTGTCGAGGGTTTCCATCAATTCTCACTTTTGGAATGCTGACGCTTCCTTTTTAAGAGTGAGAATAATTTACCTTGCTTATGGCGACCCCTCCAAGACTTCTGAGATTGGGAGATCTATCGCTGCTATTAAGCGTTGGCGGACGATCACAGTCTCTCCTGGTTTAACAGGGCGATCAATTCACCCTGACGATGCGTATCGGTTTTTTGAAAGATCGACCGGAGGTGGCTGCGCCCCGTCCAAATGGAGATACAAAGCCGCTCAGAAGCCTCCTTCACGCTCATCCCTTGCGCCAGAAGGTCGGCAAAATCCGCCTCGGTTACGGTCAGCCCTAAGCTATGTCGCATGCGCGACTTGCGCGACTTGCGGGATTTGAGCGGGCTGGCCACTTCGCGCACCGCAAGGATGAACCGTGCCCCTCCGATCAAAGCCCCCAGTTCGCGCGGCAAAAGCAATGCTTCGACAAGCATCGACCTTCCGTCTTTTGTCATCGCGATGGCGGGAGGAGGCAGCAGGGACGGGATATCACTGTTGCACTCCCGGCATGCTTTCAGCATCGTGTCGATTTTCTCGTCAATGAGCCGTTGGCCGATGGTGATCTTGTGACACGCGATACGCAAATTTATAGAAGTTTTAGGTTGCCCCAGCGGATCAATGCGGATGAAAAGGCCGTTTGAATCGAGAGGGATCATCAAGTTGCGTTCATCCTGGAAAAACAAGGCGACCTCCTCTCCGAAGCAACTGGACTTCATTAAATGAACTCCTTTAGTGCCTTGACGCCACAATGGATGGTTCGCTCCGGGGGTTCTTTGATATTTATCAATTGAGTCGGAACGCAAGCCGTATCCCGCTTTCAAATTTCCAAAGTCCGCTAGCGCACCGAACTTTCGCGGTTAAGGTGATCATTGGGCCGCGTGAAAGGATGGTCGTTTGCGCCGACCGCTTTCGCGGCGTGTCCAATGTCGACGTGGTTGACCACCTGAGCGCGCAACGTGGTGACAAACGAAGGACTGCTTCAGCATCGGTGGCATCACACCCGCCATGAAACTGAAAACAGCCGCGTGAATTCTACGGCTGCGCCCCATTAAAAATGGGGGGATTACCCTATGGCGCGGCGATGAAGGAGATCGGCAACGCTGATAGGCAAGAAACCGGTCGCTGGCTCAACAATCGAGCCGAGAATTCACACCAGCCATTTAGACGAAGAGAAAGGGCTATGCTTCGCTTTAGACGGATGCGGACTTTACAGAAATTCGCCGCCGTTCACGGCTCAGCCCAAAATCATTTCAACGCGGAGCGCCGCCTCAAAAGCCGATCAAATTTCAAACTGAATCGCGTCGCTGCTCTTTCCGAGTGGTGCTGCCTAACAGATTGAGGTTGCTAAAGAACAGAGACCGGTTCGCATCTGGCTTACAGCACCTCAAAAAGGCTTGATCGGGGCGCACAATATCGACCCCATGCAGGAGAGGGAGTTCTACTCGGGGAATGTAGGCTAAGATACGCCATTCGGACTAGCAAAAGTGAGCTAGAAAATTGAGGCTGGGCGACGCTCGTCTGAGTGATGTGAGATTTTTCATATTCTGTTTTACTCTGGATACTTAACCTAAAATGGAGGAAGAAATGAAGAAGATATTTGCAATGACTATCGCTGTCGTTCTCGGTTTTTCGGGTATGGCGTTCGCAGGTGAGCCGCAAGGTCAGGCATCCGGAAAGGGGTGCAATGGTACCATTGCCGGGCCTCAGGATAACCCAGGGAAACTGTTTCAGGCTTTGAAAGAGCTGCCCGGGTTTACCGAAGGGCTGAACCCGAAGCAAATTGCTGAGGCTGCTGGCGACATACCTTCGGATAAAGTCTCAGAAATCATCCAGACTTTCTGCGACAACAGCCCGAGCTGAGACGATTGGGATTTGAGGCGTTGCACTTAGCACGGCCAAGCCTTGAAGAAGAGCCCCCGTTTTGGGGGCTCTTTGTTTGTTCCTCTTCCCTGCGTGGCTTTGCTGATGGCGTTTAACAACTGGTGGCCAAATTTCGGTTTCAACAGTAGATCAACCGAAGCTTGCGTGTACAGTAAACGTCCACTCTCCGCCCTATCTGCCATTAGGCTCAGGACCCATTAATCTTGTTGATGCTGTCCTGTTGGCATGATTCAAACCCGTAAACTGCGGGGGTGTAATGTGAGCAATCTTTATTGGCTGAGCGAAGAACAGATGGGGCGGCTTCGACCGTATTTTCCAAAGAGCCATGGGGTGCCCCGAGTTGACGACCAGCGTGTCCTGAGCGGCATAATCTTCATCAATCGCAATGGGTTACGCTGGTGTGATGCACCTAAAGAATATGGTCCATACAAGACGCTCTACAACCGTTGGAAGCGATGGAGTGATATGGGAGTATTTGCTCGGATCATGATGGGGCTCGCGGCTCAAGAACCCAACGACAGCACCATCTCAATTGATGCGACCTACCTTAAAGCACATCGCACAGCATCTAGCTTGTGGGTCAAAAAGGGGGGCGTGGACGCCTGATAGGTCGCACCAAGGGCGGTATGAATACGAAACTGCATGCCGTGACTGATACGATTGGGCGGCCAATTCGGTTCTTCATGACTGCTGGGCAGGTCAGTGACTATACTGACGCACGTGCTCTCGTGAGCAGCCTTCCAGCAGCAGATTGGCTGCTTGGAGATCGCGGGTATGACGCGGATTGGTTCCGCGAGGACCTTGTAAATATGGGTATCACTCCCTGTATCCCGGGGCGAAAGTCGCGGGAAAAGCCCGTAAAATATGACAAGCGTCGATACAAGCGGCGCAACCGTATCGAGATCATGTTTGGCCGACTGAAGGACTGGAGGCGTGTCGCAACCCGTTACGACAGATGTCCAAAGGTATTCCTGTCAGCCATCGCTCTCGCTGCAACCGTTTTATTCTGGTTATGAGTCCTGAGCCTAGGATTGCAACCCACTTTCGCACTCGCGTGAATTGTTCAAATTTAGCATGTTTGACGGTATTACTCTTAGATACTGTTGATTGGGCTGCGCCGGTATGGTCTCGTTAGCGAGGATGGTGACGACCTATCCCTTAAGGGCGTCAATGGCGTTGATACGGCAGCGAAACTGGCGTCTGTTTTTTGAGGCTGGATGACTCGGGATCCGTTTAGACGGATCTATTCAAGGCAACGCGGGCCGCCTGAGATGGCGACCCCACTACATTCCTACCAGCTGTTATACCCAAGGTATTTGCCAGACATTTCAACCTTCACGCGGTCCCCTTTAGGGTTTTCGACCCGAGTGACAGACATGTCGAAATCAATCGCGGACATGATGCCGTCGCCGAACTTTTCTTGGATCAGCGCCTTGAGGGTCGGGCCGTAGACACCAACGATTTCGTAAAAGCGGTAGATGCAGGGATCGGTCGGAACCGCCTGTTCCCAGATCTTGGTGGGGCTTTCGGCCAGCACGCCTTCCGCCTCTTGGGGCAGGCCCATGACCTTGACCATCAACGCAGCCTTTTCGGGTGGAAAAGCGTTCATGCCCATCGCCGCAGAATGGGTCCAGACAGGGGACATGTCTATCTTTTCGGCAATGCCTTCCCACGTCATTCCGGCCGTTTTCTTGGCCGAAAGGATCATTGCTGTGACATCTTCTTTGGTCATCATGTCGGTCATTGGTGTGGTGTCCTTCTTTTGTATTGAATTCTTACAACCCAAGCTCTGTCAGGCCGGGGTGATCATCGGGGCGAGGCCCAGGGGCCTCCCAGTGAAACAGGCGTTCGGCCTGCGTGATAGGCACATCGTTGATCGACGCGTGCCGCATGGCCATGTAGCCAAGCGCATCAAAGGCCCAGTTTTCATTGCCATGGGCGCGAAGCCACTGTCCCTCGGCGTCGTGGTATTCATAACAAAAGCGCACGGCGATTTTGTCGTCGCTATGGGCCCAGATTTCCTTGATCAGGCGATAGCCGTTCTCGGTGGCC
The DNA here is from genome assembly GCF_013282155.1 of Sulfitobacter sp. HGT1. Classification (GTDB taxonomy): domain Bacteria; phylum Pseudomonadota; class Alphaproteobacteria; order Rhodobacterales; family Rhodobacteraceae; genus Sulfitobacter. Next base: position 9,603 of record NZ_BLWI01000016.1, read on the forward strand.
CATTTGCGGGTCAAAAACGCCTCTACTTCGGTGCGCCCGTTCAAAAATTCCGAACGGTTGCGCCATTTGGTGTCAGGCGTATAGGCCAGCGCGACTTTGGCAGGGTCACGCCCGTTCCAAGCGTTCTCGGCCATCCGCACCTTTTGCACAGCGTCGCGGTAGCTGAACGGGGGAACAGGGGCGCGCGGCTGCGGGTCGGTCATGTCATAACCGCTTGCAATATGGGCTGCGCGTCCCCCGCGCCTTCCGTATTGTCGATGCGAACAGTTTGCGGCGAATGGGTCTCGCCCTCCGCACTGGCTTGGCCAGCCAGTTCCGCCGAGCGTTTCCCAAGAAACTGCACCAGATGATTGCGAATGGCGTAGTAATTCGGGTGCTCTACAATGTCGGTGCGCACGCGCGGGCGTGGAATCGTGATCTCGACGCTTTCGGCGACGCGGGCCAGAGGTCCGTTTGTCATCAACAAGATGCGGTCCGCCAGCAGGATCGCCTCGTCGATGTCATGGGTGATCATAAAGACCGTCTGGTCGGTGCCGCTCCAGACCTTCAGCAGCTCTTCCTGAATGGTGCCGCGGGTCAGCGCGTCCAGCGCGCCAAAGGGCTCATCCAGCAACAACAGCTTGGGTTCATTGGCGAACGCGCGGGCGATCGACACCCGCTGGCGCATGCCGCCAGACAATTGGCTGGGCTTGCGGTGGATCGCGTCGCCCAACAAGCCGACCTTTTCCAAGAATGCGATCGAGTGCTCCTCGACCTGTTGCTTGGTCCAGTTGGGGAACCGCGCGGCCACCCCAAAGGTCACGTTCTTCAGGGCCGTCAGCCATGGCAGCAGAGAATAGTTCTGAAAGACCACGCCACGATCCAGGCTGGGGCCGGAAATCGCGAAACCGTCCATCTTGACGACGCCCTTGGTCGGCTCGGAAAGCCCTGCAAGGATGTTCATGATCGTTGATTTACCACAGCCCGAGTGACCCAAAATGCACACAAACTCGCCCTTTTCGATGCCAAAGCTGGCGTTTTCGAAAACCGTGAATTCGCCGCCTTTGCCATCGGGATAGCGCTGGGTCAGCTTTTCGATGCTCAGAAATGAATTTGCCATGGGTCTACCTTATTCTACGTAGGCGACGCGCCGCTGAAGCAGGCCAAAGGCCGCGTCCAGCAACATGCCGACAATGCCGATCATGAAAATTGAGAATATGACGGAGGTCAGGTCGAGGTTGTTCCACTCGTTCCAGACATAATACCCGATCCCCGTCCCGCCCACGAGCATCTCTGCGGCGACGATGACCAGCCATGCGATCCCGATAGAAATCCGCATACCTGTCACAATGGTAGGTGCAGCGGCGGGCAAGACCACGGTAAAGGCCGTTTTGATCGCGCTGAGTTCATGGGTGCGCGCCACGTTCACCCAGTCTTCGCGCACGCCAGCCACGCCAAAGGCTGTGTTCAGCAACATCGGCCAGATCGAACAGATAAAGATCACGAAAATAGCTGAAGCCTCGGAATCCTGAATGATGAACAGGGCCAAGGGCATCCACGCAAGGGGCGAAATCGGGCGCAGAACCTGAATGAACGGGTTGAGCGCCTTATAGGCTACCGATGACATGCCGATCAGAAACCCGAGCGGGATCGCGATGATTGCCGCCAAAAAATACCCCGTCAGAACGCGGTAGATCGAATAGCCAATCTGGATGCCGATGCCCTTGTCGTTGGGCCCTGCATCATAGAACGGATTGGACAACTCCTGCCACGCTTTGACAGCGACCTCGCTGGGGGGCGGCACGCCTGCTTTCGCAGTGCCCGCCCCGGTCAGTATTTCATATTCGGTCAGCTCGCCCGTGTTGACCGCTTGTGCGGAAATCGAGATTTCCCAGACAAACAGACCAACAAAAAGCAAGGCAATCGACCAGATCGCGGCGCGCCTGTTTTCCGACAAACGCTCCATCAGTCGCCCGCTTTGATAGCAAAGCTATCGACATAGGCTTCTGGCTGCGCAGGGTCGAAGGTCTTGCCCATAATCATATGCGATTTGTAGTTTTCCGCAGGGGCTTCATAGCCCAGATCGGTCATGACCTTGCGGGCGTCAGACGCGAGGTAGACCTGTTCTGCCACGCCTTTGTAATCGACATCGCCATCGATATAGCCCCAACGTTTCATCTGCGTCAGGATCCAGACGCCCATCGACTGCCATGGGAAGGGATCAAAGTCGATCCGGTCGGGCACGCGCTGCACCTCGCCCAGACCATCGGCATAGGTGCCTGTCAGAACCTGTTCGATCACCGTAACCGGCTGGTTGAGATAATTGGTCGGCGCGATGGCTGCCGAGATTTCCTTGCGGTTCTCAGGGTTGGAGGCGTATTGCGTCGCGTCAATGATCGACTTGAGTAAAGCGCCGTAGGTATTTGGCAATTCGGTCGCGAAAGACAAAGGCGCAGCAAAGGCACAGCATGGATGACCTTCCCATATTTCTTTGGTGAGGATGTGGATGAAGCCAATGCCTTCATAAACCGCACGCTGGTTGAACGGATCAGGTGAGAGATAGCCATCAAGGTTACCGGCCCGCAGGTTCGCGACCATCTCTGGCGGGGGCACAACGCGGATCTGGATATCCACATCAGGGTCCAGCCCGAATTCAGCAACGTAATAGCGGAGCAGGAAGTTGTGCATGGAATATTCAAAAGGCACCCCAAAGGTGAAGCCCTTCCACTGGCTCGGGTCACGCTTGTCGAGGTGCTCGTTAGACAGAACAATCGCCTGTCCATTGATGTTTTCCACGGCGGGCATGATATAGGGTTCGGCCACGGACCCCGCCCCCATCGTCATCGCCAAAGGCATGGGCGTCAGCATGTGGGAGGCGTCATATTCACCGGACATGGATTTATCGCGGGCCACGGCCCAGCCTGCGGTCTTGATGACCTGTGCATTCAAACCGTAGCGCTCGTAAAAGCCCAGGGGCTGCGCCATGATGATGGGCGTGGCGCAGGTGATCGGCACAAAGCCGATGTTGAGATCCGTCTTTTCCGGCGGGCCGAGGTCGTCCAGAATATTGGCCACCGCCTGTTTGACAGGAAAGACCGAAGCCAGCGCCGCCGCAACGGATGTGCCGCCCAGCATGCCCATAAACGACCGCCGCGCGATATCGTTCTGGCCGAAAACCGACCGCACAACTGCGCTTTCTACCGCCCGCTCCATCATCTCTTCCGACGACATCGCTGTCGGTTCTTTGTGGGTCGCGTCGTGTCCGTGACCTGTCAGGCAGGTGTCACATCCGCAATCCGCGCCATGTCTAAGGTCGGTCTTTTCGGAAAATGGATTTCCAAGGCTTTTGATCGTCATATCCGTCTCCTGTCATTGGTTAAGGACATATTTCTACACTGTGCCGCAGTACAGAAGACCTTGTGCCAAGTGCCTTCAAAACGGGTTGGTCCTGAATTTATTGGTTAATTTTTGGGCGACTGTTACGAATTTTCGTAAGTTACGGGATTTCGTAATTTGCGGCGTGCCTCCGGAGCCCCATGCTCTGACTCATGCTTGATGAAAACGAATCCGCAGATCTGATCGCCCATCACCCGATGCCAACGATCCTCGTCGACACCCGCAGCGACAGGATCGTCGCGGCGAATGAGGCGGGGCGGGCCTTGTTGGGGGAGGCGATGCTGTCTGCGCCCCTCTCTCACCAGATGGAAAATGACTTTGCCGACGCTGTGGTGTTTTTCGATGCCGTTGCGCATTTCGGGTCCTATGTTGACCGCTGTCTCTCCCTCACTGGCGCGACAGGGGCGGCTTTGCGACTTCAGACCTATGGGGCGCAACTCAAGTCGGGCTTGGTGCTGCTCAGCTTTCTGGATCTTGACGAGCATGACCGTCGCAACCAGCAAGCGGAACGGGAGTCGCATCAGAACGCGGGCCTGTCCCAATGGCAAAACATCTATGGCTTCTTTCGCGAGGTCGAGGCCCAGAACCACCTGATCCTCGAAGCTGCTGGCGAAGGCATTTACGGTATCAACGCAAAAGGGCAGGCCACCTTCGTGAACCGCGCAGCGCAGGAAATGCTGGGCTGGTCGTCGGACGATCTGATCGGGCGCGAATTGCATTCGATCATCCACCACAAACACCTGAGCGGCGATCACTTCCCCGCCCATGAATGCCCTATCTACAAATCCTTCCGCCGTGACGAAACCATGCGCGTGGAAGATGACGTGTTCTGGCGCAAGGACGGCAAGCCGATCCTTGTGGAATATGTCTCGACCCCGATTTACGACCACGATGTGCTAGCCGGTGCCGTGGTGATTTTTCGCGACGTGACCGAACGCAAGGAAAACGAGCGCAAGCTGCGCGATGCCCTAGCGCAGGTCGAAGAGCTGAAGGTCAAGCTGCAACAGGAAAACGAATACCTCCTGACAGAGATACGCTCGGCACGGTCACACACCGGCGTGGTCGGTGTCTCTCCCGCCGTCAAATCGCTGAACGCCCAGATTGATTTGGCCGCGCAAAGCGACGCCCACGTGCTAGTCTCCGGCCCGTCCGGGTCGGGCAAAAGCATGACAGCCTCGGCGATCCACGAAGCAAGCGACCGTCACCACCGCCCCCTAGTGCGCATCAACTGCGATCAGAAAAAGGCGGCCGAGCTGGAGGCCGAGCTTTTCGGCTATCGTCGCGGTGCCTTTACGGGTGCTGCGCGGGACATGACCGGCAAATTGCTCATGGCGCACAATGCCACCCTGCATCTGGACGAGGTCGCAACCCTCCCTGCCAAGGTGCAGGCCAGCCTGCACGACGTTCTGCAGGCGGGCCATTTCAGGCGTCTGGGCGACAGCACCGAAATTCCCGTCGCGGCCAAGATCATCGCCACCACCAGCTATGACCTGCTGGCCGAAGTGCGCGCCGGACGGTTCCGCCAAGACCTCTATTTTGCCCTCAACGTGCTGCCGATCATGACCGAACCCCTCAAGAACCGGCCCGAAGACATCCCCTACCTTGCGCGGCATTTCCTTGACCGCACGATGCGGCGGCTGCGCCTGACAAAGATGACTCTGACCAAGGCCAACATAGAGACGCTGCAATCCTATGACTGGCCTGGAAACGTGCGGGAGCTGGAAAACGTGATCGAGCGCACGGCGATCCTTGCACAGGGTGGCCGGTTGCAGTTCGACATCCAAAGCGACCTATCAGATGCCCCCACACAGACAAACCGAGTCCTGACCCAGAAAGAGCTGCGCCAGTTAGAGATCAAGAATTTTGAAGCCGCACTACGCCGCGCCAAAGGCAAGATTTCCGGAAAATCCGGCGCGGCAGCGATCCTCGGGCTTGCGCCGACGACCGCCTATTCAAAGGCCAAATCGCTTGGCATCCAGATGGACCAATTCTCCTAGGCGGGAATTGAAGAAAGACGACAAAGGGGCAGATCTGCAGGCCAAAGTCGAATGACCGCTTTAGCACTTCCTTCCCAACTACATTGCGCGTGCAGCGAACTACCTCTTTCCGCCCAATCTGCCAACAACCACCTCAGCCCTTCTCAACTTGTACCCTTACATGGGGCCGGTACTGTCTTAGGCTTGGCACATGAGAATGAAGCTGACTGCCAAAACAATTGAAACCTTGAAGCCTCCTAATGGGCGACCTCGGATTGATGTCCGTGATGAACTAATGGCTGGGTTTATGGTCCGGGTGTCTGTGTCGGGGTGCAAAGTATTCTATCTAACCAAACGGATCGAAGGGCGGAACAAGCGGATCAAATTGGGCACTTATCCATTAACGTCGCTTGGCGGTGCCCGCGAGAAAGCCAAGCAAATCTTGATAAGCATCGAAGATGGCAGTTATTTCAAAAAAACCGAAGATGTGGATCGAACCACCCTTGGCGAATTGGTGCCTCGCTTCATTGAAATTTACGCAAAGCATCACAACAGTGACTGGAAGCGTAAACTTGCCTTGCTGCAAAAATTCAAGCCGCTATTTCACCGGCCCGTAACAGATATCCGCCGCGCTGAGGTTGTACATGTTATCGACGGCTTGATTGCTGATGGCATGGGTGCCGGGGCGAACCGAACAATCGCTGCAATAAAAAAACTGATGAATTGGGCTGTGGATCGAGGCGTCATCGAAGCCTCACCCTTGGTAAGTATGAAAATGCCGATCAAGGAAATACCCCGTGACCGATTGCTCTCCAATAGCGAGCTAGAGACCGTATGGCGGCTCTCTGACGCCGATGGCTACCCATTTGGGGATATCATCAAGGTTTTGCTCATTACAGGTCAGCGGCGCTCTGAGGTCTCTGGTATGCGCTGGTCAGAAATCGATTTCGAGGCCGCCACATGGACCTTGCCATCCTCGCGGGTGAAAAATGCCAAATTACATATGGTTCCACTTCCATCCGAAGTGATGGACATTCTGCGATCTGCGCCCCGGTTTCTCAAATCCGACTTTGTGTTCACCACCACAGGGAGGTCGCCGTTCTCTGGCTTTGGCAAAGCGAAGGCGCGGATGGATTCGGCCATGAACCCAATTGAGCCATGGCGCATTCATGACCTGCGCAGGACCATGGCTACCAAGATGGCCGAGCTTCGCGTCTCGCCGCATGTCATTGAGGCTGTTCTCAATCACCGCAGCGGTGTAGTCTCAGGTGTAGCAGCAACCTATAATCGGCACGCATATTCTGATGAAAAAAGAGAAGCACTCACACTATGGGCCGACCACCTAAGCCAGTTAATACAATCGCCAGAAGCACCGACTGGAAACGAATTCAACAGCACCATGAAGGCAAATATGAAATCCGTTTGAGACCTGCAGCCAACCTCATCGGTTTCTATCTGTATCCTTGGGGCTGGGATGGACGAGAGTTCAAAGCACTCACCGACAAAGACAAGATGCCTTATGAAGACAATATTTTTCGCGACAGCAGATCATCAAAGACGGCACTGCGTGGCCGCAAATCACGCCGAACACATGTCCAAGAATTGCTGTTCCAATGGACCCGGCGCGAGGAGATCAAGTGGAACTTATACGGGGATACTGGTAGCCATTCGGCTCAATCACCGCGCCAAAACCTCAATCTAATCCCGCGCATATACATAAATGAGTCGATTTTGGGGCGTCATAATACGGTTGGCTATCAGGTAACCGTCGATGCGCTTTCTCTCATCGACCGAATTATGAAAAACGATGATACACGCGGAGCCAAATCAAAATACGATGCTGCAAGCATAGAGGAATTTCTGCGCGAACAAATTGAATCTTGCTCCTCCGTTAAAAAGGTAACGCTGATCAACAGTTATCTCGATCATGCTAGTGATCAAAGCGCTACGGGCAACGACCTTCCCTCAAAAGATACTGTAGGGAATTATGTTGACGACCTTTGGGCCGAGTACAAAAGGGAAGAATAAATCGTGTTTTTTGCTCCATTACGGGATAGTGATATCTGAATAGTTAAGAGGCTCCTGAAACAAAAAAGGAGCCGACAATGGCTATCCAATCACCTCCGCCCAATGAATCGGTGGAAATTACTCAAAAGCTCATACTCAGCCGCACTGATGTTCAATCCCTCGGCATATGGCAATCAAACCAGACACTACTCCGTATGGAGGCCAGAGGTGCGTTTCCTCGCAGGCTCAAGATAGGCGGTACCACCTGTGCATGGGACAAGCAGGAGATACTCGACTGGCTTGAAGATCGCAGGATTGAAAGAAAGACATGGAGGTATGCAGATGCCTCGTAAATTACCAATCAAATACAAAGAACGAGATTGGTCAGTTTCAGCTGCCAAATTTCTACGCCGCATCTGGCTGGCGCACGAAAAAGGTTATGTCTGCATCGCTGTTCGCAACAGTGTCACAGGTAAATGGAACGAAGTGTTTCTGCCAACCGGTGCTAGTTCAAGTCGCATCCAGCAATCGTTGGAAGGATATGATCCGAAGGCATGGGACATCTATTATTGTCCCAATGCGTTCAGTGAAAAAAAGCGGAAGGCTAAGTATGGTCTTAGGACGCGGTATGCTTGGGCAGATTGTGACGCCTATCATCCGAATGGCTATAAACCTGAACCCAGTATTATCGTCGAAACCTCCAAGGCGTCATATCAAGCACTTTGGCTCTTTGACATCGCCCTCAAAGCGCCTGTGGCAGAGGCTTACTCAAACAAGTTTGTCTGCGATTTCGGTGGCGACAAAGGCGGACATTCGGTCACGAAATTATTGCGGGTTCCGGCAACGCGCAACAACAAACCCGAACGCAATGGCGACTTGGTCAATCTACTGAAGTCTGATCTCAGTCCGATACCCCGACCAAAGGTGTGGATGCTGGAGATCAGCGCCTCATTGCCTCGCGGAAGCCGAAAGCGGCGGACACGCGGTACCACGTCCCTGTCAGCCCAGAAAATCATCGCCAAGTATGGCAGGTATGTGCCTCCAAGCATTCTGGTGCTGGCGGCAGCTGAGGACATATCACCGAAGTGGCCCGATCGTTCAAAGGCCATCTATCTGCTTGTCACTGCGTTTCACAACGCCCGCGCAAAGCCTGCGGAGCTCGTCAAACTGCTTCTCAGCAATCCCTACTTCGTCAACAAACATGGCAGCAACGCCGATACCGCGTGGGACGAGGTCAACCGCATCATCTCAAAGCGAGGAGGTCAAAATGGCTAATCGCAAACCAAAGCGCCTAGCGTCACAGAGTAAGGCGATAAGAAGCGGCAGAGCAGCATCTGGCCATCTCGGGTTCGAAACCTTTACGGCACGGGATCTTCAGGCGATGAAGTTTCCGCCGTTGAAATATTCGGTGGATGGGATCATCGTTGAGGGTATAACCTTGCTCGCCGGAAAACCGAAACTCGGCAAGTCGTGGATGGCGCTCAATATAGCGATGGCCGTTGCTTCGGGTGGTTTGGCATTGGGTACAATCCAGTGCAAAAAAGGTCCTGTCCTCTATGCCGCATTGAGCATTGTTGGATGTCACTTAAAACTGACCCGGTGTTGTCACCGAGATTTGACCCGCTCAGTCGTTATGCTTTGTTCGTCATGATGTGGTCAATGGTGGTGTCTCCTTTCGTATAGCTCGGAAGTACGTCGTGTAGGGAGAGCGTGTGG
>NZ_BLWI01000017.1 GCF_013282155.1 Sulfitobacter sp. HGT1
TGCTTCCTGATATTTTGCGTCCAGGTCACGCTCTACAGCTGCTTTGTAGACAAAATCGTTATGTCGGCCTGGCACCAATTCCATTCCGAAATCGACTTCGCACATGCGGCTGACAAGCTCGTCCCTTTTCTTAGAACGGAAAGTGTCGACAACGCGGCCCTGGGCATCTTTACCAGAGACAATCTCATGGTAGTGGCTGCGCAGAACTCCGTCCCGGCCAACTTTCTCATGCTTCACGAGCATAGAAGGCGCATCGACTGGGATGCCAAACTCAGCTCGCATAGCCATTCGCATATGCTGGAGCTGTTCTGGCGTCAGATCGACATCTGATGTGTAGATCGCGTGAATTAAGCCGGACTTCCTGCCGTCTTGGAGCGCGATAGCATCCTCGAGTTCAAGTGCATCGAAATCGCCCGCGATGAGCTGCACGGTCTCGTTCTTGCTTTGAGTGAGCATGTAATCAGCCACGTCGCCGCCTTCTCCGGCTGCGATGGTCTTAGTTTTGATAAACGTGCTCATGAGGAAATGACCCGGCCGTTAGGAGCCCGGATCGTCTTCCTGTTTAGCCGGCTTCGTCTGGACTAACCCGAGCTGCTCCCCCAGCAGCGCCTTGGGTTCGCTCCAGCGTGCAAGGCCGATCTTGATCGCTTTGAAGATGCTTGCGAACTCATCTGAACTCAGCTCACCGCGTGTATTCGCAGAATTAGCCAGGTGTGTGGCTTGGTTCAGGTTGGTCGCAATGCCAGTCAGTTGGCGCAAGATGTCCCGCAGGACAGTATGCGACGGTAGCCGCTGGCAAGCCTCAGGGCCTAAGACCTGAGAGCGCACCAGGTCGGCGGCCGACACGCGCTGCGCATGAGCCATTTCATGCAAGCGAGTGAATTCAGCGTCTGTCAGCAGCATCTTAAAGTGTCGTGTGCGCATCTTTCTTAGCTCCTAAAATCGTTCACGATTTTGGGGCTGGAGGGGATCAAATGGGGAGGTGCAACCTCCCCTTTGCAGGTGTGGAATATGACCCGCAGGGGCATGTTCCTCCCACCTGCTCATCTCACAGGCACCAAAATCTCTATGCAAGTTGTCGATCTGGAGAAAAATGCAAGCTTCGCAATGATTTGATACAGAAAGCAGGATCTAAGATCAGGACGCTGGAAATCAGAAAGCGGGTGCGGAGGAGGCAATATGTATCGACGACAAGCCCGGTTTCTCTTCACATACTGGTCGGTCTCTTGCGGGGAAATTTGGTCACCTGAGGCCAGCCAGTGCCACATCGACACTTGGATCCTCGCTCACATTCATGGCCTGTGATGCCGCTCGGAACCTGATCCACGGTGCGCGTCACTGTCCGGCCGCAGTCCCAGCATTTTAACTCAATTTGGGTCGTCTCAGGCGTGAAAAGGAGATCTGAAACAGTCATCTCTATGTAAAGGCATAGAGATCAGACAGAGGACAGTCCCCGATGCCTGCGGCACCTTCCCCAGGATTTTCTGTGAAAGATAGGCAAGGAGGGGGCTGGTCAGAATGTGGTTCATTTGCAAGCAAGACCTGTTTAGGGTCCTGAAGAAAAGGCTTCGAGGCACAAATGGCGAACGAAAATTTAGGTCTACAGCAGGCACGGCGGAACAAGCGAGATGAGTTCTACACACAACTACCTGATATCGAAAGAGAAATGCGTCACTATCGCAAGTTCTTTCGCGGGAAGACCGTATACTGCAATTGTGATGACCCTTTCATCAGCGCGTTCTCAGAATACTTCACCAAGAATTTCGAGTTCCTTGGCATCAAGAAGCTGATCACTACCTGTTATCGAAGCCAGGAGATCAACCTCTTTAGCCGGAATGACTCCGAGCAGGCGATCAAGCTGGAATATGAGGGTGGTGCTACAAATAGCCTGCCGTCCTCTTCCGATATGGGTGTTTCCGTTCTCAATGGGGATGGCGACTTCAGAAGCGACGAGTGCATAGAAATTATGAAAGAAGCGGATGTTGTTGTCACCAATCCGCCCTTCTCTTTGTTTGGAGAGTTCGTCAATCTGCTGAACGCCCACGACAAAAAATTCATCATTATCGGCCACCAAAACGCCCTAACATATACTGCTGTCTTCCCACTTTTACGGGCAAACAGGATCTGGCTTGGATACGGCTTTAAAAGGAATATGGCGCATTTCATTGCGCCTCATTACGAAGATACTGCGTCTGATGCGGATCACAAAGCAGGCATGATCCGAGTTTCGGGAGTGGTTTGGTATACAAATGTCGATCACAATAAGCGGCATGAAGAAATGATCCTCGTTCGGCGCTATCATGGCAATGAAGCGGCGTATCCTCGATACGACAATTATGATGCTGTCGAAGTATCCAAAACCCAAGATATCCCCATGGATTATAACGGCGCGATGGGCGTACCTATCACGTTTATGACGAAATATAATCCTGAACAGTTCGAAATTGTCGGAGCTACGGAGAGTGAGGGTACCGGGGCCTCGGCTGGCTTGTGGGATAAAAGTAGTCGCGTCCCTCAGGCCATGGTAAACGGAGCCAAAGTCTACAAGCGGATTTTCATTAGAAATTTGAACCCCATCGAAAGTGATATTTAGTGCAGATTGAACATGAGAGCGTTACTATCCGAGAACTGACAGATGGGTATGAAGACAACGACGAAGCGGGAGTTATCGGCCTAGGCGGAAAACTTAACATTCGCCCGCCATACCAACGTGAGTTTGTCTATAATGAAAAGCAGAGAAATGCCGTCATCGACACAGTAACGCGTGGTTTTCCTTTAAACACAATGTATTGGGCTGTTATTCCCGATGGCTTCGAAGTCATCGATGGTCAGCAGAGAACAATTTCTATCTGCCAGTATATTGACGGCGTCTTCTCGTACAAAGATCGGTATTTCCATAATCTTCAGGACGACGAAAAAGAGCATATCCTAAATTACAAACTGACTGTCTATAAGTGTGAGGGCACGGACAGTGAGAAGCTGGATTGGTTTCGCACCATCAATATCGCGGGCGAAAAACTTACAGATCAAGAGCTTAGGAACGCTGTATATGCTGGATCATGGACCGCCCATGCAAAGCTGCACTTCTCAAAAACACAGTGTGCTGCGGCTAGGATCGCCGATAAATACATGGATGGGTCCCCCATTCGACAGCATTATCTCGAAACCGTCATTTCATGGATCAGTGCCGGAAAAATCGAGGATTACATGGGGCAGCATCAGCATGATACAAATGCAAATGCTCTCTGGCTCTATTTTCAGCGTGTAATTGGATGGGTGGAAGCGACTTTTCCTAACTACCGACGTGAAATGAAGGGACTGTCCTGGGGAGAACTATACAATAAGTACGGTGAAGATGATCTCGACCCTGCGGAGCTTGAGACAAAGATAAAAGCGCTCATGATCGATGATGAAGTAGGGCGTCGGAAGGGCATCTATGAATACCTTCTAGGTGGCGACCAGAGGCATCTTAACATCCGCACTTTCTCTGAGGGCGACAGGAGAGCCATGTTCGAACGGCAGGCCGGAGTATGCCCAACTTGTAAGGACACGTTCCAGCTGACCGAGATGGAAGCAGACCACATCACGCCGTGGAGCGCAGGCGGGAAAACCGATATCTTGAATGGACAGATGCTTTGCAAAGAATGCAATCGCCGGAAATCTAATATCTGACTTGAGTGGTCACTTTAATTGATTGCGCATGAGCGACGCTGACCAGGCACTTGGGGTAGCCCATCATCAAAACGCCTTAAGTTATCCGGATAATTTAAGTACCCGATATTATCCGGATACTCTTTTGGAGGTGGTTCATGCAGAAGCAGCGTGATGGTATCCGGATAATTAAATTATACGGATAGTATCTGATATTATTGATACTTCCTCCGCTAGTGCGAAACGTGTGTGATGAGCTTCTAGGTTGCCGTCATGTAGTGGCCCTACGCTCAGGGAGGGGGAAGCGACCCTCTGACCTCCAGTTTGCCAAAAAAAACTGCTGGAATGAAGGACAGCTTATAGTTGCGATGGGCTTCCCACACATCAAATATTTTGTGTGGGAAAATCTCGCAAAATAACTTAAAACCTGCATATCCACGAATAAAACTCAACCCTAAGCTGCGCGAAGTTTGAAATTTTAAGATCTGGAAGTCTAAGATCTTTTTTACTCTGATTACCCTGAGCAAAGCCCCTCTTATTTGTAAGTTTGCCAAATTTGCACACATAGAGACTGCGACGGTTATACCTGAGCAAAGCCTAGGGGGTCGGGATGGAAGCATTCTGGCTCCCGATTACACGTGCGGCGGCTAACAAGTCTTTAGTTTAACCACGACGCATGTTACAGTGAAAGCCTTCCCCAGAAGCTTGAAGGACCAGCCATGGACCTCACGACAAGAATTCTTCGCCTGCTGGGCGAGGCTGCGAAGTTGGCATTCTATCTTCAGAGAATACTGCAACACTTGCTCTAATAAGAGCCTGGGGGCACCGGCTGCGTTTCTTACAGCAGGCGGTGCCCCCAAGTGTCCACTCTTAAATCAATGGTGGACACTTAGTCACCTGACCTCTCGTCAGACATTATTTTCGATAGCCACGAGCGGGAGCGGCACCAAGTTTAAGATCAGCCCTCTCCTTGGGAGTTGGGTTCTTATCTGCAAATGTTTGGTACGGTTCATGCAGTGACAGGATCCGGTATACTGACGAAACCGAACAGCCTTCTCGCTTAGCGACTTCTCTGAGAGACAGGCTGCGATCAATCTCCCATCGGTTCACGATCTTCCACGGCTCGATGCTGGGCTTCCTGCCTTTGTACTTGCCCTCCATCTTGGCTTTCTCGATGCCCTCGAGTTGGCGCGATCTAATCAGGGTGCGCTCAAATTCTGCGATAGATCCAAGCATCTGAAGCATCAGACGGCCGGTTGCGTTGTCTTTATGGCGGGAGAACTCGAGCCCTTCCTTGAGGAACTTAACGACGACGCCTTTCGCAACTAGCTCATCAACGATCTCTTGAAGATCCAGCAAGCTGCGAGCAAGCCTGTCGATGCTGTGAACCTGAACGGTGTCACCGTCGCGAGCATGTCGCATCAACTCCTCTAGCTGTGGCCGCTTCCTAGACTTACCACTGACCTCTTCTTCAAAGATCCGATGGCAGCCGGGCAGCTCTTGCCGCGCTAGGTTCTGCGATCCTGTTGAAACGCGCCGATATCCGATGATTTCTGCCATGCCACTACCCTTTTCCGTTTCTTATGACTCTCAAACTTAAATAAATATACCGTCTTTTAGTTAAAATCGCATTTAAAAAGAACGGTATTTCGACTGTTCGGCGGATTTTCCGCATGGGTATACTCAAAAAGCACGGTATAGCTGGTGACCTCCATATACCGTGCTTTTAAGAACCACCCTAAAAGGACGGTATGGAACGCCCCCTTCGCATACCGTGCTTTTAAGAAACACCCTATAGGAACGGTATCTATATTAATTGGATATAATTATACAAAAATCTAAGTATCTAAAAATATAAGTATCATTTGATATAAAGGTAATATGATATAAGTATCACTTGATATTCTTATTTATATATCAAAATATCTTTGTATACTTGGATATAATGATTGACGTATCATTTGATATATGTATAATGTGATATATAGGTCATATGATATTTGGATACAAAGGTTGGCGAGTATGAAGATCATCTCCGTTGTCACAGAAAAGGGCGGTGCCGCCAAGACTACGCTGGCCTGGCACCTGGGAATTCACCTCGACAACAAGCGCGGGAACCGTGTTTTGCTGCTCGATGCCGACGCAAAGCAGCGGACGCTGTGGAAAACCTTCGATTTCTTTCGGGATGCGCCGCAGCCGATCATCAACGAGGCACACACTGGCAACATCGACGAAAAGCTCGCGGAAGCCAGAGATCTGGGCTTCACGCATGTCATCATCGATACGCCCCCGCATGTTGGGGCAGCAGTAGAGAAGGCAGTCAAGATCGCTGATCTGATCCTCGCGCCGCTTGCTGTGTCGCCGCTCGATGCTCTGACCTTTAACGACACTTATGAAGTGATCCAAGCGAACAAGCGCCCCGGTGCGAAAGCGTTCTCAGTCCTGACACGTGCAGGAACACGTTCTCAGGCTACTGTAGACGTGTTCAAGGAGTTCCTAGCGACCAACTGCCCTGAGCTACCCCAAGCACCTACGGTCATGCATGAACGCGCTGCATACCGAGACTCTATCCAGTCGGGGAAGGGTCTAACTGAAACACGCGATCTGCGCAGCATGGCTGCACGAAATGAAATCATCAAACTTGCCAAATTTATCGAGAAGGAAATCAAATAATGGCCAAGAAGAGCATCCTCGGCGCGACACCGTCCGCAAAGAAGGCAGCCGCTGCACCAAAGGTAGTCACTGAAGAGAAGAAGCCCGTCGGCGCTCCTAAGAAGGGACACGACAAAAAGATCGGCATCTATGTGCCAGCCGAAACGTGGAAAGCGCTTCAGCACCAGAAGATCCAAGAGGAGCGGCCTGTCTCAGACATCGTGAACGCTGCGATCAATGCGTATCTGAAAAGTGTAGGTGGGCCAGAAGCGAAGTAACGCCCCTAGAGAGCCTAGTCTCTAAAAATTAAGAAAGCCCTTATTCTTATAATGAATGGGAGGCTTTCTTAATCCCATCCTCTCTGGAGCCGCCTTCGCATGACCTAAAAGAGATGCCTGAGGGCGTGGGTCTAGGGGTTGGTGCGGCCCGCAGGCGTAGCCGAGGACACGGCCCCTAGACGCTCGACAGCGGGTGTCTCAGGTCATGAGTGCGAAGGGGGGTCAGGAGCGGTTGGGATTGCCCATCCTCTTTGGTGAGTCCGAGCATCTGCCTTACTCCCCAAGGGTACGAAGTTAGTCTGACGATTGCTATGGTGTCACACCCGATTGAAGTACTTTGCAAATTGATGTGATAATCCATATTGTCTAATGAGGTTGAGGAGGAGGTTCCTATTTCCCCTCCTCTCTACTCAATGGATTGTGGGGGTGTTGTCCTTCAAAAATGACACCCCCGCTCTCTTTGCTCACACCTCTTACTTGCGTAACGTTCTGAGATAGATGAACAGGCCAAGTATTGAAGCTAATGATCCGATTATCATCAGAAGCTCTTTCACTAAACCTAGGTCGATAATGATAACCATTCTTCATATTACAGCGTATCGATCTACAAGCACAACAGTTTGAAGCATGCGACAGATGCGCTACCTTATGTCGTGTTGGACTGAAGGAAATCCGTGGATAACTTCCTAAAACAACGGGATTCAGAATAACTTGGATGTATCTATCTCCTAGATAGTCGCTGATGATGATAGCTATTTAATTGGCAGTAGTCTTGCGCTTGGCGTTTTCCCCAGCTTCGTATGGGCGTAAGCGTAGGATTTAACACTCACCGGCATCAGACCCAAAAAACCATAGGCTGAAAGAAGACATTAGCTAAAGGATCCGTAGGTATGACCACTACCCATCGGGAAGTACCAAACCAGCTCTACGGCGACGTTTTTTGGGACGGTCGGATCGCTCGAGCAATCGTAAGAAAGAGAACTCGTTGGGCTCTGACGTGGCATCCTCAATGCGACGCTGACATAGTGCTGCAAAAGGAGTTCAACTCCCCCCAATCGGCCTGCGACTGAGTCGAGCATGAAGGGCTCATCGGCATTTATTATGAGCCTTTGAAACCTAACGGCGGATGCTATGCTGTGGTCCTTCGCTGTCGCAGGTGCCTGCCCGGATGGACAAGGAAACGGAAAGGCCGGGAAGTAATCATTGCCCAACATTTTGAAAGCGCAGATCCACCGTCTCGATCACCAGGAAGAAGATGGGGTGAGGAGCATAGAGATGTACATCTGAAGTTGTACGATGGTTTTTTCCTGGAAGATGACTTCAAACGAGAGTTTGACGCTCTCAAAGATAGATTTCATATTACTGAGATTACAGAAGATAGAGAAGGCTGGTGGTGATCGATTACCTTAGCATATTGCGGCTAGAGGTCCTCCATCTAGACCCGTCTACCGGCGTTTGGCGCACATCCTGCGAACCACTGCAGGCGTCAATCGAGCAGGGAGTGTGGGAGCGATCTAAAGATCGCGATTGATCTTCGATCAATAGATTTCATCCGCTTGACGGAGATAGCTTGCTAGATCTTTGAATGATCGCGCGCCATCTCCTACGTATGAAATCTTATGGGGTGCCTGTAGCAAGCGCTGTGCGCCCCATAAGCGGTGCTCCTGTGGCACGACCACACGTTCTACGACCCGCTTCATCGACAGTCTTAGGGCTAACTGTAAGGTGTTTTTAAATATCCGGCTGCGTGTGAGGACACGCAGCAAGCTGCGTGACTTCATGTCCTTCGCATTCATGCTTCGAGACGGCCTGCGGCCTAAGCATGAAGTGCTCAGTGTCTAAGGTTAGATAGAACATCTTCAAAGAGTCTATCTACTTCGTAGATGTAGACCCTACTTGTCTCACGACGAAATTTCGCCTGCTTTCACCCTTCGATAGTAGGTTGCCCGACTAATCCCCATTGCCTCCCAAGGCTTTGTTTTTGATAGGCTTTTTCCTTCATACTCTTCCCTCGACAGGCCTGTTGTCGAACGCTTTTCATTCTTACGGTCATATTTTTCACGGGTGTCGATCAGAGCGGTCATGTTCTTCATCTCATCACGCTCGATGCCGAGGAGCTCAATCATGCGATCCTTGCTGTAAGTGTAGACCGGCGAGTACTGTTTGCCGTTGTACTCCACGGTCTTCCCGGCTTGGGCGTCCTTGTAGCGGCTCATCAATGTGCTGGCGTGGTTCTTGAGCTCCTTCTCGATATAGTCGCTCGGCAAGATCATCCGGCTGTACGCGACAAGCTCATGATACAACTGACCAGGTGCCACGACGGGAGCGAGATTGCAGCCAAGCAGATGACCGAAGATAGCTCGCTGGCCTTCTTTGATGCGCCCGCCGCGCATACCGGTCAGCGTCAGAATGTCTTCCACTACCTTCCAATGCCAGTCTGTCCAGGCGTGCGTAGACAGACCCGACTTTCTGGCTTTGTAGGCTGCGAATGCCTTAATTTGGGCTGGGCTGTAGTGCTTCTTTCGCTTCTCGAACTCAGCGGCTTCGCGTCGGAATTCTTTGACTTGATCAAACGAGTACTTGAACACCTGGTTGCAAACTTCTTCGAACCGATGCGTGAGGGGCTGACCATTACATTCTGCGATATCCAAGATCTTCGCACGTTCGCCATTCTTAGAATTGACTGTGCCGACGACTCTGAGGATCCGCGAGAGATCTTTGCATGACCTATCAGACCCGAAGCTCTCAAAGCACTCGATGAGACCCGCGAGAAGTGCTGTATACACGCCCGCGAGCTTCCTCGGCAGGGGCTGATCCCACATCCACTTCAGATAGTATCCACGACCGCTGGAAATGATCATCGTCGGTTGTGGAATTCCCTCATCATCACAAAACATGCGGATCGCAGTGACCATCTCGCTATGCGTAAAGCTTGCCGCCCGGATGTTTCGCTTTGGGTCGTAGACATCGAGGTCTACAAAGCCATGCGTGATCGCAGAAATATTGATCGCACGACGGTTGGCCGTAGCAAAAAAGGCCTGGCTCATGTACTGATCGACGTCCTTGCGACAATGGTTCAGCACGAACTCCATTTGTCCGAGCTTGTAAGGTGTCTGTTTCAGACCGTCGGGGTACTTTGTGTTGAGTGTCCACCATCCGTATTTCGGGAGCTGTCGGCTCTCGATTGGATCAAATAAATCGAACTGAAGCTGTTGCGGTTGTCTTAGTGCTCCCAATCCATGCCGTGCTCTTTCCGGTTAGCCGCTGCTCTGCAAACAGAACGCGCACAGGATTGAGCCAAAATTGGCGCAGATTGAGTAGATAGACTGGCCCTGGATAGGTCCTGCATCGATATAATCCTCATCATCTGTGAAACTCTCTCCCGCTGGTTACCAAGCCGTAGAGATCGAGATCCGCTGCCGCTCTGTGGCGACTATGTGTAATGTAGACGATAGAGATGCATATCGCAATAAAATCATGAACCCGGCCACTATATGTCGTTAATTTCCCGTTAACCGGCACAACAAATTGTCAACATTATTGATTCGAAATGGGTTGAGCTTTTCAACATTCACAGCTATATTCGTCTTGTAGCTGATAGAACTCTCAATCCTCGAGCGCCTATCAGTAAAGGTTACCAGGTGAACCCGTCAGTTGAAAAGCTGGCGGGTTTCATCTTTCTAGAGCCAAGTTTTCTTAGAATAATCAGCCCGGTCGCGGCGCATTTGCTCGCATCGAACGAGCCCAGTCCGCCAATGTATCGTTGCCGTCTATAGCAATGGGTTGCGGCCCTGGCGCTCCAGGAGACGTGCTCTGATGCCGTGGCGGCGTCGGTAGTTCGTCGCTCAGCGGTTTCGCAGCTTTAGCAGCAGCGTTGAGCTCTTTCAGCTCATCTCGCTGAATAGCTTTGCTAACTGGTTGCTGTTCGCGACGAGTGTCTCGTTGTCCTTCAGAATCTCGTAGTTTGTTGTCACTATCGTGTCTTGCTGAAGTATCAGTTTCTCTAGCAGCTCGCGTATGTCCATTGTCGCGATCTCGCGTTTCAGATCCGCCTGCGGACGGTCTTGGGCCGGCGCGACGGGTGCTGACGACGAGCTCGTCGTCGTCAGCTCTG
Organism: Sulfitobacter sp. HGT1; assembly: GCF_013282155.1. Classification (GTDB taxonomy): domain Bacteria; phylum Pseudomonadota; class Alphaproteobacteria; order Rhodobacterales; family Rhodobacteraceae; genus Sulfitobacter. The sequence goes on from NZ_BLWI01000017.1 coordinate 10,696, forward strand.
GCGGTGGTTTCTTCTCTGTTTTCTGCTGCTCTTGTAGCCTGAGCTCTGCTCTCGATAGCGCCATTCTGAAGCTCCTTTCTTAGATCTTCGAGTTTCTTATTTGCTGCATTTGCAACGCGACTTCGGTTAATCTGCTGAGCTAGCGTCGGTCCTTTAGGTGTCATCTGCTCGCGGATCTTCTTCATGGTCTCAAGCGCACGCATCCCGACCGACCTGCGGTTGATCTTTTGGACAGGCGTCGGGCCTACGCGACTTGATCGACTAACTGTTGGAGCATCGACTTCACGTCGCGGCTCTCGCTCTTCAACTCTCCGACGTCCGTCATCGCTTTGCTGAGTAATGCGAGTATCTGATCCATTGTCTCCTGTAGCGGATCGTCCTCTTTCGGATCCGCTGTCTCGTCTAGTTTCGACAAGATCTCGGTCGTGTCTTTCTTCGTTTGAGTGATCATCTCCCAGACGTGGATCTGCTCCTCGTGGCTCATGCTTTGAAACGTCGCGAGCGTCATCGGCGATGTCTCTTCGTCCAAGCTCGATGTCGTCTCCATGTCGTCCTGGGGTGGCGTCGGCTCCGGATAGTCCGGCATCTCTTCTTCGTAGCTCATCAAAATGCTCCTGTGCTTCGGCAACAAAATCCACGACTTTGTTTGCTTTGATTTTCAGTAATTTGTTTGCGTTTCTTAAATTCTCGCCATCGTCGCCAAAGCTGACCAGGAGGCGGGATCGGCCGCGATCACCCTGCTTGAATTCAGCGCCCTGGAACTGATCCACAAGAGCTGCAAAAGCCTTCGGCTGATCGGGTTCTGGCATCCGTGCGACATTCTCGAGGCCGGCCGTCCAATGATGGATATCGAACTGCTGGCGCTGTGCGATCTTGTCCTCGACAGAGCTGTATCGAGCACGGGCTTTAAGGTGCGCGATAGGCTGGAA
>NZ_BLWI01000018.1 GCF_013282155.1 Sulfitobacter sp. HGT1
CGAGAATTCGCACCAGTCATTTTGAAGGCGAGAACGGGCCATGCTTCGCTTTAGACGGATGCGAACTTTACAGAAATTCGCCACCGTTCACGGCTCAGTCCACAATCATTTCAACGCGGAGCGCCACCTTTACAGCCGATCAAATTTCAAGCTGAACCGCGCCGCCGCTCTGGCCGAGTGGCGCGGTCTCTGCACCGCCTGACAGACTGAGGTTGCTGAAGAACGGAGACCGGTTCGCATTTGCCTGACAGCACCGCCAACCCTCATTGATTTAACTGAATTTAATCTGATATTTCAAAACAACCCGCCTTTTTACCCGCCTATAAAAATGCAGTTGGATGCGTTGAGTTGCTACTGATCGCGAATTCCCTTGTTCATATCCGCCTCTCCTTGGTTCCAAAATCACCAAGCAATGCGTATACAAATCTAGGGGCACCTCAGAATGTGCCGGACTGGATAGTTGCCAAGTCCATACCGCAGAACTTCAAGAATTGCCGGTGGTGTCCAAAGCGGCGCAAGTCGCCAGCTTCTGCCAGGATGGTCAGGGCGTTAATCGGGCCGATCCCTGGGATTGATGTCAGCAACTGATAGTCAGGCAGATCTTTGAGAAGCGCGACGGCGCGATCTTCGATTTGATTGCGTTGCGCAATGAGACTGCGGCCTTCCCCAAGAACCAAGCGGAACATACTGATCGCATCAGAATCTGGGGCAACCGGCAATCCCACAGAAGACTTGGCTGTCTCGAAAATATCTGCAAGTAAACGCGCTTTCGCGACTTTGCGCCCAATAACTTCCCAAGCATCAGCGGTGAAAGCCTCCTTGCCCATTGCCGTGATGAAATGTGGTGATGGATAACGCTCAAGGAATGCAAAGAACCAATCACTGCGTGAGCTGCGGTGAAAGCGGTCAGATTCGGGGAAGTACAACGGCAGATAATGGGTCAACACCCGGTGCCAAAGTTCAGTCTTCGACTTGGAGACGATATCGTGGGTTTTGGACAGCTCTTGGATGTCGTTTGTGCCGCACACCAGAGGGTCGTGGTATTATTGCTCGTTCCCGATCTCCATCATGTGCAGGATCACTTGCGCGTCCTTTGGGTCATTCTTATCCCAGCTGTTATTGAGGGCTTCGCGCGTACGCGCCAAAGCCACTGAGGACACCAGCTTCACCTCAAAGCCTGCGGTTGCCAGATGGTACGCCAAGGCACGGTGATAGTTGCCGGTCGCCTCAAAGGCTACACGAACTGGGCGTCCGTATGCCTTCAGTGCAGTAACGAGGCGGCTGAAGTCGGCGAGTTCGTTCAAAACAGTTAAGCGACGTCGCCGTTTCTTATCTGGAATAGCAATCAAAACTTCATGCCGGGATTTAGAGATGTCGATGGCCACCAAAACAGGGGTATCTTGTGTAATAGTAATCTTGGTCATAGTCGGTCTCCTTTACGGTGTGGTTTGTGCAAAACCACTGTAGGGACCCGAGACCCGGCTATGACCACCTGCTGCGCAATTTTGAGGCTGCGCAGGCGGTCATAGCCTCTCAATCAACATTATTCCGAAGGTGTTACGGCACTGAGTTCACCAGCATGACAATCCTCAAATGGGTTCAGGAGACTGGTGTTGATTGGCACTATATCGCACCAGGAAAACCTCAGCAGAACGGTTTCATCGAAAGCTTCAACGGCAAATTACGGGACGAATGCCTCAATGAAACGCTGTTTGGCACATTAGGTGACGCTCGCGAAACGCTCGAAGACTGGCAGGAGGATTACAATTGGCGCAGGCCACATTCAGCATTAGGCAACCTGACGCCAATGGAATTCTTGCAGCGAAAGACGATGGACAAAATGGCCGCCTAAGGTCACAGATTTAACCCCAAGGACTCCGCGCAAAGCTGGAGGGAACTTGGGGCACAGGTCAAATGGTCAAGGGGAAGTCCTGGAAAGCTTTGTCACAAAGCGCCGAAATCGCAGAGCCGCATTGAAATTCCTTAGAAAAACGATGAAACGCCATGGTCGCCCACATATTTTCGTCACCGACAAGTTACGTTCCTACGGCGCGGCGATTAAGGAGATCGGCAACGCTGAACTGCAAGAAACCGGCCGCTGGCTCAACAATCGAGCCGAGAATTCGCACCAGTCATTTTGAAGGCGAGAACGGGCCATGCTTCGCTTTAGACGGATGCGAACCTTGCAAAAATTTGTCGCCGCCCACGCCTCAGTCCACAATCATTTCAACGCGGAGCGCTACCTTTACAGCCGATCAAATTTCAAGCTGAACAGCGCCGCTGCTCTGGCCGAGTGGCGCGGTCTCTGCACCGCCTGACAGATTGAGGGTGCTAAAGAACAGAGACTGGTTCGCATTTGTATGACAGCACCGGTCTATGGCACCGTTGGGTCAGGGCTGTGGGTTGCGCCCTGACGTATCGGCCAGATATTTTCCATAGGCCCAACCGGAAATGCCCTGCCATTGCAGCGCGCACCAAGGTTTGGAAAACCCTCTTTGCATTTGGCAATCCGCGACGGTGACGTCCACGGCCGTCGGGGGCAGCTCTGCGATAACGGCGTATTTTGTGCTGGGGCCTGATCTGACGTTCAGCTTTTGATCAAGCGGGTGGTTCACGACATGATACTGCCCAGCATATCTGGATTGGCTATGCCCGCCGGTACCACGGCGCAGATATTTCTCGAATGAATAGCCGCTGATGCAGCCATAGGTCACCGCACACCATCCAGAAGAAGAGCACGACCCAAGGTTCACCCCGTTTGCATTATAGGGCAGCTCTCCGACCACGGGGAAATTTTTGCCCCCCTCGGCACGCACAAAAAGCGTGTCATTGGTGCGGATACTTTGGACGGATGCGCCTGCGTTTAACGCAGGGCAGGACGTCCGAATGCCGCTCATTTGCGGGTTGGGTTGCGGCGCGGGTGGGGCCGGTTTAGGGGTTGGTTTCGGCGCTGCGGCAAGTTCAAGCACCTGTTTGCGCGCCTTGGCGCGGGCCGCGAACTGGCCATTGGAAAAGGCAAGGATATAGGTGTTATAGGCGCTGATCGTGTCTTGCTGCTTTGTCACTTCCCAGAATTCGCGGTCCGCAATATCAAACAGCAATTTTTTCGCATCGGCGGTTTTCGCGTGGTTTGGATAGCGCGCGATAAAGTCTTCTAACGCGCTGCGGGTCTGGCTTTGAACGGCGGCCAGATAGACGATCAAGGGGTCTTCTTGGCGGGGTTGCGGTGCTTCGGGTGCTAGAATGGTGGGCGGGGGCACATAGGCGGCATCCTGCGGGACAAGATACACCAGATCCTCTGGGGGTTGGATGCGGTACATCGGCTTTTGACGCCCGCCTGTCTTGTCTTTGACAACTTTGGTCACCCGTTGGAATAACGCGCCGACCTCAAGACCGGGTTGATCAAGCAGCTCAAGCAGTGCTTCGGTATAGGGGCTGTGCATGCCGGTGCCGTCATCTGCGGTATCGCCAGCCTGTGCTGCAAAGCTGACCAATGTGCCTGCTTCGCCGTCCAAAGACACAGGGGCCAGCCCGCGTGAAACCGCGCGGGTGCCGTTTTTGCGGGTCATCGTGTTGGCAAAGGGATTGTCGCGGCAGGCATCCAGCATGATCAAACCCAGCTTGCCTGCATTGCGCACGGTCGTCAGCACACTGTCCAGCGACAGGGCCTCGAACTGGGCGGTGGCCTCGCTCGTCATTTTGGCATCAATGGGAATAAGATAGTTGCGCCCGCCCATTTCGATGCCATGGCCCGCATAAAACACCACCGCCAGATCGGCGCGCAGGGCTTCTTCGGCGAAAGCACCCAGTGCGACCCGGAAATCCTGCCCGCCTAGGTTTTCATGCAGGAACACGTCAAAGCCAAGCGTGGTTAATTTGGCGCTGATCGCTTTGGCGTCGTTTTGCGGATTGGGCAGGCGGGTGGCGTGCTGATAGTCGGAATTGCCGATCACCATGGCCACTCTGCGTTCTGCCAAGGCCGGATTTGCGCCTATAAAAATAATAATAATCAGGGCGATACGCAGCATATTTAATCCTCTCGGGTGAACAGGCCGGTCAGACCGGTCTGGCATTCACCTTGGCTAAGGGCCAAAGACAAACGGGTGTCTTGGGGGGCTGTTTTACTGTTCAACTCTCGCAGCAGGGCTTGCAGGTCAAGCGGCGGGCGGGTGCAAAAAACCGCCACCAGCTGATCTGCACCCACAGGTGGTGCCACCCGAAACCTGACGGGAAACCCCTGCGCGCCCACATCGACGTTCTGACTGTCGCGCAAGGGATGCAAATATTGCACGGCCCCATCCGAGGCGATGTTGAACAAGGTTAAAAACCCCATGTCGGGCCGGGGCGGGGCAAAGGTAAAGCCGACGATTTCGCCCACTCGGTGGGCGGTACTGCTTTGAGCGGTTTGAATATTCACATTTGCCACAGCGGGGCGCTTGGAGGCGCGGATGCTTTGCAAGGCGCGGGCACGGGCGATCATGCGGTCGGCATCGCCTTGGATCGTCGTGATCCGGTCGCCGGTGTGGTTCAACACATCCCAGCCAAAGGCATGTTGCTCAAAGGTTAACACCGCATTGCTTTGCACCGCGACAAAGCTGTTGTCGACCAAACCGGGCGGAACCGACCCGATAATGCGAATGGGCAATTTGCGACTTAGGTCTTGGGGCGCAGGGGGTGGTGCGATTGCGCCGATCGAAAAGGCTTGCGTGCTGTCGCCACGGGGCAGGATGCGGGGTTGCTGGGTTTGGTTCATGTGGTCAAACACACGGTCTTGCAAGAAACCGGACAGCTCGCTCCGGGTAACGATCCCATCTTGGTTAATATCTGCCGCGCCGTCCAAGGCTTGGGCAAAAAACCACGACAGCGCGCCATGTGCTTTACCGTCAAAACGTGTTTCCGTCACCAAACGGTCTTCGGACGCGGTGGCCAGAATTTGGGTCACATTTGGCAATTCATCGGTGTCGCCACCATCGACCAAAGGCTGGATTTCGGTCTCAATGGGATCAACTGGGATGTCCCACACACCGCCGCTTCTGGTCAGACCCATATGCGATGTTTTCACGTTCCGCGTGAGGCCAGCGGAATGACAGCTGTCCATGACCCAGATGATATTAAACGCAGGCGATTGGGATAGCAGCGCGTGCAACTGGTCATCGGATAACCGACCAATCCGGCTGTTTTGGGGATCAAATTCGTGAAACATGATCGTCTCGTCCAGCCCGTCCGAGGTTTCGTCGAACGGTTCGGAGACTTCTTCTTCTTGCCCGCCATGGCCGGAAAAGCTGACGATAATCGTATCACCGGCGGTGGCTTGGGCAGCAATTTCCTCCCATCTGGCCAAAAAGTTGGAGACTGTCGCCTGATCGTCGATCAACACGCGCCTGTCAGGCAGATCAATGCCCGCACTGCGCATGGATTTTGCGATCAATTGTGCGTCATTTACCGCGCCTTCGAGGTCAGACAATTCGCCGGGGGGCGGCGGAAAGGGCTGGAAATGCAAATAGTCATCAACCCCCACCACCATCCCAAATTGCGCCGCAGCAACGGGCAGGGCGCAAAGACAGCTGACCACGGCGGCCAAGCAACTGGGAACCAACAGGTTATTCATGCAAAACCAGCTCGACCCGGCGTGCGATCTTGCGCCGTTCTTCGTCGGAATAGATCGTGTAATCAACCAAAACCGGCGGCTCGCTTTCGCCCTTTCCCGCGACGGCGATATAGGCCTGAACGCCTTTTTGCTCTAAGAACCGTTTGACCGTTTGCGCGCGGCGCAGCGACAGATCCAGATTTGACGCCTCGGATCCGATTTCATCGGTGTGGCCCACAACAGTCAGACGGTAGACGTTGTTTGAGCGCAGAAAACTGGCAAGGGTTTCGGCCTCGCGCCGTCCATCCCCGTCGATCTGGTCAGAGCCCAATGCGAAACGGATCGGCAGATATACTGTCTCGACCGACCCCGCGACGGAATCCGCGACCGCATAGGTTTCTTTCGGTGCATTGGCGTAAATATCCGCCTTGGGGGCCACGGCTGGATCGGCTTTGGGGGCGGTGCCGGCCTTTTCGATCTGAATGCCGCGCATAGCAGATTTCAACACACCCGATGCCTGCCCGCCGCGGGTGACACTGGATGACATACTGCCCGAAAGCATCATGTTCTCTTGGGCCAATTGGGAAATCCGCTTGGCCACAGGGACCAGCCGCCCATCAGGGGGGGTGAGCGTCGGATCGGTGATCGTGTCGAGTGCGGTGCCGTACATCTGTGCGGCTTGTGCGCGGTCTCCACGTTTGGCGGCCAGATCGCCACGCACGGCCTGAATGGCCCAATGCAGTGTAGGAGCTTGGGCCAATGTCTGCTCGGCGTGAGGCAGATCTCCTGCGCCCATCTGCCGTTGGGCAATCCCGGCCATGGCTGCGGATGCTTGGGCTAATGCAGCGCTTTCGGTGGGGCGATTACATCCAGCGGCTTTTATCTGGCTCACGGCATCCACGAGGGCGGGCAGGGTGCCCATACCGATCTGGTTTTTCAACTGTACCAAGGCGTCTTGGCAGGTGGCGGCAAAGCCACCTCCGGGCCAAAGCACCAAGGCAAGGGCGATGATCGAGGTTGGGGTCCGGTTCATTTTTCTGCCCCTATTTCAAGACGTTAAAGGTAACGTGATTGGTTGCACTTGCGCCATTGTCTTGGGCAACCTGTGCGGCGGCCTCGATCGAAATGCCGCGTGTCAGGGGCAGCGAACGCTCTTGAGAAAATCGCAGCACTTGTGCCTGATCCATGCGTTGTCCTGCCAGCCCGCCTTCGCGGCAAAAGGCCAGCATTGTCTCGCCCGTGCCGGGGCTGTCAAAGCGGATTTGCAGGCCTGACTGCTGGTAGGGGATGCGGCGTTGCTCTCCGGCCTCAAGAAACTGCGGCCCGAGTATCGCCTGGGGTAGCTCTTCGATGTTTTTAGCCTCTTCAACATAAAAGATCTGCAATTCGCAGCGCTTGTTTGCCCGCACATCGAATTCCAGAAGATCGTTGACATAAACCGTGGTCGCCGGAACCGATAGCGCAAGGGTCAGAGGGTCTTGGGGGCGGCTGGGGGTCGGGTCATAGGTCAGAGGTGCTGTTTCTGCCGCACTATAGGGGTTTTGCGATTTGGCCACCGCTTGGCCCACGGCCTGTTCCAGACTGGCGGCAAAGCTTTGCTCGGGTTGCGCTGCTGCGACTGCGCCGCCGTCATAGCGATAGGGGCGCAGGTCGGTCAGGCGGGGCAAGATTTCGGCGTAGTAGGTTTCGATCTCAGAGCGGTGTATTTTGGCCCCGCCGTCCAAGCGCCCCAACCAATCGGCCAGCACAACGGTCAAGCGCGGGTCACCCAAACGGCCCGCACGGGCGCGCAGGGTTTGCACATCCAGATGGAATTCGCGGGCAAGCCCGTTCAGGTCAATTGCGTTAAAATGCTGATCCGCCAGATAGGTAAAGATTTCCCCACCACCCACACTTGCAGGCGCAGCAAGGCTGGTCAGACGCCCTGTTGGGGATTTTTCGGTCGCGTTAAGCTGGGACAAAGCCGTGAGAAACGTCTGACTGTCGGTTTTGTAGATTTCGCTGAGTTTCCCATTCTCGACATACATGTCCAGCAAGACATTCATTTCATCGCGGCCATAGCGCTGCGATGACATCAAAACATCCCGCAGCTGGTCTTGTTTGGCGATCATGCCATTGGCATGGCAGTCAAAACAGGACCGGGCATTTTCGATCTCGACGCCTTTGCCGATGGGTTTGGTGCGGAACGACACAATAGAGGCAGGCCCCACCAACAAACGGTCCCCCTTGTTGGTAGACAAGTAATAGCCCTGCAGCCCATTGGCCAAAGAAAAGATCATCTCGCCGCCATCATGTTCAAAGGCTTCGGTGCCCGATGCGGTGCGCGACATGCCCTCTGGCCCGTCCGGGTGTAGCGTCAAGGATTGGCGCCCGTCATCCCCGGCAAAGTCATAGGATTTCCAGTAATACCTGCCTCGCGGCAGATCGAACCGTTCCAGCATCCGGTTGTGATCCGACACGCCCGATGCACCGGGCAGCATGGCGGCACGGATAACGCGGCGTGCTTGGATTTCGCGGTCGACGTCAAGGCCGATGCGCGTTTCCAGATCCTTAATCTGGGATGTCAGCCCCAAGAACATGTCGTAATAAGGGGCCTCTGATCCGAAATGGGTAAACCAATCCGCCCGCATGATCGGCACGGAGGCAGCGGTGGCCTGCGCGACAATTCCCAGCAAGGGATCGGTGCGCGGATCAATGCCATAAGGGTAGGTAACGGCCAGATCGTCCCACGCGGCTTGCGTGAAATCAGAGCGGCGCGCCGTATCGGTATAAACCCCGGTCGAGATTGCGTTCCAGATTTCTGGGGTCCAGCCATAGTCGCGCATGTCGACGCGCACAATCGTCCCTTCGGTTCCCTCCAGCGGGGTGACGGGCACGACGCGCGGCCCGGTCGAGACCGAGTTGACGAATTTGTTGAATGCCGCATGAAGATAGAAAACCGGGTTACGCTTGGCACCGGTCACGTCGCAATCAACGGCGGCCAACGGCGTGTTGGCAAAGCTAAAGTAGCGATAAAAGGCGCGGTCACGTTCGTCTATCGCGGAAATATCGGCCACAATTGCCAGCATGCGTTCATTGCGCGTGCCCCCCGCAAACAGTGGCATCTCGATATTGGCGTTCATTGCAGGGGCGGCCACGGCTGCCACGGTGATTGGGGTAGGTGCCGCAGCGCCAAGCCCGTCAATCCAGCGTTTGAGCACATCAACCTCTTGGGCGTTCATTTTCTGCCCCAAAGGCATGCGGTTCGATGCAATGGATTCGTACAATGGCGAGGCTTCGGCATTGCCGGGGATCACAATCCGTTTGTCAAACGGCATGTCCGCGATATCCCCCGTGGGAAAGACCGCGCCATAGGTTTTTCCCGGTGCGTGACAGGACCGGCAATAGGTTTCGATGACCTGATCCGCCTGTGCGGTCAGTTCCGGGCTGGCACCGCTGGGGCGCGATTCCGCGGGCGGGGTCACGGCGGCAACGGGGTTAGGCGATTGCGCCTCGCAATAGGCGTCAATGCGCGAGACAAGCGATTTCGCTTGGGTCAGATCAACCAGCCCGTCGCTCTCTTGGCTGCCGGCGACCGCATCGGTGGCAAGCCCCGTGTCGGCCTGTGCGATCTGAACCGGCGCGGTTCGCGCAAATTGCGACGCATCCACCGGTTCCCCCGTGAGATAGGCATACATCGCGGCACGATCAGATGCGTCCAGCTGGCGGGTCAAACGCGCAATCCGGCGCATGGATTTCGCCGCCATCGGTTTTCCGTTCAGCTTGCGCGCCTCGGTCATGGCACCAACGACAAAGGCTTCGGCCCCGAAAACCTTCAGCCGCTCGGCCGAGATATCGGGCGCAAAATCCCCCAATAATCCGACTTCGCCCTGATAGGCGCGCGAGGCGTCGATCTCATATTTGAACCCAAGGCTGGTATCGCGCGGCGTATGGCATTCGGCGCAATGGCCCACGGCCTCGACCAGATATTGCCCGCGCTGCATTTGCGGATCACTCATCGGGGTTAAATCGGCGCGCGCGCTCGTCCAGAAATCAAGGATTGTCTGGCTAAGATAGCTGATATTATGGTCTTTAGACGGCGTATCAGAGGGGGCAAGGGTCGCCAAATGCGCCCGCAGATCCAACACGTCTTCGGGGGTCATCCGCGCGTAAGAGCCAAAAGGAAACACCGCCCCAAAATAGGTCCGCCCCTCGGGAGAGACACCTTTGGTCACCGCATTCAGGAAATCGGCATTTGTCCACGCACCGATGCCGTGGGTTGGGTCTGCGGTGATATTAGGCGGGTAGAGATCCCCGAATTTGGTTTGAATGGCCTCACCTCCGGCCAAAATGGTATCGTCGCCGTCGACCCCATGGCAGGTGGCGCACCCTCCGGCGGCAAAGATCACGGCCCCGTTTGCCAGATCGGGTTGATAATCAGCATAGGCTGTTTGATCGTAAATTTCGGTCGCAGCAACATGGAACGGCGCGAGGGCACTTGTCATAACTGCCGCTAGAAAAAGGGATTTCGGGCGCATCTTGGCCTCCTATCTAAACTCAAATTCTTCGAAATTGACCGAAGAGGGCGCTTTGCCTATGGCCTTCAGATCCTGGATAATTGATCGGCGCATTGGCGCGGGGCCGCAAAACCAAAAGCCGGTTTTGGGCATCTCAAGCTTTGTTGTCTCGACCAGCTTGGCCGCATCCATGCGCCCGTCCTCAGAGCTGACATGCAGATGCAGCCGGAACAGGTCACTGCGTGATTGGGCGGCTTGCAGACGCTCAAGACCGACGGCTTCTTGTGGTTTTCCAACGCAATAGACCAATGTGATGTCACGGGTGTTTTGCGCCGTCAGGCTGTCGGCAAAGGCCAGAAACGGGGTGATCCCGATGCCGCCCGCCAGCCAAAGCTGTGTTTCTTCGCCGCGCTGGTAGTCAAAATTGCCATAGCCGGCCTCGATCGACATCCGGTCCCCCACAGCAACCGCATCACGCAGGTGCGCGGTATAATCGCCAAGGGCGCGAATGGAAAACTGCAGGCTGCCATCCGCGCCGATCCGCGAAATCGTAAAGGGGTGCGGTTCGCGCAACCCCTTTTTAGCAAAGGAAATCACCGCAAAGCCGCCTGATCTAAGCTTGGCAAAGCCGCGCCCCTTTGGGGTCGCATCAATGATCGTGGCCGCGGCATGTTTTTCAACCCGCGAAATGGTGAATTTGCGGGGCCGAAAGGGGGCAAAAAACTGGGTATAGAGAAAGGAGCCAATGCCAATCACCGCAGCCAGATTCAGATATTGGGCCGCGACTGAATTTGCGTTGAACGGCACCGCAACAAAAAGCTGATGCAAGCTGAGTGCGATGAATACCACCCCCATCAGCCTATGGGCAATGCGCCAGATGTGATAGGGGATCAGATCGCGCCGCATGCGGGGCAGTTTCTTGATCCAGCTCAGCAGCAAAAGCGGTACCAGCACAAGGAACGCTATTTTGGCGATGTCGACGGCCGTCTTGGCAAGGCCCGAGGCCACGATCTGCCCCTCAAGGTCCATGCCGACAAATTTGTGAAACAACACCAGCGGCAACAGCGAGATGCCAATCCATTTATGCGCTTTGTAAAGTCGGTCCAAACCGCCCACCGCGCGTTCGACGAATTTTGGTCGGGTGGCCAAAAACAGTGCGGCCGCCATCAAGGAAAAGGCCGACGCCCCGGCACAAAGCGCCATCACGCTTTGGGTGTTGGAATTGCCCGCGCCAAGCACAATCAAAAGGGACGGGATCAGAACCGCCAATGTAAAAATTATCGTTGCAAAAATCAAAACCAGCCGCCCTCATTTCCGAATTTTAAATAGCGCATTCAAACCATCAAAATAGATGTCCGGCTTTCTCTTAGGATAACGAAGGGGGAGTATATCTCAAGCAGAATTCATTTTTCCCCGCTCCCAAAGGGCCTTGATCGGGTTTGGGCCGCGTTAATCAATCGGGGTCAAATGGTTGACGGATGGCCAGATTACTGGCGTACTATGGGGCATCACATTTTTAAACATCCAACATTCAGACAGAAATAGCGAAGGATTATGCGTGTTTATAAATGAGCTAAAATATCGATTTCTTTCACTTTTGGCGGTTGCAACATTTTGCGTGGGCGTGGATGATGCACGGGCGGGCACATTGACCAAGGTCGGATCGCAGGCCTGCGATTACCTGTTTTCCGGCCCGATTGAGACCGGCGATGCCGCGCAGTTCGAAGGCATTGGCCGCACGTATAGCGGGGAAAAAATCTGCTTTGACAGTGAGGGCGGCAGCCTTTTGGAAGGTCAGCGGATTTTCGACCGGATTTGGGAATATCAGCTGGTCACCCGCGTAGAGGCGGGGCAGAAATGTCTGTCAGCCTGCGCGATTGCGTTTTTGGGCGGCAGCCTGACCCAAGGCACGGCAGTGATCCATTTTATGGACCGCAAGATTTCTCCGGGCGCGCAGCTGGGGTTTCACGCGCCATCGCTAGGGCTCGATACCCAAAACAGCTATAACAGTGCGCAGGTCAACAAGGCCTTCGAGATCGCGCTTTCTGCTGCCGAGGGTCTGTTTCGCATCAAGGCGACCGAGCTGCATAGCGTCGAGCCGATGTCGGATTTTCTTTATTACCAGATCCTGCGCACACGGCCGGATGACATGTATTACATTGATACAATTGGCCGGGCTGTAATGGCGAACATCCCTTTGCAAAACATTAGCTACCCCACAAAAGTGACCGAGCGGATGATCGGGAACATTTGCGATTCCGCCTATCTTTATCACGTGGAAGGGCTGGTTTCTGATCTGTCTATCGAGGCCCATTATCAGAAGACCCGCGAGGGTAATTACGGCGGACCCCGCGTCCTGTTGCAGCGAAAGGGCGACAGGTATCTGGGCGTTGTGCGGGATTATCAAACGGAGGCCAAGTTTTACGAGCGGGTTTGCAAGGTTGAGATCGACAGCGATGGCATGAGAAGCACGTATGATTTCCCCGAAGATAAATTCAACGTCTCTTTTGGTTTCCTGCAATCGGTTGAGGATGTTGCAGAATACGCCAACGTAGATTGGGCCCGCGAGTTTGGACCCGACAGCCTGAGAGTAAGCGTGCCGGCGTGGTACATGCTTGATCCTGAGGCGTCGATTGCATCATTGGAAAAAGGCGGCGTACAGCGGCGCGCCGCCGCCGTGAACGATACCAGCCGCGGGCAATGCGTTGTTTTCTCGGGCGGGCGCATGATCGACAGCGAGCCGTGCCAGCGGATCAAATCCGCCTTTGAGGGCGATGCGTCGCATGTTGTGTCGACATTCATCTGGCCCTCGGGCAGCAAAACTGTGGCAGAGGCGATCACGCGTCGCGGCATCCACAAGATTAACGGGGCCGAAACCACGATCAAGCGCGTTGCCGCAAACGACACCACCCATCCTTTTCATGCCAGCTTTATCGGCGAAATGCGCCGCAGCAGCGCCCAAAGCTTTGAGGCCGACTGCTGGACGAACCCGTCTTCTGGCAACATCTTTTGCTTTCAGCTCATGCGTTAAGGGCACTCACCGATAAAGGATCCACTATGCAGCTAATTCCCTCCCTAAAAAGGATCCTGTCCACCTTGGCCCTGATCGGGTTCGCCTCGGCTTGTTTTGCGGAACAAAGGGTCGCTTTGGTGATCGGCAATTCAGGCTATCAAACGATTGGGCGGCTGCAAAATGCGGGCAGTGACGCCAGATTGATCTCCGACAGTCTGGGGCGCATGGGGTTTGATGTCTCTGTGCATCTTGACCTTGGCGAAGACGCGATGGGGGCTGCGATTGACGCCTTTGCCGAGGCGGCGCAATATGCCGATGTGGCGGCGGTGTATTTCGCCGGGCACGGTCTGCAAAAGGATGGCGAAAACTATTTGATGCCCACCGATGCCGTGCTGCGGTCTGAGGCCTCGATTGCCCGCGAGGGGATTTCATTGGCGTCGCTTCTTGAGGTCCTTGAGACTGTCCCGATCGGGTTGCTGTTTCTGGATGCATGCCGCAACAATCCTTTTGCCGAACAGGTTCTAAGCCAAGCGCGCGCCGAGGGGCGCAGTGCAGGGATCAGCCGGGGGTTGGCCGTGGTGCGCCCCTTAGGGGATACTTTGGTGACTTTTGCGACCTTGCCGAACACAACTGCATCTGACGGGGCGGGGCGCAATTCGCCGTTTGCAACCGCCTTGGCCCGCCACATACAAGTGCCCGATACCGAAGTGTCGGTCTTGATGAAACGCGTCACACGCGATGTGATGGAGGCCACCAACGGCGAACAACGCCCGCAACAGCTGTCTCAGATGCAATCGGAATTCTATTTTGCCCGCAGCGATACCGGCGCAGGTGAAACTGATGATTTGCGATCTTTGCTGACGGTTTATCCAAACCGGGTCACGGTCGATCAATCGGTCTCTATTGTCGCGGACCTGCCGCGCAGCTGCGTGCCCTTCTTTTTCAACTTATCGCCTGCCCGCAAACTGACCCCGATCCCGCGCCAGTTCTTTAAAGTGGTGGAAATGCAAAACGGGTTGTTCCGGTTCGAGATTTCACCCGTGGCCGACAATCGCCTGACGGTCGAGGCTTCAGATACCAAAGGCACCAACCGTTTGGGCTATTTCTGCGAACCCGCAGAAAAGATGGAGAATGACCAAATCGCGCAAACCTTGCGCGCTGTGATTTCCCAAATCGAAAGCGGGGTCGAGGACGGCATCGTCGCCCCCTTGGGCAGCGACATCCAGTTTCAGGCGCGTGGCTATATCATCGAATGACCGGCGGCGTGGGTTATGGGCCGGTAAAGGGGCGCATTTCCGCGTTGAATTCAGTTGCGAACCGCGCGCTGATCCAGCCGGACCCTGTGCTGTGGCGGATGCGGTACCACACGCCCTGACCGTCATCGACCAACTGGCACCCTGCCACCTTGACCTCTGCGCCAGCGGGCAGGCCGGTAACCACCTCTGCCTTGAGGCTGGGGCTGCGCCGCATGTTCACATCCGTCACAATCGTACGCTGCCAGTTTGACAGATCGTCAAACGGATCATCGTCATACCCCGTGCTAAAGTCTGATTCCCATGTTACAAACTTGGTTTGTAATTCGCCGGAATTGCACATCAAACTATCTGCCAGCAATCCTATGGTGATCAACCCCGCAGGCTCGCGGTCGGTAGCGCACCATGCCTGATTGTTGAACTCATCTGCTTTTGTGCCTTTGCAATCTCTTTTCTGGCTGCTGTCTGCGACGCTGATCAAAACGGTTTTATCAGGGCGCTGCGCCACATAGCAGCTTTCCCCCGATGCCATGAACCCCGCGATCGTCCGTGAGCCGCGCAATTCTATCATTTCATCAAGGCTGATTTCACGGCCCGTCGGCCCATCGCCGTTGATGAACAGATAGCTATAGGTCACAAGCGTTTTTGGCAGCCGTGTTGACATGATCAAGGTCCGGCAAACTGCATCTACTGTGCGCATATCCATCGCATAGCTGTAAACCGGTGCCGACAGGATCGAACGAGATACCGGGGTGAACCCCATGCTAAGACTGCGCTGCGCCCCGCGAAGATAAAAGAAACTGTCTGCCTCACGATGTGCCAACGCTTTTTCAAGCAGCAGGGGCGGGTTAATATTGCCCTTGATCAGCTTGGTATAGACCGCCACGACGCTATAGGTCAGGTTCATGATTGTTTTGACATTTGCGGTTTGCGCGGCCTGATCCTCGGGCAAGGCCCCCATATGAAAGCCCAGCTCGGCCCCGTCTTCGATAAAACGGCTGTCGTAGTTATAAGCCCCCACATCCCGCGTTGCCGCCGCGAGCGAAAAAGCCAAAGCGCAGGCGGACAAACAACTTTGTCCTTTCAGTACATAGACCCCGGCGAGGCTGGGATCTTGGGAGGATAAATTATATTGCAGCATCTCGCCCATCTTGATCCCTTCGAGGAAATTACCCCCCGGACTGTTAAAGACGATGCGCACCCCCGGATAACCTGCGGAGGCCATGAGGCTTTCTAATTTATCTGCGTCACCCTTTTCGATCACGCCAGACACGGTGATGTTTTTGAGCGTTCCCGAGGGGCCATCAAAGTCATTTTCTGACTGGTCCGCTGGCGGGTAGGGCAGATAAATTTCTTGCAAACTATCAAGATAGGCACCCAATTCAGGGCGAAATTCGATTGTGGCGGCAGTAGCGGCCGGCAGACCGATAAGGGCCGCAAAACCGGCGGCAATGGCGCGTCTGATAAATGACATGGCGGGCTCCTGCTGGGGATCAGAGGGGGGGCTATTTGGGGACAAGAACCAGTTGCACCCTGCGGTTTTGCGGCCCCAAAGGGTCTGCCGGGTCTTTGAGGCGCGAAAAGCCGATGCCAGAGGCGGCAAAATTCTCTTGGGACAGGCGGGCGCTGGCTTGAACGAAATTCGCCACCGATTTTGCCCGCCGTGCCGACAGTTCTTGATTGTAAGCGGCCGATCCTTTGGCATCGCTATGGCCGACAAAGAGGAACGTATAATCCGCAAAGCGTTCGTCCCTGAGCACTTCGGCCAATTCAAACAGTCGGGTCATCTGATCGGGGCGCACATCGTCGGAATTATAGTCGAACAGAATTTCCATATCGATCGACGGCAACGGTCCAGCGCTTTGGGATGTGGTGGTTGCGGGCACAATGGCGGTGCCGGCATTGCTTTCAACCTTGAGGTTCACAACATCTTCCAGTGAAAAATCAGACCCGGCCTTGAGGTCCGAATTCGCGCATCCCGCTGCATCCAGCAAACACTCACCAAAGCTGGCGGACCTGGCTTTAGGGGCTGCGGTAGCCGTTGGCGCAGGCTCTCCCAGATCAAATTCCTCTAGGGAAATTGTCGATTGGGCATGCAGGCTGGTGGCAAGGAAACATGCAGTCAGGCCAAGGATAATCGGGTGTCGCATTTTATACCTCATCATAGTTCAAAATCTGCATGCCCATAGCAGGGTGTCACTGGTAGAAACTTTGGAAAAATTCGGTCTTATTCATGGGTTTTTCATCCAAAAAGCAGAAACGGTTTCCGCTTGCGGGGTTTTTCCAGCACGCGATCAACGGGTCATTGTTACCCATATTGCGCGCTATCCGGTCGATGATATTGCGATGCGCCACATCATCCTTTGAAAAAAACACTTCTCTTTTGGTCTCAAGCCCGTTGAGCAGGTGCACAGCACGCCCATCTTTGGTGGCCCCGTTTTCAACCACGGTTTTTGCCCCCGATGGCCAGACATAAATATCTGTTTGGTGCTCGTTCAGGGTAATGTCGTCGAGCTTTGCGCTGCGCGACAATGTGCAAGGGTCGTTGTCGAGCAAGCTGGTTTCCTTGAGAACAATGCAGCGTCCGCTCAGAAGCTGGCTGCGTTCTCGTGTGGTGTCGCTGCGCAGCTCGACCTTGTTGTCGTCAGCCAGCGCAAGGCTGGCGATCTTAACGTTTGGATCATAGGTTTGGTAGGGCCAGATATGAACGTAATTTGCGGTAATGCTGCCATATCCCGACGGGGTGCTGCGCCCTTTGTCACCGGGCTTTAGCGGGTGGAATGTCGCTGTGCAGCCCGTAGTACCTTCTTGCTGAAAGCCGTCTTGCATCGTGCCGATCCAGTGGTCGTTATATCCCCGTTCAAATGAAATCTCGCTGCTCGAGGGCATGGAATACCATGCTTTGTCATCTGCGGCGTTATCAATATGGGCACAAACCGTGGCCAACCCCGCCTTGGTCAAGCGAGCCGGTTCAATTACCGGGGCAATTGCAATCCGCCAGCGGGCAGCCTCATCAATTGTATCAATCAGGTACATATCCTGCGCAGGCGTGCCCAACATTACGGTGGCCAGCGAGGTTGGGAAATTCACCTCCAAAGACATGTCCAACACCGCCGCAACGCTTTTGACCGCGATCAGATAGGCCCGTTTGACGGTGCTTTCGTCATATTCGCCTTGAGGCACGCCCAGATCAGGTGCGTGAAATCCCAGTTTTCCCAAAGGATGCACCACCCGGTTGGGCTGATCGGCCATATCATTTTCATAGCTGGCCAAGCCCCCCATGAAGGCAATAGCACAGGCCGAAAGGCAAGATTTTCCGCGCCCCACTGCCGATCCGATCTGGTTGTCATGCAGCAGTTTGGCAAGTGCGACACCTTCGATCAATGAGCCACCAGGGCTGTCAAAGCATACGCGAGCCTTGCCGGCTGACAGATCATCATTACCGTCTTGAAACTGGGTAGAATAGCGATTTTGCTCGATCAAAGGGCGCAGTTTTTCAACATCACCTTTCTCAATCGTGCCAGATAGCTGCGCAAAACACCCCATAACCGGTTCTGGCTGCGCGCTGACGGTCGCCGCTTGGGCATTGATGCCGCCAAAACACAAAGCGACAGTCAGGGACATCAATTTGCAAAGGCGGTGTAGGGGGGGCATATCCGTCATGAAGGCTCAACAATTTGCAAAACAATACCATAAGCATTGGGAATTCTCGCAAATATTGCAAGGTTTAGATGATTTGCGGGGATTTGCCCGCCACAGCCACGCAAATAAAACTGGCGGCAAAGGCTGTTTATGATGACTTTTTTGATGGCGTGGATGCCCCCAACTACCGGCATCTTGATATGCCATTATGAGGCACTGTCAGAAGAAAACTTGTGAGGCGGGCAGGGCGAGAAATTAACGTCGCTGGATGATAAAACGCTCCCCCTTTCGTTACTTCAAGACGAGCCCCGAGATCATCCGTCTGGCCGTGATGATGTACGTTCGGTTTCCGCTTTCGCTTCGGAACGTGGAGGTTCTTTTGCACGAGCGCGGCACCGACATCAGTCACGAGACGGTTCGATTTTGATGGAACAGATTTGCCCGATATTTGCCGCTGAAATTCGCAAGAATAGGGCTTGCCAGATGCGCGCATATTCAAACTGGCAGTGGCACCTGGACGAGGTGTTCGTGAAGATCAACGGCGAGACGCACTATCTTTGGCGGGCCGTGGATCACGAAGGGGAAGTTCTGGAAAGCTTTGTCACGAAGCGCCGTGATCGCAAGGCAGCATTGAAATTTCTCAGGAAAATCATGAAACGCCGTGGTCACGCACATATCTTCGTCACCGACATGCTACGTTCCTATGGCGCGGCGCTGAAGATCATCGGCAATGTCGACAAACAGGAAACCGGCCGCTGGCTCAACAATCGAGCCGAGAATTCGCACCAGTCATTCAGACGAAGAGAGCGGGCCATGCTGCGCTTCATACGGATGCGAACCCTGCAAAATTCGTCGCCGCCGACGCGTCTGTGCACAACCATTTCAACGCGGAGCGCCACCTTTACAGCCGATCCAATTTCAAGCTGAACCGTGCTGCCGCTCTGGACGAGGTCTCTGCACCGCCTGACAGATTGAGGGTGCTAAAGAACAGAGACTGGTTCGCATTTGTATGACAGCACCACCCAGATTGCTCTACTGCACACTCTGCGTGTGCGGCTGCCGATGCTAGTGCGCAGAACATGGCGTCTCAACAACGTCAACTAGGGTGTACCCGAGATTCAAACACATTGATATGTATCAATATCATCTAGTAAAGACGTTGATATGTGTCAAAGTTGCCGAGTTAAGGTGACGCTATATCCATAGCCCTAGGCCCAAGTTGGACAAAGGATTCTGCTCTGAATGACACAAATGCGGACCGCGCTGATGGACCATCTGCTCCAAGGTTGGCAGACATGTCGCGCTCAGCGCAGCCTTATGCTTGGTGCGGCGCTGCTTCTGGCGGTTTTTGTGACCCTATTTCGCGGGTGGGTCCTGTCCGGTGACATCCCTGAGGGTGGCCCCATCTGGTGCCTTCTTTGGCTTCTGGCTGCAACCCACGAGGACTATCTTGTCGTTGGCCTCTTGCTTGCGGCGGGGGTGATCGTCGGACCTGTTTTGCCCAATGGGACGGCGCGCCGGATCTGGGGCTGGATATGGGTGACATTGGCCCTTGGGCTTCTGGTTCTCGGCTTTACGAACATTTTTGCCGTGCAGATCCTGGGAGGGCCAGTGATCCGGGACTGGATCGTGTATTCCGACATTGGCAACACCGATGTGATCCTGGATTCGGTGTTCTTCATCGCCACGTCGTCCCGGATTTCGACCCTCGTGGCGATAACAATCGTTTTTCTATTGGGTGCATACGGGTTGCGAGCCAACTTCGTCGCAACGCAGAACTGGCTTGTTTTGCCCGTTGTCTGGATCGCGCTTCTTGGCCTGCCGATTTTGATGCCGACAGTGGCGATGGGCGTGGGGGGCGGCAAGTTGGCCAACCCGCTTCTGGCCCTCGTCGGATCGTATCTGGGTGCGTCCGACACGCCTCTCCTAGGCTTATCGGACGCGGCGCGGCGGCAAGATCCACCCGATCTCGGGATTGCCGATCCGATCACGCGCCCCGAAGTCGCCAGCGGTACGATCCGCAATGTCGTCGTCATCGCCATTGATGCGGTCTCGACCCGCTATGTTCAGGGATTTGAGGGGACCTATCCGAACACGCCGAATATCCTGCGCTACCAATCCGAGGGGATGCGGTTCGTGAACGCCTACGCCCATGTGCCAGCGTCAAACTTCTTTCTCGTGACATTGCTGGCCGGTATTGTGCCCGAGCTGTCGCGCGAGAGCATGACCTTTGAGCAAAGCGCGCTGGATCTGCACACGCTGTCCCAGGCCGTCTCGGCACAAGGGTACAGAACGGGCTTCTTCAACTCGAGCGACAACCGGTTTCAAAATACCGAGGCGTTCGTGAAAGATGCCGGGTTTGATCTTGTCCAGGATTATCGGAACTGGACCTGTGAACAAGGTGTTTATGAAACGAAGGAATTTGCGCAGCAATTCCTGAACACGTCGAACGATCATTGCACGATCAATGCGCTAACAAACTGGATTGGCAGCGATCCCGGCAGCCCGTTCTTCGCCGTCATGCGGACGGGGATGTCACACTACCCCTATTATCCTGGCGACGATCCGCAGCGTTTTGTCGAGGATACTAACCGGAACAATTACATCAACGCCATTCGAGTGAGCGATGCGGCGTTCGGACAGCTGATGGCGTTTCTGGAAGAGGAAGGACTGGCGGAGTCCACGCTCGTGATCGTTCTGGGTGATCATGGCGAGGCCTTTGGCGAACACGGCACGGCGGGGCATGCTTCTGGCATCTATGAGGAAAACGTGCATGTGCCTTTGCTTTTCGTGAACCCGGTCGCATTCAGCGGTGAACAGATCAAGCAGATTGTTGGTCTTTCCGAACTGGCACCGACCATCGCCGATCTGCTCGGGATGCCGCCATCCCCCTATTGGCAGGCCCGGAGTGTGTTCGCCCACGGCAGAGCCGATGGTGTGTTCTTTTTCTCGCCCTGGAACGGGTTTCCCATCGGTTTCCGGCAAGGCAGTCGCAAGTTCATCTACAGCGCCAATACCGAACAGAGCTCGCTGTACGATCTTGAACAAGACCCGGGCGAAACCGTCGACCTCTCCCTTCAAGACCCCGATGCAGATGCCGAGGCGCGGCAACTTGTGGCCGAGTGGATCTCTTATCACACAGGCTGGATCGAACGCGCTGTCCGGGAGCGATCCGCCTTGGCGGGTACAAGTGCGGTGCCCGAAGGGCCAGGGCAATTGGTTCTCTATGCCTCGGGTACGTCCTACCTGTCGCCGCCACAAGCCGACATCTATCTTGACGGGGCGTATCTGGGTCGGGCGACCGTCACGCGTGCGCCCTCGAATGCGGAAAACGCTGTCCCTGTCGAGCAGGTGGCAGCCGCGGTCTCGACCTTCCGATTTGACGTTCCTGAAATCCGGTGCTCCAGCCAGATCGAGATCCGGTTCGTCAACGATGAATGGGAAGGCGAAGGACAGACCGGCGATACCGATTTCTATGTCGCGGGGCTTGAGTTCGCCGGCCGAAGTTATGCGCCTGGCGAGTTGCATGCCCTGGCTGAACGTGTCGGAGGATTACGGCAAGGGTATTTCACCTTTTGGCGCAACGGGGCCGCCAAACTTGATGTGTTCCTGCCAGCTGCATGCGTCAGCGAACAGCTTGCCGACACCAATGTAGTATCTACGGAGTGACCCGGAAGGTCTTGTCAGTTAAAACCAGCTTGAGGCAAGCTGATCGGTTTCGTGGCGTAATCGGGTGACAAAACGCTCCTATTTTCGCTCCATCTGAGCTTGGCTCAGCCAATATAAATTACTCATCAAGCCCCCTTTGGTTCGGGGACAGTGAATCATGCAGGTCGCGTAGCCTCAAGCCGACTAATGGGTCCTGAGCCTAGCTCAAAAGTACCATCTTGAGCGGCACGTCGCATGCGGTTCCGCCGCAGCTTGACTACAGAATACGGGTTGAATGCCAATCCAATTGGCTAGTGTTCATTCCCATTTGCGGCATTAGGCTATCCTCAGGCAGGCACTGTCAGAGCAAAATCGGTTGAGGCGGGCAGGGCGAGAAATTAACGTCGCTGGATGATAAAACGCTCCCCCTTTCGCCGTCTACAGCCAAGCACCCGGCTCACCCGTGCCGCC
>NZ_BLWI01000019.1 GCF_013282155.1 Sulfitobacter sp. HGT1
GCAACTTGGGGAATGTCGGTTCACCCAGCCCCCTTTGGTTGTTCCTATTCCAATGCGGAGTTCTATATTGAGAAAGATCAGCTCAATATCTCGCAATCGACCAATTTTCTTCGCTTCCAGAACCTTCTCGTAAGTGTGCGTCAGGTAGTAATCAGTGACACCAAGTGCTTTGATTTTTGGCGATGCGTTTTCAAGTGCTGTTAAATAATCCTCCCAAGCGCTCGGCCCTTTGAACTGATCGTTCATGATTGTACCGGGGGCATGAGTATGTGGCTCCCACCTGCGCCACTCTGAACCTTTATTTAACACAGACTAGAATTCCTTTTCGTTCAAATTACTTCGCTACTCACCGACTGCCATAGCTGCCAAAACAAAAAGGCCTTCGGCTGCAATTCACTGAAATCAGATGTGTTTTCAGCAGGTCACTAAGACAATGTCATTCTTAGATTAGCGGCAAGCTGGATGGATTTCACTATCAAATTCCACCTATAGGTGAGTTCAATGAGGGTGCGAAGTAGGCATAGGTTCGCTAGCTCGTTTTGACGAGAGTTGTACTCAGCGGATTACGATTGGATCAATTGTCCATTCATGGCACCCATATGGCACCCAAGAAAATGGGAGCACACAAGACTCACGAAAAAATTCAGGAATAACTATTATATATCAAAGGTTTAAATGGTGCCCAGGGGCGGAATCGAACCACCGACACGAGGATTTTCAATCCACTGCTCTACCCCTGAGCTACCCGGGCACGCCAATGAAACCAAAGGCTTCTAAGTCCAATTTAATGAAGTGACTTAAAACTATCTGAATAGCATTTCGTCGCTGCATGTTGTGGTCGGGGTGTGACCATCAAACGTCGTTAAACTCAGTCGCAGCTAATCTTACATACGGGGGCGGGTGTCAAGAGCGTCCTGCAGAGTTTTTCCATGATTGGGGAAACATTTAGCACGGGCGAATTATCGACCCAACTGTCAGAGAACCTTCGGCATTTGATAAAGCAATTGGGGGTTGAAAGGAGGGGGCGCATAGGGCCTGAAAATCCCGGGGGGTTTAGTACCCTTTAGGCCCGCCCCCCGCTGTCGCCTGCCTTTGGAAGTGAAGGGCACATCACCTCTGGGCCTTGGCATATTTCCTGAATACTGTAGTGGAAATATGTTGGCCTTCCGGCGGACATGACACAGAATAAGGATCACAGAATGCCCCTAACAATCGACATCGCCCGTTTTACCAACCTCAAAGTCGAAGACCACGGGGACGGGCTTTGGGGTGTCACGTTGAACAGGGCCACAAAACGCAATGCTCTCGACATTGCGACGATCGAAGAACTGGTTGATTTCTTTTCGGTGGCACCGCGGGCTGGCGTGCGTGCGGTAGTTCTGGCGGGGGAGGGCGATCATTTCTGCGCCGGCCTTGATCTGATTGAACATCACGACGAAGACCGCAGCCCGGCTGATTTCATGCATGTATGTCTGCGCTGGCACGAGGCTTTCAACAAAATGGAATATGGCGGCGTTCCGATCATTGCCGCGTTGCAAGGTGCTGTTGTGGGCGGCGGGCTCGAGCTTGCCAGTTCGGCCCATGTGCGCGTGATGAACGAAACGACCTATTTCGCATTGCCAGAAGGGCAGCGTGGCCTGTTTACAGGCGGCGGTGCCACGATCCGGGTCACTGATCTGGTCGGCAAGTCGCGCATGATCGACATGATGCTGACCGGGCGCGTCTATCAGGGCAAAGAGGCGATGGACGTGGGGCTGGCGCAATATATCGTCGAAGGGTCCAGCTATGATGCGGCATTCGCGCTGGCCCGAAAAGCAGCGCAGAACCTGCCGCTTTCCAACTTTGCGATCTGTTCGGCTGTCAGCCACATGCAAAACATGTCGGCGATGGATGCCGCCTATGCCGAGGCCGTGGTGGCAGGGGTCGTGAACACGCAACCCGATGCCCGCGCGCGGCTGGCGGCCTTTGCAGATAAAACGGCGGCCCGTGTCAGACGTAATGACTAGGGGCGATCAGAGCCCTGCCGCCAGATATTTCTAGTTTCAAACGCCACCTCCAAACGGGGTGGCGTTTTGCTTTTGGGCCGGTGAATCGGCCTTGTGCGGTCAGGGAAAAGCGGGGGGTGCACCTAATAGTTGTGCATGTTGGCGCAGTAAATAGGCAGTCTTACGCTTCGCCTTTTGCGCGCGCGTCTAAAAAATAAGCAAAAAATCATTTTTCGCCCAATTGGTGGGCGGTCGTGTCGATCACGGTCCCGTGTGCCTTTATTCTATCTGGTAAATGCTCAGATTGCAGACACATCCTAGCGTCATGCCGAACTGGCTGCATCGGCGCACAGAGGGCGATCCTGGCAGATACTTCCCCCCGTGCGACGACCACAACAATACTGCTGCGGCCCCTAGATATATTGTTCAGGGCTTTTGCGAAAGTGTGTTTTCCACACCCGAGCACGCAGCAACATCAGGGGATACGAAATGGAATATTCAAAAAAAATAGCGGCTTGCGCGATGACAGCCTTGTTGGGCACCACGTCGATGGCGATGGCCCAAGACTGTGCCGATCCGGTCAAGATCGGCGTGCTGCATTCGCTGTCCGGCACGATGGCGATTTCCGAGACGACATTGAAAGACACCATGCTGATGCTGGTGGACGCGCAGAACAAAAAAGGCGGCGTTCTGGGCTGCCAGATCGAAGCGGTCGTTGTCGATCCGGCATCCGACTGGCCACTGTTTGCTGAAAAAGGTCGCGAACTTTTGACCGTGAACGAGGTCGATGTGATCTTTGGCTCCTGGACCTCTGTGTCGCGCAAATCTGTGTTGCCCGTGCTGGAAGAACTGAACGGCCTGATGTTCTATCCGGTTCAGTACGAGGGCGAAGAATCCTCCCAAAACGTATTCTACACCGGTGCCGCGCCCAACCAGCAGGCGATCCCGGCGGTTGATTATTACCTCGAAGAATTGGGCGTCGAGAAATTCGCGCTGCTGGGCACCGACTATGTGTACCCGCGCACCACCAACAACATCCTGAAATCCTACCTCATGTCCAAGGGCATCGCCGAGGAAGACATCTTTGTGAACTACACGCCTTTTGGTCACTCTGACTGGGCGACGATTGTAGGCGATGTTGTGGCGCTGGGCGAAGACGGCAAACAGGTTGGCGTGATTTCGACGATCAACGGCGACGCGAACATCGGCTTTTACAAAGAACTGGCCGCCGCAGATGTATCCGCAGACGACATCCCCGTCGTTGCCTTTTCGGTGGGCGAGGAAGAACTCTCCGGTCTGGATACCACGAACCTTGTCGGGCATCTGGCCGCGTGGAACTACTTCATGTCGGCTGACACGCCTGCAAACGCTGAATTCATTGAGACCTGGAAGGCGTTCATCGGTGACGACAAGCGCGTGACCAACGACCCGATGGAAGCGCATTACATCGGCTTTAACATGTGGGTGAACGCAGTCGAACAAGCCGGCACCACAGATGTTGATGCCGTGCGCACCGCCATGTACGGCCAGACTTTCCCGAACCTGACCGGTGGCATGGCTGAAATGTTGCCAAACCACCACCTGACCAAGCCGGTCCTGATCGGCGAGATCACAGCAGACGGCCAGTTTGACATCATCAGCCAGACCGATCCGGTTGCGGGTGATGCATGGACAGACTTCCTGCCCGAAAGCGCCGTTCTGACCTCGGATTGGAAAGAACTGGGCTGCGGCATGTACAACACGGAAACAAAGACCTGCGTTCAGCTGACATCCAACTACTAAAACTTGGCAACGGGCGCGGGATTGATCCTGCGCCCGTCTGACTTCTTGACCAAAGGTATCCCATGCTGCGCCATTTCTTGACTCTCTTTATCTGGCTTGGGCTTGCGGGAATGGCCGTCGCTCAAGACCTGCAACCGAGCTTGCAAGCCCATGCTGGTGAAATTGCCGATCCCTCGCGCAGCTCTGTGTCTGTTGCGTTGGATGATCTGGTCGCCTCGGGCGCGCCGCATCTCAGCGATTTTCTGGAGCAATGGCAGGACAAAGGCGTCTGGCAGCGCGATGCGGATGGCGTGTTCTTTTACGCAACCGAGAATGGCGATGATCTGTCCTTGCGCGATATTGATACAGCCCAAGAAACGACGGCCCCCAAGTCCGGCTTTTCACAGTTGAAGCCAAACGGCGGGGTGCGGCGATTGATTGGCACTGCACTGGTGCAGTTTCAGCTGACCGACCCCGATCTGGCGCGGCGGACATCCGCGATTGAATCGATTGCCCGCAGGCCGGACGCCAGCCAACTGGCCCCGTTGCTGAAATCCATCGACCCCGAAACCGATGCCACGCTGAAAGCGCGCAAGATCCAGCTGGCGAATTTCATGTCGGCCAGTTTTGCACCCGATACAGGCGACAGGATCGCCGCCATTACATCAATGTCCAGCGACACCTCGATCGAGGCGCGGGCGGTGCTGAACCAGCTTTTGTCGGTCAAGGCAGTCGTTTCGCCGGACGCGCCCAAAGGCAACATCGCCCGCGTTCTGAAACCTGGCCGCGACCTGAGCGAGGCTGACGCCTATGCCCGGTTGGTTGACGCTAAACTCGCCCCGCCAGTGATTTCACCCGCGGCCATGCGGGATGCGCTGGCGGCAAATATTGACGGGGGCCGCGTGGGCGGCATCCCCACTGCGCAGCTTGATACCCAAACCATGCGGGAAAAGGCCTATGCCGCGCTGGCTGCCCAAGGGACCGTTCCGCCGCTGGTAAGCCAAGACGCGAAAACAGACGCGGTCGCCGCGCATTCCTTTTACGAGGTGTACGAGGAGCAAGACCCCGCCGTCACGGATGCCGCACGCGCTGCCCTCGATAGTATCGAAACCCGCGTTGGTGCGGCACAAGCGGTTGATCTGACGCTCGATGCGCTCTCGCTCGCGTCGATCTATTTTCTGGCGGCCATCGGGCTGGCCATTACCTTTGGTGTGATGGGCGTGATCAACATGGCGCATGGTGAATTCATCATGATGGGGGCCTACACCGGCTATGTCGTGCAGCAATTCGTGCCCGACTATACCCTGTCGATCATTGTTGCCCTGCCGCTGGCCTTTGCCGTGACATTTGCCGCAGGTGTAACGATGGAACGCTTGGTGATCCGCCATCTGTACCACCGCCCGCTTGAAACGCTGTTGGCGACGTTCGGGATATCGGTCGCGCTGCAACAACTGGCCAAGAATATCTTTGGCACCCAAGCCCGCCCGCTGACCTCTCCGGGGTGGCTGGATGGCGCGTGGGTCGTGTCGGACGTGATCCAGATCAGCTATATCCGCATCGCGATTTTTGTGATGGCGCTGATGTTTCTGGCGCTAATCCTGTTCGTGCTCAAACGCACCCGACTGGGGCTCGAGGTTCGTGCTGTCACGCAAAACCCCGGTATGGCCGCCAGCATGGGCATCAACCCCGACCGCATCAATATGCTGACCTTTGGCCTTGGGTCAGGGATCGCTGGCATCGCAGGCGTGGCGATTGGTCTGTACGCCAAGGTGACGTCTGAAATGGGGGCCGATTACATCGTGCAATCGTTTATGACCGTGGTCGTGGGCGGGGTTGGCAACGTCTGGGGCACGCTTGCGGGCGCGTCGCTGATCGGGTTCCTGCAAAAGGGCATCGAATGGTTCAACCCGTCCAACACGCTGGCGGCGCAAACCTATATGGTGCTGTTCATCATCCTGTTCATTCAATTCCGGCCCAAGGGCATCGTCGCCCAAAAAGGCCGGGCGGCGGCGGATTGACCCATGCATAAAACATTTATCTCGCAAAACCCGTCGGTCCTTTGGTTCATCGCTTTACTGGGCTTGTTCACCCTTGCCGTTACAGTGGGGTCCGAAGCATTCGGCACCGGGCTCATCTCGACCTCCATGGTCAAAACTTTGGGCAAGACGCTCTGCCTGTGCCTGATTGCCATCGCGATGGATGTGGTCTGGGGGTATTGCGGTATCCTGTCGCTGGGCCACTTTGCGTTCTTTGGCATCGGCGGCTACGCCATCGGCATGTGGCTGATGTATGCCCGCACCGAAGGCATCGTGCTGAGCAGCCTGTCCGGTCAGGCGATCCCGTCGACCAGCCAAGAGATCTCGGACGCCATCGGCAACCAGATATTCGGCGTGGTCGGGAGTTCTGACTTTCCGTGGCTCTGGGCCTTTGCCGATAATCTGTTCCTTCAGCTTTTGATGGTTATCGTCGTGCCCGGCCTGCTTGCATTAGTCTTCGGCTGGCTGGCCTTCCGCAGCCGCGTGACGGGCGTGTACCTGTCCATCCTGACCCAGGCGATGACCTTGGCATTGTCGTTGTGGCTGTTCCAGAACGACAGCGGCTTGCGCGGCAACAACGGCCTGTCCGGATTGCAAAACATACCGGGTTTTGAGGGGTCCTCCCAAGCGGATATCAGCCTCGCGTTCTTCCTTGGCTCTGCCCTTGCACTGGCGCTTGGTTATCTTCTGTTTGCATGGGTTGTGTCAGGTAAAATGGGCAGCGTCGTTCAGGGCATCCGCGACAACGAGGCGCGCGTGCGTTTTCTGGGCTACCGCGTTGAGGGGTACAAACTGTTCATCTTCACGCTCACGGCTGTGATCTCGGGTATCGCAGGGGCGCTGTATTATCCGCAGGCGGGCATCATCAACCCGGCCGAGCTTGCCCCCATCGCATCCATCTATCTGGCGGTCTGGGTCGCCATTGGCGGGCGCGGGCGGCTTTATGGTGCGGTGATCGGGGCGGCCTTCGTGTCGCTGCTGTCCAGCTGGTTCACCGGGGGCGGGGCACCTGCAATTGATCTGGGGTTCTACACGATCTTGTGGACCGATTGGTGGCTGGTGTTGTTGGGCGTGTCATTCGTTTGCGTCACGCTGTTCTTCCCCAAAGGAATCGGCGGATTGTTTGACTATCTGGTGAGGAAACCATCATGAACAACACCTTGCTGGAAGTGTCGGGGGTGTCGGTATCCTTTGACGGGTTCAAGGCGATCAACAGCCTGTCGATCCAGATCGCCGAACCCGAATTGCGCGCCATCATCGGGCCGAACGGCGCGGGTAAGACCACCTTTATGGATATCATCACGGGCAAGACCAAACCGGACGAAGGTGTGGTGATCTGGGGCGAACGCAACATCTCGTTGCTGGGCATGTCAGAGGCTGACATCGCCAATGCGGGCATCGGGCGGAAGTTCCAGAAACCAACGGTATTCGAGGCGCAAACGGTGCGGCAGAACCTTGCCATGGCGTTGAAAAACCCGCGCGGGCCCCTGGCCGTTTTGCTGCACCGCAAGACGCCAGCCAATGCCGCGCGGATCGAAGCGATTGCCGAGGAAATCGGCCTGTCCGACAGCTTGCCCCGCATCGCGGGCGAACTGAGCCACGGGCAAAAACAGTGGTTGGAGATTGGCATGTTGCTGGCGCAGGAACCGCGGCTTTTGCTGGTCGATGAACCTGCTGCGGGCATGACGGTCGAGGAACGGGAAAAGACCACGGATATCTTGAAACGCGCCGCGCAAACCCGTGCCGTCGTGGTGGTGGAACATGACATGGAATTCGTGCGCCGTCTGAACTGCAAGGTCACCGTGCTGCACGAGGGGTCTGTTCTGGCCGAAGGCAGTCTGGATCACGTGACATCCAACCCCACCGTTATCGAAGTTTATCTGGGACGTGGTCATGCTTGAAGTCGAAAACCTTGATCTGCACTATGGTCAAAGCCGCATCCTTTACGGCATGTCATTCACCGCGCCGCAGGGGCAGATCACCACGATGGTCGGCAATAATGGCGTTGGCAAAACCAGTACGCTCAAGGCGATTGCGGGGCGTCACGCCGCATCCGGTGGCACGATCAAGGTGGATGGCAAGCCGGTGCGCCTGAACACTGCGTTTCAGGCCGCCAAGGCTGGCATCGCCTATGTCCCGCAGGGGCGCGAAGTATTCCCGATGATGACCGTGTATGAAAACCTTGAGACCGGATTTGCCTGTTTGCCCAAGGCTGAACATTTCATTCCCGACGAGGTGTTCGACCTGTTCCCGGTGCTGCGCGACATGCAATCGCGGCGCGGTGGTGATTTGTCGGGCGGGCAACAGCAGCAACTGGCCATTGCCCGTGCGCTGATCACCAAACCCAAGGTTTTGTTGCTGGATGAACCGACCGAAGGCATCCAGCCAAACGTGATCGAACAGATCGGCGATGCCTTGCGTCTGCTGCGCAGCAAGGGCGAGATGGCGATCTTGCTGGTCGAACAGAACGCCGATTTCGCCTATGCACTGGGTGACAGTTTCATCGTGGTCGAAGGCGGGCGCAACAGCCCGCGCAAGCTCAAGGAAAAATACTCAAAGGCGGATTTGATCGCGGACCTCGCGCTTTAGGCGCGCGGCCTAGTCATCATCCAGCCCAAGCCCGCCAGCCCCTTTGGCCGAGAGCGCCGATGACGGCACCGTCATTTTCAACGCCAGGCGGTCCAGCCGGTCATATTGATCGCGCGAAACCACTGCGTTTTGGTCTGCCGCATTGTGGGGCGGGTCAGGGGCATGGCGGGTGGGGCCGATCGTGACCTCGGCAATCATTTCCGGCCCGGCACGACCTGCCAAAACCTGAACGCAATCGCCTGACACGCGCAGCCAAGGGGGCGCGCCCAAGCTTACATCAAACGCCGTATCTAGCTGCTTTGCAGCCCGCACGACAAACGGCACCAGCATCAAGGGGCCGTTGATCGGGCCAAGGGACAGCGCGCCAAAACCCGGCCCCTCTGGCAAACACGCGAAATCCGACAGCGTGGCACCGACGTGCAACCCGCAAACGGGTTCATCTGCATGCCACCTGCCAATCGCGGGGATAACCTGTCGTGACATCGGGGTTTCAAGCTGATGCAAAACGGCATTTGCCCAGTTGAACTGATGCGCCGCCAGCCATGTGGCGGCACTGGCGCATTCCTCGGCCATGCCCCAATCCAGCCCGGCACCCCGCGCCGCGCGCAAGGACAGCGCGCTGATTTCGGGCATCGTCAGCCGGATCTGGTCCGCCGCCGTCACAGGTGCGGTTCCGCATGCAGGTCATCGGGGTAAGGGGCGTTTTGAAACAGGCTGATGCGCACCCAGCGGTCCGATCTGGGGTCAAAGCGCGACGCCCCGAAACACGCCAGCTTGCAGCGCAGCATATCAATCGGCAGCATGTCACCGTCGATCAGGTTGTCGCGGATTTCGGCAAAGGGCCGCGTTGCGGTCAACTGCACGCGACGCACCATCGCCCGATGATGGGGATGCGCCAGCAACAGCCGCGCCATAGGGGCATCGCCTGCGAAATCGCCAAGCGTATCAAACAGCGCGGCGGCCTGCCGACCGATATCAAGCGGCAACTCGCGCTCGCTTCCCGGTTCTTCAAACCGTTCGCCCAAGCGTGGCTCAAGCTTGTCTTCGGACACATACCAGAACCGGCCAGCGGCCTTGCGATCTGCATAATCGACCGCAAGCGCCCAGTTGTAATTCTTGGCCAGCAACGCCTTGAGCTCATCAACCCGCTGGGTCCCGTCTATGGCAAATGCCGCCGTTTCATCTTCGCTCAGGCAGTCGGCCAACCCGTCAATCAGGTCGCCATGGGGTTCAAGCAACAGCGCCAGCAGGGCCTCTTGTGCTTCGATCCCCAAGACCTTCTGACCCCATTGCCACAGCGCATCCCACGGCTGGTCAGTGCCGCTGTCCCAATCGCTCGCGACATGGGTCGCGATCTGGGCAAGCCCTGCACGCAATGCCCCGAGCCGCGCTTGCTGAAGCGGGTGCACGCTGGTCCAAAGCGCTGCGTTTTGCTGGACGGCAGTCAGCGCCTGAATGAACCGTTCGACCTTGTCTGCCTGGGTCGCTTTCTGGGCGCGCACGCGGGCCAGCGCCTCTTCGCGGACCATCATCCAGTTATTAAGCAAGACCGGATGGCGCACCAGAAACGGTGCCATGCCAAGCCCCGTTGAATTGCCCACCCCAAGACTGCGCCGCAAGCCTCCCGCAAGCGGCACCGCAGCCGCACCGCCGCGCAGCTGTGCCATGTGGTTTACCAGATCAACGGTAAAGGTGCGGATCAGCCAGACGGTCAGCATCTCTGCCTGAAACGGGGCGGCTGTCTCGGGGCGGTCGGTCAGGCTGTGGTGGGTCGCTGCCCCGAATTTCCCCGACCCGTAAACAGCCGTGGTGCGCATCAGATAGCCCGTTGCGGCCAGATCATCCGCACTGGGTTGGCGACCCTTGGACAGGCATTGAACGACAGTCTCGAACAGCCGCACCGACCGGTTGGCGCGGCTGAGCGTCAGCTCTTTTTGCGTGACACGTCCGGCTTCTTGCAGCGGTACATTCGCCGCGAGCCGGTCAAGGTCCTCCGCATCCGGCACCCCGTCAAACAGGGCAAAGGTCGCATCCCAGGCGGTGGCAATGACCCGATCCGACCGCATGTCGGCAGGCAGATCATGAGCAAAGGCAACGAGGCTATAGGTCCGTTCAGGGCCGATGGCGCGGTACATTGCGCGGCCCACACCGTTTGCATCAATATCAAACACAGGCCGGTCAAATTGCCAGGTCTCGCGCTGCATCCGGCGCAACAGGATGCGCAGGAAAGACAGGCGGGTCGGGTGGGCAAGACCCAGCCGTGCCAATCGCATCACCTGCGCCGGATCACGGCGAAACTGCGCCGCCTGCGGAACAGGGGACAGCGGCGCGCAGGTCATTTTGCGGGGCCAAAGCTGTCGTGGAAAAACCGCGCCCAATTGCCGCCCATCAGCGCGTCTGTATCCGCCTGCGAAAACCCGATGTCGCGCAGGCCCGCCGTCAGGTTGGGCATATCGGCGTTGCCGCCGAACCAGTCGGGCATGGGCGGAAAACCGGGCGCATCGGCGCTGCCTTCGCCATAGTCGATGCGTTTGGTCCAGCGTCCGGTGCGCATCCATTCAACGATGCTGTCGGGTTGATCCTGACACAGGTCCGACCCGATCCCCAGATTGTCGATGCCATAGCGCTCGGCGGTGCGTGCGATCATTTCGCAGAATGCGGCCAGCGTACAGGCACCGCCATTCTTCAGGTGATGCGGGTAGATCGAAAACCCCAGCATGCCCCCCGTGCCCGACAAGGCCCGCAAGACCGTATCAGATTTGTTGCGCAATGCCGCGTGCCAGTCAGCGGGGTTGGCGTGGGTGATGGCAATGGGGCGGGTGGAATGGTCAATCGCCTCAAGGGTGGATCGTTCGCCGGAATGGCTCATGTCGACGACCAGCCCGACGCGGTTCATCTCGGTCACGACCTCGCGGCCCATGCGGGTCAGGCCCGTGTCGTCCTCCTCGTAACAGCCCGTCGCCAGCAGTGATTGGTTGTTATAGGTCAACTGCATAAAGCGCAGGCCAAGACGGTGCAGCACCTCGACAAGGCCGATGTCGTCTTCGATGCAGGACGGATTTTGCGAACCAAAGAAAATCGCCGTGCGCCCGGTTTCGCGCGCCAAAGTGATGTCGTCTGCGGTGAACCCCTGAAAGACCAGATCGGGGTGGCGTTCGAAATGACGGTTCCAGGCTTCGATGTTGAGCACCGTTTCGCGGAAATTCTCGTGATAGGTGATCGTGGCATGGACGGCATCAACCCCGCCCGCGCGCATCTCGCGGAATATCTTTTCGGACCAGTTTGCGTATTGCAGCCCGTCAATGACCGGGCTCATGCGGCGGGCTTTCCTGCGGCGTTGATCCGGGTCAGCAGCGCATCGTCTACAGTGACCCCTTCGGCCTCGATCCGGGTGCGGTTGTCGGCGCGGCGCTGGCCGGGCAGGCGCGCACCGTCCTGATCGGTGATCGACGTGGCAAGGCGCAGCATCGCCGCATGAAACCCGTCGCCACCAAAGCCCGCCGGATCAATCGCGATAAAGAACTGTCCGGTGCCGGGCGGTCCGCCCTTGGTGCCCGAAAAGGCGCTTGCCTCGGTGCTGAGGTTTGCGCCCGACAGCGCGGCGGCCAGAACTTCGACCAACAGACCGACGCCGAACCCCTTGTACCCGCCCGAAGGCACCATCGACCCCGCCAGTGCAGCATCCGCATCCAGGGTCTCATTGCCGTCGGCATCCAGCGCCCAACCCGGTTCAATCGCCTTGCCCTCGCGGCTGCGCAGCAGGATTTCGGATTTGGCGATGGCGCTGGCCGATTGGTCAATCACCAGCATCGCGCCGCCAGCCCCGTCTGGCACGGCGATGGAAAACGGGTTTGTCCCCACAACTGGCTTACTGCCACCGGGGGGCGCGATGGATGCGGGCGCATGGGTAAAGCAAAGCCCGATCAGCCCGTCCTGGGCCAGCCGTTCCGCGTGATGGCCCAGCACACCGCAGTTATACGAATTATGGATGCTCAGTGCCGCAACGCCATTTGCCTTTGCGGCTTTGGTGAAACTGTCCCAGCCCGCATCAATTGCGGCATGGGCAAAGCCGTTATCTGCATCCACGCGAACGGCAGCGGGGCGCGGGGTGGTCACCGATGGAATTGCGGTTGGTGATACTTTGCCACACAGCAGATGTTCGGCGTAGATCGGCACATATAACAACCCGTGGCTGCGTATCCCGTCCCTTTCGGCAAGGCGCGTTGAGCGGGCAACGGAACTGGCGGCGGCTTTTGTTGCCCCTGCCTCCATCAGCGTTTCACAGGCCAGCTGTTCTACGGCGTCGAGCGTCAATTTATGCTGCATGATCTCTCCCAATCGGGAGGATAATGACGGTTAATCCCTCTGGATCAATGAAATTGTGACATGGGGGGCGGACGGGGCCTGCCCCGGCTTCAGTCAACCACGGCCATATCGACGGCTTGGGAATTGACCTGCGCCCCCGAGGATCGCAAATGCCCGATCACCGGGCTGACATCCGAATAGTCGCGCCCAAAGGCCACAACGATGTGATCGGTGCCCACCAATGTCGCATTGGTCGGGTCATATTCGACCCAGCCTTGCGCAGCGCCGCACCACGCGCGGACCCACGCGTGCATGGCATCGACGCCTTCCAGCTTGACGCCGCCGGGGGGCGGCAAGGTCCGCAGGAAACCGCTGACATAGCCGGACGGAATACCAAGGGACTGCAAGGCAATGATCATGATATGGGAAAAATCCTGACACACGCCGCGACGCTTTGAAAATGCCTCGGCGGCGTCGGTGTCAACATCTGTCGCGGTCGCGTCAAAGGTCATCGCCCCGTGCAATGCCAGCCCCAGCTGGCAGATGATATCGGTGACCGGTGCCGACAGATCGCAGGTGTCGCGGGCAAAACGGGCGATGTCGGCGTTTGGCAGCAGGCGCGGGGCAGGCCCCAGAAAATGCAGCGGCGAAGCAGGCCCAAGGTCGCGCGACCGGGACAGATCAAGCGCAAGCTGCCCCAGCCCGCTGCCACCTGAATGGTGTCCGGCAGGGGCCATGACGCCGACCCGCGCAGACATGCGGATCACCATTTTCTGATGTTGCTCTGAGTGGGTGACAGAGCAGACGGCATTGCCGAAGAAATCAACGCTATCGTGGCGATTGTCGGGTGGGGGGAAGATGTCGATCAGATGCGCCGTCAGATGTTGCCGGTTCGCAATCTCGCGCGGCAGCACCCGCAAGGCATGACGCCCGTTTCCGGCGGCCTGCGCATAGCGGTGCGAGATGGTAAGGCGGATATCATAGCGCATCGGTCAGACCAGATGTGCTTGGGTCAGGGCATCGGCGATCGACCAGATATCGCGCTGGATTTTCAGCAATACCTTTGGCGTCAGCTCGGCCGGGGTGCTGGCCGCAAGCTGAGTTTCCAGCAACAACGTTTTGCGGGCCACTTCTGACAGGACATGGCTGCTGCTTTGCCCCGGGAGGTCGGAAATATGCCATTTGGCGCGGGACAGATGATAGCGGATCGAGCGGGGGTTCTGGTCGTCGACGCCCAGCATGTCGGCCACCGCAACCGGGTCCGCCAGAATGGAGAATCGCGCGCGATAGGACACCACGCTATCGCCGATCTCGAGCGCCAGATCCAACGCACCGTCGGGCGCGTCGGGCGACAGCAGTTTGGCAAGCAAATGCGCCATGTTGGATGCCCGTTCCAGCGAGATGCCAACGCTTAGAAAGCGCCACCCGTCCGACCGGTACATGTTCTCGTGGACCAGCCCTGCAAATCCGGTGATCTTGCGCAGCAAAACGCTGATCTCTTTGGGGATGTCCTCAAGCGGGACATGGCGGTTTTTCAGGCCGTCGGTTGTTGCAACCAGATCATGCAGCGCCATCATCCCGTCGGGAGAAAACCTGTCCCCGATCCGCCGCGCCGCAACAAGTGCCTGTTCAAGCGGGGATTCGAAGGTGGCGGCCATGGCACCGGAGCTTGCGGCCACACCGCCCATCAGGTGATCGCGCAGATAACGCAACAGCGGTGCATCTGGGTTGCCGCCGTCGTTAATGCGGGCAAAGCAGGCCCTGAACAGCCGCATGTTATGTTCTGCGCGTTCAACGTATCGGCCCAGCCAGAACAGGTTATCCGCCGCGCGGCTGGGCAGGGCAGCCCGTGCCGACAGACGCTGGGTCGAGCCGGACCCTGAGACCAGCAGGCTGGGGGTTTCGACCGTATTGCCGCCGGTGATCCAGACATCGGCCACCTTGCCGCCGCGCTGCATGGCAAAGGCGGTTGCATCATCCCCCGCACTGACCCGCGCATAGCCGCCGGGCATCACCTGCCAGCCTTGTGGGGTGCGGGCCACAAACAGGCGGATGCACATGGGCCGCGCCACCAATGCACCGTATTCATAGGTCGGGGTGGTCGAAAGGGTGATCACCTCTTGGCCGACCAGTTCGCGGCCCGACCGGTTCAGCAGTTCTGTCATCTTGCCCGCTTCTTGCGGGCTTGCGGTTTGGGTATCGGCCATCATCGGTTCGGTGGAAAAGGCGGAGCCGACGATCATCCGGTCCCGGTTGGCAATCACATGGTCGCGTTTGCTTTGCTCGCCGCACCACCATGTCGCGATATTGGGCAGTTTCAGCGCTTCGCCGAAATGCTGGCGGGCAATCTTGGGCAGGAACGCCATCAACGCGCGCGTCTCGAGCACGGCGGCCCCGATGGAGTTGACCATATTGACCCGTTGCCGGGCCAAGGCATCCACCAAACCGGGCGTCCCGATCAGCGATGTCTGGTCCAGCGCAAGCGGATCGGTCAGCGCGCTTGGGATACGGTTCCAGATGACGCTGACAGGTTTCGGCCCTGCAACGGTGCGCACCATAACATTGCCGTCTTGCACGATCAGGTCTTCGCCCTCGACCAGCAGCAGGCCCAGATACCGCGCGATATAGGCGTGTTCGGCATAGTTCTGGTTGCCCTGACCGGGCGAAAGCAGGGCGATTTGCCCGTCTGATTTGCCGCGCAGTTCGAACAATTGTTGCTGAAAGTCGCGAAAGAACCCGGCAATCCGCTGGATATTGGCGCTCGTGAAGAAATTCGGGAAAACCTTGGTCATCGCCACACGGTTTTCGATGGCAAAACCGGCGGTTGACGGTGCTTCGACCAGATCGCTGATGACCCACCATTTGCCATCGGGCCCGCGCCCGATTTCAAAGGACAGCAGGTTCAGGAAATGCCCCGACGCCGGTTCAACGCCGACCATGGGCCGCAGCCACGCGGGGTTCTGGGTCAGCAGGGTTGCGGGCAATTGCCCCGAGGACACCAGTTCGGCGGGGCCATATAGATCGCGCAGCACATAATCCAAAAGCTCGGCACGCTGGATAAGCCCTTCCGAGATGCGCTCGAATTCGTCCTGATCCAGGATCACCGGAACGGGGCTTAGGGGCCAATCACGGTCTTCGGATGCGGTGTCGTTATATTGGCGGAACCGCACACCTGCGTCGTGCAGATATTGGTTGCCGCGTGCAAAACGATGCGCAATGTCCTGATCGCCCAACCCCTGCAAGTGGTCCAGAAACGGCTGCCAGACCGGTTTCACGTTTCCGGCCTTGTCCACCATCTCGTCGCGCGCACCGGCCTGTTGCCGGTATGCGGTCAACAGGTCACGGGGCGCGCTTTGCGTTTGGGAGGTGGGGGATTTTTGCATCTGTTACAAACCGGGACGCCGCCGCAAATCAAGCGTCATGGGGAATTCGGGATGCGGCGTTTCATCAGGCGGGGTGAAGCTGCTGGTCGTATGGCCCATCGGTTCAAACCGCGAAAGACGCCGCGCCTCTGCCTCGTTGCCATTCACGGGGAAGGTATCGAAATTCCGCCCGCCGGGATGCGCCACGTGATAGCGGCACCCGCCCAGGGAACGCCCCGTCCATGTGTCGTAGATATCGAACGTCAGGGGCGCGTCGACCTCAAGCACCGGATGCAGCGATACCGCAGGTTTCCAAGCTTTGAACCGCACGCCGCCAACGCGTTCTTCGGTCTTGGCAGTTTGCTGAAGGGGCACGAACCGCTGGTTCGCCGTCACGCGATAGCGGTCGGGGTTGGGGCCGGTCAGCTTGACCTGCAAGCGTTCCACCGAACTGTCGGTATAGCGCACCGTGCCGCCGATCGCGCCGGTTTCACCCAACACATGCCAGGGCTCTAGCGCCTGACGCAGTTCCAGCGTCATGCCCTCATAGGTGACATCACCGCAGAAGGGGAAACGGAACTCGGCCTGCGCTTTGAACCACGCGGGGTCCAGCGCCATGCCGTGCCCCTTGAGGTCATCCAGCACGTCCAGGAAATCATCCCAGATACAGGCGGGCAGCATGAAACGGTCGTGCAAGGTGGTGCCCCAACGGGTCAGCTTGCCGCTGATCGGATGTTCCCAGCAGCGCGTGATGATGGCGCGGATCAAGACCTGCTGGGCAAGGCTCATCCTCGGGTTCGGGGGCATCTCGAAGCCGCGGAACTCGACCAGACCCAGACGGCCTGTGGGGCCATCGGGGGAATAGAGCTTGTCGATGCAAATCTCGGTCCGGTGGGTGTTTCCGGTCACGTCGATCAGGCTGTTGCGCAGCAAACGGTCGGTCAGCCATGGCGGGGGCGGGGTGCCTTCGGCCGGTGGCCAGATCTGATCCAGCGCGATTTCCAACTCGTACAGCGCATCATGACGCGCCTCGTCGATGCGGGGGGCCTGGGATGTGGGCCCGACGAAGGTGCCCGAGAACAGATAGGACAGGCTGGGATGACGCTGCCAGAACAGGATCAGGCTTTTGAGCAGATCAGGGCGGCGCAGGAACGGGCTGTCGGTGGTGGTTGCCCCGCCGACAACCACATGGTTGCCGCCGCCGGTGCCGGTATGCCGACCGTCGATCATGAATTTATCGGTACCCAGACGGGTCTGGCGGGCTTCCTCGTAAACCGTTTCGGTGGTGTGCACACATTCCGCCCAGGACGCGGCAGGATGCACGTTGACCTCAAGCACACCGGGGTCGGGGGCTACGCGGATCACGTCGATGCGCGGATCGCTGGGCGGCGAATACCCTTCGATCAACACCTTGCGGCCAATGGTCTTGGCGGCGTTTTCCGTGGCCGAGATCAGTTCGAGGTAATCCTCGAGCGTTTCAACAGGCGGCAGGAACACGCACAGCTTGCCATCACGCGGTTCAACCGAGATCGCGGTGCGCACGGCACCGGTCAGGTCGCCCAGCGTTTGTTCCACCTGCGTCTGGCTGATGCTGGTATCTTCGGTGCGGCTGGCAATCGCCTGAGGGCGCTCCTGCTCAGGCGCGACCAGCGGTGTGCGCGGCTCTGACGGGTCTTGGGGATAGACGAAAGGATAGTCGCTGGCGGGGATATGGGGCAGGGTGCCAAGCGGCAAACGGTAGCCCACAGGGCTGTCGCCCGAAACCAGATACACTTTGCCACGGCGCAGGTTCCAGACCTCTGACATCCAGCGGCTTTCTGCACGGGCCTGCCAGCGTTGAACCGGCAAAACATAGCCCGCAGGCGTGGTCAGCCCGCGTTCAAACACCTTCGCGATGCGGGCGCGTTCTTCGGGGTCTTTCAGCTTGGAATTCTCGGGCGTGACGTTTTCGGGCAGGTTGCTTTCCTTGATGATCCACTCGGCAGGGTCCTCAAAGGCGGGCAGCACGTTTTCACCGGGTACGGACAGGCTGCGCGCGATTTCGACCAACAGCGCCTGTGCGTCACTGGGGCCGACATCTTCGTGCGTGTCTTCGCGGGCCAGCAGATCGACGTCTTTCCAGATCGGATGCCCGTCCTTGCGCCAGAACATCGAAAACGTCCAACGCGGCAGGGTTTCGCCCGGATACCACTTGCCCTGACCGTAATGCAGCAAACCGCCGGTCGAGAATTTATCCTGCAAGCGGCGGATCAGCTTATCTGCCAGCCCGCGTTTGGTGGGGCCAACGGCATCGGTGTTCCATTCGGACCCCTCAAAATCGTCAATCGACACGAATGTGGGCTCGCCGCCCATGGTCAGGCGCACATCGCCCGCCTCAAGCCGTTTGTCGATGTCCTGCCCCAGTTTGTTCAGCGCGTCCCACGATACATCCGAAAACGGCTTGGTGATGCGCGGGTGCTCTGCCGTGCGCCTGACCTGCATATCGAACGAGAAATCGACCTCGGCATAGGATGCGACACCGGCGATCGGCGCGGCGTTCTGGTAATGCGGGGTGGCGGCCAGTGGCACATGGCTTTCGCCCGCCAGCAGCCCCGATGTCGGGTCAAGACCAACCCAGCCCGCGCCGGGCAGATACACCTCGACCCAGGCATGCAGATCGGTGAAATCTGTTTCGGTCCCCGACGGGCCATCAAGGGCTTTCAAGTCAGGTTTCAGCTGGATCAGATAGCCGGACACGAACCGCGCTGCCAAACCCAGATTGCGCAGGATCTGCACCAGCAACCAACTGCTGTCGCGACACGACCCCGAGGCACGGCCAAGGGTCACCTCGGCGGTTTGCACGCCCGGTTCCATGCGAATCTCGTAGTTGATCTCGGACGCCAGTCGGCTGTTGAGCATCACTAGAAAATCGACCGTGACCATCGGATCGCGCGACACCGTCTTCATGAAATCCGACAACAGCGGGCCGACAGGCTCCGCTTGCATATAGATGCTCAGGTCGGGCGCTATTTCATCGCCATATGTAAAGGGGAACTTGGTCGCAGATTCCTCGACGAAAAAATCGAACGGGTTGTAGACCGACATGTCAGCGACCAGATCGACCTCGATCTTGAACTCCATCACCGGTTCGGGAAACACGAAACGCGCCAGCCAGTTACCATAAGGGTCTTGCTGGTGATTCACAAAATGATTTTCCGGCGACACCTTGAGGGAATGCGAAATCACCCGAGTGCGCGAATGCGGGGCAGGGCGCAGGCGGATAATCTGCGGCCCCAGCGTGACCGGACGGTCATATTTGTAATGCGTAAGGTGATAGATACTGGCGGTAATTGACATAAATTGGGTGCTCCTGAGGGCAGCATGGCGACTTGGGTGCAGGGCAGCAACACAATAAGGCTGCCATTCCGGCCACCTGTCGGCAATTTGACCGGATCGCATGTTGCTGGCTGCCGTATTGTGCTGTTGTTTCAGTCGGGTAGCAGGATTTTCAGGGTTCATCCCCAAAGACTGCGTTTCGCCGCCCTGCCTAATTTATCAGCAGAGATGTCCGGCGATTTCATGCCCTCCAAGGTGCCGTTGCGCAGGAAAGTTCAGGGCCGCCAAAAAAATCACCGCGCGCGACCACATCAAACAAAAATTCGAAAAAACCGAAACATCCCCGAACATAGCGCGCAAGACAGAGTCGGTCGCAATGATGGGCCGACAAATTGCGGCCCGCGGGTTTCATGCGAAACCGTGTCTAAGTGCCTATTTATATGGGGATAATGGTGCTGAAGGGGAGGATTGAACTCCCGACCTCGTCATTACCAATGACGCGCTCTACCACTGAGCTACTCCAGCACGTTGGGCGGCTGATTAGACGCATTCTTAATATGGTGCAAGGGCTATCTGGACCCTGACTGCCCGCTGCGCTAGACAATCGACATGTCACAAGGTACCGCCCCTCCAAAGCCCAAGACCGCCAAGGCCATCCGCGAGGATCGCCTCAAGGCTGCGCTGAAGGCAAATATGGGTCGGCGCAAGGCGCAAGCACGCGCGCGCCGGGCCGAGAAAACGACAGACAACGGCCAAGCTGGCCAAGATACGGAAGGCTGAACGATGGATTCGATTGTGGTCAAAGGCGGCGGCGCGCTGTCGGGACAAATTCCGATCGCAGGGGCCAAGAACGCATGTCTGACCCTGATGCCGGCCTGTCTGCTGTCAGAAGAACCCTTGACGCTGACAAATGCGCCGCGCCTTTCCGACATTCGCACCATGACCGAATTGCTGCGCTCGCTTGGGGCCGAAGTCACCTCCATGCAGGACGGTCAGGTGCTGGCGATGTCCTGCCACGGCGCAATCAACACCCGCGCCGAATATGACATCGTGCGTAAAATGCGGGCGTCCAATCTGGTGCTTGGCCCGCTGCTGGCACGCGAAGGCCATGCACAGGTGTCGCTGCCCGGCGGCTGTGCCATTGGCGCGCGTCCGATGGATATTCACACCGACAGCCTCGAACTGATGGGGGCCCAGATCGACCTGCGCGACGGTTACCTGCATGCCAAGGCGGCGGGCGGAAAACTGAAAGGCGCTGTGATTGATTTCCCCTTTGCCAGCGTCGGGGCCACGGAAAACATCATGATGGCCGCGACATTGGCCAAAGGCACGACGGTGATCAATAACGCGGCCCGCGAACCTGAAATCGTCGATCTTGCCGATTGCCTGCGCGCCATGGGGGCGCAAATCGACGGCGACGGCACCAGCCGTATCGAAATTCAGGGCGTTGACCGTTTGCACGGTGCCACCCACCGCGTCGTGACCGACCGGATCGAACTGGGCACCTATATGCTGGCCCCCGCCATTTGCGGCGGCGAGGTCGAATTGCTGGGCGGTCGCATCAACCTGCTGCAAGCGTTCTGCGAGAAACTGGACGCCGCGGGCATTGATGTGATGGAAACCGAA
This sequence comes from Sulfitobacter sp. HGT1, assembly GCF_013282155.1. GTDB lineage: Bacteria > Pseudomonadota > Alphaproteobacteria > Rhodobacterales > Rhodobacteraceae > Sulfitobacter. The sequence goes on from NZ_BLWI01000019.1 coordinate 20,980, forward strand.
AAGGGCCTCAAGGTTGCCCGTCGCAATGGGTCGATCCAGGCGGTGAATGTGACGACCGAACCTTTCCCCGGTTTCCCCACCGACTTGCAGGCACAGATGATGGCCCTGCTATGCACCGCGCAGGGTACCTCGGTGCTGGAAGAAAAGATCTTTGAGAACCGCTTCATGCACGCGCCCGAACTGATCCGCATGGGGGCCGAAATCGAAGTCCACGGCGGCACCGCGACAGTGACCGGCGTCAAAAAGCTCAAGGGCGCACCGGTGATGGCGACCGATTTGCGCGCCTCGGTGTCGCTGATCCTTGCTGCGATGGCCGCCGAAGGCGAAACCAAGGTCAGCCGTGTCTATCACCTGGATCGCGGCTACGAACATGTCGTGGCCAAACTGCGCGGCGTCGGTGCCAACATCGAGCGGATCAAAGACCAATGACCCGGGATCAGGACGCACGTTTCGAAGACGGCCGCGAGGCACCCTTGAACCTTGGTGCCCTGGATGCCGAGGATCTCAAAGTGATCTCGTCGCTCACCCAAGACGCGGTGTTCCCTGCCTCTGAAATGCGCTGGCACCAGAAGGGCGCGCGTTTCGCCTTGCTGCTGAACCGCGTGCGCTGGGAAGACAACGGAAAAACCCGCCATGCGGCAGAGCGTGTGCAGTCGGTCCTGATGTTCAACAACGTGCAGCGTGTATCGACCCAAGGGGTCACCAAGGGCGACGCCGACACGATCCTGTCGCTGCTCCAGATCGAATTCAAAGAAACCGACGCACCATCGGGGGATGTCCTTTTGACCCTCGCCGGTGACGGTGCGATCCGGCTGAGCGTCGAAGCGCTCGAGGTGACCTTGAAAGACGTGACCAAACCCTATGTTGCCCCGTCCCGCAAGCTGCCGGAACATCCGGTCTGACCTGCTTCTCTGGCTCTTAAATATCCAAAAACAACATTCCCTTGCAAAGCCCCGCCCGATATCGGGCAACCGGCTGAAAAGGACATCAAATGCCCCAGTTTCTAGACCATTCCCAGCCTGATTTCGAAGCCGCCTTTACAGCCCTGCTGTCGGCCAAGCGCGAAGAAAGCACGGATGTCGACGATACAGTCGCCGACATCATCGCGCAGGTCCGTGAAAACGGCGATGCCGCCGTGATTGCGCTGACCCAGCAGTTCGACCGCATCGCCCTGACGCCTGACACCCTGCGCATCACGGCTGCCGAAGTCGACGCCGCCGTGGCCCAGGTCTCGGCCGAGGACCGCGCCGCGCTGGAACTGGCCGCCACCCGCATCCGCGATTACCATGCCCGCCAACTGCCCGAAGACGCGGAATGGACGGATGCGGTCGGCGCGACCTTGGGCTGGCGCTGGACGGCTGTGTCGGCTGCGGGTCTCTATGTGCCCGGCGGGCTTGCCAGCTATCCGTCGTCTGTGTTGATGAACGCGATACCAGCCAAGGTTGCAGGGGTGGAGCGTCTGGCGATGGTGGTGCCGACACCTGACGGCATTCTCAATCCGCTGGTCCTGCTGGCCGCGCGCATCGCGGGTGTCGATGAAATCTACCGGATTGGTGGCGCGCAGGCTGTTGCGGCGTTGGCCTATGGCACCGCCACAATTCCGCCCGTCGACAAGATCACCGGGCCGGGCAATGCCTATGTCGCCGCAGCCAAGCGCCGCGTGTTCGGCAAGGTCGGCATTGATATGATCGCGGGCCCGTCCGAGATTTTGGTGATTGCCGATGGCGATAACGATCCGGACTGGATCGCCCTTGATCTGCTGTCGCAGGCCGAACATGACGAAAGCGCGCAATCCATTCTGATCACGACTGATGCGAGCTTTGGCAAGGCCGTCGCGGCAGCCGTTGAAAAACGTCTTGAGACGCTTGAGCGGCGCAAGATCGCGGGTGCAAGCTGGCGCGACAACGGGGCGATCCTCACGGTTCCGGATCTGGCCGTTGCTGCCAAGCTCAGCAACCGCATCGCCCCCGAGCATCTTGAACTATGCGTGGCGGATGTGGATGGTTTGAGCGCGCAAATCACCCATGCCGGCGCGATTTTTCTGGGCCAATGGACGCCCGAGGCCATCGGCGACTATATCGGCGGTCCGAACCACGTCTTGCCGACGGCACGGTCGGCGCGGTTCTCTTCGGGGCTGTCGGTGCTTGATTTCATGAAACGCACCACACTTGCCCGCATGACACCCCAAGCCTTGCGCGCGATCGGGCCATCTGCTGAACGGCTTGCCCGCTCCGAAAGCCTCGAGGCCCACGGCCTGTCGGTCACCGCCCGTCTGGGCAAGCTGAATTTGTGACGCCGCGACCAGATTGAACAACCCATTTGGGCGGTCTATGGTCGCCCGAACCTAAGTATGAATTGAGAAGCCAATGTCTCGGATCACGCATATCGTGCTTGACGACGCAAACCTGCCGCCGCCCACGCCCGAGATCGAGCAGGAACGCAAAGTCGCGTTGTTTGACCTGCTCGAAGAGAACGTTTTTTCCCTGCCGCGCAGGGATGACCGCCCCGTGCCTGAAGGGCCCTATCATCTGGGGCTTTCGATCCGGGACAAACGTCTGGTGTTTGATGTGAACACCGAAAAGGATGAAAAAGCGGCGGAATTCCATTTGTCGCTGGGGCCGTTCCGGCAGGTCGTCAAAGACTATTTCCAGATTTGCGAATCCTATTTCGAGGCGGTCAAGAAATCCGCCCCCGCACAGATCGAAACCATCGACATGGCCCGCCGTGGCATCCACAACGAAGGGTCGCGGGTGCTCCAGGAGCGTCTGGAAGGCAAAGCCGAGATTGACACAGACACGGCACGACGTCTTTTCACCCTGATCTGCGTCCTGCATTACGGCGGATAGATGGTCGAAAAACTGCCCCAATCGGTGCTGTTTTGCTGCGATCACAACGCGGTCCGGTCCCCTATGGCCGAAGGGTTGATGAAAAAGTTCTACGGCACGGGCACCTATGTCCAATCCGTCGGCGTCATGAATGATCTCGAGATTGACGGCTTTTCAATCGCCGTTTGTCAGGAGCTGGATGTCGAACTGTCGCGCCACCGGTCGCGCAGCTTTGACGAGATGGAAAACTGGGGTGACGATCTAAGCTCGTTCGATCTGGTCATCGCGCTAAGCCCCGCCAGCCAGCGCCGCGCGTTGGAACTGACGCGTTTCTATCACCTGGCTGTGGAATATTGGCCAATCCTTGATCCCACAGGGTTGGGCGAAACCCGCGAAGCAAAGATGGCGCAATACCGCGCGGCCCGCGACCAGATCAAAGACCGGCTGATTGCCCGTTTCGGAGAGCCGACCTGCCCCGATAGTTAAACCTCAAGGGCGGCAGTTCACGCCGCGCTGCACAGGGTTTGCGCCGTGTTGCCATAGGCTTTCCATGCGGCCCAGAAAGCATTGTCGCTGGCGCGGTCGGATTGGCGTGCCTGTTGCAGAATATGGGGGTCTTTGAACACCTGAACGCCGCGGCGCTGGTCTGATGCCGAAAGCTCGCGGTCTGCAACCGCCTGGATGCAGCCACAACGCGCCCGGCTGGCCTGCTTGCGCCCGGCCGCCAGACAGGCCGAATTGATCGGTCCGGTGGCGAATAAAACCGCCCCGCCACCATAGCCGCCGCTGGGGTTATAGCCGCGCGGCCCGCCACAGGCTGCCAAAGCGGACAGCGCACAGATCATCGTAAGAATTCGTACCATTCGAGTGCCCCATTTTTGGCGCGCCGGGTTGATCCCGTTTGCTGGCCTTCTGCTGTGGCAACTATGCAGGAAAACAAAGGAGGGGGCAATTCACGAATGGTTTGTCCTGCCGCGCTTAGCGATCACAGAAACGGGAGCCGGTTTCTTTGCAGTGCTTAGCGGCATTTCCAGTGTTTTCGGCTGCGTCCAAAGGTATGCGCAGCGCCGTTTGCGCTGATGCGGCACATCGCGTCCATGCTGGGTGCAAGCCAAGCGTTTGTGCCTGTCGCAGGCGAAAAATCGATTTCTGCCGCGCAACAGCCCAATCATCCGCACGCAAGGCCAATCCGCCCCATTGACCAGCGCTCAAATCCGCACCATATCCCTCAACATGACACCACTTTCACACATCCGCAATTTCTCCATCGTCGCCCATATCGACCATGGTAAATCCACGCTCGCTGATCGCCTCATCCAAGAGACGAACACAGTCGCCTTGCGCGATATGAAAGAGCAAATGCTAGACAGCATGGACATCGAACGCGAACGGGGCATCACGATCAAGGCCCAGACCGTGCGGATCGATTATACCGCGCTTAACGGCGAGAATTACGTTCTCAACCTGATCGACACCCCCGGTCACGTCGACTTTGCCTATGAGGTGTCGCGGTCCATGCGCGCCGTTGAAGGGTCTTTGCTGGTTGTGGACAGCACCCAGGGCGTCGAAGCGCAGACATTGGCCAACGTGTATCACGCGCTGGATGCGGATCACGAGATCGTGCCGGTCCTGAACAAGATCGACCTGCCCGCCACCGATTGCGACCGTGTGGCCGAACAGATCGAAGACGTGATCGGCATCGATGCCTCAGAGGCGATCCGCGTGTCGGCCAAGACCGGTGTCGGCATTGTCGAAACCCTCGAGGCCGTCGTGCACCGTCTGCCTGCCCCCAAGGGTACGCTGGACGCGCCGCTGAAAGCGATGCTGGTTGATTCGTGGTACGACAGCTATCTGGGCGTGATCGTTCTGGTGCGCATCATGGATGGTCAGCTGAAAAAGGGCGACCGCATCCGCATGATGCAGAACGGGTCTGTGCACCACGTTGACCGCATCGGCGTCTTCCGCCCCGCGATGACCGAAATTGACGTGCTGGGACCGGGCGATATCGGCTTTCTCACCGCGTCGATCAAACAGGTCCGCGACACCCGCGTCGGTGATACCATCACCCACGAGAAAAAAGGCTGTGACAAGGCATTGCCGGGCTTCAAGCCTGCGCAGCCTGTGGTGTTCTGTGGCCTGTTCCCCGTGGACGCTGCCGAATTCGAAGACCTGCGTGACAGCATCGAAAAACTGGCGCTGAATGACGCGTCTTTCAGCTTCGAGATGGAAACCTCGGCCGCACTTGGTTTCGGCTTCCGCTGCGGGTTCTTGGGCCTGCTGCACCTCGAGGTGATCCGCGACCGGATCGAACGCGAATATGACATCGACCTGATCACCACCGCCCCGTCGGTTATTTACGACATCCACATGAAAGACGGCACCGTCACGCAGTTGCACAACCCTGCCGACATGGTCGATCTGACATTCGTGGACCACATCGAAGAGCCGCGCATCAAGGCGACGATCCTTGTGCCCGATGACTATCTGGGCGACGTTCTCAAGCTGTGCCAGGACCGTCGTGGCATCCAGATGGACCTGACCTATGCGGGCAGCCGCGCGATGGTGGTCTATGACCTGCCGCTGAACGAAGTGGTCTTCGACTTTTACGACCGTCTGAAATCGGTGACCAAGGGCTATGCGTCCTTTGACTATCAGATGATTGGCTACCGTCAGGACAATCTGGTGAAAATGTCGATCCTTGTGAACGACGAACCTGTGGATGCCCTGTCAACCATGGTCCACCGCGACCGCGCCGAGATGCGCGGCCGTGCGATGGTCGAAAAGCTCAAGGACCTGATCCCGCGCCACATGTTCAAGATCCCGATCCAAGCGGCCATCGGCGGCAAGGTCATCGCCCGCGAGACACTGTCAGCGATGCGCAAGGACGTGACGGCGAAGTGTTATGGCGGCGACGCCTCGCGCAAGCGCAAGCTGCTGGACAAGCAGAAGGCCGGTAAGAAGAAGATGCGCCAGTTCGGTAAGGTGGATATCCCGCAGGAAGCTTTCATCAGCGCACTGAAAATGGACGGGTAAAAAGCACTTAAGGTCAGCAGCTTTTAGCTGCTGACCTTAAGTGACGGTGGGAACGCGTATTGCAAAGCAATGCGCGTTCCCACTGGGTGCGGGTGGCCTCTAATGCGGACTCGAGACCACGGGAACAATGTGGCGATGGACTGTGATCGGTAACCTGTTTTCAATCTTTCCAATCATACCTAGTAAGATCAAATAAATCCGGTCTGCGTCTAATACTGCTTCGCTTACAACTTCTTTGGTTATCGCTTCTCTATTTTTCGTATAGTTTGGTTCATTCTTACTTCCTGTGTTCCTTGGGTAGTCAACACGCAGAAAATCACCTTTGCTGCAAAAAAAAACGCACCGTGGACAGCGATGTGACGGTTCGATGTAAATCTTGTGAGCCAGTCACAGAGAACTAACAGATCTTTATTGAACCCGAATTCAACCGCCGCGTTGGCAGACGACCTAAGTTTCTTTATTAGATCTTTGGTGGGAAGTTTTCGGATTCTGCTATAATGAGTATACCAGTCATCCTCTGATGATAACTCTCCTTTCAAGCAAACTACCAAAGCGGCGGTTACCAATTCGATATGGGCGCAAGTTTGCAGGTAGGTGCCTAAGTCATAGAGAAACTCCTTGGGGAGGATGCCCTCAACGTGTAATTTGGAACGTTTGTTGATATCGGTCATGATTGCGATGCTAATTTAACATTTAGTTGGCGGCGATAGTGATCTTACAGTCGGAGTGAATAGCGTGGGTGAAACCCACGCTTAACCCCCTCAACCATGCGCAACGGTGGGTTTCACCCACCCAAAGCCACAAATTCCCCACGCCGGATCGCCCGATGGACCGATGAATGTGGCCACGCGTCGGGGCGCTCGACAAACCCATGTTTGACGGGGTTCCAATGGCAATACCCCACGTGGGCTGCAAAATCTGCTTCGTCCCGGATGAAATGCTCCCAAAACCGCCGCTGCCAAATACCTGCTTCACCTTTGCGGCGTTTGCTCGGGCTTTGCGGTAGGGTGGGGTTGAACCCCACCCTACGCACCTCGCGGGTGAATCGCGATTTGATGGCACCCCACCGGACCGAGAAATCCGCATCACCGCACGGCAGCGTCCATACCGTGTGCAGATGGTCCGGCAGCACCACAAATGCGTCGATCTGAAAGGGGCGTTCGGCCATCGTGAACCGCACGGCCCTGCGCAGCGCGGACACCTCGCGCAGCAGCAGGTCAGACGCTCGGTCAGCTAGACAGACGGTGAAAAAATAGGTGCCTCCGGGCACATGGATGCGGCGGTATGCGCTCATGGTTTCAGGCTCTATGATTTTGGTTAACAACCCATTGCGCCCCGCACAGCGCCGCCCTAAACCTCACCCCATGACATGCCCCCTTTGCACAGCAGATGCCCCGCTCGTTTCCGTCCCCGTCACTGGCGGCCCCGCTGACGCGAGCGTCGATATTTGCGGCCTCTGCGCTGATCCGCAAACGCCTGCCGATCACTTCCGTCCCCTCGCGTCGACGATGTGGACCGAGGATGCAGCGCTTCAGGTCTATGCGGCGCGGACGCTCAAGCGGCTGGATACCGATTGGTCGCGCGATCTGCTGGAGCAGTTGTATCTGGATGACGAAACCCAGATCTGGGCCGATAACGTGGCCGCCCCGACGGATCACAAAGACAGCAACGGGGTGCCGCTAAGCCAGGGCGATACGGTCGTGTTGATCAAGGATCTGCCCGTCAAAGGCGGCGGTTTTACGGCCAAGCGTGGCACGGCGGTGCACCGCATTTCACTGGTGCAGGACAACCCGGCCCATATCGAAGGGCGCGTCGAGGGCCAGCGGATCGTGATCCTGACCGAGTTCGTCAAAAAGCGTTAGGCGCGGTAAAACAGATAGCGCTTGGCATCGACGCTGTCGGGGCCTTTGATCGGGTCAAAGCCTTCCATCGGATCTTGGGAAATGATCAACCCGCCGGGTGCCATCAGGGGGGCGATATGTTGGCTCATTTTTGTGCTTAGTGCTGTGTCATGGTCTGCGACGCCGATGCCCAGCTCATAATGGACAAGGGCAAGCCGGACCCCTGCGCGCGCCAGTTGTTGCAGCATTTCAGCTGCGTCGCCTTGCAGAAAATCGCTGCGGGGGGGCACGCAGGACGGATGGGCATTCATTTCGCGGTCGATGACCCAGATGCGGCGATCCGGCAGTTGTTGGCGTAGGTGGTCAAAGGTGCGCCCGTTGCCCAAGCCCAGTTCCAGCACGTCGCCTTTGATGTCCGCAATCTGGTTTGCGGCCCAGTTTAATCCATCGATTTGCGCGCTCAGCCGGCGGCGCATTGATTCAAGTCTGCTCATGCGGTGTGTCCTTTTCGGGTCTGGAAAGGTCGGCGGGCGTGGCACCCCCGTCCAACAGCGTGGTAAGGCAGCTTTGACTGAAATCCCAGATATCTTCGTCATGCACCAGATGGTGGGTCAGAAAACCCATGGGTTCGGTCGCATCGGTGATGCCCTGCCTGCGGTCTTGCAGCAGTTTCACCATATGCGCGACCAGTTCATCCGTGGGCGCAAGCCCGCGAGTGCCACGCCAGAAAATCGGGTCGATATGGGTATTGATCTGCGCAAGTCCGGGTGCGGCCCATGTGTTCTTGCGCGGCAGGTATGTCGACACCCCGACATAGCCCAAGGCCGCAAGATCGGGCAGCAGCGCGCTGTCCAACCGGTTCCACGGCGGCACAAAGATCGGCAGGAAGTGATCTGCAAACAGCAGTTTCATCCGGTCAATGGCACGGCCCGCATCGCCAAGCGCTGCCTCGCGGGGGTGGCCGAATTCGGCTTTCTTGTGCCCCTCGGGGGCGTGGCTGACATGTTGCCATCCATGAACGAGCGGGATCACCTGATCCTGATCCGCACAGAACTTTGCCAATGACGGCTGCGCCAGCTTCGGAATAACGGCGGCATGGACGGGCAGGCCCAGCGTGTTTGCCAGCGCCGTCAGGCGGTCCAGCGCTGGCGTGGGTTCCACCGCGTCATCATCGCGCCACCAGATCGGCAGGGGGCGCTGCTCTGCGCGCCAGAGGGCCAGTTCCGAATTCAGGGGGGACCAATCTGTTTTCATCGCTGTTCCCCGCGCATTGCTAGCGTGATGCGCACAGTTTCGACGGCCCCGTCAAAACCGTCGATGCGCGGGGCCCGTCGGGGGGCATCCAGCACCGCTGTCACGGCCCCCAGCAGGGTTTCCGCCGACAGGTTGGAATTGCGCAGAACGCCGATGCCGTCCAGTTGCGCCAAAGCGTCGGCGCGCAGGCCTTGTTCGACTTCGCTGCCTGCATCAAAGGGGATGAACACCGCCGCTGCACCGCTTTGCAGGATATCCAATGCGGTGTTGTAGCCACATAAGGACACCGACGCTGCGGCATGATACAGCATCTGCCGGAATTCAGGGCGTGCGGGTTCGATGATCACATTTGCAGGCGCGTCCCGCATCAAATCACCGCTGCGCTTTGCGGCGTCTTGCCCGCCCAGCAACAGCCGCCACTGCCGCTGATCGGGATCCAGTCTGGCGGCAGCAAGGGCCGCGTCAAACACATGTTGACCAACGTCACCACCGCCCGCGCTTACGATGATCTCTCCCGCGCCCAGCCCGTCCGGATGGGCCGCAGCGGGCGGGGGGGCGACATATCCGGTATAGCGCAGCTTGGCCTCCAAGGCATCCGACACGGGCCAGCTAAGCGACAGCGGCGCAACCTCGGCATCGGAATGCACCAGCACAGCGTCATAGAATTGTGCGACCAGATCATCGGCAAGGGCGGCTTTGGCAGGTTTTGACGGCGGGGCAAGGATATCGCGCACCGACGCGCAGATCAGCGGTGGGTGGGGTAGGGCCTTTGCGGCGTCCAGCAGGGCAGTAAACTCTGCCCCAAGGATACGTCTGCCAAAGGGAAACAGTTCGGTTATCAAAACATCGGGCTGGTACGACTGAACGGTCGCGGTCAGCATCTTGATGCGGGCGTCAAACAGGGCTGGTTCGGCCTCGGCTCCATCGCCATCCAGCAGCCGTGCGAAATTCACCCCGTCAGACCGGAGCGGCGGGAGCTGGACCATCTTGATCCCGTCACTGGTCAACTGGGATGCGGCCATGCCGCCGGTGACAACGACCGTATCATGCCCTGCGCTTTGGTAGGCGCGCGCCAGCGTCAGGGCGCGGGCCAGATGGCCGGTCCCCAGCAGATGCGTGACGATGATGCAAACTTTCATAGGCGGTGGTCCAGTCGGATTTGGTCGGGGGATGCCTGCCATCCGGTTGGGTAAATCTCTATCAGATATAGGCGGTTCCGTTTGACCTGAAAGGGGGGATCGCCCTTGAAATCCCAGCCCAAGGCATGGGCCAGCAGAACCCGCATGACCCCGATATGGCACACAGCGACGGTATTGCGGGTCAATCCGTTGGCCCAAGGCACCAGCCGGGACCGCAGATGTGCGGGGCTTTCGCCGCCGGGGGGCGTGTAATCCCAGCCCCAATATTCAATGTCGCGAAACCCGCTGGACGGATCCGCTTTCAGGTCAATGCCACGCAGGCCTTCCCATGCGCCCCAGTCCATCTCCATCAAGGCGGGGCTGGTCTGCGGCGGTCTGCCTGCGACCAGTTCGGCGGTTTGCACTGCACGGGCCAGCGGGCTTGAAACCAGATCGGCACTGTCCCACGGCGCGGGCAGGGACAGACCGGCAAGCTGCGCGCGGGCATCGTCGTCCAGCGGAATATCGGTGCGCCCCTGAATGCGGCCTGCGCGGTTCCAGTGGGTGTGGCCGTGGCGCAAAAGGGCAAGCTGGATCATCGGTGAACTCCGCAGGTCGCAAGGGCGGCAAACAAGGTCTCAGCGGCGGCGGGCAGCAGGTGGTGCGCTGCCACATGGGCTTGGGCCTGCGTGCCAAGACGTTGCCGAAGCGCAGGATCGGACAGCAACCCTTGCAGCCGCGCGGCGAGCGGGGCGATGCCGTCCTCGGGCTTGGGGTAATCACCGGGGGCCAGCACATCGCGCACACCGGGTCTGTCCTGCGCCACCACGGGCAAGCCGGCGGCCTGCGCCTCAAGATAGGCAAGGCCAAAAGCCTCGTTCACCCCCGGCCAGAACAACAGCGACGAGGTGCGATAGACGCCTTCCAAGGCGACTGCATCCAGCTGGCCCAGAAACTGCACCGCCGGCCCGAACGGTGCCATCAGGCGTTCAACCTTGGCGCGCGCCCGCCCGTCCCCTGCAATGCGCAGCGACCAGCCATCGTTTGGCAACTGCGCCAATGTGTCGGCGATGATCTGATACGAGGCCAGCTTGTCCCCCTCGCGCATCATCCCAACGGCCAGCATTGGGCCAACCGGCGCAACCGCCGTGTCGACGCTGTCGCGCAACAGAAAGGGCGGCAGGTGGATCAACCGCTGGCGTCCGGCGCGGTCCCGATGCAGCGTTTCGGCATCGCGGTGGGTGAAATAAAAGATGACATCCGCAGCATCGCTGGCAGCTTCGGCCGCTTGGGCGAAGGCGGCCCAAGAGCCTGACAGACGTTTGCGGGCGCGTGTCGCCTCGATCAGCAGATAGGGAATGCCCAAGGCCCGCGCGACCGAGGGGCCGATCAGATCGGGGGCCTTGTAGTAGTTGTGGTAGGTGACCCAAGCCCGCCAGCCTTCGGTCTGGCCCAACACCGTCAGGCGGGCGATTTCTGCTTGCGCTTGTGCCAACAGATCGCGTTGCAGGGCCGCATCGCCCGCGCCGTCACGGGACCGCAACGTACTGGCCATTGTCACTGTCGCCCCGCCATATTCAAACGCCGCAATCAGGGCGCGTGCCATTGCACGGTCCCCCGACGGGTTCGGATGATCGGGGGCCTTTAGCGGGGCATAGAACGCAAGGCGCATCAGGCCGTTAGGGCCAGCATCGCCCCAAGCCGCTGGTGAAGCTGGCGAATGCCGGGGGCCATGGTGAATTCGGCGTGCAGGCGCGTGTGCGCGGCCTCGGCCAGTCGGGGGCCAAGATCGGGATCGGCGGCGAAATCTTGCATCGCCCCGGCCAGCGCGGCGGGGGCATCGTCACTAAGAATGCCGCTGACGCCGCTGTCGATAAATTCGGGGATCGCGGATACAGGGGTGCTGAGGATCGGGAGCTTCTGGCTTGCGGCTTCCATCAAGACATTGGGCAAACCGTCGCGGTCGCCATCCTTGGCAATGCGCGACGGCAGAACGAAAAGATCGGCCTTGCGCATCTCGGCAATCACCTCGGGCTGGTCACAGGCACCGCGCCAGATAATGCGGTCGTTGATGCCGTGATCGCGGGCGCGTTTTTTCATCTCGTCCGACAGGGTGCCGCCGCCAATATGGGTCCAGTGCCAGTCCAGCGTCTTTGGCAGCAGCGCCAGCGCGTCGATCAGATTGTCAAAACCCTTTTTCTCGACCATGCGGCCAACAGACATCATCTGGAAGGGGGCGGCTGGGCTGCGCGTTGCGCGTATCGGTGCGTCAGGAAACCGCGACAGGTCGAGCCCGTGATAGACCAGATCGATCCGGCCGGGGTCAGCGGCCAGATCACGCAGATGTTTTGCGCCAAATTCGGTGCAGGTCGCCCCGAAAGCAGCCCCGTGCGTGGCGGGGTCCAGCTTTTCGCGCAATTCCCATTCCGGCGATGTCCAGATGTCCTTGGCGTGGGCCGAAAAGCCCCACGGGAGATCCCGCAGGATCGCCGCATAGCGCGCGACCGAGGACGGGGTATGCAGGAAATGCGCATAAATCCCGCGGGTGTCAGCGGGCAGTTCATGGGCCATCACGCAGGCCTGCCCGAAACGGCGGCGGCGGTTGGGAGTGTCATCGCGGGCCAGATCACGCTCGAATGCATCAAACGCTTGGGCATAGCCGGGCATGGATTGCGCGGCCTCGCGGGCTGCGGCAACGCGGGCCGGATCATCGCGCAGGTATTCGGGAAGATAGCGCACCTTTGCGCGCAGACGGTCATGCAGCGGGTGGGTTTTAACGTCGGTCGGGTGGCGCAATGACCAGATGTCAAAGCGCAAACCGGCCTCTTCAAGGGCGACAAGCTCTTGGGCGATAAACGTCTCGGACAGGCGCGGCCAGCCTTTGACGACAACCGCAAGAGGGGTCTGGGTCATTCCGCGTCATCCATCAGGATGGCGGCGCGTTCTATCACCACTTTCAAACCGTCAAGGATACCATCGGCCCCCGCTTCGGAGGGTTTGTTCTGCTGCGGCAAATGCCGGATCGCGGCAATCATCGCGTCTGCAGTCATGCCATCGCGCTTTTCATCCAGCATCCGCACAAGGCCCAGCTCTTCGGCGCGGCTGGCCCTGATCCACTGTTCCAGACGCGGGACGGTGCGCGGCACGATCACGGCACGTTTGTCAAAAGACAGCACCTCGCAAAAGGTGTTGTAGCCGCCCATGCACACAACGCCCTCGGCCCCGACGAACAAGGCTTCGATCCGGCTGTCAAAGCCGACAGCCGTGACCCGCCCGTTCAGTTTCTCAACGCGTGCATCAAAGGCGTCGCGCACATCACCTGACAGGAAGGGGCCGTAAATCAGAACCGCATTGGGGGCAAGATCGGGGTCTTTTTCATAAGCTTCCAGCACCAGCGACACCATGGCAGCCCCGTCGCCGCCGCCGCCCGGTGTGATCAGCACATAGGGGTGTTCGGGAAGATCAACTTCGTCGCTGGTTTCACGGCGCAAATAGCCGGTCCAGTGCATCCGGCTGCGGGTTTTGTCCGACAAGGCCAGCCCTTTGGTCGGGTCATAGATATCGCGGTCGCCATAGACCCAGATTTCGTCATAAAAGTTTTCGGTCGCTTCAATCGCGTTCTTGCGGTCCCATTCAGCGGCCAGCACCTTGGGTTCATCCAACACATCGCGCAGGCCCAGAACTGTTTTGGCTTTGCCATGGTCGCGCAGGAATTCGAGGCTGGGGATCAGTTCGCCGCGAAAGCCCGATGGTTCCTTGTCCACGATCAACAGGTCGGGTTCATATTTTTCGATGGCGGTTTTGATCAGCCCCGACCGAAGCGCGGTGATTTCGTCGATATCCAGCCCCAGGGTCTGCGACACATAGGTCCCGTCAGCCAGTTTGGTCACACCGGGCAGACGAATATGGTCAACGCGTTCGGGAAATGTAAACCGCCCCGCCACAGGGGAGCCGGTCAATATGATCGCTGATGCAGTATCATCGCCTGCGGTCAGGGCGGCGGCCAATGCGCGGGACCGGCGCAGGTGCCCCAACCCGAACGTATCGTGGCTGTAAAACATGATCCGGTGCGAAAGCTTCCCTGCAAGCGCGGGTTTTTTGGGCAATTGGCTCATTCGCCGGTCCTAACTTGGTTTGAAAGCCTTACGTCACAGATCTTAACCTGTTTTGCGAAAGAACCCTCAAATGTCAAAAACAACTTCGCCGCTACGGGTGAAACTGGATGATCTGTTGTGGCAATTTGTTCAATGTTTCAAACTCTGTGCGCAATGCGATCAGCTGGACACGGCAATTGCCGGATGTGAGGTTGAACATAGGTGGTCCTTTTTCGGGGCGCGCGACGCCAGCGCGCTGATAATTGCTAGCATGATCAAACAGTTCTTGCACCTTGGAAATATACCGAAGCCGCTCGTGCGTGGCCTGTTGAGGTGGGGTCAGATCGCATGATTGCAATAGCATTGGCGCTGGCATAGCGTCTTTTGAGCCATTTTCGGTCAAGCGAGGCATTATGCGGCACCTGTTTTTATCACTTCTTTTGTCGTTCATGCTGGCCGCAATCGGTCACGAGGCAACCGCGCAAGGGTTGCAATCGCTGTTTCCGTCCGCGCAATCGACAGCCAGCGCGGATGACACCCGCATTGAGGAGGTCATCAAACAGGCCGCCGAAAACGGTGTGGGCGTGGTGGTGATCGACAGCACGGGCAAACTACTTAATCAGGTGGATGCACCCGCTGCGACGTCGGCAAATGGCGGTCTTGATAATCCGGAGGCTGACCAGGAACATTCGGCCTTGATGCAGCTTCAAGAGCGCACGAACGGGTTTCGCCGCGCCTTGATTACCCGCATCGTGCAATTGCCGGACGCAATCAACGAAGTGCTGTACATCTTGCGTGCTGCCAGCCCGGACGGCACGCTTTGGGCCTTTGGCAAGGCATTGCTGATTTCGCTGGGGCTGTTCGGCATCGGGGTGATCGTCGAACGAGAGGTCTTTGGCAAACGCTTCGCCCGAAGCTTTGTCACGGCCCGCGTCATGGATAATCCGGTCGGTTATGCCGAAAAGATGCCGTTTCTGGTGTTCCGGTTTTTTATGGGCGTTATCGGTATTCTGGTGTCGATGGCTGTTGCCTATCTGCTGGGCTGGATCATCTTTGGCGGGCTGGAAGACACCGCCATGCAATTTACCGTCACCCTGATCAACATCGGCTATTTCATCTGCCGGTTTTTTGCCGGGCTTTGGCGGATGATCCTGTCCCCTTTCCTCGCGCAATACCGCATTCCGGTTTTCAACGACCGCGATGCGAAAAGCTTGCATCGCTGGCTATGGATTCTGGCAAGCCTTGATACCTGCGCGATCCTGTTCGGCATGTGGATCGCCGAACTGGGCCTGAACTATGACGTCTACGCCTTTATCGCGTCTTTGATGTCCGCTTTGATCGTGCTGGCCAATATCTTGATGGTTTATGTAAACCGACGCGCCATTTCAAACGCGTTGCGTCACGGCAAGCCCGCCGATGAAGTCAGCTTTGTCGCGCGGCTGTTGTCGAAAGTCTGGGCCCCTGCCATTGTTGTCTATGTGCTGTTTGCCTGGGTCGAACTGACCTATGATCTGGTGCTGGAAAACCCCAGCTCGATCCCGTTGATCGCGGGGGCCTACGGGATCATCGTGTCGATCATTGTCGTTTACGGGGTCATCAACTTTGGTATCGAACGCGGCTTTGCGCGGGCCCGCAACATGCGCCGGCTGAACGAGATCAGGGATGAACAGGCCGCCGTCCGCGATGCCGCCGGACAGGCCGGAGAACCCGGCGATGCAGCATTTGATACCAACGAGGCCGCGCGGCTTGCTTTGGCCGAAGAACAGGCGCGTGCAAAGATTCTGCCCCGCCGTTCGCTGAATACATTCGAAGCGCTGGCCAGACGGGTCGCAGCCATTCTGGCCTTTGTCGCGGGGGCCTATGCGTTCTTTTTCATATGGGACAATGAAAGCGCGCAAATGGTCGAAAGTCTGGCAGACCGTTTGCTGGATATTATGGTCATCCTCTTTATCGGCTATGTCGTGTATCACGCCTTTCGGATCTGGATCGACACCAAGATCGAGGCAGAAGCCGGTGACCAGCCCGAAGCCGAACTGGGCGACGAGGGCAGCGGCGCTTCCTCTGCCAGCCGCCTTGCCACGCTGCTGCCGCTGTTTCGCAATTTCATTCTGATCGTTGTGGTGGTCACCATTGTGCTGATTGTCCTGATGGAATTCGGCATCAATGTGGGTCCCTTGTTCGCAGGTGCCGGTATCGTGGGCGTCGCGGTGGGCTTTGGCTCGCAGGCGCTGGTGCGCGATATTTTCGCGGGTGCGTTCTTTTTGTTCGACGATGCGTTTCGCAAGGGCGAATATCTGGATGTGGGCGGGGTCAAAGGCACGGTCGAAAAGATATCAGTGCGGTCCTTTCAACTGCGGCACCATCTGGGGGCGTTGCACACCATACCATTTGGCGAATTGCAGGTCATGACGAATTATTCGCGCGACTGGGTGATCATGAAACTGCCGTTGCGGGTGACCTATGACACAGACGTTGAAAAAGTCCGCAAGCTGATCAAGAAACTGGGGGTCGAGTTGCTGGATGATCCGGTGATCGGCGAGAATTTCATCCAGCCGCTGAAATCCCAAGGCGTGATTGAAATGCAGGATTCAGCGATGATCATCCGGGTCAAGTTCATGACCAAACCCGGCGATCAATGGCTGGTCCGCAAACGGGTCTACGAGGAAATCCGGTCGCTGTTCGAGCGCGAAGGCATCCGCTTTGCCCATCGCGAAGTCACGGTGCGTCTGGCTGATGGCAAGGTCGACAGCCTGAGCGACCAGGAGCGCAAGGCGGTCACTGCGGCGGCTCAAGCCTCCATCGAGGAAGACATGATGGAGGCGCCTGAACCAGGTGGGGATGATCGTTAACATATCTGTGATTGAAATGTGTCTGATGCGGCCTAGTTGAAGGCCCAGCTTTAACAGGAGGTTCAAATGACCCATTCCAGACGCCAGTTTCTAGCCACATCTGCTGCTGCGGCAGGTGTGATCACCATGTTGCCCTATGCCGCGCAGGCGGCCGCCCACGGTGGCCACATGTTCCCGGTCAAGGGGGGCGAGGTCAAAGTCCATCCCGTCGATCACGCATCCTTTGTGATGGAGACACCGGTCGGGGTGATCTATAACGATCCGGTAGGTGACGCCGCAAACTATGCCGATTTTCCGGCCCCTGATCTGATCTTGATTACCCACGAACATGGCGATCACTATAACGCGGACACGCTTGCCGCTGTAGTCGGCCAGAACACACAGATCATCGCAAACCCGGCTGTATTTGAAATGCTGCCCGATGCGTTGAAGGCCCGGGCCACCCTGTTGGCCAATAGCCATGTCGCGATGTTCAATGGCGTGATTATCGAGGCGGTTCCGGCGTATAACACCACCGAAGAGCGCAAGAATTTCCACCCTATGGGGCGCGACAACGGCTATGTCGTGAACCTGCCGGAATTCCGCGTGTATATTTCGGGCGATACAGAAGGCACGCCAGAAATGCGCGCCTTGGAGAACATCGATCTGGCATTTGTCTGCATGAACCTGCCGTTTACCATGGATGCAGAGGCCGCAGCCGCTGCGGTGTCGGAATTCAAGCCGTCGTTTGTCTATCCCTACCATTTCCGCGGGCGTGACGGTGGCACGCAGGATCCGGCAGAGTTTGCCAAGATGGTTGCACAAGGTACCGAAGTTAAGATTGCGGACTGGTACTGATTTTTCCGGTTTCCGGTTGCCTTTGGCAACCGGACCGATGCGGGGGGCCAACCCCCCGCGCCCCCCGGGATATTTTCGAGCCAGAGAAGGGGTTTTAGGTTTTGTAGGGGTCCAGGCAGGCACGCAACCCGTCGCCAAGGAAGTTGAAGGCCAGCACCACCACGATGATCGGCAGCATCGGGATGGCCGTCCACCAGTAGATTTCGATGCTCGCCAGATTTTGCGCATCGTTCAGCATGACGCCCCAGCTGACAGCCGGTGCGCGCAGGCCGAGCCCCAGAAAGCTGAGGGCGGTTTCACCGAGGATCATCGCGGGGATAGACAAGGTTGCACTGGCGATCAGGTGTGACATGAAATTTGGCAGCAAATGTTTGCGGATCACCCGCGAAGGTCTGGCCCCCATCATTTCCGCCGCTTTCACATATTCCTCTTCGCGCAGGCTCAGGAATTTGGAGCGGACAGCGCGGGCGAGGCCGGGCCAGTCCAGAATTCCAAGTATGATCGAGATGATAAAGAACACCGAAACCGGACCCCAGTTGGACGGTACGGCGGCTGAAAGCGCCAGCCAGAGGGGCAGTTCGGGGAGCGAGCGCAGGATTTCGATCATGCGGTTGACGATCCAGTCGGTCTTGCCGCCGAAATATCCCGCCAGCGCGCCAAAGAAGATCCCCAGCACAAAGGAAACGGTTATCCCGATCAGGCCGACGGTGAGGGAAAGTTGTGCGCCGAACAATATCCGGCTGAACACATCGCGGCCCAGACGGTCAGACCCCCACAGGAACACGGTCGCGCCTTCGGGGGCACAGAACAGGTGGGTGTCGGAGGGGATCAGCGCGAAAATATGGTAGGTTTCGCCCTTGCAGAAGAACTCAAGTTTGCGCGGTTTGGTCTCATCCGTTTCGTAGACCCAGCGGAAGTTGACCAGATCAGCGGTGCCTGTCGTTTCATAGACATAGGGGCCGATGAAATCACCTTCGTGCCAGAAATTGATGCTTTGTGGTGGCGAATACAGATGTTCGGCATTGCGCTCGTTGGGGGTGTAGGGCGCAATGAAACCGGCAATCGGCAGGATCAGATAGCAAAATGCCAAGAACAGCCCTGACACCAGCGCCAGCTTGTGGCGGCGGAATTTGCGCCACATCAGCCGGGCAACCGAGGCATCCATATCCGAGCGTTC
The DNA here is from genome assembly GCF_013282155.1 of Sulfitobacter sp. HGT1. Taxonomy (GTDB): domain Bacteria; phylum Pseudomonadota; class Alphaproteobacteria; order Rhodobacterales; family Rhodobacteraceae; genus Sulfitobacter. The sequence continues at coordinate 40,008 of NZ_BLWI01000019.1, forward strand.
TGGCGCAGAGTGATCGACGACATCCACCCAGGGGGTCGTGTCGATAAAGCGGTTATCGGGTTGAGTTGCCATTATCCACGCGCCCCATAGCGGATGCGCGGGTCAAGCAGGACCAGCAGCATGTCAGAGATCATCGTGCCGATCAGCGTCAGCAAGGCCACGAACATCAGGATAAAGGCCGCAAGGAACTGATCCTGGGATTTGAGCGCGATCAGCAGCGACGGGCCGATGGTTTGCAGGCCCAGCACAACCGATACCAGAACCGAGCCCGAGATCATCGCAGGCAGCAGGTTGCCGATGTCGGCGACAAAGGGGTTGAACGCCATGCGCAGGGGATATTTCGCCAGCAGTCGCGCGGGGGCCAGTCCCTTGGCTTTGGCAGTGTCGACATAGGGTTTGCCCAATTCGTCCAGCATGTTCGCCCGCAGCCGCTGCATCATGGCGGCAGCGCCGGCGGTACCGATCACAAAGGTCGGGACAATCAGATGCAGCAGGATCGACTGGACCTTGGCCCAAGACATCGGTTCGCCCTCAAGTTCCGGTGCCATGAGCCCGCCAATGGGCAGGTCGAAATAGCGGTGCCCGTAATAGAACAGGATCAGCGCCAGCAGAAAGTTCGGCGTGGCAAGGCCAAGGTAGCCGATAAAGCCGGCGGTATAATCGACCCATGTTTCGGATTTGGCCGCCGCCAGCACGCCCAGAGGCAAGGCGATAAGATACACAAACAAAACCGCAGCAAGGTTCACCAACACCGTCATCCACAGGGCGTTGCCGACGATTTCAGCAACGGGGCGGTCGAATTCAAAGGACCAGCCGAAGTTCCCCTGCAGCAGCCCTGCGTATCCTTGCGGGCCCGGTGCTGCACCTGCCCAGATCAGATATTGTTTCCAGATCGGCTGGTCGAGCGCATATTCGTGGCGCAGGAATTCGGCCTTGGCCACACCTTCGACCTGACCTGTGGCGCGCAGTTCGGCAATCTGGTTAGACAAATAGTCACCCGGCGGCAGGTTGATGATGACAAAGACCAAGACGGACACAACCGCGAGGGTCAGGAGCATGGTGATGAAACGCCAGACTGCGTATCTAAGAAAGATCATCGGCTTACCTGTACTAGTGGGTCTTCGAGATAGAATTCATCAATCCGGTGGATGCCGAAATGCGCGCCCGGATCATAGGCCCAGACACCATTTTCTGGCACATTCTTGAGCCGGTTGGACACGACAATGGGTTGCGGCGCTTCGGATAGAATGCCGATGGCGAATTGCTGGTCGGCGTGGATCTCAAGCATCCGGTCCCAGATTGCTGTGCGTTCTTGCGTATCATCGGTGCGGGTCCAGCTTTCTGCCAGATCCATCAGTTCTTGGGCGGGTTGCAGATCGGGGGCTTCGCCCGATTGGCCCATGGTCTGGTAATATTGTCCCCACATCGGCCAGGCAAAGAATTCCTGATTGGTCGGGGCCAGATATTTGGGCGATGTTGCCGGGCCGGGGAGGCCGTTATCCCAACCGAACCAGACGGCGGCCATCGTCGTGCCTGCGTAGATGCGATTGCGCAGGATGTCGCGGTCCAGCGGGCGCATGATCAGACGGATACCAAGGTCGCGCCAGGTATCGGTGATGATCGCCAGTGCGTTTTCTTCTTCGCTGCGTTCGCCTGCGGTTTCCACGACGAATTCCATCGGCCGGCCATCGGGCAGTTTGCGCAGACCCGATGGCATGCGTTCGGTCAGGCCCATCTCATCCAGCAGCGCGTTTGCAGCGTCGATGTCCAAGGCAGCCCATGCGTGCAAATCGGCCTCGTCGTACAGCACGCTTTGGGACAGGGCGGTCATCCCGCCTTCTTTGGCAAGGCCGAAATACAGCGCGCGGTTGATCATGCGGCGGTCGATACCAAGGCTAAGCGCGCGGCGGAACCGCACATCGCGCATGACGTCGCGCCAGACCGGATCGGCAAAATTCAGGTTCGGATAAATCGCAATCTGGCTGGCGGCACCATTGGCCCACAAAAAGACCTTGTATTTACCGCCGTCCACTTCGCCTTTTTTCAGGATCGAAATGTCAGGGAAATCCAGCCCGCGCGCCTGAAGGTCTACCTCGCCTGCGTTGGCCTTGGCCGCGATCAGGCCGCCGCCGACAACGTCCATGTTCACGACGTCGATATAAGGCAGCTGGATGCCGCGGCTGTCGATGCGGTGGTAATAGGGGTTTTTTACGAATAACTGGCGTGACCCGTCGCTGTCGCTGGTGTTCAGCCACGGCTGCAATGTCGGTTGTTGCGGGTTGTCGAATTTATACATGTTGTCGCGCTTGTTGTGCAGCGCGGCCCAGCTTTTCACCCTTGCGTCATCGACTTCGTCCGCAAGCTTTTCGGGATCGGCGAAATCGGCGTGAAACTGTTTCAGGTAATGGGCGGGGCGATAGATAAAGGGCGGGCTGGCCTGTGCCAGCAGGTGCAGGAAATCGGGGTTCGGATCGTCCCATTCAAACACGACCGTGAGCGGGTCGGGGAAGGTGACCCGGCCCAGTTTGTTTTCGACAAACATGAAATCAGGGGGGCCGCTGGGGGTGATCTCGGCGTTGTTGACGACGTTATCCCACCAGTATTTGAAATCATCCGACGTAAAGGGGGCACCGTCTGACCAGCGATGGCCGTTGCGCAGGTGCAGCGTATATTTGCGCCCCTGTTCCACATCGACGGATTTCAGAATGTCGGGGGCCAGCGAATAATCCGGCTGATACCCCACCAGCCGCGCATAGCCATAGACCACCATCTGCCGCACGTCTTTGGACCGCGACACCAAGGTGCGCAACGTGCCACCTTGCGTGCCGAAACTGCGCCCCTTTGCGGCCAGATCGACGATCAACGGCTCTTGGGGCAGGCGGCTCTCGATCGGGGGCAGGTTGCCGCTGTTGACCTCTTGCGCCCAGAACGAGCTTTCTTGCAACGGCGGCAAGGTCGTCTGCGCCCAAAGTGGCGTGGCGACAAGCGACAGGGCGAGGGCGAGCTTACGCATGGCATCTGACCTTGTGACCGGGTTCGAGTTCACGCAAAGCGGGGGCCTGCATGCCTTCAAAACGGTATTCTTCGGGCCACAGCTGCGGGGAACCGGCCCCCTTGGCCACCAGATCCAGATCAATGGGGCGGTTGATGTCAGGTTCTGGCTGGGCCGCGATCAACGCTTTGGTATAAGGATGCTGCGGATTGTAAAACAACGTATCGGGCGGGGCCTGTTCCACGATGACACCTGCACGCATGACGGCGACTTCGTCCGCGATGCGCGCGACGACGGCCAGATCATGGCTGATGAACAGATAGCTCAGGTTGGCGCGTTCGCGGATGTCTTCGAGCAGGGTCAGGATCTGGTCCTGCACCGATACATCCAAGGCCGAGGTGGGTTCGTCACAGATCAGCAATCTGGGGTCCAGCGTCAAAGCCCGCGCAATCGACAGGCGTTGCCGTTGCCCGCCCGAAAACGCGTGGGGAAAGCGGCGCAGCATGTTTGTGTCCAGACCAACCCAGCTTAACATCTCGGCGGCCTTGTCGCGCCGGTCAGCGGCTGACCCGATGCCGTGAATTTCCATCGGTTCTGTCAGCGCATCCTGAACCCGCATTCTGGGGCTGAGCGATGAATAGGGGTCTTGGAAAACCATCTGCGCCTGACGCTGAAACAAGGTGCGCTCGGTGCGGTCCATGTTGTGAATTGAAATCGGCTCCGCGCCCTTGTCGGGACGGAACAACACCTCGCCGCCTTCGTCAGGTGTTTCCGCGCCCATTGCGATGCGGGCACAGGTGGTTTTGCCCGATCCGCTTTCGCCGACGATGGCCAGGGTTTTGCCCCGCGAGACCTGCAAGTCCACGTTCTGGCAGGCGGAAACGGTGACCGGTTTGCGCCATCCGCCAGCCCGCATCGCATAGGTTTTCGACACGTTGCGCAGTTCAAGGATGACATCATCACGGACAGGCGGGCGGGCAGGGGTGGCAACCTGCGGGATCATCGGTGCCGCGGCAAACAGCTTGGCCGTATAGGGGTGCGCGGGGGCGCCCAGAACATCTTTGGCAAGGCCGCTTTCCATGACGCGGCCCTTGTTCATGACAACGACCTGCTGGGCCATATTGGCAACCACGCCCAAATCATGGGTGACAAGGATCACGCCCATGCCGGTGTCTTTTTGCAGGCTGCGGATCAGCCCCAAGACCTGCGCCTGCGTGGTCACGTCAAGCGCTGTGGTAGGTTCATCCGCGATCAGCAGTTCTGGCTTGGCGACCATGGCCATGGCGATCATCGCGCGCTGGCGCATCCCGCCGGACATTTCGAACGGATAGCTGCGCCACGCCCGCACAGGATCGGCGAACCCCACCTGTTCGAACTGTTCCAGCACGCAGCGCTTGGCCTCGGCCCGGCCCATGTTGCGATGCAACCGCAAGACTTCGGCCACCTGATTGCCCAAACGGTGCAGGGGCGACAGGGACCGCATAGGTTCCTGGAAAATCATCGAAATCCGGTCGCCTCGGATGGCGCGCATTGCCTTTTCCGGCAGCGACATCAGCTCGGCCGTTCCGGTTGATCCGTGAAACTGGATGGACCCGCGGCGCAGCTGTGCGGCTTCGGGCAGAATGCGCAGCACCGACCGGCATGTCAGGGTTTTGCCCGACCCGCTTTCCCCGACAAGCGCCAGCGTTTCCCCGGCGTTCACGCAAAAACTGACGCCGTCCACAATGGGTGCGGCATCACCAAACCCGACTGTAAGGTCGTTTACTTCCAAAAGGGCAGTCATTCGGGTCCAAACGCTTTAAAACAGATCACTATGTGATAGAGTGAAGCCGATAATCAGGGCGGCGTCTAGGGGCCTTGGTCTTTGGCATAAGGATGCTACCTTGAGGGGTGGCGTGACCACCGCGCAGCAAGCTGAAAATGAAAGTGATCCGAAAATGAGCCGTCTGGACGTATTTATCAATCGTATGGTGTCGCAGCGCGCCTGCCTGAATCATGCCGTCGAATTAACCAAAGGGCAGCCCGGTCCGGTGTTCGAACTGGGTTTGGGGAATGGCCGCACATTTCATCACATGCGAGAGATCATGCCCGAACGCGAGATTTTCGTTTTCGAGCGCGCAATCGCATCGAATCCCGACAGCACCCCTGCCGAGGATATGGTGTTTCTGGGGGATGTTTATGAAACCCTGCCAGCTGCATTAAAACGGTTCGGCCCCACGGTGCGGCTGATCCATGCTGATCTTGGGGGGCATGATCTGGCGAAAAACGATGCCTTTGCCAAAGCCCTGTCACCCTACATTGAGCCGCTGTTGGACCATGGCGGCATCATGGTTTCCAGTGACCGGATGTATTTCGATCACCTGCAAGAGATTCCCCTGCCAGCGGATGCAATTGAAGGGCGTTGCTTTATCTATCAGCGCGCCTGATGGTTCTGCTTTCTGGCTAAATAGCTGAATATAAACGAAATTAAATGCGCCGAAAGTGGAAAGTCATTTTCGGCGCACTATCCGCTTGCGGGTTGTGAATTCCGACCCTAGGTTCCATCATGACATAGTGAAACCATGTTTCGCATAGTGAAACAATTTCTTGGGAGGGAAATTCATGTCCTTTATCAAAAATCTGTCCTTTGCCGCTGTTCTGGGCGTTGCTGCCTCTGTTGCGGGTGCTGAAACCGTCTTGATCCACGGTGAAGCCGGACCAAACCGTGGCGCACGCGCAAACGCATTGCAGTGGTTCGCCGATCAGGTTGCCGAGCGTTCCGCCGGTGATCTGCGCATGGATATCCAATGGGGTGGCGCGCTGTTCAAGGCAAACGCGGCCGTTCAGTCCATCGCCGATGGCGTTGCCGACACAGGGTCGGTTATTGCCGTCTACTATCCGCAAGAGATGGCCGCCTATGGCATCGCGGATTTGCCTGTAAACAACCCTGATGCATGGGTCGGTATGCGTGCAACGGATGAACTGATGCGCACAAACCCTGCCATCGCCGAAAACCTTGCCGACAAGAACCTTGTCTATATCGGCACATGGACCACCAGCCAGGTCAACATCGGCTGCAAAGGCGATGCAATCCGGTCGGTCGCTGACATCGCAGGCAAGAAAGTGCGCGGCGTTGGCGCATATGGCAAAGTCTTTGGCGAAGAAGGTGCCAACATGGTCAACATGTCGATCTATGACGCGTACCAAGGGCTTGATACCGGTTTGATCGATTGCAGCCAGGGCTATTCCTATGCGGTTGCCGCGCTGAAGCAGGCCGAAGTGATCGACAGCTACACAATGCTGAACTGGGGCCAGGTTGGCGGTTTGGGTATCTTCATGAACAAAGACATGTTCGATTCCCTGACAGCGGAACAGCAAAACGTGCTGACCACCACCGGTGCCGACATGGCCGACGAATTTGGCCGCATGATCACCACAGCCAATGAAAACGCCATTGCATCGATGAAAGAACAGGGCGTCGAAATCATCGAACTGCCCGCAGAAGAGCGCGCAAAGCTGGTTGCGGGCGGTCAGAAGTTTCTGGGCGAATGGGCCGAGACCGCAAAAGCAGCGGGCCTGCCTGCCGACCAGATGCTGGAAGACTACGCCGCAATGATCGCCAAATACACGCAAGAGCGTGATACAAACGGCTATCCTTGGGCAAAAGCCAGCAACTAAACCATAGTTTTGAGGGAGGAGACGGGACCATGTTGGTACCATTAGAGAAAATCCTGCTGGGATTGGGCGCGGTTGCGGTCATCCTGCTGGGGGTCTTGATTACAACCAATGTGGTCGCGCGCGCTGTCTTTTCCTCAAGCGTGCCTGACAGCGTCACCATGGTGCGGGAATTGATGGTCGCGGCCATCCTTCTGCCCCTTGGTGCCGCCACGGCCAACCGCGCCCATATCAGCGTCGCGTTTGTGTCTGACCGGTTCGGGCCGCGTTTGCGGTCCTGGCTGATCGTTCTGGGGTCGGTGATGGGGATGATCGCCCTGGCCGCCCTGATCTATGCCGGTACCCGCGAATTCCTCAGCGTTTGGGAAAAGGGCAGCTTTTTTTACGGCGACCTGAACCTGCCGAAATGGCCCGGACGTCTGCTGTTCATCATCGGCATCGGGGCCTGTTGGCTGCGTCTGGCCGAACTGGCGATCCGCGACATCCGCACAATTCTGTCGGGCGGCATCGTATCGGACGAACAGAACCACACCATCGAAGCATTCGCTGAAAAGGAGGCGCTGTAATGGACGCGTCAACCATTGGTCTGATCGCATTTGGTGCGGTCCTGTTTTTGCTGGCCATGCGCGTGCCTATTGCCTTTGCGCTGGCATCGGTCGCGACAATCGGCACCTTCTTTATCTTTGCGTTCCGCACCGGCACCTTTATGCCCGAACGCGCCATTCGTGCCACCACGTCGATGGTGTTCTCGAATTCCTTCGATCTGATCCATTCCTATGATCTGTCGATGATCCCGCTTTTCGTGGCGCTGGGCCATATCGCCTATCGCGCCGACATCACGACCAAGATTTACCACGCGGCCAAGGTCTGGCTGACCCGCTTGCCCGGCGGTGTCGCAATGGCGTCCGTCATGGGCTGCGGCGGCTTTTCGGCGATCACCGGCAGTTCGATCGCCTGCGCATCGACGATGGGCCGGATTTGCACGCCTGAAATGCTGCGCATGGGCTATGACCCGCGTCTTGCCACCGCATCGGTGGCGGCAGGGGGCACGCTGGGGTCGCTGATCCCGCCATCTGTCTTGTTCATCATCTACGGTATCTTTACCGAAACCTCGATCTCGTCCCTGTTTCTGGCGGGTGTGTTGCCGGGCCTGTTGACGCTGGCGGGGTTCATCCTCGTGATCGCGGTCTGGGTCTGGTATTCACCTGAAATCGCCCCCCCAACCGACGTGCGCTATTCCTCGTCTGAACGCTTTCGGGCCGCGATTGAGAGCTGGCCCGCGGTCATGTTGTTCGTGCTGATCATCGGCGGCATCTATGGTGGTATCTTTACCGCGACCGAAGCGGCGGCTGTCTGCGTGGTCGCGGCGACATTGATCGGCTTTGCCCAAGGCAAGCTGAACCTGCAAGGTCTGTGGGACGCGGTCAAGGAAACCTGCATCCAGACCTCGGCGATCTTTTTCATCGCGGCGGGTGCCAAGATTTTCGTGGCCTTTATCGCGCTGACCAATGTTGCGCCGATGATCGTGAATGTTGTGTCTGATGCGCAGCTTTCCGTGGTGGCCCTGATGATCGCGATTGCGGTGATCTATCTGGTGCTGGGCATGTTCCTTGATCCCATCGGCATCATGGTTCTGACCCTGCCGCTGATGATCCCGCTGGTTGAAAGCTATGACCTGAACCTGATCTGGTTCGGTGTTGTGGTGATCAAGCTGCTTGAGATCGGCCTGATTACACCGCCTGTGGGCCTGAACGTGTTCGTGATCGCCAACGTGGTCGGCAAGGACGCCCCGATCGACAAGATCTTTGCCGGGATCACACGGTTCCTCAGTGTGGACTTTATCGTGCTGATCCTGATCATGTCCTTTCCGATGATTTCCTTGCTGATCCCCTTGGGCGCGCGATGACCACAGAAGGAACAGACCGCAAGTTTGCAAACACCCTTGCCCGTGGGCTGGCCGTCTTGCGCGCCTTTCGGGCAAGCGACAGCGGTCTGACCCACGCGCAAATCTCCGAACGCACGGGCCTGCCAAAGCCGACGGTTTCGCGGCTGACCTATACCTTGTGCGAACTGGGGTATCTCAGCCACGGCGGGCGCAATGACCGCTTTCGCCTGGGGCCGTCGGCCATTGCGTTGGGCTCGGTCGCATCGGTTGCGGTCAATTTCCTTGATCTGGCGTCCGAGGCGATGCAGCAATTGGCCGATGATACGGGCACGCTGGCGCTGGTGGCGGTGCGCGACGATTCTAAGATGCTGCTGGTGCGCACATGGCGTCCGCGCAACGCATCGACCATCTGGCTTGAGCCGGGGCACCGGATTCCGGTGTTTGGGTCGTCCTCTGGCATGGCCGTCGTGGCGTCACTTGGCGAAGAACGCTTTGCGCAGTTGACGCCCCAAAAGGATATGCGAGAGTTCCGGTCGGAGGGATATTCGCAATTGATCGGGCAAGGTTTCACATATGCACCCAAGGGTACGCGCTATGCACGCACCATAAATGCCGTAAGCGTCCCCTATTTCGCCGAGGAATTCGGCGAGCCGGTGGCGTTTACCTGCGGGGCCATGCCCGGTGATCTGTCCGATGAACGTATCCGAGACGAAGTCGGCCCTGCGCTGCGCGAACTTGTACGCGCGCTGGAACAACGCACAGGCCGCACCCCGGCGCTCAGCCGCCGCGACTAAGGTGAATAGACAGGAAATTGACAGATGAGCGATAAAATCAACTACACCCGCAAAGGCGACATTGCCGTGTTGCGCATTCAGAACCCGCCGGTAAATGCATTGTCGCATGCCGTGCGCGAAGGTCTGGTTGCGGGCATAGCCCAAGCCGAAGCCGACGCAGGCGTCAAAGCGGTGGTGATCGTCGGCGAAGGCCGCGCCTTTATCGCTGGTGCCGATATCACCGAATTTGGCAAAACCCCGCTGGAACCCTATCTGCCCGATGTCTGCAAGCGGATCGAAGCCTCGCCGCTGATCGTTGTCGCGTCGATGCATGGCGTGTCCTTGGGCGGGGGGCTCGAGATCGCATTGTCGGCGCATTACCGCGTTGCGCAGCCATCGGCCCGTGTCGGCCTGCCCGAAGTGCATCTGGGCCTGATCCCCGGTGCCGGTGCCACGCAGCGTCTGCCGCGTTTGGTCGGTGTGGATGCATCGCTTGATCTGATCACCTCGGGCCGTCAGGTCAAAGCGGACGAAGCGCTGAAGCTGGGCATCATCGACAAAATCGTCGAAGGCGACCCCGAAGAGGTCGGTCTGGCCTATGCGGAAACTCTGGTTGCCGAGGCAGCACCACGCCGTGCGGTCAGCGAAATGCCTGCCGCGCAAGCGATTGACTGGGATGCCGCCTATGACGGCACGCTGAAAAAAGGCCGTGGCCAGATTTCCCCCGCCCATGCCGTGCGCGCGGTTCAGGCTGCTTCCGAGCTGCCGTTCGACGAGGGGATGCTGGCCGAACGCAAGATCTTCATGGACCTGATGGAAACCGATCAACGCCAAGGCATGATCCACGCGTTTTTCTCGGAACGTGCAGTGGGGAACCTGCCAGAGCTGAAAGGCGTCACGCCGCGCGGATTGCAGTCGATCGGGATCATCGGCGGCGGCACAATGGGCGCTGGCATCGCCACGGCGGCGCTGCTGGCCGGGTTCAACGTCGTGCTGATCGAAATGACGGCCGAGGCTGCCGACGCCGCACGGGGCCGCATCGCGGGCAACCTGTCGGGGGCGCTGAAGCGTGGCAAGATCAGCCAGATGAAATACGACGCGATGACCACCACCGCGCTTGAAGTGTCGATCAACTATGACAGCCTTGCCTTGGTTGATCTGGTGATCGAAGCCGTGTTCGAAGACATGGACGTCAAGAAAGACGTGTTCGGCAAGCTGGATGCGGTGTGCAAGCCCGGTGCGATTTTGGCGTCGAACACATCCTATCTGGACATTGACGAAATCGCCGCCAGCACCTCGCGGCCTGAAGATGTGATCGGGCTGCACTTCTTCTCGCCCGCGCATATCATGAAACTGCTCGAGGTGGTTGTGGCCGACAAGACCGCACCCGACGTCGTCGCAACGGGCTTTGCGCTTGGCAAGGCGCTGAACAAGATAACGGTTCGGGCCGGCGTTTGTGACGGCTTTATCGGCAACCGCATTCTGGCGACCTACCGCACCGCTGCCGATCACATGGTACTGGACGGCGTGCTGCCCTATCAGATCGACAAGGCGCTGGTTGATTTCGGCTTTGCTATGGGGCCCTTTGCTGTGGGCGATCTGGCGGGGCTTGATATCGGCTGGGCCACGCGCAAACGCAAGGCGGCCACACGTCATCCGGCTGAACGCGTGCCGACATATCCTGACAAAATCTGCGAAGGCGGTAACTTTGGCCAGAAGACCGGCAAGGGCTATTATATCTACGAGGCAGGCACCCGTGGCGGCATTCCGAACCCCGACGTGCCCGTCTTGATCGAGGCCGAGCGCAAGGAGCGGGGCATCACCCCGCGTGATTTCACAGATGCCGAAATCGTGCGCCGCTATATGGCCGCGATGGTGAACGAGGCCGCAAAACTGCTGGGCGAAGGCATCGCGAAGCGTCCCCTCGACGTCGATATGGTGCTGCTGTTTGGCTATGGCTTCCCGCGCTATTGGGGTGGCCCGATGAAATGGGCCGACCTGCAAGGGTTGCCCGCGTTGCTGGCCGATATCGAAACCTACGCCAAGGAAGACGCATGGTTCTGGGAACCGGCACCGCTGCTGAAACAACTGGTGGCGGAGGGTCGCAGCTTTGACGATCTGAACAAAGAAGCCGCTCAATAATTGAACAAGGGCGCAATGCCCGAACGACATAAACCGGAGGAAAGATTAATGGATCTGAGCTATAGCGACGAAGAAAAGGCATTCCGCGCCGAAGTGCGCGCCTTTCTTGAGGAAAAACTTCCCAAGGAAATGAGCGATAAAATTCGCAAAGGCGAAGAGCTGGGCAAAGCGGGACAAGAAGAATGGCACGCCATTCTGAACGCCCAGGGCTGGCTGGCCCCGAACTGGCCCAAGAAATTTGGCGGTGCCGAATGGAACGCCGTTCAGCGCCACATTTTCGAGGAAGAAGCCGCCGCACATTATGCCCCGCGCATCGTGCCGTTCGGTCTGTCGATGCTGGCCCCCGTGCTGCAAAAATTCGGCTCGCAAGAGCAGAACGATTACTGGCTGCCCCGCATCCTGTCGGGCGAAGACTGGTGGTGTCAGGGTTATTCCGAACCGGGTGCCGGTTCCGACCTTGCCTCGCTGAAAACCGAGGCCGTGCTGAACGAAGAGGGCACGCATTACATCGTCAACGGTCAGAAGACCTGGACGACCCTTGGCCAGCACGCCAACATGATCTTCTGCCTTGTGCGCACCGACAAGAAGGTAAAGCAGCAAGAAGGTATCTCGTTCCTGCTGATCGACATGGATAATCCCGGCGTCGAAGTCCGCCCGATCATCCTGCTGGATGGCACCCACGAGGTGAACGAAGTCTGGTTCACCGATTGCAAGGTTCCGGTCGAAAACCTTGTCGGCAAGGAAAACGAAGGCTGGACCTATGCCAAGTACCTGCTGACCCACGAACGCACCAACATCGCAGGCGTCGGGTTCTCTCAGGCCGGTCTGACCGCGGTCAAGCGGATCGCACGCGCCGAAATGTCCGGCGGCAAGCCGTTGATGGAAAACCCGCACTTTGCGGCACGTGTTGCACGGGTTGAAATCGACCTGATGGCGATGAGCACGACCAATTTGCGCATCGTTTCCAAGGCGGCGGCAGGTGCGGCACCGGGTGTTGAATCCTCCATGCTCAAGGTCAAAGGCACGATCATCCGTCAGGAAATCAACGATCTGGCCCGCCGTGCGGCAGGTGCCTACGCGATGCCATTCGCATCCGAAGCGATTGAGGGGTCCAACCTTGCCCTGCCTGATCCGTTGAACGCAGGCCCCGTGGCCGCGCAATATTTCAACAACCGTAAACTGTCGATCTTTGGCGGCTCGAACGAAATCCAGCGCCAGATCATTGCCAAAACAACGATGGGAGGTGGAGCATGAACTTCGACCTGACAGAAGAACGCCAAATGCTTCAAGACAGTCTGCGCCGTTTCCTGCGCGACAAATACGATACCGCGACACGCAACAAGATCCTTGAAAGCGACACAGGGTTTTCCGCCGACATCTGGAACGGCCTTGCCGAACTGGGTGTCATCGGCGCGTTGTTCACCGAAGATCAGGGCGGCTTTGGCGGCGCTGGTTTCGACCTCGCGGTGGTGTTCGAAGAGCTGGGCCGCGCAGGCGTGGTTGAGCCCTTCCTTGATACGGCTGTTCTGGGCGGTGGTCTGATCGCCGAACTGGGCAATGACGACCAAAAAGCCCATGTCGAAGAAATTATCGGCGGCGCGCTGCAACTGGCGTTTGCCCACGGCGAACCTACCAGCCGCTATGATATGAACCGCGTCAGCACCACGGCCAAGGCCGATGGCGACAACATCGTGTTGAACGGCCGCAAGGCTGTCGTCGTGAACGCCGAAAACGCCGACATGCTGGTTGTGTCTGCGCGCGAAAGCGGTGACGTGGCAGACGAGGATGGCATTTCGCTGTTCCTGGTGCCTGCCGACGCCAAAGGCATCACGCTGCAAGGCTATGCCCTGCTGGCCGGTGGCCGTGCTGCGGAAATCACGCTGGATGATGTGACTGTGCCTGCCTCTGCCCGTCTGGGTGACGCTGGCAAGGCATACCCCGCGATCGAGGCACGTATCGCCGCCGCAAACGTCGCGATCTGTGCGGAAACGCTGGGTGCAATGGAAACCGCTTGCCGTCTGACGCGCGACTATCTGATGACGCGCAAACAATTCGGCAAACCGATTGGCACGTTCCAGGCGCTGGCGCACCGCATGTCCGACCTGTTGATCGAGATGGAGCAGGCACGCTCTGCCGTGATCGTCGCGGCTGGCCATCTGGAAGCCGGATACAAGAGCCGCGAAAGCCATGTATCTGCTGCCAAGAACCTGCTGGGCCGCGCTGGCCGTCTGGTTGCCGAAGACAGCATCCAGATGCACGGCGGTATTGCCATGACCCAGGAATACGAACTGGCCCATATCGCCAAGCGTATCATCATGTCAGACCACCGCTTTGGCGACACCGACCACCATCTGGAGCGCTACATTGCCATCGCAGCAGCCTGACGAAAGCTTGCTGATCCGGGACGAGACCGGCACCCAAACGCTGGTCGGGTATGTCGTTGACATATCCGATCCGCCCCACGGGCGCTGTTACCTTGATCTGGGTCCGCAACACCTCAACCGGCACGGCGTCCTTCATGGCGGTATCGCGGCCACTTTGCTGGATAACGCATGTGGCATGACCGGATCGCTGAGCGTTGATCCCAAAGGTCTGAACCCGTTCTTGACGATCTCGTTGACCACGCAGTTTCTGGCAGCGGGTAAACCGGGGCGGGTCACTGCCACGGGTCGCATCAAGGGCGGCGGGCGCAGCCTGCTTTATATCGATGCGGAACTGGTCCACGAAGACGGCACCGTGATTGCCACATCGACGGGCGTGTTCAAACGCGTCCCACAGGAGAAACTGACATGAGCGCACGGATTGAGGACAAGGGTGACCGGATCATCGTCTGGAACGGCAATGCCCATAAACGCGGTGCCCTGTCGCCCGAACTGTACGCCTGCATCAAGCAGGCGATTGAACTGGCTGCCGCACCCCGTGTTCGCGCGGTCATCCTGACCTCCGAGGGCGATTTTTTCTGCGCAGGCGGAGACCTGAACGTGTTGATCGCGCGCCGCGACCTGCCCGAGGACGTGCGCCGCAGCAAGATCGACCAATTGCATGATCTGGTGCGCGCGATCCGCAACAGCCCGGTGCCCGTGATCGCCGCTGTTGAGGGCGGTGCCGTCGGTGCGGGTCTGTCCTTTGCGCTGGCCTGCGACCTGATTGTCGCCGCGAAAGGTGCCAAATTCACTGCTGCTTACGTGAAAGCTGGCTTGGTCCCCGATGGCGGTCTGACCGCGTCGCTGGCCCGCGCCTTGCCGCGTCAGTTGGCGATGGAGATGTGTTTGCTGGCGTTGCCTGTCACCGTCGACCGGATGCATGACCTTGGCGTCGTGAATGCGCTGGCCGAACCGGGGGCGGCGATGGAGGGTGCGATGGCCTATGCCGACCGTCTGGCCCAGGGCCCGCGTCAGGCGCAATCTGTCATTCGCGGCCTTGTCGCCCAAGCCTATGACGTGACCGAGGCCGCGCAACTGGACGCTGAACGCAACGCCATGGCCCATGCCGCTGGCGCGGATGAAGCTGCCGAAGGCATTGCCGCCTTCCTGGAAAAGCGCAAACCGAATTACGGCGGCTGACACGCTGCCAAACTGAATATGCACTTTGCGGCCCAAGCCGGCCCAAAGCGAAAATACCTGCGAGGAGGCAGAGCTATTATGGCGCGCGTAGAGCAATATCTTGAGCAACAGATCACATCACGGGGTGATGCAGCTGCCCTAAGCGATAGCGTCGGCACCCGCTGGACATTCAATGATCTTGGCAAAGCCTCGGATGCGGTGGCTGACCAGTTGAGAGCGGCGGGCGTTCAGCCAAACGACCGGGTCCTGCTGCTGTCGGAAAACTGCGGCGCTGCCGTGGCCACGATCTTTGGCACCTGGAAAGCCGGTGCTGTGATCATCCCCGTCAACGCCCGCCAGACCGAGGGCGAGGTGAAACGCATTCTGGATCACGCCGCACCTGCTGCCGTGTTGATGACCACCGGCGCATCGCCGGATGCGGTAAAACATGCCGAAGCCATGGGCGCGCAGGAGATCACCGGCGCATTCGGATCGCTGCATCTGGCCACGCCCATTGCCAGCAATCCTGACGCCGACCTAAGCGATGTTGCCGTCCTGCTGTACACAACGGGCACCACGGGCGACCCCAAGGGCGTGATGCTGACCCATGAAAATGTGCGCTTTGGCGGCATGACCTCGGCCAATTTGCGCGGCATGACGCCGGGTGACGTGGTTTACGGCGTGTTGCCGCTGACCCATGTATTCGGGCTGTGTTCGGTGCTGACCGCATCCTGCTATATCGGGGCCGAAGTCCGGCTTGAAGCGCGTTTTTCGGCTGAAAAGCTGTATAAAGCGTTGACGTCGGGGGTGAATTTCCTGTCCGCCGTGCCACAGATGCACGCATTGCTGATGCAATACACCAAGGAAAAAGGGCTGACCCAGCTGAATTCCGAAACCCTGCGTTATGTGTCTTCGGGGGCCGCACCGCTGGACCCTGCCTGGAAACGCAAGGCCGAAGGGTTCTACGGCGTGGCGATCCAGAACGGCTACGGCATGACCGAAACCACTGCCGGCACATCGGCAACGTCCAACCCGATCGGATCGCCCGATGTATCCGTCGGCCCGCCACTGGCAGGAATCGCGGTCAAGATTGACGACACCGTCGAAGGCGGCAGCCCCGGCACAGGCGAAGTGCTGACCCGTGGCCCGCACATCATGAAGGGCTATTACAAGAACCCCACCGAGACCGCGAAAGTGGTCGATGCCGAGGGCTGGCTGCGCACCGGTGATTTGGGCAAGCTGGACGAACAGGGCCTGCTGCATATCCTTGGCCGGTCGAAAGAGCTGATCATTCACGGCGGGTTCAACGTGTACCCACCCGAGGTCGAAGCCGCGATCAACGACCACCCGCAGGTGATCCAGTCTGCCGTGATCGGACGCAGCAAGGACGGCGACGAGGAGGTGCTGGCATTTGTCCAGATCGCCGAGGGCGACACTTTGGCCCCCGACGATCTGCGCGCTTTTGTGAAAGAGCGGTTGACGGGATACAAACGGCCCAAGCATATCATCATCGGCACTGCCTTGCCTGCGGCACCCACGGGTAAGATCCTGAAGCACAAGTTGATCGAGACGTTCAAAGATCAGCTTTCCTGAACCCCATTGAAATAAAAAAAGGCCGGCCCCCCATGATGGAAGGCCGGCCTTTTCATGCGCATCGCATCGTTCGTTCGAGGTTTAGACGTAAACGCCCGACGCCGCAGCGCGGATCGCGCGGATGTTTTCGCCGTAAGGGGCCGGATCGCTGGCCGACCCACCCCGGAACACAGCCGATCCTGCCACCAGTACATCCGCACCGGCCTGCGCCACGCTGGGGGCTGTCTTCACATCGACGCCGCCATCAATTTCGATATGGATCGGACGGTCGCCGATCATGGCGCGCAGGGTTTTGATCTTGTCGGTCATGTTGATGAACTTCTGACCGCCAAAGCCGGGGTTCACGGTCATCACACAGACCAGATCGGTGATATCAAGCAGATGCTCGACCGCCGAGGCCGGCGTGCCTGGGTTTAGCGCCACACCTGCCTTGGCCCCTGCGCCGCGGATCGCCTGAAGCGTGCGGTGGATATGGGGGCCGGCCTCGACGTGGGCGGTGATGAAATCGGCACCGGCCTGCGCGAAGGCATCAATATAGGGATCAACGGGGGCAATCATCAGATGCACGTCCATGATGCCCTTGATATGCGGGCGGATCGCCGCACAGGTCGTGGGGCCAAAGCTGATGTTGGGCACAAAATGCCCGTCCATCACATCGACATGGACCCAATCCGCGCCTTGCGCTTCGACGGCGGCGCATTCTGCCCCGAAATTCGCGAAATCGGCGGCAAGGATGGAGGGGGCGATTTTGATAGAACGATCAAACGACATGTTTCTGGGCCTTATTGGGAGGGTTGAGCGCGATATAAGCATTGGCAGTGCCGGTGGCAATCGGCGGAGCCTTCGGCGAGGATTTTAGACCATTTGGAAATCAGGGTCAGATTTTATAATAGTCGCGATACCAGTCGACGAAGTTTTGCAAGCCGGTTTCAATCGGGGTGACGGGGCGCTGGCCTGTGAGGTTTTGCAGCAAGGTGGCATCGGCCCAGGTGGCGGGCACATCGCCGGGTTGCATGTCGTGGTAGGTCTTGATCGCTTCGCGCCCGCAGGCTTTTTCGATGGCGGCGATGAAATCCATCAGCGGCACGGGGCTGTCATTGCCGATGTTGACGACGCGGAAGGGTGCGACGTTGGACAGGCTGTCGTTTTCAACGGGCGTGTCACCGGGCACGGTGTCGATCAGCGCAAGGATCGAGGCGGTCAGATCGTCGATATAGGTGAAGTCACGCTTCATGTCGCCGTGGTTGTAGATGTCGATGGGGTCGCCGTTCAGGATCGCTTTGGTGAATTTGAAATGCGCCATGTCGGGGCGGCCCCATGGGCCATAGACGGTAAAGAACCGGAACATGGTGATCGGCAGATGATACAGATGCGCATAGCTGTGGGCCATGTTTTCAGTCGCCTTTTTGGTGGCGGCGTAGAAGGACATTTGCGTGTCGGCCTTTTGGGTTTCGGCATAGGGCATTTGCGTGTTGGAGCCATAGACCGAGGAGGTCGAGGCCAGCAGCATATGCGCGGGGGGATAGGCGCGGGCGGCTTCGAGCAGTTCAAACGTGCCGATCAGGTTCGCCTCGACGTAGTCGCGCGGCGCGTCGATGGAATGGCGCACGCCCGCCTGGGCGGCCAGATGCACCACCGCGTCGGGGCGGTGCTGTTCGAACAGCGCCATCAACGTGCCGGGCGTTTCCAGCCGGTCGTTGATCACGCTGAACCCTGCATGCTGGTTCAGCATCGCCTGGCGGCGTTTCTTGAGGGCGACATCGTAGTAATCCGACAGGCAGTCCAGCCCGATGACTTTCCAGCCGGCCTCCAGCAGCGCGATGCTTGTGAAATAGCCGATAAATCCTGAGGAACCTGTGACAAGGGCCGTGCGCGTCATAGTTCAATCTCCAATACGCCATTCGGGTCGGCCGCGCGGGACTGGCACAGGATGATTTCGGTTTCGCGCTGGTGGGCGGAAAGGACGAAATCGCGATGCTCGGCCTTGCCCGACAGCAGCTTGCATTTGCAGACCCCGCATATGCCATCGGCGCATTTGATGTCCAGTTTGATATCTGCGGCAATCAGCGCATCGCTGGCGGATTGATCCGCGCCCACGGGGATCTCGCGGCCATCCGGCAGGCGCAGGGTAAAGGGGTGATTGACATATTCGGGCTGCACGGGGGGTGCGAAATATTCCAGATGCAGCGCGTCATCGGGCAGGCCGCTGGCCCTGCCTGCGTCCATCACCGCCTGCATATAGGCGTCAGGCCCGCAGGTGTAGACATGGGTGCCCTGTATCGCCTGCGAGATCAGCGTAGCCAAATCGGCGCGGGTGTTTTCCGCGCTTAGGTGGATGTGGACGCGGTCAGACCAGGGGGCCTGCGACAGAAGGTCGGTAAAGGGGGCCGCTGCACGCCACGGGGCCGAGTAATGCAGTTCAAACGGTTTGCCGATGGCATGCAGGCGATGGGCAAAGGCAATCATCGGCGTAATGCCGATACCGCCGCCAAACAGCAGGCTGTGGGGGGCGTCCTTGATCAGTGGGAAATGGTTTGCCGGGGTCGAGACGAAAACCCGCCGCCCTTGGGTAAAGATGCGGTGCAGCAGGGCGGAGCCGCCCCGGCCCGCATCCTCGCGCAGCACCGCGATTGTGTAGCTGCTGCGATCGGCAGGATCACCAAGCAGTGAATAGGGGCGCAGGTATTCGGGGGCGACAACCAGATCAAGATGCGCGCCAGCTGTCCAGGGCGGCAGATCAGCGCCATCGGGGCGGGCGAATTCATACAAGGTTACGGCCCTGCTAAGGGGGCGGACCGACACGATGCGCAGGTCAAGCACAGGCGTGGCTGTTCCGGCATCATAAAGGTGCAGATGCGCGGTTTCGCCTGCCGCTGTGCGCGCGCGGTGTACGTCGGCGGTGATCAGGGCAGCGTGCGCCTTGATCCCTGCCTCGCGGTTCATCGGGTCGGGATAGGGCCAGGGATGCGGGGCAAGCGGGGCGGGGTAGACGGCCAGGGTTTGATCTTCGGCACGCAGTTTGAGGTCGGGTTGAAGGCCGCGGGCGTTGACCGGATGGGTGGGCGATGTGACCGTGCCGTTGCGCTGCTGTTCGATGTCCCACCACCATTTTTTCGCAGGGTTCAAACCGCCACGGCCCAAGGTGTCATCCAGCCGCGCCAGCAACGGGGCCGCGGCGGGGATGGTGCTGGCGGCCCAGCGAAACGGAGCTTCGGCGAACAGCCCTTCGAGGTTCCACGGGCAGGTTTTCATGCAGCGCCCACACATCGACCCGCCCTTGTTGGTGATCCGGTAGGTGGCGCATTTCTGACTGTCGGATTTCCAGATCTCGTAGCCGTTGAACATCTTTTTGGGGCCAGCGGTGATCGCGCCAGACGGGCATTCGCGGGCGCATTTATTGCAGGCCTCGCAGAATTTTTGCAGGCCGAAATCAATCGGTTTGTCATGGGTGACGGGCATGGTGTGGGTGACCACGCCGGATTTCAGCCGCGGGCCAAGGAACGGGTTCAGGATCACCTCTCCGATGCGGCTGACTTCGCCAAGGCCCGACAGCAGCAACAGGGGTGGCTGCAACACATCGCCATCCATCACCGTATGGGCCTTGGCGTCAAAGCCGAGATTGCGCAGATGCTGCGCCAGAATGCCGCCCAGAACCGAAAACCGCAGATAGGCGCGCATGGATTGGGCGGTGCTGATCCAGTCATCGCCGGAGGCACCCTCCATCGTGTCAAAGCCTTGGTCGATCACCACGCTGAGCGCTTGGTCGTGGGGCGGGGTGATCGGCGTGCCAGTTGCGTCATGGCTGTACCATGTCCAGTCAGGGCAGGCGGACAACCCTGCCGCATCGACCCCCAGAAAATACGCCGCCGCTTTCAGGTTTGCGGCGTTTCGCGCGGCACCTGCATCCTGTGCCGTCGGGGCGCGGGGACCCTTTTGCAGCAGGATCAGCGCGCCCAGCAACCTACGTTGCGCCGAGGCAGGGGCAGATTTGACGATATGTTGGCCGTCTTTCATGGCGTCCTGCACTTTGGGCCCCATGTCGCCAAACTGGCCGCGCGCAAACATATCCGTGCGCTTGGGGATGCGCGGCACATTGGCGGCGTCAATATAGGTGGTGGGGCTGTCGACCCGCTTGAGGGTCTCGAACGGGTGGGGGCCATCGACAAAGCTGCGCTTGGCATAGGGGTCGTGGGTCCGGGCGTTGGCCCCGCCATGGGTGCCAAGCTGCCACGCCAGCCCGCGCAAGACAGATGCGGGTTGCTGCGCCAAGGGGCATAGCGGCAGGTCCGCGGCCATTGGCATGTCGGTCGTGATCGCGGCAAGCCCATAGCGTTGGCCCAGCCAAGGCGCGCAAGGCGCATCGTCCTGCATCACGGTCAGGCCCGCCGCCAGCGCGAGTTTCGGCAGATGCACATCGCTGCAGGTCGACGAATGGGCGCGGGCATCAAAGCCGAGGATGCGGATATATTCCGCCAGAATGGTGGCTGTTTCAGTGGCACGCAGGGACGCACGTTGGGCTTGGGCGTCGATGATCCAGTCGGACCCTTTTTCGGTTTGCGCAGGATCACGCGGATAGGCGACCAGCACGACAATCGCGTGGGTGTGGTGGGGGACCGTCGCGGTGTCCGCGCCAGCAGTATCGTGCAGATCGGCCATGATTGCGTCGATGCCGGTGGCCAGCGTTTTGGTCTGGCGGTGTTTCAGATCCTCGACCAGGGCTGCAACATCGGGGTTCTTGCGCGGCACCCGCAGGAAGGCAGATGCGGGCAGGGCGCAAACCCCCATCATCGAGGCGTCGTTGTAATAGCCAAACGCCTTGAGGTGCTGCGCCCGTTCCACAGGGTCATCGGGAATTTCGGCTTTGGTCTCCTTCACCTTGCCCGACCTCAGGGCATCCATCATCGCCTGAAGCGGGCCCATCGCGTTGATGATGCTTTGGGGTCTTTCAGGTGCGCAAAACGAGACGGTTGGAAACGGGATTTCCGGAAACTCCGCAGGCGGTTCGGCCTTCCTGCGCAGGCGTTCAAGCGGGTAGGGGCCAAGATGGACGGGGCGCGATTTACCGGAAAAAATCTTCATAGGGTGAACCGTGCCACCGGGGAGGCGGAAAAGACAGCGTAAAGATAATCGGCGTTTGAAAGGCGGCTGTTGCGGCCTCTTGGTCGTCAGGCCGATGCGCGTTCCTGAAAGCGGCTAGGCGGTCGGCCCCGCGAGGGTTACCTCAAGATCGCAGGGCATACGCTGCGCATAAAGGCGGCGCGCATTTGCCATGTCGTTGCCATCGGCACGGGTTTCGGCCTGTGCTTGGGTGTGGTCATGAGCCAGCCAGCGCTCAACCAGCCGCGCGCGCAGGATATCCGGCGGCACATTCAGGAATATCCGGAAATCCCAAAGCTCGTATAAGTCGCGCCAGCCTGTGTCATCGAACAGCAAATAATTGCCCTCAACGATCACGGTTTTCACACCGTCGGACAGCGCGCCACCATCGGGAACAGACCTGTCATTGCTGCGGTCAAACGTCGGAAAGGACACCGCGTCGCGGGTGCCAAGTCGCGCAACCAGATCGGTCAGGCCCGCCACGTCAAATGTTTCCGGCGCGCCTTTTCGGCTGCGCAACCCGCGCAGATCCAGATCGGCGTTGTCCAGATGAAACCCGTCCATCGGAACAACCTGGGTGCGGTGCCCCTGGGCGGTCAGGTGATCCGCGATTTTGTCGGCAAAGGTGGATTTTCCGCTGGCAGGGGCACCGGCCAAAGCGACCAGACGGCGTTTTCCCGCAACGGGGGCAGACAGGATCGCGGCACAGATATCTGCAAGGGTCGGATCGGTTTCGGTCATCTTTGCCCCATCTTTCGGCTGATCTTAGTCGATACGGCTAAAGCCTTCGACCAATTGGCGCAAGCCGATCACGGCCCCCAAAACAATACAGGCCAATGTCACAGGCGCGCTATAGGCCAAGACCGAAAATGCCGATAACCCCTGTCCGACGCTGCATCCGACGGCAACAACCGCCCCGAAGCCCATCAAGACGGCCCCGCCCATCTGGCGGCGCAATTCGCGGGGGTCTTCGCAGGCTTCCCACCGCATATGACCCTTGATCAGGCATCCGGCCAGCGCCCCCAGAATGACGCCCGCAACAGACCCCGTGCCAAAGCTGATGGTGTTGCCCGAGGACGTCATGAGGTACAATAACGTCTCGCCCACAGGGGCGGTGAAGGTGTGCGAAATGACGATGCTGCGGTCAAATCCGTTAGCGGAAATCCACTGGGTGGCGGCCCAGCCCGAAACAACGGCAACACCAACGACGGCACCCCAGAAAATGGAGGCAGGGCTGGCCCTCAACCCCTTGTGCAGCAAGGTCACAGCGACCAGCAAAACGCCAGCCGTGATGCCGACAATATGCAGATCGACGGGGATATGGCGGGCGACCAGATGCGCCAGACCGGGGGTATGGGTGCCCACCTCGGATGTCGGGAATAATGCCAGACGGGTTGAGGAGAGCGGACCGCCAAGCGCCACATAGCCCGACACGCCCATGACGACCGATATCATAAACGACCGCAAGTCACCGCAGCCCATGCGCGCCAATGCGCCGTAACCGCAGTTGCCTGCAATCGCCATGCCATAGCCGAAGGTCAAGCCGCCGATGATGCTGGCATAGGGGTTCCATGCAAGGGAAAGGTATAATGTGTGGCTGAGGTCCAGTAACCCGCCCGCGGATAGGCCGAATGTCCCGATCAACGCGACGCCAAGGGCAATGCCCCACATGGCAAAACGGGTGGAGGTGGCACCATAATACAGGTCTTCGATGGCACCCAGTGTGCAAAACCGGCCAAGCCGCGCCGCAAGACCCAGCAAAACCCCACCGAACAATCCGGCAAAGGCCATCAACGCGGGCTCGGAAAACCGGTCCAACATCAGCGCACCCATTCCGGTCATTTCAGATCAGTCTGCGCGACAGAAAAGATCATAGACAACTTCCATGATCTGCTTTGGGCGTTCATCCGCAAGGCGGTAAAAGATGGTCTTGCCATCCCGGCGCGGGATCACCAAACCTTCAAGCCGCAACCGCGACAGTTGTTGGGAAACAGCGGCCTGCCGTGCCGACAGCAGTTCTTCGAGTTCGGTCACGGATTTTTCGCCCGATGCCAGATGGCACAAGATCATGAGCCGTCCTTCGTGGCTGATCGCCTTGAGAAAGTTGGAAGCATGAACAGCGTTTGACGCCATTTTGTCGAGGTCTTCGGCACACATGTTTTTGTCAAATACGGGTAAGCCCACTGGACGGTTTCCTTCGTACATTTTTCATAGTCAAGACTGCAGTGGCCATTCCAAAACAGCATTTAACGCCTCAGCTTCCGTTCGGCGGCATCATCAAATTATTATCATACATTATCTTTTCCAATACACCCCAAAAGAAATCCTCGCCCGGATAGCCTTCGATGCGGGAAATTTCCTGCCCGTCGACCACCAGAATAAAGGTTGGCGTGAACCGCAGGCTGCGCGCGAACGTCAGGTCGGACGGCGTGTCGGCCTTGATATCAATGCGGCGCAGGGGGGCGGTTTTGCCGGCTTCGGTTTTGGGATAGATCGGCGCGATCTCGTCATTCCAGCGGGCGCACCACATGCAGCCTTTTTCCTCGGCCATGATCAAAGAAGCCTCGGCCGAGGCTTGGCCCGACAGTGTTGCCAGAGCCAGAAAAGCAAAAAGGACAGCGCGGATACGTGACATGAAAAGACCTGTTGATTTCGTATAACATAATGCGAATATGTGCATGACACAAGATAAAGGCAGCCCTCATGCTTGAAATTACGTTTATTGGCGCTGCGGTTGCCGGGTTGCTCTCCTTTTTGTCGCCCTGCATCCTGCCGATCGTGCCGTTCTACCTGAGCTATCTGGCGGGTGTCGGGATGAACCAGATCACCGCAGACGGGCCGGTAGATGCCGCTGTGCGCCGCCGCGCTGTGCTGGCGTCGCTGTTTTTCGCCGCCGGTGTCATTACCATTTTCATGGGGCTGGGGGCTGCGGCGTCCACCTTTGGTCAGGTGGTCCGAGAGTATTTCGACTATCTGCGCTGGATTGCGGCGGCGATCATCATCGCCATGGGGCTGCATTTTCTGGGCGTGATCCGCATTGGAATCCTGTACCGTCAGTTCCGGTCGGACGCCGGTGATACCGGATCGACCAGCCTGATCGGGGCCTATGTGATCGGGCTTGCTTTTGCCTTTGGCTGGACGCCCTGCGTGGGGCCGGTCCTGGCGGCAATCCTCTTTACGGCTGCGGGTACCGATACCGCGACCAATGGTGCGCTGCTGTTGTTTACCTATGGCGTTGGCATGACCGCACCTTTCGTTCTGGCCGCGATGTTTATTGGCCCGTTCATGCGGTGGATTGCGCGGTTTCGCCAGCATCTGGGCACCGTGGAGAAGGTCATGGGCGTTTTGCTGATCATCTTTGGTCTGCTGATCGCAACAAATTCGATGAACTATATTGCGCAATGGATGATTGAGACCTTTCCGATTTTTGGTGGCATCGGATAAATTGCGCTCAACAAGGAGTGATCATGATGAAGCTTTTGAAAGCCTGCCTGACCGTGGTTGCCGTCGCCTTGTCCGGTTCGGCCTTTGCCGCTGAATTGGGCGATGACGGTCTGCACAAAACCGAATGGATGCGCGACACCTTCAAGGATCTGAACGAGGATCTGGCCGAAGCCAATGCCGAAGGCAAACGCCTGATGCTGACCGTCGAGCAGCGCGGCTGCATCTATTGCGCGAAGATGCACGAAGAGGTGTTTCCTCTGCCCCATATCGATGCCTACCTGAAAGAGCATTTCTTTGTCGTGCAGATCAACATGTTCGGCGATGTCGAAGTGACCGATTTCGACGGCGAATCCCTGCCCGAAAAAGACATGGTGCGCAAATGGGGGATGCTGTTCACGCCGACGCTGGTGTTTTTGCCCGAAGAAGTGCCCGAAGGTAAGACCGCAGCAACCGCAGCGGTCGCGACAGTGCCGGGGGCGTTTGGGCCGGGCACGACCTTTAATATGCTGCAATGGGTGGTGGATAAGGAATACGAGGGCGACGAGCCGTTCCAGAAGTATCTTGCGCGCAAGCTGCAAGAGCAGGGCAACTGAACTGGCCCGCCTTGATCGCGCTAACTAAAAATTCACAAAAGCGAATTTATAGTTGCGTCAATTTGGCGCTGAGTCTACGCTAGTATACAAATAAGAGTCTTTGGGAGGACACATGAGAGTTTCAATATACGCCTTTGTTGCGTCAGTTGGGGTTGCTACCAGCGCATTTGCCGCAGAAGTCGCACCATCCGACGTGAGCTATACGGACGGTGCGGTCGAGATGTCTTTGACAGGTGTTGCCGGCAACCCTGAAGAGGGCGCTAAGATCGTTGGCAGCAAAAAGCTAGGCAACTGCGTGGCATGCCACGAAGTCAGCGCTTTGCCAGACATCGCGTTTCAGGGCCTGATCGGCCCCGCGCTTGACGGTGCCGGCGACCGCTGGAGTGAAACCGAACTGCGCGGCATCGTGGCAAACGCCAAGATGATGTTCGAGGGCACGATGATGCCGTCCTTCTACAAGAACACCGGCTATATCCGCCCGGGCAACGCCTATACGGGCAAAGCCGCCGATGACACGCTGGGGCCGCTTTTGTCGGCGCAGCAAGTTGAAGATGTCGTGGCATATCTCGCCACGCTCAAAGATTAAAAGCCCCGCAAAAAGGGGTTTGTTCAGGAGTATGACAATGGAATTCACAAGACGTAATGCGATCGTCATGGGTGCAGGCGCATTTGCCGCGCTGGCGCTGCCAAAGCTGGCCATCGCGGCCGGGGGCGAAGACGCAATTGCCGCCTTTACCGGTGGCGCAGAAATGGCGGACACGGGCGTAACACTTACCGCGCCCGAAATTGCTGAAAACGGTAACACCGTGCCAATCGAAGTTGACGCCCCCGGCGCGACCGAGATTATGGTTCTGGCGATGGGCAACCCGACACCGGGTGTGGCGACGTTCGCTTTCGGCCCTCTTGCCGGATCGCAGCACGCGTCCACACGTATTCGTCTTGCGGGTACGCAAGATGTGGTGGCGATCGCCAAAATGGCTGACGGGTCCTTTGCGAAAGCATCGAGCACGGTAAAAGTGACAATCGGCGGCTGCGGCGGCTAAGGCTTTATAAGGAATTAATGAAATGGCATCTGGTGTAAAACCCCGCGTCAAAGTACCAAAATCGGCAGCAGCAGGTGAATCAATCACCATCAAAACGCTGATCAGCCACAAGATGGAATCCGGCCAGCGCAAAGACGCCGACGGCAACGTGATTCCACGTTCGATCATCAACCGCTTTACCTGCGATTTTAATGGTCAAAATGTAGTGGATATCACGCTTCAGGCGGCGATCTCGACCAACCCATACCTTGAATTCGACGCTCTCGTGCCAGAGGCCGGGACGTTCACCTTTACATGGTATGACGATGATGGCGACGTCTATACAGACACAAAAGACATCGCAATCGGTTAAGCGTCTGCATTCTCGGGAGGAATAAGAATGAATAAATTCACCAAAGGTTTAAGCGCCTGCATGACCGCGATTATCGTGGCATCGGGTGCAATGGCCGAACCAGCAGACGACAATCTGGTCATCAACGAAGATATCGAAATCGTAACCCGCACAGCCGCGCCTGCGCATCTTTCTGATGTCATGGACGAAGTTATGTCGGGTTGGTTGTTTCGTGGCGAGGAAACCCGCGCCATGGAACGGGATGATTTCGACAACCCGGGCATGATCTTTGTCGAAAAGGCCGAAGAAACCTGGAACACTGCTGACGGTACCGAAGGCAAATCCTGCGCGGATTGCCATGGCGCATCAAGCGACATGTCAGCCGTACGCCCTGTATATCCGAAATACGTCGAAGCCGCTGGCGAAGTGCGTACCTTGGAAATGCAGATCAACGATTGCCGTGAAAACCGCATGGGTGCCGAAAAGTGGAAATACACTGGCGGCGACATGGTTAACATGACGGCGCTGATGGCGTCTGTTTCCCGTGGCTTGCCTGTGAACGTCGCCATCGACGGTCCTGCGCAATCCACATGGGAACAGGGCAAGGAAATCTATTACACACGTTTTGGTCAGCTTGAGCTGTCCTGCGCGAATTGCCACGAAGACAACTATGGCAACATGATCCGCGCGGACCACCTGAGCCAGGGCCAGATCAACGGTTTCCCCGCCTACCGTCTGAAGAACAGCAAGCTGAACGCAGTTCAGGACCGCTTTAAGGGCTGTGTCCGTGACACCCGCGCCGAAACATTCGCGCCGGGCAGCCCCGAATTCGTGGCGCTGGAACTGTATGTCGGCTCGCGCGGTAACGGTCTTTCTGTCGAAGGCCCGTCGGTCCGTAACTAAACTACTCGGCCCCGCCTTACTTTCGTAGGGCGGGGTTTTTCGTCCATTACTTATTCAAACATGCGCATGTGAATGCGCGAAATTAAGGCAAGTCGCATGATTTCTCGTCGTGATTTTCTTCAGGCCAGCATGGCTGCAACCGCCCTTTACGGGGCATCGTCTTTTGGCAACTGGGGCAAGCTGGCCGCACAGCAGGCGCTGACCCAAGACAAGTTGCTTGAATTTGATACCTTCGGCAATGTCAGCCTGATCCACATCACCGACATTCACGCGCAACTAAAGCCGATCTATTTCCGCGAACCGTCGATCAACATTGGCGTTGGCAACAACAAAGGGGCCGTGCCCCATGTCACCGGTTCTGATTTCCGCAAGCTTTACGGCATCGACGATGGCAGCCATTCTGCTTACGCGCTGACCTATGATGATTTCTCGTCGCTGGCCAAGGGGTATGGCAAGATGGGTGGTCTTGATCGCGTGTCCACCGTGATCAACCAGATCCGCGCCGACCGGCCCGATGCCTTGCTGCTGGATGGCGGCGACACATGGCATGGCAGCTATACCTGCTATCAGACCCAAGGTCAGGACATGGTTAACGTCATGAACGCGCTCAAGCCTGACGCGATGACGTTCCACTGGGAATTCACGCTGGGGTCAGACCGCGTCAATGAAATCGTCGAAGGGTTGCCCTTTGCCGCCCTTGGCCAGAACATTTTTGACGCCGAATGGGACGAACCGACCGAACTGTTCCCCCCCTACAAGTTCTTTGAATCCGGTGGTGTGAAAATTGCCGTGATCGGGCAGGCTTTCCCTTACATGCCGATTGCCAACCCCGGTTGGATGTTCCCCGAATACACTTTTGGTATCCGTGACGAACGGATGCAGGAAATGGTCGACGAAGTCCGCGCCAAAGGGGCCGAACTGGTTGTCTGCCTGAGCCACAATGGTTTTGACGTAGACAAGCAGATGGCCGGAATTGTGACTGGCATTGACGTGATCCTGTCGGGTCACACCCACGACGCGCTGCCCGAACCTGTTTTGGTGGGCGAGACGATCATCGTTGCGTCGGGGTCGAACGGCAAATTCGTCAGCCGCGTCGATCTGGACGTGCAGAATGGCCGCATGATGGGCTTCCGCCACAAACTGATCCCGATCTTCTCGGACGTGATTGAACCCGACAAGGCGATTACTGCACTGATCGACGAACAGCGCGCGCCCTATGCTGATCAGCTCAGCGAAGTTATCGGCAAAACCGCCGACGACACGCTGCTGTACCGCCGTGGCAATTTCAACGGCTCGTGGGATGATCTGATCTGCGACGCGCTGCTGTCCGAGCGCGAGGCCGACATCGCGCTGAGCCCCGGCGTTCGCTGGGGGCCGTCGATCCTGCCCGGTCAGGAAATCACCCGCGAAGACATCTGGAACGTCACCTCGATGACCTATCCCGAAGCGTACCGCACGGAAATGACCGGTGAATTTCTGCATGTCGTGCTGGAAGACGTGGCCGATAACCTGTTCAACCCTGATCCCTATTACCAGCAGGGCGGGGATATGGTGCGCACCGGCGGGCTTGGCTACCGCATTGACGTGACCAAACCCCAAGGCAGCCGCATTACCGAAATGACCCTGCTGAAAACAGGCGAGCTGATTGATCCGGCCAAGACCTATCAAATTGCCGGCTGGGCCTCTGTTAACCAGGGCACCGAAGGTCCGCCGATCTGGGACGTGGTCGAAAGCCATATTCGCAAGCTGGGCACCGTATCGCTCGCTGAAAATACCAGTGTAACCGTCGACGGCGTTTAACGTCGAAATTTAACTAAGGGAAGGTTTTGTCATGTCAGACACCTTTGAAGCAAAAAAACCAAACCGGCGCGCGTTTCTGCGCGGTGCCGCGACCGCAGGGGTTGGCGCACTTGCTGCCGGCGCTGCGCGCGCTGAGACACCTGATCCGCTGATCACCGAAACGCAGGAATGGGCACAGTCCTTTGGCGATGGCGTTGACGCCACACCTTACGGTTTGCCGATCCAGTTCGAAGGTGATGTGATCCGCCGCAATGTTGAATGGTTGACGGCCGATACTGTAAGTTCGATCAACTTTACGCCGATCCACGCGCTGGATGGCACGATTACCCCCCAAGGCTGCGCGTTCGAGCGTCACCATTCCGGTGCGATCGAGCTGAAGAAAGAAGACTACCGCCTGATGATCAACGGGCTGGTCGACCGTCCGCTGGTCTTTACCTATGCCGACCTCGAACGTTTTCCGCGTGAAAACCACACCTATTTTCTGGAATGTGCGGCCAACACGGGCATGGAATGGGCCGGCGCGCAGCTGAATGGTGCGCAGTTCACCCACGGCATGATCCACAACATGGAATATACCGGCGTGCCGCTGCGCACCCTGCTGGAAGAAGCGGGTTATGATACCGCGGGCAAATGGGTCTATGTCGAAGGTGCCGATGCATCGTCGAACGGGCGTTCCATCCCGATGGAAAAGGCACTGGACGACGTTCTGGTTGCGTTCAAAGCCAACGGCGAAGCGCTGCGCAAAGAGCATGGGTATCCTGTGCGTCTTGTCGTGCCCGGATGGGAAGGCAACATGTGGGTCAAGTGGATCCGCCGGATCGAAGTCACCGATGCCCCGGTCGAGAGCCGCGAAGAGACCAGCAAATATACCGACACGCTGGCCAATGGCATCAGCCGTAAATGGACGTGGGAGATGGACGCGAAATCCGTCGTCACCTCGCCCAGCCCGCAATCGCCGATCACTCATGGCAAGGGGCCGCTGGTCATCACCGGCCTTGCATGGTCCGGGCGTGGCGCGATCACCCGCGTTGATGTGTCCAAGGACGGCGGCAAGACATGGGAAACCGCGCGTCTTGCCAAACCCGGCGAGAAAATGGCCCTGACCCGCTTTTACCTCGATACGGATTGGGACGGCGAAGACATGTACCTGCAAAGCCGCGCGATGGATGAAACCGGCTATGTCCAGCCGACCAAAACGCAACTGCGCGACGTGCGCGGGCTCAATTCGATCTATCACAATAACTGTATTCAAACCTGGTGGGTTCGCCCGAACGGGGAGGCTGAAAATGTCGAAGTTTCTTAAATCAATCTCCATCGGTGCGGTTGCCACCTTGTTGGCCATGCCTGCGGCTGCGCAAACATTCGGCCTGGGCCGTGCTGCCCTGCCAGAGGAAATCGCCGCCTGGAATTTGGACATCCACCCCGATGGGACGGGCCTGCCTGACGGTCAGGGCGATGCAATCGAGGGCGAAGAAATCTTTGCCGCGAAATGCGCCGCCTGTCACGGCGACTTTGCCGAGGGCATTGATAACTGGCCGAAACTGGCGGGCGGTATGGATACGCTCGATCACAAGGACCCTTTGAAAACGGTCGGGTCATATTGGCCCTATCTGTCCACCAGCTTTGACTACATCCGCCGCTCTATGCCTTACGGCAATGCGGGGACGCTGACGGCAGATGAAACCTATGCGATCGTGGCCTATATCCTGTATTCCAACGACCTGATCGAAGATGATTTCGTGTTGTCCAAGGACACGTTCCTTGACGTCGAGATGCCAAATGCCGACGGGTTTATTGTGGACGACCGGATGGAAACCGAAGTCGCGATTTGGTCCGGCGAGCCTTGCATGACCGAGTGCAAGGACAAGGTCGAAGTGACCATGCGCGCGCTGGTTCTGGATGTGACCCCCGATGTGGACACAACCACAGCCGCAGCCGCTGAACCTGCTGCCACCGAAGAACCTGTCGCAGCCGCCGCCCAAGAGGAACCCACCGCAGAGCCCGTCGTCGCTGCTGCTGACCCGGCCTTGATCGCCGAGGGTGAAAAGGTATTCCGCAAGTGCAAAGCCTGCCATCAGGTCGGTGACGATGCCAAAAACCGGTCCGGTCCGATCCTGAACGGTGTGATGGGGGCATCTGCGGGCCATATTGATGGCTTCAAATACTCCAAAGCGTTGATGGGTAAGGCCGAAGAAGGTCTGGTCTGGACTGACGAAACCCTGGCAGAGTTCCTTGCCGGTCCCAAAGCCTATATCAAAGGCACAAAGATGGGTTTTGCAGGTCTGAAGAAAGACGACGAGATCAAAGCGGTCATCGCCTATCTGGCGACGTTTTCGGGCCAGTGATCCCGGCTGGCTGCCTCTGACATGTTGATCGCCACGGCCTTACCAAGCCCGTGGCGGTCGACCCTGGTTTCGATACCACAGATGAAATGGACCGGGCGATCCGCCTGCGCATTTTACAAAACCGACAAGCTTATAGTGCGACGCAACTCCACCTAGTCATAATGTATACTTGGTCGTCAGGCGAAATCACTGATAAGCTTACAAAATGGGACAGGCAGGACCATTCCGGCCCTGCGCCCCCCCACACCCGTAAGGATACATAAGATGAAACTTACCCTTGGTGCCCTTTTACTTTCCCTAGTTGCAACGCCGTTGTTGGCCCAAGATCAGTCGATCACATACCCTTTTGAAGGCAGTTTCGAAGACGCGACATTCGCGGTCGAAAACGCGATTATCGGCAAGGGGCTGGTCATTGACTATGTCAGTCACACTGGCGAAATGATGAACCGGACCGGTGCCGATGTCGGCAGCGATGTCGAGATTTTTGCAGCAGCGGATGTGTTCTTGTTCTGCTCTGCCGTCTTGTCACGCAAGGTGATGGAGGCAGACCCGTCGAACATCGCCCATTGTCCCTATGGCATCTTCGTCACGGATACGAAGGGCGATGTCGCTATTGGCTATCGCACCTACCCCGAAGGGCCGATGCAAGAGGTTCAGTCACTTCTGGATGAACTTGTCAAAACCGCCGTGGGCGGAATGTAGGGTTTACTCGAACTCCATCTGCTCGAACAGGCGACCGGCGTTTTTGGTGGCCAGTTCCTCGAAAGTATCCAGATGGGCATAGGGCGTTTGGTCGACGTAATAGGCGTCGGCCAGTGTCCCCCCCGCATCCAGATGCTCTCCGATTTTGCCGCGCAGATATTCCAGATACCCTTTGGTATAGCGCCGCACCTGCGCCATGTTCGTGGGGTGGCCGTGCCCGGGAATGACGTAAGTCGCACCAAGCGCCTCGAACGGGCCATCCCATGTTTCCAGCCATTCATCCGTCAGCGTATCGGGAAAAATCGGCAGCATGCGTTCGTGAAACGCGATGTCGCCCGCGATAACGAGGCTTTGTTCCGGCAGCCAGATTACAATATCGCCGGGGCTGTGCGAGGGGCCAAGATGCAGCGCCTCGATATGAAAATCCCCCATATCAACGATATATTCATCGTCAAAAGTTTCCGTGGGCGGGGTCAGTTCCGTGCCGTCAGCGCGTTCTTTCAACCGCTCTTGGGCGGCGCGCAGTGACCCGGGGCCTTCTTCCTCGAACGCCTCTGCGCCTTCGGTTTGGGCGACGATTTTCACACCTTGTTCGGCCCAATAGGTATTGCCCAGCATCGCGTGGCCTTGGCCGTTTTCGTTGAACACCAGCTTGACCGGTTGATCGGTCACGGCCTTGATCTCGTCATGCAGGGCTTTGGCCAGTTGGTACGACCCGCCACTGTTAATCACGATTACGCCGTCACCGGTCACAATGAAGCTCAGGTTGTTATTGTGCCCGGCGTTTTCATAGGTCGGCGGCGCGGTGGCCCCGATGGCGGAATACACATGGGGGATAAATTCGACCGGTTTGGAATAGAGAACCGAATTGGGATACTGATCCGCAATATCTTCGCTGGCCCAAACGGGCAGGGCGGCGAGGGCAAGGGCAAAGGACAGGGCGCGCATTTTCACAGCTCCGTCACAAAGGTAAAGCCGTCCGCGGCCTTGTCGATCCGGCCAATGCCGCCATGGCCCAAATGGAACCCGACGATCGGCGTGGCCGAAGCCACCAGATCATTGATCAGGCCAACCCGCGTTTTGGCCCCCAGCACGCGGTCTTGATCCGAACCGGATTCCCACGCGGGGCGGGCCAATGCGACATGGTCATTGCCAATGCTGTCGCCCACAATCATCACCGCACTGTTGCCCGCACGGACCTCGAACGCCATGTGGCCGGGGGTGTGGCCGGGGGTCATGCGCGCGCCGACACCGGGCACGACTTCGTCCCCATCGTTAAAAAATGTCATCTGCTCTGCAACCACAGCCAGACGCCGCTCGGCCCCGATCGCAAAGGCCTGACGGCCGCTGTCGATGGTGTTCACGGTATTCGGGTCCGTCCAGTAATCCCATTCGGCCTGTCCCATATAATGGGCCGCATTGGTGAACAGCGCATCGCCGAAATCATCCAGCACGCCCCACAGGTGATCGGGGTGGCCGTGGGTAAAGACCAGATCGGTGATGTCATCGGGGGCGACGCCAAGGGCATCCAGCGCGTCCAGCATCTTGCCCGCTGTGGGCATGAATTCGGAACCGGAGCCCGCATCAAACAGCACAACCCGCCCGTTGCCGCGCAAAAGGCTCAGGTTGCAGGGCGGCGTCAGCTGGTCGTATTCCTGACCGGCGCGTTCAAGGATCGGCATCAATTCGTCCTTGGGCATGGCATCAAAGATGAAGCTGCCGGGAAGCGTCAGATGGCCGTCACTGACCACATCAAGGGTCATGTCACCCACGGGGATCTGGGCATGTAGAAATCCCGGCACACCCATCATTGCCCCGGCTGCGACACCCTGCAGCATGAAGTCGCGTCTATTCGGAAACATATCCCACTTCCCTCTTTAAAAATTCCATAGTATGAATATGTCTTAAGGACCGCGGTAGTGCAAGCATTGTTCACGTCGCGTTTACCCGCCTGTAGAGGAGCATGTTTCGATGACAGACTATCCAGTAGATATGAGCGTTACCCCAGAAGTTTCAGGTCATTTCGACCCCGCAACCAACACGATCAGCTATATCGTGCGTGACCCAAATTCAACGTCCTGCGCGATTGTCGACTCGGTCATGGACATTGATTATGCGGCAGGCCGTATCACCTATGATCACGCCGACGCCCTGATTGCCGAGATCGAGAATAAGGGTCTCAAGCTGGAATGGATCATCGAGACCCATGTCCATGCCGACCACCTGTCTGCCGCGCCCTATATCCAGCAAAAGCTGGGGGGCAAGATCGGCGTCGGTGAAAAAATCATGGTCGTGCAGGAAACCTTTGGCAAAATCTTTAACGAAGGGACCGAGTTCGAGCGGGACGGGTCGCAGTTTGATGCCTTGTTCAAGGATGGCGATACCTACCAGATTGGCGGGATGAACTGTTTTGCCATGTACACCCCCGGCCACACGCCGGCCTGTATGGTGCATGTGATGGGCAACGCCGCCTTTACCGGTGACACGCTGTTTATGCCTGATGGTGGATCGGCGCGCGCGGATTTCCCCGGCGGCGATGCAGGGCAGTTGTATGACAGCATTCAAAAGGTGCTGAGCCTGCCTGACGACATGCGCCTGTTCATGTGCCACGACTATGGCCCCAACGGCCGCGATATTCAGTGGGAAACCACGGTGGGCGAAGAAAAAGCCCACAATATTCACGTGGGCGGCGGCAAAACCCGAGAAGAGTTCATCACCTTCCGCACTGAACGTGATGCGCAACTTGATATGCCCAAGCTGATTATCCCATCGCTTCAGGTCAACATGCGAGCAGGCCATATGCCGAAAGACAAAGACGGCAATGTGATGCTCAAAGTGCCCGTCAACGGCCTATAGGAAAGATCTGAAAACGTGGAAGTCAAGAAGCTCACGGAGCGTCTGTCGGTCAGCCCTCAGGTGCTGGCTGACGATATCGCCGACCTAAAGGCGCAGGGTTTTCGCGCTATTGTTTGCAACCGTCCTGATGGCGAAGGCACCGACCAGCCCACCTTTACCGAGATCGAAGCCGAGGCAAAAAAGCACGGCATCGAGGCGGTGTATATTCCGGTGGTCGCTGGCAAGGTTGTGGATACCGAGGCTGATGCCTTTGGTGCGGCCTTGGAGACACTGCCCGGTCCGGTTCTGGCCTATTGCCGCACTGGCATGCGGTCGGCCACGCTTTGGTCCTTGTCCCAAGCGGGCAAGACCGATCTGGCCAACATCCTGTCCAAGACCAAGGCGGCGGGCTATGACATGTCAGGGGTTGTGCGCCGCATTGCGAATGGCGGCAAGACGCCCACCGAGACGGGCGATGTGACCTTTGAGGTTGTGATCGTCGGGGCGGGCGCGGGCGGTATCGCCGCGGCGGCCAGCCTCAAGGCGCGCCAGCCCGATCTTGAAATCGCAATCATCGACCCTGCCGATGTGCATTACTATCAGCCCGGCTGGACAATGGTTGGCGGCGGCGTGTTCGACGCATCGCAAACGGCCAGAACGATGGCATCGCTGATCCCGCGGGACGTGCACTGGATCAAGGCAGCCGTCGCTGCATTTGAACCCAAGAACAACGCGATCATTCTGGATGGGTGCCGCGTGGTGAAATACAAGCGGCTGATCGTGTGCCCGGGCCTCAAGCTGGATTGGGGCAAGATCGAAGGGTTGAACCAAACGCTGGGTCAGAACGGCGTCACATCGAACTACCGCTATGATCTGGCCCCCTATACCTGGGAATTAGTCAACTCGATCAAATCCGGTCGCGCGATTTTCACGCAACCGCCCATGCCCATCAAATGCGCCGGTGCCCCGCAAAAGGCGATGTATCTGTCAGGGGATGCATGGCATCGCCGCGGTGTGCTGAAAGACATCGACATTCATTTCAACAACGCCGGTGGTGTGTTGTTCGGCGTCAAGGATTACGTGCCTGCGCTGATGGAATATGTGCAGAAGTATAACGCGCATCTGAACTATTTTCACAACCTTGTTGCGGTTGATGGCCCTGCCAAAAAGGCATGGTTTGATGTGGCCAAACCCGACACCCCGGTAGAGCGTGTCGAGATCGAATTCGAGATGATGCACGTCTGCCCGCCGCAGACGGCACCTGATTTCATCCGCGTGTCGCCCTTGGCCGATGCTGCGGGGTGGGTCGATGTCGACCAAGCGACTTTGCGTCACAAGACCTTTGATAACATCTGGGCGCTTGGTGATGTGATGAATGCGCCGAACGCCAAAACCATGGCCGCCGCGCGCAAGCAGGCCCCTGTCGTGGCTGATAACATCATCGCTGACATGGCCGGACATACCGCCAAAAGCCAATATGACGGCTATGGGTCATGCCCGCTGACAGTGGAACGCGGCAAGATTGTTCTGGCCGAATTCGGCTATGGCGGCGTATTGTTGCCCAGCTTTCCCAAAGCGGTCATCGACGGCACAAAGCCAAGCCGCGCGGCGTGGTTCCTGAAAGAAAAAATCCTGCCCCCGATGTATTGGCAAGGCATGTTGAAAGGGCGCGAGTGGCTGGCAAAGCCCGAAGCCCTGACCGCGAAGATTGATTAGGATCAAGCGCGACAGACCCCGCTTAGGGGATGAACCTAACAGGCCGGGGGCCCAACCCCGGTCTGCCACCCAATTACGAAAGTCGGCGCGACAATGCCCCAGAACCTGTCCAAATACCTGCCAATCCTAGACTGGGGGCGCAGCTATAACAAAACGGCCCTGTCCAACGATTTGATGGCCGCTGTGATCGTGACGATCATGTTGATCCCCCAATCACTGGCCTATGCACTGTTGGCCGGTCTGCCGCCCGAGGCAGGGCTTTATGCGTCGATTGTCCCTATCATTCTATATGCCATTTTTGGCACCAGCCGTGCCTTGGCCGTGGGGCCGGTCGCGGTTGTGTCACTGATGACGGCTGCGGCTTTGGGCAATATCGCGGATCAAGGCACGATCGGCTATGCCGTTGCGGCGCTGACGCTGGCGTTCCTGTCTGGTGCGATCTTGCTGGCGATGGGGCTTTTCAAGCTGGGGTTTCTGGCCAATTTCCTGTCCCATCCGGTGATTGCGGGCTTTATCACCGCCTCGGGTGTCATTATCGCGGCCAGCCAGATCAAGCATATTCTGGGCATCAGTGCGTCGGGTGAAAACCTGATCGAACTTATTCATTCCATTCTGACCCATCTGGGGGAAACCAACTGGATCACCCTGGTCATCGGTGTGTCGGCGACGGGGTTTTTGTTTTGGGTGCGCAAAGGGCTAAAGCCGCTTTTGAAATCCAAAGGGTTCAGCGCAGGTGCGGCAGATGTCGCGACCAAAGCCGGGCCAGTGGCTGCGGTCGTCCTGACAACCGTGGTGGTGTGGCTGTTCGGTTTGTCCGGTCACGGTGTGCGCATTGTGGGCGCAGTCCCGCAAAGCCTGCCGCCGCTTACCCTGCCTGATTTTTCATTCGATCTGATGGGCGCGCTGTTGCTGCCCGCGATCCTGATCTCGGTCATCGGCTTTGTTGAATCGATTTCGGTCGCCCAGACCTTGGCCGCGAAAAAGCGCCAGCGGATCAATCCCGATCAGGAACTGATCGGTCTGGGCACTGCCAACCTTGGCGCGGCCTTTACCGGCGGTTTTCCTGTAACGGGCGGTTTTTCCCGTTCCGTCGTTAACTTTGACGCAGGCGCGGAAACCCCTGCGGCGGGTGCCTTTACAGCAGTTGGTTTGGCCATCGCCGCCCTTGCACTGACACCGCTGGTGTTTTTCCTGCCGCAAGCCACCCTTGCCGCTACGATCATTGTGGCTGTGTTGACGCTGGTTGATTTCAGCATCCTCAAAAAGTCGTGGAACTACTCCAAAGCCGATTTCGCAGCCGTTCTTGCCACGATGTTGATCACTTTGGGCAGCGGTGTTGAATTGGGTGTGACCTGCGGTGTTGTGCTGTCGATTCTTCTGCATCTCTATAAAACCACCCGCCCTCATATCGCCGAGGTAGGGCAGGTGCCCGGCACGCAGCATTTCCGCAATATCCACCGTCACAGTGTTGAAACCGACCCGACTATCCTGACGTTGCGCATCGACGAAAGCCTGTATTTCGCCAATGCGCGGTTTCTTGAGGATTACATCTATGACCGGCTGGCGGGTGATCATGCGATCAAACATGTTGTGCTGATGTGTTCAGCCATCAACGAGATCGACTTTAGTGCGCTGGAATCGCTTGAGGCCATCAATGCGCGCCTCAAGGATATGGGCATCAAGCTGCACCTGTCCGAGGTCAAAGGCCCCGTGATGGACCGGCTGCAAAAACAGCATTTCATCGCGGACCTCACCGGCAAGGTGTTCTTGTCCCAGCACTCCGCATTCGATGCGCTGAAAAAATCCGCCGCCTAAGATACATCCATTTGCAAGTTTATTTCTGATCGCTACAACTGGTCCCGACATCCCCTGCGCAACAATGTTTCGCAGGGGGATATAGGAACCAGATCAGGAACAAGCGATGATACCGATCAACCCACCCGCACCCGCGATCACGCCCAACAAAACGATTGTCGAGGTCGTGCGCGCCAATGCCCAAGCCCACCCCGACAAACTGGCGCTGGTGTGCGAGGGGCAGCAGGTGAACTGGGGCGCGTTCAACACCCGGATCAACAAGATTGCCAATCTTGTCCTGTCGATGGGTGTGAAAAAGGGCGACAATATCGCGATCATCTCGCCAAACTCGATCCCTTATGCGGAACTGTTCATGGGTATCCTGCGGGCAGGGGCCTGTGTGACGCCGCTGTCGACGATGGCATCGCCCGAGGCATTGGAAAAGATGCTGACCGATTGCGGGGCCCGCGCGATTTTTGTGGCAAAGCAATATCTTGATCTGGTCCAAGGGTTCGTGACCGATCTGGATATCGCCCGCTTTGCGATTGATTTCGACGATCCCGCGTTCGACGCTTTTGACGCGGCGGTCGAGGCGGCGGATGATACCGACCCGAACATCCCGCTGGACATGTCGGATGCGTTCAACCTGATCTATTCGTCCGGCACCACCGGCACCCCAAAAGGCATCTTGCACAATCACTGGATGCGGGCCGCGCAGATGGACCGTGTGTCGCCCAACGGCTATGATGACAACGCGCGCACGCTGCTGTCGACGCCGCTCTATTCAAACACCACAATCGTATCTTTCCTGCCCACGCTTTATGGCGGATCGACCGTTTATCTGATGCCGAAATTCGACGCCCGCGGGTATCTTGAGATCGTTGAACGCGAGAAAATCACCCACACGATGCTGGTGCCTGTCCAGTATAAACGCATCATGGAAATCCCCGATTTCGACAGCTTTGATCTGTCCTCCATGCGGGTCAAATTTTCGACCTCTGCACCGCTGCGCGCGGATGTGAAGGCCGATGTGCTGGCGCGGTTCCCCGGCAAACTGCTTGAATATTACGGCCTGACCGAAGGGGGCGGTGTCACTGTTCTGAATTCGGCCGAGCATCCGGACAAACTGCACACAGTCGGGCAACCGGCACCCGGCAACGAAATACGCCTGATTGATGAGGCCGGGAACGAAGTCGCCCAAGGCCTGGTCGGAGAGATCTGCGGCCGCGGGCCCACCATGATGGCGGGGTATTTCGGGCGCGATGATCTGACCGCCGATTACATCTGGCGCGATGCCGGGGGACAGGTGTTTTTCCGGTCCGGTGACATGGGCCGCTTTGACGAGGACGGGTTTCTGATCCTGTCGGACCGCAAGAAAGACATGATCATCTCGGGCGGGTTGAACATCTATGCCGATGACCTTGAACTGGTGCTGCTGGCCGACCCCGATGTGACCGACGCTGCCGTGATCGGGGTGCCGTCCGATGCATGGGGTGAAACGCCCTATGGTCTGGTGGTGTTGCGCGACGGGGCCTTGCGCACTGCCGAACAGATCTGCGCCGATGCAAATGCCAAGCTGGGCAAAAGCCAGCGTTTGTCAGCGGTAGAGGCCCGCGAAGCCTTGCCGCGCAGTTCGATCGGGAAGATCCTGAAAAAAGAACTCCGCATCCCGTTTTGGGAAAATGCGAAAACCTGATCCAAAGGAATATGCCGTGACTACGCCAAATGATACGCCGATGAACGGCGCTGAAAGCCTTGTGAAAACCCTGCTCGATAGCGGGCTTGATACCTGTTTTACCAACCCCGGCACGTCCGAGATGCATTTCGTTGCCGCCCTTGACCATGTGCCCGGCATGCGGTCGATCCTTGTGCTTCAGGAAGGGGTCGCAACCGGTGCCGCTGACGGGTATTTCCGTCTGGCGGGCAAACCGGCCTGCACCTTGCTGCATCTGGGGCCGGGTTTGGCGAACGGGTTGTCCAACCTTCACAACGCGAAAAAGGCCGGGTCCGGCGTGGTAAATATTGTGGGCGAACATGCGGTCAGCCACATTGAACTGGACGCGCCCCTGACATCCGACATCGAAGGGATCGCGGCCCCCGTTTCCCATTGGGTGCATACGTCGCTGTCATCGACCGATGTCGGTGCGGATGCGGCAAAGGCGGTCCATGCCGCCAATGTGGCACCGGGTCAGGTAGCCACCTTGATGCTGCCCAGTGACACCGCGTGGAACGAGGGGGGCAAAGTCGCACAGCCGATCCCCGCAGCCCCCAGACCCGCCTATGACCAAACGGCACTGGAAAACGCCATCGCGGCACTATCCGGCCCCGACAGTTTGCTGTTGTTGGGTGGTGCGGCATTGGACGAACAGACCTTGGAAACAGCGGGGCGTATTGCGGCGAAAACCGGCTGTTCGTTGCTGTGCGAATGGGCCAATTCCAAGCTCGAGCGCGGGGCAGGGCGGGTCGTGATCAACCGCGTGCCGTACCCTATTGATCAGGCGCTCAAGGCGCTTGCGCCGTACAAGCGGATCGTTCTGGTCGGTGCCCGTGCGCCCATCGGGTTCTTTGCCTATCCGGAAAAACCCGCCATCCTGACGGCAGCGGGCACCGAAATCATCGATCTGTGCAAAACATCCCAAGACATCACCGCCGCGCTGGCTGCGCTGTGTGACGGGGCCGGTGCGCAGGATGCAGCACCCGCCAATGTCGCCGACGCTGTTGTTCCGGATAAACCGACAGGCCCGCTTGACCCCGATGGCATCGCCAAGGTTCTGGGGCGCATGATCCCCGAAAACGCCATTGTCGTGGACGAGGCGATTACCACAGGGCGGGCGTTCTTTCCCGTCACCGCAGGGGCAGCAAAACATACGTGGTTGAACAACTGCGGTGGGTCCATCGGCTATGGCTTGCCCGTTTCAATCGGTGCCGCGGTGGCGTGTCCTGATCGCAAGGTACTGGCCTTGGTCGGGGATGGCAGCGCGATGTACACCATTCAGGCATTGTGGACGATGGCGCGCGAACAGCTGGATGTGACGATCGTGATTTTCGCCAACCGCGTCTACAAAATCCTGCGCGGGGAATTGACCAATGTCGGTGTCAGCAATGCAGGCCCCAAGGCGATGGACATGCTGTCGCTGGATCGCCCGACGCTGAAATTCGTCGAGATGGCCCAGTCGATGGGTGTCGAGGCAACCCAAGTCACGGATTGCGAGGCGCTGGAACTGGCGATTGAAACCGGGCTGGCGACCAAAGGCCCCTATCTGATCGAAGCCGTGCTTTAAGCGAGCTTATGTAAGCAACAAAAAAGCCCCCCGCCTCCATAGGAAGCGGGGGGCTTTTTCTGTCGCGCGGGC
This sequence comes from Sulfitobacter sp. HGT1, assembly GCF_013282155.1. GTDB lineage: Bacteria > Pseudomonadota > Alphaproteobacteria > Rhodobacterales > Rhodobacteraceae > Sulfitobacter. Next base: position 82,545 of record NZ_BLWI01000019.1, read on the forward strand.
TTAGCGGTCTGCGCCGCCCTCTGCATCATCCGCATCATCGCTGTCAGGCACATCATCGCTTTCGATCCGCTTTGTCTCGTGCTTTTTCGCGGATGACGTTTTTCGTTTCTCGGGGCCTTCGATCTTGAACGGTTGCGTGCTGCCGTCCTTGTTTTCGCCCAGCCAGATGGTTTGCTGCGGGAAGGGGATTTCAATGCCGCGTTCATCGAACACTACCTTGAGGTAGCCGTTGAAACTGCGGCCAATGCCCCATTGTTTGCCGGGCTCTGTCTTCATCCGCGTGCGCACAACGACGGCACTGTCGCCCAAGGATTGCACGCCGAACCATTCCAGCTCTCCCATGATGTTCTCGGCGACTTCGGGCTCGTTTGCGGTCATCCGCTCAAAGGCCTCGAACATGGCGTCCTTAGCCTCTTCGACGTTCTCGCGGTAAGCGATGCCCATGTCCGTCACCGTATAGGCAAAACCGCGCATGTAGTTGCTGACCATATCCACCGTGGAAAACGGGATCATGTGGAACGCGCCTTGTACATCACGCAAGGAAACCGACCGCACCGACAGCTTTTCGACGGTGCCGGTGGTGCCGCCAACGGTGATCACATCGCCCACGTTGATGACGTTTTCAAACTGGATGAAGATGCCGGTGATGATGTCCTGCACCATCTTTTGCGCACCGAAACCGATGGCCAGACCCAAAACCCCGGCGGATGCCAGCAGCGGCCCGATATCCAGACCGATTTCGCTTAGCACGAACATCAGCGTCAGGATCGCCAGCGCAATCGTTGCGGCATTGCGCATCAGCGTCAGCAATGTCGTCTCTCGGGATGTGGGGACAGCACCGTATTCGGGGTTCAGTTTGTAATCAACGAAAGACGTCAGCGCCAGCCAGATGGCAAAGGCGACTGTCAGGATCGCACCGACCGAGATCAGCGCGGTTGTCATCGCCAACCCGATCTGGCTTTCGAGCCAGCCCTTCAGGTCAATCATGCCGATGACATCCAGCGTGAACATCAGCACACAGATCAACAGCACCAGGCGCAGCAAACTGAATGCACGCGGCACGAAGGTGTTGATCCGGCGTTCGAGCAAGGGCAGCTTTTCGTTGATGTCTTGGGGCAGCGAAATCCCGCGGTGCACCGCACGGGCCAGCAAACCCGACAGCAGCGCGGCCAGAATGATCGCGGCCAGAATTTTCCCCGACCCGACAAGGGCGTTCAGCGTCACGTCCGCAGGCTGGGTCATCACCACAATGAACATCGCGGCGATATACCCCAGAACGATCCAGTGCCAGATCCCGGCCAGCCCGCGCAACAGGCGGATGATCGCGCCTTGCTTGCGGTGGTCTGTGATGACGGGTTGTTCGGCAGGGTCTGCGGCCAATTGCGGCTCTGCCTCGTCTTGCAGCCAACGGGTCACGTCAGCACGGCGGCGCAGCACGATATAGACCAGATACAACAGCACCAAGACAGACAGCACCGCAGACACGCCGGACCCGGCGGCTGTGTTGACGCTTTGGTTGATGATCGGCACGATCAGCAGCTGGCCATAGCCCAGAACGCTGACAACGATGCTAAGGTAACGCGTCAAAACCCGCGCTGCGAAATCGCTGACCGGCACAATCCGCAGACCCGAGGCAACGGGGGACAGGAAGGCGCGGATGATGACCTTGGTCAGTTCGACCAGCAGGAATGCGTTCAGATACATGGATTGCCGGATGCCGATTTGCCCGAAATCGCCGACAGCAAAAATGGTGATCAGATAGCCCGCCGCCCATGCGAAAATCACAATGAAGGCGTCCAGCAGGTTGGACCCGATGAACAGGCCGATCGACCCCAAGACCCCGACATCTTCGGCCTTGCGCCCCATCCTTGCGTATAGATGGCGGGCAAATCGGCGCAGAGTGACAAAAAAGAGGATGGTGATCGCGATGACCGTCAACAGCCCGGGGATCGCCTCAAGCAGCACCGAAAGCTCGGCCCCGCTCAGGCCGGAAAACACACCGCCGCCGCCCTTGAGAGACGCCCAGAATGCAGTGACTGTCCCGACGGTCTCTTGCCCCACTTCCTGAGTGATCAGCGCGATTTGCCGACCGATGGAAATGCCATTTTCATCCGCCGCATCAACGATGGCTTCCGGGGTGACAGGGGCCTCTGGTGTGGCGTCCGGTGTCACGGTTTTTTCCAGATCGGCAATCAGTGCGGCGCGGGCGGTGTCATCTTTGAGAACCTCAAGCAGGGTCGCTAGGGGCGTCTTGTCTGCCTCAGCGGGGCTTTCGGTGCTGGTCTCGCTGGCCTTGGTGGATTTGACGCCCGGATACAGCGATTGCGCCTGTGCGGCAAATGGTGCGAGGAAGAATAGCCCAAGGAGAAGAACCGCCCCGATAAGCTTCGGAATAATGCTCGAAGTGGCATCAGCTTTGGAAAGGTTCGTCATGGGGTCTCTTTTCTTAACAACTGTGGGCCCGACGGATTGCGTCTTGCCTACCCGCTTGAGTGGACTGACGTCTTATGGGGGGTGTTTGTTCCAAAGAAAAGTAAGTTGATTTGCATGATACCAAATGATTTCGACGCAAAAAGCCCGTTTTGATCCACAATCGACGATTTTGGCAGGGTGAATATTCACGGGCGCGCGCTGCAAACGGTGGCAGCAAACGCGGGGTGTTCGGTGCAGCCGGATGCCACTTGCAGGACGGTCGCAATGAAAAAGCGGGCGTTGGGTAAACGCCCGCTTTTCAGCTATCGGCGGTTTGCAATGGGTGGCGATCACCCCGTGCAGTTACGCCTTGTCTTTAGACAGGTAGCCAAAGATTTGATCCTTAAGCAGCATCCGTTCTTTGCGCAGTTCCAACAGATGTTCATCCGATGTTGGTTTCACATTTGTTTCGGCGGCATGTACGGCGCGGTTGGCCACGTGATATGCATCATGCAGCTTTTCGAAATGCGCATCGGTGCGGCAGAGTTCTTGCATCTTGGCGACATATTCAGGAAATTCCGCAGCAAGTTCATGTGGCGTATTCGACATTTACGATCTCTCAATTCAGGTTTGTGCGTGCTCTGCCCGACACCAGGTGAGGGTCAGAACACGGGTTAACTGGCGGCAGGCCCAGACAGTGAAACAAGGGTCATGATCCAAAGATCAAATCCCGTTTTGCGACGTCTTTGGGGGATTAACGCAAACGTCCACATGCCTGTTCTGCCAGTGAAAGGATGCCATGGTTTTAGGCCAGATACTTTGACCTGCATCAATTTTGACCAATGCGATCATAGACATGGCACCTGAATGGCCAATAATATTATACCCGACTAATTTTGTCGGGTTGACATACCCGACTGATTTAATCAGATATGGGGCCAGTCACGTCATTCCAGTACTGAATCGGTCTGGCCAAAGTTAAACTACGCGAGGTCCGCAAGATGCTATTCAAGACGCCACCAACTGCCGGGAACACCGGCTTGGCCCAACGTGTTGAACAGTGTTTGGCATCACGTCATGCCGCGTTCCGCTTTCAAATCTTGGCGGTTTCAGGCTGTGCCTTCATTGCGGCACAGCTGGCATGACCGTCGGACAATTGCCGCCGCAGGTCCCGCATACGCCTGCCTTGCCGACCTATAACGCCCGTGACCTGACGCAGAGCGGTGAGCTGGCGCAGATCGTTCTGGAAGGTCAAATCTATACCCTGCGGATCACGCGGGCTGGCAAGTTGATTTTGACGAAATGACACAGCCAGCAAATAATCGCGGCGGTGCGCCAGTCGGCTTTGTGATCGAACTGGATCAGATCGAAGCCGCTTCCGTCATTTTCCTGAGGCTCTGGTCAGACGGGCCTGATGCGCAAGCCAAGGTCTGGAATGACCTGTCAGCGGCACTTGGGCCCGATCGGGGCCGCAAGGCGCTTCAGTCGTTCGAACAACTGTGCAGCTTGTGCACCCGTTACGGGCGCAGACCGCTGATGCGCCATTCGGTCCAGTGCAAATGCCTTGGGGCTGATGAATCCTGCTTTGCCAACTTCATCGCATCGGCTGCGGATGGCGATCACGAAGATGCCATGTTGATTGCGACATTGCTGGTGCGGGCAGATGTGGCCCCGCTCATCCTGTCATGCGCTGTCGATTTCGGGCTGGCGCTCAAGCGGATGCATCTGACACCCGCGCCGACCCCGACACCTTGCACACCTACATTACACTAAAGGGACAGACCCATGAAAACGATGAAACTGATGACGGCTTTGGCCGCGGTCGCCTTGGCCACACCGGCACTGGCCATTGAAAAGACGGATGTGCTGAACACCTATGTCACCATCGCGGCCGCCAATTACCAAGACAGCCTGATTACAGCGCAACGCCTGCAAGCCGCCGTCAATACATTGCTTCAGGCACCATCCGCCGAAAACCTGACCGCAGCCCGCGCGGCCTGGCTGGCGGCGCGCATTCCCTATCAACAGACCGAAGTGTACCGCTTTGGCAATCCGATCGTTGACGATTGGGAGGGCAAGGTGAACGCATGGCCGCTGGACGAGGGGCTGATCGATTATGTCGATGCGTCCTATGGCGGGGCATCGGACGAGAATGAATTCGCGGTTCTCAACGTGGTTGCCAGCCCCAAATTCACATTGTCCGGCGCGGAAATTGATGCAACCGACATCACGCCCGAATTGCTGTCAGACACCCTGCACGAGGCGGACGGCGTCGAATCCAACGTGGCAACCGGATACCACGCGATTGAATTCATGCTCTGGGGGCAGGATTTGAACGGCAATGACCACGGCGCGGGCAGCCGGCCCTGGACAGATTACGCCATGGGTGATGACTGCACCAACGGCAACTGCGACCGCCGGGGCGCATATCTGAAAGCGGCGACTGATCTGCTGGTATCCGACCTGGAATATATGGTCGCGCAATGGGCCAATGACGGTGCCGCGCGCACCACGCTTTTGGCCGATACCGATGCTGGGCTGGCGGCCATGCTGACCGGCATGGGGTCGCTGTCCTATGGCGAACAAGCGGGCGAACGGATGCGCCTTGGTCTGATGCTGAACGACCCCGAAGAAGAGCATGACTGCTTTTCCGACAACACCCACAACAGCCATTATTTCGACGGTATGGGCGTTCAGAACGTCTATCTGGGTGAATATGTGCGCGTTGATGGCACGCTTGTGACGGGGCCGTCCCTGTCTGACATGGTCGCCGAAACAGATGCCGCCCTTGACGCTGAAATGCAGGGCAAGCTGAGCACAACAATGATGGCGCTTGGCCGGATCAAAACCGCCGCCGAGACTGGTTTTTCTTATGACCAGATGCTCGGGCGCGGCAATCAGGGCGGCGAGGCGCTGATCATGGGCGGTGTAAACGGCCTGATTGATCAAACCCGATCCATTGAACGGGTTGTTAAGACCCTTGGCCTTGATCAAATCGCGTTCGAGGGGTCGGACAGCCTTGATGACCCTAACGCGGTTTTCCAGTAATTCCATCCGTCAGTCAAAAATAATCAAGAATCTCAGGACAATAACAATGAAAACGACACTCGTTTTGGCAACGCTTTGCGGCGTTGCTTTGGCAAGCACTTCGGCAGTCGCACAAGACTCCGGTTTCGAATGGGAAGGCCGCATCGAGATCGGCGTTGACAGCACGCTATCATCAGATGACCCGACCGCGGAACTGACAGACGCCTATATCTTGATCGAGGCCGCGTTCGAGGCGGCATTGACCGACCGCATCAAGGCCTTTGGTGGGCTGACGTTTGAATCGGTCTCTGACCCGGTCGCCAGCCGCCAGTTCGGTGACTTGGGGCTATATGTCAGCGAATTGGGGCTGCGCTTTGATCTGGGCGGGGCCGTCGTCTCGGCCGGTAAGATGAGCCCGATCTTTGGTGTGGCGTGGGACGCGGCACCGGGCTTTTATGGCACATCGCTGGCTGGTGATTACGAACTGGCCGAGATGATCGGCCTGACCGTTGATACACCCGTGGCCAGCACCGGTGGCGTGCTGTCCTTTGCGGTGTTTTATGCCGATGACAGTTTTCTCAGTGACAGCATCGGGTCCAAGCGTGGCCGTAATTCTGTTGCCGCTGGCGGGGTCGGAAACACCGGCAAGCTGAACAACTTTGCGATCCAGTACAGCCAGGAATTTGGCGAAACCACCGCATGGATCGGCGCGCGGCAATTGTCGGCAGGGGTTGGCGATGTGTCGGATGAAACCGGCGTTGTCGGGGGGCTGGCCCATGATTTCGGCAACGGCTTTGACGGTATCGTCGAGGTCGCGCATTTCAACGGTGCGGGTGGTCTGGACCAAAACGCGACCTATGCGACTTTGGGCGGTGCCTATGGCACGGGCGATTGGACGTTCTCGTCGACTGCGACGCTGGTTGACACTCAAAGCGGCACCGACAGCATGATCGCCCTTGGCGTTGATCGTGCGCTGTCCGAACGGGCCGAAATCAACTTTGGCCTGGCGCGTTTTGACGTGGGCGGGGTCAAATCGACAGCCGCGGGTCTGGCCGCGGTTGTATCGTTCTAATCAGGCGTCGATGTTTGCCTGCACCAAAACCACCTGTCAGATCGGGCCAGACAAGGTCGATCCCGTCTGGCAGGTGAATGGGCGGGCAATCCTCATTTGAAACAAGAGCAGTGAACAAGAAATGCCCGACTTGTCAGTTCAAAAAACAATGATGCTTGGATGTGGGGCGGTCATGGTGGTGGTTCTTGGGACCGCCGCCATTGCCGGTGAAAAATCATGGAACCTTGGTGATCCGCATTTGAATGTGATCCCCAGAACCGCGCAAGAAACCGCGCGCATCGCGGCAGTGACGGCCCTGACCTCTGATTTCTCGGCCCCCCAGCGGTTCGAAGACAAACCCGCCGGTGCCGCCACAGTGCGCGCGCGCAGGGATGCGGATGCTTTCTCGCAACCGTCCGGCAACATCAGTTTCAAAGACGAACTGACCTTTAAAATGGGCAACGGATTGTTCCGCAAGCTCTGGGTGTCCTCGCCGTCCTCGACATTGGCATCAGACGGGCTGGGGCCATTGTTCAATGCGCGGTCCTGCCAGCGCTGCCATTTGAAAGACGGGCGCGGACATCCCCCCGAAAACGCGCAGGACAACGCGATTTCTATTTTTCTGCGCGTGTCGATCCCCGGCACCCCCAATGACGCGATGGCTGATATCCAAGGGTATTTCGCGACCCTTCCTGACCCGACCTATGGCTCGCAGTTGCAAGACTTTGCCGTGCAGGGGCACAAGGCGGAATACAGCCTTGGCATCACCTATCACGAACTGCCCGTGACATTGGCGGACGGCATGGTCGTCACCCTGCGTGCGCCGACATATTCGGCCGATCATCTGGGCTATGGCCCGTTGCACCCCGACGCGATGTTCAGCCCGCGTGTCGCGCCGCAGATGATCGGCCTTGGTCTGCTCGAGGCGATCCCCGCGCAGGATATCCTTGCGGGCGCTGATCCCGATGATCTGGACGGCGACGGCATTTCCGGTCGCCCCAATGTGGTGATGTCGTCGGTGCACACCCAGCCGATGTTGGGCCGTTTCGGGCTCAAGGCCGGGGCCGCCACCATTCTGGAACAATCGGCTGCGGCGTTTTCCGGCGACATAGGCATTTCATCGCCCTTGCACGTGGCGGGGGCAGGGGAATGCACAGCGGCGCAAAGCGTTTGCCAAGATGCCATTCACGGCGACAGTGATGACCGTGTGTACGAGATCGACGCCGAAGGGCTGGATCTGGTGGCTTTCTACAGCCGCAATCTGGGCGTTCCAGCGCGGCGCGGGGCGGATGACCCTCAGGTCTTGCGGGGCAAGAGACTGTTCTATGAAACAGGCTGCACGGCCTGCCACACACCCAGCTTTGTGACCCACCGACTGGCAGACCAACCAGAGCAAAGCTTTCAACTGATCTGGCCGTTTACCGATATGTTGCTGCATGATATGGGCCCCGGCCTTGCCGACAACCGCCCCGAGGCCCGCGCATCGGGCAGCGAATGGCGCACCCCCCCATTGTGGGGCATCGGCCTGACGCAACAGGTCAGCGGACACAGCTATTTCCTGCATGACGGGCGCGCGCGATCCATTCTTGAGGCCGTGCTGTGGCATGGTGGCGAGGCGCAAGCCCAACGTGATACTGTGATCGAGATGCCAACCAAAGATCGTGACGCCCTTATCGCCTATCTGGAGAGCTTATGAAACGCATTCTATTGACCGCATTGGTTGTCGCAGCACCTTTTGTGGCGGCTGCACAATCGAGCGATCCGGTGGCGGCCAAGGTGATCGACACGCATATCCTGCCCCGGTTTGAAACCTTGGCGGACACCTCGGACCAGTTGGCCCAGGCGGCCACGGCCGATTGCACGCCAGCGTCTGAACCCTTGCGGGCGGCCTATGGCGATGCGTTTGACGCGTGGGTTTCTGTCAGCCACTTGCGCTTTGGCCCGACAGAGGTGAACGACCGCGCCTTTGCCTTGGCGTTCTGGCCGGACAGTCGCGGTGTCACCCCCCGCACGTTAAGCACCCTGATCGCAGAGCAGGATCCGGTGATCGCCACGGCACAGGAATTCGCCAAAGTGTCGATTGCTGCGCGCGGGTTTTATGCGCTGGAATTTCTGCTTTATGATGACGTGCTTGGCGCGGCTGGCGACCCTGCCTATCACTGCGCATTGGTGCAAGCCGCCGCCGCAGATATCGCCGTGACAAGCGCTGCAATCCTGACCGATTGGCAGGAAGATTACGCGGCCCGCTTGCTGAACCCCGGCCCAACCGGCACATACCGCTCGCAAGAGGAAGTCTTGCAAGAACTGTTCAAAGCGTTGACGACCGGATTGGAATTCACCTCGGATACGCGCTTGGGGCGGCCCTTGGGCAGTTTTGACAGGCCCCGCCCGAACCGTGCCGAAGTCTGGCGCTCGGGCCGGTCTGCGCGCCATGTCGCGCTCAGCCTCGAGACGCTTGAAAACCTGATGGTACTTTTGGCGGGCGGCAATGCCGATCTGGTGGCACGGTCCGAACAGGCGTTCGATACGGCGCTGTCGCAGATCGAAGCTCTGGACGATCCGGTGTTTGCAGGGGTAGCCGCGCCACAGTCGCGGTTGAAGGTCGAAGTCGTGCAGCAATCTGTTGATGCCATCCGCGATATCGCCCGTCAGGAACTGGGGCCGAGATTGGGTGTGGCAGCAGGCTTTAACGCGTTGGACGGAGATTGATATGCAAGCCAACCGGCGGCGGTTTTTAGGGGGCTTGCTGGCAGCAGGTCTGGTCCCGAAACCCACTTGGGCGGATGCGGGCGGCCCGGCCTATCTGGCCGCAGCGGCAAAGCCTGACGGGTCATTTGCCCTGTGCGGGATCGGCGCGGCGCTGGATATTATCTTTGAAATTCCACTGCCCGCGCGGGGCCATGCCGCCGCAGCCCATCCGACCCGCCCCCAAGCCGTTGCATTTGCGCGGCGGCCGGGCACCTTTGCGATCGTGATTGACTGCGCGTCAGGCGCGGTCAAGGCAGAGCTTCATTCCCCGCAAGGGCGGCATTTTTATGGGCATGGGGCGTTTTCCCAAGACGGCGACTGGCTGTTTACAACCGAGAATGATTTCGAACTCGGGCGTGGACGCATTGGCGTTTGGGACGTCAACAAAGGCTATACCCGCGCCGGCGAAGTCGACAGCGGCGGGGTTGGGCCGCATGATATCAAGCGGCTGCCCGGATCGGATATTCTGGTCGTTGCGAATGGCGGGATCGACACCCATCCCGAATCAGGGCGCGTGAAACTGAACATCGCCACGATGCAGCCCAACCTGACCTATCTGGATCAGGGCGCAATCATCGAGGTCGCAAAGCTGCCAGCCGAGATGCACAAAAACTCGATCCGGCATTTGGCCATCGGGCCAGACGGGCAGGTGGCATTCGGGATGCAATGGCAAGGCGAAGGTGAGGCCGCAGCGCTTGTCGGGCTGCACCGGCAGGGTCAGGCGATTGACCTTATTCACCTCGCCGAGGATCAGGCCCGCAGGCTGGATGGCTATATCGGCAGCATCGCCTATTCCCGCAACGGCAAGGTCATCGCCGTGACATCACCCCGCGGCGGTGTTTTGCATCTGTATGATGCGGAACGGCTGGTGCTGGATCAGGTGTACGGGATGCAGGATGTTTGCGGTGTCGCAGCCCGGGATCGCGGGTTCGCGATAACGTCGGGCACTGGCGACATCGGCAGTTTTGCGGGCCAGGGTCCGGTCCTTGCGCATTCGGATGCGCTGCGGTGGGACAATCATCTGGTCGAGGTGTGACCGGTAGCTGGAAACCGGTCGGCGCAGAAAAATGGCGGGGCCATGTGCAGCCCCGCCAAAGGGTGTTTACTTCAGCAGTTCGGTCCAGATCGCGGTGTACAGATCGACTGCGGATTGTGGGCATGTCGGCAGGAACTTACCGCCCGCTGCGAATTCCGCAGGGGTGACGATTTCCGGCGCGGTTTTCATGTCTTCGGGCATGAACTCCTCTGACCCGGCAACCCCGTTTGCATAGCGTGCAAAGCTGGAAATCATCGCGGCGTTTTCGGGCTCAAGGATAAAGTTGATGAACTGATATGCCTCGTCCACGTTCTTGGCGTCTGACAGCAGGGCAACCGAATCCATGAACAATGGATAGCCTTCCTTGGGGTAGCCATAGACGATGTCGGGGTTATTGATCCGTGCCCGCATGGTGGAGCCGTTCCAGTTCACCGACGCCGCATAGTCACCCGAAGACAGCTTGTCTGTGGTGCCATAATCCATCGACAGCCATTTTGGTTTGGCGGCCATCATCTTGTCGCGGACCTTTTTCAGCAGCTCAAGGTCTTCGGTGCAGGCTTCGCCGCCCAGGTTGAAGATCGCCATGTTGATCACGTCGGTCATCTCGGGCACGACGTTGATCTTGCCGACCAGTTCCTCGGGCGGGTCCATGAACAGTTCGGATGTGTTCACGTCGCCGCCATAGACGGTTGTGTTCACCGCGATGCCAACGGAACCCCACTGCCATGGCACGGAATGTGTGCGGCCCGGATCCCATGGCACGTCTTTCCATTCGGCGGCAATGTTGCCGATGTTGGGGATCTTGGAATGGTCCAGTTCGGCGATCAGGCCTTTGCGGACATAGACCGGAATGTAGTTCGCCGATGGCACCACCAGATCGAAACCGGAACCACCCGCCTCGACCTTGGTGAGGGCGGTTGTGTTGCTGTCATAATCGGTGATCGTGACAGCGATGCCGGTTTGCGCGGTGAACTTTTCGATCATTTCGGGGCTGGTGTAGTTGCCCCAGTTGAACAGGTTCAACTCACCTTCGGCAAAGGCACCGATGGTACTGCCGATAAGGGCCGTGGTCGCAAATAGAAGGGTCTTCATATAGCTCTCCATTGTTGAAAATTTACGGGTTAGTCCCGCTTTTTGGTTACGAAAACAAAGACAGTCAGGATCAGGACAGTCAGGGCCAGCAGCGCGGTTGATATCGCGTTCACCTCTGGTGTCAGCGCACGGCGCAATTGGCCCAGCATATAGGTCGGCAGTGTATCCTGCCCTGCGGATTTTACAAATTCGGTGATGATGACGTTATCAAGCGAGATGATAAACGCCAGCATTGCGCCCGCGATGACCCCCGGCAGCAAGAGCGGCAGCGTGACATATCGGAAGGTCTGCCAGGGTGTCGCATAAAGATCGGCGGCAGCGGTTTCCATCGCCGTGTCCATCCCCTCGAGCCGGGCCTTGATCGGCAGATAGGCAAAGGGAATGCAAAAGGCCGAATGGGCCAAGATCAGATAGCCCAACCCGGTGTAGCCCGTCGCAACCTTGACCGAGGAAAAGAAGATCAGCAGCGCAACCGCCGTCACGATTTCGGGCACCATCAGCGGTTGGTTGATGATCACATAGATCATCGTTTGCCCCGTGAACTTGCCCCGCCTTGTGGTGCCCAATGCCGCCATCGTCGCCACGGTGGTCGAGATAACGGAAGCCCAGACCGCAATGATCAGGGACCGGGCGGTCGCGTCCTGCACCGCTTCGTTTTTGGCGGCAACGGCGTACCATTCCAGCGAAAAGCCGCCCCATTGGTTGACGGAATCCCCGCCGTTAAACGAATAGATCACCAGCGTTATGATCGGCGCATAAAGCAGAACGAACGCAAGGATCGCGATAAACGTAAAGCCGGGCAGGGTGGTGACATCAAAAACGCGTGGTTTAGCCATTGCTATCATCCCGTGACGAGGCCCGCGTGTAGATGATCAGCGACACCAGTACGACCAGCAGCAACACTGTCGAAAGCGCCGCCCCCAAAGGCCAGTTTTGACCCTGGCCAAATTGCAATTCGATAAAGTTGCCGATCATCATGTTCTTGCCGCCCCCCAACACGCGGGGCGTGACATAGGCACCAAGGCTGGGAATGAACACCAGAATGGAGCCGGCAATGATACCCGGTTTGATGATGGGCAGGATCACCCCGCGCAACACCTGCCACCGCGAGGCATAAAGATCATAGCCCGCCTCGATCAGGCGGAAATCGAACCGGTCGATGGCAGCGTATAGGGGCAGAACCATCAGGGGCAAATACACATAGGTCATGCCGATCAGCACCGCCGTATCGGTGTACAGAATCTGGATCGGTTCCGAGATCAGGTTAAAGTGCATGAGGAAGGTGTTGAGGATACCTTGGTTTCGGATCACCTCCATGATCGCAAAGGTGCGGATCAGCAGGTTTGTCCAGAACGGAATGGTGATCAGAAACAGCCAGAACGCGCGCGATTTTGCGGGGCGGGTGGCGATAAACCACGCCGTGGGCAGGCCAAAGCCAAAGGTGATAATCGTTGTGGCGATGGACAGTTTCACCGACCGCCAGAAGATCGACAGGTTCGCATCGGCAAGGCTGACCGTCTGGTCAAAGATGTCGCGTTCAAACAAGACGCGGAACCAGCCTTCGCCGGACAAGATCCAGCGAACGCCGGAATAATCGCCCTTTTCCAAAAAGGAATACAGCGCGACGATCAACAGCGGCCCGCTTGCCGCCAGCACCAGCAGGATCAGCGCAGGCGCGGACAAAAGCCAGCCATCAAGCCCTTTGCTGCGGCGGGTTTTGCGGCGGCTCATGATTTCAGCACCTGCACGGCTTGCGCGTCGATGGCGATGCCGACCGTATCACCCACGTCAAAGGCACCGGATGACTTTGATTGAATGCGCGCGACCAGCGGGCTGCCGTCTTTCAATGTGATCGTATAGTGGGTGTCGGTGCCCATATAGATCGCTTCGGTGATTTTGCCGCTGATGCCGGTTTGGGCCGATGTCACGCTGACCTGTTCTGGCCGGATCGCCAAAGTCACCGCACCTGTTTCGCCCTGCAATGGCACGGCCAACAGATCGCCGGTGCCGATCCGCACCTGATTGCCCTCGACGGTGGCATCCAGAAAATTGGTCTCTCCGATGAAATCCGCGACGAAACGGTTTACGGGGCGGTCATAGATATCGTGCGGGGTGCCGACCTGCAAAAGCGCGCCTGCCGACATGACGCCGATCCGGTCGGACATGGTTAACGCTTCTTCCTGGTCGTGGGTGACGAAAACAAAGGTAATGCCGGTTTCGGATTGCAGCCGCTTCAGTTCGCTTTGCATTTCCTTGCGCAGCTTCAGATCCAGCGCCGACAGCGGTTCATCCAGCAAAAGCACCTGTGGTTCAGGGGCCAAGGCGCGGGCCAGCGCCACCCGTTGCTGTTGCCCGCCGGACAGTTGTTGCGGCAAACGGTTTGCGAAATCCTCTAGCTTGACCAGCGCAAGCACGCGGTCGACCGCCTTGGCCACATCAGCCGCCGACGCGCCGCGCATTTTCAGGCCGAACCCGACATTCTGCGCGACCGTCAAATGGGGAAACAAGGCATAGGATTGGAAAACGGTATTGACCGGACGCTGATAGGGCGGGTCATAGGTAATGTCTGTGCCAGACAGATGGATGGAACCGCTTGTGGGCGTCTCGAACCCTGCGATACAGCGCAGCAAGGTGGTCTTCCCGCAGCCCGATGGCCCGAGCAGGGTAAAGAATTCGCCCTTTTCGATGCTGATCGACACATCGCCAAGCGCCGTAACTGCGCTGGCCCCCGCCCCATAGATTTTTCCGACGTTGCGCGCATCGATTGCGATATCTGTGTTCACGTCTATTTCCCCTGCTGCGGCTTTCAGTTTGCGTTGGGCCCCGGCACTAAGCAAGGAAATCCGCAAGCATCTTTGGCCTTTGATGTTCCCATGGGGCTGCTTGCTCAAGTTCTGCGCAAAGCGCGATCAGCGTCGCGTCATCGCCGAAAGGTGCCGCCAGATGAACGCCAACGGGCAGGCCTTCATCTGTCCAGTGCAGGGGCACGGTTGCCGCGGGTTGGCCGCTGGCGTTGAACGCCGCACAGAACGGTGAATATTCGAAAACGCCGCCCTTACCCACGCGGTAGTTCTCGTAATCATCGCGGTCGTGGGTGAAGCGGCCAACAAGGGCAGGGGGTTCGGCCAGGGTTGCGGACAGGATGATATCAACGTCGTCGAATGCGGCTGCCATCTGGCGGCCATAGGCGTGGATTTTATTGACCGCCCCCAGATAGGCGGCACCGGAAATTTCGGATGCATAGGCCAAAGCACTGCGCGCCACGCCCTGAACATCGCCCTGACGCAGGTCGCGCCCTTTGGCCTTGAGGGTGTTTTCGATCCAAAGCGCTGTGCCGCAGGCGACGATCTTGGTCCAGGCGTGCATCATCCCTTCGTGGTCGGCCTGGGGGCAGCCGGGGGTCACGTGATGGCCCAAACCTTCGAGTATCCGCGCAGTTTTCAGCACGGCTTCCTTGCAGGCCGGATCAATGGCACCGCCGGTAAATGTTGTGTCACACAGCGCGATGCGCAGACGGCGCGGCGGGCGGATTATGGCTTGGCTATAGGACGTCTCCATCGCGGGGGCGGCATAGGGGGCACCGGCATCGGGGCCCGCGCAGGCATCCATCATCGTGGCATTGTCGCGCACCGATCGGGACAAAAAGCCGTCGATGGCCATGCCGCCCCAGCCTTCGCCCGCAGCAGGACCGTCAGGAAAACGGGCGCGCGTGGCCTTGAAACCGAACAAGCCGCAGCTTGACGCAGGGATGCGCACCGACCCGCCACCATCGGACCCGTGCGCCATCGGCACGATGCCCGCTGCCACCGCAGCGCCCGACCCGCCGGATGACCCGCCAGAGGTATGTGACAGGTTCCAGGGATTGCGCGTCGGCCCGCCGTAAACGCTGGATTCTGTGACCGGGCCGATCCCGCCTTCGGGGGATGTGGTGCGCCCGAAGGTGACAACGCCCGTGCTGCGCATCCGGTCGTAAATCGCGCTGTCATAGGTATAGTGTGTGTCTTTGAGCAGGTTGGACCCGCTATGCGAAGGGAAATCCTTGGCCTCGGCCCCGAGGTCTTTCATCAAGAACGGCACGCCTTTGAAGGGGCCGTCGGGCAAACCCGCCTTGATCGCCTGGCGTGCTGTTTCTTCTTGCAACAACACAACCGCATTCAGTTGCGGATTAAACGCGGCAACCCGTGCCAATGCATCGTCGAGCAGTTCATCTGGGGATGCGGCACCGGATGCGACTTGCTGCGCCAGAAATGTTGCGTCGTCTTGATCATAGGTATCCATGTGCTGCACATCCTTTGCGGGCCGGTTCAGCAGATGGTCACAGCCATCGCTGTATCACTAAGGCTACCTTAGGATGATGCCACAAGAAGGCAATACGCGTTTTCGGATGTCGCCTGATACGGGGGCGGCCCTCGTTTCTGCCCGTGGCGGGCTGCGCTATTGCAGCCTTTGAGAGAATCGTGATGAATGCAAACCTGCGGCACAACGATCACGACACTGACCTTCGGAGACCTGATTTGGACCACTTTGACTATGTAATCGTCGGTGCAGGGTCGGCTGGATCTGTTCTGGCCAACAGGCTGACCAGCAGTGGCCAGTTCAGCGTTCTGCTGCTTGAGGCTGGCGGATCGGATATGAACCCCTGGGTCCAGATGCCCATCGGGTACGGCAAGGTCTATTACGACAAACGGGTCAATTGGAAATACACGACAGAGCCGGTTCCGGGCCTGAACGGCCAGCGGTCCTATTGGCCGCGCGGCAAGGTCTTGGGCGGATCAAGTTCGATCAACGCGATGGTCTATGTGCGCGGGCATCCACAGGATTATGCCGAATGGAACGCGGTGGCCCCCGGTTGGGGCTGGGACGATATTGAACCCGTATTCCGCCGCATGGAAAACTGGGACGGCCCGCAAAGCAATGCGCGCGGGGTCGGTGGCCCCTTGGCCGTGCATGACGTCACAGACGAGGTGCACCCGCTGACGCGCACCTATCTTGAAGGGGCCGCACAGGCGGATATCCCGACCAACCGCGACTATAACGGCCCCCACATGGAAGGGGCCTGTTGCTATCAGATTACAACCAAAGGCGGCTATCGCGCCTCTGCGTCGCGCAGCTATTTGAAGCCGGCCAGAAAACGCCCCAATCTTGAGGTCCGCACAAAGGCCCATGTCACGCGGGTCTTGCTGGATGGGACGCGGGCGACGGGGGTCGAATACCGGCAGGGCGGTCACACCCATAAGGTCGAGGCACGGGCCGAAGTGATCTTGTGCGGCGGCGCGATCAATTCGCCACAACTGCTGCAATTGTCAGGCATCGGGCCGGGGGGCGTGTTGCAACAGCACGGCATAGATGTGGTGTCGGACGCATCCCAGGTCGGGCGCAACCTCCAAGACCATCTGGGCAGCGATAACCTTTATGTCTCGCGCGTGCCCAGCTTGAACCAGGAACTGCGCCCGCTGTTGGGCAAGATCAAAGCGGCCCTGCATTATGCGATGTTGCGCAAGGGTCCGCTGTCATTGAGCCTCAATCAGGGGGGCGGGTTTGTGCGTGTCTCCGAGGCGTCAAAAGGGCCGGATTTGCAGCTTTATTTTTCGCCTGTCAGCTATACGCGTGCGCCTGTCGGCGTACGCCCCTTGATGAACCCCGACCCGTTCGCGGGCTTTTTGATGGGGTTCAATCCGTGCAAGCCGACCAGCGTCGGGCATTTGCAAATCCGGTCGCCCGACCCGATGGAGGCCCCCGAAATGCAGCCGAACTATCTGGACACTGACCATGACCGCGCGATGATGCTGGCCGGTACAAAACTGATGCGCCAGATCGCGGGCACCGCGGCCATGCGGGCGGTCATCGAAAGCGAACTGTACCCCGGGCCGGATATTGTCAGCGATGATGATATCGTCGCGTATAACCGTCAAAAAGCGTGGACCGTCTTTCACCAATGTTCGACCTGCCGCATGGGCAGTGATCCTGCCGTCTCGGTCGTTGACGCGCACCTTAAGGTGCACGGCATTGTGGGATTACGTGTTGCCGATGCGTCGGTCTTTCCAACCATTCCCACGGGCAACACCAATGCACCGGCCATCATGGTCGGTGAAAAGGCATCCGACATTATTCTGGCCGATGCAAAGCGCTGAAAAGGACAACAGATGAAGCTGAAATCGATCGAGACTTTCACCACCCCCGATGTCGGCTTTGTGCGCGTCACAGCCGAGGACGGATCGCAAGGCTGGGGGCAGGTGTCGACCTATCATTCCGATATCACCTGCCAGATTTTGCACCGGCAGGTCGCACCGCATGTACTGGACAAAGACACAACCGATCTGGATGACCTGCTGGATATCGTGGCCGAGCGTGAACACAAGTTTCCCGGCTCGTACTTGCGCCGCGCAATGGCCGGGGTGGATACGGCAATCTGGGACATGCGCGGCAAACAGCAGGGTAAATCCGTGGCCGAATTGCTCGGCGGCACACCGGGTTTGATCCGCGCCTATGCGTCCTCGATGAAGCGCGACATCACCCCCAAGGACGAAGCCGCCCGCCTGATACATCTGCGCGACACCCAAGGGTTCGACGCCTTCAAGGTCCGTGCCGGTGCCGAAGTCGGCCGCGACAAGGACGAATGGCCCGGCCGCACCGAAGATATCATCCCGACAATGCGCCGCGCGCTGGGCGATGATGTTGATCTGCTGATCGACGCGAACAGCTGCTATTCGCCTGACCGCGCGATCGAAGTCGGGCACATGCTGCAAGACAACGGTTTCACCCATTTTGAGGAACCTTGCCCCTATTGGGAGTTGGAGCAAACCAAGCAAGTCACCGATGCCCTTGATATCGACGTGACCGGAGGAGAGCAGGATTGCGACCTGCCAACATGGAAACGGATGATCGATATGCGGGCCGTCGATATCGTGCAGCCCGATATCCTGTATCTGGGCGGGATCAGCCGCACATTGCGGGTTGCCAAAATGGCCGCCGCTGCCGGCTTGCCCGTCACCCCGCATTGCGCGAACTGGTCACTGGTTACGCTGTTCACGATGCACCTGCTGCGCGCGATCCCGAATGCCGGCAAATATCTGGAGTTTTCTATCGAGGGGCCGGATTATTATCCGTGGCAGTACGATCTGTTTGTCCAAAGCCCTTATGGAATCGAGAACGGCCAAGCCCGCGTGACCGATGCACCGGGCTGGGGTGTTGAAATCTCGCCCGATTGGCTGGCCCGCTCGGCCTATCAGATCAGCACGCTGGAATAGCGCTGCGTCTGTCGTCTCGGTTCAGCCTGTGGCCTTTTCTTGAAACCCTCAAGATTTAGCCAATAAAATCAGAGAGCAACCGGCGACAGACCGCCACAAAAGCCGATGAAAAAACGGTTTTGCAAATTAATGTAACAATTTTGAAAAAATCGGACAAAACCGCCTTGCAGCCCGCGCTCAACAGGGGTAGCACACCCCTGCGGGATGGAGCAGTCCGGTAGCTCGTCAGGCTCATAACCTGAAGGTCGTAGGTTCAAATCCTACTCCCGCAACCAAATACAGAACCACCCGCAGCTGAAACGCTGCGGGTGTTCTTGTTTGTGCCAGACGCAATATACAGCCGGTCCGAATGGTGAGCCGTCGAGGTCGAGCCGGATACTGGATATTCGTGTTTTATGAATCAAAACCGACAGCGCCCCGTTGAGGCAGAGCCTCGCAATGACCTGCTTTGGGAGAATGCTGCCGACAATCAGGCAGACCGGATCATCAACGGCAGATATCCTCGGGGGCAGCATATTCACCTTTGGTGACGGCCCGCGCCTTTTGCCATGACCGATCATTCTGACACGCCACCAACCTGACCTTCACAATTTGCCCGGGCGGCCCCTTAGCTCTGAGGGCAGGAGCCATACAGGCATAGCGTATCCAACTTGTATCGAGGTCGGTGTCACGCGGCTGTGTGATAGACTTCTGTTTCAGGTTCTTCGGCCAGTTCCTCTGCCATTGACTTCACAGTCACCTTAAAGGTCGTGCCGACGCCAAGCTCGCTCTCATAGCAGATCCGGCCTCCGTGCCCTTCGACGATACGTTTTGAGATGGCGAGACCCAAACCCGTCCCTTGGAACTTTCGCTGATCGCTTGAGTCAATTTGACCGAACTCTTCAAAAATCTGACGCTCACTGCCTTCTGGAATCCCGATGCCCTGATCCGCAACCGAGAGAACCAGGTTCTCGTCTTCACGTGTCAGCGTCACCCTGACAGTCCCGCCTGAGTCGGAAAACTTGGCCGCATTTGAAAGCAGATTGGTGATGACTTGCCCCAGCCGTTTTCCATCCCCTTTGACAAAGAATTGCTCTTCGTCAATTTTTGCTTCGACATCGACGCCCAAGGTTTTTGCATAAGGCTGGAAATTGTCGATAGCACCCGTCACGACCGAACCCAGATCAACGGGGGCGAGTTTTAGGGTGAATTTGCCTGCTTCCGAAGATTGCAGCAAAAGCAAATCCCCGACCAAATCAATAAGCCGGCTGCTGTTGCTGCGTGCAATGCCAAGAAGCCGGGCCATTTTTTCAGGAACTTCACCGATGGACCCTGCGTGAATAAGGTCAAGCGCGCCCTTGATCGATGTCAAAGGGGTGCGCAGTTCATGGCTGACCGTAGACAGGAAGCGCGTTTTTGCCTCGCTTGCTGCCAATGCGTTCTTGTTCTCTATCTCCAAGGCAATCTGGTTGTTGAGAAGGACGGAATACCCCTTGATGAAATTGCGGGCGAGTTCAACGATAAAGCCCAATACGAACACCACGGTGAACAGATTAAGCCACGTCTCGGATGCCAGAGGGGGGCGCAAAATCCAGACGTCACGGACGGCGATAAACATGATTGCGCTGACATAGATCGCCAGACGCATACACAACACAGGGATGAATTGATGGTTGTTCATGGTTGCGAAAATGGAGGCCGAGACGAGCAGGAACAGCGGAAGAAAGTGCCCGCCGTCCGTCCCTTGTTGAACTGCGATTGCGATACAGAAAAGCGATATCGTTACCGCGCTCAGGAAGGTCGTGGCATAGATCTGGTGCAACATCTTGCGTGGTTTGATCGTCCTTGCCTGACCCGTCGCGAGCATATGACGGAACAAAAGAAGGTCATAAACTTCACACAATGCAATTGCGCCAAGGAAAAACAGCGCGACGTATGTGTTATAGTAAAACCCTGCAAGGCTAATGGCCGCCAGATAAATGACCGCCCTTTGAACGAACAGGCTCTGTCCGACAGCGGCGTAGTCCTGCAAGCGCTTTAAAATCGAGCGCTGCTCTCCCAGACCGCTTGTCTTTATCGAAACGATGTTTTTCAAATTTTTCATAACGTGACGTCCCATCAGCCAACTTGGGCCATGCCGAGATAAGGTTCGATTTCATACTACTATGGGTGGAAAATTTGTTGCTATCATGGCAAAAGCATGTCTGAATACAAATTGTTAACCTTTGTTAACACTCTAAAAATTTGTGATTAAGGCACTGGGCAGCAAATGATGGGTTTCCAAACAATAAAAGCGTCACAAGGGACATCTTCCGTACAAAGTGGCGTCTCATACGAAGAAAACGTGAAGTCGCAAAATGCAATACCTGCGGTTCCGGCTGTTTCCGGCCGGATAGAAGAGACTGTTATCTCTGTGGGGAATCAGCATCGTTACGGTCAGCTTTTTATTGATAATCTGAAAGCCCGTAAAACGGTGTTCATCGACCAGAAGTCCTGGGATCTACCCCATACCGAAGGCATGGAATTCGACCAGTACGACACCCCCCAAAGCCGATCCGTCGTGATCCATGAATATGGTCGCGTTCTGGCGGGCGTCCGGCTGTTGCCGACAACAGCGCGCTGCGGGTGCTATTCGTATATGCTTAGAGATGCCCAGCTAGGTATGCTGCCCGATATTCCCGACTATGTTCTTTATGAAAAAGCCCCGGTTATGCCGCATGTCTGGGAAGCAACACGGCTGTTCGTCAACCACAACGAACCCGCCGACCGGCGACTGGTCATTCAAACCAAACTGATCAAGGCAATGGCGCGGGCAGCCACTGAGCAGGGGGCAACCCATGTGATCGGCATCGTCCCGGCGGTTTTTCAACGGTGGATGAACAGGCTGGGGCTCAGTGCTTTGCCGATGGGCCCGAAGCTTAACATCAGCGGCGACAACACCCAGGCTGCGGTTATGCATGTCGCAGGGCAGGTCGGTTAGGCTAGGTCGGGTGGCGCAAGGGAATGCCGTGTCGGGCCCCTAAAAACTGGCCTTTGAAATTACATCAAACCGCCGCGTTCTGCCAAAAGCCTGAGCCTTTGCCAGAACGTCGGTGTCGTGATGCGAGTCGTGGCCCCGCTTAGCCGACTTTCTCGGCATCCAGTACATCTGCAAAGCTCTTGAAGAATTTCGCCGCCAGCTTTTTGGCCGTGCTTTGGATCAGGCGGCTGCCCAGTTGAGCAAGTTTTCCGCCGATCTGCGCCTTGGCATCATAGGTCAGGATGGTTGTGTCACCATCTGCGACCAGCGTGACATCCGCCCCGCCTTTTGCATGTCCGGCAGCCCCGCCATTGCCCTGTCCTGTCAGCGAAAACGCATCGGGGGCACCGCTTTTGTCCAGTTGAACGTCCCCGCTGAACCGCGCCTTTACCGGCCCGACCTTCAGTACGATCTTGGCCTCCAGCTCGGTGTCGGAATGCTGGATCAGCTCTTCGCAGCCCGGAATGCACTGGCGCAGGATTTCAGGATCGTTCAGGGCCGCATAAACCCGTTCTTTTGGTGCATTGATTACGATTTCGTCTTTGAGTTCCATGGTCTTACCTTTTTAACAGCAGGGAAATTTAATGGTTGCAAGCGTTTCGGCCTGTTCGGGTGTCAGCTTCCATTTTTGACGCAAAGCGCCAAGGTAGATGCGCAATCTTCTCATGTTGTGGCCCCTTGTGGTGTCATCCGCTCGAATGCCGCAAAGGCATCGGGCGTATCAATGTCACTGAAAAATCCGGGGGTCGGCATGGGGATATACGCTGACAAGTCTGGGTTGGTGCGGGTGAATTTCCCGCAACCGGGGTTCACATCATCCGCCAGCAAGCGGGCCCGCATATGCGCGGGAACCACGATGGGATTGCCACGTGTGGCGTCCCGAAGGGGAATGGATATTTTCGCGGGGTTCGCCTCCAGATGCGCACGGATGAATGCGCGCAGATCGTCGGCTGTCAGCTCCGGCTGGTCACCAAGCCCGATCAGCAGATGGTCGGTCAACGGGGCCTCAAGCAGCCCTGCCTTTACCGAAAATGCCTGACCTTTTTCAAACTCCGGATTGTGGATCAGCCGGATTGGCAGGCCCGCAAGTGCCGCTTTGATCCGGGCGGGTTCAAACCCTGTGACAACGCAGACCTCGCCTGAAATGGCCGCGAGGTAGGTTTGCACCACGTGGCGGATCATCGGGGTGCCTGCGATGGGCAGCAACAGTTTGTTGCGGTCCCGCATGCGCCGCGACAGGCCTGCCGCCAGAATGATCGCACCGACACTATCCATTTTGCGCCGCCTGCACCAAAAGGCCGCGCTTTACTTCGGTCAGCTCTGCCAGGATCGACAGCGCGATTTCCGAAGGGGTGACAGCCCCGATATCCAGACCGGCAGGGGCTTTCACAGCCGCAATGCGCGCAGGGTCCACACCCGCCGTCACCAGCTTTTCCGACAGGCTGGCGTATTTCTTGGCGCTGCCCACAAACGCAACATAGGACGCCGTGTCGGCCAAACCGGTTTTAAGGGCGGCCAGATCACCTTGGCCTTGGGTTGCGATCACCAGATATCTGGCGCGGCCCGGTGCGCGGGGGGGCAGGGGGGTATCTGTCGCGGCAGCGGCCACGGCCCATCCGAATTGCGGGGCGAGTTCTTGCAGTTTTACGGCAACGGGGGATTCCCCAAAGATCAACAGGTCAGGCTTGGGCAGGTAGGGTTCGATAAAAATGTCGATCGTCCCCTTTGACGGGCACCCGTTGCGGGCAAACCGGATACCGTCTACATCATCGCCCGCCTGCACGCCTTTGCCGGCCAGATCCTCTTCGGGCGCGACCGAGATGAACTGCGGCTGGCCCGTGGCATAGGCCCGAAGGGTCGCGTCCCTGATCGCCCCGCGCACGCAGCCGCCGCCCAGCCAGCCCTCAAGGATTGTCCCGTCTTCACGCAGCAATGCCTTTGCACCCGGCTTGGCAGCGGTGGTTCCTGCGGTGCGCACAATTGTGGCGATGGCGAAACAATCCTCGCCTTCCTGCAAGCCGTTTTCCATGAGTTGTTTGGGTGTCATAGGCGGGCAAGCTCCGGCTCTAGGGCCGCCAGATCATCCAATGTGTTAGCAGCGCGAAACAGGTCAAGATGCGGCAGGGCGGCGGCCATTGCGTCGGCTGTGGGTTCATAGCCGTCCCAGCCCTTGAGCGGGTTCAGCCAGATGATCTTGCAGCCGCGTTTTTTCAGCCGGACCAGCGCATCTGAAATGCCGTCGGGCGAGGTGGTGTCATAGCCGTCGGACAGGATCATCACGACGGTGCGGTTGTCCACAAAGCGGCGTCCATAGGTGCCGGCAAAATGGCTCAGGCTGTCGCCAATTTTGGACCCGCCGGCAAAGCCATCGGCAAGCAGGGACAAGCGGGCGAGGGCGCGCAAGGCATCCTTGTCGCGCAGGGCCTCGGTGATCCGGACCAAGCGGGTGTGAAATAGATAGGCGTCGGCACGCGGGTCGGCGCGCATCAATCCGGCGAGAAAGGCCAGAAACACCCGCGAATAGACGGTCATCGACCCTGACACATCGCAAATCGCGGTGATCCGAAGGCTCCGGTCGGGCCGCTGGCGTTTGGGCAGGGCAAACGGTTCGCCGCCCGTGGCAAGGCTTTGCCGCATGACCTTGCGAAAGTGAATCCGGTCGCCTTTGCGGGCGGCCTTGCGGCGGCGGGACCGGCGGTCGCGCAGGGCAGCGCCAAGGCGTAGCGCCACTTTTTCGGCCTCGGCGATGTCCTCGGGGCGCACGATATCGCGCAGGTCTTTCTTGAACAGGTTGGTGACATCGGTGGCGACAAGCTTGCCTTCGCCGTCGCTTTGCGCTTCGCCATCGCCGCCATCGGGGGCGGTGATATCACCCGCGCCGCCATTCGACTGGCCTTCGACGCTGGTATCGCGGGACGAATGGACGTTTTTATTCGGGCTTTGCGGGGCTGTTGGTGTGATGCGGGTTTTCACGCGCCCGCCGTTCATCCAGAAGCTGTTGAACAACCCGTCAAATTGCGCGGCCTCTTCGGCGCAGCCAGCAAAGACGGATTTCAACGCGCGGCGTGCATCTTGCGGGTTTGCGGCATCAATATGGGTCAAGGCATCCAGAGCGATACCCGTTTCGCCCACGCCAAGCCGCAAGCCGTGATCGCGCAGATGCGCCACGAAACCGGCCATGCGGGCGGCAGGCCCGGGATCGCGGGCCGCGAATTTGGTGACAAGGCTCATGCGGCTTTACCCGCCAGACGCTGCGCGATTTCCGTGGGGATCGCATCGCGGTCCATTTGCGTTTTCAGCAAGGTGGTCAGGGTCGCCTGCAAGATCGCGGGATCATCCGTCAGGTCGGCCACGCCAAGCCCCATCAGGGCTGCGGCGAAATCAAGCATCTCGGCAATGCCGGGCTTCTTTTCCAGCTCTTGTTTGCGCAATGCTTGCACAAAACCAACGATCTGGGCGCAAAGCCGGTCGGTGATGTCAGGATAGCGGGTGACCAGAATAGACAGTTCGGTCTCGTGATCGGGATAGGGGACATGGGCATAAAGACACCGGCGCCGCAACGCATCGGACAGATCGCGGGTGCCGTTCGCCGTCAGGATCACGATTGGCCGGGTGGTCGCGGTGATTGTGCCCATTTCGGGTATCGTGATTTGGAATTCCGACAGGATTTCCAGCAGATAGGCCTCGAACTCCTCGTCTGCGCGGTCGATCTCGTCGATCAGCAAGACCGGTGACTTGTCTTGCCGGATCGCCTTGAGCAACGGGCGCTCGAGCAGGAATTCATCGGAAAAGATACGTGCCTCAACGGTCTTGCCGGTTTCACCATCCTCGGATGCAGCGCGGATCGCCAGCAATTGCCGTTGGTAGTTCCATTCGTAAATCGCTTGGGCGGCATCAAGCCCCTCATAGCATTGCAAGCGGATCAGTTGCGTGTCCTGCACCGCCGCCAGCACGCGGGCGACCTCGGTCTTGCCGACGCCTGCGGCCCCTTCCAGCAGCAGGGGGCGGCCCAGCGAAAGCGACAGATGTAGCGCCATCGCCAGATCGGCAGACGCAATATAGCCTTGTTCGGCCATTGCCGTTTGCAGCGTAGTCCAAGTCATGAAATCCCTCCCGGATGTGACAGGCCACAAGGCGCGGCCTGTCACAGATGTTTTAGTCGTGCATGCCAAGGTTGTTGGCGGTCTGCCAAATGCGCCAGTGGTCATGGGGCATATTGGTGTGACGGTTGCCAAAGGGCCGGAACGCATCCTGCACCGCATTCGAGAAACACGGAACACCGCCCACATGCGGGCTTTCGCCGACGCCCTTGGCACCGATCGGGTGATGCGGGCTGGGGGTGACGGTAAAGTCGGTTTCGTAGTTGGGCACTTCCCACGCAGTAGGCAGGAAGAAGTCCATCAACGTACCCGTCTTGACGTTGCCCATGTCGTCATAGGCAATTTCCTGACCCAGGGCGACAGCGAGGGCTTCGGTCAGGCCGCCGTGAATTTGGCCTTCGATCACCATCGGGTTGATCCGCGTGCCGCAGTCATCCAGCGCATAGAAGCGGCGGATTTCCGGAACACCTGTATCGACGTCGATGTCCATAACGCAGACATAGGCCCCGAACGGATAGGTCATGTTGGGCGGATCGTAATAGCTGACCGCTTCCAGACCCGGCTCTAGCCCCGGAATGGCTTGGTTATAGGCGGCATAGGCGATTTCCTTCATCGTCTTGAACCGCTCTGGCGCGCCTTTGACCACAAAACGGTCCACGTCGAATTCAACGTCGTTGTCGTGAACCTCGAGCAGGTAGGCGGCGATCATCTGTGCCTTGGCACGGATTTTGCGACCCGCCATCGCCGCAGCAGCACCCGCAACCGGCGTTGAGCGCGACCCGTAGGTGCCCAGACCGTAAGGCGCTGTATCGGTATCGCCTTCTTCGATCGTGATGCTTTCTGCGGAGAGACCGATTTCGGTCGCAAGGATCTGGGCAAAGGTCGTGGCATGGCCCTGACCCTGGCTGATCGTCCCCAAACGCGCCACAGCCGACCCGGTGGGGTGGATGCGGATTTCGCAGCTGTCAAACATGCCCATCCCAAGGATGTCGCAGTTTTTCACAGGGCCGGCACCGACGATTTCGGTAAAGAACGAAAGACCGACACCCATGATCTTGCGGGTTTTGCCTGCTTTGAAATCCTCGACCCGTTGCGCCTGTTCAGCGCGCAGACCTTTATAGTCGACGGCTTCCAACGCTTTGTCCCACGCGGTGTGATAGTCGCCGCTGTCATATTCCCAGCCAAGTGCCGCGGTGTAGGGGAACTGCTCTTTCTTGATAAAGTTGATCCGGCGCAGCTCTGCTGCATCCATGTTCAATTCGATCGCGAGGACTTCGATCATCCGTTCGATGAAATACACCGCTTCGGTCACGCGGAACGAACAGCGATAGGACACGCCGCCGGGGGCTTTGTTGGTATAGACACCATCGACGCCCAGATAGGCGACCGGGATGTCATAAGACCCCGTGCAGATGTTCATGAAACCCGCAGGGAACTTGGTCGGGTCTGCACAGGCGTCAAACGCGCCGTGATCCGCTGTGACGTGGCAGTGCAGGCCGGTGATCTTGCCGTCTTTGGTGGCGCTGATCTTGCCCTTCATCCAGTAATCGCGGGCAAAGGCGGTGGACATCAGGTTTTCCATCCGGTCTTCGACCCATTTCACAGGCACGCCTGTCACAATGGAGGCGACGATCGAACAGACATAACCGGGATAGACGCCAACCTTGTTGCCGAAACCACCGCCGATATCGGGGGATACCACGCGGATGTTGTGCTCTTCGATGCCCGACAGCAGCGATGCGACGGTGCGTACCACGTGGGGTGCCTGAAACGTGCCCCAGAGGGTCAGCTTGCCATTCACCTTGTCCATCGACGCCACCGATCCGCAGGTCTCAAGCGGGCAGGGGTGGGTGCGGTGGTAATACATCTCTTCGGTTGCGACGACTTCGGCGTTGTCGATCACCTGTTCCGTGGCCTCCAGATCGCCCGCTTCCCATGTGAAGATGTGGTTGTGGTGCTTGCGTGGGCCATGCGCGCCGTTGGGGATCGAGCCGTCTTCGGCCACCAGATCCTCGCGCAGGACGACATCGGATTGCAGCGATTTGAAGGGGTCAACGATCACTTCAAGTTCTTCGTATTCCACCTCGACCAGTTCGACCGCGTCAGCGGCAACATAGCGGTCAGACGCCACGACAAAGGCAACTTCTTGCCCTTGGAACAGCACTTTGCCATCGGCCAGCACCATTTGCTTGTCGCCAGCCAGCGTCGGCATCCAGTGCAGGTTCAGCGGCTCAAGGTCTTTGGCGGTCAGGACCGCGACAACACCGGGCAGTGCCATTGCAGCGTCGATGTTGATCGACTTGACCCGCGCATGGGCATAGGGCGAGCGCACGAAGTCGCCGTGCAACATGCCCGGCAGTTTGATGTCATCAACATAGTTGCCCTTGCCTTGGGTAAAGCGCGCGTCTTCAACCCGCTTGCGCGAGCATCCCATACCCTTGAGATTGGCGACCCGGTCTTCGCGTGTGATTTCGTCCTTCATTGTGCCGCCTCCTTGGCCGCATTCAGTTCAGACGCTGCTGACAGAATGGATTTCACGATGTTCTGATAGCCCGTGCAGCGGCAGATATTGCCAGCGATGCCAAAGCGAACTTCTTCTTCGGTCGGGTTCGGGTTTTCCTCGAGCAGTTTGGCCGCGCGGGTGATCATGCCGGGGGTACAAAAGCCGCACTGCAACCCGTGATGTTCCTTGAAGCTCTCTTGAAGCACATGCAGTGCATCGGGGGTGCCAAGACCTTCGATGGTTGTCACCTCTGCGCCATTGGCCTGCGCCACAAAGACGGTGCAGGATTTGACCGATTTGCCGTTCATCGTGACAGTGCAGGCACCACAATGCGAGGTTTCACAGCCCACGTGCGGGCCGGTGATGTTCAGTTTTTCGCGCAGCGCATAGATCAGCAACTCGCGGGGTTCTGCCAGGAACTCGTGGTCCTGGCCGTTCACGTTCAATTTGACGTGCATTTTATTCGACATGGTGTTCTCCTCCCTATGCCCGTGACCAGGCGCGCAAGATGGCGCGGCCAAGGACGATGCCCGCAGCGTGACGCTTGAATGCGACCGGGCCACGGTTGTCTTCTGTTGGATCAATATCGCCAAGCATGGCGGTGACTGCGGCCTTTACGGCGGCTTCGTCACAGGCGGTCCCGACCAGCGCATCTGCGGCGGCTTCGGACCAGACGGGCGTATCGCTCAGGTTTGTCATCGCGATCGACGCGGCAGCGACTTTGCCACCTTCTTTGGAAATCTGCACTGCGGCGGCTGCCGTCGCATAATCCCCGATCTTGCGCTTTTGCTTTTCGTAAGCATAGCCGCCCGTGGGTGCCGCAAAGGTAATTGCGGTCAGCACTTCCTCGTCTTCGCGTTCGGTCATATAGGCCGCCTCGTAGAAGTCGCGGGCATCAACAGCGCGGTCCCCGTCAGGACCCGTCAGGTGGAACTGCGCGTTCAGGCATTGCATCAGGCCGGGCATGTCGTTGCCCGGATCGCCATTCGCCACATTGCCGCCAACAGTCCCCATATAACGCACCTGAGGGTCGGCAATCTGCAAGGCCGCCTCTTTCATGATGGGGGCAGCTGCCGCCAAGGCGTCCGACACGATTACTTCGTGTTGCGTTGTCATTGCGCCGATGCGCACAACGCCATCGGTCACCGTAATGCCGCTTAGTCCTTCGATGCCTTGCAGGTCGATGAGATGCGGCACGTCGGCCATCCGCAGCTTCATCATGGGGATCAGGCTGTGCCCGCCCGCGATTACGCGCGCATCGTCCCCGTGTTCTTGAAGCAGGGCGATTACGCCTGCCATGTCTGTCGGCCTATAGTACTCAAACGCCGCTGGTATCATTGCTTAGCCTCCCGTTCCGCAAAATATGTCAGAAGCAAAGGATGTACGCAGCGGTATGCCGACGCTTGTGCTATTCAACGAAACGATCGTGATTTTGCACGAGATGCGCCTGGGGCTGCACGAA
Source organism: Sulfitobacter sp. HGT1 (assembly GCF_013282155.1). GTDB lineage: Bacteria > Pseudomonadota > Alphaproteobacteria > Rhodobacterales > Rhodobacteraceae > Sulfitobacter. Next base: position 112,221 of record NZ_BLWI01000019.1, read on the forward strand.
ATGCGAAAGCCTAAAGGCCCAGTGTATCGCGCACGAGTTTGAGATTCGAACGGCTGACCGGAACAGGGGGCAAATTCGGCGCGGCAAAGCGACACACGCCATTATCCTTGAGCCGTTCAAAGTGTTTCACCTGTGTCGGGTTCACCAGATAGCTGCGATGGGTCTTGATGAAACCGGCTGCATTCAGCCGCGTGACGGCTTCGGTGATGGGCCAGACACAAAAGTGCTTGGCGTCGTTGGTGTAGACGTTTGTGTAATGGCCTTCGGCGCGCACAAATGCGACCTGCGCGGGATCAATCAGTTGCGTGACACCGTTGCGTTCGCAGGGGATGCGGACGGCGACAGGCGCGGGTTTTGGTGCGTCCGGTTTGGGGGCCGGCTTGTCGGCTGCAGCTGGTGCATCTTGGGGCCGCGGCATCGGCGCGGCGGGCACAAAGAATGTCACCCCCATCCAAAGGAATGCGCCAAAGATGATAAAGCTGGAAATGATCACGCCCATCGCGAGGGTCTCGTTGCTCATGACCGGTCCGAATTCATGCAACGTGGGAACCGGTACGAAACGAGTGCCGGCAATGGCAACAAAATGCACGGTGCTGACAGCGGCCCCAAAGCAAAGCGTGCCCAGCAGAATGCTGCGATTGGTCCGTCGGCCATAGGCAATCCAGAACGCGCCGATGCACAGCCCGATCGCCGAAACCACGGCCAGAACAATGCCAAAAGGCGTGTAGACAGCGCGGCAAAGTTGAAGCCCCGCCATGCCGACAAAATGCATCGCAAGAATGCCGCATCCCACCAACGCCCCCGCCGCCGACAAGGTGGCAGGGGTGCGTTCGCGAAAATGCAAAAGCAGCAACGCAGTGCCAACAATGAGAATCGCCAGCAAGGCAGAGGCGAGCGTAATCGCGGCATCATAGTAAAACAAAATCGGCATCTGAATGCCAAGCATGGCGACGAAATGCATCGACCAAATGCCGCCACCCAAGGCGATTGCCGACACGGCAACCGATCCTTTGCGGCGTGAAACGCTTTGTTTTGAAAGGTCTTTAGACAGCGTCAACCCTGTGAAGCCCGCCGCAATGGCGATCACAATAGACGCGATAACAAGCGCGGTGTTGTGGCTGACAACCAAAAATTCCATGCCGTTTGATGGCATCAAACTTTGTACAAATCAAATGGGTATAAATACACTAAACATGATCCCGCCGCCGGGACGCCATGGTTCAAGCGGCGTTAATGGCGCTTTCATCTTCTTGCGGTTCCTTTGGGCGTTGACGGGGACCGGTACCGAACTCTCAAAATCTCTTATCTATTTCCATTTAGTAACAAGTTCGAAATTCTAAATCTCAGTGCGCTGGATTGGCAGGGACTGATTTCATCAAACATTAACAGATTTGCCCGATTGATAGGCCATTCGGCGAGATTTTGGAATCTACCTAGAGGGGCTGGACTGTGACGTCTTTGAGATCTCAGGCAGGGGGGGTAACGTTACTGCATATCGCTGTTGTCGGTATGTCGCTAGCGATGACGCTTGGCGCTTGGCTGTATTCAAAGCATCAGGTGGATTTGCAGATTGAAAACCGTTTCGAAACAGCCAAAAAACGAACCATCAACCTGATCATCGACCGGATGTCGCGCTATGAGGATGCGTTATGGTCTGGGGTGGCGCACCTCGAAACACGCAAGAGTGAAACGACCCCCCAGGATTGGAGTCTTTTTGCCAAAGCATTGAAAATAGAGAAAAAATATCCCGGCGTGAACGGTATCGGGGTCATCTATTATGTCGATCAATACAACCAATCCCAGTACATTGCCGCGCGGGCTGCAGAGCTGCGCGAATTTTCTGTCTATCCGCCCCATAACCAAGAATTCATGCTTCCGATCACCTTCATTGAACCCATCGACATCAATGCACGGGCCGTGGGCCTGGACGTGGCGCATGAAGCCAACCGCCGCACCGGACTATTGGCAAGCCGGGACAGTGGTACAGCGCAAATCACGGGTCCGATCGTATTGGTGCAAGACAGTAATCACACCCCCGGTTTTTTATTCTACACGCCCTTCTACAAAGGGCCGAGGCCGGACAGCTTGCAAGAAAGGAAGGACCGCTTTGCCGGTGCCGTCTATGCTCCGTTTGTCGTGCACAAATTGGTCGAAGGTTTGTTCCTCAAGGAGTTTAGCGAAGTACTGCTGAGCATTCGTGATGGTGATCAGGTAATCTATGACGAGCAAGACAGTAACAATCCTTTGTACGATAACGACCCGATGTTCTCGGACACGGTCGAGCTTGATGTTTACGGGCGCAAATGGACGCTGGATATCCGCACAAACAAGATATTCCGGTCCCAAAACAGCGCCGAGCAACCGATGCTGATTTTGATTGGCGGGTTAATCATCGAGATATTGGTGTTTTCCTTGCTTGCCACATTGGCGCGGTCCAACAGCCGGATCCACACCTATGCGTATCAGCTTACCGAAAACCTTCGTGCGAAAACGGAACATCTTGAACAGGCAAACGCCGAAATCCAGCAGTTTGTCTACATTGCCTCTCATGATCTGAAGACCCCGGTACGCGGGATCGGTTTTCTGGCCGAGGTGATTGAAGAAGACCTTGAGGAAATCTTTGGGTCCCTTGAAAGTCACACCGAAATCAAGGCGCAATTCAAGATGATCCGCGAACGCGTCAACAGGATGAATGATCTTACGGACGGGATTATGGCCTTCTCGCGGATCGGGAATTTCGAAGTCGAAACCGACCCGGCATTGCGTCTCGACACTCTGATCGAGGACTGCGTTACGGATTTCAGAATTGCGCCCTCACAAATCCGGCTGTCTTCCGATGTTTCTGAAATTTCTTGCGACAGCCATAATTTCCGGCGTGTCATCGAGAACTTGATTGGAAATGCGTTCAAGTATCACCCCGACCCGCAATCGGCGCTTGTCGACCTTACGCTTGTTGATCTGGGGAACCGGATAAAGGTTTCAGTAAGGGACAACGGCAAAGGCATAGCGCCAGAATTCCACGAGAAGATATTTCAAGTTTTCCAGACGCTTCGCAAAGGGGACGATCCGGAAAGCACAGGTATCGGACTGGCCATCGTCAAGAAAGCGGTACAGCGTCACGGCTATACGGTCTGGGTTTCGTCATCCGAGAAAAATGGTGCTGAATTCACGTTCTATTGGCCCAAAACATACATGTCTGAGGACAGCCAGACAAAGAAAGTAGCGTAGATTGAAACGTCAAATGAACATTCTTCTGGTCGAGGACAATCCGCTTGATGCCATGATCGTCTTGCGGACTGTTTCCAAAATGGCACCGGATACGCATGTGGTCCGCGCGCAGGATGGAATTGAAGCTTTGGAACTTATTAAACAAGGCAAGGTTCCTGCGCCCTATATCGTTTTGTTGGACATCAATATGCCCCGGATGAACGGCCACGAGTTCCTTGAAAAACTTAGAGTGACGAGCGATTTTTCTAGCAGCATTGTTTTTATGTTCACGACTTCAGATCATGTCGAAGATATTGAAAAAGCTTACAAGAAAAGGGTGAACGGCTATATTGTGAAACGCCAAAATACGGAGGGTATGAAGTCGGTTCTAGTAATGCTGCAAAGCTTTTGGACAACGTGTGAACCGCCGTTAATTATTACAGGGCCATAACCGGCTGGGGGGCGAAGACCCAGTCTTACGCAGTTTTCCAGTGGTGTCTTCAGCTTTGGCCACAAGTAAGGCTTACCTGCTTTGCCAGGAAAAACCCGAAGGGGGTATCTGCGGAATGGGTCGGAAAATAACGATTTCCTTATGTAATAAACCGAATGGGGCAGACTAAAAGGGCACAGCATGTGAACCCGCCCTTCCTCACAAGCTGAATGGATCAGGTGAGTTGGCACCGTATTCGGGCTTTGATGCTCGAGCTTCACTGTCACTTCGAGCTTCACTTCGTCCTGATCGGGGTGACCTATGTGCATCAAGCGACCAGACACTTATTGCTGCAAATTAATCCCTCTAATCGCCGTGGGATATTGCTGCTCATTCATCCTCCTAGCCGTCGCATGACATTCATCATGCGCCTTCGCACATGCCTTGCCATCCGGCCGTCTGGGATAAAGCGCACGTTCGTGCCCTCAAGACCAAGGGGAATGATCCGTCAGGTTTCGTCCAGCCGGGCGTTCAGCATAAACTGCGCACCGATCGGGCGTGTCGCGGCACCGATGGCACGGGCCTTGCCGCCGATACTGCCCGCCTCGATCCGCGGGGGGATCAGCCCGCGGGTATCTTGCGTGACAAGATAGCGTCGAACCCGCGCGACCAGATCGTCGCGCACGCTGGCGGGAAATGCGCCGTCGATAAGAATGGCCTCAAAATCAATGACGGAACAGGTCGACAGGGCGGCTTTGGCCAGCTCTTGAGCCGTCTGACCCAACCAGGGGTCCACATAGCGCGACAGGCGATGCCAGCTGTCTGGATCGGACCAAAGCTGTTGCGGGTCCAGATCGACTTCGCGCAGGCGCAGTTCAAGCTGGTGTATGGATGCGGTGTCGACCAGTTGCATGCTTTCACCGTTTGGCCCGATGCTGCGCAGCGACCCCAATGCGCCGGCATTGCCCTGACGCCCTTCGAAAACAGCGTTGTTCAGCACGATGCCGCCGCCGATAAACGCCCCCAGAAAGAAATAGGCATAGTCGCGAAACGCCTTGCCGCGACCATAGGTGTGTTCCGCCTGACAGGCCGCCGTTGCATCGTTCATCAACATGACCGGCAGTCCGGTCAACGCATGGGCCTGCGCTTTGATATCGATGTCCTTCCATGTGGTATAGGCACCATTCTGGGTATCGGATGTTTCGGGCCAGTTCCACATCTCGAAGGGGGCGGCGATCCCGATGCCGCAAATATGCGATACGTCCCGGTCCGACATCTCGCGGGTGATGCTTTGAACACCCTCATCCAGAAAATTGAAAATCTCAGACGGAACGGGGCTGGCATAGGTCAATTGCCGCAATTGCCGGGTTTGCCCTGTCAGGTCCATCAACACCAAATCCGCCGACCTGCGCCCGATTTTCACACCAAAGGAAAACGCCCCGTCAGAGGCCAGCCGCATGGGGATCGACGGTTTGCCGACCTTGCCGCGCACAGGGTCGCCGCGTTCAAGGATGCCTTCGCCTTCGAGCCGGCGCAGAATGCCCGACACCGTTGGCGGCGACAGGTTTGCCAGCCGCGACAGATCGCTGCCCGGCATCGCGCCGTGCCTTTGCAGCAACGACAACAGCAGGCGTTCGTTGTGATCCCGAACGCCTTTCTGGCTTAAACCCGTACTGATTGATCTTACAAACCCGTCATCCATGCGTGCAACCTAGCGGCCTCCCTTGGGAATGGATATACCCCATCTCGATTAATAAAGAAAGTTAACTAATTAATTGACAGACGCCGTCGAATCGCGTCATTTGGGGCGCAACGGCGATGATGAAACTCGTCGATGACGCAAGGTGGAGGCCTTGCCATTTAACTGTTCTTGGGAGGACAACATGAAGAAACTTCTAATCGGAACTGCGATTGCTGCCATCACAACCGCGGGCGCTGCCATGGCTGGCAGCCACGGTGTATCTGCGTGCTTGATCACCAAAACCGACACCAACCCGTTTTTCGTTAAAATGCGCGAAGGTGCCGAAGCCGCCGCCGCCGAGGCCGGTATCACCTTGCGCTCCTATGCCGGTAAGGTTGATGGCGACCATGAAACACAGGTTGCGGCAATCGAAACCTGCATCGCCGATGGCGCGTCGGGCATTTTGCTGACGCCATCCGATACGTCTTCCATCGTGGGTGCGGTTTCGCAGGCCCGCGAAGCAGGTCTGTTGGTGATTGCGCTTGATACACCGCTGGACCCGATCGAAGCTGCTGATGCGACATTCGCGACAGACAACTTTCTGGCTGGTGAGCTAATTGGCCAATGGGCTGCTGCACAACTGGGCGACGATGCGGCGAACGCGCGTATCGCGATGCTGGATCTGGCCGTGTCGCAGCCGACTGTCGGCGTGTTGCGCGATCAGGGTTTCTTGCAAGGGTTCGGCATTGATCTGGGTGACCCCAGCAAATGGGGTGACGAAGACGATGCGCGCATCGTTGGCAATGACGTGACCGCCGGCAACGAAGAGGGTGGCCGCAAGGCGATGGAAAACCTGCTTGCCGTCGACCCGACCATCAACGTGGTTTACACCATCAACGAACCTGCCGCCGCAGGGGCCTATGAGGCGCTGCGTTCCATTGGCCGCGAAAAGGACGTGCTGATCGTTTCCGTCGATGGCGGCTGTCCCGGTGTGCAAAATATTGCAGACGGGGTGATTGGGGCGACATCGCAGCAGTACCCGTTGCGCATGGCATCCTTGGGGATCAAGGCCATCGCGGCCTATGCCGCAGATGGCACATTGCCAAAAAACACCGAAGGCAAAGACTTCTTTGACACAGGTGTGGCGCTTGTGACCGACCAGCCAGCCGAGGGCGTCGAAAGCATTTCGGTTGCCGAAGGCAAAGACCTTTGCTGGGGCTAAGCCGCTTGGGTGAATGATATTCTGGGGCGGGTTTTCCCGCCCCATTTTCCAAGCTAGGACATTTCCGGAACTGGGGTACTCTACCCCCAGACCGAGCCAACAAATCATAATTCCAAGGGGGGACGCGCAATGTCAGGCAATGCTGATGACTATGAGGCCGCTATCAAACCGGCAAGTATCGATAGTGTGGCGGCCTTCGCTGAACGCAAAGGCTTTCTGGCACGGCTTCAACATGCCTTGCACGTCAACCCTGCGTTGGTTCCCCTGTTCGTTCTTGTGGCGTCAATTGTCCTGTTCGGGATGTTGCTGGGGTCCAAGTTCTTTTCTCCCTTTGCGCTGACCCTGATCCTGCAACAGGTGCAAATCGTCGGCATCGTTGCTGCGGCACAAAGCCTTGTAATCCTGACCGCCGGGATCGACCTGAGCGTTGGGGCCATTGCGGTTCTGTCCAGCGTGATCATGGGGCAATTCACGTTTCGCTATGGGGTGCCGGTTGAACTTGCCGTGATCCTTGGCCTTGCATTCGGCACGGCGATCGGGGCCGTCAACGGCTGGCTGGTGGCGGTGATGAAACTGCCGCCGTTCATTGTGACCCTTGGCATGTGGCAGATCGTGCTGGCCGCGAATTTCCTGTATTCCGCAAACGAAACCATCCGCAGCCAAGAGATCGAGGCCAATGCGCCCTTGCTGCAATTTCTGGGCTCGACCTTCAAAGTCGGCGCAGACGAAACCGGTCGCGGTGGGGCCACCTTTACCTTTGGTGTGATCGCGATGGCGTTGATCTTTGCGGTGCTGGCCTATGTGCTAAGCCAGACCGCATGGGGGCGGCACATCTATGCTGTGGGCGATGACCCCGAGGCGGCACAGCTGTCCGGCGTAAACGTCAAACGGACGCTGATTTCTGTCTATGCCGTCACCGGGTTTATCTGCGCCATTGCCGGCTGGGCCTTGATCGGGCGCATCGGATCGGTCAGCCCGACATCGGGGCAGTTGTTGAATATCGAAAGCATTACGGCGGTGGTGATCGGGGGCATTTCCCTGTTCGGCGGGCGCGGGTCGATCATGGGGCCGCTGTTCGGGGCGCTGATCGTTGGCGTGTTTACCCTTGGCTTGCGGTTGTCCGGTGCCGATGCGCAATGGACCTTCCTTCTTATCGGCGCGCTTATCATTGGTGCTGTCGCTGTGGATCAATGGATCAGAAAGGTGTCGGCATGACTTTGGCAGATAACATCGCAGCAGGCGCGATCGAACCCATCCTCAAGGGGCGTGGTCTGGTCAAACGCTATGGCAAGGTGACCGCGTTGGATCATTGCGACTTTGATCTGTATCCGGGCGAAATTCTGGCCGTGATCGGGGATAACGGGGCTGGTAAATCATCGCTGATCAAGGCCGTGTCGGGCGCGATTGTCCCAGACGAGGGCGATGTGTTTCTTGAGGGCAAAAAGGTCCGGTTCACATCCCCCACGGACGCCCGCAAAGAAGGGATCGAGACGGTCTATCAAACCCTCGCCATGTCGCCAGCCTTGTCGATTGCGGATAACATGTTCATGGGTCGCGAATTGCGCAAACCCGGTTTTCGCGGGAAATTCCTGCGCCAGCTGGATCGCAGCCGGATGGAACAGATCGCCCGTGACAAGCTGTCTGAACTGGGGCTGATGACGATCCAGAACATCAATCAAGCCGTCGAAACCCTGTCGGGTGGCCAACGGCAAGGTGTGGCCGTCGCCCGCGCTGCGGCTTTCGGATCAAAGGTCATTATTCTGGATGAACCGACTGCTGCCCTTGGCGTCAAAGAATCCCGCCGGGTGTTGGAGCTGATCCTTGATGTGCGGTCGCGTGGCATTCCGATCATCCTGATCAGCCACAACATGCCCCATGTTTTCGAAGTCGCCGACCGCATTCACGTGCACCGGCTTGGCAAGCGGCTTTGTGTGATTGACCCCAAAGATTACACCATGTCCGACGCAGTCGCCTTTATGACCGGTGCAAAGGACGCACCTGAATAACGACATCAGCCGATGCGGGGCGGCATCGGGTTCTATGCAAACAGCAATGAGGCGGTCCTTCGGGGCCGCTCTTTGCGTTGGGGGCAGATGCCACCGCAAATCTCCGCCCAATAGAACTGCACAAATATTAGGCGGACCGGGGTAAATTCGAGCGTTCTTTTCATCCGTTAGGCTGCTCCAGTGTCCGGCAACTTGTAGCGTCTTTCGTTTCACCCCAAGGCTATAGCCATGAATCTAAAGCTTACAATTGTTGTCGTAGAAGAAGACCGGGACAGGGCCGTCGCGATTGTTGACGCGCTGACCCAAAGCGGTGATTGCGAGGTCTTCGTGATCGGCACCACCATTGGTCTGGCCCGCAAGATTGCCGCCCATGCCCCTGACGTGGTGTTGATCGACATCGACAACCCGACCCGTGACATGCTCGAGGAATTGACCCTTGCCTCTGGCCCGTTGGAACGGCCTGTGGCGATGTTTGTGTCGGGGGCCGCAGGGTCGCTGGCGCGGGCGGCAGTCGAGGCGGGGGTATCGGCCTATGTGGTCGACGGGCTGACACCCGAGCGGCTGAAACCTGTGATGGACACGGCCATCGCGCGGTTCCAGATGGTCCGGCAAATGCGCAATGAACTGGCCGAAACGCGGCGCGCATTGGAAGAACGCAAAGTCATTGACCGCGCCAAGGGGTTGCTGATGAAGGCCAAGGGGCTGGACGAGGTGCAAGCCTATGCATTGCTGCGCAAGGCGGCGATGGATCAGGGCCGCAGGGTGGCCGACGTCGCCGAAGCCCTGGTCACGGCATCGGGGTTGCTGTCATGAAAACGGTAACCTTGCCCGTCGCCTATATGCCCCTTGTCGATGCCGCCCCGCTGATCATCGCGCAGGAAATGGGCTTCGCCGAAGCCGAGGGGCTGGCCCTTGATCTGATCGCCGCGCCGTCCTGGTCGTCGGTCCGGGATATGCTGGCCTTCGGTCGTGTGGACGCCGCGCATTTGCTGTCACCCGTGCCCGTCGCGATGGCGATGGGGTTGGGGGGCGTGACAACGCCACTTTCGGCGGTATCGGTCATGTCGGTAAATGGCGATGTGATCGGTGTGGGCCGCGAGCTGGAACAGCGGTTGCGCGATATCGGCTACGGTTTCGATTTCGCAGATGCCCTGAAGGCCGCACAGGCCCTTGCTCAGGTCACCAAAGATACATTGGTCTTTGGCGCGCCGTTCCCCTTTTCCATGCATGTTGAATTGCTGCGCTACTGGTTCGAACGGTCCGGCCTGTCGGAAAAACAGATCAAGATACGCACCATCCCGCCGCCCTTGATGGCCGAAGCACTGTCCACGGGCGAGGTTGACGCATTCTGCGTGGGCGAGCCTTGGGGGTCGGTGGCTGTCGATCAAGGGGCAGGGGCGCTGTTGCTGCCCGGCACGGCGATCTGGCGCTTTGCCCCCGAAAAGGTGCTGTCCGTGCGTCAGGACTGGGCGGAAACCGAACCGGAAAAACTGGGCCATCTGATCCGCGCGGTGTGGAAGGCCGGACAATGGCTGTCATTGCCCAAAAGCAAGACGACCGCCGCCGAAATCCTGTCGCGGCCCAGCTATCTTGATGTCTCGTCTGAATTGATTGACCGCGCATTAAGCGGGCATTTCACCATTTCTTCGCGGGCCGAACAGCGCACGGTCGATGATTTCATCGGGTTTCATGCGGGCACCACCAATTTCCCCTGGCGCAGTCAGGCCAAATGGATCGCCCACCGGCTAAGCCTTGAAAACGGTCTTTCATCCTCCGAGGCGCAAAGACTGGGCGGGGCCGTGTTTCGCAGCGATCTGTACCGCAAACACATGATCGGCACAGATGCGGATTTGCCCGGTGCCTCGGAAAAGCTTGAGGGTTCGATTCTTCACATCACGGCGGTCGCGTCCCAAAAAGGCGAGCTGAGCCTGCCCCCCGACACGTTCTTTGATGGCCAGATTTTTGACCCAGACGAAGCGCACTGATTAATTTCTGTGCAGTTTTTCCCGGCCCGGCCGCGATTTTTAAAATTATTGCCGCATTGCAGCGAATTCTTTTGATCTCAGCAAGGGCATCATCACAAACTTGAGTATCGGGACACAATGGCGTGCCCTGATACGAAATTCTCCCAATGATCGGGATTTCCGAGCAAGGCCGCTCGCTGTTGACCAGTTCTCTGGAGAATAGCGTATGCGGTCTTTTTGCGTTTTTTGATGCCAGCCTCCCCAGCATCGAAGCTACCGAAAGGATTGAAAATGAAAAGTTTTATTCTAGGTTTTGCGATTTCTGCAACCTTGGCCACCACGGCATCGGCCCAACTGCTGGAGCTGGAAAAAGACGAACTGACCTTCGGCTTTATCAAGCTGACAGACATGGCCCCCTTGGCTGTTGCCTACGAGCAGGGCTATTTTCTTGACGAAGGTTTGTTTGTCACGCTCGAAGCGCAGGCGAACTGGAAGGTGCTGTTGGACGGCGTTATCGACGGCCAGTTGGACGGCGCGCATATGCTGGCAGGGCAACCTTTGGCCGCGACCATCGGCTATGGCACCAAGGCCCATATCATCACGCCCTTTTCGATGGATCTGAACGGAAACGGCATCACCGTATCGAACGAGGTCTGGGACCTGATGCGCCCGCATATCGCGTCGATGGAGGACGGCCGCCCCGTTCACCCGATCAGCGCCTCGGCTTTGGCCCCGGTGGTGGATCAGTTCCGTGCCGAAGGAAAGCCGTTCAACATGGGGATGGTTTTCCCCGTCTCGACCCATAACTATGAATTGCGCTATTGGCTGGCCGCTGGCGGGTTGGAGCCGGGATATTACAGCCCCGACAACGTATCGGGCCAGATCGCCGCTGATGTGTTCTTGTCCGTGACCCCCCCGCCGCAAATGCCCGCCACGCTCGAGGCCGGAACGATCAACGGCTATTGCGTGGGCGAGCCGTGGAACCAGCAAGCGGTGTTCAAGGGCATCGGCGTTCCGGTCATCACCGATTACCAGCTGTGGAAGAACAACCCCGAAAAAGTCTTTGGGATGAACGCCGATTTTGCCGAACAATATCCGAACACCACAATCGCCGTGACCAAGGCGCTGATCCGCGCGGCAATGTGGCTGGATGAAAACGACAACGCCAACCGCGCCGAGGCGGTATCGATCCTGAGCCGTCCTGAATATGTGGGGGCGGATGAAGAAGTGATCGCAAACTCGATGACCGGCTTTTTCGAATTCGAAAAAGGCGACCGCCGCGACATCCCCGACTTTAACGTGTTCTTCCGCCACAATGCGACCTACCCGTTCTATTCGGACGCCGTGTGGTATCTGACGCAGATGCGCCGCTGGGGCCAGATCGCCGAACCGCAAACCGATGCGTGGTATGACGAAACCGCCCGCAGCGTGTACCGCCCCGACATCTACCTCAAGGCCGCCCGCCTGCTGGTCGACGATGCCTTGGCTAACGAGGCGGATTTCCCCTGGGAAAGTGACGGCTACAAGGCCCCGACACCTGCCGAAGATATCATCGACGGCATTGTCTATGACGGTCGCACGCCAAACGCATATCTCGAAAGCCTGCCCATCGGCCTGAAAGGCGACCAAGTGGTCGTTGGCAGCGAAGTCAAAGGCTGATGACCCGATCGGGGCGGTCATCTGCACCGCCCCGTACCTTCAATCCTAACTCTGAAATAACCCGCACCACCGCACCCGAACGGAGACACCCATGACAACCGTCGACCCAGAATTCACCCGCGATCAAGCACGGTCCGCACGAAAGGCCCGCCTTTTCACCCGGATCGGTCAGGCCGACAAATGGTTTCAGGTTTTGGGCCTTGGCTGGATAACCCCTCTGCTCAAGGCCGCCGCCGGCGATAACCCCAAGGCACAGCTGGGCGAAATCTGGCGGCTGTTGGGTGTGCCTTTGCTTGCGATTGCCGCGTTCTTGCTGATGTGGGCCACGCTTGCCCCCACCGTGCAAACGTCACTGGGGGCGATCCCCGGGCCAGGGCAGGTCTGGTCCGAAGCGGTCAATCTGCATCAGGACGCCGCCGCGAAATCCGCCAAAGAGGCGCAGTTCATGGAACGCCTTGACCTGCGCAACCAGCGTCTGATTGATGCGGGCCGCGGTGACGAGGTAAAATCCATCGCCTATACCGGCGCGCCCAGCTATTACGACCAGATCGGGACGTCGGTGCTGACCGTGTTCTTCGGTTTTCTGGTTGCTTCGGCTGTGGCCATCCCTTTGGGCATCGCGGCCGGTCTGTCGGCAACGGCAAACGCCGCGTTGAACCCGTTGATCCAGATTTTCAAACCCGTCTCGCCGCTGGCGTGGCTGCCGATTGTGACCATGGTGGTCAGCGCGGTCTACACCACCAACGACGGGATGTTTTCCAAGTCGTTCCTTGTGTCGGCGATCACCGTGACCCTGTGTTCGCTGTGGCCGACATTGATCAACACATCGCTGGGTGTCGCATCCATCGACAAGGATCTGGTCAATGTGTCCAAGGTTTTGAAGATGAACACCTGGACCAAGATCACCAAGCTGGTTCTGCCCTCGGCGCTGCCATTGATCTTTACCGGATTGCGTCTGTCGCTGGGCGTGGGCTGGATGGTGCTGATTGCCGCAGAAATGCTGGCCCAGAACCCCGGCCTTGGCAAATTCGTCTGGGATGAATTCCAAAACGGCAGCTCTTCCAGCCTGGCCAAGATTATGGTGGCGGTTCTGACAATCGGCATCATCGGCTTCTTGTTGGACCGGGTCATGTTCGCCCTGCAATCGCTCTTTACCTTCACGAATAACCGGTGATCGACATGGATATTCTCAGCTTCAAAAACGTCTCGAAACAGCACGGCCAGGGGACCCATACGACCCATGTGCTCAAGGATATCGACCTGACGGTAAAAGAAGGCGAGTTTCTGGTGATCCTCGGGTTTTCGGGAACCGGCAAGACAACGCTGATCAACCTGATGGCGGGGCTGGACCAGCCGACCAGCGGCAGCGTCACCTTCAAGGGCAAGCCGATCACCGGCCCCGGCCCGGAGCGCGGCGTGATTTTCCAAAGCTATTCGCTGATGCCGTGGCTTACGGTCAGCGGCAATGTCGGGCTGGCGGTGGATACGGTTTTCCCGAACCTGTCGCGGGCGCAAAAGGCTGAAAAGGTCGCGCATTATGTGGGCATGGTTGGCCTGACCGCAGCAGCGGCGCGCCGTCCGGCCGAACTGTCCGGCGGGATGCGCCAGCGGGTGAACGTTGCGCGTGCCTTGGCGATGAACCCCGAAATGTTGCTGCTGGATGAACCGTTGTCAGCGCTGGATGCGCTGACCCGCGCCAACCTCGCAGACGAAATCGAACATATCTGGGAAGCCGACAAAAAGACCTGTGTGCTGATCACCAATGACGTGGACGAGGCGATCATCCTTGCCGACCGGATCATTGCGCTGAACCCCGATGGCACGCTGGGCGCGGAATTTGCGGTCACGATCGACCGCCCGCGTGACCGGATCGCGATGAACAGCAACGACGACTTTAAGGCCCTGCGCGCGGATGTGACCAAATACCTGATGGATGTGGGCATTGAATCCCGCGTCGAAGGCACCCGCCTTTTGCCTGGCATCACGCCCATTCACGGGATGTCCGCCCCGGTCGAGGATGTGCCCGACGTGGTCGCAAGCGCCCAAAAAGGGTTGATCGACGAACGCTTTATCGATTTCTCGCAACTGCACAAAGTTTACCCCACGCCCAAGGGTCCGCTGACCGTGGTCGAAAATTTCGACCTCAAGGTTGATCGCGGCGAATTCATTTCCCTGATCGGCCATTCGGGCTGTGGCAAATCCACCGTGCTGACAATGGCCGCAGGTCTGAACGAGATTTCCAAAGGCGCGATCAAGCTGGATGGCCGTCACGTCGAAGGGGCAGACCCCGAACGCGCGGTGGTCTTCCAGTCGCCCAACCTGTTTCCCTGGCTGACCGCCAAGGAAAACGTCGCCATCGGTGTCGACAAGGTCTATCCCCGTGCATCGCGGGCCGAACGTCAGGATGTGGTTGAATATTATCTTGAACGTGTCGGGTTGGGCGATGCGATGGATAAAACCGCGTCTGACCTGTCAAACGGCATGAAACAACGCGTCGGCATTGCCCGTGCCTTTGCCCTGTCGCCGAAACTGCTGCTGCTGGACGAACCCTTTGGGATGCTTGACAGCCTGACCCGCTGGGAACTGCAAGAAGTGCTGATGGAGGTGTGGTCGCGCACCAAAGTGACCGCGATTTGCGTCACCCATGACGTGGACGAGGCGATTTTGCTGGCCGACCGCGTGGTGATGATGACCAACGGGCCGCAGGCGACCATCGGGCGGATCGTGAATGTCGATCTGCCGCGCCCGCGCACCCGCAAGGCGTTGCTCGAGCATCCCGATTATTACCGCTACCGCCAGCAGGTTCTTGATTTTCTTGAGGAATATGAACACGGCGCAAAGCCCGCTGCGAAAACGACCAGCAAGGCCATCGCGGCAGAGTAGCGCCGCTGACCCCCATGTTGCCAACCGAAACCCAAAGCGCGCCATGCGCCCCACAGGAGAAGCCCTAAATGGACGGCATTCCCGAACCGCAAATTGATACGTTTATTCAGGTGGCCGAAGTCTGGATTCCGAAAGACGGCGTGCTTGTCTATGCCGGCGGCGATTACAACGGGCTCGACAGCTTTGAGGCGGCATCGCGCCAAAGCCAGTTCGCCAAGGGCGAGGGGCTGCCCGGCAGAGCCTGGGCCGAAGCGCGGCCGGTGGTTCTTCGGGCCTTTGACGGCAGCTATTTCAAGCGCACGCAAGCCGCCCGTGATGCGGGGCTGACATCTGCCGTGGCGGTGCCGGTCTTTGACGGGGAAACCCTTAAGGCGGTGCTGGTGGTTTTATGTTCCAGCGACGCTGCCCGCATCGGTGCGATCGAGGTCTGGACCGATGACAAAGACGGCTTGCTGATGCTGGATGACGGGTATTACGGCGCGGCCGAGGAATTCGAATTCGTTTCGCAGCACACGTATTTCCCCAAAGGGCAGGGCCTTCCGGGCGGTGTCTGGGCGGCCAAGGCACCGATTTTGATGCGCGATCTGGGTTCCGGCTACAAGTTCATCCGCGCCTCAGCGGCGGGCAAGGCGGGGCTGACCACGGGGCTTGGTTTGCCGGTGCCTGTACCGGGGATGCGGACCTATGTGCTGGCGCTGCTGTCGGCGCTTGGCACCCCGATTGCACGCCGGTTCGAGATTTGGGCCACACCCAAAGGCCAAGCCGGCAAGGCCCAGTTGATTGACGGGATTTGTGAACGCGAGGGGGCGCTGTGGCGCGACAATGGCGACGGTGTCCATGACGAGGCCCCGACCGCGACCGCCTGGAAGGGTGTCGTGGGGCAAGTGTTGGGCTCGGGCCTGCCCGTGGTCGCGCGCAGCACGGCGGGGCTGCCTGCCGGTTACACCACCTTTATCGGCCTGCCGATTTATCAAAAAGGCGCGCTGTCTCACATCGTCGCCTGCTATAACTAAAGGACCAGAACCATGAGCAAGAAAAAACTTGTTGTGATCGGGGCGGGCATGGCGTCTGGCCGGGCACTGGAACATCTCTTCGAGGCCGAACCGGGCGTTTGGGACGTGACCCTGTTCAACGCGGAACCCCGCGGGAACTACAACCGCATCATGCTGTCGCCGGTTCTGTCGGGCGAAAAATCCTATGGCGAAATCGTGATCCATGATGATGCCTGGTATGCCGAGAATGACGTGACCTGCCGTTTCGGCGAAAAGGTGGTCAGCATCGACCGCGCTGCGCAAATCGTGACCGGTGAAAACGGTGCGGTGCCGTATGACAAGCTGCTGATCGCAACGGGGTCTGCACCGTTTATCATTCCCTTGCCGGGCCATGATCTGGACGGGGTTATCGCGTATCGCGATCTCGAAGACACCAACCGGATGATTGACGCCGGTGCCACGCCGGGTGCGCGCGCCGTGGTGATCGGTGGCGGTCTTTTGGGCCTTGAGGCGGCAGCGGGTCTGCGCCTTCGCGGCATGGACGTGACCGTGATCCACATCATGGGCCACCTGATGGAACGGCAACTGGACGAGGCGGCAGGATATCTTCTGCGCCGCGAGCTTGAAGGGCGCGGGATCAAGGTGATGGTGTCGACCAACTCTCAGGAAATCCTGGGCAAAGGCGGCAAGGTCAGCGCCTTGCGGCTGGATGACGGGACGGAACTGCCCTGTGATCTGCTGGTGATGGCCGTGGGCATCCGCCCGAATGTGGCACTGGCCAAGGACAGCGGTCTGGCGGTGGGTCGCGGTATTCATGTGGATGACCAGATGGTGACCTCTGACGAAAATATTCTTTCTGTCGGTGAATGTATCGAACATAACGGCGCGGTGTTCGGTCTGGTTGCCCCGCTTTACGATCAGGCCAAAGTGGTCGCCAAAACCCTGACCGGCGAAGCCGCGCAATTCGTCGCCAAGGAGATCTCGACCAAGCTGAAGGTCACCGGGTGTGATCTGTTCAGCGCGGGTGATTTTGCCGATGGCGAGGGGCGCGAGGATATCGTGTTCCGCGACCCCGCGCGCGGCCAGTACAAACGTCTGGTGATCCAGAACGACCGTCTGATCGGGGCCGTGCTTTATGGTGATACGGCGGATGGCAACTGGTTCTTTGGCCTGATCAAGGACGGCACCGATATCGCGGATATGCGCGAAACGCTGATCTTTGGACCGGCCTATCAGGGGGGTGCCGCGTCGGACCCGCTCTCAGCCGTTGCAGCCTTGCCGGATGATGCAGAAATCTGCGGCTGCAACGGCGTTTGTAAGGGAACAATCGTTTCGGCAATTCAGGGCGGTGCGGCCGATCTGCCATCGCTCAAATCGGCCACCAAGGCCAGCGCGTCTTGCGGGACATGCACGGGGCTGGTCGAACAACTGCTCGAGGTGACGCTGGGCGATGCCTATGCCGCGCCCGCGTCGCTGCCGATCTGTGGCTGCTGCGATCTGACCCACGAAGACGTGCGGCGGCTGATCAAATCCAAGCCGCTGAAAAGCCAACCGGCGGTCTGGCAGGAACTGGGATGGAAAACTCCGAACGGCTGTCACGTCTGCCGCCCGGCGGTCAATTTCTATCTGCTGGCCGACTGGCCGCTGGAATATCGCGATGATCCGCAGTCGCGTTTTGTCAACGAACGCAAACACGCCAACATCCAGAAAGACGGCACATTTTCCGTCGTGCCGCGCATGTGGGGCGGGATCACCAATGCGGGCGAATTGCGCGCAATTGCCGATGCCGCCGACAAATACAACGTGCCCACGGTCAAGGTGACGGGCGGCCAGCGGATTGACCTTTTGGGCGTCAAAGGGTCGGATCTGCCCGCGATCTGGGCTGATCTGAACAAGGCGGGGCTGGTCTCGGGCCACGCCTATTCCAAGGGGCTGCGCACGGTCAAAACCTGTGTCGGCACCGATCACTGCCGCTTTGGCACGCAGGATTCCACGGGTTTGGGCATCAAGTTGGAACAAATCCTCTGGGGGTCGTGGACGCCGCATAAGGTCAAGCTGGCCGTGTCCGGTTGCCCGCGCAATTGCGCCGAAGCGACCTGCAAGGATGTGGGCATCATCTGCGTCGATAGCGGTTATCAGATCAGCGTTGGCGGTGCTGCGGGCATGGACCTGAAAGAAACCGAACGTCTGACCGATGCGGCAACCGAAGCCGAAGCGATTGAACTGACCACGGCCTTTGTGCAGCTGTACCGCGAGAATGCAAAATATCTGGACCGCCCCTATAAATGGGTGGCCAAGGTCGGGCTGGACTGGGTCAAGGCGCGGGTCGTCGATGATCTGGCCGAACGCGCCCGTCTTGTTGCTGCATTCGAGCTATCCCAAACCATCTATCGCAACGACCCCTGGGCAGAACATGTCAGCCAGCAGGCCGACAGATACGCGCCCCTTGCAGACCTGACATTGGAGGCAGCAGAATGAGCTGGACTGATATTGGCCATATCGAAGACGTGCCCTTGCGCGGGGCAAGATTGTTGAAAACCGCGCTTGGCTGCATTGCCGTCTTCCGCACGGATGCGTCCGAGGTCTTCGCAACATCAAACACCTGCCCGCACAAGAGCGGCCCCTTGGCAGACGGTATTGTGCACGGTCAAAGCGTGACCTGCCCGCTGCACAATTGGGTGTTCGACCTGAACACCGGCAAGGCCCAAGGCGCGGATGTGGGGCAAATCGCCACCTATCCGGTGCGGGTCCAGAACGGGCGGATCGAGATCGACGCTGCAACGCTGAAACAGCAGAGCGCTGCGTGATGGACGGCGCGGGTCTGCCCGAGACGCGGTCGACTTGCCCCTATTGCGGGGTGGGCTGCGGTGTGTTGCTGCGCGCTGACGGGCAGGGCGGGCTGACGGTGCGGGGCGACCCGGATCATCCGGCAAACTTTGGCCGGCTGTGTTCCAAAGGCTCCGCATTGGGTGAAACGGTGGGGCAGGCAGGGCGTCTGCTGGCCCCGCACATCAACGGCAAGCCCGCCGATTGGGACAGCGCATTGCAACTGGTCGCTGACCGTTTTCGCGACACGATCCGCGACCACGGCCCCGACAGCGTGGCATTCTATGTGTCGGGCCAATTGCTGACCGAAGATTACTATGTCGCCAACAAGCTGATGAAAGGTTTCATCGGGTCCGCCAATATCGACACCAATTCGCGCCTGTGCATGGCGTCTTCGGTTGCCGGGCACCGCCGCGCCTTTGGCACAGACACGGTGCCTGGCACCTACGAGGATCTGGACGAAGCGGATTTGGTCGTGCTGGTCGGGTCCAACCTTGCCTGGTGCCATCCGGTGTTGCACCAGCGTGTGCTGGCCGCGAAAAAATCGCGCGGCACCAAGATCATCGTCGTCGATCCGCGCCGCACCGCCAGTTGCGACAGCGCCGATCTGCATCTGCCCCTTGCACCGGGCAGTGATGTGGCACTGTTCAACCGGTTGCTGGTCGCGGCCCAAAAGGCCGGCGCGCTTGACCCCGCCATGATCGCGCGCAGCAACGGGTTTGACGAAGCGCTGCACGCCGCCATGGCCGGTGATGTCTCTGTCACCGGGCTGGACCCTGCGTTGATCGACCAGTTTTGTGCAATGTGGCTGGGCCACGAAAAGGTCGTCACGGTCTTTAGCCAAGGGGTCAACCAATCCTCAAGCGGGACCGACAAGGTCAACGCGATCCTGAACTGCCATCTGGCAACGGGTCGCATCGGCACCAAGGGCTGCGGGCCGCTGTCGGTGACGGGCCAGCCCAATGCGATGGGTGGCCGCGAGGTCGGTGGCCTTGCCAATATGCTGGCCTGCCATCTGGATCTGGAAAACGCCGACCACCGTGCGGCCGTGCGCGGCTTTTGGGATGCGCCGCATATGCCGGATGCCCCCGGTTTGAAAGCTGTCGACATGTTTCGCGCCGTGGCCGATGGCACGATCAAGGCGATCTGGATCATCCACACCAACCCCGCCGTTTCCATGCCCGATGCCAAGGCCGTGCGCGACGCGATTGCTGGCTGTCCCTTTACCGTGGTCAGCGACATAACCCAGGCCACAGACACCGCGCGGCTTGCCGATGTGCTGCTGCCTGCCACTGCATGGGCTGAAAAAGACGGCACCGTTACCAATTCGGACCGCACGATCAGCCGCCAACGTGCGGTGCTGGACGCGCCCGGCGGGGCCCGCCCGGACTGGGCCATTCTGGCGCAGGTCGCGCAGCGGATGGGCTGGAAAACCGCGTTTGACTACACTACCCCGGCCGAGATTTTTCGCGAATTTGCGGCGCTGTCCGGTGTCGCTGGTAAATTCGGGCGCGACTTTGATATCTCGGGCCTGTCGGATTTGACCGACGCCGAATTCGCGGCGTTTGACCCCACACGCTGGCCCGTCACCGCGACACGGCAGGGGGGGCGGTTCTTTGCGGACGGGCAGTTTTACCATCCCGATGGCAAGGCGCGGCTGGTGCCGGTGACCCATCGCCCACCCGTTGCCCGCACCGGCCCGCGCTATCCGTTCCGGCTGAACACCGGGCGGGTGCGCGACCAGTGGCACACCATGACCCGCACCGGCCTAAGCCCGCGTTTGTCGGCGCATATGGCGGAACCGTTTTTGGAAATTCACCCTGATGACGCGGCAACGCTTGGCGTGGTGCCCGCCGATCTTGTGGCCGTCACCGCCCCCCAAGGCAGCGCCATCCTGCGTGCACGGATCACCGATACGGTGCAGTCGGGGCAGGTGTTTGCCCCCATTCACTGGACTGGCGAAACCGCGCCCTCGGCCCGGATTGACGATCTGGTCGCAGGGGTCACAGACCCGGTTTCAGGCCAGCCGGAAAGCAAGGCTGCCGTGGTCGCGGTGCAACGGTTCAAGGCGCGCTGGTACGGGTTCGCGGTCTCGCGCGCTCCGATCAAACCTGATCTGCCCTATTGGGCGCTGGCGACAACGGCGGCAGGATACCGTGCCGATCTGGCTGGCTCCGAACCGGTGGGGGATTGGGCCGACTATGCGACCACACTTTTCGGCATTTACGATTGCGAAATATCGTCGATCATTGACATGTCGCGGGGTATGGCGCGTGTCGCCTTGATGAAAGACGGAAGGGTCGAGGCGGCGCTATTCGTGTCGCCCGAACCGGTCGCGGTGATGCGCGATTATCTGGCGACGGTGCCGGGCATGGATGTGCCCGACGTGCTGATCGGCCGCCCTGCTGCCGACATGCCCAACCCCGGCCCGATGCTGTGTTCGTGTTTCGGGGTGGGGGTAAACACCATCGTCCAGGCGATCGAGGAACAGGGGCTTATCACTGTCGACGCCGTCGGCGCTGCCTTGCAGGCCGGAACCAACTGCGGATCGTGCCGCCCCGAAATTGCGGCCCTGATTGGCAAGCTTAACCTGCGCGAGGCGGCGGAATGAGCTTGGCCGAATATGTGCGCATTCTGGGGCGGGGGCCGGGGCGGTCGCGGTCTTTGACGCTTGAGGAAGCCACCGGTGCCATGCGCCTGATGTTGGACGGCACCGCCGCCCCCGAGGCGATTGGTGCGCTGTTGATGCTGCTGCGGATGAAGGGCGAGACAGCGCAGGAAATCGCAGGTTTTGCGCAGGCCGCCCAAGGGGTTTTGCCCCCCATCAGCAGTGTCGATCTGGATTGGCCCAGCTATGCCGCAGGGCGGACGCGGGGGCTGCCGTGGTTTCTTTTGTCGGCGCGGCTGGTTGCGCAGGCAGGGCACGGGGTGCTGTTGCACGGCTGGAACGGCAGCGATCCGGCGGTGCGCACGGGCTTGCAGGACGCGGGGATCGACCGCGCCGAAACGATCGCGGAGGCGGAGACGACCCTGCGTCGCGATGGCATCGCATATCTGCCGTTGGAAAATTTGCACCCCGCCCTGTTTGCATTGCTGAACTTGCGCGATGTGCTGGGGCTTCGGTCCTGTATCAACACGGTGTGCCGGATGCTGAACCCTGCGGGTGCCAGCGCCAGCGTGCAGGGTGTTTTCCACCCCTCATACCGCCTGCTGCAAAGCGATGCGGCCCAAGTCATGGGCTTGCCATCGCTTTGCGTGATCAAGGGCGGCGGTGGTGAATTTGAACGCCATCCGGGCAAGGCCGTGACCGTTTTTGGCGTCCAGAATGGTGTCGCCTTCGAAAGCCCGTCAGCCGCAGTTCTGGACGGTCACACGCGGCTGGGTGACGGGCCGGATGCCGCGACGACACTGGCGGGGCTGTGGTCCGGCGATCAGGCCGATCCCTTTGCCCAAGGGGTCGTGACCGGCACCGCAGCTTTGGCGCTGGCTGCGTTGGGATACCCGGACGCCGGGGCCAAAGCAGACGCGCTTTGGGCCGACCGCGCAGCACCACGCACCACAGATAAGGAGACAGCCGCATGAAAAGCTTTCCGATGTTTATCCGCACCACCGGACGCCGTGTTGTTATCGCAGGCGGCGGCGAACAGGCCGCGCAGAAATCCCGGTTGATCCTGAAAACCGATGCGCAGATCGTCTTGGCCGCGCCGTCGCTGGATGCCGAGCTTTCTGCACTGGTCGCCCAGAACCGCGCGGTTCATCACGCGGGCACGATTACCCCGGCGTTGTTTGACGGTGCTGCGATGGCGTTTATTGCCACCGGTTCACCCGCCGCTGATGCCTGCCTGCACCGCTTGGCGCAGATCGCGCGATGCCCCGTCAATGTGGTCGATCAACCCGACCTGTGCGAGATCACCACCCCGTCGATCGTGGACCGCGATCCGGTTGTTGTGGCCATCGGGACCGAAGGCACAGCACCGGTTCTGGCACGTCAGATCAAAACGCAGGTCGAACAGATGTTGCCTGTCAACATCGGCGGGTTGGCCGCTTTGGCGGGGCGTTTGCGGGGGGCCGTGTCGGCCCGCGTAGCCCATGCGCAGCGGCGGGCGTTCTGGGCTTGGGTGTTCTCGGATACGCCGCGGATGACCTGGGTACGGGGCGGTGAACGCGAAGCGGCCGAAACCATCAAAAGCGCTATCGCTTCTGGCGGTCGGCCGCAGGGTGACACCGCGGGGTCCATCGCACTGGTTGGTGCAGGCCCCGGTGCGCGTGATCTGCTGACCCTGCGCGCGGTGCAACGGCTGCAAGAGGCTGATGTGATCTTTTATGACAGGCTGGTCGAACCCGAGGTTCTGGAACTGGCCCGCCGCGATGCGGAGCGGGTGTTTGTCGGAAAATATGTGGGTGCCCACGCCTGGCCCCAAGACCGGATCAATGATGTCATCGTCGCAGAGGCCCGCAAGGGCCGCCGTGTGGTGCGCTTGAAATCCGGCGATCCGGGTATTTTCGGCCGCGCCGGAGAGGAGCTGGACAGTGCCCGCAAGGCAGGCATCGCCATCGAGATCGTTCCCGGTGTGACTGCGGCCTCGGCTGCGGGGGCCGCAATGGGGCAAAGCCTGACCGAAAGGGGCATATCCGATACGCTTGTTTTGGCAACCGGAACCGGCAGCGCCCAAGACCCGCTGCCCGATTGCACCCGCTTTGCCGGGCCGGGCACAACCACCGCGCTTTATATGTCTGTGCGTCAGGCCGACCGCATCAGCGCCGCATTGCAAGCGCGCGGATTGCCCGCAGATACGATCGTGCAGGTGGCTGTCGATGTGTCCAAACCGACGCAGGCCTTTCATTCGGCACCGGTCAGCGATCTGGCCGCTCTTGTAACCGACACAGGTATTTCGGGCTGCGCGATCTTGTTGGTGACCTGGCCCATGACGCTCGAACGCAATGCCCCGGTCCCCTTGGTGCAACCGGTTGCATCATTGTGCGGGGCGCAAACTGCGCTGGTTGCGACAGCGTGACAGCGTGACAGGCCATGCGACATCACATGAGGGGCGGCCCAACTGTCAGTGAATTCAGGACAGGTGGGGGTTTGCGGGCAGGGCTGAACCCTTAACCGGCAGAGGCCAGATGGATGGGCGCATTGATCAACGCCTTGCGTCCGAAACCGGACTGCACCAATTCGGCGCTGGCTTGGATCAGCTTTGCAGAGGGTATCTTGATCTGGGCAGGTTTTGGCGTGGGCACGATGTTATGCGCCGCCAGCAACGCGCTTCGACCGATAAATTTACGCGCGGTTTGGCCATAGACGTCGACGACCTGCGCGCGGGTGACAGCCCCCCTGCCAAGACCCGGCAAGACCTTTGAAAAAGCCTTGCGATCATGCCGCTGCATGGCTTTCAACGCCATTGGTCCGGGGAAGAAGCTTTCGGAGGGGACGTTTTCGGCAAAGATCACCTGATGGCTTTCAAACATGAGGTGAATATAGGTCACCTGCTTTTTGCCATGGGCAATCCGCACACCGCGCGTACATTCGGCCAGATGCTTGGCACGCGCGAAATGGTCGTCGTTGCGGCCGGTCAGAATGCCATGCTGCTGGGACACGATAAAGTTCCGCTCGGCCCCGAATACGCCGCGGCGGATCACAACAGGGCGCAGATGCTCGTGTTGCTCAAGCGCGGCAGCATCATAGCTGCGGCGGTTGATCCAGCGAATGCGCTGCGGGCCGTTGTCCATTGTCGTGACCAGATCGCCGACCTTAAGGTCCTGCACCAGCACATCGCCGGATGGCGTGCGAATGGCGGCACCCTCGCCAAAGCAGATGACGCCGGTGTTATCGGTGGTCAGACCCGAAGCAGAGACGCCGAAGAATTCAAGCGAACCGCCTGCGAATTGCGTTTTTCCGGTGTAATCGGTGGTCGCGAAATTCGACTGGTTGAGGATGCCATCGTCGGCAAAGTCAGCCCGCAGATCAAAGATGTTGCCGTAGTAGGTGCCCAGATCGATGAAATCATTGTTGGTCTCGATACCGTCGTTCAGCGCACCGGTGTTGCCGGTGTTGAAATCGGTGATCTGGTCGTTGCCGCCGGAATAGACAAAGGTGTCGTCGCCAGCACCACCGGTCAGGACGTCATTGCCGGTACCGCCATCCAGCGTATCGTTGCCGTCGCCGCCCAGCAGCGTATCGTTGCCGATGCCACCCGACAGGCTGTCATTGCCGATGCCACCCGCCAGCGAATCCGCGCCATCGCCGCCCAGCAATGTATCGTTGCCGTCGCCGCCCAGCAGCGTATCGTTGCCAGTGCCGCCGTCCAGTGAATCGTTGCCGCCGCCCGCATCAATGTAATCGTCGCCGCCGCCACCGAACAAGACGTTGTCGAAATTGCCAGTGGCGGTGATGACGTTGTTGCCTGCATCACCAATGACACTGGCCGAGCTGTCAACGAGGGAAACATTTTCAAAGTTCAGCAGGGTACCATGGCTTTGGCCGAGATATTCAAGCTGGTTGTTCTCAAGGTTGATGGTCGCGGCACCCAGCCCGCTGCCAGCCACATAGGTATCCGTACCCGAGCCACCATCAATAACCGACCCGACATCGCCTGCCGTTGGAAGGGTATTGCGGATGATCGTGTCATCACCATCACCGGCGTTGATGTTATAAACGCCGGACCCTACGGTAATCGTATCGTTGCCGCCGCCGGTATCAAGGGTGACACCGCCTGCCACCGCGTTCACAGTATCGGCAGAGCTGGTCAGAACCGTGTTTTCGATCTGGCTAAAGCTCAGAGAGTTGGCACCATTGGTCACGGTGCCGGCTTCTGCACCGCTATAGTTCAGGGTGACGCCGCTGCTCAATGTGCTGAAGGTCAGGGTATCGGTATCGGTCCCGCCTTCGCCGCCGGTAATAACGTCGGTGCCAAAGCTGTCTTCCATGACAAAGCGGTCGGCACCGTCACCGCCGGACATGGTATCGTCGCCGGTCCCACCTGCGATGGTGTCGTTTCCGGTACCGCCGCTGATGCTGTCATTGCCCGTTCCACCGGTCAGTGAATCGTTACCGGCCTCGCCAAAGAGGGTGTCATTGCCGTCGCCACCATCGATGGTGTCATTGCCAATGTCGTTATTCTTGATCGTGGTAAATTGCAGGTCGCCAACGTTTATCGCATGGTTCGCATCACCCGGATCGATGTTGTTATAATCGATTTCAATCCGCGCGACGGGGCCGGCGATTTCGACCTGAAGAAAGCCGGTCTTTGAATCTGTGAGGCCCTCACCAGCGCCGGTCGTTACCGCCCGGCCTGTCGCGTCATCGACAAGGATGGTATCTGTATTACCTGCGGTCAGGTCAACCGGGATGAGGTTGCCGTTGGCGTCATAGGCCCGAATAAAGACTTCGTCTTTGAAACCGGCCGCCTGATCAAGATCGAAGATCCCAAAGCTGACTTTGGCTACTTCGTCTGATACAGTGGAATTCAAAGACGAGAAATCGATCGTCATCGTTACCGAGTTAACATCGGACCCCGGCGCGCCGCCTTGCAGGCGAATGGATGAAGAGTCGTTTGCACTGTTATAGTTATAAAGCGGGTCGGTCCGCTCCATCGTGGCAGAATTAAAGTTCTGCTCTTGCTGGATGGTCATGGCGACGCGAATGTCGCCGGACGCAGCATTTCCTGTGATGCCGCCAGTTATACTGGTGCCGTCGCTGATACCCTGGTTCGCCCAGGAATAGGTTGTTTGCGTCCCTAACGAGGAATCGCCGCGAATGACGTCATTGCCGCTGCCGCCATTGATGACGTCACTGCCTGCGCCACCCAGAACAGTATCGTTGCCGCCGCCCGCGTTAACAGTGTCATCGCCTGAACCGGCGTTGATTGCATTCGCGTTTTGGTCGATCTCGTCTGCCTGAGTATCGACATAGGTTTCGGTCATGTTGTCGTTGCCGGTCGTGCCATCGACCCAGCCGTCGGGCTGGACATAATTGCCGTCAACGCGGCTACCGGTGAAGTTCGAGGTGTCCGTTACAACGCTGTTGATCTGGATCGACTCCAGAGGACCGGCTTCCAACGCCGCCTGATAGGAATTCGAGGTCGGGGCTGGTGCGAGATACAGATTGCCGTTGGTGTCTTGAATGATAATCGCAGTGACAACGACAGGCGGCAGCCCGTTGGCATAGGTAATCGTCGCTGTATAGGTGACGATCGTATCAAATATCTGGTCCGCGCCGTCATCGATCCGGAAACTGTCGGGCTGCTGAAAAAACCCGAGAGAGTTGTCAGAGCTGTAGACCCCGGCCGCATCATTGCCATAGCCAGTGCTGCCGGGGGACAGTTCCTGAAGGTCATCATACAGCGGATCGGTCGCGGAGCCGAAAGTCTGGTTAACAAGGGCACCTGCGTTCTCAGCGGTGTTGTTTCCTTCGGTAGGGTCCAACGCTGCAAAGTTGCCTAGGTAGAATACACCAAAAGTATCAGCCATTTCAGTTCACCCCCTGCGATGTAAACTGCGGGCATGATGTCAGCGCGGGCATACCGTCAAAATCCGCAAAAATCGGGCTGTGCTCGTGGCGTGCCAAACAGGTATTATAATCCGACATCATCAGGTGCTCGATCTCACTGCTCTACGTCTTGCTGGGGCTGCTCAGCGCCCCGGGGTCTGGTGTTTATCAAGCAATCAAAAGACTACTCGACCGCTGATTCAGGTAAGTATCGACGAAATGAGGCCGGAATTGGGCGAGAAACAGAAACATTGTGGCGGCGGGTTCTGTGACGTTTCTAGAAACAGTGGCGCGGCGCGTTGATCGCGACGGGGGCGGTCATGTGGCACCGTGCTGTCCGATTTCAGGCAAACGACAGCGCTGATCCTAAAATACGCGTGTCCAGAAAGATGTTTTTTGTTTATATTGTCTCTGTAGGGCATCCAGATAGGCCTGATGGGACGGAAACGTACCATAGTCGGCGATATCTTGGTCTGCCGCAGCGCAATCCATCAGATGGTCGGCGATATGCCCGTAACGTGCGCTTTGGCCATACCACAGGACGTAATCAATCATCGCGCGCCAGGCCAGCACAGCCGCCAAAGGATATCTGCCGCGCAAGGCATCGGCAGCAGCTGTCAGGGTTTCTGTCTGGTCACCGTCCATCGTATTGGCCCGCTCTTCGATCAAACGCGCGGCCATCGCAATGTCCGGCCACGCCAGAAAGAACCGCAGCGCGGCCATCGGGTCCTCAACCGTCAAGGCATGGGCTTTTGCGGCATCTTCCGCGTCGATGTCATCAAAGTCGGGTAGCACCTTGAGGTAGTCCCGCAGCATCTGGGGCGCGAGCGTTTCGCAAAACCGTTCCCAGCGGTGGTGTTGCGCGTCCGCTAGGCGGTCCAGTGCCAACAGGCTGGTGATATAGGCCGTATCCCAATCCGCCACGGCTGCGTCATGTGGCTCTGGGGGGGCGGCCTCCAGCCGGTCCAGCGCGTCTTGGGGGCGACCTGCGTCAAGCAGCAGTTTGGCGACCTCGGCCGCGATGCGCGGGCGGGCCAGATCATGTTTGGTGTATTGCGCGATGAAGGTGTCGGTATCACCCTGCGCTGTCGCGATGTCTTGCAGGCTGGCTTTGATCAGGCGGGCCTTTCGCGTGGCAGCCGGAGAACCGCGGGTGCCCCGCAAGTCGCGCAAAAACTGCAAGGCAGCGTGGTCTTCGCCTTCGTTCAGTGGCCGGTCCTTGTGGGCCAGCACAAGCGTCTTGAGATGGGCCAGCCCGTCAGCCCCCATCGCAGGGGCAAGCAAGCCGATGATGCCGTCAAATTCCCCATAATCGTTCGCCTGCACCGCGTCCCAGACCCGGCGCGCCAGATCAATCGGGTCCAGCACCGCATTGGGGGCGATGTCGGCGAAATGGGTGCGGGCGGTATGAAACACCTCTGCGATCTCGCCGCGGCTGTCGTCCGTGCGCTCGAACACCGACGGGGCAAGTTCGATGAACTGCCACAGCAGTTCAAATGCTTCTGTCGGGGCATCGGGGGCGATCTTGGCGGTTATCATCTCGGCCTGGGTGCCGAGGTCTTTGACCAACGCCTTGCGCTTGCGCCATCCGACAAAGCTTTTTGACCGCCGGATCGACACCAGACGCTTGCGCACGTCCCGCGCCAGTTCCTCGGGGCCAAGGTTGTGGCTTAGTTCCAGACGCAGGCGGCGTTTGATGTCGGCACTGCCGGTGCTGACCTCGATCAACAGCTCGGCCAGACGGTCCGCGCCCAGTGCCTCCAGATTTGCTTTGTTCAGGGTCTTTTTCGACATCCCCTGTTTTCGCACCAGTACCGGCAGAAGAAAAGGGCACCCGTAAGGGCCGGTCTGCCAAACCTACTTTGGTTTCACCAAAGCCAGATTGCCCTTGTCCGTCGGTTCGCGCGTCGGGATCGCGGCGCGGTCCAACCGACCAGAGATGGTATGGAAAACGTCCAGCATGAATATCCGGTCGTCAAAATACCAGATATGGCCGGAACAGATGTCTTTTGTCGGGACGTTTTGGTCGTAATGGCGGCCACAATAGACATTAACGGATTTTTCATGGCGGGGCTGGTCCATACCGTGACGCCCTGCGCGGGGGGCCACGCCGATGCGTTTCACCGCCGAGATCGACAGAACATCATCGAAGGGATTGTAGTAATTGGTCAGCCGCACGCAATGCCGGTACAGCGACGAGGATTTGGGATTGCCCGCATTCAATGAACTGACCGATATATCTGCCCCGACCAGCATGATCTGGCTGACGGCCCAGCTTTTGCCAGCAATGCGCGCGCGGTCATCTGCGTCATCGAATGCTTCGCGGACCACATAAGACCCCATCGAATGCGCCAGAATATGCATGTCGATCCGGCAATCGGGGCTTTGCAGGGCTGAAAACGTGGCAACCCCGTCCTTGACCAGCCGGAAGGCCGACAGCTTTGCATCCATACGGTCTTCGAGGTAGTTCAACGCCGACGATGCACTGGGCCAGTCAAAACTGACCACAGCGCCCTTGAACCCGTGCCACTCAAGACCCTTTTTCAGCTTTCGATGCCGCTCCAGCACCTTGGCTTGCGAATTGTTGTAGCCATGAACATAGAACAGGATATCGCCTTCGGTATTGGGGTTTGGCGTTCCGCCCTTTGCTTTGGCCAAGATGGCGCGGGTCCAGTCGGCTTTGCTGATCCGGTGTGAATAAAGCATGTCGGTTGATGTTTCGGGTATGGCCAGAAAATGGCTGGCAGAGGGTTCATTGCTGAACCCGTCACCCTTCTTGCCGCGTGCAACAAAGACATAGTCCATGGGGGTCGTCCTTGGTTTCTTGGATTAACGGAGGTCAGATACCGCATTGCTGCGGGTCACGAGGTTGTTGGCAGCGCTGTCGCCGGTTGATCGTCGCGGCCCGGTCCGGGTACCAGATATTCCCAACAATATGCGTTCACATGGGTCGCCGAGAGGATCCCGTTGCCACGGCCCGCCGATCCGACGGGGGCTGCATCGCCAAGGGCGCGCGCGGCGAATTCGGTTCCCCAACTGTTGCGAAAGGTAAACCAGCCGCCCAAGGGCTCGGCCGCATCCGGAATGAAACCGGTCAGGCAAATCACATGCCCGTCGTCGCGCGGCCCCTCAAGGGCGGGGGCATCTGCATCATCGGGGCAATGCACGCGTCCTTGGGCCAAGACCGACGGCAACGTCCAGTTGGTCAGCCCGCTGGGATGCAAAAACAGCGGAATGCCGATCACCACCGGATAGCCATCCTTGAGATAGTTCAGCAGCGTCAGCGCGATTTCGTCACCCGACGAAAAGAAAACGGTGCGCGGGTCGTCGCCGTTTTTGGGGTGGCCGACCCTGCCGTAGCTCAGGCAGGTAAACCGTTGCGTATCCGCTGCCGCCTCAAGGTCAGCCGCAGCGCGCGGACCGCTGGGGCCAATGCCATGTGCCGCGGGGCGGTAGGGCTGTTTGTCGGCGTCCAGCACACCACGGTTTTCGATCACCTGCCACGCCTGCCGCAGCAGCGATCCGCCTTCGGGCATCGTATCAATTTCGGCAAGCGCCAGCGGAAATTGCGACAACATCTGTTCGTGCAAGAACTGTTCGGACAAACGTTCGGGGGGCATATCCATTTCGCGGGCGCGGAACAGTTCGATGGCGGCAATCGTGCCAAAGGCCACACAGGTGCCCCGCCCGAACTGGTCGCGTGTCGGCCACAGATAGCGCCACGGCTCGTCCAGCGAGATCGGGCCGTCAACCTCGAGCCGCAGCGGGGCCGCGCGGGTGATCTTGGTGCCAAGGTCTGCTTGGTAGGCGTTCTTGTCCGGAACGACAGCGCCAAAGGATGGGCGAATGCTCATACCGTTTCCTCCGTCTTGGGGGTGTTTGTTGAGCCCTGAAAGCTGTTCGCGTAGGAAATGCCGTTCAGGTAGGGCAGGTTGCGCATGGCACTGTGGCCGGTGACATGCCATTCGGACCGGGCCTCGGCCAGAAGCGCCTGCATCGTATCGAGATTGCGCAGATACGATGTGTCCAGCCAGCGGGCGATCTTGCGCCCCGCGTCCGTGTCCTGCGAGAAATGCAGCCCGCCGATCTCGCGGTTTTCGGCCAGTCTGAACGCCATCGAATTGATCGCGTCGCTATAACAATGTTTCAATGAATCCGGCAGCAAGCGCACCAGCAACAACGCCACCAGTTCGTTTTGCAACGCGTGATTTGATGGATAGGACGGATGATTGGGCGTGGGCACGACCGTCATCAGGGTCGGCAACAGATGCGCAGGGCGGGCTCGGGCAAAGAAGTCTTTGAAATACATCCCGACCATCTGCCCCACGGTATAGGCGCAGGCGATCACGGCCATGGTGGCCGGCTTGCTGGCGCTGTCGATTGACAAAAGCGTGGTCCAGTAATCGGCAGGGCGGTCTGCTTGCCATGCGATTTCCGCCATCCGCGCGCCGTTGCGTTGGGTGTCGCGCTTTTCCAGCAGGGCGGCGATTTCGGCCTCGGCGCTGCCCACGTGATCCAGCGGGGCAGGTGCCAGACTAAAGCCGTCGCTATGTTCCCACCGCTCGAGCGGGACGGTGCCGGCGGGGTTGGTATCGCGCCAACCGCTGCTGCCGAATTCGCCCAGCACCAATTGCGCGCGCAGATCGGGTGACCAGGATGCGGTCGGGAAATTCAGCCCCGTGGGCAGGCAGGCCACGTCAATGTCTTCAAGTGCGACGACACCGTCAAAAGGCAGAACCCCCGCAGTGCTGCCGATCCCTTCAGCGGGGACGGAAAACCCTGCGCTGCCGCCGTTTGATCCGCCGTTCGACCCGCCGTTGGACCCTCCATTCGATCCGCCGTTGGAGCCACCATTGCTGCCCCCGTTGCTGCCACCATTCATAAAGCCAAACAATTGCCGTCCCCCTTTTTCGCGTGGATGCGTTAAGGGAAAGATGCAATCTGCGCCGTCAAGCTATCGTCAAGACGGGGAGGGCGGGCTAATTCGGCAAGCCGGCCTGCCGCAGCAGATCGCCAAAATCGGCGCGGCGGGCAGGGTCGCGGAACGCCTGTCTGCTGATGAAATTCGACACCCGGAACCGGGGTTCCAGCAGCATGATCCGCGTCGCCAATTCGCGGGCCTTGTCCATATCACCGATGGCGACGCAGGCACCGGCGGTGATGCGCAAGTTCGACGTATAGCGGCTGTTGCGCGCCATGGAGGCGAGGCCGATCCGGGCGGCTTCCTTCATGTCACCGGATGCGAAATGCGCGATGCTCAGGAAATGGTCATAGCGAAACCGCAACGGATCATCGAGCGTCAGCCTGCTGGCCTGCATCAACCGCTCGACTGCATCACATTCGTGATCCGCATAGGCCAGCGTGGGGCCTGTCCAAAGCAGGGTTTCGGCATCACCGGGGGTGGCGCGCAAGGCATCGTCGAACAGGACAAGCGCTTCGTCATAGCGGCGTTCATAGATCGCAATGTTATGGCCCAGCATCGCCATCGCGCGACCGCTGCGCCCGTCCAGCGCAAGCGCCTGTTCCAGCGCGTTTTTCAAGGCAGCCATATCGGCGGCCGGTGTGTCCGACAGGCCCTGGCCCACCCGCAGGCTGTACCAATCGGCCAATGCCACCCGCGCGGGCACGTATCCGGGCCAAGTTGCAACCGCATCATGCAGCAGGTGACCGGCGGTATCGAGCTGGGGGGCGGACAGGGTGTACACCAGTTCCTGCGCCTTGAGCAGCTTTTGATAGGCCGACAGATTGCTGATGTCGCTGACGCGGATGTCGCTCAGCTCCGAGCGGTGCAATTGCGGGACCAGCATGTGCACCACCTGTTCGGCGGTGTCGCTGTTGGCGCGAAACAGATCGTCCTCTGATACTTCAAGGCTGTGCGCCCATAACAGCAGCCCGTCATCGGTGCGCGACAGTTCGACGTTCAGATGATAGCCACCGTCGGTCAACCGGATGGTCCCGCTGAGCAGATAACGCACGTTCATCTTGTCGCGCAACACGGCGGCGACGTCGGGGCGGCTGGCAAGATGCCGGACCGACACCCGCGAGATGATCGAAATCTCGCGCTGGCGGGCAATTTTCATCACCACATCATCCACCAGCATTTCCGTCAGGCTGTCCTTCAGATCCTGCGGGCCGATCGCCCTGAGCGGAAGAACCGCCAGAACCGGCCTGCCGTGCCTCGAGTGCGGGTTTGCGGCGGCAGGCGGGGCGTCTTGGAGCGGTGCGGGTTCTGCCCGCGGTGCCGGTACAGGGGCCGTCATGCTCCGTTCGGTCGCACCCATCTTGATGGCCGCTGCAAGGTCTTGGGTCAGCAGCGACGGCTCCATGTCCAGCTCGGCCTCCATCCGGGCGTAAAACGCGGCATAGGTCTGCAACGCGCGCCCGATATCGCCCAGATCATTGGCCAGTTGCATCGCGAACCGGCAATGGTTTTCACCCAGCGGATCAAGGCCAAGGGCCGCATCGGCCATGTCCATGCGCAACGTCGGGGCAAGGTCTGCGCGTGCGGCGGCTTGGGTGATGCACTCCAGGTATCCGCCCGCAATCTGCCGCCGCGTATCGGCCAGCCAATCGGCAAAACGGCTGCCCATCGTCTCGAACCCGTAAAGGATGTCATTCACCAACTCGCTGCCGGACCGTATTGCGGCGGGCAGGTGGCCGGCCTTCAATTCGTCCAGCAACTGAACCGTGTCGATCTCGATCCTGTCGGGATCAAGAATGACATTGGCCCGGTCGATCCTGAGGGCATCGCGCAGCACCGGGTGGGCCGCGCGCAATTCCGACAATGCCTGTCGCAGCGATGCGCGCGCCTTGGCATCGGGCACATCGCCCCAGAGCAACCCCGCCAAAAGGTCACGCGACGCGCTGAAACGGTCCAGCGCCAGATAGGCAATGACGGCGACTTGCTTGCGCGCGGTGATGCGCACAGGCGTCCCCGGCAGTTCAATCCACGCGCCACCCAAGGCACGCAACACAATCCGATTCTCACAAGCTGGTTTATTCATCCACTGGCCCCTCGGCCTTCAACCTAGCCGAGTGATTGACGTTTGTCTTGTCCCGCATTGCGCCAGCCTGACGGTGCCCTGATGCCAGCATGGCGCTGCACTGATGGGTCGCCGTCATGGTTGTCGTCAGGTGATCACCGGTCACCCCCGCAAGCCACAGCATGTGGATGCGGTGAACCCCGCCTCCGACAAGAGAGGCACCCAACCTGATAAAAGGAAGACCAACATGGACAACGAAGTCGTAAGCAACACTGCAAGCACCACAGCAACATCCGCTGGCACATCTGCCCCCAACACCGGCGCACAAAACGCCGAGATCGCGGAAATCATGGCGGAGTTCGAGCAGCTGGAAAGCGATTTTGGGATCGAGCTGACTGGCCGTCTTGGCGCTGCTGCGGAGCACGACATACTGGATGACGCGATTTCCGGGACGGTCTTTGCCGCCCCGTCCGCCGAAACCGGTGGCACGCTCAGCCTGCTGGATATCGCGGATGGGAACACCGGCGGCCAAGAGGGTTTCTTTGATATCTTCAATCCCGTTGTGAATGCCCTCAAAAAGCGTGCGCAAAAGATCATCGCCAAAATCGTCAAGCTGGTGCGCAAGGCGGCCAAATTCGCGCCCTGTGTCCCGCTTGTTGCAAAGGCTGTCCGGTCCTTTGCGGCCAAGAAATACGGCACCGCACTAAAGGAAGCTTTGGCGGCTTTCTCCTGCATCCGGTCCAAAGCCTGATCCGGGTCTAAAGCGCAATCGCGCACCGGGCCCTGTGTCCGGTGCGCCTTAATCCAGAGGACGTGATATGACCGCGAAGAAATCAAAACCACGCATCAAGAAGGGTGTGAAACCACCGCCGCCTGCACCAACGGCAGAAGATTATGCAGCGCTGGACGGCTTTTTGGATCAGCCCGATGCGGAAATCGCCGAAGCGGCTGAAACAGATGAGGCCGCAGGTGTGGCCTTGTTGGAAGACGGCCATGACCTGCTGACCCACGGCGGCGGCAGCCTGGAAAGCGCACCGGGGTTTTCCCTGCTGGAACCGATGGTGCACGGGCTGGGTGAATCCGCGCCTTGCGGTCTGCCAGAGGCATTCGACCAGATGCCCGTCGCGGCCTCTATCCACTATGGGGGCGGGCCGACCGAAGCGGTGTGCGGGCGCGACGACCGGGTTCAGATCGGCCATGACGGCACACCGCCCTGGCGGATGATCTGCCAGTTGCTGATCACCATGTCCAACGGTGCGCGCAGCCGCGGCACGGGGTGGCTGATCTCGCCCCGAACGGTGATGACAGCGGGGCATTGCGTGCATTCCGCCCCCAATGGCGGCTGGGTCAAATCCATCGAGGTGGTGCCGGGCATGTCGGGCCAGTTGCGTCCCTATGGGTCTGGCATCAGTCAGGAATTCCACAGCGTTTCGGGATGGGTAAACCGGGGTGAGGTCGCAGACGACTATGGCTGCATCATCCTGCCCGAAACTGCCCGCTTGGGGGACAAGACCGGATGGTTCGGCTTTGCCTCCCTGCCGGACGCCGAACTGAAGAACCTGCTGGCCAACAACTCCGGCTATCCCGGGGACAAGGCGTTTGGCACCCAATGGTATAACGCGGGTCGCATCACGGGAGTGGAACCCGACCGGCTGGCCTATATGTTCGACACCGCACCGGGCCAAAGCGGCAGCCCCGCGTGGCGCTATTCAAAGATGCTGGCCAAGCGTCATGTGGTGGGCATCCACAATTATGGCGGCTGCGCAAACAGATCGACCCGCATCACCGAAGATGTCTTTCGCCGGATGCAGGCGTGGAAGGCGATGGGGGCCTGACCATTGCCGTGCTGAATTGCCCATGACCGCAAGACCGCATGCGTGTCTGTCACCGCTATTGGACAGGCACGCATCGGGGCGTTTCAGGTCCGTATGCGTCACGTCCGGCTCACAGATATATTTTTGCATCAGGTCGAAATTATAAGGTTGCCGTAAGCTTCGGATGGTCAAAAGCGCGCGACCCCCTAGCGCCAAAGAACTCATGACCCTCTCCAAAACCCTGACAACCCGCATCGCATACCTTCGGGATGCATACCCCGTTTCGCCGCTGGTGCTTAGCATCGCGACGCTTGTTTTCGTATTCTACATTGATAACGACACGTTCTGGTCCATCGGGTCGGATGTGTTCGCGGGGCATCCGCTGTCCTTTGGTGCCTATATCCTCGCGGTGTTCACCCTGATGCTGTCGTTTTTCAGCGTCTTTGCATTTCCGTGGGTGGTGAAACCGTTTCTGGCATTCATCGTCATCCTCAGCGCCATCACATCCTATTATATGGATAATCTGGGCGTCATTATCGACCGCGACATGATCCAGAACGTGATGGTGACAACGGTCACTGAATCAAAACACCTGATCACAGCCAGCTTTGTCTTGCATAATCTAGTGTTTGGCGTGCTGCCAGTGCTGGTGATTTTTGCCGTAAAAATCAAACCGCACGGCCGGACCAGAACCCTGCTAACACCCGTCGTCAGCACCTTGTTGTGCCTTGGGCTGACGGTCGGGCTGTTGTGGTCAGACATGAAAGCCTATGCGTCGATCCTGCGCGAACGCAAGGATTTCATGAGCAGCTTCCAACCCGGGATGCCCATTGTCGGCGCAATCCGTTATGCCAAGATGATGCGCAGGTCTGCGAATGTGACAGTGGCGAAATCGGGGGAGGATGCCGTCAAGGGCCCGGCCTATGGCCCGGATGCAAAGCCGGTGCTGACCATTGTCGTTGCCGGTGAAACCGCACGCGCCCAGAACTTCAGCCTCAATGGCTATGGCGTGGAAACCAACCCCGAACTGGCCAAGCTCCCGGTTGTCAGCTTTACCGATGTGTCGTCTTGCGGGACGGCAACGGCGGTTTCCCTGCCGTGCATGTTCTCGAAATTCACCCGCAGCACCTATTCTTTCGAAAACGGCATCGCGACTGAATCCGTGCTGGACGTGATGGCCCACGCAGGGTTTCACGTTGAATGGTGGGACAACAACACCGGCGACAAAGCCATCGCAAGCCGCCTGACCAAGCGGTCTCTCACAAATACCCCGAACACCGAATTCTGCGCCGCAGGTGAATGTATGGACGGTATATTCCTCAAAGAGGTTGAGGATTTCGCGGATGCCATAACGCAAGATACCGTACTTGTCCTGCACCAGATCGGCAGTCATGGCCCGACCTATTATCTGCGCTATCCCGAAACATTCGAGAAATTCAAACCGTCCTGCCGGACCGCAGAGTTCAAAAGTTGCACCCCGCAGGAAATCGCCAATGCCTATGATAATACCATCGCCTATACGGACAAGGTTCTGGCCGACATCATCAGGGTTTTGCAATCCCGTGACGCTCTTGCGACGGCGATGATCTATATGTCCGATCACGGTGAATCGCTGGGCGAGGGCGGGATGTATCTGCACGGGGCACCCTATTTCATGGCCCCTGACACCCAAACCAAAGTACCTGCCATCTTGTGGATGTCGCAGAACTTTGAGGACCAGCTTGGCATTGATCGGCGCTGCATGGCCGCAAAAGCCGGCGAAGCGCTGTCGCATGACAATCTGTTCCATTCCCTGCTGGGAATGCTGGACATCCAAACCGCCGAACGGGACAATGCGCTGGATATTTTTGCGACCTGCAAGAATGCGACCAAAGGGTTAAGCAATTGATCAACAGCACCGAGCCCCCCCGCGAAAAACCTGCCCGCGTCACAGGCATTGCGCATCTGTTCGCAGCGGCGGGGTATTCCATCGGCGGGGTGCGCCGTCTGTGGCAGGAAACGGCCTTTCGCCATATCATGCTGGCCTTGCCGATCTGCTTGATTGTCTTTGCCGTTTGCGGCGCAAGCCTGATGGAATTCTGCGCCTTGCTGGTGTTGTTTTTCGTCCTTGTCGCAGTCGAGGCATTGAACACGGCGATCGAATGCATTGTCGATCATCTGGCCCCGCAATGGGCGGAATTTGCCCGCGATGCCAAAGACCTCGGATCGCTTGCCACCATGTGTCTGCTGTTTGCGAATGGCGTCTTTATCGCGTCGATCATCTATCGCGCAATCGTTTCAGGCTAGGGTCGGCTGCGGTAGGCTACATCGATGCCGGTCACTCTGTCTGGGGGGCGCTCAGCAGGTGATACAAGTGCCATGTGGCGTGCCCCAGCAAGGGCAGCACGATAAACAGGCCCAGAAACAGCGGCACAAGTGACACCAAGGTCACCACAGCAATGAACACAGCCCACCCCAGCATCACGGCCGGATGCGCCGCCACATAGCCAAAGCTGGTCGCCATTGCCGTGACAAAATCCACCTCACGGTCCAAGACCATCGGGATGGACAGCACGGTGATCATGTATAAAAGCAGGGCAAAAATTGCGCCGACGACACTGCCCACCGACAACATGGCCAAGCCGTTCGGGGTCAGGAATACTTCGGCCGAGGACGAGATATTGGACATGGGGGACAGGCCCAGAAACAACGCGAAAATCATGTGGCCCAGAAAGAACCAGAACAGGAATATCACGATGCTGATCGCGCCGATCATCGGCAAGGATCGTTTGCGTTGCAGCACAACCACCCCCAGAATTTCAGCCCAGCCTAGCGGTTCTTTTGCCTGAACACGGCGCGACACTTCGTACAGGCCGACCGCGATAAAGGGACCAAGCAGGGGAAAGCCGAACACCGCCAGCACCAGCCAGAAGGTCGTGCCAGTTTGCCATGTAATCCATGCCATTGCCCATGCCGCGATCACGTAAACAGCGGCGAACCCCAATCCGAACATCGGTGCGCGTTTCAGGTCGGCCCAACCCAGCCCAAGCGCCTTTGAAAGATCAGCCACTGTGACAGGCTTGAACTTGGGGGCCCCGTGCGATGGCTGCCCCGTGGTCTGATCGCTGTTCACTTCATCCAAGACTTAGCGCTCCCCTTCACGTCGGTGCTCCAACTATCAAAGCGAGACTATGCGATGGTCCTTGACGTGGATCAACTTAAAACGGACCGCGATTGCCCGGCTTCAACAACCCTTCCAGATAGTCACCATAGTCGTTCTTGGCGAAGAGCTTGGCGCGTTTTTCCATGTCAGCGACAGTGATCCAGCCTTGGTTGAACGCGATTTCGTCGGGGCTGCCGGTTTGCAAACCCTGGCGGGTTTCCAGCGTGCGGACAAAGTTGCCGGCGTCCAGCAGGCTGCCGTGGGTGCCGGTATCAAGCCACGCATAGCCGCGGCCCATGCGTTGGACGTTGAGCAATCCGTCGTGCAGATAGGTTTCCAGCAGGGTGGTGATCTCAAGCTCTCCGCGCGGGGAGGGCTGCACAGTTTTGGCACGCTCGGATGCGGTGTTGTCTAGGAAATACAGGCCCGTAACGGCGTAGTTCGACGGCGGCACGGCGGGCTTTTCGATGATCTGGCGGGCTTGACCTGCCTCGTCAAAATCTACCACGCCATAGCGTTCGGGGTCGGACACGCGGTAGCCGAAGACGGTGCCGCCGGTTTCCTGCGCATCGGCGGCGGCCAATATCTCGGGCAGGCCGTGGCCAAAGAAAATGTTGTCACCCAGAACCATCGCGGACGGCGCACCGTCAAGGAAATCCTCGGCCAGCAGATAGGCTTGCGCCAGACCGTCGGGGCTGGGTTGGGTGATATAGCTCAGCGACACGCCCCACTGGCTGCCATCGCCAAGCGCGCGTTTGAACTGTTCGGCGTCTTGCGGGGTGGTGATGATCGCGATCTCGCGGATGCCGCCCAGCATCAGGACCGACAGGGGATAGTAAATCATCGGTTTGTCATAGATCGGCAGCAGCTGTTTCGACACGGAAATGGTGATCGGATAAAGCCGCGTGCCTGAACCTCCGGCGAGGATGATACCTTTGCGTTTGGGCGTCTGGGGCATGGTCTGCGTCATGGAAATCAGTCCTTGGAAACATCAAGTTGGGCAATAATCCGGTTCAGGCTTTCGCGCCAGTCAGGGCGCGTGATGCCGAATGCGGTATGCGTGGTGCCGCAGTCCATCCGCGAATTCAGCGGGCGTTTGGCAGGCGTGGGGTGATCGGTCGAAGGAATATCGGTGACAGCGCAGGTGATGCCTGCCTGATCAAAGATCGCGCGGGCGAAATCGGCCCAGCTGGTGTCGGGCGCGCCGGAGAAATGGTAGATCCCGGATTTTTCCGGATCTGAAACAAGCGTTTGCGCGATGGCTACGCAGGCCTGTGCGATTTCGGCCGCCCCTGTTGGCCCACCGATCTGGTCTGCAACGATGGTCAGCGCATCGCGGTCCGCACCAAGGCGCAGCATGGTTTTGACGAAGTTATTGCCGTGGGCCGACACCACCCAGGATGTGCGCAAAATCGCATAGCGGCCACCGGCGGCTTCAATCGCGACCTCTCCGTCGCGTTTGGTGGCCCCGTAAACCCCTTGCGGATCAGTGGGATCATCGGGCTGCCAAGGGTCTGAACCTGCGCCGGAAAACACATAATCGGTCGAGATCGAGACGAAGGGAATATCACGCGCCGCACAGATACCCGCCATGGCCGCCGGTGCCTGTGCATTGATCAGATCGGCAGTGGCGCGGTCACTTTCGGCCTTGTCCACCGCGGTATAGGCGGCGGCGTTGATCACCGCATCAGGCGCGTGCGCGTCAATCGCGGCGGCGCAGGCGGCGGGGTCGGTCAGATCGGCGGCAGCGCGGTCAAGCGCGATGATCTGGATGCCGTTGCCATCCAGCGCGCGCAATTCCGTGGCGACCTGGCCGCTGTGGCCGAATACGAGGATCTTCATGCTTTGCCCAACCGTTCGCCAACGCCATGGCGGTTTTGCAAGGCGCGCCACCAGTCTTCGTTCGCGAGGTACCAGTCGACGGTCCGCGCCAGCCCTTCCTCGACCGTGACCGACGGCTTCCAGTTCAATTCCGTCCGGATGCGCGTCGGGTCGATCGCATAGCGCTGGTCATGGCCGGGGCGGTCGGTGACAAAGGTGATCAGATCGGCATGGGGTGCACCGCTGGGGTGACGGTCATCCAGCAAGGCGCAGATCATCTTGACCAGCTCCAGATTGCTGACCTCGTTTTCCCCGCCGATGTTATAGCTGCGGCCCAACGCGCCCTTCGTCAGCACGGTCAGCAACGCGTCGGCGTGGTCTTCGACAAACAGCCAGTCGCGCACATTGGCCCCGTCGCCATAAACCGGGATCGGCTGCCCGGCGAGCGCCTTGAGGATCACCACCGGCACCAGTTTTTCCGGAAAGTGGAACGGCCCGTAATTGTTCGAACAGTTCGTCATGATCACCGGCAACCCATAGGTCTCGCCCCAAGCACGCACCAGATGGTCGCTGGCGGCTTTGGACGCCGAATAGGGGCTGCGCGGATCGTAGGGCGTGTCTTCGGTGAATTGCCCAGTGGGGCCGAGCGAGCCGAAGACCTCGTCAGTCGAGATGTGGTGAAAGCGGAAGCCGTCCGGCTTGCCAGCCCCCTGCCAATAGGCGCGGGCGGCCTCAAGCAGGGTATAGGTGCCGGTGATATTGGTCTGGATAAACGCGCCGGGGCCGTCGATGGAGCGGTCCACGTGGCTTTCCGCCGCCAGATGCATCACGGCGTCAGGCTGGTGATCGGCAAAGACCCGGTCCAGTGCCGCGCGGTCGCAGATATCGGCCTGTTCAAACGCATAAAGCGGGCTGTCGGCCACATTGGCGACATTCTCAAGACAAGCCGCATAGGTCAGCGCATCAAGGTTCACCACGCTATGGCCCTGCGCCACTGCAAG
The DNA here is from genome assembly GCF_013282155.1 of Sulfitobacter sp. HGT1. Taxonomy (GTDB): domain Bacteria; phylum Pseudomonadota; class Alphaproteobacteria; order Rhodobacterales; family Rhodobacteraceae; genus Sulfitobacter. The sequence goes on from NZ_BLWI01000019.1 coordinate 154,340, forward strand.
CCGCACCACAGCCGAGCCGATAAACCCCGCGCCGCCTGTTACCAATAGCTTCATCTATGCACCCTCAAACGTAAACGGGCTGTTAAGATCCGCCAGAGAGGGCGCATTTGCGTCTTTATCTGACAAAACCGCCGACAGATCGCCCATATCCCAGTCGATCCCGATATTGGGATCATCCCAGGCAATCGCTCCCTCGGTCGCCTGCGCATAATAGTCCGAACATTTATAGATAATCTCGGTCTCGGGGGCGCGCGTCACAAACCCGTGGGCGAACCCCGCAGGTACCAACAATTGCTTGCCGTTCTCGAAACTCAGCTCGACCCCGAACCACTGCCCGTAGGTGGGCGAGCCCTTGCGGATATCGACCGCCACATCAAACAACGCCCCGCGGCCGCAGCGCACCAGCTTGTCCTGCGCATGGGGCGGTGCCTGAAAATGCAACCCGCGAACGGTGCCCGGCGTCATCGACAGCGAATGGTTGTCCTGCACGAACGGAATGGTGATCCCGTGCTCTGCCAACGCCTTCGCGCTGTAACTTTCCGAGAAAAAACCCCGATGGTCGCCAAAACGCGCCGGTGTAATCACCAAAACACCCGATAACGGCGTCTGTTCAATCTGCATTCGAATAATACCTTCGCACTTTATATTCCTTGCAGGTTGACTACCCAAACTTGCCCATCCTGTCGATTGCTTGTGGGGATAGTGACACTATTTGTCGCGAGTATGGCATCAAATCCGGCGTGATCAAAAATTTGCAGGGCGTGCCGCGACCCTCCCAACGGCAGATCGGCCACATATGCTTCGCGCTGGACGCCAGCATCTGAGCGGGTAGAACAAGGACACCCCATCTTGGAAAGCGCGTCATGACACTTCTTCACCTCAATGCCCTGTCCGATATTGCGGCCTGTGGCGCGGATACGATCATTGACGTGCGATCTCCGGATGAATTTGCCGAAGATCACATTCCCGGCGCGATCAACCTGCCGGTTCTGTCCAATGCAGAGCGCGCAAAGGTCGGCACGATTTACAAGCAAGACAGCAGCTTTATGGCGCGCAAGATCGGGGCGGCCTTGGTGGCGCAAAACGCGGCGGTACATTTGATGGGGCCGCTGGCGGACAAGCCCGGTGGCTGGCAGCCCATGGTCTATTGCTGGCGCGGCGGGCAGCGGTCGGGGTCGTTTGCGACAATCCTTGAACAGATCGGCTGGCGGGTCCAGTTGCTGAAGGGGGGGTATCGCAGCTATCGGCGGCTGGTGGCCCAGACCGTGTATGACACCCCGCTGCCTCACAAGCTGACCCTGATCGAAGGCGGGACCGGCACGGCGAAAACGCGTTTACTGGAACATCTGGCGCTCGCGGGCGAGCAGGTCATCGACCTTGAGGGGTTCGCAAACCACCGCGGATCGTTGTTTGGCGCGCGCGGGGACGGGCAGCCATCGCAAAAGATGTTCGAGACGCGGCTGGCAGCGCAATTGGCTAAAATGGACCCGACCCGCATGACCTGGGTGGAGGCGGAAAGCAGCAAGATCGGCGCACGTGTGGTGCCCTCGGGCCTGTGGCACGCCATGCGCGATGCCCCCCGGATCGAGGTTCAGGCACCGCTTGCCGCGCGGGCGCGGTTTCTGGCCACCGCCTATGCCGATCTGACCGAAGACAGCGCGCGTTTGCATGGCCGGATTGACATGCTGCGCCCCTATCACGCGAGCGATGTGATCGCTGCATGGCATTCACTGGCGGATGAAGGCGCGTGGGAAGAACTGGCCACAGGGCTGGTGTCGGCCCATTATGACCCGCGCTATGCCAAGTCGATGGGGCGGTCCGAAAAGGCGACGCAAGTGATCGCGCTGGCGGATCTTGAGGACAGCACACTTGCCCAAGCAGCACGGGATCTGGCGCGGCGCGTTACCTAAGGGTGAGGGACGGCGCACCGGTTTGAAGCGTTCCGATGATCCATCCTTGCAATCCTTTGCTTTCCAGCTGCCTCAGGGCGGTTTCAGCCGCCTTTGGGGGGAGTGCGGCCAGCAATCCACCGGCTGTTTGCGGGTCATGGATCAGCGGGTCGTCGATCCCTGCGGTGGGTGCATTGTCGCGGTTCGCCTGCAAGAGCGAGGACCCGACCCCGGCATCAGACAAGGCGCGTGCACCTGCGTAGACGGGAATGTCGGCGTGCCTCAAGGTCGCGCAGAGGCCTGATGCCTTGCACATCGCCAGCACATGACCCGCCAGACCAAATCCGGTCACGTCTGTCATCGCATGGGCATCGCGCAGGATGTCGGCCTGCTGTGATTGCGGTTGCTGCATGATCGCCAAAGTGTTCGCAACATCGCGACCTTGGGCGGTTCCCTCCATATGGGCGGCCATCATCACGCCAGACCCGATGGGACGGGTCAGCAGCAAGACATCATCCGGTTGTGCGCCGGCAATGGTGATGGGCATCGTGTCACGGGTGCCCGTCACGGTGAACCCGATCGTCAGTTCGGCCCCCATCGTCGTATGCCCGCCGACCAAACTGGCCCCGGCGGCGTCAAAAACCGCGCGGGCCGCATCAGTGATTTCGCGCAGGGTGCGCGCCTGAAGGGGCGGGGACATGCGCGGCAGGATCAGGCTGGACAGCGCGACCTGAGGTGCGGCCCCCATCGCCCAGACATCGCCCAAGGCATGGACCGCCGCGATGCGGGTCATTTGAACGGGGTCGTGGACCATTGCGCGCAAATGATCGGTGCTGAGCACCTGAAGACCGCCCCCCGGCATTTTGACCACCGCAGCATCGTCGCCTACGCCCGTCACCACCTGCGGGTGGGCGCGGGTATCGAGGTTTGACAGCGCATCGGCCAGCAGCGCCCCGCCAACCTTGGCCCCGCAGCCACCGCACAGGGGCTTTTCCTGCATGATCTCGCGTGCGCCAAGCGCCAAGGTTTCGGGGATCCGGGCGGCTTTCATCGGGGGCAGGTGATCCAGCTTGTCCATAAACGCCCGGTCAATGCGGTCTTTCCAACGCCAAAGTAGCGGGCCGGAAACCGCGAAGCCGAATTTCTCGGCCATGGCGGATTTGCCGCCGAACGAGATCAGCTTGAGGTAGTTCTTTTGCGGTTTGAATATCTTGCGGGCACCGCCCGTCAATGCGGCACGCAGGTTGTGGTGCAACACAGGTGCCGCGCGCACGGCAAAGACACCGGCCTTGGGGCGCGGGGCAAAGGGCATTGCGGCACAGTCGCCCACGGCAAAGACCGATGTATCGCCCTTGATGCTGAGATCGGGGGTCGTCTCAATAAACCCGTCGATCAGGGGCAGGTCGGTCCGGGCCAGCCAGCCGTGTGGAAATGCGCCCGCCGCACCAACGGTCAATGCGGCTTGCACGGGCTCTTGCCGATCAAGCAGCACCTGTGACGCCGTGACCTGCGTGACACGGGCATCGGTGCGCAGGGCAATGCCGGCCTGTGACATCGCGCTGAGCAATTTGCGCCGCGCAGTGTCGCCAACCCCTGATATCTGCGGGCCTGCCTCGATCACTGTAACGGCCGGTTTGACGCCCGCCTGCTGCAACGCGTGTGACATCGCCAGCGCCAATTCGCATCCGGCAACACCGCCGCCGATCACGGCAACGGTGGGGGTGGCGGTGCCTTGGGTGGTCGCGGAAACAAAATCGCGCCAGCGCTGCGCATAGATATCGAGCGGTTTGGCCCCGACGGCGTGGTCGGCAAAGCCCGCAATCGACATTTCTGCGGTGATGCCGATGTCGATCGACGCGACATCATAGGCAATCGGGCCTTGCCCCTCGACCGTGATCAGGCGGGCGGTCCGGTCGATATCTGTGGCATGGGCAAGGATCAGCCGCGCACCGGCGAAACGGCACAGGCGCACCAGATCAATCTCCAGCGTGTCGCGGCTGTAATGGCCCGCGACATGTCCGGGCAGCATGCCGGTATAAGGCGCGGTCGGGCCGGGGTTGATGACCGTCAGCCGCGCCCCCGGCAACGGGTTCATCCCCCATTTGCGCAGGACCAAGGCATGGGCATGCCCGCCCCCAACCAGCACAAGGTCTTGGGTCAGGGGGACATCAGGCGAATTCATTGGCGTGCTTTCTGGAACAGGGATATCGGTGTCATACCGCGTTGATCCCAAGGATCAAAGCAGCAGCCAGTGGTTGCAACCGAAAGTGAACTGCGTGACAAAGAATGCACAGCTGATTTTCCTGCCACAAGGCCCGTTTGTTTGACACTTCGCATTTTGCACACTGCCGATCTGCATCTGGATTCACCTTTGAGCAGTTTGGCGCTAAAGGACGACAGGCTTGTCGCACAGGTTCGTAATGCCAGCCGTCACGCGCTGGAAACGATGGTGCAATACTGTATCGACGAAGATGTCGCGGCGTTTCTGATCGCGGGTGATTTGTACGACGGTCAGGAACGCAGCGCCAAGACCGCCGCCTATCTTGCCGGGCAAATGCAGCGGCTGGCCGAGGCGGGCGTGCAGGTCTTCTATATCAAGGGCAATCATGATGCGGAAAACCCCGTCGCCGGTGAAATCGCATTGCCCGCCAATGTGCATGTGTTCGATGGCAAGGGCGGCATGGTCCAGCTTGGCGATCACCCCGTCTATATACACGGCGTCAGTTTCCGCGACCGCTATGCGCCCGACAGCCTGCTGCCCAAGTTCAAACCCCCTGTGCCATCGGCGGTGAACATCGCCATGATGCACACGTCCCTGACGGGGGCGGCGGGGCACGACCCCTATGCGCCCTGTTCGGCGGCTGATCTGGCACAGGCAGGGTTTGACTATTGGGCGCTTGGGCATGTCCACACACGGCAGATCCACAGCGAAAACCCGTGGATCGTGATGCCGGGGATGCCCCAAGGGCGCGACATTGGCGAGGCAGGGCCGAAATCTGCCAGCATCCTGACCGTGCAGGACGGCAGGATCGAGGTATCTGAACTGCCGACATCTTTGTTGGAATTCCGCGCCTGCGATTGTGTGCTGGAGGGGGCGGAAACTGACGATGATGTGCGCGACGCCCTGCGAGACTGCTTGCGGGCGCAGGCGGGCAGGGGCGCTGCGATCTTGCGGCTGCGCTTGGTGGGGCAAACGGCACTGGCGTGGCGGTTGCGGCAACTGGCCGATTACTGGCAGGCCGAAATCACCCAGATGGCCGAAAACATCGGCGGGCTTTGGCTCGAAAAACTGACCTTTGATGTCGCCCCGGTATCGGCTGTGGCGACGGATAGTGCGGTGGGCGAAGTCGAACAGTTGATGCATGACATTGCCGCGTCGCCTGCGTCGCTGGACAGCTTGGGCCGCGAATTGGAACAGATGTTGGCGCTGCTGCCCGCAGACCGTCGCCGCGATCTGGTGCCCGATGAAGCGGCGCAAGACGACCTGCTGACCCGTCTGACCGAAGATGCCATCCTGTCGATGGTCGCCAGAATGCAGGGGCAGGGCACATGATGCGCCTGCGCCAGCTTGATCTGGCTGCCTTTGGGCATTTCACCGACCGGACCATTGATTTTGGCGCAGCCCCGGCAGGCGGCTCGGATTTCCACATCGTTTTTGGCCACAACGAGGCCGGTAAAACCACTCTGATGGAAGGGTATCTGCGGCTGTTGTTCGGCTTTCCGGCGAAAGACGCCTATGCGTTCAAACACCAACGCGCCAATTTGCGGGTGGGCGGTGTGCTGGAAATCGACGGCAGGGCCCATAGCCTGACCCGTTTGTCCAAACGCGCGCCCAATTTGCTGGACGGGCAGGGGCAGGTCACGCCCGACACCATACTCACATCCGCGCTGCGCGATTTGACGGTCGAAGAATACCGCAAGCTTTTGTGTCTGGATGACGAGACGATCGAGGCAGGCGGCGAGGAGATCACCAAAAGCAAAGGCGAGATCGGCAAGCTGTTGTTTTCAGCGGCGGCCGGGATCAGCGATCTGTCGCAGGTGCTGGAAGACGTGAACGCCAGATCGCTCGAGATTTACCGCAAGGGCGGCACGAAGTCGGAATTCGCGGGGCTAAAAGCCGAACTTGCGCAGGTCAACAAGCAGATCAAAGACCAGGACGTCAGCGCGCAGGCCTACCGCGGATTGCGGTCGGACCTTGAAAAGGCCCAAGCGGCTGAAGACAGTTTGCGGCAGGAGAAGACCGACCTTGCCCTGCGCAAGCTGGAGCTTGAAAATCTTCTGAAGGCCTATCCCTTGGCAGCGCGGTGGCACGAGCTGGATCAACAGGTGCAGCCGCTTGCGCATTATCCGGCATCCTTGGACATAGAGCCTGAGGACCTGTTGGCCCTGATGACGCAACGGGTGGCTTTGACGTCGACGTTTGAACAGGCGACCCGCGAGGTCGAGACGATTGACGCGCAGCGCACGGCACTGGCCGTTGATCCGCAGGCGCTGGCCGCCGCAGACCAGTTGCAGGCGTTGGAAGAACTGAAAAGCCGCGCGCAGACCGGGCTGTTGGATTTGCCGCGCAGGCAGGCCGAGCTTGAACATGAAAAGGCGGAGTTGGGCCTGCGCTTGTCGGGGATCGGGCTGCCGACAGACGATCCCGACCAATATGTGCTGGACGAGGCCGATCTGGCCACGCTTGAACGGCTAAGAACCGCGATGACGGATGCGGATAAAGCCCATGCCGCCGCGATCGGGGAAACCCAAGGCGCGCGGTCAAAGCTGGAAGACGCCACATTGCAGGCCCAAGATGCCGCACAAACGGTCAAGGGCGATCCGGCACTGGAGCGGGTGATTGCCAGCGCGGATGCCGAAGATATCGTAGCGCGCTTTACCGCAGCCGAGCATGCGTTTGCCACAGCGCGGCAAAACGCTGATGCTGCCCTGCGCAAACTGGCCCGCCCCGGCGTGGTTTTTGACGCCGTTCCTGATTTGCAGGTGACCCCAGCCCAGGCGGCCCAGCTTGGCCGGGATATTGCAGCGGCAAGCCAGGTCGCTGCCACCGCCGCGCAACAACAATTGGCCGCGCAAACGCGCTGGCAGCAGGCGCAGACCCAGATGAAGCTGTCGCAAGCCTCGCCGGATATGATTGACGATGAAACGGCTGTCGCAACGCGGGACGCGCGGGACAGCCTGTGGACAGCACATAAAGCCACGCTGGACGCCGCATCGGCCAACGCGTTCGAGGTCGCCATGCAGACCGATGATGCCCAAACCAGATTGCGCGCGACCCAAAGCAAGGAAATCGCCGAGAACCGTCAGGCGCAGCGCCGCGAGATCGAGGCCGCGCAAGAACATGCTCAGGCCAGCGCCCAGCATGACGCCGCAGCCGCTGCCCTAACAAAGCTGACCGCGCAATTGGCGGACCATCTGGTTGCCCATCGTTTGCCCGACAACATGACTGCCGAAGATTTCGCAGGCTGGACTGCGGACGCATCTGATGCAGCCGAGGTCGCGGCCACGTTCAACGCCGTTAAGGCCACGCAGACCGATCTGCGCGCCGAGGTCGAAACGCTCAAATCAACTCTGTCTACTATATTAGACATTGAAAGCGGATCACTTGCCGGTTTGATGAAGCTGGCCAAGGCGCAATTGGCAGGGCAGCTTGCCCAAAAACAAGTGCTGACATTGGCCGAAACAAGTGTGAAATCCGCCAGGATCGAAGTGGACCGTCGCACTGCCGCCCAAGACATCGCGCAAAGCACTGCAAAGGCCGCAAGCGCCGATTGGGTCAATGCGATCACACACTATATACCACACCTAAAAACCGACCCGCTTGTCTGGGACGGTCTGCGTACGCTGCACCGCATCCGCGAGAGCGATACCATCATCCGCAAACTTGCCCGTCAGGTCGAGACGATGTCGGCCAATATCGCCGCTTTCGAGCGCGGTCTTGACGACATCAAGCTCGACCACAGCGGCAGTATGCCCGCGCTTGATCGCTATGCGGCGTATCTTTTGCAGGTGAACCAGGCGGAGGAAACCGCACGCCAACGCAGGGATCTGGACGCAAGATACGCCCATCATCAGGACGTCGCGCAAGATGCGGCGCGGCAGATCGAGGTTCTGGATGAACAGGTCCGCCTGATCGCATCGGTGTTCGACCCGGCGATCCCGACAGATAGTCTGGATGATTTGCGCAAGGCGACAACCCTTGCCAAGGATGTCATCGCACTTCGGGCGCAGGCACAGGAAACACAGACGCAGCTTTTCGCTCTGCTGGCCGTGCCATCATGGGCGGCAGCCGATGCCCTCTTGAATGAACAGACGGCACAGGCCGCTCAGGTGGAACTGGAAGCGGTTACACAAGATCTGACCCGGCTTGATGCTGCGCTGGAGGTGGCCATTGAGACGCGGGCACGTGCGCAAATGGCCCTTGATGCTGTGGGGGGAGATAACACGGTTGCCGCCCTAGTCGCGCAAAAGCGGACCCTCGAGGCACAGCTCGAAGATGCCGCGCTGCGCTATCTTCAAGGGCGCTTTGGCCATGCCTTGGCAGAGGAAGCGATCCGCCGGTATCGCGATGCCCATAGAAGCGGCATGTTGGCAGCGACCGAACAGGCCTTTCACGACCTGACCAACGGGGCGTATTCCCAGCTCAAGACGGTGCCGACATCCGCAGGCGATATCCTGCAAGCTGTACAGGCGTCGGATATGACCCTCAAAGAGGCCGCCGACATGTCAAAGGGGACGCGGTTCCAGCTTTATCTGGCTTTGCGGGCGGCGGCCTATGACCAGATGGCACAGAACGGGCGCATCCTGCCGTTCTTTTGCGATGACGTGTTCGAGACCTTCGACGAAGACCGCACGCGGGCTGCATGTCGGCTGATGCAGCGGGTCGGACAGAGGGGGCAGGCGATCTATCTGACGCACCACCAGCATGTGGTCGATATCGCCCGCGAGGCCTGTGGGGATCAGGTGCAGGTCCATCATCTGTAAGGTGCGACCGATTCCACCCGAACCGTGGGGCCGAGTCGCCAATCGAGGATGATTTAGGCCAACCCGAGGTGGATCAGTCCACGAGAACACCCTAAAAAGTTGAAAATAAGGGCATCAAGCTTGTTGGCTTTTTACCTTGGCGGAATTCCGCAGGCTCAAAACGCCAATAAAACAGGCGTTTATGAAGGTTTTTTGACTAACCGTGAAAATTCCCAAAAAAGGGGTTGCGGGT
>NZ_BLWI01000020.1:2500-6062 GCF_013282155.1 Sulfitobacter sp. HGT1
GAACTCAGTTGCTGCTCCTTCGGGAGCCGGCGTTTAGCGGACTGTTTCCTCGGTCTTTTAGGCGTATCGCGATTGAAAAGAACGTGTTGTCCAAGTCAAGTACACTAACCAGAGACATGACGCCTGCTTCCTGCACGGAAGGTAGGCTAGATGCATGTCTCGCTGTCCAACCTATAGTGGTTGGGCGGGTAAAAAAGTATGCTTTTGATCTGGAATAAGGAAAGACAGTTTCTTACCAGCTTCTGTCTTCCGCGCAGATTGCCTGCCTTATGCAGCGACGTTGGTTGATGGTGTAAATAGCCCTCAAGTAGCGAAGCGGTAGGGCATCATGGGTAGTCTTGCTTTTTCTGGATCAAATCAAGCGCGAAAAGGGCGTTTGGTGAATGCCTTGGCAGTAAGAGGCGATGAAAGACGTGATACTCTGCGATAAGCCATGGGGAGCTGAGAATAAGCTTTGATCCATGGATTTCTGAATGGGGCAACCCACCTGATATTCTGCTATTTATACTACTCCTAAGATGCTGTTTGCGGGTTCGCCCTCAAGTAGCCGAATAGGCGGTAGGGCAAAATAGGAGGGTAAACCAGGTATTTATAGACTGAATACATAGGTTTATAAAAGCAAACCCGGGGAACTGAAACATCTAAGTACCCGGAGGAAAGGAAATCAATTGATACTCCCCTAGTAGCGGCGAGCGAACGGGGACCAGCCGAGCCTCAATTGTGGTTAGAATGCGTTGGAATGCGCAACCAAAGTGGGTGATAGTCCCGTATAAGAAGCATGAGAGGACGTATTAAGTAGGGCGGAACACGTGAAATTCTGTCTGAAGATCGGAGGACCACCTTCGAAGGCTAAGTACTCCTTACTGACCGATAGTGAACCAGTACCGTGAGGGAAAGGTGAAAAGCACCCCGACGAGGGGAGTGAAACAGTACCTGAAACCGAACGCCTACAATCAGTTGGAGGGGCCTATGCGCCCTGACAGCGTACCTTTTGTATAATGGGTCATCGACTTGGTCTCACAAGCAAGCTTAAGCCGTTAGGTGTAGGCGCAGCGAAAGCGAGTCTTAATAGGGCGTTGAGTTTGTGGGATCAGACCCGAAACCGAGTGATCTAGGCATGGCCAGGTTGAAGGTAAGGTAACACTTACTGGAGGACCGAACCCACATCCGTTGAAAAGGATCGGGATGAGCTGTGCCTAGGGGTGAAAGGCCAATCAAACTCGGAGATAGCTGGTTCTCTGCGAAATCTATTTAGGTAGAGCGTCATCCGAATACCCTCGGGGGTAGAGCACTGGATGGGTAATGGGGCCCCACAGGCTTACTGATCCTAACCAAACTCCGAATACCGAGGAGTACTAGATGGCAGACACACGGCGAATGCTAACGTCCGTCGTGAAGAGGGAAACAACCCTGACCTACAGCTAAGGCCCCTAATTCATGGCTAAGTGGGAAAGCAGGTGAGACGACCAAAACAACCAGGAGGTTGGCTTAGAAGCAGCCATCCTTTAAAGATAGCGTAACAGCTCACTGGTCTAAATAAGTTGTCTTGCGGCGAAGATGTAACGGGGCTCAAGCCATGAGCCGAAGCTTAGGATGCATTTATTGCATGGTAGCAGAGCGTAGTGTGACATAATTCCATGTCTCCTTAACCACTTCGGTGGGATTGGAGACGCGGAGTTTTCTGTGAAGCGGGCCTGTGAGGGATCCCGTGGAGAGATCACTAGTGAGAATGATGACATGAGTAGCGACAAAGAGTGTGAGAGACACTCTCGCCGAAAATCCAAGGGTTCCTGCTTAAAGCTAATCTGAGCAGGGTAAGCCGACCCCTAAGGCGAGGCCGAAAGGCGTAGTCGATGGGAACCAGGTTAATATTCCTGGGCCAGATGGAAGTGACGGATCTCGAGGGTAGTTCATCCTTATCGGATTGAATGGGCTGCTTAGAGGTCCCTGGAAATAGCTCCATCGTTAGATCGTACCCTAAACCGACACAGGTGGATAGGTAGAGAATACCAAGGCGCTTGAGAGAACTATGTTGAAGGAACTCGGCAAAATACCTCCGTAAGTTCGCGAGAAGGAGGCCCGGTCTGTACGCAAGTATGGGCTGGGGGCACAAACCAGGGGGTGGCGACTGTTTATTAAAAACACAGGGCTCTGCGAAGTCGTAAGACGACGTATAGGGTCTGACGCCTGCCCGGTGCCTGAAGGTTAAAAGGAGGGGTGAGAGCTCTGAATTGAAGCCCAGGTAAACGGCGGCCGTAACTATAACGGTCCTAAGGTAGCGAAATTCCTTGTCGGGTAAGTTCCGACCTGCACGAATGGCGTAACGACTTCCCCGCTGTCTCCAACATAGACTCAGCGAAATTGAATTACCGGTCAAGATGCCGGTTACCCGCGGTTAGACGGAAAGACCCCGTGCACCTTTACTACAACTTCACACTGGCATTAGGCCGAACATGTGCAGGATAGGTGGTGGGCTTTGAAGCGTGAACGCCAGTTTGCGTGGAGCCTCCCTTGAGATACCACCCTTGTTCTGCTTGATGTCTAACCGCGGTCCGTTATCCGGATCCGGGACCCTGTGTGGTGGGTAGTTTGACTGGGGCGGTCGCCTCCTAAATCGTAACGGAGGCGCGCGAAGGTTGGCTCAGAGCGGTCGGAAATCGCTCGTTGAGTGCAATGGCAGAAGCCAGCCTGACTGCGAGACTGACAAGTCGAGCAGAGTCGAAAGACGGCCATAGTGATCCGGTGGTCCCAAGTGGGAGGGCCATCGCTCAACGGATAAAAGGTACGCCGGGGATAACAGGCTGATACTGCCCAAGAGTCCATATCGACGGCAGTGTTTGGCACCTCGATGTCGGCTCATCTCATCCTGGGGCTGGAGCAGGTCCCAAGGGTACGGCTGTTCGCCGTTTAAAGAGGTACGTGAGCTGGGTTTAGAACGTCGTGAGACAGTTCGGTCCCTATCTTCCGTGGGTGTAGGATACTTGAGAGGAGTTGCCCCTAGTACGAGAGGACCGGGGTGAACGATCCACTGGTGGACCAGTTGTTATGCCAATAGCAGTGCTGGGTAGCTATGATCGGACAGGATAACCGCTGAAGGCATCTAAGCGGGAAGCCCCCCTCAAAACAAGGTATCCCTGAGAGCCGAGGTAGACCACCTCGTCGATAGGCCAGAGATGTAAGCGTAGTAATACGTTCAGTTGACTGGTACTAATGGCTCGATAGGCTTGATTTGATCCAGTAGAAGCAAGACTTAGCAGCGCTCAAGTAGCAAAGCGGTAGTGCATTATACTAATCATTCAAAAGCATACACACATACATAACTGTACTGACTTGGACATTTATTGAATTTATTCGGTTTGGTGGTCATAGCGTAAGCAAAACACCCGATCCCATCCCGAACTCGGCAGTTAAGTGCTACTGCGCCAATGGTACTGCGTCTTAAGACGTGGGAGAGTAGGTCACCGCCAAACCTAATAAGTTCAATAAATGATTATCTCTCTTACGATACAATATACAAAACGCCCGATGTGTTCACTACACAACGGGCGTTTTGCGTTGGAAG
>NZ_BLWI01000021.1 GCF_013282155.1 Sulfitobacter sp. HGT1
TCCCATTTTGAATCGGGCTCTAAGAGGATGAGGTCGGGATGCAGACGATCTTCTGACAGGCATTATGATCGTTTCCTGACGGCTTTTGCTCGCCAGCTTGGTCTCCCGGTGCCTATTTCCTGATGGGACGATCGTTTCTCAAGTGGGGCTGTTCATGTCAGAAATGGCAGCACCCAATCAAAAACTGCTTCGGAAAATGAAGGTTAACAGAGGAATAGCCATGCCACCTGGCAAAACAGACGTGAGCTTCAAAGCCTCCGCCACCGCAAATCGCATTCACTTAGGATGAAATTCAACGGCTCCTAGCCCTTTGCTAATCCCCCCAATTTTAATGGGGCTCAGCCGTAGAATTCACGCGGCTGTTTTCAGTTTGATGGCGGGTGTGATGTCGCCGATACCCATGTTGGGTCGCTCGTTGTTATAAGTCCACAGACATTGTGTTGCTTGATCCTGTGCCTCCTCTATGGTTTCAAAGATGTATGGGCTGAGCCATTCGCTCCGTACCGTGCGGTTATAGCGTTAGATATAGGCGTTTTGTTTGGGCTTTTGGGGTTGGATGTAATCGAGCCTAACGACTTGTTTCTCCGCCCATTCCATGAGTTTGCCACTGACATATTCGGGCCCATAACACCTTAGGAATGACATTGATTGAGAGGCTATGACTATCTGCGCAGCCACAAAATTGCGCAGCAGGTGGTCACAGCCGGGTCTCAGGTCCCTACAGTGGTTTTGCACAAACCACACCGAGAAGGAGACCGACTATGACCAAGATTACTATTACACAAGATACCCCTGTTTTGATGGCCATCGACATCTCTAAATCCCAGCATGAAGTTTTGATTGCTGTCCCTGATAAGAATCGCCGCCGCCGCTTAACCGTCCTCAACCAACTGGACGACTTTAACCGCCTCGTCACCGCGTTGAAGGACTATTGACGCCCTGTTCGTATAGCATTTGAGGCGACCGGCAATTATCACCGCGCCTTGGCTTACCATCTGGCAACCGTAGGCTTTGAGGTGACCCTGGTGTCCTCAGTGGCTTTGACGCGTACGCGGAAACGAGCCGGCGTTTGTGCCGCTGGTCCTCTGCCGCACTTTTACGGGTGCGGACAAGATCACGCATTGCCTCGTGCGTTTCATCCGGCACCCAGACAGGCGTCAGCTCCCCGGCGCGCAGCAGGCGAGCCAGACCTATGGCATTCCGTCGATCCGTCTTGATCCAGTCGCCGGCGCGAACTGGAACTAAAGAGGGCGCGACCACACAGCATGCACATCCGAACGCCCGAACCCCGTCGGTCCTGCCTCATAGCAGATCGACACGTGCCTCCGACCAGAAAGCTTCTTCAGCAGCTTGTCGACGCTGGCGATGGTATTCTCGAATGCGCCCCGGCTAAAAGAATAAGATCGGACACTCTCAAAACCAGTCTAAACTCAAAAAACTCCGTTTCAAAGTCGTTCACACTTTCCGTTGATCCATCTGGAACGCGAAGGAGCCATAAATTCTAATTACCTATTTCGTCGGCGGGAGGCTGCATCAGAGCGAAACGCTTCCCAGAATAGGGCGCGGCGTGCATCCAAAACCTCGGTGCGGTAGGAATGCGCCTCGTGCCAATTGTGGTGTGCTCGGTCTACCATCCAGTGACTGTCAGCAATCCGGCTTAGCAACAGCGCGGCCAGCGCGCGAGCGTCGCCCGGTCGTATTAAATCTTCCTCCGGCAGAAGCTCAGGGATGCCCGCGGCGGTCGAGGCAAGCACCGGACAGCCGCGGCTCATTGCTTCGATCAACGCGCGTGGCAACCCTTCCTGAAACGATGGTTGCAGATAAATGTCAATTTCGTCTAACCAGTGCATCACCGGATCACCAGCAGGTAGCGTACCTTCGAAGTGGACTATATCGGCGATGCCTAGACGCTCAGACTCTTGTCGCCAAGGTGCGGGGTCGCCGCCGCCCAGAATGTGAAGCGAGAGCGGCGGCAGTTCGGCCCGCGTTCGCGCCAGTGCCGCGAGCACTGTTTGGATGCCCTTGTAACGATTCCTCAGAGTGCCTATCAAACCTAAACGCAATTCTCGATTTGGCGTGGTGGCGATCCGGGCCAGCCGGGCCCCAAGGATGTCTGGTGCCAAATCTTTCAGCACTACATTCGACGCTACGGTGGAATTCTGTGCCCGTGTTGGGTACCGTCGCTGAAGGAAATCGCGGGTTACATAGATTGCGTTATCAGCATGGCGCAGTGCCTGACGCAACCTTATCCATGCGGCCGGAGCATATAAGCGCGCGGCAAGGCCCCCGTGGTACCACATTCCGTCCCAAGGACAGCCAACCACTTCAACGGCCCAAGGCTTACCCGCTGCACGGGCGGCGGCGATGGCGAGATAGCCGATCTCGCTTGGCAGACGGGCGATCACCGCGTCATGGTCAGCTACCAGAGCCTGCATACGTCGCATCGCCGCTGGCCGCGCTAGCGTCAAGCCCATTACGTTGGAAAGGTTGGGAAAAAATTCGAAATCCACATTGAGTGTAGATGATTTCTCCAGCTGCTCAACCGTTTTTCCGGGTGGCAAAGTTCCGTGTCGAGCCACCACCGTGAGAGCATCGAAATGAGCAAGGTAACGCGTCCAAAGAGCGGATTCAAACTGGTTTTCAGACCATACTTTATCTTCAGCTTTGATGAAACGATGGTCGTGGGCGAAGATGGTTTTCATATTAGACCTTTGAAGAGATGTCGCCAAAAGAAGATCATTCGACTAAGTTGTTTTGTCTCAGGCGAGACCATTTTAAAACAAGCATTGAGATCTTTAGATGTGCCAAACAAAGGCCTATCGCAATCCAGAATGTACGCTGGCGCAATCCAAAGGACGAAGCTGAATACAGCAGGATGATCAGTAATACAAACACTACCAGATTTCCAATCATCCGATGTTGACCGGCTCCTCCCCTGAACTTAAGAACTTGGAAAATAAGGATAGCTATAAATAGTAGGAACAGGAGCAAACCAAAAGCACCATGCTCCATAAGAAGTCCAAAATAGGTATTATGAACTTCATTTCGATTACCTGTAACATGCTCAAAATTTCCCGGCCCAATACCGAGAAAAATTCTGTCGGCCCAATTATCAATAACAATGGCAATTTGCTCTCCGCGTGGACCTAATGCACCAATTGTATCTTCATGTTGCATCATGTTTAAAAATGAGCGGATCATTCGACGCAAAGGACTTGTTAGCCCTTCTGGAAGAAAGCCGGCTGCATTTTGCAAGACTGCAAGAAGAGTATCAACTAGTACAAAAATCATCACTCCGGCAAATAAAATAACTCCAGAGTTCATGAGTGGCTTTGAATTAAAACGCAAAATAGCGCGCCCTACTGCGAGTCCGAAGATCACTACGATCATTATAACAGGTGTCCTGCTTCCGGTTGCGATCATAGCGATCATCGTGATTGGAAGCGACCCAAAGGCGAAAAATTTCCAGAAACGCCCCTCTTGCACGTAAGGTAAAAACACCATTACCAACATCGCTGGCCCAACATAGGATGGCACCTGATTTACGCTATTCATTGTCGAGGAAATTCGAGTAGAGTGATAAGCCCATGATGGGGCCATACCAAGGATTGCTAGTGTAGACACAACAGAAATAATTAGACCACCCAGCATCCAAGCCTTGAGCAATAATAATAAGTCATCATCATTTTGAACAGTGACCAAAATAACAAATGATATGACGGCACCGTAAATATAGTTAAGAGGAACTATAATAGCGACTGGATTCGGTGGAAGCGCTATTTGGGAATTAATATGGCTGATAAAAGCATGGATCAGAAAAATAGCAAGAAAAATGGAAATGCGTTTTGCCGGTTGCCCCAAGAATACCGGTCGAGAAATTGCCCGTATGGCAAACATCAAGGTCGCAAAGATAAAAAAGAGATCTGCAATGACTAGGTTGCCTGCACCACCCGGAAGCAACGGCAAAACGAGGATTGCAGACATTACGACGCCACCGGCCAAAACATATATCAGTAAACGCTGTGTCACGCGATTTTAAATCCCGTCAAGCAGAATGGCGATTTCGTGTAAATGTCTAGTCTGAGTTTTGGCCATTCTTTTATTTTCATAAGAGTGTCTCGCTGCCGACGGCTGGTTGAGGATGTTGCTATTTAGGTGCCAGGCGCACCAATTTTGTTCAAAGTATTCGTGTCGGGAGGCAGTGGAGATCAAAATTAATGATACATCGCTCAGTTGCGGCTGAGTATCCGCCGAATCAAAGTGCGGACACGATGGGGTATGACCCAAGGCCGTATCATTCGCACGATGGCACTAAGCGTTAGGCGATTCTGCCTTCGCAGCTCCGCCACCATCCATGGCAGCATGTAAAAATTGCGGTCATACGCGGCTTGCTTGCAAAGCAACTCGGAAACGAAGCCGGCGCGGGCTTGCTGACTCATTAGATGATAGTGCGACTCATACCATGTGCGACTGAAATCTGCCCCTCCCGAACGACTTAATCCCTCGCCTGGATGCATATGACGCACGGCGACGATCTCGTCGGCGACAATCACAGGTAGCTGATGACCCGCGTGTAGCATCCAGCTCATATCTTCTTGAACCTCGAACTCTTCATTGAACAGGTATTGTTTGAACACGGTTGTAGGAGCAACCAAAGTTGAGGTGTTCACGCCCGCGAAGCCACAAAATAGAAGCTGATCGACTGGTATCAGGGGCACAGGTTTTCGAGGTCGATCATACAAATGGCGGCCGTTGTGGTAGACCGCCTCGCGTCCGGCAAGTATCGCGCTTGAAACGGCAACCCGTTCAAGTGCGGCGAATTGTACCTCGAGCTTGTGAGGCAACCAGATGTCATCGTCGTCGAGCAGTGCGATCCAGTTACCTTTGGCTTGATGAATGCCAAAGTTGCGTGTGGCCGAGGCATTCCCACGCCGCGGTGCCTCGTGGAAATACACGCGCTCATCTCCAAGCGCGGCGATCAACCGGCCCTTTTCAAGATCGGGGCCGTCATTGACGACAAGCACCTCCATTGGCGCTAGCGTCTGCGCCAACGCCGAGCGAATTGCTTGAATGACCTCGTCGTGGCGCTTGTAGGTCGGGATGACGACGGAGACAGAGCCATTGAGCGGATCAGAAAAAAAGTTAGACATGGGGAATGTATCCATAGCGTTCAGCTCGTGCGCGCACCGCATGCGGTATTGGCGTCCAAGCGATTGGACGTCTTCGATAAAATGGCTTGGTGTTGGCAGCAGGGCGCGCTTGCAGCATTAGGTCAACTTCTAGAAATGCTGCGAGTTCGGGGAGCTTTTCGTCTAATTCCTCAAGCCGTAACCTCAGGTGCGGGTTCGGTGCTCTCAAAAGGAAGTCCTCAACAATACCGTTCCACTGCCCCCAATACTGCCATAGCCGGTCAACCTCCTGCGCGGGCTCAAGGCAGGTCGTGGCCCTCTCCAACAAGTCACGATGAGCATGAACATAGCGTATACGTTCGAGCAGCCTGAGCGGCTTTAGCGTTGTCCTTGCCAACACTTCGGCCAGTGGCTGTCCGGCAGTCACATGATGGCGGATTTTCGGCGCGCAAAGACCAATCCTATGAAATGATTTCACCACGGCTGCCGGGTCTCGTACTAGATGCAAAATGCGCGTTTTAGGCGACAAGTGCGAAAGAAAGGGAGCGGCATACCATGATGCTTCACACTGCGGCCCTTCTACGTTCTCCGGGCCAAATACTGTGAATCTTTTCTCGTGTGACGTCCTAATGCCAGCGGCAGCAAGGACCTCGGTAAGATATTGCGTACCCGACCGCCCACAGCCGGTGATGAGTAGGTCAAGTTTCATTTCCGCTTCCTCAGACCTAGCGCACTGGCATCTAGCCCTAGGCGTTTCCAAACGGAATGCCATAGCAGAATGTTCCAAACTGTCATGGAAAGTGCTGTTGCGGCGGCAGCACCGATTCCGCCGTAGAGCGGCACTGCAACGAAGTTTAGAATTATGTTCAGTGCGGCCGCGACAGCCAGCCCCTTGAGTGTGTCCCGTTCGTGTCCCGTCATGTTTAATAACATTCCAACCGATCCGAAGCTTGCATTTACGAGCTGCGCCAAAGCTAATATAATAAGGACTTGGCCACCTGACTCAAATTCAATACCGAAGGTAGTGCGCAGCAAAGATGAAGGCCACAACACCAGAACCACGATCGGTACGACAGCAAGCGCCGTAACGCTTCTTGAAGCCAAGGTTACTAACCGCTGCAGACGGTCGATTTCGCCCAGAGCGTACAGTCGCGCAAAATGCGGCTGAAGGACTTGCGTTATTGACTGAAGGCCAAAGATTACAAGCAGAGCAAGCTGAAAACAGGCGCGGTATATTCCCACCTCTTCGTCATTGTGGAACAGACCCAGTATAATGATGTCTGCCTGATTGTTCACTAATTGGAGACCGGTTATCAGCGCGAGCGGCATCACAGCGCGGCGCCAGGCTTCGGGCTCTGTGCGCAGGTCAGTTGCAGCACGCAGTTCCAATGGGCGAACAGCGTGCAACATTGCCGCACCTACGGAGAGCGACACAACTGAGGCCGTAAAAAAGCAAAGCATCGCAACGCGAGCGTCGATCGTTGAGGCCGGAAAAACTAGGATGGCCGAACCAATAAGCACCAGCATGGCCAGCGGGCGCACCACCGTTTCGGGGAGTTGTCCTACCACAACATTGCGCAAGCCACGCAGACTCGCCGAGCGCAGGTTGGACAACGCTATCACTGGAATCAGTCCAATTCCTATTAGGATAACCTCGCCTCGCCCCTCCAATCCCAGGCTGAAGATCGCAGCTGTCACCCCAACCAAAGCCAATCCGGAGAACATGAGCACTCTGCGGTTTGCCCAGCCCCATAGGCCCCGTATCATCGCCCAGTCACCTAGCGCATGCGCCTTGGCAGTTTCCCGCACCACCAGCTGAGGCAGCCCTACCTGCACCGGAATGGCAACAATCGACAGAATGGCAAGCGCAAAGGAATAGCTTCCGAACCCGCCCACCCCAAGCCAACGCGACAACACCACCGCCACGGCGAAACCGACGCTGGCCGATATTGTTCGCACAGCAATGCTTCCCGCTCCTCCCCGGAGTATTTCGTGGCGAAACGAACCGCCATTTGCGCCATCCGGATCCCGGTGCGCCGTAACTGTGCCCATCTTAAGACTTCGTACTGGGGGAAGACGATGACGGTGCATCGCCTCCAGCTGCCCGAGCGATCACGACAAACTCTTGCCCGAATAGTGGCATTCGGTGTAACGCCCAAGACGCTAAACGCTTCAGCAGCGGTCGGGACCGGCTCCCATATCGGTTGCGAACATGGATTTCGTCGATTTTGAAACCGGCATGATGGATAAGTTCTTCAATCTCCACTAGCGAGTACTCACGAACATGTCCCATGTGGCCAATATCGATCAGCTTGCTCCACTCCTTGACTGGCGAGGGGCCGCTGCGGCGCTGGAGCAGCATGGACAAAAAACGAGGCGCGAAATAGTAGTTGGGCGTTGTAAGATACAGAATTGTCCCCGGTTCCATTGCCGTATTTAAGTCGCCTAGCAGTGACAAAATATCATGCCGCATATGCTCGAAAACTTCGCACAGGCAGATGGCCCCATAACCATGCAAGGACAACCCACGCCGGAATTTTTCATCTTCTATATTTCCAGCGATTACTTCGCCCGATAATGAATTTACCACATCTTTGTGACGTTGGGGATCAAGATCGACCGAGACAGTAGAAAGTCCCAGTCGCTGCGCCGCTACTTCGAAAATGTACGGTGCGCCACCGATATTTAGCACGCTCCCTCCCGCCCCAAGCAAGTCGTGGATACGACGTGCATCGTCTACACAGCGGGCGAAGTGGTTCTTTATATAGTTCCCAGCCCAAGCATCGGAGAACAGCCCGACGAGATACTCTTGTACTTCATCCCAGCCTTCGCCCTGTGGCGGCTCAACAAGCTTGTAACTTCGCATCTTATAACTTTGCATATTCATCCCTAGTCTTTTAAACGGTATGGCTACAATCCTAGTATTTTTTCTAGGTGGCTAGACCAACAACCATCGCGATCAGCCGGCCAGTCAATTATTTCAAACAGCAGCCATTTGACATCACAATCTCAAATCACTTTCATCGCTGGAAAGCACACTTTTCAGATCGAAGAATACATGACTGGCGCGTCCATAGCTGCGTAGCACGGCCGCCCCGGCCTCACGATAGCTGTCGTGCGCCACGGCCAATACCACGCCGTCATATGCATCGAACTGTGGCGTTTCAAGCAACGCAATCCCGTATTCATGTTGGGCCGCTGCCGGCTCCACCCATGGGTCATGCACGTCGACTTGAACACCATAATCGCGCAACTCGGCCACCACATCGACAACTCGGGTGTTGCGCAGATCCGGGCAGTTTTCTTTGAAAGTCAGCCCCAGAATCAGCACGCGCGCACCATCTACCTGAAGACGGCGTTTCAGCATTGCCTTGATCAACTGGCTGGCCACATAGGCCCCCATTCCGTCATTGATGCGGCGACCGGCTAGGATCACCTGAGGATGATACCCCATGGCCTCGGCCTTGTGGGTCAGGTAATAGGGATCAACTCCGATGCAGTGGCCGCCGACAAGGCCTGGACGAAATGGTAGGAAGTTCCACTTGGTGCCTGCAGCTTTCAGCACGGATTCGGTATCGATTCCCATCTTGTTGAAGATGATTGCTAGTTCGTTGACCAGCGCGATGTTCAAGTCGCGCTGCGTGTTCTCGATCACCTTGGCCGCCTCGGCCACACGGATGCTCTCGGCCTTGTAGGTGCCGGCGATGATGATGCTCGCGTAAAGCTGATCCACCTCTTCGGCGATCTCGGGGGTCGACCCAGAGGTTACCTTGCGAATATCCGGCAGACGGTGGGTCTTGTCGCCAGGATTAATCCGTTCGGGGGAATACCCAGCAAAGAAGTCCTTGTTGAAGGTCAAACCCGAGACGCGCTCCAGCACCGGCACACAGTCTTCTTCTGTGGCACCGGGATAGACGGTGGATTCGTAGATCACGATATCGCCGCGCTTCAGAACCTTGCCCAAGGTTTCAGAGGCCTTAATCAGCGGCGTCAGATCTGGGCGCTTGTGTGCGTCAATGGGCGTGGGAACCGTGACGATGTAGATGTTCGCTTCCGCCAAATCAGCCGGGTCGGTTGTGAACGACAAATGCACCGACTTACGAAGTTCGTCCCCGGAGACTTCCAGTGTGCTGTCGCGGCCATCGCGCAGCGCATCAATGCGGGTTTGGTCTATGTCAAAGCCGATCACAGGTCGGATCTTGCCAAATTCCACCGCGAGTGGAAGGCCAACATAGCCAAGGCCGATGACGGCAATTTTCTGAGTATCCAACATCATTTCCCCGAGTATTCCCTGTACCATTCGACAAACCGTGCAATACCATCTCGGAAATCCGTCTGGGGGCGATAGCCGGTCAGTGTTTTCAACAGATCGGCATTGGCCCAGGTCGCGGGCACATCGCCGGTTTGCATACCCATATAATTCCGCTCAGCTTTCTGCCCGAGGCAGTCCTCGATAGCGTCTACGAAATCCAGCAGGCGCACCTTGTCGGAATTGCCGATGTTCACCACGCGGTAGGGTGCAACAGGTGACAGGCTATCGCCTTCCGGCACGACGCCATCTGCAGGACGCACCGGCACTGCATCAATCAACAAGCGGATCGCGCGGACGAGATCATCGACATAGGTAAAGTCACGGTACATGTCGCCATTGTTGTAAATGTCGATCGGCCGCCCATCGAGCATTGCATCAACGAACTTATAAAGTGCCAGATCCGGCCGGCCCCAGGGTCCATAGACGGTAAAAAACCGGAACATCGTGGTCGGGAGATCGTAGAGATGTGCGTAGGCATGAGCCATGCTCTCAGTGGCTTTCTTGGTCGCAGCATAAATCGTCAGCTGCGTGTCAGCTTTCTCAGTCTCGATGAATGGCATTTCTTCGTTCGCGCCATATACCGATGAGGTGGATGCCATCATCAGATGCTGGACCTTAAGGCGCCGCGCGGCCTCCATCACGTTGAATGTCCCGATGACGTTGCTGTCGAGATAAGCGCGCGGGTTCTCAAGGCTGTAGCGCACGCCCGCTTGGGCGGCGAGATGGACGATCACGTCGGGCGCGAATTCATCTGCGACTCGGTCGAACAGTGCCTGATCCTCAAGCATCCCTTCGGTCGCTGCGAAGTTCGGGTTTTGCAGCAGCATCTGGTGACGCCTCTGCTTCAAGGCAACATCATAGTAATCCGTCATCCCGTCAAAGCCGTGAATGATGAACCCTTCGGCAAGCAGCATTTTGGCAAGATGGAAACCGATAAACCCGGCGGTGCCTGTGATTAGAACGCGTTGCATATTATTACTTTCTTTCATCGCCCAACACTCGCGTAGGCGGTAAACCCTGCCGCGACTGCATCGGCTTTGTCGTAGATGTTGCGCAAATCCGCCATTTTCGGTGACGTCATTGCGCCTGCCAAGCGGCTGAGATCCAGCGCCCGAAATTCATTCCATTCAGTCAAAATGATTATCGCCTCAGCATCGATAGCGGCCTCATAGGGATCCTCGTGCCAGGATGCACCAGGTAGCAAAGCTTCGCCTTCGCGTTTGCCTTGCGGGTCGACAATGCGGACCTTTGCGCCAGCCCCGACAAGCGCAGGCACGATTGTGAGTGCTGGCGCATCACGCATGTCGTCTGTGTTTGGCTTGAAGGTCACACCGAGAACAAGGATCTGCTTTCCATTCACGGTGCCGTCACATAGCTCCATCACCTTATCGAGCATGCGCCGCTTGACGGCATCATTCACCAAGATGACCGTCTCTGTGATACGCATCGGCATCCCGTGCTCTTGACCTATGCGTGCAAGTGCAGACGTGTCTTTTGGAAAGCACGATCCACCGTAACCCGGACCGGCGTGCAGAAATTTGTCTCCGATGCGTCCGTCCATCCCCATGCCCTTGGAAACAGACTTCACGTCAGCGCCCACGCGCTCACAGAGTGCTGCGATCTCGTTGATGAAACTTATCTTTGTCGCAAGAAATGCATTGGCCGCGTATTTGATCAACTCAGCGCTTTCCAAATCGGTGTAGATGATCGGAAAATCCCTCAAGAACAGCGGCCGGTAGATCTCTCCCATGACCTGTTTGGCGCGATCGGTCTCGACACCGACAACGACGCGGTCAGGTTTCATGAAATCCTCTATTGCGGCACCTTCACGCAGGAATTCGGGGTTGGAGGCCACGTCAAAATCGGCGTCTGGACGCGTTTGCAGGATCACATCGGCCACACGCCGATTGGTGCCGACCGGAACCGTTGATTTGGTCACAACCACGGCATATCCGGTCAGAGCGCCGGCGACCTCTTCTGCAGCAGCCATTACATAGGTTAAATCAGCATGTCCGTCCCCACGCCGTGTCGGTGTGCCAACTGCGATGAACACCGCATGGGCACCGTCCACAGCAGCGGCTGTTTCCGTGGAAAACCGTAGGTGCCCCGCAGCAACGTTGCGCGCCATGACAATATCGAGACCGGGCTCGTAGATCGGAACCTCTCCGGAGTTCAGCTTGGCTATTTTTTCAGCTGAGGTGTCCACGCATGTGACTTCATGACCAAAGTCAGAAAAGCACACGCCGGAAACAAGCCCGACGTATCCCGTGCCAATCATTGCAATCTTCATTGATAGAGGGCCTTTGTTTCAAATTGGATTTGCATGAAACTTACTTACGTGGACGGTGCGCCATTTTGGCTTCCGGTCCCATTTCGTTCTGCAGCGCATCAATTTCTTCTTTGAGCGCCTCGTATTCTTCCATCTTGCGCTTGAGAAACCGTGAGGTGAGCGCCGCTTTTTCTGACAGCCCCTTTGGCGTCAGGATGTAAGCGTAGCGCCTTTTGTCCTGTGCGGCCGAGAAGTTCCCCAACTTGACCAAGCCTTTGTCGATTAGCGCGTTCAGGCAGTAATGCACGCCACCAACGCTAATTCCGACCGCAGTCGCGATATCACGCTGTGACATTTCGGGGT
The DNA here is from genome assembly GCF_013282155.1 of Sulfitobacter sp. HGT1. Taxonomy (GTDB): domain Bacteria; phylum Pseudomonadota; class Alphaproteobacteria; order Rhodobacterales; family Rhodobacteraceae; genus Sulfitobacter. The sequence goes on from NZ_BLWI01000021.1 coordinate 12,074, forward strand.
TTTCCTGAAGGAGGCGCATGACGCGGAAACGCACGTCCTCTTGCGCTTTACTGCGCTGTCCGGCCATTAGGAGGAGTCCTTTTCGCAGGCTGCCGCACAAGATGTGCCCTTGGCACTTCTCGGGTTTTCTCTGTTTCGAATGCGTTGTTTTAGTCTAGGCATCATCGTTCAGCTTTGAGCGGTAGCACAATGCTGCATCCGCGAAAAGCCCGGATTGTTCAAATGATAGGTTTTTCTATGACTACCAGCTTGTTCAACAACGGCCTGTATTAACCAGGTCGCCTCGCGCAGGCGCGGGACCTACATAGCACGGATGGGGCACAATTGGTATCGACACATTCTCATAGCTTTTGCCTTATGCTTTCAACGGGTTTCTGAGACAAGCGGGCATTGCGTAGCGGGGGCTCTCACAGTCGCAGGAAGTTCGGGGTTGAACGCGGATGAATTTGCAGGCAGCATCCGCTCAAAATTGAGCGAGGAGGCCTGAATGAGCTATCACGACAGCGGAACGACTTGGTTTCTTGCGCAGTTCAAACCCAACAGCCACAAAATAGCAGAACGCAATCTGGTCCGGCAGGGGTTCAGAACATTTCTGCCGCTTCATGAAGAAACCACGCGCGTCCGGGGCAAGTTCACTGTTCAGAAGCGCCCGCTGTTCCCCGGCTATCTGTTTGTGGCCCTCGATATGCTGCAGGGGCGCTGGCGCGCGGTCAATTCCACCTATGGCATCACGCGGATTGTCAGCCTTGGCAAAGAGCCGTCGCCCGTCCCGCCTGATCTGGTCAGCCAGCTGATGCTGCGCTGCGATCAGGAGGGAAAGCTGCAGCCTCCCAAGCTTTTCAAGCCCGGCGACGAGGTGACCATGACCAAGGGACCGTTTTCGGATGTGATTGCCACAATCGAGTCCGTGACGCCGGACCGGCGCGTCTGGGTGCTGATGGACATCATGGGTGGGCAGACCCGCGTTGCCGTTCAGACCGACCAGTTGCGCGCAGTATAGCGGCACGCTCATTCATCTTCCGGTTTATCTATACGCAAGCTGTCCAACATGCTCGCGGATTGCGGTTTGCAGGACAGAGAGGTTTCCCGTCAGATCCCAGCCGATGCCGTCGCCAAACCCTGACGTGCGATAATCGACCGGCCATGCCACAAGGCCATCCCAGCGAGCAGAGCCAAAGCTGCGCATGGCGCGCGGCATGTGAAAAGCGCTGGTAACCAGAACCCAGATTTCTGTCGGGGCGGGGTCGGCGAGTGTCCGGCTGAGACGGGCGTTTTCGGCCGTATTGCGCGATTGACCCTCGAGCTGGAGGCGTTCAGGCGCAATGCCCTGCTCGAGAAAGAAACGCTCGGCAATGGAGGCCTCCGAAGTGTCAGCGCCAGCCACATCGCGCAGAGCCCCGCTGCCGCCCGTGAAGAGGACCTTTGCCTCGGGAAAGCGCCTCGCGAGTTCCATCGCGGCCGTGAAACGCTCGGCACCCTCTTTGAGCTGCACCTGGCCCCAATAGGCGCTGGCACGGGCGTCCTCGCCACCGCCAAGCACGATGATACCATCGACAAGGTCAAGACTTGGGTTGGCCGGATAGCGCAGCTCAATGGGCTGAAGCAGAAGGTTGCCGAGGGGCAGGGCGCTCAGGGCAACCAACAAGCCCAGCGTAATGCTGCTAATCCAAAGTGCGATACGCGTGCGTTGCAGGAACAGCGCAAGCACGGTGCCCGCTAATGCGATGACGATCCAGGTGTCCGGGCGTAGGAGCGCGCCAACCAGCTTGGACGCAATGAAAAAAACGGTGTCCATTGCTGCTCTATCTCTACCGGTTGCCAGTGAGGGCCATGAGCGCTTCCCGATAGGCAGCCACGACCAGGGCCTGATCGAACTCGCGCTCCATCTTTGCGCGTCCGGCTTGCCCCATGGCAGCGCGGGCATCGGGGGAGAGTGCAAGGAACCGCTCCATCGCCATGGCCAGGCTGTCGGCATTCCGAACCTCGCACAGAAAGCCAGAGACGCCCGTGTCGACCACCGCGCGGCATCCCGGCACGTCGGTGGCAATCAGCGGCCGCGCCATGGCCGCCGCCTCAATCAGCGTGCGTGGCGCACCTTCCCGGTAGGAGGGGAGTACGACGCAGGAGGCTGCGGCTATCGCCGGGCGCACGTCACTGGTGGTCCCGAGATACTCGACCACCCCCTCGGCCACCCAGGCCTCGACGGTCGCAGTGTCAATGGCGGTGCGGTTTTCCGAACCGGTAGCTCCAAGTAGCTGGAACCGTGCATTCGGATGGCGCGCCTTGATCTGCCGCGCCGCCTCGACGAATTCGATCACGCCTTTGTCACGCAGGAGCCGGGCAATCATCAGGAATACGGGTGGTGCGTCCGCAGGCGGTATCGCGACCCGGGCAAAGCGAAGGAGATCGATGCCGGAGCCGGGCAGTAACCGGGCCTGATCCGCGCGCGCAAGTTTGCGGCCAAGAAACAGATCTCGATCATCTTCGTTCTGAAAGAAGACAATCGGCAATTTGCCAAAGGCGCGTCGATAGAGCTGCTCGGCGATGGTCTGCAACAGCCCACCCGATAGGAAAGCGGTGCCGAGACCCGTGACGTTCGGAACGAAGGGCGCACCTGCCGCGCGTGCAGCCCGCGCCCCGAAGATGTTGTTCTTGATCGTGAAGCTCAGGACGGCGTCCGGTTGTTCCTCACGAAAAATTCGCTTCAGCCTGCCCTGCAGCTTCAGGTCTTCAAACGGGTTCAGGCCCTTAACGCTCATCTCGAGTGGTCGAAAGCGGCAGCCGATCTGCTCGAGGTCGGCCACGGAGTCATCGGGCGGTGCCAGAACCGTAATCCGGTGACCATCAGCAGACAGGGCTTCGACCAACGGTCGCCGAAAATTCCAGATGTTCCAGGCAGCGTTCACCGTCATCAGAATATGCATGGGGCCGCCTTTCCGATGCGCGCAAGGACGCCATCCGCCAAGATTGAAGACTTAATCAAAAATCACACCGTGTCGCTGTCGAGGTAGCTCAGGTACCACAGGCCCTCATGGTTGGCGTGTGAAGCCAGGCCCGTCTTGGGCGTGCTGCCGAACCAGATGTGGATAGGGCGCAGACGTTCCGGCAAGGGTATGAAACCCGCCTTGCGCAAGGTGCGATAGTTCGGAGACCATGGAAACGACCAAGCCAGCGCTAGCTCTACACCTCGCGACGCAAGACGTCCCAGTTCGGACATCACCAGTGGCTCGAGAGATGATCCACCCAACGCCTCCATCACATAGGCAATCCGACCCCCGTGCTTTTCTGCCTCCCGCGTGGCAACAATGGCCGGCTCAGCTTGATCGGGCGAAGCCACGACCCGATATTGCCCCGCTTGTGGGCCATTGAAGAGACGATGGTTCAGAAATGCTCTGTCCCGAACTGTGCCTACACTAATAGCTGGTGCAACGGAGTCCCAAAGTGCATCGCCCCACTCACCGATCTCGGCGATAGAAGACAGGTTCTGGTCACGCGCGCGGGTCAGCGGGAAGTCGAGTGGCAGTCGGAATTTGCGGCAGAAAAAACCAGCACGTAGTGGCTTGATCAAAAAAGGAACCTGCCCGTGGCTGTGCCATCCAAGCTTGCCAAACCAGGCCGGTGCGGCATTGTCATTTGGAAAACCCCAGACGAGGTCACCCCCTGACCTGGTGGCATGCGTGTCATAGGCCCGGGCCAGTTGAGTAAAGATACCTTTGCCGCGCATGCTCTCTGATACGAAGGAATCAACGGCTTGGAACGCAACTCCGGTTTCCGATCCAAACTGCATGCGGGATTGAATGTACCCCGAAATCCCGACGATCTGACCATTATTTCGAGCGACGGCAAAAGGAGCTGGGTTACTGCCAAATGCCCACTCAACCGCGAAACGGCCTGCCTTTCCGCGCTCCATGCCTGACGCCAGATATGCGTCCATTAACTCGTTGCTCAGCGGCTCGATGGAAATGACAGGAGCGGTCATCAAAACTCTCCCATCGCCATGGATTTCATGCCGAAGCGGTCGCGCAGCGTTGCAAAATGCCTGATGATCTGACTGAGACCGTCGAGATTTACTTCGAGGTTTTGTCCGAAGTTATGCGGATGCCACCAGAGATGATAGCCTTTGCCTGCCCGCGCGGCGGCCGTCATGCCACGCTTGATCGTGGCAATATGCAATGGATGAAACGCGGCCAAGCGTCCGGAACAGGGCCGCAGGAAACGACTTGCAGGAACATCCGTTGGTTCCCCGCTAATAGCCTCGAAGGCTTGTGACCCCAGCACCCCGGAATACGCATCAAGCAACCTGAGGGCCCGACGCATCGCGGTCTGCTCGGCACCCTTCGCGGCCCGGTATGCCCAAGGGCTGGGGTTCCCGCGATAATGGTTGATGCCATGCTTGGCGCAGACTGTCAGATGCTCCGCTGCGAACTGGTTGCGCGGGAACACGATCGAGCGCAATTCGATATCGCGTGCGTCAGCGAGCTTCTTGGCGGCTACAATATCAGCCTCAAAGGCAGAAAGTGATTGCCCATCTTCCAGGCAGTAATAATGGGACAACGTATGCGTCCCGATTTCCTGGCCCGGTGTCTGGTGGATCTCCGCGATCAAAGATGGCGCGAAATAATAGGGGTCGGAGCGTTCATCCTTCCCGACTTCGTCCAGGTAGGAAAAGTTCGACAGACGCGGGTTCGAATAGGTCGGCAGTTCACCGGGAAGAGAGGCCAGCAACTCCTCCTTGCTTTCACAAAACAGAAACCCAACGGTCGCCCATGTTGCGCGAATTCCATTCTCGGCGAAAAGCTCAAGCATCTTTGGTACGGCATCCCGCGCGCCAAGAACGTTTTTGCCGTAGCTGTCCCGGTCGGCATGATCGCAAACGCCCCAAAGCAACTCGAAATCCAGCGAAATAACAAACTGGCCATTCATTCGAATATTATTCCCGTCACATTTTCAATCGCCCGACGGCACGAAGACTGCAAATTCAGGCGTTCATGGCCGTACGCCGTTTCTGCCAGACTTACCGGCAGACATCCACCCTTCGAAGTTACCTTTGCCGCGATCATTAGGATGATCAGGGGGCGGAGCTATACGAAGCCCTGCTGGACGTGTCGCGTATTTGTGCCGCTCCAAGTGCTCGTTTAAGCCACTTTCCGTTCGAAGGCGACCGGGCTTTTCCAACCGAGTGCTGAGTGGCGGCGGCGTGGATTGTAGAAGCCGTTGATGTATTCGAAGATCGCCATCTCAGCTTTCCGTCTTGTCTCCCAAGGATGCCGCGAGATCAGCTCTGCCTTGATCGTCTTGAAGAACGTCTCAACGGCCGCATTATCGTAGCAATTACCTTTGCCAGACATCGATACCTTGAACCCGTGCTGGCCCAGGATTTTCTGATAGTCATGAGAACAGTATTGCGACCCGCGATCTGTGTGGTGCATGCAGCCTTTGGGCGGTGTTCTGAACGCAATGGCCATTTTCAATGCACGGATCGCCAAGTCCCGTTTCATCCGATTGTTGACCGCCCAGCCAACGACACGGCGTGAATGCAGGTCCAGGATCACCGCAAGATAAAGCCAACCCTCTTGGGTCCAAACATAGCTGATGTCACCGGCCCGTTTCTGGTTCGGCGCGTTGGCGGTGAAGTCACGATCCAGCAGGTTCGGCGCAATGTTGAACTTGTGATCGCGGTCTGTGGTGACCTTGTGTTTACGGGTTCTGACGACGGATATACCATTCTGGCGCATCAATCTGCCAACCCGGCGATGTCCGACGTCCAAGCCGATTTCATTCAGCTCTTCCGTCATCCGTGGCCTGCCGTAGCTGCCCAAGCTGAGACGAGATTGTTCTTTGATATGTGCCAGCGTGACGAGATCGGATCGCTGTCTGCGGCTTGCGGGGCGGCTTCGGAAAGCGCGCAGACCGCGTGCGCTGACACCGACAACATTGCAAAGTCGGCTGGCCGGAAAGTCGGACCTATGTTCTTCGATAAACCTAAATCTCATTGCTTTAGGCCCGCGAAGAACTGGGTGGCTTCCTAAGAAACAGCGATGTCGACCTCCAGTGGCAATTCTTGCAAATCATACCCGAAAGACTTTGCGCGGCGCCTGAGATTACCAAGTACGCGATTGCGGTATCGTTCCTCATAATGGGACGCACCGGGGTCTTTGTGTGTCATGCCGTGTCGGAGGGTGTTGTAGAACAGAACGGCAATCTTGCGCGCGGTGGCCGTGACTGCTTTGGCTTTACCTGCGCGTGCCGCCAATCTCCGGTAGAAAGCCCCCAGAGCGGTATCGCTGCGCCCAATTGTGACCGCAGCCAAACGCAACAAGGCCGCAGCCCGACTGGAAGATCGCCTTGTCCGTGATGACAGCACCTTACCGCCAGATATCTTGTTACCCGGAGCCAAGCAGAGCCACGAGGTGAAGTGTTTGGCGCTTGGCCATGCGCGCAGGTCAGTGCCACATTCGCCAACCAATTTGAGTGACAGAGACGGCCCCATCCCATGGATCTCCGTCAGATCAACACCCAGAACGCCGAACAGCGCGGCCCGTACATCAAACGAAGGCGTACTGACTTGCTTGGTCTTTGTGCGCGGGCATGGCAGTTGACTGAGATCATGTTCGGTATCTGCGCCCAATGCCACAAGCGTCGCCTCAAGATGGCGATCACATTCCAGCATCTTGGCCTGATAGAAGTCATAGAGTTCGAGCGACTGGGTCAGCCCGAAGATGTGTTCGGGGCGATTATTCCCATTGAGCGCGGCTTTGATTGTCTGCGTTGAAGCCTTGCAACGCACGTCGCGATACCCGGCTAACACGTCCAAATCCCGTTCGCCTGCGACAATCGCACGGATGATCTTCATCCCCGTAATACCCGTGATGTCAGAGACAACATGATGCAGTTGCAGGTTCATCTCCATCAGT
>NZ_BLWI01000022.1 GCF_013282155.1 Sulfitobacter sp. HGT1
ACTGATGGAGATGAACCTGCAGCTGCATCATGTTGTATCTGACATCACGGGTATTACGGGGATGAAGATCATCCGTGCGATTGTCGCAGGCGAACGGGATTTGGACGTGTTAGCCGGGTATCGCGACGTGCGTTGCAAGGCTTCAACGCAGACAATCAAAGCCGCGCTCAATGGGAATAATCGCCCCGAACACATCTTCGGGCTGACCCAGTCGCTCGAACTCTATGACTTCTATCAGGCCAAGATGCTGGAATGTGATCGCCATCTTGAGGCGACGCTTGTGGCATTGGACGCAGATACCGAACATGATCCCAGTCAACTGCCACGCCCGCGCACAAAGACCAAGCAAGTCAGTACGCCTTCGTTTGATGTACGGGCCGCGCTGTTCGGCGTCCTGGGTGTTGATCTGACTGAGATCCATGGAATGGGGCCGTCTCTGTCACTCAAATTGGTTGGCGAATGTGGCACTGACCTGCGCGCATGGCCAAGCGCCAAACACTTCACCTCGTGGCTCTGCTTGGCTCCGGGTAACAAGATATCTGGCGGTAAGGTGCTGTCATCACGGACAAGGCGATCTTCCAGTCGGGCTGCGGCCTTGTTGCGTTTGGCTGCGGTCACAATTGGGCGCAGCGATACCGCTCTGGGGGCTTTCTACCGGAGATTGGCGGCACGCGCAGGTAAAGCCAAAGCAGTCACGGCCACCGCGCGCAAGATTGCCGTTCTGTTCTACAACACCCTCCGACACGGCATGACATACAAAGACCCCGGTGCGTCCCATTATGAGGAACGATACCGCAATCGCGTACTCGGTAATCTCAGGCGCCGCGCAAAGTCTTTCGGGTATGATTTGCAAGAATTGCCACTGGAGGCCGACATGGCTGTTTCTTAGGAAGGCGACCGCGTACTTCGCGCGAGAGTCTCAGTGAGGTACGCGTTTATTGAGGCTCACCGCGCAGAGTTTTCGGTACGGTCGATGTGCCGAATGCTGTGCGTTCATTTCAGCGGGTTCTATGCATGGCTTAAAGAACCGTTAAGCCAGCGTGCGCTTGAAGATGCACGCCAGACAGAGCTGATCCATCAGGCGTGGACGGACAGTGGCAAGGTCTATGGATATCGAAAGCTGACAGATGACCTGCGCGATACTGGTGAAACCTGCTCGGAGAACCGTGTGGCACGTTTGACCGGTCTTGCGGGTATCACGGCGCAAATCGGCTACAAACGCCGCCCTGGTCGATATGGTGGCAAGCCTGCTGTGGTCGCTGACAATACGCTGGATCGACAATTCGAGATTGATGCGCCCGATACGGTTTGGGTGACCGACATAACTTACATCAGAACGCACGAAGGTTGGTCTTATCTGGCCGTCGTGATTGATCTGTTCTCAAGGCGGGTCGTCGGATGGTCAATGCAATCCCGCATGACAACGGACCTTGCGTTGCAGGCTTTGTTGGCTGCCGTTTGGCGGCGCAAACCAAAGCAAAAGGTCATGATCCACTCCGACCAAGGTTCCCAATTTACCGGCGGAGAGTGGCAATCATTCCTGAGAAAACACAACTTGGTCGCCAGCATGAGCCGTCGCGGGAATTGCCATGATAATGCTGTCGCGGAAAGCTTCTTTCAGTTGTTGAAACGAGAACGGGTCAGGCGGCGGACATACCTCACACGCGACGCTGCAAGGCGGGACGTGTTCGAATACATCGAGATGTTCTACAATCCGACACGCAAGCACACCAACAACGGCATGCTGTCGCCGGTTCACTATGAAATCAAACAAAGGAAAATGAACAAAGCAGGTGTCTAGGAAACTAGGGGCACCTCAACCACCTCTTACGGATTATGAATCACCGCTATCAAGCCGCTTTTTCAAGCACCGGAGAGGTGTCTTTGGGAAGCGACAAGGTGAACGTGCTGCCAATACCTACCTCGCTCGTCACGCTGATGGTTCCTCCTTCAAGGCGGGCGAGTTCTTGCGCAACGGACAGGCCCAGTCCGGTCCCGGCGGCACTCCGGGAGGCCGAGAGATCGGCCTGATGGAAGGCTTCGAAGATTTTCTCGAGTTCGTGAGGCTCAATCCCTTGTCCGGTATCACTAACGTTAATATGAACCTCATCTTCAGATTCCGTGACAAAGACAGAAATCTTACCTGTATCTGTGAACTTGATGGCATTCCCCATCAGATTGATGAGAATCTGCCGTGTGCGTGTGATATCAGCCAGTATGAGGCAGGAGTCTATTGTGGTTTCCAGAGTCAGTTCCTTTTGCTCCGTCAGAATTCTCATCTGTTCTACAACCGGTTCGATGACCTTTTGCACGTCACAAATCTCGGGATCCACCTCAAGCCGGCCGCTCTCCATCTTGGCGTAGTCGAGCAACTGATTGACGAGAAATAGAAGATGCTCGCCTGATCTTTCGATTTTCTCCATGCCTGAGCTGTATAATTGGAACAAATCGTCGATGCCCTTTTTAAGAGGTGTCGCACTGATCGGTTGGCGCTGAACCAACTCCTCTAGTCGTAGGGCGGGTGGCATCTTTTGCAGGTTTTTCCCAAGGCGGGCGTAACCAAGGATAACAGTCAAAGGCGTCCTGAGCTCGTGGCTCACGATGCTCATGAAGTTCATTTTGGCTTTGTCCCCCGCTTCCGCTGCTTCTTTCGCCTGCTTCAGCGCGGTGACATCCAGACGTGCCTGCGCTTCACTGGCCTGCAACTTGCTCGAGACACGTAAGAGGTTTCGGACGATCCAGAACAACAACGCGCTGATTGCCAGACCCACCGCCAGCAGCACCGGCAGCATCTGAAGTAACAACTCGGTGCCGGGCCGCTCGGGCTTCCAGGCGAGCCAGGCGAGCCAGGCGAGTGCGTCGCCCGAAGGTCCGAGGACCGCAATGGCTGCCAATGGAGCGCTAGGCCTGTCCGCTACGAAACTAACGTTTTCTAATTCAATCGGCAGGCCGATCTCTTGGGCAAGGCCCGCGTCGACAGAGCGTACAGCGACGTGCAGGAATTCCGTCCCAGGCTCCTGCACCATTTCGCCTGAGTCTGAGATGATCGGCACGATACTGACAATGTCCACCTCATTTCCAAACTGCAAAGGTGTGACGACCGCGACTTCGGCAAGTTCTTCATAGGGGTTGTTTTGGCCTGCGCTGACATCGGCCATGGTCTCGCGAAGTTCCGCCACGAGCGGTGCAATGGTGTCGGCGCGAATGGAATAGCTGCCAGCTTGCATGATCTCACCCCGGACCGAAGCGAAGACAGGCTCGCCAGAGGGCGCGAGGATATAGTTTTCATCGTGACCAAAGTATTCCTGCATCCAGACACCAAGGTTTTCGTCCGTCCACTTAACGTCACCGGCAGTGACATTGCGGACTGCATCATCCCAGACAGTCGCACTGCGCTGTTGCTTTGGGATGGCCGCGATTGCCGTTGCAAAGTTCTGCGCGGCAAAACGCTCCTGCTTGGCAAAAGCGGTCTCGTCCGCGATCGTGATCGCCCTGTGACCGACAAAGGCAAGGCTAAGGAAACTCAAACCGAACACCAAGGTCAGAGAGCAGACGATCTGCAATGAAAGCTGGTAACGACTGCTCGCCATGTTGAATTCACCTTTAACCGCGCTTGGTTTTTCGTTGGGTTTGTTGCAGACCCTTACCGATACCGCAAATTTTGGTATCGCTCACGTCGCCATTGTTATTGGTATTGACTGATTATGGCGAACAAATGGCACCGCGAAGTCTTTAATCTGGCTGACCTTCAACCCAGCCCGAATAAAATATTTACCTTTCCTGCCTTCGCCATGTTTGTGTGACTGGGGACCGAAGCACGTCAGGTTCCCTCCGATAGGGGCCGCCGCCCCGGAGAGCCGTCACTCGATGTGTTCGCTTCCAAGGGCTGGTTAGGACCGCTAGCAGACATCAAATCAGGAACGTCCAACGGCAGCAAAGTCCCGCAGAGCCGCCCTTACCTCTGATCTTTCGATCATCTGCGTTAACATCATTTTAGTCATTCTCTGGTCGATAAGGTTGCGTAATTTTTTACAGTTTGAGGGTGCCACTTTCCCCCTTTGAAAATTTCCACTCCCCGTTCATTTAGCAAAACGGCGGTTCCTGAATAGCTGCCTGCATCCGTGATGGCTTGCTCGAATTCTGGCCGTATCGTTTCGAAGAAATTCTGCTTTTCTAGTCGCCGTTGTGCCGCCACGGCCTGAGCGTTCCGGCCAAGTACCGCTCCACGCTTCTTGGCCGCTCTGAGGGCTGCTCTGGTGCGTTCAGATATCTGGCGGCGCTCCTCTTCGGCAAAGCAGGCCAACAGATGGAGAAAGAATGTCGCGACGTTGGGGTGCTCGCAAACGGTCACCTCAATGCCTTGGTCGATGATCCCAGAAATGAATGAGACCTTCCGTGAGAACCTGTCCAGCTTTGGGATCAGCAGCTTGAACCGGGTTTTCTTGGCGAGGTTGATGGCTTTCCACAGGACGGGCCGGCCGTCACGTTTGCCTGATTGGATTTCAGTGAACTCGGCAATCACGTTGTCGGCATGCTGAAGAAACTGCTCGACCATCGCTCGTTGGGCATCCAGCCCGAGACCGGACCCTCCTCGGCGCTCAGTCGAAACCCCATAATAGACAACATATTCGACCATTCCGAACCCTCCGTAGCCGACAGACGTTGGTTTGTCGTAGAAGGGTCTTAAGACGCACAGTGGCCTTACTCCTCACAAATACATCTGAAAAACCTGGATATCTGAGCCGGATCGTTTCGTCCTAAACTCGATCCACCTGGTGCCTGAACCGAACTCCTAAGTTGACGGTCTCCGCCAAACTCGTGGCGTTTCACATCAATTGTGTCTGCAAGTGGCCGTTGAGCAGGGTTTGGACACAGGTTTGCCCCCTCCGTATCGCTATTGCGCCAGAGTTGTCCTGCATAACTGTCCGTAGAAGGAGCAGTGACGGCAGAATTTGTTTGGTTTTCTAGTTAATGTATAAGGAGCTGTGTGATGTGTTTAGCCTCGTATTTCCACCCCGCTGCCTTTGATGACGCGCAGGTTTTCGGTGTAGGTACGCTGAACCCAGTTAATGCCCCCTGTCACTTCCGATCCACCCTCTCTGGCACTGTTGAAGGGAGGCAAGAGCAATGAGCTACTATCTAAAGCTTTTTGACTGGTCTCTCTATACGCTGCCCACCGCCATTCCGATGACAAACATCGAGGGCGACACTTTCGCAAATGATCCTGCAAGCCCAGATTACTGGAGTGGTGCGCCGACTTGGATCGGTGAGGACTTTACGTTCGACGGCGGCGTACCTTACCAAATCCTAGTCGACGACGATGACGGTTATTTTGAGGACGGTTATGTAGAGACTGGCGGCATCCAGACCCTTGCAGAGGACGTGACCATCAACGGGACCCTATATACTGCAGGGTCACAAGTGGAGAACGAGTTCTCAATGCTCGACAGCCTCGGAAACGAGGTCTGGGTGCTGCGGATCGGCGGCCAAAACGTCGGCTTCGTCTACCCAACGGATCAGGAACCAACGGCAGGCGAAACCTTCACGGCGACGAGCGGGCGCGATGGCGATCCAGCTGACAGTGGTGACGGTGTGGCATCGGGTGAAGCCTATAATACAGTTGATGTACGAGATGGCACGGTTACGGGATCTGCCGGTAACGATACCATTGATGCGACCTACGCCGGGGATCCAGAAGGCGATCAGATCGATGATGGTTGGGCTGGCGGAACCGGCACAAACGACAACTATGTCAATGCGCTGGATGGAAATGACCTCGTTGATGCTGGATTAGGCAATGATACTGTCCTTGGCGGTGCCGGGGATGACACGCTCAGCGGCGGTATTGGAAACGATAGCCTAGATGGCGGAACCGGCGCAGATAGTATCTTTGGCGGCGAAGGTGACGATACCGTAAACGGGGGGGCTGACAATGATACTCTCTACGGTGGGCAAGGTGCCGATGTTCTTTATGGTGGGGCCGGGAATGATGTTCTCTCGGGCGACGACTCTTCCGCATTAGGCGGAAATGATACGCTCCATGGTGGTGACGGAGATGACAGCCTGAACGGTAATGCAGGCGACGACTTGCTGACCGGTGGCGACGGTAATGACATCTTCCTCGTCAGCGACGGCAACGACACGATCACCGATTTTGGGTTCGGTGAGAGCGGTTCAGTTGGCGATGGCAACATTTTCAACAACGATTTCCTGAACCTGAGCGGCTACTATGATACCTTAGGCGAATTGCGGGCGGACCAAGCCGACGATGGTATTCTGAACCAGTCCAACATCCTGGACGACAAGGGCAATACCGTCGATTACTCCGACAACACCCAATTTGGTACCAGTTCGATGACGGTGCAGGGTGTTTCGGCAGGAAGCTATTCCTACGACAATACCGGAATTGTCTGTTTTGCGACGGGCACCCGCATTCTTACTCCTGACGGACCAGTACCAATTGAAGTGCTGGAACCGGGCAGCCTTGTTTTGACGCTCGACAATGGTCCTCAGCCTGTCCGCTGGATCGGCAAACGGTACATCGGGAGTGAAGAACTGGCCGAGAACGAGAAACTGCGGCCCGTTCTGATCCCTGAAGGAGCATTTGGTGCCGAGCGAAATTTGTTCGTCTCGCGTCAACATGGCGTTCTGCAAGGTGCGGATCACCTAGTGCGGGCCGTGCATCTTATCCATGAAAACCCTGGCGTGCGAATTGCGCACGGCAAACGCGAGGTGACATATGTTCACCTGCTCTTAGACCAACACCAGATTATTTTTGCTGAAGGACTAGCAAGTGAGAGTTTCTATCCAGGTCCAAACGCATTGAAAATGATGGCCCCGGCTGTTCGGGCAGAGCTCTTCGAAATCATTCCCGGTCTTGATACACCTCAAGCTTTGATCGACCATAAGATAGTTGAGCGGGCCTACGGGCTTACAGCCCGACCATTTGCAAAACCAAAAGATATTGCCGCGCTTTCTGAAGGGGCAATTAGTCTGGCCGCGTAAGATGAATTATCGACGCGATTGCATTGCCATCAGTCTCTGATAACTCGGATCGAAAGCGGGCAGCGCCGTATCGACGTTCCCGAATTCAACATCATCTGTCGGGCAGCTGAGGCCGACCCGATCGAAGGGCTGGAAGTGGTTATGAGAGCTGTCCCAAGTGGTTTGGGGATCTAGCCCAAATCACAAACCGGCTTGAACGGCGGTCGGTTCACAGCCGCAGACAAGCACTCAAAGCACTGAAAACAATTTGAAATTTATGGGAGTGTGGTGAGCGAAGCAGTTACTTTCACCTTTTCAGCATCCTGATTTCGGGGGAAAGCTTTCATGAAAAAAAATTATTTATACACCAACTTATACAAAATTGCGTAAGTCATTGAAATCATGCCTGATAATACGATTGAAAATCCTCGTGTCGGTGGTTCGTTTCCGCCCCTGGGCACCATTTAACTCTCTGATGAATAACGTAGCAAGCTCGGGGTACAAAAAAGCCCCCACGGCCCTGACTGCGTTCAGGTTTCGGTCAAAATTGATTGCCTGATGTCACGCTCCGCAATGGTTACAGTGACGCCGAAACATTCTGTTATCCAGTACGGCTATTTCGTTCCGGCGGCGCTGGTACGAGGTGGTTTCGACTCGTAGAGTTCTTCAGCGAATAGATTCATGATCTCATTCCGGGTAACGCTCGGTTTGCCCGCTGCTGAAGAGGCACCACTGCTGCTTTTCGTCTCCAGCCGGTCTTCGAGCGCGCGGCGCGCCTGGACGAGCTTTGCCGACATGCGAACACGCACGCCGATCTCAAGAACATCGAATGGTTTTGTAATGTAGTCGCTCGCACCTGCGCTGATGGCGGCGCGGACCGTTTTTTCATCACGCCGTGCGGTCAGCATGATGATGGGCACGTTTCGATAGCTGGACAAGGCCCGGGCCTGCGCGCATAGCTCAATGCCGTTCATGTCAGGCATGTCGATATCAAGTATAAGACATTCAAATGTTGAATGCGGTCTTTTCAGTGCGGCAAAGGCTTCTGTCGATGACAAAAAACAATGCACGTCCCGAAAACCTTCATTCGCCAGAATGACGGGAAGCAATTCGGTCACATTGGGATCATCGTCAACAACAAGGATTTTCAACTGACCCTCCACGACCATTAAGAAAAAGTTATCCTTCTACCTTTTCCCAAATATATATGGCGATAGTATGGCAGGTTGATCTCGAGCGGATCACCGGCCGCCATGCAGCAACAGCGCTTAACCAGATTTCAATGGCCTCGCTAGCCGAGGTATTTCATCGCGGGCGTTCAGGGCAAGATTGATCAGCGCGCTGTCGAACTCTCCGGTGTCGGTGAAGACGTCCCAGATTTCCGGATCAATCTCGGTTGTTATGCAAATTGGTCTTGCCAAGTGTTCGCTGCAAAAGGCGGACCGTCCCCAACACCCTTTTACCTGCCGACTGCCTGAATCATCGCTACGGGCAGGAAACGCCTCATGCAATGTCGTGAGCGCCGAGCGTGGGCGTTGGCCTTCACGGCGCAAAGCGGATGATCGCGCAGCGCGCAGCGAGCGGCAGCAATGAGCCCAACTTGACCGATGCTGCATTGCGCCAAGATGACCGTTAGGGTCGGGATGCGGACGTTCATGCCAGACAAAAAGGGACCAAACGAAGAAATCGTCGGATGCGCGCCCAAAATGTATTCGTGGACAAATACTATGGTCACACCCCCATCAGGACACGCGCCGCCCGTATCAGAACCATCGGGTCAAGGTCGGTGGGGGCGACGGGGGGCGGTGGATCGACGCGGCCCGTTAGCCCAGCCACGGCGCTGCGCGCGGATCGAACGGAGTATTCCACCGTGAAAACGCAATCGCGGGGCTGTTCACAGAATTGGCCGATCACTGCAAAATTCCGCGCACCGCTGGGGCGCACATCGGGGCGGTCGCCGGGCTGACGGGGCATGAACTGGCTGGTAATGTAGGGCATTCGACACGGCAGCACCCGCGCGTCATCGAACCAAGCGGCCTGCGCTTTGGAGAGTTTCAGATGCCCGCTAAGCTCTGCGATGATCTCGTTGCCGGTCGCTTCCCGCATCGGTTTCTTGACAAAATCGCCGGGCCGGTCACTGCGCAAACCGTAGCCCCAGAAGGTGTAGGTGCCGTGTTTTTGGCCTTGGAAATGCGGTTGGTGAAACAGCACGATCGACAGCGTCCAGCCTGAACCCGCAAAAGTGACAAGTCCTCCGGTGCCAGTCCTGTTGTTTGTGAAATCTTCCATGAACTCGAAGAAATCCGGGCCATCCAGTGTCACGGTAAACGAATGCCATTCGGTCTTGCTCACCTTGCCGCAGAACGCCTCGGGGCGACCGAATCCTTCGTTTTTTGCCGCCAGCTTGCGCCAAAGCGTCCAGGCAGCGCCTTCGTTATCCTGCAGGTCCGGTGCGCGATCGTTCGACCCTTGGGTGGTCGCGTCCGTCATCGACCCCAAGGTGAGGTAGACACAGTCATCTTCGCTGATCTGTACGCGACTTTCATCGGCGAGAACGAGCGCCGTGACACGACGGTCCTGCCGAGCGCCCTCAATTGTGACATCAGTGACCCGCGCGCCGGTGGCGACCCTGACGCCGCGATGCCGCAGCCATGTGACGATGGGCACGATCAGGGAATCGTATTGATTATACCGCGTGCGCAAGATGCCGGCGATGCGTGTAAAACCCGGAAAAAGATGGATGAAACGCCGGAGGTAGCGCCGCATTTCAGTCAGCGCATGCCACGGTTGGAATGAGAACATCGTGGACCACATCAGCCAGAAATTGCTCTCGAAGAAGGAAGGTTTGAACCAATCCTCGATGCTCTGCCCCGCCAACCGGCTTTCTGGCTGCAGGATAAGGCGGTTAATATCGACAATGTCATGCGCAGTGAGCGTTAGGTCATAGCGGTCCTCTGCTGGCAGCCCGTTCCGAACGAGACGACAATTGGACGATCCGGGGACCATGCGATTGAATGCCATGATATCCTCTGTGACACTGATGCTTGGATCATTCACCGACGGGATCGTGTCCAGAAGGTCGAACGTGCACGCGAAGTGTTCCTCGAACATGCGGCCACCGCGGATCATATACCCGGACTCTGCATCGCCCGAACCGTCCAGCGATCCCCCTGCAACGCCGAGCTGTTCGTAGATGTGGATGTTGTTGCCGTCGACCCCGGCGTCACGGATCAAATAGACCGCAGTTGCCAGTCCGGCGATGCCACCCCCAATGATGTGGTGTTGCTCAAATGATGTTGGCTTTGACATTGGCCATTTACCTTCCGGTGTGGAGCCAGCCTAAGTTAGCATTTGGCGAAGGGCATCGGGTTGACATAGGTCAGTTCGGTGTCGGACTTGCGTCTGTTCGGTTTAAGGACTTCTGCGCTTTACGCCAATTACAGCTTGCTGAAGGCCGGATCGTCACAGGCAGTTGTTGGTTGAACGGCAGGTATGGATCGAAAGCAGTACTTGAATAAAATGAGACAAGGGTCTGCTTAGTCCGCTCTGCCGAGCTCGTAAGAGCGTCGTGTGGGGGAAGAGTGTAGATCTCGGTGGTTGGCGTATCATGACAACACAACATGTAAATGGAC
>NZ_BLWI01000023.1 GCF_013282155.1 Sulfitobacter sp. HGT1
TTTTAAGTGACATCCAACACAAATCATGGTTTCTTACCCGGTTCTGTGTCGACATATAGAAATCCTAGATCCAGTCCGGGGTATGAAATTTTCTCGACCCACTCGTGGTGAAGGTCAGGGTTCCCCGGATCACCATAGTCATCGCTAGTCGCCTTGCCTGATGGTGACCAACCAGCAATAGCAAGCAACGTGTCTGCAGGGGCTTTGGCTTTCCTCAGCGCGTCCCTCACATTGTGGCGTAGGCTATAAAATGTTTGGCGTTCACCAAGCGCAATTTCAGCTGGGATGAAATAATCTCTAAATCGTCTGGCAGCATAGGCTGCCTTGTTTCCATATTTGTCAGGCGTAATCTCCGGAAAAAGTTGAGCGTGTTTCATCCCGTGCTTTTTCTTGCGAGCGGTTACAAACGCGAGAAATCCCATTTTAATAAGCTCTGAATGTAGGGGGATCCGCCTGCGACTCGACACTGTTTTGATGGATTGGCCTTCTTGCTCATCCGTTGCTAATAGGTCCAGATACCAAGTTCCAGCTGGCGTCTGCTTTATGTCGGAAGAGAATAGCTGACATATTTCGTTGGGGCGAGCGCCTGTCAGCAACATGATGAGTGGAACCCAGAAACGCCACCCACGGTCTGGCTTGTTGTAAGGATTTGTGGCGTCCGGTCGGCACTGTTGATAAAACTTTCCGGTGAAAAAGCCGACAATCTGATCGTCTGTCCACGGTAGCCTCTTCTCAGATGCAAGAAGCTTTGGTTTTTTGATTGGTTTCACATCAGCAGCCGGATTATGGCTCATGAGGCCTTTGCGGACACCTACTGCAAGTACTCGCCCGAGCGTATGTAGATACTGCGCTTGCGTCACTGGATTCAGAGGTCGAATACCGTCAACTTCAGCCTGCTTGATCGCACCTTTGAGATCCAGTTTTGGATAGTGTTTTATGCGATTTGTCGGGAGCTTCGACAGGATCAGTCTGATTTCTTGAACAGTATCGTCAGAGATAGACGTCAGGGGTGTTTTCGCACCGACTGCATCAAGTAAGAATGCCAGCTCTGCTCTTACTTTGTCTGCACGTTTCGGACTCACATCATTTTGGCGATACTCCTCAGAGCACTCGGTCCAGAATATTTTGACCAACTCGTCAAAGGTGACGCCAGGTGCCCGGTCTGGATTAAATAGCGGATCATGAAAGGAGCGGTCATAGCGGTCGTTTATGCGGTCTAGGTTGCGATGCTGTAGTTCCATCAGACCGCGGCGAATCACCTCGGCAAACTCCGTGAAAACCTGCATGCCTTCGAAGTTTGCCCCTTGAGTCTTTGCGAGCTTTTCAATGGTGCTGTCAATCCAGGCCGCCCCGTTTGGATTGTCCCGACTCCTGAGTGTTTGGAGGGCTATTTCGATGTCTTTTTTTATCTCATTGCGTTGATGCTCATCTTCGGGCGGATCTGCAATCTGGGCTTCTGCTTCGCGTTTATCGAGTCCGGCAATATGTTGCCGCAGATATTCTGTTAGTGTTGCTAGTGAGGCTGGGTCACTAGGCCTATCGTCAACGGATGCATCAGTCAGCGCATTTTTTGCAGCCAACAACTCAGCATCTACCTTGACGTTATAGGCATTTCTTAAAGTCTGTGCAGCCTTGAAGTCCTTTGTGCTAAGGGACCGCTTGAAGAACTGCTTTCCAATAATATGAACGAGTGGGATAGGCACCCTGCGATGGTAATGCCAGACTTCCCCGCGCTTTACTAAATATAGTGACTTGGACACGTCTTTCATTCTTTCTGTATACCACATTTGTGACCACAGCAAAGAAACCAACTATCTGATTTTATAAAATTTAAAATTTATCCAAGCGTTAGCGGGATAAATGGTGGAGCCTAGCGGGATCGAACCGCTGACCTCCTGCATGCCATGCAGGCGCTCTCCCAGCTGAGCTAAGGCCCCATTGTGGATCAATGATCCGGTCGTGTTCGCAACCCGGGATGGCTGCTGCGCCGCTGAATAGGCGCAAGCGAAGGCGGGATCAAGAGGAAAATCCATTCCCGCCTTCGTTATCTTCAATCAGTCGTCGTCGTTGGCTGCAACATCCGCGATTTCGTCAAGCGGAACTGTGTCTTCATCGTCGTCGTCGTCATCCAGAATATCGTCGTCGAGATCCACATCTACGTCGTCGTCATCTACCAATACGTCATCGTCCTCAACATCAACCTTATTGGCTTTTGCTGTTACGGCGTCTTCGGCATCGGCGGCGATCATCCGGGATTTGGAGTTATCCACCTCGACCACTTCGCCGGTATAGGGGCTGATGATCGGTGTTTTGTTCAGGTCGTAGAACCGCTTGCCCGTTGTGGGGCACAGGCGCTTGGTTCCCCATTCTTCATTGGGCATCGAAGTCCCCTTTTTGAAAGTGTTGTTGCGTATAGATGATTCAGGCCAAGTGCCATATGAGATAGGGACTGTCAAAGGCAATCGCCACCCCGTATCCGCCCGAAAGCCCTAAATGCCTGATCCGATCCTGCCCGGCAACCCACCAATCCCGCTTGTTCTGCGCCGTTCCGCGCGGGCAAGACGCATATCTTTGCGCATCTCGCAGCTGGATGGTCGCGTGACGCTGACCCTGCCCAAACGCCTGAAAGAGGCCGAAGGGATCGCATTCGCCCGCGAAAAGGAGGAATGGATTCGCCAGCATCTGGACGCACGTGGCCAGGATGTGCCTATTGGCATCGGGGCCGAGTTCCCCTTGGGGGGGCGCATGGTCCGGGTGGTGCAAGGGCAGGGGCGGCGCGTACAACTGGGCGCAGATACAATCGCCGTACCGGGGCGCGAAGACCGTGTCCCTGCACGGCTGGCAGCACATCTCAAGGAGCTGGCACGTGACCGGCTGGCAGGGGCGTGTGACGACTATGCTGCCGTCTTGGGGCGGCCCTATACCAAGCTGACCTTGCGCGATACGCGGTCGCGGTGGGGGTCGTGCACGTCGGAAGGCGGGCTGATGTTTTCATGGCGGCTGATCCTGACCCCACCCGAGGTGCTGGATTACGTCGCCGCCCACGAGGTCGCCCATCTGGCGCAAATGAACCATTCGCCTGCCTTCTGGGCAGAGGTGGAGCGCATCTATGGCCCCTACAAAGACGCGCGCGGCTGGCTGCGTACAAACGGTAGCGACTTACACCGCTACCGTTTTAGTTAAATGCGGTACATGTTGGGGAAATGTCGGCGTAGCCATTCGATGCCCTTGAGGTCTGTCGTAAACCCGTGGCGCACCACCAGATCGGGGCCAAAACGCAGGCAAAACAAGCACGTGCCCGCATGACCAGTTGACGCGAAGCGGCTTTGTGATCACAATAATAACATGAACTTGAACGCTCGCCCCCTAGATGCAAACCCGCTTGCCCATGACCGCGTGTACCGACAGCTGCGCAGCCGTATCATGCACGGTGATTTGCCGCCGGGACACGCCCTGACCCTGCGCGGGATCGGCAAGGAGTACGAAGTATCCATGACCCCCGCGAGAGAGGCCGTGCGCCGTCTGGCTGCCGAAGGGGCGCTGACAATGTCGGCCTCGGGGCGGATTTCGACACCGGAATTGAGCAATGAACGCATCGAAGAGCTCGCCGCGCTGCGCGCCCTGATCGAGGTTGAACTGGCCAGCCGGGCGCTGCCGCGCGCGCATTTCGCCCTGATTGAGCGGCTGCAAACGATCAACAATGCTGTGTCAGAGGCCGTCGCCCATCGTGATGCCGTCGGATATATACGCACCAATCTGGAATTTCACCGCACGCTGTATCTGCGGGCGCAGGCCCCGGCGATGCTGGCAATGGCCGAAACCGTATGGCTGCAAATGGGGCCGACCATGCGCGCCCTGTATGGCCGCCTGCGCCGCACCGAGCCGCCGCATTTCCACCGACTGATCATTGCCGCTTTGCGTGCTGGCGACGAACCGGGTCTGCGTCTGGCCGTCAGAACGGACGTGACACAAGGCTTGCGCATGCTCGCGACCTAAGGGCGGAGTTTTTCAAAACATCCGGCCCGTTGGGGTGCGTTGGGGTACCAAGAAAACGTCCAACCCTCGGGTTAGGCGGCCAAGCCTTTTGCGCCCAGATCCATGAACTTGGACCGCCGGTCCGCGATCAGCGCCTTGCCATCCTTGCCGTCCAGATCTTTCAACATGCCTGCAATCGCTTTGCCGACCGATTGAATGGCGCTGGCAGGGTCGCGATGCGCGCCGCCACGCGGTTCGGGAATAATCCGGTCATTGACGCCCAGCTGCTTGAGGTCCTGCGCCGTCAAACGCAACGCCTCTGCCGCTTCGCGCATCTTTTCTGAATCTTTCCACAAGATCGACGCGCAGCCTTCGGGGGAAATTACGGAATAGACCGAATGCTCCAACATCGCGACACGGTTCGCCGTCGCAAAGGCAACCGCCCCGCCCGATCCGCCTTCGCCAATGATCACCGATACCAATGGTACCCCGATCTGCAGGCATTTCTCGGTGGCGCGTGCAATCGCTTCGGATTGGCCGCGTTCCTCGGCACCTTTGCCGGGATAGGCCCCAGGGGTGTCGACCAGCGTGATCACGGGCAAGCCGAACTTGCCTGCCAGATCCATCAACCGCACCGCTTTGCGATATCCTTCGGGGCGCGCCATGCCGAAATTCCGTTCGATGCGTGACTTGGTATCATTGCCCTTTTCATGGCCGATCACCACGACAGGGACGTCATTGAACCGTGCAAGCCCGCCCATCACGGCCAGATCATCTGCAAAATTACGGTCGCCGGCAAGGGGCGTGTAATCGGTAAAAAGCGCTTCGATATAGTCTTTGCAATGCGGACGGTCCGGATGCCGCGCCACTTGGCACTTCCGCCAGGGCGTCAGGGATTTATACAAATCATCCAGCATCTGGTGGGCTTTTTTGTCCAGCGCTTGCGCTTCTGCACTGACATCCATGCCTTCCGATGACCGTGCAAGGGCGCGCAACTCTTCGGCCTTGCCCTCAATCTCGGCAAGCGGTTTTTCAAAATCCAGATACTGTGTCATCACATGCTCCGTTCTAGGGTATTCGTTATATGCCGTTGATTTCCGGCCTTTGCAACGCGGCCTGTTCAGCTGCTTGGCCAAAGCACTGGCAATAATGATGCAACCAGCAGCCCCGCCATGGACCAGTTGAACACCCGCAACCTTCCGGGGTTTGTCAAAAAACGCGCCATTTCCTTGCCAAGGACAGTCCAGATGGTCACCGATGGAAATGCCATGACAGCCACAACACATGCCGCAACCAACAGCGGTCCGAATCCTGCCAACGGAACGTAAATCGTGATGATACTCAGCCCGAAAGCCCATGCTTTGGGGTTGACCCACTGAAAGCCGGCCGCTTGAAGAAAGCTCATCGGTCGGCCGCCGGCATCAGCTGGCTGTGCAGGCCCGGCCGATGCAATCTTGAACGCCAGAAATAAAAGGTAAATGACGCTCAATACCTTGAGGATCGTATAGATGACCGGAAAGGCATCAAATACGCGGATCAACCCAAGCCCGACCAAAAGCAGCATGGCCATGAAACCAAAGGTGATCCCCATCATATGCGGGACAGTGCGTGCAAACCCAAAATTGGCCCCCGACGCCATCAGCATCAGGTTATTTGGCCCTGGCGTAATCGATGTGATGAGGGTGAATAGCGCAAGCGCCGAGAGTGCATCAAAAGTCATGCGGCCCTCATGCCCCAACTCTTGACCCGCGCCAAGCCCCCGTTCTCTGGCTCGTAAATATCCCGGGGGGTGTGGGGGGCTGGCCCCCCACGTCCGGTCGGTGCGTTTAGCGCGCCGAAATCATTTCAGACTGGCGCACGATAACTTCGGCCTGCTTGATGCTGGCGATATCGACAAGACGACCCTTGTACACGGTCGCACCCTCGCCATTGGCCTTCGCTGTTTCCATTGCGGCCAAAATCTCGCGCGCTTCGGTAACGGCTTCCTCGGAGGGCGTGAAAACCTCGTTCGAGATGGCAATCTGCTTCGGGTGGATCGCCCATTTTCCGACCATGCCAAGGGTGGCTGACCGGCGCGCCTGTGCGCGGCATCCTTCGTCGTCGGAAAAGTCACCGAACGGTCCATCGACAGGCAAGATACCATGGGTACGGCAGGCCGCGACAATTGCTGCTTGCGCCCAGTGCCATGGATCGGACCAGTGCTTTACCCCGTCATGAAGCATGTAATAATTTTCCTGCGTCCCGCCGATGCCGGTGGTTTGCATCCCCATTGATGCGGCGAAATCCGCGGCTCCAAGGCTCATCGCTTCAAGGCGCGGGCTCGACGCTGCGATCTCTTCCACATGGGCGATGCCTGCGGCCGATTCGATGATAACCTCAAAGGCAATCCGCTTGGACCGGCCCTTGGCAGCCTCGATCGCTGTGACCAGCGCATCGACGGCGTAAACATCCGCAGCGCACCCGACTTTCGGGATCATGATCTGGTCAAGCCGTTCGCTTGCCTGCTCCAGCAAATCAACCACATCGCGATACCAGTAAGGCGTATCAAGGCCGTTAATCCGCACGGATAATGTCTTGTCGCCCCAATCCACATCGTTGATTGCGTTGATGATATTGGCACGGGCAGTGTCTTTGTCCGACGGCGCGACGCTGTCTTCCAGATCAAGGTTGATCACATCCGCAGCCGAGGCGGCCATCTTCTCGAACAGGGCCGGGCGGGAGCCGGGGCCAAACAACTGGCAGCGGTTGGGGCGTGCAGGGGGCGTTGGCTGAATGCGAAAGCTCATGGCAGGGTTCCTCGGGTAATAATGTTACAAGTGGGTTGCCTGAGTTGGTATTAAATTACACGGCGTGTCGCAAGTGTGATTTCGCAGGTGCAGCATTTGACCTTGTGGCGCACGCGATAATATTCGAATAATATATGAATATGCACATTAATCTTTCGCAATTGCTAGTGATTGAACCAGACTTGCAAGCCTCTTGTGCTTATAAACAGCGAAAATGACGCAAATCCAATTTGCCGGAGCATGCAGTAATGATTGAAACACCTTATCTTCTTTTTCTGGGCGATGCGCCCGACCAGCTTGCCGTGAAAGTCGCCCAAGGCATCAAGGACTGGCGTCCGGATAATGCCGTGGCCCAGTTCCGTATGGAGGGATGCAAAGCCGATCTGGGGCTGGCTGACATGACCTTGGCGCAGGCAAAAGAAGCGGGTGCAAAAACACTTGTGATCGGCGTGGCCAACCGCGGCGGGATCATCAGTGAAGCATGGAAATCGGTTTTGCTAGACGCGCTCGAAATGGGGTATGATCTGGCGTCGGGTTTGCACAACCTGTTGCGGGACGAAGCCGATCTGGTCAGTGCGGCCGTCAAGCACGGGCGCAGCCTGCATGATGTGCGTATCCCGTCGGTAAAATACCCGATTGCGAGCGGTGTTAAGCGCAGTGGCAAGCGGGTGCTGGCCGTGGGGACGGATTGTTCCGTGGGTAAAATGTACACTGCATTGGCACTGGATGCAGCGATGCAGGAAAAAGGCATGAAAAGCAGCTTTCGCGCGACGGGCCAGACCGGCATTCTGATCACGGGTGAAGGTGTGCCTTTGGATGCTGTCGTGGCGGATTTTATGGCGGGGTCGATTGAATATCTGACGCCTGACAACGACGAGGATCACTGGGACGTCATCGAAGGGCAGGGCAGCCTGTTCCACGTATCCTATTCCGGCGTGACCCTTGCCTTGATCCATGGCGGCCAGCCTGATGCGTTGATTCTGTGTCACGAGCCAACGCGCAAAACCATGCGCGGCTTGCCGGATTATGCGTTGCCCAGCCTGGAAGACGTCCGCGATACGGCGCTGACATTGGCGAAGTTCGCGAACCCCGCGTGCAAGGTCGTTGGTGTTTCGATCAACACGCAGCACATGTCCGAGGCCGAGGCAGACGCCTATCTGGCCGAGGTCGAGGCCCGTATGGGTCTGCCCGCTGTTGATCCGTTCCGCACTGGGGCTGCAAAACTGGCAGACGCTTTGGCAGCTCTCTGACCGGCCCTTCGGGGAGAGTTTATTTGGCAAAATGAAGGAGCGGGTATGCGTATTGAAGTAAGCCGCGATGTGTTTCGGCTGGCGCAGGTGTTTACCATTTCGCGCGGGTCGCGGACCGAGGCGAAGGTGCTGACGGTGCGGATTTCCGACGGTGGTGTGATGGGGTGGGGCGAATGTGTGCCCTATGCCCGCTATGACGAGACGCTTGAGAGTGTGACAGCCGAGATCGAGGCGTTGCCGGAGGTTTTCACCCGCGCATCGCTTTATGATTTGTTGCCAGCAGGTGCTGCGCGCAACGCAGTTGATTGCGCGCTGTGGGATCTTGAGGCCAAGCAGGCAGGCAAGCGGGTTTGGGAATTGGCGGGTTTGGCCGCGCCGGGGCCCGAGATTACCGCCTATACGCTGTCGCTGGACACGCCGGAAAAGATGCAGGCGCAGGCGGCTTTGCACGCGTATCGGCCCCTGCTCAAGATCAAGTTGGGCACGCCCGATGACATGCCGCGGCTTGAAGCTGTGCGTGCAGGGGCCCCTGATGCGCAGATCATCATTGACGCCAACGAAGGTTGGTCGGCGCAGGTTTACGCCGATCTGGCCCCGCATCTGGTGCGGCTGGGTGTGTCGCTGGTCGAGCAGCCATTGCCTGCCGGCGAGGATGACGCGCTGATCGGAATGGACCGCCCTGTGCCGGTTTGTGCGGATGAAAGCTGCCATGACCGCAGCAGCTTGCCTAAGTTGAAGGGCAAATATGACGTGGTGAACATCAAGTTGGACAAAACCGGCGGGTTGACCGAAGCACTGGCCTTGCGCGATGCAGCGCTGGCCGAGGGCTATGATGTGATGGTCGGCTGCATGGTGGGGTCGTCTCTGGCGATGGCTCCGGCCACTCTGGTTGCGCAAGGCGCGCGCGTGGTTGATCTTGACGGGCCGTTGCTTCTGGCCGAAGACCGCGAGGACGCTTTGATATTTGACGCAGCCGGGGTGCATCCGCCTACGGCCAGACTTTGGGGATAAGACATGCGGACTGTTTATGTGAACGGCGAATACCTGCCCGAGAACGAAGCCAAGATTTCGATCTTTGATCGCGGGTTTCTGATGGCAGACGGGGTGTACGAGGTAACCTCGGTTCTGGGGGGCAAGTTGATTGATTTCGAGGGCCATGCCATCCGTCTGAGCCGTTCGCTGAACGAGTTGGAGATGCGCAACCCGATCTCGAAAGACGACCTGCTTGAGGTGCATCGCGAACTGGTACGCCTGAACGAGATCGACGAGGGGTTGATCTATTTGCAGGTCACGCGCGGGTCTGACGGCGACCGCGATTTTGCTTTTCCTGACCCTGAGACGACCGAACCGACGATCATTCTGTTCACGCAATCCAAGCCCGGCATGGCTGACAGCCCCGCCGCCAAAAAGGGTGCCAAGATCATCAGTATCGAAGACATCCGCTGGGGTCGTCGCGACATCAAGACGGTGCAATTGCTGTACCCGTCGATGGGCAAGATGATGGCCAAGAAGGCCGGGTGTGACGATGCGTGGATGGTCGAGGACGGTTTCGTGACCGAAGGCACCAGCAACAACGCCTATATCGTCAAGGGCAACAAGATCATCACCCGCGCGCTGAGCCACGATATTCTGCACGGCATCACACGCGCGGCCGTTCTGCGTTTCGCCAAAGAGGCGCAGATGGAAGTGGAAGAGCGCAACTTTACCATCGACGAGGCAAAGCAGGCGGATGAGGCGTTTACCACATCCGCCAGCGCCTTTGTGATGCCCGTGGTCGAGATTGACGGCGTGGCCTTGGGGGATGGCACGCCGGGGCGCGTCGCACCGCGCCTGCGCGAGATTTATCTCGACGAGATGCGCAAGGTAGCCATTTAAGCCCGTCGCATTTTATTTACCATCGGGAGCGCCGTTCAGCGCGGCGTTCCCCATCTTGATATCCGCGCTTTCACGGCGGCGGAAAAAGAACCGGCAGGGGGTGATCACGCACCCCGCCAATGTTCAGAACCGCATCTGCCCAAGGCTTTCACTTGGGAGGGGTATAAGTATTTCCTATACCGCCCTAGCGAGTTCAGCATGTGAATAATGACAGCATTTTGCTATGCATAACGGATTGGGAGAGAAATCCCCCTTTTTGAGGAGAATTTCCGTGGACATCAAGCACCTGAAGTACTTTTTGGCGATCGCAAATTCCCCATCTTTATCAGCCGCATCGCAATATATCGGCGTCGCGCAACCGTCTCTTTCGCAGCATGTAAAACGCATGGAGGAGGAGCTCGGGGTGAAGCTTTTGGAAAGATCACCACGCGGGACAGTGTTGACCGAAGAAGGCTTTGTTCTTGTCGAACATGCCAAACGTATCTGCGCGGATTTGGATCGCTGTGTTCAGGATATGAGAGACCTAAGTGGCACCGTGCGTGGCACCGTAAGTTTCGGAATGCCGCCGTCGGCATCTATGGTGATGTCGGTCGCACTTGCCGAAACCGTCCGGTTGGAGCTTCCCGAGGTGCGCTTGAAAGTCGTTGAGGCCATCAGCGGTTACATCACGCCCTGGCTGAAGGATGGCACGGTCGATCTAGGCATCATCTACGATCTGGAAAACGCAGAGCAATATGACGTGATCCATGTGCTTAATGAGCGGCTGTATTTCATTTCCGCGCCTGATGCCTGGCCCTTCGATACGCCGCCCGGCGATCCTGTAAAATTCAAGGACCTTGCCAAGCTTGATATGATCCTGCCTTCGAACGGTCTAAGGAAGACAATTCAAAAATATGAAGACCAAATTGGCATCGCTCTGAATGTCGTCATAGAAATGGACGCGATGCGCCAGATCATGGAACTGGTCGCGCGAGGGTCCGGTTATGCGATTTTTGCACCGGCTGCGACGCATCACTTCGAACGTAGGGGGGAATTGGTGCGCGCCCCGATTATTGATCCGATCTTGACGCGCCCTGTCCATTTGGTGAACCATCCGGAACGCGTATTGACCCGTGCGGGGCGCACCGTAAAAGCGCTGACCTTGCAGATCGCCCAAGAGATGGTCCGCCGTGGCATTTGGGAAGGCGATATCGTCTGATCGAAAGACCGCATTGCGTTTCAATCCTGTCTGACCGCCGCCTTTGTGAATTCTGCCCTGACCTTTTCTGTGTGTTCACCCAAGGCGGGCACCGGGCCAAATTCCGGAATTTGGCCGTCCATCAGGGCACCGGGGGCAAGCATTCGCACGGTGCCAGAGGGGGTCTCGACCTCGGCAAAGCGATTTTGCGGATGGTCGGCGAGGTCTTGCATCGTGCTGACGCAGCCGTTTGCAATGCCGCTCTCGTTCAGCAGCGTCGCCAGGTCATCGCGGGATATTTTTCCAAACACATCTTCGATCTGTTCATTCAAAGCAGCCCGGTTTGCCGTTCTGTTGGAATTGTTGTCAAACCGTGGATCCGTCGCAAGTTCGGGCCGCTGCAAAACTGTCTCGCAGAATTTCACCCATTCCCGCTCGTTCTGGATGGAAAACAACACTTCTTTTCCGTCTGATCCGGCATAGGCCCCGTAGGGCGCAATCGTCGGGTGGCTTAGACCGCTGAGGTCGGGCGATTTGCCGCCATAGGCGTATTGAAGATAGGGTACATTCATCCAGTCGGTCAGCGCGTGGAACAGGCTTACTGAAATGTCGCGGCCCTTTCCGCTGAGGTGACGCCCGATCAATGCCTGAAGAACCGATTGGTGCGCCGTCATCCCGCAAGCAATGTCACAGACCGAAACGCCAACCCGTGTCAGGCCCGCCTCGTTGCCGGTGATGGCGCTTAGCCCGCTTTCGGCCTGGATCAGCAGATCATAGGCTTTGCGGTCGCGGTAGGGGCCGTCGTTCCCGTATCCGGATATTGAAACCGTAATGAGCCTTGGGTTGACCGACCTAAGCCGGTCTGGCGAGAAACCCAGCCGGTCAATCGCCCCGGGAGCAAGATTTTGAACGAACACGTCTGCTTGTGAAATCATGTTTTCCAGAAGCGCTTTGTCTTCGTCTTCCCGCAAATTCAAACAGACAGATTCTTTGCCCCGGTTCAGCCAGACAAAATACGCGCTTTCTCCGTGGACAAGGGTGTCATACCCGCGGGCGAAATCACCTTCTGGGCGTTCAATCTTTATGACGCGCGCCCCGGCTTCGGCCAGACGGCCGGTAAGATAAGGTGCGGCAACGGCCTGCTCGATCGACACAACCAAAAGGCCGTTTAGGTCACCTGACATATTTGCTCCGGATAATTAGGTCTTGGGTACGTAAATGTCTCGCACAAGTCAGACGTGTTTCTGAAATAACGGAAAGCGTGAGTGGGTATTGGATCAGACTATAGGGCGAACAATGCGATGTCGCTGCCAGACCGATATCGCGAAGCAATAGTGGCGCTATGGAAAAACAATTGGACAAAATTTTCATTGTCGCAAAGTCTTGCGCCCGATTGACCAGCCAAGGAAACATGATTTGAATATTGAAAATATCACCCTGCCGCTATTCCTTCCGGCAGTGAGAATGGACAGGCTGGCCAAGGCGGTAGGGTCAGGTGCGGATGCGATAATTTTCGATCTGGAAGATGCCGTTGGCCCAGATGACAAGGATACCGCCCGCGCTCTTTTGGTGGAAACCCTTGGCAAGACGCCGGTGCGTCTGCCGGTTTTGGTCCGGATCAATGCCGAAAGCACGCCGTGGTATGAAGCGGATATTCTGGCTTGCGCGGATTTGCCCATTGATGCGGTTGTCCTGCCCAAGGCTGAAACGGCTGACGCCTGCCATGATGTGTCAGAGCGCACAGGAAAGCCCGTGATCGCATTGATAGAAACTGCGCTGGGCATGGATAACGCCAAAGCTATCGCAGGGGCATGTCGGCGCCTTGCTTTCGGGTCAATTGATTATGCGGCGGATCTGGGCATTGCCCACATGCGGGACAGTCTTCTTCATGCGCGGGCAACCCTTGTACTGGCGGCGCGCCTGGCCGGTCAAACCGGACCTCTTGATGGGGTGACGACAAATATCAAAGACGCAGAGGTGATAACGTCGGACAGTGAGCACAGTGTGTCGATGGGGTTCGGGGGGAAATTGTTGATTCACCCGGCTCAGGTGCAGCCGTCAAGAACCGGTTTTGCGCCGTCCCAAATGGAATTGGACTGGGCCCACCGTGTGTTGGAGGCAGCCTCGGGCGGGGCGGCTGCGGTTCAAGTGGATGGTGCCATGGTCGATGCGCCGGTGCTCAAAAGAGCAGGGCAAGTGATAAGCCGTGCGGGGGGATAAGAATATCCTATGGCGTCAAGATACTTAACGTATTTCTGCCCCTTTCGGAATTCTGAAATAGTGGCGCGAACATATATTTAAGGGACGCTCCATGGACAGTTTCAATCCGACCGCCAAATACGAAGACATTCGCCAGGGCGTTGCCAAAGTCTGCGCCGAATTTCCGGGTGAATACTGGCGGGATCTTGATGCCAAGCGCGCCTATCCCAAGAAATTTGTCGATACGCTCATTCGCGAAGGCTATCTGAGTGCGATGATCCCCGAGGAATATGGCGGGCTTGGCCTTGATCTGACCACGTCTGCGGTGATCCTCGAGGAAATCCACCGCAACGGCTGCAATGCTGCTGCATGCCATGCGCAGATGTACACAATGGGAACCGTTCTGCGGCATGGCACGCCCGAACAGAAGGCGAAATACCTGCCGGGGATTGCGGACGGGTCTTTGCGGCTTCAGGCCTTTGGTGTCACCGAGCCGACAAGCGGGACCGACACGCTGTCATTGCGGACAACGGCCGTCCGCGACGGCGACGACTATGTGGTGAATGGCCAGAAAATCTGGATTTCCCGCGCCGAGCATTCTGATTTGATGGTCTTGCTTGCGCGCACGACGCCGCGGGATCAGGTGAAATCCAAAACCGACGGCCTGTCGGTGTTCTTGATTGATCTGCGCGAGCTTCGCGGCAATGGCATGGAAATCCGCCCGATCCGCACCATGATCAACCACGCCACAACCGAGATATTTTTTGATAATGCACGTATTCCGGCATCAAGCTTGGTCGGGGAAGAGGGCAAAGGCTTTCGCTATATTCTTTCGGGCATGAATTCGGAACGTATTCTGATTGCGTCGGAATGTATCGGGGATGCCAAATGGTTCATTGCCAAAGGGTCTGACTATGCGCGTGAACGGGTCGTGTTTGGCACGCCGATCGGGGCAAATCAGGGGGTGCAATTTCCGCTTGCCAGGGCGCAGGCACATCTGATGGCCGCCGAAGCGATCGTGTACAGGGCTGCGGCGATGTACGATTCCGGTTTGAATCCGGGTGTCGAGGCGAATACCGCCAAGATGCTGGCCGCTGATGCGAGTTGGGAAGCTGCCGAAGCGTGTTTGCAGACCCATGGCGGGTTCGGGTTCGCCGAAGAATATGATGTGGAACGTAAATTCCGTGAGGCACGGCTTTATCAAGTCGCACCGATTTCAACGAATTTGATCCTATGCTACATAGCCGAACAGGTTCTCGGATTGCCCAAATCTTATGGCCATAGAAAGGTTTAAGATGTCATTGACAGATAAGCTGGTTGATCTTGGCCAAACACCAAGTGTCGACTTACCTCCACGTGCTGCGGCTTTGGCGCGGTTTTCATTGCTGGACTGGGTTGTTTGCGGTCGAAAAGGGATAGACGAACCCTTGGCGGGCAAACTGCGCAAGCTGGCAAAACGCGAAGGCGGAACCCCGTCGGCATCGACTTTCGGGGGGGATCGTGCACCTGCCCGGATGGCAGCCCTTGTGAATGGCGCGACAAGCCATGCGCTGGATTTTGACGACACCCATTTCGCGCATATCGGCCATCTGTCCGTCGGGATTTTCCCTGCGGCACTGGCGGTCGCCGAAGAGCGGGGGAAATCTGCAACCGAAGTTATCGAAGCTTTCCTTGTCGGGGCAGAAGCCGCGATCCGACTGGGCGTGGCGTTGGGCAGCGATCACTATAACCGCGGGTTTCATCAGACCGCGACAGCTGGCGCATTCGGGGCGACCGTTGCCGCAGGGCGGCTCTATGACCTGTCGGCGACCGAAATGACACATGCACTGGGGCTTTGCGCGACGCGCGCCTCTGGATTGAAGTCGCAATTCGGCACGATGGGTAAGCCCTACAACGCAGGTATCGCGGCATCAAACGGTGTTGAAGTTGCACAACTGGCCTCGATGGGGTTCACCTCGGTTCAGGATGGCGTGTCAGGGCCCCAAGGGTTCATCCTGACCCATAGTATCGAAACCGATCCCGAAGCTCGCTGGGAGACGCCTGAACAGGGGCGGTTCTTGTTTGAGGATAACAAATACAAACTGCACGCATGTTGCCACGGAACACATGCAATGATCGAAGCGCTTTTGGCTGCAAAGGTCGATGTGGATCAAGTCGAGGCATTCGCACTTAGAACCAGCCCGCGCTGGCTGAACGTGTGCAATCAGAAATCGCCGGCATCAGGGCTGGCGGTGAAGTTCAGCTATGCCTGGCTTGCTGGGATGGCGCTGCGTGAGGATGCCACCGGCGACGACAACTTGTATTCCGATGCGCTGGTTGCCGATCCTTTCCTTCAGTCATTTGCAAATCGCGTCACCGTCGAAGGCGACGCGAACGTAACCGATCTTCAGGCGGTGGGTGTTCTGACGCTCAAATCCGGCGAAACTGTCGAGGTTTCATACGACCTGGCGGCATCCTTGCCCGAAGACGTTTTGCGCCAAAAGCTGACGGCCAAGGCGGTTGCCGCATTGGGGGAAGAGGGGCAGAAAATCTGGGAATGCCACGATAAACTGGATGGTTTTTCTGCCCGCGATCTGGGGATGCTCTTGACGGTCTAGCGGCGCAAGTGTCGCGACCCATAATTGGTGGGAAAAAGGCGGGGCGGTCGCGATGACCTTCCCGCCTATTCCAATTACCGCATCACAAACGGATTGGCCGGATACTCCTCAGAGGTGTTGATCCAGACCGATTTGGTTTCGAGGTAGTCATAGATCGCTTCCATTCCGTTCTCGCGACCGATGCCCGAATTTTTCATGCCGCCAAAAGGCATCATATAGCTGATCGCGCGGTAGGTGTTCACCCAGACGGTTCCAGCCTTGAGCGCATCCGACATGCGCATTGCACGGCCAATGTTCTGCGTCCAGACACCTGCGGCAAGACCGTAGATCACATCGTTGCCGATGCGGATCGCTTCTTCTTCGTCATCAAATCCGATGATCGACAGAACCGGCCCGAACACTTCTTCCTGGGCAATGCGCATGTCATTGGTCACGTCGGCGAATATTGTCGGTTCAATGAATTGGCGGCCCTTAATTTCGGGGCCCTGCGCGGGCTTGCCGCCATGAATAAGGGTCGCGCCGTCTGCCTTGGCGACCTCGATATAGTTCAATATCTTCTGGTATTGTGGGGGCGTCGTGACCGGTCCGATATTTGTATCGGCTTGCATCGGATCGCCGATCTTCGCCGACCGCGCCAAATTCAGTAGTTTTTCAATGAATCGGTCTTTGACTGAGTTTTCAACAAGCAAGCGGGACCCGGCAATGCAGGTTTGTCCGGTCGCCGCAAATATCCCTGACACCACGCCAGATACGGCCGCATCCAGATTTGCGTCTGCAAATACGATATTGGGAGACTTGCCGCCCAACTCAAGCGAGACCCGCTTCATTTGCTTTGCCGCTGCGGCATAGATCTGGGCACCGGTTGTATCGGAGCCTGTGAAACTGATCTTGGCGACATCAGGGTGATCGACAAGCGCCGCGCCGGTTTCCTGCCCAAGGCCCGTCACCACGTTGAACACGCCGGGCGGAAACCCCGCTTCAACCGTGAGCGCGGCAAATTCCAACGTCGATGCAGACGTGAATTCAGACGGTTTGATCACGATCGAACAGCCCGCAGCAAGGGCGGGCGCGGCCTTCCAGGCGACAAACAAAAGCGGGGAGTTCCAAGCGGTCAACGCGGCAACGACACCCACGGGCTCGTGTTTGGTAAATGCAAAATGGTCCGGTTTGTCGATCGGAACAACGCGGCCTTCGATTTTATCCGCCAGGCCAGCATAATAATACCACGACTCCGGCTGATATTTCAGCTGCCCGGCCATTTCGGTCAAAAGCTTGCCATTGTCGCGCACTTCAATCTCGGCCAGCCGCGGGCCATGCTCGACCAGAAGATCCCCCAGTTTGCGCAGCAGTTTCCCGCGTTGCGACGCCGACATCTTTGCAAATGGTCCGGTGGTCATCGCGGCCTTGGCGGATGTCACGGCAAGATCGACGTCAGCTTTGTTCCCCCGGGGGATCTGCGCCCAGGTTTCCCCGGTATAGGGGTTGTCTGTATTCATCCATTCGCCGCCCGACGGGTCAACGAATTCACCATTGATGAAATGCTGGTACTTTTTCATGGGTTACTCCGCTTTCGCCGCTGGCGTTTCTGGTGGCATCATATTGATAACGTGGCGGATGGTCTTGCCCTCGGCCAGCAGGTCAAATGCGGCATTGATGTCTTCCAACGGGCCGCTCGAGGTCTTGAGCCGGTCTACTGGCAGCTTTCCGCGCTTGTAGAGCTCGATATATCTGGGGATGTCGCGCGATGGCACGCCGCCGCCTAGGTAACTTCCGCGAATGCTGCGTTCCTCGCCGACAATGCGGACCTGTTGAATTTGCAGCTTCACTGCGGGGTTCGCGAGGCTAGCCGTAACCGTTTGCCCGCCGCGACGGGTGACCTCATAGGCAAATTCAAATGCGGGCGCGACACCAGCAGTTTCGACGGCGGTATGAACGCCGCCATTGGTAAGGTCGCGGATATTCTGAATGGCGTCCGGATCACGAGAGTTGAACACATCCGTGGCCCCCAGATCTTTTGCAAAGGCCAGTTTCTCGGGGTCGATATCAACCGCGATAACGCGCGCTGCACCGGCCGCTGCGGCACCTAGCACCGCAGAAAGGCCAACACCGCCCAGCCCGACCACCGCAACCGTTTCACCTGCCCTTACCCCGGCGGTATTCACAACAGCCCCGACACCGGTCAGCACGGCGCAGCCAAATAGCGCGGCAATTTCCAAGGGCAGTTCGTTGTCGATCTTAACGAGGGATCGCTCTGACAAGACGGCGTATTCGCTGAATGCCGAAACGCCGACGTGGTGATAGACGTCCTGCCCATCAAGATGCAGCCGCATCCCGCCGCCCAACAATGTACCTTCGGCATTTGCGGCCGCCCCCGGTTGGCAAAGCGCGGCCCGCCCCTCGGCGCAGGGGGCGCAATGCCCGCAGGACGGAACGAAAACCATGATGACATGATCCCCCGGCGCAACCGACGTGACGCCCGGCCCACATGCCTCAACGATGCCGGCGGCCTCGTGACCAAGTGCCATCGGTGTCGGGCGCGGGCGATCCCCGTTGATGACTGACAGGTCCGAATGACACAGACTGGCAGCGGCGATTTTTACCAAAACCTCACCTTGGCCCGGAGGGTCCAGCACCAAAGTTTCCAGTTTCAACGGGCGCGTTTTGGCGAAAGGGCGATCCGCAGGGCTCGCGTGCAGCACTGCCGACAGGCTTTTGCGGGGGGCGGTGGTTTGATCTGACATCGTTAATATCCTCCATCACTGACGCAACGCCGGTATCTTTAGGGTTCGGTTGGTCAATTTTATATCTTTGCGCCGAAACGCGCCAAAAAGGAGGATTCGAACGGACTATGAGTGTTGCGCATTGCGCCCTGTACAAAAAGTGCGACTTTCAAATTACGGCTATTGGAATTTCTTATTACTGTCCTTGAAGCCAATCCCTTATTTTATCCTGACTCATTTTGAGCCCGTCTTCAGCGAGAAAGCAAAGTAAAATGGCATTGGATTTGCAGAACTGGATCGGGCGCACCGAAAGCGTAGAAGATGTCTTGGACGCGCGACCTGCGCAGCTTATGCAATCCATTCTGCCGACGGGCGAACCGCTTTCAGTGGGCGACAGGCTGCCGCCCCTTTGGTGTTGGCTCTATTTCTTGAAAGCGGTGCCGCTTGATGAGATCGGGCGGGACGGTCACCCCAGAAAGGGCGGGTTTTTGCCACCTGTTGATCTGCCGCGACGCATGTGGGCGGGGGGGCGATTTGAATTTGACGGCGATCTGTTTATCGGAGACCGCATCACGCGCCATTCCAAAATATTGAAGGTCCTGCCCAAGGAAGGGAAAACCGGACCGCTGTGTTTTGTCACTGTGGAACACAGCTATGTGCGGGCAGGGGAAACTGTTTGCCGCGAAGAACATGATATTGTGTACCGCGAAGACCCGGTTCCCGGCGCGCCAAAGCCCGCCCCTGTGAAGCCGAAAATGGAATTTACAAACCGCGAGGGGGTCGATCCGTCTATTTTAATGCTTTTTCGATATTCGGCCCTGACGTTCAACGGCCACCGCATCCACTATGATCGGGAATATTGCCGCGACGTCGAAGGGTACCACGATTTGGTTTTTCACGGCCCCTTGACCGCGACCCTTTTGGCCGGATTTGCCGAAAGAGAAAGCAAAGGGCGGTTGAAGACATTCAGCTATCGTGCCGTTAGCCCGCTGTTTGTTGACCGGAAATTCAACATCTATTTGAACCGCGGCGATGGCGAAACCCAAGCAATCGCGTGCGACCCTGATTGCAATCTCGCGATGAAAGCCGAAGCGACCTTCGAGTAGGCACAGGTAATTTTTAAATACCTATGGTTGAAACTTCGGAATGCGTGGGGAAGCTTGTGTTTCCACTGCCGCAAATAACCCCCCCGGTAATCGGGCATTCGCGCCCTGTTTTTCAGCCGCAGAGCTATACCTTTGCGGCATTGGTTTTTGCGGGTTCACCGCATCACTCGTGTTTTCAGCAACGATAAGGTTCATTTGGCCGACTACAGCCAGTCGGAGAATTGCGTGCCCTTCACCCGTTTTGTTTGAATGAAAAATTAACGCTGTAAAGGATATTTCCCATACGTGGCTTTGACTTACCGCTTTCTGAAAATATGACAGAAGCATTGCCATTTCAGGATCAAACCGCAAATTTTGGCATAGCCATTCTTTCCCAATTGTCAGAGCCGTGAAAAACCCGCGTTTACCAATGTAAAGGGGGATACTCCCGGAATGCGCAGTTTTTACAGATCAGACATTGAATTGGTCATTCATTTCTGAAACGGCATCGGCCTCTTGCCATTAGAGCAAGCTCTTTGAGTTTTAAGAAAACCGGCCATGATCGGGATTTTGAACTATTCCCATAAATATGTCTAATCAACTATTCTGGACCAGCTTCAAGGCCGAAAAAATCAGCGAAATTTTCTAAGAACTCTTTTCGGATTGCATCGCTTTCCTCATTTGCTAATTGGGAAATTAAGTCCACTATCTCCGATACAACATTTGGTTCCAACGCTTGTAGCTCAGAGCTCAAATTCTCCATTAGCTTGACCGAGAAGTCATCGTCGATCTGACTCTCATCGGCATTTTCAAGGATGAAAATGCAACTTACAAGACAGCTAAGCAAACTGAGGTTAAGGCTACTTGTCATTCTGGCACGACCCTTACAGTTATATTATCAATTCCGAGATCTCCAAACATCTTCTCTGCGCGATTTGCCTGCGTTTGCGTTGGTACCTCCCAGCGAGCTGTCAAACCATTTTGTTGTAGCGCTTCTGACTGACGTAAACCGACATTCCCCAAGTTGC
>NZ_BLWI01000024.1 GCF_013282155.1 Sulfitobacter sp. HGT1
CCCGCATTCCCCAAGTAAATCTCTGATTTTGCTATCCTGATCGTGGTATTTCGTATATAAATCATGGCGTTGACGGCTGAGAAGGGAGCATTTCATGGATCACCCAGAGGGTGCGGACTTGCAGCGGGCAGATCGGGTGGATTTCGACCGTCGTGTGCGGCTAGAGTTCAATGGCACGCAGCTCAGTTCCGACGGCGGTCTCTTGGTGATGCGCGAGTTGGATGACGCGCTCGGGCTATCGGATCTGGCGTCAGCGGCACTGCGCGACACTCGCACAGGCAAGAACTCCGTCCACCGACTCGATGGGCTGTTCCGGCAATCGGTGTTCGGTCGTCTGGCCGGATACGAGGATGTCAACGACGCCGACCGGCTGGCCCTCGATCCGGTCATGCGCCAGGTCGTAGGTGGCCGGGCTGTCGATGCGCAAGCGGCCTCAGCAACGCAGATGGGGCGGTTCGAGACCGAGACGCTGGCCTTGCCCGAGAACCGGGCGGCGCTGGCCGATCTGAACGGCGCGTGGATTGACCGCTTTCATGATCGCAAC
The DNA here is from genome assembly GCF_013282155.1 of Sulfitobacter sp. HGT1. Classification (GTDB taxonomy): domain Bacteria; phylum Pseudomonadota; class Alphaproteobacteria; order Rhodobacterales; family Rhodobacteraceae; genus Sulfitobacter. The sequence goes on from NZ_BLWI01000024.1 coordinate 545, forward strand.
GGTCTCAAATACATCGTGCTGGACATGGACAGCTCGGTCAGTCCGACACACGGGGACCAGGAGGGCGCGGCCTGGAATGGGCATTTCGGATGCACCTGCTACCACCCAAACTTCTTGTTCAACCAGTTCGGCATGCTGGAGCGCTGCGCCCTGCGCAACGGGAACGTCCATAGTGCCGATGGCTGGCAGGAGGTTCTGGATCCGGTGATTGCCCGCTACGCTGGCCGCAACCTTGGGGGGCGCTTCTTCCGCGCTGACGCCGCCTATGCAATCCCGGCACTCTATGAACGGCTTGAGGAGACGGGCTACTTCTACGCCATCCGGCTGCGCGCCAATAACGTCCTGCGCGAGCAGATCGCCCATCAGCTGACGCGGCCCGTAGGGCGTCCGTCACAGACCAAGGTCAAGCGCTTTCACGAGGACTTCCAGTATCAGGCTGCGTCCTGGGACAAGGCGCGCCGCGTCATCGCCAAGATCGAGTGGCATCCGGGCGAGCTGTTCCCCCGTGTGGGCTTCATTGTCACCAACCTGCCCATGGAGCCCGATGAGGTCACCCGCTACTACAACCGACGAGGCACGGGCGAGCAGCACATCAAAGAGGGCAAGTATGCCTTCCGCTGGACACGGCTGTCGTGCAAGAAGTTCCGTGACAACGAGGCGCGGCTGCAACTTCATGCGCTATCTTACAACCTCGCCACCTTCCTGCGCTGCATCGAGTTGCCCGAGGAAATGGCAGACTGGTCACTGACCAGCCTCCAGCTGAAGCTGATCAAAATCGGCGCTCGCGTTGTTCGCCACGCCCGGGCCATCACCTTCCAACTCGCCGAGGTGGTTGTCACTGGCCCAATGGTGCGCACCATCCTTGCCGCCATCCGCCGACTGCGAGCGCCTCCGATATGCGCCTGACAGCGGTCCAACCCCAAACTGGACGAAAGCGGCAGGACAGGTGTGCCCAAAGCGCTGAAAATCATCACCTCCGGGCCAGCAAGGCACCAGTTCGAAGCATGAGGCACCCGCCTTCAGGCGTTTCCGCAACTCCGGATACCCTCAGAGGCAAAAAATACTTGATCCGCAGGCCTGATCAGGCGACCCTCGCCTCAGAGGGCAGGCAACTTGGGGAATGTCGG
>NZ_BLWI01000025.1 GCF_013282155.1 Sulfitobacter sp. HGT1
AGGCAACTTGGGGAATGTCGGATGAAATGATCTTCTCGTAGCAGTCGATAACATTCTCATCGATCCCTGCGCCCACGGCAGCGGAAAGAGTGTTCCGAATGCGCTTGAGCGTCAGCCCACCCACTTCTCCTGCACCAAGGCCTGGATCGTAATAGCAGACCTGTTCCTCCGGACGGATTGGAGAAGAGGGGCCAGGACGCATTGCCCGATACATTTTATAGATATTAGACAAGCGTTGATCTGGATGCAGGCCGCCAACTTGACCAGTTCCGTCCGAGAATATCAGAATGTTCTTTGCCATATTCTCAGACCCCTTTTTAGAATATTCGTATCAGTATTCAATGCGCTAATTAGATAGCCGATCATTACTGGCCTACAGTTTCGTATGCAAAACTAAAACGTTTATTTTCAGCATCACTTAAACCATCATGATCTATATCGCCTATCAAAAACGGATTAGCGATGGGTCGAGATTGCAAATTCCTTTGCATGGTACTTCGGGCACGGCCCTGAAAAGATCGGCGCGACGCAAGCGGCTGGATATTAATCGAGGACTTGCGACGCCTGCTCGAACGCGTGGGCCGGACGATATCGCGGCAACAACTGGAGAACATCGTGGAGACTGACGACAAACGTCGTTTCACGATCTCTGAAGGATGCACTGCAAATTAGAGCTGCGCAGGGCCATTCCATAGACACCGACCTGGGCCTACAGCCGCTCGAACCCCCTACATGGCTTTGCCACGGTACGGCTCAAGACAATCTTGGTCTTCTGTTCAAAGACGGGCGCAGGCCACTTAGACGCAATCCTGTGCACTTGTCTTCATATCCGATCACTGCCTCAGTTGCTGGCAGCAGAAATGGCAAGCCAGTCGTTCTACGTGTTGCTGCCCAAGAGATGTTTGAAGCAACTGATCAGTTATTCATGATCGACAATGATGTTCGGCTGGCTGGCCACGTTCCGCCGTCAATTCTGGCATTTGGGGGAATCGAGAGCGGAAGTTGATTACATCCAGGTGCGCTTCAAGCTCAAATTTCCAGAATTTTTCCTTTCAATTTTGACTTCTATACACTTCCCAGATTTAAGGGGGTTGGTTCGTTTCATTGCTATCAGAAACAGATTTCACAAAAATATGCGTAGCTAAATACGAAAATTATTGCGCAAACTCCATGAAATATTTCGCGCTACTTTCGGGAATTTTTTCTTTTCAAATCAATGAAAGATGCAAGCCGTTACCTGCGCGTCAACAATAGGTGTATTCGCGCCATAAGTTTTCACAATTTGCGCAAAGGTTTTCGCGCGCTCAAGATTATGCCCGCATTCCCCAAGTAAAT
>NZ_BLWI01000026.1 GCF_013282155.1 Sulfitobacter sp. HGT1
TGCTTAATATATCTTGAGTAATTAATCCTCCAGAAGTGTCATCTTTTAATGTAATGTTTCCGTCGATGTCTAGGACTACCCCCTTACCGCCGCTCTCACAGACTAGGTCGTCCGCTTGCCATAAGTTAAACGTTGTAGAGTACCTTACTACGGATCGACTCCCCTTAGACATAACAGGGAACCTATCCGCTTGCTGCGACCCAGACCTCATGTTAACCTGCGCACCGACAAGGTTTAGAGTACTACCGCCTCCTGAGCTTTCACATATAATTAAGCTACCAGAAACATTGCCTGACCCGTCATCGTAGTCCGATATAGATCCAGTCCCGTCTCCTGACGAGTCACCTCCTATGTAGTTACCTCCGTTAACAGTAACGTCTGAATCATAACATCTAATTAATCCAGAACCTGTGTTAGCATCATCTCTGGACTCATACCTGCTTTCTACCGCACAACCTGTTAACGTCACGTTTGAGTTTTTAATATCCCAAACATAGCTACCCTTGTAGACGTTATCCGCGCTGGAGTTTTGAGCATTAGAGTAAAGAACCCCGTTAAGGTCGTAAGGGGACTTCCTGTATTTACCGCCAGAGCAATCCTCAAAGTTCCAAGTTGACCCCATCTGCGTACCTAAACCCGAGTCTGGTTGCCAGTTAGTTGTAACTTGGTGGTTAGAATCCTGACCTCGTAAGTGCTTAAATGTTATGTAGAAGTGTCTGCTAGCCCCGTCTGATAAAAAGTGAGCGTAGTAAACAGAGTTTGACGCCCTGTGGTATATATTGCTGAACTCAGAGTGAGACTGCCCTCCACTAAAAACAATATGAACTAAACGCTCATAACCCGTCCCCTCTGCGTCGTAACTGAAGCCCCCTACTAATAAGTCCCTCTGGGTGGAGGTAGTACTGCCGGACCCCCCGTTTATACGCAGGCTGATAATTAAAGCGTTAACCTCGTACTCTTCAGGAGAGTCTATCCCTGAGGGGATTCTGTCGGTATCAAACAAAAGAGAGGAGGACGGGATGATTGTAGTTCTCTGCATCCCTTTACCTAAAATCTTAGCAGGCTTCGCGTACAGGTAAACCGACGTACCCCAGTATACATTACCCTCTGGAAGTACAGTATCCATCTTAAGGTAGAAGTCTGCATCCATAACCCTTTGTACATAAACACCCGCGTCACTAGATGGCTCGTTTATCTGGAAACCTAGGTTTGTTATGTCGTGATAAGACTCTACAGATAAGACGAATTTAACAGAAGGATCGTAGGTAATATAATTCAATTAACCCTTTAATAGCGTCATCCACGTATTGAGAACTTACGCTTAACCCTGTAGGTATATCCCCTTTACGTAGAGGCTCTTGGTCAGTTAAAGGGGCTGGGAGATTAAGGATACGTCTTGAGTTCATATCAAGATTAGCATCCATGTAATTAGGAGTAACACCCTTGCGGTCAAGAGTATCTTCCATTGCTAGCTCAACCTTAGCTAGTTCGTTATTAATACCTTGTAGGGTACTAACGGGTGTACGTGTATAACGTGCCATAGTGTTCCTTATTTACTTTAATGCCTTTTTCTCGTTAGTCCTGTAGTGAGCGTATCCTAGATAGCCTGCACCGAACAGTGCCCACATCTCTGAAGGGATAGCTGATAAGAACATCTGGAATCCTTCTATGAAGATCGTAAGATCACAC
>NZ_BLWI01000027.1 GCF_013282155.1 Sulfitobacter sp. HGT1
TTTATTGCAGGTTATGAGCGTTAGCTAAGCCACTGCTGGCCACCATTAGAGGTGTATAGGTACGGGAAGAACGCATTAACGTATTACCTAGTGGGACTTGCACCTATCGAGCTTGGCTGCCTAAACATATACAAGTTGTATAGCGTAGGAATCTAGCGAACCCGACAGGCTAGTATTGAAACTTAGCCGTCCTAGTCTTTAGTTGCTCAAGCGGGGAGCTGTAAGAGGCAGACCATGCCCCCTTAAGGTAAACGTGTCGCTATCTCAGCGAGTAAGTGCATAATACATAATCGTTAGAACGTTGTCAACCTAATTCGATAAAGTTCTTAGAAGTTATTTAGATGCCTTGAAGGACTAACACTAAGCTTCGTCACCAGTTAAGCTTAAGGTAAGAAACGCTGTTCCGTTTCGATGTAGAAATAATAGCAATACGTTATTTAAGTTGCAAGTATTAAGTGCAAAAAAGATGAAATAAATACGAATTAATTTATAAGTACATGATTTATAAAGAGAAATAAGTAATAAATAAGTTACACCAGCAATAGCTTACTTTACTATAGATAGTCCGCATGTACGCGAATAGCATACTAACAGTAAGCAGTCAACAAGTAATTACAAGACGTATAGACGTCCATACGCTTAGACGTATATAAGCCTAGATACTTAGAAGGTTATCCTTCCGTGCCGCTAGGCACATACCCATCTCCCCCTCTACCCCTCTAACCCTCTAGAAGTCTGGCCATCTAGCCGTCTAGCCACCTCCACGTCTAGTGGTAAAGATACCTAGACACAAAGCCCCCTCGATGGCCTTACGTCCCGACAGCCTTACGGCTAACACCTAAGAAGGTTGACGGGGGTACTCTAGGAGCTTAGGGGGACCCTAGGGTTTTACTTGCTTGTCGGGGTGGGGTGCATAGCACCTCTAACATTTCTGCAAGTCTTATAACCCCTAGCCTCTAGAGCGACTGACTTAAGTCTCTCGAACAGACTATCGGCTTCGCCTGTCCAGATTCCTACCCGATAGGTTCGAGCACTCGTCTACCTACGGTAGTCTCGGCACTCACTCTTTATTCATACGCTCTTGTCACTATTATTCATCTCTCTTATTTCTTTTAGGGTATTGCCTTGCAATACATACCTTCTCTTACTATATTAGATGTATTTATCTGCCGTATGGCAGTCTATGAATAAGGAAGAGATAAGGAAAGAATATGAAACTCCCTTGGACAGCAGTACTTGATACTGGCTACAAGATAATTGATGAACTCTTCGAGACTGATGCTGAGAAAGCTGATGCTGCTCTTAAGCTAGAGTCTCTTAGACGTTCAGATAAACTAGAGACGTTACGTACGTCTTTATCTGCTATT
>NZ_BLWI01000028.1 GCF_013282155.1 Sulfitobacter sp. HGT1
CCTTAGATGTTAAGAACGTACGAAGCCTTGACTCATAAGCATCTACTGTAGGGAACTTAGATACTTCGTTACGCATTCGTACTGGTAGTCCACGCTCTAGCATAAGAGCTGTTAGTTCCTTACGTGAGCTGTTAGTACTGCCTGTATCTACCTCAGCCTTGCAGACTACGTACTCTCGTAGTAGGTCAGGCATCTTATCAAGTATCTTAAAGACCTCAGCGTAACCTACGTTCAGAGGCTCAAGCTGCTCGTACTGTAGGCTAAGCGAGCTGCTAGTGTCTTGGTCTGAGTCAGTATAACCTAAGAACATCTCTTCGTAAGAGTTAAGGTACGTATTAATCTTCTTCTTTACTTGTAACTTACCTGACTTAGAGCCTGTGTTGATGTAGTTAAAGTATTCCATTACTGCTGTACGTAACTTAAGGTACATAAAGGTAGCAGGAGAACGACCGTTACCCATACGGGTGAACATCTCACGGTCTGCCCATACTTTCTCCATGCAGTCATGAAAGACATCGGGTCTATCATCAGCAGGTATACCCTTGTTACCACAGAACCATAGGACATCCTTCTCCAGTGTCTCGTACAAGGAGCTGAATACCTCAGGTGTTATTACGGTAGGGAACTTACTCTCGGGTACTGCTGTCATTCGTGCTCTCCAAAGTTAGGCTGCATCTCTTCAAGGCAACCTGTAGTTGAGTGATACTGCATCTTAATACGACCTGACTCCCCGAAGTTACGGTCTTCTAGTAGTACTAAGTCACGGCAGTTACGTAGTTCATCAGGTAAGTCAGGGTCTTTGTTCCCCTCTAGTCCCCACATCTGATGGCAAAACAATATGTTAGTATCCTTACGTCTTGTATTACTACAAGTATCGGACTATATCACGCTACTCTCGTAGCCCAACCGTTTCGGGATAACTCCTGTCGTCCCTACTCTACTCACTTCTCAGGTGTTAACCTTCTGCTTTCGATAGTCTCTGCACGTTCCTGTTAAGGCTTCGCTCAGGATTGCCCTCATTTCTGATAGGGTTTCCCTGAATTAGATTGGTTTTACATGCGCCTTTGACGCATCATAGCTCGTGAGCCACTGAACTGCTGACTCTGTACTGCACCCCCACGTTCATGAGGTAGCCCTGACTGAGGGGCATTAAGGTGACAGAACAAGTAAGCTGTGAAGTCCAGCTCCTTAGCCATCGTAGCTATCTCTGAGGCTATACTGATAAGCTCTTCGTTAGCTACTGACATAGGCATACCTACTGTGAAACAGGTCAGTGGGTCAAGGAACACATCCTTTACACCGCATACCTCTACGTTAGTACGTATCTCTTTCTTAACGTCAGCCCATCGTATCTCCTGATAGGAGTCAAAGACAATAGCGTTACTGCCTATGATAGCTTTACCTTTATCGAAGTCCTCTTTCTCATAAGGAACCTTAGGGTCCCATAGCACCTTACGTGCAGCCTTACCCGCTAGACGCTTAAGGGTATTAGGTACTGACTCTTCGGGCTTGACTAGCATAACAGGTGTATCCTGAGTAGCTGCAAAGAACGCAGCCATCTGGTCAACTACTACACTCTTACCCATCTTCACCCCTCAGCCGAAGTAATACACCTCACCTCGTCGTCGTCCTCGTGTCTTCTCTGTCATCGTAGGCCAAGGCCAGTCAAGCCCCCACTCTACCTTAGCCTCAGCTAAGTCCCATGCATCAGAAGAGCGGACGCACGTCCCTGATACCATA
>NZ_BLWI01000029.1 GCF_013282155.1 Sulfitobacter sp. HGT1
TGGTAATCCAACAGTTGTACAGCACGTCTCTTATTGAGTCGTTCCCTCAACAGCTGATGGATGCAAGCATGTTCTTTAACGACCGTACTTCAGAATTTCCTGAAGGCGAAGTATTGAACATTGACCAAATCGGTGACATCACATTATCACCATACGCTGAGAACTCTCCGTTAGACTTCTCTGCTATTGATACATCACGTATTGAATTACGTATCAGTGACTACGACCAAGATGCTTGGTACATCACAGATAAGCTACGTGAAGACGGCGCTTCTAAGATACCGGGTTTAGTTAGTTCACGACTACGTAAGAGTACTCAAGCGTTCATGACTAAGATGGTTTCAGACGTTATGGCTACTCAGTCACAACAAACAGCTGGCGACCTTAACCTAATTAATGCACAGCCTCACCGCTTCGTAGCATCAGGTGGTACAAACGGCGCTCGTAAGATTACTCTGGATGACATCCGTCAACTTAAGTTATCATTCGACGAAGCTAACATCCCTGCTAACGGTCGTATCTTAATCGTTGACCCTACAGTAGAGTTCGAGCTTAACGGCTTAGCACAAGTAGTTACCTCTGATAACCCTCGCTTCGAAGGTCTTATCGAGACAGGCTTCGCTGACCGTACTGGTATGCAGTTCTACCGTAACATCTACGGCTTCGATATCATGATTAGTACTACACTACCTCGCGTAGGCGCAGAGACTATTGATGGTAAGTCAACTGGTGCTAACGGTGTTGCTAACATGGCACTGTACGTAGGCGACGATGAAGGTAAACCTTTCATGGGTGTTGTACGTAAGTCACCTACAGCAGGTAACAAGCGTAACGACGACTTACAACGTGACGAGCACTGGGCTTTATCTCGTTGGGGCTTCGCTTTACAGCGTCCTGAAACACTAGCCGTTGTACTAACAGATAAGTAAGGAATAAGATGTCTGACTTAAATATCGAAAACATTAACGGTCGAATCACTAAGTTCGGCCCAGAAGGTACAGAAGGCAAGTTCGGTCGTACTGTATCACGAGTAGGTGACGAGGTTCAGGTTGAATATATCTTCGACTGGAACGCTTTACCTACAGCGGGTGTGAATGAAATGATTCATACTATCCCCTCAGGTTCCTATTTACGAAGTACTGAACTAGTTGTCCTAACACCCTTCGCAGGTACTGATGGTGCAGCAGGTTCTGACTTCATTACAGTTGGTACTTATACTCCAGAGGGTTCAGCCCTTGATCCAGAGGGCCTCATCACTGTTGAGGCACTTCCAGGTGTTGATTCCCTGCATGCCACCGCAAGAGGTGCCGGTACATGAGTTGTTACTGCTTGCTCAGCTTACCTAACAGTCCAAGTTCA
>NZ_BLWI01000030.1 GCF_013282155.1 Sulfitobacter sp. HGT1
CTTATTCCAACGTCTCCTAAGCTAAGCCAGTCAGACCCTTTCATAGGGGTTGATGGTAAGGTAGGTAGGTTACTTGCTAAGTTCATTCAGGTAAGACACAGACTGTCCTTGATACAGGGTATACTTAAGAGAGTCCGTCCTGATGGTACAGTAGGTCAGGTCATTACAGGGATAGCTGCTACTGGTAGGCTTAAGCACTCCGTTATAGTTAATATACCGGGGGGTGACAGCTTCGATGGTAAGCAGTGCCGTAAGATATTCAAGGCACCTGATGGGTACAGGATAGTAGGTACTGATGCTAGCTCCTGTCAGGATAGAATGCTAGCAGCCCGTGCTAACAACCCTGAGTTAACTAGGATGTTACTCGAAGGGGATAAGACCAAGGGTACTGACATGCATACCTTGAACACAGTAGCGATTAACGAGAGACTACGTCCTCTAGGTGTAGCTGATATCCTACGTTCATCTGGTAAGGCGATAGGTCTAGGCTGTAAGTTCGGTGCATCTGACAAGAAGTTAGGTGACATGGTACTTGCTCCTGCTAAACAGGCTCAAGCTGTTGGTGCTGAGGTACGAGAGGCGTTAGCTGAGGTAGCCCCTGCACAGGCTGAGCTTATTGAACAGATGACTAAAGAATGGAGGAGCACAGCTAAGGTACGTACAGGTCCTTGGGGTAAACCTGAGCTGTACGGTGGTACAATCAAAGGTCTTGACGGACGACCTGTTACTATTAACTCAGAGCATACTGTGCTAGTGTACGGACTACAGTCCGATGAAGCTATCATGATGCAGTACGCTTTAGTATTCCTTGAAAGGAAACTCAAGGAGAAAGGTTGGAAACGTGGTGTGCATTACTGGGTAGCAGCTGTAGTGCATGATGAACAACAAGTAATCGTAAGAGAAGACTTAGCCGAGACGTTCGCTACTCTCGCTGAGAAATCAATTGAAGTATCAAGTAACTATCTTAAGCTGGCAGTACCTCAAGCAGGTGAGTCAGAGATAGGCATGAACTGGTACGCAACCCACTAAGGAATTAAATACATGGCTTTAAATATTAATAACGCACCTAAATCATCTGGTAAAATCTCACCTATCCCTGAGGCTGACACACACCGTGCTGTAGTTATACAGGTAATCGGTCTAGGCTTACAGGAAGGTGGTGAATGGAAAGGTGAGAAGAAACCTAACAAGGTTAAGGTACGAATGACGTACGAATTACCTGACCAGACAGCTGAGTTCGATGGTGAGACTAAACCTCTTATTGTCTCAGAAGAGTTAGCTCTTAGTAACCACGAGAAGTCAGTCATGATGCAGCGGCTAACGCAGCTTGACCCTAC
>NZ_BLWI01000031.1 GCF_013282155.1 Sulfitobacter sp. HGT1
AGAACAACTGGAGGCAGTATGAGCTTACAAGATAAGTGGGATGAAGAAGACGATGAAATTATGTGCTTACATAACCCTGACATCAACCCCGGTATGCAGTTAACTAAGTTACAGACTAGATACGAATACTGGATTAAGCAGAGAGCTAACGCTAAGGATGCACCGTCAAGAGCAGCCGCTGATGCTATGATTGATATGATTAGGGAAGCAATGGATAATACAATCTACGAGGTATCGTGTGAATAAACTTGAGGAGAGAGTTTAATGGATTACCTTAGAAACCACTGTTGGTGTCACAGCGCTCACTGGGACAGTAAGCCCTTTGATTGTCAAATCATTGTAAGTCTCTATAGTTACCGTGAAGGTTATAAAGAAGACTGGGAAAACCTAACCGTAGAAAGTAAGTACCATCATGAGACTTATGCCAATGAATGGGTAGAAAGTATGAAGGCGGTTTGGAAAGAGCATGGCCGTGAAAAGCCTCCTGAAGAGATAGAGGACTACAGGCAAAGGGTTGGCAACCGAACCATCCGAGAATTAAAGCCAGAGGTTCTAGAATGGCTCGCAGAAAACGTCCCTGATGTAGCTGAGGGGAAGGGTTGGTGTGTAGGTGATAAGTCTTACAACGCAGGAGGGATCACTTCTTCGTATGCTGTATTCTTCCAACGTAGACGTGATGCTATGGCTTTCATCAAACGATGGAGTGTACACCAGAAGCCTATTAATTATTGTCAGTACTTCACTGATGTACGTAAGAAGCTTAACTTAGAGACAGGTAAGTATGAATCATGAACAGAGAATCTCCCAGAGGCGTAAGCATAAAGAAGTCCCTGACTACCGTAAAGCATGACTTAGTAAGCAGAACAATATCTGCCCTCTTTGCGGTAACGTTATACGTCCTGACCAAGCGGTTCTCGACCACGACCACGGAACAGGCCGTGTTAGATCAGTACTACACCGAGCCTGTAACCAACCCGAGGGACGTATACTCTCTTGGGCTAATAGAACGGGACAGAATTGTACGTCGTACGACTTCATTAGAAACCTCCTTACGTACTGGACTGTAGAA
>NZ_BLWI01000032.1 GCF_013282155.1 Sulfitobacter sp. HGT1
ACAAGATTATACCCTTTTTAACCCAGCAGGTAACGGTTCAATAGCTAACTGTGTTTACTACAGGGCTAACTTATCTCCATTTGGAGGGGACCTCACGGATATAAACTGGCCTGAGGTAGCCGCAGGGTTTGGGGTTGTTCGATTAGTACTCTCTGGCACCTACGGTTACTTAGAAGTTCAGCAGTTAAATGGCAACTTGTGGAGAGCTACTACCTCTAACGCAGCTTCTTCTTTCAGTTCTTGGTATAGAATTAGTAACGTACCGGAGGTATAATGCAACACATTAACTACGAGGAGTGGGACTGCAAGCAGCAAAGGGTTACTCTCAAGGTCGGAAAGGGCCTTGACGCGACCCAAGCGTTGTTCTACGAGTTCCCTTCTCCTCACAAAGAGACAGCTACTTACACATTAAAGAATCAGGATGTGGAGTACAAAGGTACACAACGTATATCAGCTTACTTAGTATACATGCACTCGGTCGATGAGTACGATGCTGCTATCAAGCTAGTAGGTTCAATGAAGCATTGGCGTAAACTCTGCTCCCTGTCATGGTTCATGGAGGGAGTACCTGAGTACAGCTTCGAGGGGCTTGAACAGTGGAGGGAGGACATGCGTCTACGTGATGAGTCCCTTGCTAAGAGGCAGCTGATGGAGGCTGCTCATGGTGGTAACGTTAACGCTCAGAAGCTTCTGTTCGGTACGCCTACTAAGAAAGTTAAGGAAGAGAAACCTGTGAAGAAGGATACTTCAGCTATCGATAGTATTGTTCAGAGCATAAGCCGTGCGAGGAATTAATATGTCATCAGGTGAGATAGGTATCGCCTTGTTATGGAAACCAGCGGCAGCAGGTCTTGCTGTCATTGGTGGACTTATCGGGGTGGTATGGCGTATGTTACTTACTCGTATAAACAAGGTGGAGTCCAAGGCTAGCGTTACTGCTCAGACTCTGGACAAGGGTTACTACGACAAGACGGAGACTGTGCAGATGATACTTCTTCATACGTCCCCTCTTAAGGACAGTATAGACCGACAGACTGCTGCTATCGAGAAGCTTTGTGAAAGACTTGATAGACGCAGAGCTGACGACTAGGAGGATTAATGGAACTACAGGAACTACGAGAGGTCTGTGAAGAAGACCTTTATACATTCGCCTGTGTAATGTTCCCTGACCGTTACTACGGAGACGTACACAAAGAGTTATTTCATTACTTCCAACACGGGGAGTCTGACTACCAGTTAGCCTTAATCCCTCGTGACCATCAGAAGTCTCACTGCCTAGCAGTGTACGCTGCATGGAAGTTAACAGTAGCTCCTTGGTGGACGTTCCTGTACGTATCTGCTAACCCCGGTCTAGGACAAGAACAGCTTAACGTTGTGGTGGATATACTTCGTTCAGACAGTCATAGGCTTCTCTGGCCTGAACATCTGAACTACGTGAAAGACCGTGACGGTTCAATGAAACATAAACCTACAGGTACATGGACTAACGAAGTTATTAAGCTTGACCACCCTGAACG
>NZ_BLWI01000033.1 GCF_013282155.1 Sulfitobacter sp. HGT1
GTATGCTTAGCAGAGAAGACGACCTAGAAGAATTAACTATACCTGAGATGATAATAGCGTTCGGTACTATCATAGTAGCGTTCGTGCTGTTACTTCTAATCCTAGCTGGCTTACTTAATAGCTAGTATAACGTCCTGTAAGGCTCTCTCGCAGGACTTCTATTAATTTATAAGCTACCCTACAGGGTGGTATCTAAGAGGGGCTTACAATGCCTAACAATAAGCGTAAACATTATGATGTAATCATAGCATGGGCTAATGGTGCAGAGGTTGAAGCGTTCTCTTCAGGCTCTGGTGTATGGGTGAACTGCCCACACCCCAACTTCTTTGAGTACATGCAGTACCGCATCAAACAACGTACGTTCACGGAGAGTGCTTGGTATCCTGTTGAGGTTAACAGGGAACTAGGCGGGGTGGCACAGTACGTACAAGGCTCGTTTAAATGCTTGCCTAGGCAATGCACTTGCCTCGTTCCGTCCAGACGAGTTCGACTTCATCGGGGAGGTTATATCAGGTGACAGCTGGGGTGAAGTATGCAAACGTTAGTAGTCTACCTAACCCTAGTGGTGGTAGTACTCTTACTAGCTTTACTTATCGTATCGGTAGGTTCAGGTGGTTGGGTACAAGATTATGAAAGAGAGTACGAGAGACGTACGTCTAATGATTCTAAAGATAAAGGGGATAAACAATGATGTTAACACAAGGCGTTTTAATTGTACTACTAGTAGCAGTAGCTCTAGTATTAGCAGCGTGTGCAGTACTAACGTTCGTTAGGTTCAGCCTTAATGCCAGTAAGTGGGAAGGTTTCTGGACTCTTAGCAGCATGCTTAATGCTCTACGGATTACTAGTACAAGCTCTGAATGGTACAGCAAGGGGGGTAAAAGGTACACAGTGCAGCCGTACGGAACCATGTTCGTTGTCAAGGTAGGAGACAAGGGAGTAGAGTTCTGTGATAGCCTTGAGCGTATAAGACACAACTGGGAAGACTGTTATACTAATTACTGGACTAAGTTCGAGACTAAAGAGGAAGCAGAAGAGAAGCTTAGTAAGGTCGAGAGTCTATCAACTAAGACTGAGGTAGGGGATGCTAAGTACTTACTGTACTTAGTACCTATAGCAGCAGTGCTTGATGTAATCTGGTACTTGTTCTGTATGTCACCAGTAGCTACTGTATCAGTGGTAAGTACGGTCGTACTAACGTTCAGTACACGTTGGTTATCTGGTAAGCTGTCTGATACAGTCAGTAAGACTAAGGAGAATACAGATGATATCAAAGTTCTTAAGTCTAAGCAGAAGTAAGAAGCTGTTCATTACGATGCTTACGTTAGTAAGCTTATCCGTTCTGTCAGTAGTAGCTAAGTACGTCTTACTTTCTTTACTCATATTACTATATCGTAATAGCGCT
>NZ_BLWI01000034.1 GCF_013282155.1 Sulfitobacter sp. HGT1
AGATCTACACTCTTTCCCGCAACGACACTCTTCCGATCTCAAAGCAATTGAATATGATTAATACGCTAGCTAACTCTAACCTAGGTCAACTGATAGGTGCTCACCTGAATACGTATAACTTAGCACAAGCTGTTGAGTCGTTAGGTGGACTGACTGAGTTCAAGGCTATTGAGAAGTTCGCACAGATAGATGAACAAGCTGATATGCAACAGCAGCAAGCTATCGCTGAACAGCAATTAACTAGTAATTTATCTCAACCTAGTATGCAGGAACTCCTTATGGAATAAGGGATACAGACTTATTTTAATTTATTTTAAATTAATTCTTGCAAAGTAAGTGCCCCCTTACTATATTAATATTACCAAGAACTCTGTTAGAAAGTTAAAGCGTAATTCGTATTAGACTTACTTTACTTCTAGAAGACTTCTTAAAGCTTTAAGAGATCTCCATGAAATACAAGATTCCTAAGTTCGTTACTAGACTCTTTAATCATAAAGAAAACAAAGAAGAGAAAGATAAGTTAGTCTCTCGTCTTAATGATTATCATCATAACGAACTTACTAAAGAACTCATTAAATACTTAGAACAGGAAGTTGAGAAAGAAGTACTAGAAGTTGAGTCTTCTACATTCATATCTCTTTTCCAATCTAAGTATCATACTGCTTTATCAAGAGGTAAGCGAACTGCTTATCGTAATATAATTAATCAATTAAGGAGTGACGATGTTTGAAGACGAGACCAAGTCTGAACAAAGTCAAACTGAACAAGCTTCCGCCCAGAGTGCATTGTTCAAAGTAGGAGACCGTGAGTACGACGCAGAATCAGCTTCTAAGAAGATTAGTTCAGCGGACGCTCATATCGCTCAGTTAGAAAAAGAACTTCAAGACTTCCGCGGTTCAATGTCTAAGTTAGACAAACTGGATAAGTTAGAGGAACTGCTTCAAGCTAAGCAAGCTCCAGCCCATGAACCTGAGACAACGCCTACACAATCTGCGCCACAAGCCCAGTTCAATAATGACGAGTTACTTCAGGAGTTACTTGGGGAACTAGATAGTCGCAGTAAAGAGACTGTCCTACAAGCTAACGAACAGTAAGCTGTTCAAGCTGCTAAGGATAAGTTCGGTAAGATCGGAAGAGCGTCGTGTAGGTAATGTGTCTAGATCGTGGTGGTCGGCTTATTACTAAAAAAAAATATTTAACGCATAATGAGGTCGAGTTTCTTTTTCTCTCTTGACTCTCTTTTTATCCTTTTT